>JAJECP010000026.1 GCA_022821985.1 Acidimicrobiia bacterium
CGACCGCGTGGTTGCCGTGGAGGCCAAGCTGTCAGCCACCGTGTCAGACGATGACGTCCGCCACCTGCATTGGCTGCAGCGCGCCATCGGCCCCGGCCTGGCAGACGCCGCCGTCATCACCACCGGTCCCTACGCCTACCGCCGCCGCGACGGCATCGCCGTCATTCCCGCCGCACTTCTGGCGCCCTGACCAGCCAGCGAATCTTCATCGGCGGCAAGATGCAACTGTCGGCGGCTATGCGCGCACGATGTCGACTTCGAGTCGGGCCGCGTCGGCGAGTGTCGCGATGTCGTGTGGGTCAGAGGTCACTATCTGGTCGCCTCCACGGCACAGGGCGACGAGCGCGGCATCGATGGCATCGACCAGGCCTGTCCGTGCCAACAATGTGCCCGCCCGGCGGCCCAGCTCATCGTTGAGCGGCACAACGTGAGTGCCCAGCAGCGCTTTCGCCAGCCGGGCTTGACGCCCTGAACCGCCCCGCCACACCTGCGCCACCACGCCGCCATGGGTCAGCGGGGGACGGCCGGCCAGATGAGCATCCTCCACACGCTCCCAGAGCCCCTGCTCGTCGCGTTCAAGGGCGACCAGCGCCCCCGCATCAAGCACCAAGCTCACGCTCGGCTCTCCGCTGCTGCCATTCAATGCGGAACCGATCCGCCTCTTCGCGATCAAGGCGGCGCCGTTCTTCCACTTGCTCCAGGGTGATCTTGCCGAATTCGGCCTCGTAGTCGGCTATTGCCTCGCCGAGGGCCTCGAGCCGTCGGCGCTGCTCGCACTTGTCGGCCAGTGCCTCGTTGATCCATGCACTCACCGAGGAAGCATCCCCAGCGCTCACAGCGGCGCTCGCAGCCTCCAGGAGGTCTTCATCGACGGTGACCGTGATGCGGCGCTTAGTCATACCTTTATCTTATTCGGCCCAATATCCCGTGTGCGTGCCGACGGAACGCCCTCACCGCGCTCGGCGTGCTGCGACAGTATGAAATGGGCCTCGTGCGAGGAAACGCTTTTCAGTGATATTCGTTCAGTGTCGACATATGCGCTTGCGTGCAGCGTTGTTGGCGGTGGTGGTTGCTGTTGTTGTGGCGGGGATTGCTTGCTCGGCGGGCGGGCCGAGCACGGTGACCTACGTGGTGGTGCCCCATCCCGACGACGAGATGCAGGTGTGGTCGCTGATCGAGGACACGCCCGACACCTACGAGGTGTTCATTCTGCTGACCAGGGGGGAGCAGTCGTTCTATTGCGAGTCGCCGGGGTACGACGAGGGCACCGGGGAGGCACGGCCCGATCCCTGGCCCGACGGGAAATGGACGCCGACGTGCGAGGCCGCCCGGATCAACTCGTTCTTCGACTTCATGGAGGAGATGGCGGCGGGAGACGACAGCCTGCCGCCCTCGTTCGAGTACCAGGGCGTGGCAGGGCCGTTCGACAGCGGCGGGCAGGAGATCTGCCGGTACGACGACGGGGGCTGCGTTGCCGATCTGACCGCTGAGGTGTGGACGTCGCCGCTGGCGTCGGTGGTGTGGTTCAACCTGGGCGACGGCGACGTGACCGCCGGCGAGGTTCGGTGGGCTGTTGAGACGGTGGTGGCCAACCGGGGTGCGTTCGGGGTAGGCGACGGGCTGCGGGCCGACGGGCTGATCGGTGCGAGCTACTGGAACGGCGAGGGTCATGCGGGGTGCTCGAGCTATGCCCACGCCGACCACGGCGCCGTTCAGGAGGTGCTGCGGCAGGTCGACTTCGGCGTCGGCTACCAGGCTGCGCCGACCTGTGGCTCCGACCCTGAGGTCTCGTTGATCGAAGAGGTGAGCTGGGACGGCTTCGACGATGCCTTTGCGACGTCGGGCACGACGCGCCTGGGCGCCCACGTGGTGCACTACGGCTGGCTGCTCGACGGCAACCCCGGCTACTACCGCGGCGACTACGACGGCCAGGAGACCGACTTCCACCGCCACCAGCACTTCTGGGTGCGATTCGAGTAGCAGGCCCCGCGGCGGCGCTGCCGGTGCGCCGCGGCCGAGCCGGCACCGCTGCCGGCGCGAGAGCACCGGCGGCTGTGCCGGCCTAGAGCGCCAGGTACAGGCGGCGCCGGTGCAGGGTTCCCACCACCAGCAAGATGACGCAGGCGATGACGGCCGCGTAGGCCTCATGCACCGCCGGCGCCCCGACCGGCAGGATGTCTTCCATCAGGCGTGTCTCGATCGAGCGGTCGCCGATCTTGATGGTTCGGCCGGCGTGCAGCAGCACCCGCTCGAACAGGTACACGATGATGGCGTTGCGGCCGAACGCGATGATCGGCCAGGTGATGCCGCGCCGGATTCTGTCGATGGCGGGCCCGCCGCCGGTGTCGATCAGCAGGTAGATGCCGCATACCACCACCAGGGCCGAGCCCGACACCAGCAGCGCGAACGACGGGGTGAGGAGGCGCTTGTTGGGCAGCATCCACGCCGAGGCGATGGCCCCGGCGGCCAGGCAGGCGCCGGCCAGCGTGCCGATCTGGCGCACGGTTTCGCGGCGGTCGCTCTGGCCGATGCGGCGGATGACCATGCCGGCCGAATAGCCGTAGAGCACGAACGCCGCCGATGCGATCGACAGCACCAGTCCTTCGGGATCCCAGCCCGCGGCGCCCGCCCGGTACACGTGGCTGTCGGTGAGCACGGCCCGGTCGATCTCGAAGTAGGGGCTGCAGCGGCCGATCGGATCGCAGGCGATGAGCTCGAGGCCGAGGCCGTACACGAACAGCCCGACCGTGGCCACGGTGATGAGCAGCCACATCTTGTCTTCGCCGAACATGGCCCGGCTTGCCAGCACCACGGCGGCGCCCACCGCCCCGGCGATGCCGATCATCTGGAGCACGCCGGTGAAGCGCAGCTCGGTGATGTCGAACCATGACGTGCCGTAGGCGTTGTAGGCGATGCCAAGCACGACGAGCAGGATGAGGCGGCGGGTGAGCCGGCGGTAGGTGGCGCTCTTGGACGGGTTCCGCAGCAGGAACGACAGGCTGAGGCCGCTGGTGACTAGGAACGCCGGGAAGATCCAGTCGTTCATGGTGATGCCGTCCCACTCGGCGTGGCGCAGGAAGGCGAAGTGGTCGCCGACGGCCGTGCTGGGCGTGAAGACCATGCCGATGAGCAGCAGGCCCCGGAACGTGTCGACCGAGGCGAACCGGGCGCGGCGGGAGGGCTGGGGGACGTCGGCGGGCGCTTGCACGTCAGTCGGCGGAGGCGATGTCAGCCATTCGGCCAGCGTCTCGTCGGCGTGCTCACGACGCCCAGCGTAAAGCCGCAACGCTGGCGAGCCAGCGCACCGCCGGGCTGGTCGGCGGTGACCTGGTGGTCGATCAGGCGCAGTTTCGCTGGCTGGCGGGTCGCCGAGATGGGTGGAGGGTGGCGATTACGGTCGCTGCTGTGAGCGCTGGGGGTGTGTCGGGCGCGGCTGTTGCGGAGTGAGAGGCGGCTGGTTTGCGGGCGCCGGACATGGATGCTGTGCGGTCGTGGCGGCTGGGGCGGCTGAGGAGTCAGCTCGAGGCTGCCGACGTTGCGGGCATTGTGCTGTTCGACCCGATCAACATCCGGTACGCCACCGATGCAACGAACATGGCGGTGTGGACTGCCCACAACCCGGTGCGGTATGCGTTCGTGGCGACCGAGGGGCCGGTGGTGCTGTTCGATCTGGCGCGGTGTGAGCATCTCAGCGCGCATCTGCCGTTGATCGACGAGGTGAGGCCGGCGGTGGGCTGGTTCTTCTTCGAGAACGGTCCCCGCGAGGCCGAGGCGGCGGATCGGTGGGCCGCCGGGATAGCGGATCTGGTGCGGTTGCATGGCCGGGGTTCGTTGCGGGTCGCGTTCGACAAGTGCGAGCCGCTGGGGCTGGCGGCGCTGCGGCGCCGTGGCGTGGACACGGTGACGACCATGGCGTTCACCGAGCTGGCCCGCTACCGCAAGCATCCCGAGGAGATCGTGGCGATGCGCCGGGCTGTTCATGCTGCCGGGCAGGCTGTGGGCGAGATGTGGCGGGCGCTGCGGCCGGGGATCACCGAGGCCGAGCTGTGGGCGCACCTGCACGCCGGCAACATCGCCCGCGGCGGCGAATGGATCGAGACCCGGCTGCTGACGAGCGGCCCACGGACCAATCCGTGGTTCGCGGAGTGCTCTCATCGGGTGATCGAGGCCGGCGACCTGGTCAGCTTCGACACCGACCTGATCGGCCCCTACGGGTATGCGGCGGACATGTCGCGCAGCTGGGTGACGCCGGGCCGAGAACCGACACCGGCGCAGCGGTCGCTTCACTCGCTCGCCTGCGACGTGCTCGCCCACAACCGTGAGCTGCTCGAGCCCGGGCTGAGCTTCCGCGAGTTCGCCGAGCGCAGCTACCAGCTCCCCGACCGCTACCTGCCCAACCGCTACGCGGATGTCGCCCACGGGCTGGGCCTGTCCACCGAGTACCCCATGATCCACTACCTCCAGGACTGGGACACACACGGATACGACGGCGTCGTCGACGACGGCGTGGTGCTGTGCTTGGAGGTGTACGTGGGCGAACCCGGCGGCACCGAAGGCGTCAAGCTCGAAAACCAGGTCTACGTCACCGCCGACGGCGCCGAACTGCTCGACACCTTCCCCATGTCGCTCACCCCACACTGACCGACTGCCGACCTAGCGGCCCTGTTCGGGCGGCGCACGCGAGCCATGCCAAATTGCTGCTATTTGGAAAGATTATTTCCGTAACCTTGCCAATTTAGCCATCTTTGGAAAGGTTAAAGCGCTATTCTTTCCAAATGAGCTTGTTCGAGAGCGGCGGCGCCGGCACGGTTGTTGCAGCCGAATGGAACGGCCGCGAGGTCCGCACGTGGAAGCCCGCGAAGCTGGCTGACCGAGACTTCGCCCTGACGGTTCCGGAAGCCCGCGCCACCGAACAGGCAATTGCCGCGATCCGGGCTGCCGACCAACTGGTGCCGAGCAGCTGGGAGGCACTGTCACGCCTGCTGCTGCGCCACGAAGGGGTGGCGTCGTCGGGAATCGAAGGTCTTCGAGAACCGCTGCTGTCAGTTCTGGTCGCCGAACGCACCGACGCGGGCGGTGCCGCCGGCTGGGTGGCCGACAATCTCGCCGTCATCGGCACCGCTCTCGACGAAGCATCGGCCCCGCTCAGCATCGAGGCCTTGCACCGGTGGCACGCCCGACTCATGCGCCACAGCGACCTGGACCCCGAGATGATCGGCACGTTCCGCCACCGCGTCGGCTGGGTGGGAGGCAGCTCGCCTCTCGATGCCGCCTATGTCCCGCCGCCGGCGGGCGAGATCCCCGAATTGATGGGCGATCTCGTCACGTTCGCCAACGAGCGGGTCGACATCGACCCGATCTCGCACGCCGCGATCCTGCATGCGCAGTTCGAAGCGATCCATCCCTACGGCGACGGCAACGGCCGGCTCGGGCGGATACTCGTCAGCAGGGCATTGCGCCGGGCCAACGTGACCCGCCACTCGACAGTCCCGATCAGCGTTGCCGTTGCCCGTGACACCGGCGGCTACCTCTCGGGGCTGCACATGTTCGAACAGGGACACGCTGGCCCGTGGATCCGCTGGTTCGCCCAAGTTGCACAAGCGGCCGCAGACATCACCGATCAGCTCGCCGCCAGCACTCGCCGCACCATCGATGCATGGAACCAAAGGCTGGGCGGGCTGCGCTCTGACAGCGCGGCACGGGCGCTCGTGCCGTCATTGATCGCTCAACCCGTGCTCAGCGCACCTGATGCAGCCGAGCTCGTGAGCGTCAGCAGGGCTGCCGGCAGAACCGCCTTGCAGACGCTCGCCGACCACGGCATCGTCACCCCCATCGACGCTCGGTCACCCGGAGTGGGACGCGACCGCAACTGGTTCGCCGCCACCGACCTCATCAACATCTGGTCCAACTGACCCACCGCCGAAGTAGAAGCACTCGATCTCGGAGTGATCAACGTCTTCGTGGTCGCGTCGTCAGCCGATTGCCGGCTGCGCGTCAGGAGCGGTGGGCGGCTATGGCGGCGAGGGCTTCTTCGAGGGTTTCGACGCCCACGACGGCGACGGACGGTTCGGCCACGGCTACCGCTTCTTCCACCTGGGATGCGGGTACGAGGAAGAGGTCGGTGCCGGCTCGCACGACGGCGTGAGACTTCTGGGGCACGCCGCCGATGGGGCCCACCGAGCCGTCGTGGTGGATGGTGCCGGTGGCGGCGACGTCGAGGTTGCCGGTGAGCGGTTCGGGCGTGAGGGCGTCGATGACCGACAGCGTGAAGGCCAGGCCGGCTGACGGGCCGCCGATGTTCTCGATGTGAAGCCGCACGTCGATGGGCGGTTCGGCGAATTCGACGTGGGTGGTGACGATGACGCCGAGCAGGGCGACGCCGTCTCGGTCGGCCAGGGTGACGGTGACGGTGCGGGTCTGGCCGTCGGGGGCGAGGGCGGTGAACGTGGCGGTGGCGCCCGGTTCGTGTGCCTTGACCGTGTCGGACAGCTGCTGCGCCGTGGTGATGGCCGTGTCGCCGACCGCTTGCACGATGTCGCCTTCCAGGAAGGCGCCGTCGGCCGGGGCGTCGGGCATGACCCGTGCGATGCGGGCGCCGATGGGGGTCATGATCTCGTGGCCTAGGTGCTCGAGGGCGACGGCCACGGCCACCTGGGTGGACTGGTCCATCTGGAGGCGGCCGGCGTCACGGTTCTCGGCAACGGTGCGCTCGCCGAGGATGTCTTCGATGTCGACCACTTCGAGGGCGCCGTCGAGCCAGCCGCCGATCACTTCGAACAGCGACGGGGCGAAGCTGGTGCGGACGCTGACGAGGGAGATGGTGGCGTCGGAGGCGTAGGCGGGGTGATCGCGCACGTCGACGAATTCCTCGATGTCGGCGGTGTGGCCGGGGGCGATGACGGCCTTGTCGATGAGCGTGGTGGTGAAGCCGGTGATGATGAGGAGTGCCAGGACGAGCATGCCCCCGATGAGGGCGTTGGAGCCTCGGGAATACTGGCGGGGGCGCGGGTGGCCCGAAGCCGTGTGGGTGAGGTCGGTGGGATCGGCTCCGTCGGTGTCGGCGGTGTCGGCGATGAGCTCAGTTGCGAGGTCGGGGGCGTTGGTTTCAGCGGCGAGAGCGGGCGCGATAGGTGTCTCGGTGTCGGCAGCAGGCGGCGGGGCGAAGCCGAGATCGTCGAGCGAGCCGGCCAAGGCGCGCCAGCCGAGATCTGCGTCATCGTCGGGCCCGTCCGCTGGCGTGCTGCCAGGAGGCGCTTCGAGAGGAGCGTCAGGATCGTCTTCCGGCGGGCCGCCGGTCGCGTCGGTCACAGGCGCACAGCGTGCCATGCGCCCTGTCGCGGGCACGCGCGGTGGGGCCGCAGATGGGGCATATTGGGCGCATGGAACCAGGGCGCATCGAGCCGAGGCGCATGGAAGCCCAGCGCGTCGAACCCGGAGCCATGGAAGCCGGGCGGTGGCCGTACAAGCCCACGGCGATCTGGCGCAAGCTGGTTGCGGTGCTCGGTTTGGGGGCCTTCACGGCAATTTGCGTGATCGCGCTGGTGGCGCTGGTTGCGCTTGGCGCGGTGGTCGGGGCGTTGGTGCTCGAAGCGCTCATCGGGTGAACGCCAGCAGCGAGGCGGACGGCGAGGCGTATGCACGCCGGCTGGAAGCGATCGTGGCGGGTCATCGGGGTGAGGCGGCGGTGGCGGAACGGCTGCTCAACGATCCCGACGCGGGCGTGCGGGCCGCGGCGCTCGGAGCGCTGGCTCGGTGCGGCGCGCTGCAGGCGGAACAGGTCGGTCGGGCGTTGGGGGACGAGGCGGCGGAGGTGCGGTGCCGGGCCGCGGAGCTGGCGCCGCCAGATATCGAGCTCGTGGGGCTGCTGAGCGACCCGGATGCGTCGGTGGTTGAGGTGGTAGCGGCGGCACTTGGCGAGCGTGACCGGGATCCTGGGCCAGTCGAGGAGCTGTGCCGGGTGGCCCGAAGTCATGACGATCCGCTGTGCCGGGAAAGCGCCGTGGCGGCGCTGGGTGCGATCGCCGCCGGCTTGGATGCCGAGGATGGCGTGCCGCACGACGCTGCCCGGGGGATGGCGCTTGAGATGTTGCTGGCGGCGATGGATGACCGGCCGCAGATCCGCCGCCGTGCGCTGCTCGGGCTGTACCAGTTCGACGACGACCGGGCCGCCGATGCCGTGCGGGCCGCGCTCGAGGATCGAGACCGCCAGGTGCGGGCCGTCGCCGGCGAACTGCTCGGCGTTCCCGTGCGCTGAGCCAAGAGGCTGAGCCGGTAGGCGAAGCCGTGGCCCGAGCGGCCTGTGAGCGTAGCGAACAAGAGCGGGATACGACAGGTGCGACGACGAGAAGGTTCGCCTATCCGCGCAGCCTCTCAGCTGCCGAGGCGATCCCGCAGCTCAGCCATGAGGTGGGTCACGTCGAGGACGAGCACTTGGCGCAACCCAAGCTCGTCGGCGGCGACATCGCTGCGGCCGTAGAGACGGAGGGTGCGCAGCGGTCCGCCACCGATCGGCTCAGAGATGTCCATGCCGATGCGAGGTACGCCGGGCAGCGTGTTGCGGTCGGGGTCGACCGGCTCGACCTGTCCTGCCAGGGCGACGAGCCGTTCCCGGCTCACATCGCCGGCAGCGACCGCCTGCTCCAGCAACAGGTGCAGGCGGAGCTGTGACAGCCATCCGGCCCGTACCCGGGGGTCTGCCAGCGGGCGGCCGTCGGGCAGAGTCGGCGACGCAGGCTGCGTGAGCGGCTCGGTTGCGGTGTCGGCGTGGAGCCGTGCCCAGTCGGCGGCGAACGCATCCATCACGGCGGAGCGGCCGGTCTGCCAGGGCGGGGCGGGGTCAATGAGCAGCTCGACATGTCCGGGCAGTTCGATGCCGGCGGCCAGGGTGGAACGGCGGACGACGGTCAGGTTCGGCGGGAGCCGTTCGAGCACGTGGATTGCGTCGGGCTCGGCCGCCTCGACGAGCACGTACCGGCACTGGCGGTCGCTGACCGCGTCGTTGACGTCGAACACGGACGCGTCCAGATCGAGCACCTCGATCTCGCCCACGTCGAGGTCGAGCATTGCCGGCACCGTCTCACGGGCAGCGCCTGCGGCATATGCCGCTGCGGCGACCTGGCGGCCCAAGGGCGAACCATCGACGATGACGCACCAGGTGGCGCCAGGTCCGCTCGTGCGGAATCGGTCCAGCAAAGCCAGGGTGGTTAGCTCCACCGGCGCCGCTCTGGTGAGCACCCAGGCCAGGTCGTCGCCGGCCAGCGTGGCCACGGCCGGCACCACCGGCAACGGCAGCCCGGCCGTCACGTCGGCGGCGTCGATCGAGCTGCCTACGTAGGCCAGCGCTGCGACATCCCACTCACCGAGTGCGTCGGCATCGAGGTGCTTTACCGACAGCTCGACCGGGTAGAGCTCGGCGATGCCGCCTCGGGCATTGACCCCGGCCCAGTACGCCTCTACGCCGGCGAGCGCCGCACTCTCAGCCTCCGCAGCAACACCCGTCAGGTCAACCAGCACGCCCAGCGTGAACACTCCGGCGTCATAACCGTGGGCAGGCGCAAGCTGGGGCTGCACCGGCGGGCTGGCCTCGGGGGGCGATTCTGAGCAGCCTGCGGCGAGCAGCACCGCCGCGAGCAACGCTGCCGAGCGCACCGGCGCGACTCGCATCACACGCCCGAGTCCCTCCGCCTGCACCGCACGCCGGAATCCTGCGGCGTTCAGCATGTGCCGGAACCCGGCAGCCCGGGACTAGCGGCCGGGGATCGTGTGCGAGGCGTGGAGCGACTCGAAGTTCTCGAGCGCCCGGCCAGCGCCCAGCACGACCGTCTCGAGCGGCGACTCCGAGCGCAGCACGGGCACACGTGCCTCGGATGCGATGCGCTGGTCGAGGCCCTGCAGCAGCGAGCCGCCGCCGACCATGAGGGCGCCGGTGTGGATGAGGTCTTGTGCCAGCTCGGGCGGTGCCTCGCCCAAGCATTCCAGGACGGCCTCCACGATGAGCTCGACCGTGTCGGCCAGTGCGGAGCGCACCTCGGTGGGGGTGATGACGAAGGTGCGAGGCAGACCCGTCGACAGGTCACGGCCCTTCA
Source organism: Acidimicrobiia bacterium (assembly GCA_022821985.1). GTDB lineage: Bacteria > Actinomycetota > Acidimicrobiia > Acidimicrobiales > Poriferisodalaceae > Poriferisodalis. The sequence continues at coordinate 10,086 of JAJECP010000026.1, forward strand.
CCTCAGCGTCGAACTTGTCGTCGACCGGCCATGCCGAGCCAATGCTGATCTTCAGCTCCTCCGCCGTGCGCTCACCGATGGCGATGCCGTGCACGCGGCGGGAGTAGTTCATCAGCGCAGTGTCGAAGTCGAACGATCCCACACGGACCGCACGCAGCGATACCAGGCCGCCGAGCGACACCATGGCGATCTCGGCGGTGCCGCCGCCGACGTCGATCACCAGCGAGCCGGTGGGCTCGTGGATCGGCAGGCCCGAGCCGATGGCTGCAGCGATCGGCTGCTCGATGAGCCGGACGTCCGACGACCCGGCCCGCCGCGCTGCCTCGATCACCGCCCGCCGTTCGACCGGCGTGATCAGCGACGGCACGCAGACGGCAACACGGGTGCGGCCGAAACGGCCGACGCCCACGCCCTGGAGGATGAGCCGGATCATGCGCTGAGTGATGTCGAAGTCGGTGATGGCGCCATTGCGCAGCGGCCGGGCAGCGATGATGTAGCTCGGCGTGCGCCCGATCATCTGCCAGGCTTCGCGCCCCACCGACAGCACCTCGCCAGAGCGCTCGTTGAGCGCGATGACCGACGGCTCGTTGAACACGATGCCGCGCCCCCGCTCGTACACCAGCGTGTTCGCGGTGCCGAGATCGATCGCCAGGTCACGAGCCAGGGTGACGCCCCTGGTTGGGCCTCTGATTGGCGGAGATCACGCGGTCGTGCCGTCGTTCGGCTTCGGGTGGGCGGGGTATCGCCCGGCGGGTCCTGCGCTCGCCTGCCGGCGGCGGGAGCTCTTCGAGGTCGGCGCTCAGGGGCGGCAGCACCGGCACCGAGTAGTCGCGCTCGACCAGGCGGATGCTCGCCGGTGCTGGAGCAGGTCGCTTCCGGGCGGGATTGCGCGGCGCGGATTGCGCGGCAGGGGCAGCGGACTCGGCGGCAGCCTGGCCAGATGCTCGCTTGGCGGCTGGAGCGCCTCTCCGCCGACGCATCGCCCGAACGAGCCCCGGCGTGCCCGGCGACGGGTCATCGGTGGCAGGGGGGGCGATCGACTCGAGCTTGCGCCGGAACAGCCCTGTCTCGTCATCGGTCGCCTTCTGGTGCTTGATGCGAGCGCCGATGCCCAAGACGATCATCCCCAGCAACGGCACCACGATCGCGATCGCCAGGAACAGCAGCGGGCTCATGACCGGGGCACCTGTGCGATCGGCTGCGACTGCAGGCCCCAGTCGGTGCCGGCGTCGTGATGCTCCTGCTTCCAGATCGGCACCGTGGCCTTCAACGTATCGATGCCGAAGCGGGCAGCTTCGAATGCTTCACCCCGGTGCGGCGCCGAGGCGGCCACCACCACCGAACTCTCGGTCAGGCCCAGCATGCCCACCCGGTGCAGCAGCGCCACCTTGCGCACGCTCGGCCACCGCCGGCGCAACTCGGCGGCAATCTCGGCGAAGCGAGGCGCCACCTCAGACTCGTATGCCTCGTACACCAGCCGGGTCACGCCCGTGCGGTGCTCGGCATGATCCCGCACCGTGCCGGAGAACAGCACGACCGCTCCCGCCGCCGGATCAAGCGCCCATTCATAGATGGCGGCGATCGGCAGCTCGTCGTGAGTCAGCTCCACCCACGTGTCGGCCGGGCTCGCATCGGGCTGCATCATCGCAAAGCGTAGGAGCGCCGGAGCCAGGCCGCGGCAGCCCAGCCGCCTGCCGCCACCGCGGCCCCCGCGCCGACCAGCGTGGCGTACTGGCGCTGGCGGGCATTGAGGTCGTCCCAGGGCATCCCGACGTCGGCGATCACGAACGCCTGGGCGCTGCTGTAGCGGGGCTCCCAGCCCTCAGCCCGGAGCCGGTCGTTGGCCACTACCCAGCTGTAGCGGGTGTACGGGAGCAGCCCTTCGGGCGCAGCGTGGCCCACCCGCCGGGCCACGTAACGGTCGAGCCGCTTGGGCAGCGGCATCGGCAGCCGGATCTTGGGGCGGGCCCCCAGCAGCGCCCGCAGCTCGCCCGGCGACAGCCAGCCGTCGGGAGCCACGTTGAACACGCCCGACAGCCGGCGCTGCGTGGCCAGCACCACCGCGGAGGCCAGATCGTCGAGGTGCAGGAACTGCACCGGCGGGTCGTCGCTGCCTGTGCGGATCGGGGCCGCGGCCAGCATCGCCTCGCCGATCGGGCCGCCCAGGCCGCTCGACACCACCGGCGCCGGCCGCAGGATCGCGGCGGAGCGATCGCCCTGATCGCACCACTCCAGCACCATCCGCTCGGCGTCGGCATGATGCACGGCCCACGACGCCTCCAGATTGGGGCGCACGGGCAGATCCTCGGAGATCGGCGTGGGGTGGTTGGGCCAGGCCCCGTACACGCTGGCGCTCGACACCATCGTCAGATGCCGCACGCCGTCGGCCGCCGCCAGCACCCGCCGCACACGGTCGGAGGTCACCTCCCGGGTGAGCCGCAGATGCACGAGCGTCTCGGCGCCGCCCAGGTCGTGCTGACTGTCGGCATCGGCGGCGTCGACGTCGAGCACGTCGAACGACTGGGCCAGCCACTGCAGCACCCGGGCGCCGATCACGCCGCCCGTACCCGACACGGCAATCCGGCTCATATCCCTACCATGCCTCACTCATGACCCTGCCCCCGGTCACTGCGCCCGACAGCAGCGGCAGTCGATCGCAGCACACAGCGGCAGGGGCGCTGTTCCGGTGCACCGTGACCCGTCGTACGATGCCGTTGTGGCCGACGATGACGACAACCCGTTCTCGGGCATCCCGTTCCTCGGCGACGTCGCATCCATCTTCGGGGGCAACGACGAACAGCTCTGGGAAGGCGCCCGCCAGGCCGCCAACCAGCTCGCCACCGGCGGCAAGCTCGAGCACAACGTCGACCCCGTCGAGCGGCACCGCCTCAGCGAGATCAGCCGGGTGGCTGAGCTGCACGTGGCACATGTCACCGGCCTGCAGGTCGCACCGCAGCTCGAGCCGGTCACCCGCTCGGGCTGGGCCACCAGCGCGCTCGAGACCATCCGCCCGCTCATGGACCGGCTGTCGGAACGCCTGAAGCAACCTGACCCAGCGAGCAGCACGGCGCACGACCCCTTCGCCGGCCTGCTCGCCATGATGAGCCCCATGACCGTGGCGATGACCGCCGGCATGATGGCCGGCCACCTCGCCACCAACGCGTTCGGCAATTCGGACCTCATGATCCCCATGCCCCGCGTGCTCATCGTGACCGCCAACATCGCCGAGTTCGCCAACGAGTGGAGCCTCGACGTCGACGACGTGATGCTGTGGGTGGCCATCCGGGAGCACACCATGCACGCCGTGCTGGCCGAGCCCGGCATCCGGGAACAGCTCGACCGGCTGCTGGTCGAACATGTCGACGGCTTCCGCCGCGGCGACCCCATGGACTTCGGCGAGCTGGAGCTGCCGTCGCTCGACGATGCCAGCGACCCGCAGCAGCTCCAGGCGCAGTTCGGCGAGCAGCTCCAGCGCATCTTCGGCAATCCCGAAATGCTGCTCGGCGTGACCCGCGACGAGCACCAGAGCATCAGCCAGCTCGAAACGCTGATCTGTGTGCTCACCGCCTACGTCGACGACGTGGTCGCGCAGGCGGGTCCCCGGCTCATCGGCGGGTTCGGTGCGCTCAGCGAGGCCGTCCGCCGCCGCGCCCTCACGGGCGCCGACTATGCCGACCGGCTGCTCGGAGTGCGGCTGACCGCCGAGGCACGCGAACGGGGAGACAGCTTCGTCGCCGGCGTGATCGAGCGAGCCGGCCGCGAGGGGCTGGCCCGCCTCTTCGAGCCCGGCGGGCTCCCCACGCCGAACGAGCTCGTCGCACCAGGCCTCTGGCTGGCCCGCCTCGACCTGCCCCTCTAGCAAGCGTCAGCCGGCAGGCACAGCTGCGATGGCTGCGGGCGCACCTATGCAGGCGGTTCCGGTCTGTTGCGGCGGATGCGGGTGCGGACCCGGGTGGCGATGATCTCCGACGGCGGACGCCGGCCCCGCGCCAGCGCCCACAGCCCGCCCGCATACAGCACCACCGCAACCAGGCCGGCAATGCCCAGCAGCATCACCCCGGCCCGCAGCGGCAGGATGCCGCTGGGCGCCGCCACCGGCACCAGCCCGCCGATCACCCACATGAGCTGGAAGCGGGTCTCGAAGCGGGCGAAGGTGCGCCCGCGGTCGGCGGGCACCTCGTCGCGCTGCACGATCGCGTCGAAGCACAGCTTCCCCAGCGCGGACATGAGGCCGATCACCATGGCCAGCACCAGCACCGAGAAGCGGTCGGGCGCAGTCACCACGTAGAACGACACCGCAGCCGCCAGCACCAGCGTGCTGGCCAGCAGCACCTCCTCGCGCACACGGCGCCTCAGCCACGGCGCACCCACGGCACCGATGAGCTGGCCGACCGCGCTGGCAGTGAACATGAAGCCGAACCACCACGGCGCTGCGTCGTCGGTGCGCAGCCAGAACGCGATGAGGAACAGCGTGAAGCCGGTCATGGCCCGCACGACGCCCATGGCCGAGCCCGCCAGCAGCATCCCGCCCCGCCGCCGTGTGGCTGCGGCGGGCGCCGGTCTTATGTCGTCGGGGGGATCGACCCATGGACCGGTGTAGTTGTCTGAGGGTCGGCGCCAGCGTTGAGGCGGCGGACTCGGCGGCTCCGGTGCTGGACTTGCAGGCGGCGCGTCGTCCAAGGTCCGCGGCCGCACGGCAAAACGGGGCAGCCGCCGTGCCGGGAACGTCATCAGCACGAACACCACCGCCGCCAGCACGAGCACCCAGCGCGACGACGCCAGGCTCAGCAGCACACCGGGCCCCGCAGCCAGCGCACCCCCCAGCCCGCTCAGCAGCATCAGCTTCGAATTGGCCTCGACCAGGTCGCGCTCCTCGCGCACCAGCCCCGGCACCACCGCGCTCTTGGCCACGTGGTACGTCTTGCCCGCCACCAACGCGCCGAACGCCTCGGGGAACAGCAGCAGCGAATCGAGATGGCGCACCATCAGCAGCGCCAGCACCGCCCGGGCAATGCCGGCGCCGATGATCATCCCCCGCCGCCCGCCACGGCTTCGGTCGATCAGCGGCCCGATCAGCGGCCCCACCACCGCAAACGGCGCCATCGTCACCAACAGGTACAGCGCCACCCTGGGCCGGGCAGCCGCCGGATCGAGGTTGAAGAACAGCGACCCGGCCAGCGCGATCGCAATCAGCGCATCACCGGCAGCAGACAGCAGATGCGTGCGGGCGAGCCACGTGAACGGCTGCATCAGCCGCTGCGCCAGGTCATCAGCACCATTGTGCGCCCTCGCTGTGACAAGCGGGCTGTGCGTCGTTCAGCATGCAGCGCCGGTCGGCTGCATACGGGGTCAAGCAGCAGGCGGCGCCGCCCGCTCGTAGCGGTAGCCCAGGCCACGAATGGTGGTGATCCGCTGCGGGTTCGACGGATCGTCCTCGATCTTGGCCCGCAGCCGCTTGACGTGAACGTCGATCGTCTTGGTGTCGCCCACGTAGTTGTACTCCCACACGTTCTGCATGAGGCTGTCACGGGTCACCACCCGCCCGGCATGGGCCAGCAGGTATGCCAGCAGCTCGAACTCCTTCAGCGCCAGGGTGACCAGCTCGCCGCGCACCCGCAGCTCGTGCCGGTCGATGTCGAGCTCCAGATCGCCCTCGACCAGGCACGCAGCGTCGGACTGCGCCGGCGGCGGCTGGCCCGACGCACGCCGCAGCACCGCCCGCATGCGGGCCACCAGCTCGCGCATCCGGTACGGCTTGGCCACGTAGTCGTCGGCCCCCACCTCCAAGCCCACCACGGCGTCGATCTCCTCGGCCCGGGCGGTCACCATGATGAGCGGCACCCGCGACTGCTTGCGAATCTCCCGGCAGACATCGAGCCCGGACATGCCGGGCAGCATCACGTCGAGCAGCACCAGATCGGGCTCGGCCTCGCTGATCTCGGCCAGCGCCGCCCGGCCGTCTGCCGCCGTGCGCACCTCGAAGCCCTCGCGCCGCAGGCCCACCGAGAGCGCCTCGGTGAACGACGGCTCGTCGTCTACCACCAGTACCGATGTCATGTGCTCGCCCTGTCCTGTTCTGCCGGCAGCCTGAGCGTGAAGGTGGTGCCCACGCCCTCACGGGTCTGCAGCATCACCTCGCCGCCGTGGTTCATCACCACGTGGCGCACGATGCTCAGGCCCAGCCCGGTGCCGCCCGTGGCCCGGGCACGGGCCTTGTCGACCCGGTAGAAGCGCTCGAAGACCCGCTCGGTCTCGTCGGCGGGAATGCCGATGCCCTCGTCGGCCACCACCACGTCCACCCACGCCTGCTCATCGGCATCGGCCGGCACCTCCGACGGGGGCCGGTCATCGAGTGCGCGGGGTGCAGCAGACAGGTGAACCTCCGAGCCTGGGTCGCTGTACTTGATGGCGTTGTCGACCAGGTTCCCCACCGCCCGCAGCAGCTGACTCCGGTCGGCATGAAGAACAAGCTGTTCGGCAACATCCGGGCTCACCAGCGACACATCGTGCTTGCGAGCGTGCTCGGAATACTGGTGCGCCACCTCGCACAGCAGCGGCACCACCGGCACCGACTCCTGGCGCATGGACCCCTCCAGCTCCACCCGGCTCAACTCCAGCAGGTCGTCGATGATGTGGCTCACCCGGTCGGCCTCGGCACCGATCCGGTCGACCAGCCGGGTGCGCACCGCAGCGTCATCCTCCCCGGCCAGCGTTTCCGACAGCAGCGCGATGGCACCCACCGGCGTGCGCAGCTCATGGCTCAGGTTGGCCACGAAGTCTCGCCGCACCTCGTCCACCCGCACACCTTCGGTGCGGTCGGCCATCACCGCCACCGCTCCCAGCGCATGACTGTCGCCCGCAACCGGATGCCCGCTGATCTCGATCACCCGCGGCGGCGGCCCCGTCAGCTTCACCGTGCGGGAACGAGCCTGCCCCTCCCGGGCCGACTCCAAGAGCTGCGTCACACCCGCGCCTACCAGCGCCATGGCATCTCGGGCCGACATCATCTCGTCGGCCAGCGCATTGCTGGCACACACCGTTCCGTCCTCGTCCACCAGCACCACGCCCACCGCCAGCTCGTTCATCGCCAGCTGCCAGCGAGCCCGGTCGCGCTCGGCCAGGTTGGCCGTCATGGCCGCCGTGGTCGCAACCGACTCCAAGTAGGTGATCCAGTCGTCGAGGCTGTTGCGGTCGAGCCTCGCCTCGCCAGGACGGGGCGCCTCGGGGTCCCCGGCGAACCGGTGCACCACACGTCCCAGCCGTTCCGAAGCCGAACTGCGCCCCCGCACCAGCAGCAACACCGCAACCAGCGCAACTGCCAGTGCGGCCGCCACCGCCACCAGCGCCGCAATCACATCTCGTCCTGCTCCCGGCGGGCTCGGGCCCGGTTGGCGCCCAGATGCTCGGGCAGCTCTCCGGTCACCAGGAACTCGACGCGCTCAGCCACGTTCACGGCGTGATCGCCGATGCGCTCGTAGAAGCGGCCCACCACCGCGAGCTGCACCGCATGCTGAATGCTGATCTTGCCGAGCTCGTGCGAGGCGAACACCGCCACGATGTACTCGTTGTGCAGGTCGTCGAGCACGTCGTCCATGTCGTTGAGCACCGACGCCAGGCCGGCGTCGCGCTCGGCGTAAGCATCCATGGCCCTGGCCGTCAGCTTCACCGCCTGCTCCCGCATGCGGTCGATCAGCCCGCGCACCCGGGGCTCCAGCTCCGCCCCGTGCAGCCGGGCCACCGCCTTGGCGATGTTGGTGACCAGGTCGCCGCTGCGCTCGATCTCGGAGATCATCCGCAGGTCGGTCAGGATCGTGCGCAGGTCGACCGCCACCGGCTGCTGCAGCGCCAATAGCTGCACGCACTTCTCCTCGGCTTCAAGGCTCAGCAGGTCGAGCTCGTCGTCGGCGGCGATGATCTGGTCGGCGCCGCCGATGTCGCCGGCCAGCAGCGCAGCGCTCACCGCCGAGATGCCCTCGGCCACCATGCCGCCCATCTGGACGAGATCGGCACGAACCTCGTCCATCAATTGATGGAACTCGGTCCGTACTTCTTCGGTCATGTCATGCAGTGTGGCGTATTTGCGCTGCTCGGTCGCTGTTCTGTGGCTAGCCGACCCGCCCGGTGATGTAGGCCTCCGTGCGGGGATCGTCGGGGTTGGTGAAGATCAAGCTCGTCGGCGCGTACTCGACCAGCTCGCCGGTGCGGTGACCCATCTCGTTCGCCTGCACCGAGAAGAAGGCCGTCATGTCGCTGATGCGGGCGGCCTGCTGCATGTTGTGGGTGACGATGATGATCGTGTATTCGGTTTTCAGCTCGGCGATGAGCTCCTCGATGCGACCGGTGGCGATTGGGTCGAGCGCGGAGCAGGGCTCGTCCATCAGCACTACGTCGGGCTGCACCGCAATGGCCCGGGCAATGCACAGCCGCTGCTGCTGGCCGCCCGACAGGCCATAGGCCGACATCTTGAGGCGGTCCTTGACTTCATCCCACAGCGCCGCCCGGGTGAGCGAGCCCTCCACCACGTCGTCCAGCGCGGACCGCTTCACGCCCGCCAGCCGCGGCCCGTACGCAATGTTGTCGTAGATCGACTTGGGGAACGGGTTCGGCTTCTGGAACACCATGCCCACCCGCCGCCGCACCTCCACCGGGTCGACCTCGTCTTGATACAGGTTGACGCCGTGGTAGTGGATGGTGCCGTCGACCCGAGCGCCCTCGATGAGGTCGTTCATCCGGTTGAAGCAGCGCAGGAACGTGGTCTTGCCGCAGCCCGACGGGCCGATGAACGCCGTGACCTCATGCGCCGCGATGTCGAGCGTGACATCACGCAAGGCCAGAAAGTCGCCGTAGTACACGTTGATGTCGCCGCACTCGAACACCGTCTCGGTGTCGGCGCGCTGGCCGGCCATGGCCGCGACCGCGCTCACGTCGATGCGGGTCTGCGTGTGGGGTTCCGATGGCGCCAGGATCTCTGGTGCTTCGGACTCGTCGGTCATCAGTGCCTTCTCGGGATTCACGTGTCACCTGTTCGGGGCTGCGGGTCGAGGTCGGTCACGGCGGCGCGGTCACCACTGCTTCTCGAAGCGATTGCGCAGGTAGATGGCCAGACCGTTCACGGCCAGCACCAGCACCAGGATGATGACGCTGGCCGCGGCCGCGTTCACCCCCCAATCGGCGCCGGGCTGGCGGGCGAAGTTGAAGATGAGCACCGGCAGTGCCGTGTAGGGGCCGGTGAAGGTCTCGAAGACGTTGGCATCGCCGAAGCTCATAAAGCCGGTGGCCGCGCCCACCAGGATCAGCGGGGCGGCCTCGCCGAGGGCGCGCGCCAGCGCCAGCACCGTGCCGGTGAGAATCGTTGACAAGGCCGCAGGCAGAACCTGGCGTGAGAGCACCTCCCACTTGGTGGCCCCTACACCGTAGGCAGCTTCGCGCAGCGAGTCTGGCACGGCCTTCAGCGCCTCCACCGAGGTGATCACCACGATCGGCAGCACCATGGCGGCCAGCGTCATGCCGCCTGCGATGACCGTCTTGCCCTTGGTGAAGCCGTCGATCGTCTGCACGAACACCGCCAGGCCGAGCAGCCCGTAGACGATCGAAGGCACGCCGGCCAAATTGCGGATGTTCAGCTCGACGATGCGAGCGAAGCGGCTGCCTTGCGCGTACTCGACGAGGTAGATCGCCGTGGCCACGCCGGTCGGCACCGCGAACAGGCCCGTCACCAGCGCCACCTGCAAGCTGCCGAGGATGCCCTGCCACACGCCGGCTTCGGCAGCGGAACGCTGGGAGAAGCCGTGGGTGAGGAAGTGCCAGAGGTTGCCCGACAGCACCTCCCAGCCGTCCACGATCATCACGGCGAGCAGCACGGCCAGGAAGCCGGTGGCGAACACGGTGGCGCCGATGAGCAGCCACTTGAAGGCAGAGCCGGCCACGTCGGCGCCGGGGCGACGGCGCAGGGCATCGGCGGCGCCGGTGGCGATGCCTGCGGGAGTGGTGAGAACAGACATCAGTACTTGTTCTGCAGCCGCCGGACGATGACGTCGCCCAGCATGTTGAGCACGAGGGTGATGGCGAACAGCAGCGCCCCGAGGAAGTAGAGGCTCTGGAACGCCAGATTGTTGCCGGCCACCTGGTCGGTGCCGAGGCCGAGCGCCGCCATGGCGGAGGTGATGGTGCCCCCCGACTCGGTGAGCGCCAGGTTGAACAGTGAGGTGTCGCCGCCGCCCGATGCGATCGTGACCACCATCGTCTCGCCGATGGCGCGGCTGAACCCGACGATGATCGCGGCCATCAGGCCCGACATGGCGGCGGGCAGCACCACCCGGATGGACGTGGTGACCTTGCGTGCGCCGAGGCCCGAGGAGGCTTCGCGCAGTGCCACCGGCACGGCCCGCAGCGCGTCCTCCGCAATCGAGGCAATCAGCGGGATCACCAGCAGGCCCACCGCGATGCCGGCCGCCAGCTTGTTGAAGAAGTTGATGTCGTCGAAGAAGTTGGTGAGGATCGACGGCGTGATGAAGCTGATGGCGAACACGCCGAGCACCACGCTAGGCACGCTGGCCAGCAGCTCGAGGGTGGGCTTCATCACCTTGCGCACCTTGGGATGCGCATACTCGGAGAGATAGATCGCAGCGCCGAAGCCCGACGGCACCGCCACCAGCATCGCGATGATGGAGATCTGGGCCGAGTTGACCAGCAACGTGCTGAGGTCGAACAGGCCCCGCCGTGGGAACCAACCGATCTCGGTCAGGTTGCCCCAGGCGACCTGGCTGATGAAGGTCCACGCCCCGGAGGCCACCGTCCAGATGATGAGCGCGCTCACCAGCACCGTGGCGAGCGCCGCCAGCGCGAAGGCCCAACGCGCCCCGGCCGACCAGGCCCGCCGGCTCGCCGACGTCCGCAAGTCGGCGACGCTCAGGTCGGAGGTGTCCTGTGGCATGGGCGGTGTCATTCTAGAAACACGCCGATGCCCCCCTCGGGTACCCCGAACGCTGCGCGTGGGCGCAAGCGAGAGGGCACCTGAGGAGGACCATCAGCGGGAGGGAGGGATTCCCGGATCCGTGGCTCAGCCTGTCGGCGGCTAGAACGTCTTGCCGGTGGTCAGGTTGGCCCAGTTGCTGCGCGACTGCTCGAGGTCGGCAGGGTCGAGGTTCACGTAGCCGGCGTCGACCACGTAGATCTGCCCCTCGTCGCTCAGCATGAAGTCGACGAAGGCCTTGATGGCCGGGTCGGAGGCCTGCGCAGCGTCGATGTAGGTGTAGAGGAAACGAGCGATCGGGAACTCGGCCGACGCGATGGTCTCGGGCGTGGGCGCCACGCAGCCGTCGCCGCCGTCGACCTCCACCAGTTTCACCTTGTCGCGGTTCTCGTCGGCGAAGGCGAAGCCCACCCAGCCGAGGCTGTGCTGGTTGCCGGCGATGCCGTCGATGATCACGTTGTCGTTGGCCGAAGCGTTGTAGTCGGGACGGACGGCGAAGTTCTCATCGGCGTGGCCCTCTTCGACCCGGTGCTCCCAGACGTCCTCGAGTGCGATCTCGATGAAGCTGTCGAAGGTGCCCGACTCCTCGCCCGGCGCGAAGATCTCGAGCGCGCCGTCGGCGAATGGACCGCTGCCGCCGAGCTCGGCGTTCAGGCTGTTGGCATCTGCCCATGAGTCGAATCCGGTCGACTCGATGCCGACCAGGCTGTAGAGGTCTTCAAAGCTGAGGCAGTCGACTGAATCGTTGCTGGCGGCGGTGATCACCGAGATGCCGTCGATGCCGACGCGCAGCTCGATGAACTCGATGCCAGCGGCGTTGATGTCTTCGGCCTCGGAGTCCTTGATCTGGCGAGAGCTGTTCCAGATGGGCACTTCGCCGGCCGCTGCGGCCTTGTGGCCGTCGCCCGAGCCGGGTCCTGCGACCGAGAACGCCACGTCGGGATATTGCTCGGAGAAGGCCTCTGCCAGCAGGTTGGTGACGGGCTCGACGGTCGAGGAGCCGGTGACGTCGATGGAACCGCTGATCGACATGTCGTCGGCCATGTTGTCCGCGGGGGCCTGGGTCGCGGCGGGAGCCGCCGCTGCGGCTGTCGTCGCAGGAGCGCTGGCGGCGCCGTCGTCAGACGAGTCGTCGTCACTGCCGCATGCAGCGGCGATCAGAGCGAACGCGGTGAGCAGTGCCGCTAGCAGCTTCGTGCCGCGGCGGGATGACAAGGGGGTCTTTCGCATGGACGCGCACGCTACGAACGGACGGTGACAGCCTCGCGGGTTCGTGGTGAACGACGGGAACGGATGCCGTGAACAATCCGTGAACGCGTTAACTCGCGTCTCTTCGCGTCTATTCGTCTTCTTCTTCGGGCATGCCGAGGTCCCAGTGGAGCTCGTAGTTCTCGCGCTCGGCATCACGCACGACCCGCTCGCGGTTGCGGCGGAATTGCGGGTCGTGAGGCGGCAGGAGCTGCAGGCGCGCGTTGGTCCGGCGGCGGAATTCGTCGACGGCTGCTTCGTCGCCGTAGATGCCCTCGATCTCCCAGTGCGGTGCTACGGGGCCCAGGTAGATGATGCGGATGCCGACCTCGGGAGGGAGCTGTTCGGCTTCGGTGGCGATGTCGGTCACGGTGGTCCTTGTTTGCGGTCGCGCAAGGGTACCGACGCGCTTCCTGAGAATTCGATGAGAGTGGCTGAATCAGGGAACCGGTTGGCTGGTTGGGGCGTTGGTTCTTGTGATGTTGCAGATCAATCCGGTGTACGAGCCGCAGGTATGTCAGGGACCAGGCTCCGAGAGCCTGGCCACCGAGTGGGTCGCGTTCCGCAGGTGTGCGGACATGGATCCCAACGTGTTCTTTCCCAATGACGGAGCCGGCGTGATCGTGGCTCAGAAGGTGTGCGCCCTGTGCCCGGTGGCCGACGCCTGCCGCGAATACGCGCTGGCCAACAACATCACCCATGGCGTGTGGGGCGGCACCTCCGAGCGGCAGCGTCGGCGGATCCTGCGGGACCGTCGCCGGGCCAGCAAGGCCGCCCGCGCTGCCTGAGCCTTGGGCACGCCGAGGCCGGGCTCAGGAGCCTGGCTCGAGGAACTTCAGTTAGCTCAGGAGTCGCTTGACGAGCTGTCGCCAGACGCCTTGTCGCCGGCCGCCTTGTCCTCGTCGTTCACGCCCTCACGGAACTCGCGCTGAGCCTGGCCCAGCGAGCGCGCCAGCTTGGGCAGCTTGGCTCCTCCGAACAGCACGAGCACGATGATGAGCAGGATCAGCAGTTCGGGCGGTCCGAGCGCGATGGCCATCACGCTCGCGAGCGTACCAGTGCCCGATCAGACCGGTAGCCGGGGCAGGTCAGCCGGCGGCTGCACTTGCTCTGCCGTCGGCCGACGGCCAGCCGACAACGCGGCGGCTCGCAGCGTCAGCCGGCGGCGGCGCGCCTCGTGAGGGCTCGCTGGCGGCGTACCCGGCGGCGTTCCCGCTCGCTCATGCCGCCCCAGATGCCGAACTTCTCGCTGTTCTGGAGTGCGTATTCGAGGCATTCGTCGCTGACGACGCAGCCGCGGCAGACCGCCTTGGCCTCGCGGGTGCTCGCCCCGCGCTCGGGAAAGAACAGGTCGGGATCGACCCCGAGGCAATTGGCCTCGTCCCACCAATTCCCTGCTGGTAGTTCGACTGCTACGTCAGTTGCGAATGCCATCGGCCCTCCCCGAATCCAACTCGGCGGCCGTGTCCGCTGCGCTCATCGGCGGCCGAGATTGCTCACCTGTAATTACAGGTGTGTGACTTGCCATTGAACCCCATGGGTGTGACATGCGCAAGCGGCAATTTCGGCGGCTCAGCCTCAGGGACGCAGGCGCTCGTCGGGCATCGCCGCGGACTCGGTCAGATGGACGTCGCCGACCAGTGCACCGGCCAGCGGAACCTCTGTTGCAGAGCGGTAACGCACGGTGACGCGCACCAGTTCTGCCTCGACATGTCGCTCCACTTCCAGCCGGTTTGGATCGAGCGCAGCAGCATGCTCCACGGCCTTGCGGACAGCGTCCATCGACGGCTCCACCGCAGCGATGCGCGCGCCCACCCGGGCTGCATGCGACACCAGCACCGCGTCGCGCGCGACCAGCGCTGTCTGGACGATGCACATGAGCAGCAGCACCAGGAAGGGCAGCAGCAGGGCCAGCTCGACGGTGGCCTGCCCATGTTCCTGCCGTGGATGTGAGTTCGGAGGCTGAGTCGGCGGGGTGGTTCGCCTCGCTGGGCTCGTTCTCAGGAGATGGCCTTGGTCAGGTGGTTGAAGACGGCGTCGAGCAGGCGGCCGATCTTGCCGGTGCTGGTTGCCCAGGCGGTGACTGCCGCGACGAGCAGTGCGATGGCGCCGGTGAGCAACGCGTACTCGGCCGTGGTCTGCCCGGCCTCGGCGGCCGCATCAGCCCGCTCGGGCGCATCGGCCGCATCGGCCTGAACGGCGTCAAGCCGGTGCGTGCGGCGCACCTGGGCGTGAGGGCCTGAGACCTGGGTGGTCGAGTGTTCGGACATAGGAACTCCTTGGGGTTGCGGTCGTGATGTGAACGTGGAACATGCGGTGTGGTGGCGGTGATGTGGGCGCGGTGATCTGCGGAGATGGGCCTTGCTGTGGCGGGCGAGGCATGTCAGGCGCCGAAGGCCGCAACGAGGACCGGCACGATGGCGACCAGCCCGAGCGCCGGGAGCACGCACAGCACGAGCGGGAACAGCAGCAGCACCGGCAAGCGGCGCACCTTGCCTTCGAGCCGGCGACGGCTGTCCTCGCGCAGCTCCCGGCCGAGGCGATCCATCTCGGGCGCCAGCGGGATGCCGGTGCGCATGGAACCCGTGACCGCGGCAGCGAAGGCGCGGGCGCGCGGGCCGCAGGTTTGGCCGAACTCCTCCAAGGCCTCGTCGAGATGTTCGAAGGCGGCCTGCCCTGCCAGCCGGCGCCTGAGAGTGCTCGCCCCGTCGAGATGGCTGAGTGCGAGCTGCAGCGAGGCAATGATCGACAGGCCTGATGTCAGGGCCACGTTCATCACGTCGACGACGGCGCCGAGCTCCGCAGCCACGCGATCCGGATGCGGCACGTCGCCACGGCGCAGCCATCGCGTGATCAGGCCGGCGGCACTCTGTGCGCCGCGGGCGGTGCCACCGGGACGCCAGTCGGGAGCCGCGAGCTGCAGCACCCGTCGGCGGCCGGGATCGGGTCGGGTCACGAAGCCGCCCCAGCACACGGCCGCAGCCGCCAAGCCGCCGATGACGACCGGGTTCGACAGCACGACGCTGTTGACGACCAGCGCGCCGACCGGCGAATCCGTCAGCCCGTCAGGTGGCAGCACGGCAGCGAAGCCGGCCGGCGCCGACCCGGCGGCGAGCGGCAGGACGGCAATGAGTGCAGTGGTCATCGCAGCGCCCGCGCGACAGTGGCGCGCATCCACGACACGCCCGCAAGCTCGAGCAGGAGCGCGCCGCCGGCGCAGAACCAGCCCAGCGGCGTGGAGGTGAGCACCCGGGCCGCAGCGCCGCCCTCGGCGAGCAGCGCCAGCACGACCGCCCACGGCAGCGCCGCCACCACCCACACCGACGCGCGGGCCTGTGCCGCGTGTACCCGAGCCTCGGCGGCCATGTCGGCGTGAGCCCGGACCGTCGCGGCGACATGGTCGAAGAGCTGCGGCTGCGCGCCCACCCGATCCGAGGCCAGCGTGACCGCCGTGGAGAGCAGCGCTGCCTCCGAGGTCTGCTCGCGCGCCGCCCAACGCTGCACTGCACGGCTCAGCGTGACGCCGCGCTCGTGCTCGGCGGCGATCTGCTCCACCGGTGCCCGCATGGGTCCATCGGCGGCGGCGCGCAGCGCCTGCAGCATCGTGTCACCGGCCCCCAGCCCGCGCGATACCGCAGCGCAGAAGTCGCCAATGCCCGCCGAGCGAGCTTCGACCGCCAACGCGGCACGACGCCGGTCTCGACGCCTGCGAAGCCAATCGCGCGCCGCCGGCGACGTAACGCCGCCCACGCAGCCCAGCAGCACCATCAGCCTCAACATCGGGCCCCGGCACGTCGTGCCGCTTCCATCAGACAGCCGCCGTCAGGGGCTGCGACACTGCGGCTCGTTTGAGCGAGCCATCGCGGTGCACTTCGTAGATGGCGGCGACAGTCCTGCGGCCGGCTGTACCGCGGCTCATGTGAACCAGGCCGTCAAGCACCGACGCGATGTGCGCGGCCACATCGCCGACTGCGCCGCCGGCGCGGGCGAGCTGTTCGAACCGCCACAGCGCATGCGCGGGATCATCAGCATGCAGCGTTGACAGCGAGCCGCGATGGCCCGTGGTGAGCGCCTGCAGCAGCGCCGCCGCCTCGGGGCCGCGCACCTCGCCGATCACCAGGCGATCGGGCCGCATCCGCAGCGCCGCAGCCACCAGCTCGGCCATCGTCACCGCGCCGACGCCGTCGACGTTGGGCGGCTGACCTTCGAGGCGCACGGTGCCGGCACCCAGACGGGGCAGCTCCGCGGCTTCCTCCACCAGCACGAGCCGTTCCCGCTCGGCCACCGTGGCCAGCAGGCTCGCCAGCAGTGACGTCTTGCCGGTGCTGGTGGGGCCGAAGACGATCAGGTTGGCCCGCTCGGCGACCAGACGATCGAGGCAGGCGGCGAAGCCGGGACCGGCCAGCTCGTCGAGGCGTCGTGCGCCGGCGGGAAAGCGGCGCAACGTGATGTACGGGCCGTCCACCGCCACCGGCGGCACGGCGATGTGGCAGCGGGTGCGATCGTCGAGCCGCACGTCCACCATGGGCAGTCGACGGTCGACGCGCCGACCCGTCGGCCCCAGCAAGTACTCGACCAGGCGATGCACCTCCGCGGTGCTGATCCGGCCTGCTGTGGTCAAGGTGCCACGCCGCTCGATGACGATCGGGCCGGGGCCGTTGATCATCACCTCGGTCACCTGGTCGTCAGCCCAGATCTCCGCCAGCGGCCCGATGCCCGCGAGGCGAGCCAGCACTTCGGATACGAGGTCGGCTGCGTGGTGACGATCGAGCAGCGGGGCCGCTCCCTCGACGGCAGCGGCCACGTCGCGGGCCGCCGGCGCGGGCGCCGGAAGGAACCGTTCGTGGATCTCCTCCACGAATGCGGGGTCGGCCGGCGCCCGGCTCGACGGGTGGCGGGCGACAGCACGCGCGATGCGATTCACAGGAACGCATCCAGCGATCGGGCCGACTTCGCGCAGCGGTCCAGCAGCAGGCCCGCGTCGGCCCAGCGCGAGACCGCGCGATCCACGGCCACAACCGCATCGGCATGCCGTCCCAGCGCGGCCTCGATGTCGGCGAGGCCCAGCGCACGCTGCGTATCGGTCAGCACGATCACGTCGTCGACGTCGGCCACGAGCTCACGGGCGCGGTGCAGCGCTTGGTAGCAGCAGGTCATCGTGAGCAGGCGTCTCACCCGGGGGCCCGCCACCCGCTCCAGGGCTGCGCTGCCGCGCCCCGCATCGATGATGTTGACCCGCGGCTTGCCGGCGAGCAGCGACCACAGCGTGCCGAGCCGGGCATCGTCGATGTCGCCGCTGCCACGCGGCAGCAGGCTGACGCCCGGCGCGACATCCACCGCGAGCGCCGAGGCTGCACCCAGCGACAGTTCCTCCGCCGCCGTCCACTCGGCGATTCCGGGCAGATCGGGCGCCGTGCCCAGCACCACGCCGAAATCGCCGGTCAAATCGACAAGAACCACATCACGACCGGCGCGCTTGGCACTGCTGGCGGCGAGCAGGGCGGTCACGGTGTTGCCGACGCCGCCCTTGGCACCCACATAGGCATAGATCATTGGTGCTCCTGAATACATGACAACAAATGAAATTCATCGTGAGCACTGACTCTGGCCGATGCGTAGGGGCGCGATCAACTGGTTTTCCGGCGGGCCCGCTGCGCCCAACGGCTGGCGTGCTGTGTTCCATCGCTGGCGCGGACTGCGACCGTGGGCAAAGATGACGAGCGGAGGTGTCTGAGCGCCTGGTGGGCTCCCCCGCCTTCAAAGCGGGCGGGACGGGCGATCCCCGTCCGGCGGGTTCGATTCCCGTCCACCTCCGCCATTTCGTGCGCGCGTTATTCGGGAGCTGTGCGCCTAGCATTCGCTGTGCCGGTGACCCCAGTCATCCCGCACAGTCATCCCCCACAGTCATCCTGCACAGAGGACGCTGCACCATGAAAAAGCTGTTGCTCGCCGTGATCGTCGGCGCTCTGATCGTCATCGTGGTTCGACGCCTGACCGACGCCTAGCCGCAATTGCTACGGCGCTCTCGCCGCGCCGGTTGCTAGCCGCTCTTGTTCGCTTCGCTCGCGGGCCGCTCGGGCCCGGGGCTCAGCCTCTTCGTTACACAGAGAGCAGGTCGCGGGCACCGGTGTCGGTGCTGGGATGGCGCAGCTTGGACATCGCCCGGGCCTCGATCTGGCGGATGCGCTCGCGGGTGAGCTGGAAGTGCTCGCCCACCTCCTCGAGCGTGCGGGGCTCACCCCGGTCGAGGCCGTAGCGAAGCTTGAGGATCTCGCGCTCGCGCTCGTCGAGCGGTGACAGCAGCCGGGTGATCTCGCTGGGCAGCAGCGTGGTGGCCGCCACCTCGAACGGCGACTCGGCAGCCCGATCCTCGACCACATCGCCCAGCTCGGCGTCGCTGTCCTCACGCAGCGGCTCCGACAGCGACAGCGGCTCGGCGGCGAACCGCAGCGCCTCGGTCACCTTCTGCTCGGGCATGTCGACTTCGATCGCCAGCTCGCCCAGCGTGGCCGGGCGGCCGTACTTCAGCTCGAGCCGGGAGCGGGCCTTCTGCAGGCGTGCCAGCGTGTCGCCCGCATGCACGGGCAGCCGGATCGTGCGGCCGGTGTTGGCGATGCCGCGGGTGATCGCCTGGCGGATCCACCACGTGGCATAGGTGGAGAACTTGAAGCCCTTGCGCCAGTCGAACTTCTCGACCGCGTGCATCAGGCCCAAGTTGCCCTCCTGGATGAGATCCAGCAGCGGCAGCCCCGAGGCTTGGTACTTCTTCGCGATCGACACCACCAGCCGCAGGTTCGACTGCACGAACGTGCGCTCGGCACGGGCGCCCTCGCGCTGGGTGCGCATGAGCCGGCGGCGCTGCGCTCCCGATATCTCGCGCGGAGACTCGAGCTGCTCCTTGGCAGCGATGCCCTTTTCGATCTGCTGGGCTAGGCGGACTTCGTCGTCCTTGTTCAGCAGGGGGTACTGGCCGATGTCGGTCAGGTACAGGCGGACGAGATCCTCCTCGTCACGTTCGACCCTCTCTTTGGCCACCGCGCCACCTCGACTGGTCGTCCCCCGCTTGCTGCTACCGGGTTTTGCTGTTGCTTCCCCCGGTTTGGGGGAGCGTACCTATCACTTGCTCTGATGCCTCCGCGCGCTGGTGCTTGCGTAGGGTGAGCCGATGTCAGTGCGCGTCGGGCTGGCTCAGCTCAATCTTCGTCTTGGCGATCTGGCGGGCAACGCCGAGATGATCGTGGACGCGTACGACGAGGCGGTGGGGGCCGGTGCGCGGGTGGTGGTGTTTAGTGAGCTGACTGTTACTGGGTATCCGCCTGAGGATTTGTTGCTGAAGCCTGCCTTTGTGGCGGGGGCTGCGGCGGCGCTGGAGCGGATCGCCGGGCACACGGGTGAGGTGCCTGCGGTGGTGGGGTTTCCTGAGGACGCCGGGCGTGACGGCCCCGTACGGCTGTGGAACTCCGCGGCAATGTGCTGGGGCGGCGAGGTGCGGGGCGTGTTCCGCAAACACCTGCTGCCGAACTATTCGGTCTTCGACGAGCAGCGCTACTTCATGGCCGGCACCGACCCCGGCCCGCTGCTCGACGTCGACGGCGTGGCGGTGGGTGTGTCGGTGTGCGAGGACTTTTGGGGGCCGCCTCGCACTGCGGATGCTTCTGCTGAGGATGGGGGGCTGCCTTCGATCGTGGGGGGCGAGGCCGATACGAGTCCGGCGCTGGCGCAGGTGGCGATGGGGGCGCAGCTGCTGGTGAACCTGAACGGGTCGCCGTACCGGCGGGGCAAGCAGGCTGACCGGGAGGCTGTTGCGCGGACACGGGCCGCGGCGCTCGGGGTTCCCGTTGTCTATGTCAACCAGGTGGGCGGCCAGGACGAGCTGGTCTTTGACGGCAACTCGTTTGTGACCGATGCGTCCGGGACGGTGATCTGCCGGCTCGGGGCCTTCGCCGAACAAGTTGCCGTGTGCGAGGTTCCCCTGGCGGGCGAGCACGATGCTGGCGGCGGCGTGGTTGCAGCACTGCCCGATCCGTTGGAGGAGGTGTGGCAGGCGTTGGTGGTGGCGACGCGCGATTACGTGCGCAAGAACGGCTTCTCCGATGTGGCGGTGGGGCTTTCTGGTGGCATCGATTCGAGTGCGGTGGCGGCTATCGCCGCTGATGCGCTCGGGCCGGAACATGTGCATGGCGTGTCGATGCCGTCGCGCTATTCGAGTGAGGGGTCGCAAACCGACGCCGCCCAACTGGCCGCGAACCTGGGCATCGACTTTCGCACGGTGCCTATCGAGCCAGCGCACGCGGCCCTCGGCGGCATGCTCGAAGAATCGGCCGGTGCTGGCCCGGTTGACGCTGGCTCGACCCGCGACAGCGCGGCGGCCGACCTCACCGATCAGAACTTGCAGAGTCGCATCCGGGGCGTGCTGCTGATGGCGCTGTCGAACCGGTTCGGCTGGCTGGTGCTCACCACCGGCAACAAGACCGAGACGTCGGTGGGCTACACGACGCTGTACGGCGATACCGCCGGGGCGTATGCCGTCATCCGGGATGTGCCCAAGCTGCTGGTGTACGAGCTGTGCCGCTGGCGCAACCGCCAGGGCGACGGCGAACGCATCCCACAGGCCTGCATCGACAAGCCACCCTCAGCAGAGCTGCGGCCCGACCAGCGCGACGACCAGAGCCTGCCGCCGTACGAGCTGCTGGACTCGCTGGTGGAGGCCTACGTGGAAGGCGACCTGAGCGCCGCCGAGATGCTGGATCAGTACGGGGCTGACCCCGATGTCGTGCACCGCATCGCGCGGCTGGTCGACATCGCCGAGTACAAGCGGCGTCAGTCGCCGCCCGGTCCTCGCATCACTGCCAAGAGCTTCGGCAAGGACCGGCGCATGCCGATCACGAACTTCTATCGCTGAGCGCGCGTGTCGCTGGCAAGCGCTGCGCGTCTGCGGGTTGGCTAGGCCAGCGCCTCGCCGATCGTCTGGCTGAGCAGGGCGGTCACCACGTAGGGATCGGCGTTGGCGTTCGGCCGGCGATCCTCGATGTAGCCCTTGCCGTCTTGGGCAACCTGCCAGGGGATGCGCACCGAGGCGCCGCGGTCGGACACGCCGTAGCTGAACGTGTCGTAACGCTCGGTCTCGTGCTCACCGGTCAGGCGCAGCTCGATGCCGTGGCCGTAGCCGGCGATGTGCTGCTCGGGCTTGCCCGGCGCACCCAGCGACTCGGCGGCCTTCACCACGGCGTCGTAGTTCTCACGCATGGCCTTGGTGGACACGTTGGTGTGCATGCCCGCACCGTTCCAGTCGCCCTGCATGGGCTTGGCGGCCAGGCTCACCTCGATCTCGTGATCCTCGCCGGCGCGGTACAGCAGGTAGCGGGCCAGCCAGATCTCGTCGCCCACGGTCAGCGCGTCGCACGGGCCGATCTGGAACTCCCACTGGCCGGGCATCACCTCGGCGTTGGTGCCCGAGATGTTCAGGCCCGCCTCGATGCACCAGGTGGTGTGCTGCTCCACGACGTCACGGCCGTGGATGCGCAGCGCGCCCACGCCGCAGTAATACGGCCCCTGCGGACCGGGGAAACCGTTGGGCGGGAAGCCCGAGGGCCACTTCGTGACCGGGTCGAGCATGGTGTACTCCTGCTCGAGGCCGAACCAGAAGTCCTGATCGCCGTACTTGTCGAGGATCGCCCGGGTCTTGGCCCGCATGTTGGTGGGGTGCGGCTCCATCGTCTCGGGCAGGAAGGTCTCGCACATCACCATGATGTCGTTGCCGCCTCGCAGCGGATCGGGGCAGGTGTAGACCGGCTGCAGCACGACGTCGGAGTCGCTGCCTTCGGCCTGGTTGGTGCTCGAACCGTCGAAGCCCCAGATGCCCGGCTCGTCGCCGTCGGCCAAGACTCTCGTCTTGGAACGAACCTCGGCCGTGGGCTCGGTGCCGTCAGTCCAGATGTACTCGGCCCGGTAGGTCACTGCATGCTCCTTCGCTGATTCGCATGTACGTCAACTGCGGATCGGGTCAGCCGCATCGCCCAGCCGGGCGGCCTGCGGGCCCGCGCTCGGCTGGCCCGGTTGGCGGCTGACACCAAACTCCGTGCGCACGATACAAACCACCCAGGGTTTCCGGGCCATTGCCCAATTGTGAACAGCGCGTGAAGCTCGCTCCAGGCCCTAGATAGGGCACCGAAACACCGCCGAAAATGGGGGCTCAGCCAAATGGGGTGCGACACGCCCCGCTGCGGGCCCTCGCCGGCCCGCGGGGCCCGACCGGAAGGGGAAGGCCACTGTGACGATCCCAAGCCCGACGATTTCAGAACGGGAACGACCCCAGGACTACGTGCTGCGCCGCGTCACCGAACGTCGTGTGCGGCTGGTCCGCCTGTGGTTCACCGACGTAGCGGGGCAGCTCAAGTCGTTCGCCATCTCGCCGGCGGAGCTGGAGGCGGCCTTCGAGCAGGGCATGGTGTTCGACGGGTCGTCCATCGAGGGCTTCAGCCGCATCGCCGAGGCCGACATGGTGGCCCTGCCCGACCCCGAGACGTTCGAGCTCATGCCGGCTCGCAACGGCAACGGCAGCGACGACGTCTCGGCCCGCATGTTCTGCGACATCACCGGTGCCGACGGCACCCCCTTCGACGGCGATCCCCGCGGTGTGCTGCGGCGGGTGATGGACCGGGCGCGCGCCGCCGGCTACACGTTCTACGTCGCGCCCGAGATGGAGTACTTCCTGTTCGAGCCCGACCGGGTGGACGGGCGGCCGGTGCCGCTCGACGCCGGCAGCTACTTCGACCTGACCACCGCCGACATCGCGTCCGACATCCGCCACCGCACGCTGAGCGCACTCGAGACCATGGGCATCCCGGTCGAGTACTCGTTCCACGAGGACGCTCCGTCGCAGCATGAGATCGACCTGCGCTACGCCGACGCGCTCACCATGGCCGACAGCGTGATGACCTTCCGGCTCTTGGTGCGCGAGATCGCCTTCGAGCATGGCGTGCACGCCACGTTCATGCCCAAGCCGCTCGCCGGCGTGCAGGGCTCGGGGATGCACACCCACATGTCGCTGTTCGCCGACGGGCGCAACGCGTTCAGCGACCCGGATTCGGCCGACGGGCTGTCGGACGTGGCACGGGGCTTCGTGGCCGGGCTGCTCAGCCACGCCCGCGAGATCACCGCCGTCACCAACCAGCTCGTCAACAGCTACAAGCGGCTGATCGCCGGGTACGAGGCGCCGGTGGCGATCTCGTGGGCTCGCAGCAACCGTGCGGCACTCATCCGGGTGCCGCCGACGCGCAACGAGGGCGAGGAGGCCACACGGGTGGAGTACCGGGCACCCGACCCCGCCTGCAACCCGTACCTGGCGTTCGCCGTGATCCTGGCAGCGGGGCTGAAGGGCATCGAGGAGGGCTACGAGCTGCCGCCCGAGACTCCCCCGTCCATCACCGGCTACAGCGACCACGGCGGGCCGGCCTACGGGCATCATCTGCCGGCCTCGCTGGATGAGGCGCTCGACGAGATGGAGGGCAGCGCGCTCGTGGCGGAAACGCTCGGGCAGCACCTGTTCCGATGGTTCCTGCGCAACAAACGGCGAGAATGGTCGTCGTACCAGACGCAAGTGACCCAATTCGAACTGGACAACTATTTCGCCGCTGTGTGAAGTTGCCTGTCCCGACTGGAATGTGCCTGACTGGAGTGTGACCGTGTACGCCGTTCACCCCGCCGCTGTCAGCACCGAGCTGGCGCAATTCCTGGACCTCGGCGGCTATGCCTGGAAGCCGGTGGCCACCACGGCCGAGGTGACGGCGGGCGCGCCGCCCGAGGGCTGGGCGGGAGCGATCATCCGGCTGGGCGGCGGCGACCCGAACAGCGGGGGCGCAGGCGACGGGAGTGGCACCGATGTGGCCTGGGCGGTGGCGCGGGCGCTGCGGGACCACGCTGCGTCCACGCTGCCAGTGCTGGTGCTGGTGCGCGGCAATGCGCTCGACGAGCTGACCATGCGCGACGAGCTGTTCGACGACTTCTGCCTCGACCCGTTCCACCCGCGCGAGCTCGAAGCCCGTCTCGCGCACCTGGCCGCCGCATCGAACGGCGGGTCGACCGAGATCATTGAGTACGGGCCGCTGCGCATCAACCTCGACACCTACGAGGCCGTGGTGGACGAGCGCCCGCTCGACCTCACCTACATGGAGTACGAGCTGCTGCGGTTCCTGGCGTCGCAACCGGGGCGGGTGTTCACGCGTGAGGCGCTGCTGAACCAGGTGTGGGGGTACGAGTACTACGGGGGCGCGCGGACTGTCGACGTTCATGTGCGGCGTTTGCGGGCGAAGCTGGGCGAGGAGAATGCCGACCTGATCCAGACCGTGCGGTCTGTGGGGTACCGGCTCGGAACTTACCGCTGGCGCTAGGCGCGCGTCCGGGGTGGACGAGGGCCATGGCACCCGTGCTTCAAACATGCGCAGCGCCGCCCGCGACGAGGTGGATGGGCTGTGGCGCTGCGAACTGCGCGCGGGCACCATGACCCTCGCCCACCCCTCGTTCGTCTGGGCGTTAGACGTTGGTTTCTAGGAGGGAGCTGCCTTCGTGGCGCTGTTCGGCGTCGTCGGTGAGGAGCTTGCCTAGGGCTGCTGCTACTGCTGCCAGCGAGATCGTGATGATGAAGGGGCTCAGCAGGAGCACTACCACGATGACTATGGCGCCAGCCATGAATCGCAGCGTACTTCGCTGCTATTCGGGGAGGTGGGCGATGGCTTCGATCTCTACCTCGGCGCCGAGGGGGAGGGCGGCTACGCCGATGGCGCTTCTTGCCGGGCGGTGGTCGCCGAAGGCTTCGGCGTAGATCGAGTTGATGAGCGAGAAGTTGCCGATGTCGGTCATGAACACAAGGCACTTGACCACGTCGTTGAGGGTGCCGCCGGCCTCTTCGAGGGCCTCGACGACGTTGGCCAGCACGACTCGGGCCTGAGATTCGATGCCTTCAACGAGTGCGCCGTCGGCGAGGCCGATCTGGCCCGAGACGAACACGAAGTCGCCGGCTCGGTACCACTTCGAATAGTGAGCGACGGGTGCTGCCATTGACGTTGCCCCTGTTCTGTCAGCCTGTGTTGTTCAGGAAATAGTGCCGGTGTTGGAGGTGATGTGGTCGAGGGTGACGAAGATGGCCAGGCGGCGCTCCTTGGCCATCACCCGGTCGTACTCGTCCCAGTCCTCGTGGGTGCCGCCGGCCGAGCGGAACACGTCGCGCAGCAGCTCGGGGATGTCGGTGACGCCCTCGGCCGGGTCGTCGAGGCCGATGAGCTGCGCCGTGCCGTGGACGGCCACCCAGTCCCACCGGTGACGGAAGGCGACCGCGGCGCGGGGGTCGCTGCGCAGCAGGCGGGCCTTGCGGGCGTTGGCGCGCACGACGCAGGCCACGCTGGTCTCGCCGGTTACTGGGTTGTCCATCACGCCGGCGTTGATGATGGATACGTGTGGACTTCCGCTGCTGTCTAGGCAGACGAAGCTGCACAGGCCGTTTTCTGCGGCTACTAGGCGGCGGAGTTTGTCTTCTGCTGGTTCAGCCATCGGTGGGTGACGCTAGCGCAGTGGCGTCGATTGGCCCGTGGGGAGTTGGGCGGGTGCTCCGCGGCTGAGCCAGGTGGCGGCGGCTACTGCTGCGAAAACCGCGTTTCCTGCTTGGACTGGTGATTGCTGCGACGGTTCGATCTTGACGTTTATTGGGGGGGTGTCGGCGGAGCGGGCTATTCCGAAGCTGCGGATCGTCAAGTCCTGGACTTGGCCTTCGTTGTCGACTGTGAGTGACTCTGATGTGACCCAGCTCCAGGCCATGTGGGTGGCTCCTATGGCGTAGCTGCGCAGGGTGACCTCGTCGAGGGGGTCGCCTGCGTCGATGTGCACGTCGATGCCAGCGGGGGTGACTGTGGCTCGTGCGGTGGCGCCTTCGGGCGATGTCACCTCGACGGTGGCGGTGGTTGCTTCGAGCGATTCGCCGGCTTGCAGGCGGTTCAGGGCTGCGGCGAACATTTGGGCTTCGGCCCAGACTGCGGCGCGGAGGTTCATTGACGTTGGTGGACCGGGAGTGTCGACTTCCACGACCTCGGCGTGCGGGAGCACTGCTTGCAGCGCTTCGGCTGCGCCGGGGGTGCGGGCTATGTGGATGATGCCGGTGCCGTCGGTGTTTAGGCCTGCTGCTAGGGGTGGGCGCTTGGGGCCGCGGCGGACTGTGTCTTCTCTGGACCAGAGGACGCGGACTGGTTGGCCTTGGTTGTTGGCTAGCTGCCTTGCCTCTTCGCCGACTGGTGACTCGGCTTTGCCGCCGAAGGCTCCTCCGTTGGCTAGGGGGTCTGAAGGATTGCCGCCGGGGACGCACCAGGCGGCATCGGTTTCTAGGTAGGCGGGTTCGGTCCAGCAGGTGGCGAGCTGGACGTCCCATTGGGTGCCGGGTGGGGGCTCGGGGATCTGGATGGGTGGGGTGGGTTCGAGGGTGGTGCGGCGGCCTTGGACTTTGCCGGCTTGGCGGCGGGCTTCGGTGAGGCTTCCGGCTATGTGCCAGTCGCCGGTCGGGCTGGCGATGGCGGTGAGCGTGCTTGGCGGTGCGCCGTCGGCACCGAAATCAAACCTGCCGAGGACGCTGACCGGAACCGATCGCTGGGGGCCGCCGGTCTCGATCGACGCGCGGCGGGCGGCTGCGTCGGGATCGCGGTCGGTCGTATCCGCGGATTGTGGTGCGGCGGCGGTGGCCGCGGGATCGCGCACGGAAACCTGGGACGGCGTGGCGGCGTGTGCGGCGGCTTCGCGGATGGTTTGCCAGCCGGTGCAGCGGCAGAGGTGTGCCGCCAGGGCCTTGTCGACCGTGGCGCGATCAGCGAGGTCGGCGCCTCGGCGTTCGTGGCCTACGAACCGGCAGACGATGCCGGGGGTGCAGAAGCCGCATTGGGATGCGCCGCAGGCGAGGAACACGTCGGACCATCGCTGCTGCTCGTCGGGGCTCAGACCGGCGGCAGTGGTGACGCGCCGCCCGGCCACCCGGCGTGCCGGGGTGACGCATGCGACGCGGGGCGCGTCGTCGACCAGCACGGTGCAGCAGCCGCATTGGCCCTGTGGGCTGCAGCCGTCGAGGACCGTCTCGATGCCGAGGCGGTCGCGCAGCACGCCGAGCAGGGTGTCTCCGTCGTCGGGAACTTCGACGGCGCGGCCGTCAACAGTGAATTGGAGTGATTCGCCGGTCTGCGCCAATCGCCCGGCCGGTTCAGGCTCGGGCAGTTCTGGTCTGGGTTCCGGGTGGCTCAGCTGAACGAGTTGCCGCAGCCGCAGGTGCGCTGCGCGTTCGGGTTGTCGATCGCGAAGCCCGATCCCATCAAGCCGTCGCTGAAGTCGAGCGTGGCGCCTTCGAGCAGCTGCGCGCTCATCGGATCGGACACCACCTTGACGTCGCCGTAGGCCTGGGACATGTCGTCGTTGGCCACCTCGGAATCGAAGAACATCTCGTAGCTGAAGCCCGAGCAGCCGCCCGGCCGCACGGCAACGCGCAGCGCCAGCTCGGTCTCGCCGCCGGCCTCGGACAACTCCTGCGTGATGAGCTCGTGGACCTTCTCAGCGGCGGTATCGGTCAGGGTGATCACAACAGCGACTCCCGAATCAGCCCCACATGGGCAAACGTTCTGCGACCGATGCTAGTGCCATCTGGCCCTTTTGCACCGGCGAGCGCCGTGCGCAGATGCTGTTCGACGAGCCCGGCGGAGGAGCCGCGGCATGCGCCGACTCGTGGGCCCGCGCACAGCGCCATTACCCTGCGCTCCGTGAGCGCGTCCACCGATGCTCCGGCGAATGACGAGGCGATGATCGCCATCCTGCGGGGCGTCATGGATCCCGAGCTGGGCGACAACATCGTCGACCTGGGCATGGTGCGCAACGCCTACCGCGAGGGCACCACCGGTCACGTGACCGTGGCCTTGACCACCGCCGGCTGCCCGCTGCGCGCCACCATCAAGCGCGACTGCGAGACGCGGGTGGCCGGGCTGGCGGGCATCGAGAATGTGCGGCTGCACTGGGACGAGCTGAACGCCGCCGAGAAAGCCCGGGTGATGGAGCGAGCCCGGCGCACTGCGCGCGACAACGCCGCGCCGACGCAAGTGCACGCCAGCACACGGGTGCTGGCCGTGGCGTCGGGCAAGGGCGGCGTGGGCAAGTCGTCGGTGACGGTGAACCTGGCTGCTGCGCTGGCCGCACGCGGCTTCACCGTGGGCGTGCTCGACGCGGACATCTGGGGGTTCAGCATTCCCCGGATGCTCGGCATGGACGGTCGCCTCGGCGCCCGACCCCCGGCCGACGGCGAGGAGCGGGGCAAGATCGTGCCCGACGAGCGCCCGGCCGGCGAGGGCCTGCTGAAGGTCGTCTCCACCGGGCTGCTGGTGGAGACCGAGGAAACCGCACTGATGTGGCGCGGGCTCATGCTCGCCAAGGCCGTGGAACAGTTCCTGCACGACGTGGACTGGGGCGAGCTGGACTACCTGCTCATCGACATGCCGCCCGGCACCGGCGACGTGCAGATGGCGCTCGCCCGCCTGCTGCCCCAGGCCGAGATGCTGGTGGTGACCACCCCGGCGCTCAGTGCCCAGAAGGTGGCCGTGCGCGTGGCCGACATGGCCCGCCGCAGCCACATGCCGATCGTGGGCGTGGTCGAGAACATGGGTGCGTTTGTGGCGCCTGACGGGCAGCGATGGTCGTTCTTCGGCGAGGGCGGCGGGGAGCGCCTGGCCGCCGATCTGGACGTGCCGCTGCTGGGCTCGATCCCGCTGGAGCCTGCGGTGTCTGCCGGCGGCGATGCCGGCGAGCCGGTGACTGGCAATGGACCCGGTGGGCCGGCGGCCGGGGTGTTCGAGGCGATCACCGAGCTGCTGGTGACCGAGATCTGCCCGCCGGTGGACATGGGCACCTGCACTGCTCGCATGGACGGGCCCATCCCGGTCACGCTGGGCGCTCGCCGGTAGCTCGCCCGCTACTGCATGGAGCCTGCCGGCGGCGGGTTCGCCATCGCCTCGTCGTAGCCCTCGTCGCCTGGCAGCAGTGTCAACACCTCGCCATCGGGGCTGACGGCTATTGCCGGGAGCAGGGCCGGGATGTCTTCGAGGCCGTCGGCCCAGGCCATGAGGTCGGCGACGGTGTCGACGTCGAGCAGCGGCTCGAGGTTCTTGTAGGTGGGGAAGATCATCATGAACGAGCCATCGGCGTGCTGGGCGAAGGCGTCGGCGGGGCGGATCCAGGTGCTCTCGACCGTCTCGCTGCCGTCGTGCAGCGGCTCCTGGCCGTCGGGCGCGTGGGCAATGAAGAAGCGGGTGTCGAAGCGGCGGGTCGGGCCCACCGGAGTGATCCAGTGGCTGACATAGCGGAGGTCGTCGAGCTCGAGCGCGAGACCCTCGTCGAGGCACATCTGCGCGAGGCGGAGTTCGCCGCTGTGCACCTGGCGGCGCAGCACCTCGTACCTCGATGCCGTCGCAGGATCGTCGAACGAGACGTGATCGCTGCCGTTGCGGGCCAGCAGCACACCCGCTTCCTCGAAGCACTCGCGGACTGCGGCCACCCAGTAGGCGAGACCGCCGTGGTCGACGTGGATCCGGGCTGACGCGGTCGCATCGTCGAGGCCGATGCAGACCGACTCCAGGCCTGGGTCCTCCCGGTCTTCGGCATCCACGGCACCGCCGGGGAACACGAACTGGCCGGGCACGAACTCGCTGCGCGGGTTGCGCCGCAGCATGAACACCTCAAGCCCGCCGGCACCGTCGCGGACCAGCATCACCGTTGCTGCCTGCCGCAGCGGTATCTCGACCGGCGCAGGCGAGTCGGGCGCAACAGCGTCTGGCGCAACAGGATCTGGCACAGCGGCTCCCCACCTCGGCACGGCCGCCGGGCACGCTACCGCCGGGCCGATGAGGGGGTGCCGGTAGTGTCCGGGCGATGAGGCCGCCGTCGGTGAACGACCTGGCGCTGCGGATCGCGGACGTGGGCTTGCCGCACCCGCTGCTGGTGATCGCAGCCCGGGCGGCCATCGCCGCCGGCGACCCCGACTCGGCGGCCAGTGAAGCGCACCGGCTGCGGCGCAGCCTGCTGGGGCCTGCGGTGAACGCCACCGGCGTCTTGCTGCACACGAATCTGGGCCGAGCCCCGCTCGGCCATCAGCACAGTCGAGCTCCGCTCGGGCACCAGCACAGCCGGGCGCTGCTTGATCTGGAATCTGATGACCAGCCAGTGCGGTTCAGCAACTTGGAATTCGACCTGGCGTCGGGCCGGCGCGGCTCGCGCACCACGCACGCGTCGCTGCTGCTGGCGACGCTGACCGGCGCCGAGGCGGCGCTCGTGGTCAACAACTGTGCCGCGGCGGTGACGCTCGTGCTGGCGGCCCTGGCCCGCGACCGCGGCGTGGCCGTGTCGCGCGGCGAACTGGTAGAGATCGGCGGCGGTTTCCGGGTGCCCGA
Source organism: Acidimicrobiia bacterium (assembly GCA_022821985.1). GTDB lineage: Bacteria > Actinomycetota > Acidimicrobiia > Acidimicrobiales > Poriferisodalaceae > Poriferisodalis. The sequence continues at coordinate 40,758 of JAJECP010000026.1, forward strand.
GGTGATGGAGCAGTCGGGCGCACGGCTCGTGGAGGTGGGCACCACCAACCGGACCCGGGCCGCCGACTACCGCGCTGCTGCCGAGCGGGATGACATCGCGCTGCTGCTGAAGGTGCACCCGTCCAACTACCGCATCACCGGCTTCACCGAGGAGGCCAGCGTGGCAGACCTGGCCGCCATCGGGCCGCCGGTGGTGTACGACCTGGGCTCGGGCCTGCTGGACGAACGCTGCGATTGGCTGGGGCAGCGCCCCGACTGGCTGGCCGGCGAGCCGGGTGCCCGCCAGACGCTGGCAGCGGGAGCGGCACTGGTGACGTTCTCGGGCGACAAGCTCATGGGCGGGCCCCAGGCCGGGATCATCTGCGGCCGGGCCGACCTGATCGCCGCCTGCGCAGCGCACCCGCTGATGCGGGCCTTCCGGCCCGGATCGCTGGTGCTGGACGCATTGCAGTCGGTGGCGCTGACGTACCTGCGCCGAGATGCCGACGCGATCCCGTTCTGGCGCATGGCCAGGGTGCCGGTTGAGGAGTTGGCCCAGCGCGCCGAGGCGCTCGGCGTGGGCCGGCCGTCGCAGACGACGGCATTGGCCGGCGCGGGCTCGCTGCCCGGCCAGGAGATCCCCTCCGCGGGCATCGAGCTCGACGGCGACTACGCGGCTGCACTGCGGGCGTTCGACCCGCCGGTCGTCGCCCGCGTCAACGAGCAGACCACCGTGATCGACCTGCGCACGGTCGATCCCGCCGACGACGCCGTCGTGGCAGCCGCAGTCCGCCAAGCACTCAGCCAGCAGTAGAGCCCTACGGCATCGGGCAAGCTGGCAGCGTGCACATCGTCGGCACTGCGGGGCACGTGGACCACGGCAAGTCGACACTGGTGCGCGCCCTCACCGGCACCGACCCTGACCGGCTGGCCGAGGAGAAGGAGCGCGGGCTCACCATCGACCTCGGCTTCGCGTTCTGCACGCTGCCGTCGGGCCGGCAGGTCAGCTTCGTGGACGTGCCCGGTCACATCCGCTTCGTGAAGAACATGCTGGCCGGCGTGGGGGCGGTGGACGCCTCCCTGTTCGTGGTGGCAGCGCCGGAGGGCTGGAAGCCGCAGTCGGCCGAGCACCTGGCGATCCTGGAACTGCTCGGCATCTCGCACGGCGTGGTGGTGCTCAGCCAGATCGGCCTCGTCGACGAGGAGCTGGCCGAGCTGGCCCGGCTGGACATCGCCGACCACGTCGAGGGCACGTTCCTGGAGCACGCGCCGGTGGTGGCCACCGACGCCATCGACGGCACCGGTCTGGACGAGCTGCGAGGTGCGCTCGACGATTTGTGCGCTGCCACGCCTACCGCAGCCGACCGTGACCGGCCCCGCCTGTGGATCGACCGGTCGTTTGCCGCGACCGGGGCGGGGCGGATCGTGACCGGCACGCTCGCGGGCGGCAGCATCTCGGCCGGCGACGAGCTGCGAACGGCGCCCGGCGGCCGGGCGGCCCGGGTGCGGGCGATCCAGACCCAGAGCACCGCAGTCGAGCGCATCGGCCCGGGGCACCGCGTCGCGCTCAATCTCACCGGCGTCGACGCCGACGATCTGGGCCGTGGCATCGCCCTCGTGCGATCCGACCAGTGGCACCACACCCGCAGCGTCGACGTGGAGCTGACCGTGCTGGGCAGTCTCGGCAGCGATGTGACCCGGCGGGGCGCCTACGCCCTGTACCTGGGCTCGGGCGAGTGGCCGGTGCGGCTGCGCGTGCTCGGGCCCGAGCGCATCGGCCCCGGCGAGACCGGCTACGCCCGGCTGCACCTGCCGGTCGCGCTGCCGCTCGTGATGGGCGATCGCTTCGTGCTGCGCGACTTCGGCCGGGGACAGACGGTCGGTGGCGGCACTGTGCTCGATCCCGATCCGCAGCTGCGGGCTGCGGTGGCCCAGCCCGACGCCCGTGTCGAGCGCATGATCGCCGAGCGCGGGTGGATCGAGGCGACGCAGCTCGAGCGGCTGACCGGCGAGCGGGTGGAGCCAGTGCTCGGCGGCTGGGTGGCGGCGCCGGAACTGGTCGAGGCGCTGATGGACGATCTTCGGGAGCAGATCGAGCGCGCCGGTCCGCTCGGCCTGGACCTGGCCGGGCTCGACGAACGCCGGCGCCTGGCCATCGGCACGCTCGACGGCGTCGCCATCGATGCCGGCCGGGCCCGACCGGCCGACGCCGCCGACGTCCTCGCCGACCACCCGGTCATCGCCGAGCTGGCCGCAGCGCCCTTCTCCCCGCCCGCACCGAGCGGCGTCAGCCAGCGGGAGCTCCTCGCACTGGCAGCGCGCGGCGATCTGGTGCATGCGGATGGGGTCTGGTTCGCGGCGTCTGCCATCGAGGCCGCAGCCGAGCGAATCGCCGGGCTGCTCAGCGCTCAGCCCGACGGCATCACCGTGGCGGAGATCCGCGAAGAACTCGGCACCACGCGGAAGTACGCGCTGCCGCTGGTGGGCTACCTGGACCGGACAGGGGTGACGCGGCGGCGCGGGGACCTGCGCATCGCCGGGCCGCGGCTGCCCGAAGTATCCGGCTGAAGCGGGGGAGCGCTAGCTGGCGTCGGTGCGCAGCAGCAGCATGTTGCGGCGCTCGATCTCGTTGCGCCCGCCCCAGATGCCATGCGCCTCGCCGACGTCGAGCGCATGGTCGAGACAGTCGTCGACCACCGAGCACTGGCCGCAGATGGCCTTGGCTCGGGCTTCGCGCTCAGCTTTCTCGTCGCGCCGCTCGGTGCGGGGCGGCGGGAAGAAAACCGCCGCCTGAGGTCCTCTGCAGGCTGCCTTGTCCTGCCACTCATCGACCAGCAGAGCGCTCATATGTCCCCCTTGTCGGAGGGGACACTAGATCACGAAAAATCGCTTGACAAGAGGTAAACGAAACCTCATTCGGTTTCGGAAACCGTCGAATCAGTTTGTTTTCGGCGCATCTGCCGGTAGTCCACGGCGGCGCCTTCGAGCGGCTCCACCTCCAGCACCACCCCGCTCAGGCCGCTGACCCGCAGCGGTTCGCCCGCCTGCAGCGGCGTGAGACGGTTGACGCGGGCTCGCCACCGCGCGCCGTGGACCTCGACGGTCCCGTCGGGATCGATGTCGGTCACCGCAGCGCCCTCCACCCCGATCAGCCACTCCCGCCCCACGGTGGCGGTGCCGTAGCGGGTGCGGACCAGCGCAGGCAGGCCCGACAGCACGAAGGCGCCGACGCCCACCAGTCCCACGAGCAGCGGGATCCAGCTCATCGAGTGCTGGCCGAACAGCGTCAGCGAGCCGGCGAGCACCGCTGCGCCGCCCGCCGCTGTCCAGAAGCGCGGCACACCGGTCTGGATGTCCACCGCGAACGCCACGAAGCCGGCGATGAGCAGCACCAGCGCCCACGGCCGGAAATCCAGCGTTCCCAAGCCGAACGCGGCGAGCAGCACGCACACCGCGGCGACCATGGCGGCGATGCCGATGCCGCCGGTGTAGAAGTCGAGCAACAGCAGCGACAGACCGGCCAGCAGCAGCAGGTAGGCAACCGCCGGGCTGGCAGCGGTATGGAAGAGCCCGTCGAGCAGCGGCAGCTTGACGAACGACACGATCACGTCGTCGGCCGGGGCCCGCCGGACCACGCCGTCGTCGCCGGTCACGTTCTGGCCGATCGGCGGCAGCAGGCCCTCATCGGACATGGCGAACAGGAACTCGCCGATCACCGGCGCTGTGCTGTGGGTGAGGCCGGCGCCCTTCGCAGTGTCGGCGTCGTAGTAGCGGACGCTCGTGCCCGAGTGGAGCCCGTCGCCCTCGTGACTGTGCACAGCCTGGCTGGAGGCATTGTCGGCAGCGTCGCCGTGCTGGCTGTCGTGCCGCGAGGCGCCGCCGTGGGCATGCACGAGGCCCTCCACCGCGGTGAACTCGCCGATGCGGCCGCCGGGCGCGATCGCGGCGAAGTCGGCTGTCGTAGCCAAATGGGCGGCGCCGCCGAGCGCCTGCGCTCCGCTGGGGCCCACCCACACCCCCACCGGCAGGTGCGCGAGGCGAACGCTGTCGAGCAGTTCGACCAGCTCGTCGTCGTCGAGCGTTGACCCGGCGCTGTCGACCTGCAGTACCACGCCGATCGCGTGGAGTCCGTCGGCGGTGACGAGCTGGCGCTTGATGTACGACGCCATGATCGGATCGATGAGCCCGTTCACCTCCACCACCACGATCTGGCGCGGGCGCGCCTCCCCGGTGATATGAGGCGTGGTGGGATCATCGGGGATCACGTGCGGTATTTCCGGGTCGTCGTGCGCTGACGCCGGCATGGCGACCAGACCCGATACCGCCGACAGCAGCAGCGTCGCGACGACGAGTCGCGCGAGCCCGCGACGGTGCTGACGTGCGTTCACCCGAGCTCCCTGGATCGGCGGCCGCCCGAACTCTAGAAGCGCTGCGGTGATCCGGGGCACTGGTGGCGCCTGCACTGGCACGACGCCGGAGGCTGAGCCGAATGGCGAAGCCGTGGCCCGAGCGGCCCCATTACGCTGCGCCACCGTGACCGACGTGCTGCTGGCCACCGATGCCGACTGGGTCGTCGAAGAGGTGGCAGCGGCGCTTGCTGCCCCCGAGGTGACCTTCCGGGTAGTGCGATCGGGGCATGACGTGCGGCCTGCCGTGGAGGCGAGCACGCCGGACCTAGTGATCCTCGACTTCCAGATCGGGAACATGGGCGGCATGGCCACCTGCCTGGACCTGCGCCTGGAATCGGGCATGGGACGGCTGCCGCGGGTGCCGGTGCTGATGCTGGCCGACCGCGAAGCCGACGTCTTCCTGGCCCGGCGCTCCGAAGCCGACGCCTGGCTGATCAAGCCGCTCAACCCGCTGCTGCTGCGGCGCACCGCGCAAGAACTGCTGCAGCGGGACACCGCGAGCGCGGGCTGAGCTGGCTCGTATTGCTGTAGCGCTCCTGCTTGCTTGACCGGTAGCTTCGGCCGGAGCGATCCGCCTGTGGTGGTCGCGTACGGGCAGTGGCGCAGGTTGGTAGCGCGCTTCGTTCGGGACGAAGAGGTCGTGGGTTCAAATCCCGCCTGCCCGACTGGCTAGTGCGAGCGTGAAGGGCTTCGCCCCACGCTCGCAACAACAGAAAGCGCAGGCTTTGCCTGCGCTTTCGACAATTGGTGACGCAGAGTCTCGGTGCGTTCTCAGCCTGGGATGCGGGCGGCGGATACTTGCGTTATGGCAGAGGTGAGTTCTGGATCCGCCCGCGCTCGGTGTGTGGGGTTTGTTGGGTTGGGGAATGTTGGGGGGAAGCTGGCTGGGTCTTTGTTGCGCAATGGGGTTGAGCTGGTGGTGCGCGACTTGGACCCAGGGGCTATGGCGCCTTTTTTGGAGGCTGGTGCCTCGACGGCTGGCTCGGGGGCGGAGCTGGCGGAACGCTGCGATGTGGTGATTACTTGCTTGCCTTCGCCTGCTGCAGTTGCTTCGGTGCTGGAGGGGGCCGATGGGGTGCTGGCTGGGTTCGGCTCGGCCGCGTCATCCAGATCGGCTGGGTCGGGGGTGAAGATCTGGGCGGAGATGAGCACTACTGACCATCATGAGGTGCGCCGGTTGGGTGCGCTGGTGGAGGCGGCGGGCGGTGCCGCCATCGACTGCCCGGTGTCGGGCGGCTGCCACCGGGCCGCTACCGGCAACATCTCGATCTTCGCCGGCGGCGAGCGCGACACCTTCGAGGCAATGCTGCCGCTGCTCGTGACCATGGGGCGGCGCATCCTGCACACTGGGCCGCTGGGCACGGCATCGATTCTGAAAGTGGTGACGAACTACCTGGCCACCGCCAACTTGGTCTCGCTGTGCGAGGCCCTGGCCACCTCCCAGGCGGCGGGCATGGACCTGGCCACCACCTACGAGGCCATCCGCATCAGCTCGGGCAACTCGTTCGTCCACGAGACCGAGAGCCAGGTGATCCTGAACGGCTCGCGTGACATCAACTTCACCATGGACCTGGTGTGCAAGGACATCGGCCTGTTCGCCGACATCGCGGCCGAGCACGGCCTGCCACTGGAGCTGTCGCCGGTGCTGGTGGACGTGTTCGCCGACGGAGCCGCTCGCTACGGCGACCGGGAGTGGTCGCCGAACATCATCCGGCGGCTCGAGGATGCGACTGGGCAGAGTGTCACGGCGGCCGGCTTTCCGGCTGAGATCGTCGACGACGAGCCCGAGGTTGCTGGCGCTGAAGTGGTGGTGCGCCGGGGCTAGGCGGCGAGGGTTTCTGCTATCTGGACGGCGTTGAGGGCGGCGCCTTTGCGGAGGTTGTCTCCTACTACGAACAGCGCCAGGCCGTGATCGACGGTGGAGTCGCGGCGGATGCGGCCGACATAGGAGGGGTCGCGGCCTGCCGCTTGCAGCGGCGTCGGCACTTCGGCCAGCTCCACGCCTGGCGCTTCGGCCAGCAGCTCGGTTGCTCGCTCGGGTGAGATGGGCCGCTCGAAGCGCAGGTTCAGCGACAGCGAGTGGCCGGTGAACACCGGCACCCGCACGCACGTACCCGACACGGCCAGATCGGGAATGCCCAGGATCTTGCGGCTCTCGTTGCGGAGCTTCTGCTCCTCGTCGGTCTCGCCGAGGCCATCATCGACGAAGCTGCCGGCTTGGGCCAGCACGTTGTGGGCGATCGGGCCGGGGAACTTGTCGGGCGCGGGATGGGTGACGGCGGCGCCGTCGTAGGTGAGCGCTGCGGCACCCTCCCTCGTTGCGGCCAGTGCCTGGTCGAGTTCGTCGACGCCGGCCAGACCGGCACCGGACACGGCCTGGTAGGTGGCCGCCACCATCGAGGTCAAGCCGGCCTCTGCGTGCAGCGGCGCCAGCACCGGCATCGCCGCCATCGTGGTGCAGTTGGGATTGGCGATGATCCCCTTCGGCGCGTTGAACACCTCGGGGGCATTCACCTCGGGCACCACCAGCGGCACATCGGGGTCCATGCGCCAAGCAGACGAGTTGTCGATGACCGTCGGGCCTTGGGCCGCAACACGCTCGGAGATGGCTCGCGAGGTGGTCTTGCCTGCGGAGAACAGGGCTATGTCGAGACCGGTGAAGTCGGCTTCGGCGGCATCCTCGACGGTGACTTCGGATCCGTTCCAGCCGATCTTGCGGCCGGCTGAGCGGGCCGACGCGAAGAGCCGCAGCTCGTCGATGGGGAAGCTGCGCTCGGCCAGGATGGCCCGCATCACACCGCCTACTTGGCCGGTGGCTCCGACGATTCCTACTCGCATAGGGACGAGGCTACCTAGCGGCTCTCAACAGTCTCCTGTGGTTTTTTCTGTTCCTGGGATGTGCGGCCCTCCGAATGCTCCCGCGGCTGCACACCACTTTGGGGCCGCCTAATGTGCGCGCATGGCAGACCAGCCGACATCGCAGGAGCTCACCTTTCGGCTCGACGACGATGTCTCACCTGGCGGCGTATATGCGAATTTTGCAGGGGTCTGGCACACTGAGCATGAGTTCACGATTGACTTTGCCGCGCTGCCGCACTCACCGACCGGCCCCAGCTCCGAAGCTGTTGAGGGCCTGGTCGTCGCCAGAGTGAAGATTCCGCCCTCTGTGATCTTTGCCATCGCCCGAGCCATCTCCGAGAATGTTGCGAAATTTGAGACCCAGTACGGTGCGCTGACGCCACCGCCGCCTGAACCGCAGGATCGACCATGAACACAATCACGATCTCCGACCAACGTCGAGACCACTTCACCTACAAGCAGCGCATGCCAGCGCCCGCAGGCCGCGACGACCTCGAAGCGCTCGAAGCGCTCGCCATCCGTGATGCGTGTAGTCGCGCGTGGGCAGATCACCAAGAACGTGTCGCTCAAGGTCTCACCTATGGCGATCCGGTCTCTGCGGCCGAACTTCAGGAACGCATCGCCGAGCTTCGCACGACGGGGTGAACGCCCCCAGCGGGTGGCGTTGGTTCGAGATCGACGCTCCGCTCAATGAATGGAGCACCGGCCGCAGCCCCGCAAAAGTGATCGCCGCCCACGAGGCGCTACTGCACATCACCGCGATGCCCTTGGACGTCCGACCTGGCCAACCGCTCCCCGCGGCCGCACCCAACAACCTCGTCCGCTACCTCGACCACGGTGACATCCGCGTCATTTTCTTGGTCACCCACCCGATCATCGCCGACGGGCTGCGTCTCATACGGATCACGCCCCGCCCCGGTACCCGCTGAGTGCTTGACACGCCCCGTCAGAGGCGAGCATCTCATGCGATCGAAGCCACACCTGCCCCCGCCCACCCCTCGTTCCGCGTGGATCTCAATCGAGGCCGTGTTTTCTTCGCCTCGTCAATCGAGGCCGAAGGCTGTGTGCAGGGCGACAGTGGCTCGGTCTGCGTCGGCTTCGGCTACTACGCAGGAGATGCGGATCGGCGAGGTGGAGATCATCTCGATGTTGATGTCCTGGGAGGCCAGCGTCTCGAACATGGTGGCGGCCACGCCGGGGTGACTGGCCATGCCGGCGCCGACGAGGGAGACCCGGGCGATGTCGGCATCGGTGTTCGCCGACGAGAAGCCCACCGTGTCCACCATTCCCTCGCAGATGCCGCGCACCTCCTCGGCGCTCTCTGCCGGCACCGTGAACGAGATGTCGGTGCGGTCGTGATCGCCCACGTTCTGCACGATCATGTCGACCACGACCGCGGCGTCGGCGAGCGTGCGGAACACTTTGGCGGCGATGCCCGGCTCGTCGCGGACGCCGACCAGCGTCACCTTGGCCTGCGATGCGTCCGGCACGATGCCGGTCACGATCGGCTTTTCCATTTCCCTCGCGTCCATGCCTGACTCCGTGTCAACGACCCATGTTCCCGGTTCCCATGTGAATGCCGAGCGCACATGCAACCGAACGCCGTACGTGCGGGCAACCTCGACCGAACGGGCGGCCGGCTTGGGGCAGCCCATGGCGGTCATCTCGAGCAATTCGTCAAACCCGATGCGCGCAATCTTGCGAGCGGCAGGGCACACCCGGGGATCGGTCGTGAAGACCCCCGAGACATCGGTGTAGAGCTCGCAGGCGTCGGCGCCGAGTCCGTGCGCGAGGGCGACCGCTGTCGTGTCCGAACCGCCACGGCCCAAGAAGGTCACATCGTTGTCGGTGGACACGCCCTGCGCACCGGCGACCACGGCGACACGACCGGCCTCGACCGACTCGATCACACGCTTGGGGGTGACCGAGAGGATCTTGGCGTTGCGGTGATTGGTGTCGGTCAGGAAACCTGCCTGGCTGCCGGTGAACGAGTCCGCCGCGACGCCGACGTCGTGCAGGGCCATGCACATCAATGCGATCGCCTTGCGCTCGCCAGCAGTGATGAGCATGTCCATCTCGCGGCCCGACGGCTCGTCGGTGATCTGATCCGCGAGCCCGATGAGCTCGTCGGTCTCCGAGCCCATGGCGCTGACGACGATGACGATCTCATCGCCGCGGCTGCGGCAGTGCTTGACGTGATCGGCGACCTCGCGCATGCGCGCGGCACTGGCGACCGACGTTCCGCCGAACTTCTGCACGACCAAGGGCACGTCGGGCGATGGTACCGGCGTGTCCCGGCGCCTCGTCCGGGATTTTTCGGCCATGACGACGCGGCCGGTCGGTGCGCGCCGTCGGTGCACCCAACCGGGCCGGGGGCTGGGTCTCGGTAGTGTGGCGGCCGGCAGGGTCCAGGACCAGTTCGGTCAGCTACACGGAGAGCGCCGCTCATGGGCAGCGAGAAAAGACAGCGCCAGCGCGAGAACCGGATGCGTGCGATCGCCGAGGCCGAGCGCGCCAAGAAGCGCTCCACCACGGGGCGCAAGGTGTTCCGGGTGGTGCTCGCCGTGGCTGCAGTGCTGATTGCGCTGTGGCTGTGGAGCACGTTCAGCGGCGGTGACGACGAAGGCAGCGACGACGCCACCGAGGCGCCGCCCGTCACCGCATTCGAGACCGACGAGCCGAGCGACGAGACGCCGCCAAACACAGAAACCGAGGCCGATGACGATCCCGACGAGCCGAGCGACAAGGCGCCGCCAAACACAGAAACCGAGGCCGATGACGATCCCGTCGACGACGCCGCGCCGGATCCGACCGCCTGTCCCGCTGCTGATGGCAGCGACGGCCCGCTCAACCAGTTCGACGAGCGGCCCCCGATCTGTATCAGCCCCGACACGCTGTACGCGGCCGCGTTCGAGACGAACATGGGCGACTTCACGATGGTGCTCGACCCCCGGCTCGACCTCGACAGCGTCAACAACTTCGTAGTGCTCTCACGCTGGCGTGCTTTCGAGGGCACGCTCTTTCACCGCGTCATCTCCAACTTTGTGATCCAAGGCGGAGATGTGGAATTGAAGTTCGGCACGGGCGGCCCCGGCTACCGCTTCACTGGCGGCTTCCCAGAAGAACAGTGGTACCGCGTCGGCTCCGTGGCAATGGCGAACAGCGCGAACCCGGCGTCCAACGGCTCGCAGTTCTTTGTCATCACAGGCGCCGACGGCGCCTCACTGCCCCCCAACTATTCGCCGCTCGGTCATGTCGTCGAAGGTCTCGACACCGTGCTCGAGATCGATGCCGCGCCTACGGAGACCCGGCAGGTGCCATTCACCGACCCCGCAACGGGTGAAGAGATTCTGCGGCCCGCACAGAATGTTCCCGTCGAGGATGTCGTGGTGAACAGCGTGACGATCACCGAGGCAACCGAAACCGAGATTGCCGCCTACACCGATGCCTACCGCTGATCGGGGCACGTCGGCGCATCCGGCAGTGCGCCCGCAACAGGCGTAGGCTCGCGCCGATGCAGCGCCAGTCAGAAGACGGCCCGACAGAGCCGTCGGCGTCGGGATGGTCTTTCCCGCCGGCATCGACGGCGGACGAGAATGGACTGGTAGGCGCCGGTGCCGATCTCGAACCCGGCACGCTGCTCGGCGCCTACCGGGCGGGTCTGTTCCCGATGCCGCTGGGCGACGGCATCGGCTGGTGGTCGCCTGACCCGCGCGGCATCCTGCCGCTCAGCTACCTGCGTGTCAGCCGGTCGCTGCGGCGGGCTTGTCGGCGCTTCGACATCCGCATCAACACCTCCTTCGAGCAGGTGCTGGAGTCGTGCGCGGATCCCGCCCGGCCCCATGGCTGGATCAGCGACGACATGCACAACGCCTACCTGTCCCTGCACGAGATGGGATGGGCACACAGCGTGGAGGCCTGGCTCGACGACGAACTCGTCGGCGGTCTGTATGGGGTGGCGGTCGGCGCCTTCTTCGCCGGCGAGTCGATGTTCCACACCGAGAGCGACGCCTCCAAAGTGGCGCTGGTCGCCCTCGTCGATGCGCTCAAAGTGACCGGCGGAGCACTGCTGGACGTGCAGTGGACGACTCCGCACCTGGCCGGGCTGGGCGCCGTTGAGGTCGAGCGGACGGCGTACCTGGAACTGCTGGCCGAGGCCATCACGCGGCCGCTGCCCGAAATCTGGCTGCGCCCGATGGTCTTCCGCATGCTCGAGGGCTGACGCCCATGACAGCATCCGAGCCGCCACGGCGCACGCGGCCGTGGCTCATGCGCACGTACTCGGGGCACTCCACCGCCCAAGCCTCCAATGGGCTGTACCGGTCGATGCTGGCCAAGGGCCAGACCGGGCTGTCGGTGGCGTTCGACCTGCCGACGCAGACCGGCTACGACCCCGACCACTCGATGGCGCGCGGCGAAGTGGGCAAGGTGGGCGTGCCGGTCACCCATCTGGGCCACATGGCCCAGCTCATGGACGGCATCCCGCCCGATGCCATGAACACCTCCATGACCATCAACGCCACGGCGCCCTGGCTGCTGAGCCTGTACATCGCCAACGCACAGAACGCCGGGGTGGCGGCCGAGGCGCTGCGGGGCACCACCCAGAACGACATCGTGAAGGAGTACCTGAGCCGGGGCACGTTCATCTTCCCGCCCGAGGCCAGCCGCCGGCTCACCGTCGACGTAGTGGCGTACTGCTCGCAGCACGTGCCGCAGTGGAACCCGATCAACGTGTGCAGCTATCACCTGCAGGAAGCCGGCGCAACGCCCACCCAGGAGATCGCCTACGCGCTGGCCACCGCGATCGACGTGCTCGACGCGGTGCGCGACAGCGGCAAGGTGCCCCCCGAGCGCTTCGACGCCGCAGTGGGCAGCATCTCGTTCTTCGTGAACGGGGGCATCCGATTCATCGAAGAGGTCTGCAAGGTGCGGGCCTTCACCCAGATGTGGGATCAGATCTGCGCCGAGCGCTACGGCGTTGCCGACCCCAAGCTGCGGCGGTTCCGCTACGGCGTGCAGGTGAACTCGCTCGGGCTCACCGAGGCGCAGCCCGAGAACAACGTGGCCCGGATCACGCTCGAAGCCCTGGGCGTGACGCTGTCGCAGCGGGCAAGGACCCGCTCGCTGCAGCTGCCTGCGTGGAACGAGGCGCTGGGGCTGCCGCGGCCCTGGGACCAGCAGTGGTCGCTGCGGATCCAGCAGGTGCTGGCGCACGAGACCGACCTGCTGGAGTACGGCGACATCTTCGACGGCTCGGTGGTGGTCGAGGGACGCACGGCCGAGCTGGCGGAGTCGGCGCAGGCTGAGCTGAATGAGGTGCTGGCGATGGGGGGCGCGTTCGCCGCGATCACCGAGCTGAAGCGGCGCCTGGTGGCGAGCCACACCGAGCGGGTGCGCCAGATCGAAGCCAGCGAGCTGACCGTGGTGGGGATGAACGAGTTCACCGAGACGGCGCCGTCGCCGCTCGAGGGCGATGAGTCGATCCTGCGGGTGGATCCCGAGGTGGAAGCCGAGCTGGTTGCCGATCTCGAACGCTGGCGGGCCGCACGCGACCCGAACCGGGTCGTCGCAGCCCTGGACGACCTGCGGGTGGCCGCATCGGGCGATGTGAACATCATGGGGCCGAGCATCGAGGCCGCCCATGCCGGGGTGACGACCGGCGAGTGGGCCCAAGCGCTGCGCGAGGTGTTCGGCGAGTTCCGTGCACCGACCGGCCTAGAGGCTGCGCGGGCAGGCGCGGGCGCTGCCCGGGCGTCGAAGGGAACAGCGCTGGCGACCGTGGCCCAGCGGTGCGCGGCGATGGAGGGCGGGCCGCCCAGGGTGCTGGTTGCCAAGCCGGGCCTCGACGGCCATTCCAATGGCGCCGAGCAGGTGGCGGTCGCGGCGCGCGACGCCGGCATGGAAGTGGTGTACGAGGGCATCCGGCTGACCCCGAGCCACATTGCCGCAACGGCACGTGACGAGGACGTGGACGTGGTGGGCCTGTCGATCCTGTCGGGGTCGCACCTGGAGCTCGTGCCCGAGGTGCTGGCGTGCCTCGACGCTGAGGGCGTGAGCGCACCGGTGGTCGTCGGCGGCATCATCCCGCCTGCGGACCACCAGGCGCTGCGCGACGCCGGCGTGGCCGCCGTCTACACCCCGAAAGACTTCGAGCTGGCCGCGATCATGGCCGACATCGCTGGCCTGGCCGAGCAGTCGCGCGCCGGCTCGGCCTGACTGGGTCATTGGTCGGTTGGGTCGCCGGGTCGCTGAGTTGCAGGTTTCAGGGGTGCGAGTTCATTGCTGAAGAACCGATTCCGGCTTGCCAAGCTGCTGATTCCGGCGTTCTTCGTTCTCTACCTCGTCATGATCCCGCTCAACGGCGTGCTCGAGGACGACCACACCGAGGTGTTCCCCTTCTTCAAGTGGAAACTCTTCGCGCACGTCCCCGACTGGGAGACGACCGAGTTCGGCCTGGCCATCGACGCCATCGACGGTGAGCCGGTCGAGGGCGACTACTACCTGATCCCGAGCACGGACATCCGGGACTGGAAGGTGCTGAGCACCACGGCCTGGGCGTGCCGCCGGGGCGATCCCTGCGACGAGACAGTGCGCGACGTGCTGGTTCCGATCGTGCGGCAAGCGCTCGGCGATCGCAGCATCGATTTCAGCATCGTCGAAGCCGAGGTCGACCTGCGCGATGTTCGGGACGGGGTCGACGATCTCGCCGACGGCACCGCGCTCAGGACCGACTTCTACCGGCCCGTCGCCGTCATTGGCCAGTGGAACACCCAGACCGGCCGCATCGGGCCGGCCGCGGGCGCGGAGTAGGCGTGGTGCTGGCGCGCCGGTCGATGCGCTGGATGCGCAGGTCGGTCCTGCAGGCCGGCGCGGACGAGCGTCGCTCGCCTGCTGAGCTGACCCGGGCGGCGACCGATGTGGTCATGCTCAGCCGCTTCTACTACCTGTTCCTTGCGTTCAACATCGGCACCTCGGGGCTGCAGTTCGCCCGGGCCTACATGGGGCGGCCGCCCACCGCGCCGCTGTGGCCGATCGACGTCGTGCAGTGGCTGACCGGGGGTGGGTGGTTCGCGCACGATCGCGTCGTGACGGTGATCGGGCTGTTCTTTGCCATCGCAGCGGCCGGGTTCCCAAGGTTCTTGCTGTGGCGGCTCGGCAGCTTCGCGTACCTGCTGACCCACGTGGCGCTCGCCAACTCCTACGGCGCCATCAATCACGGCTCGCACGTGATGCTGTTCGTCGGCTTCGCGCTGCTGTTCCTGCCGCGGCGCGACGAGGGCCGCCGTATGGAGCGCAAGAACGTGCTCTCGTGCCTCACGGTCCTGTGGTTCGCGCAGGGCCTGATCCTGCTGTCGTACACGCTGTCGGGTTTCTGGAAGCTGTGGCACAGCCGCCTCGAGGTGTTCTCGACCGACGCGATGTCGAGGATCCTGCTGGACCGGGCGCTGCTCGAAGCCGACGAGATACCGCTGCTCTTGCCGTTCGTGGCGCAGCACAACTGGCTGACGCTCTACATCGAGATCTTTGCGCTCTTGGTGGTGTTCCGGCCCCATCTGCACCGGCCGATCGGCGCCGTGCTGATGCTGTTCCACATCACCAGCGACTGGCTCATGAACATCTCGTTTTCCCTCAACATCGTGATGGTGGGCCTGTTCCTGCTGCTGTCGCCGCTTGCACCAGCTCGGTTCTCGGTGGCGGGGACCGTGCGGTCGCTGCCGCTCGTGGGCATACCGTTCCGCGTCATGAAACGCCGACAGCGTTCGCAACGGCCGCAGCAGACGGATCGGGTCTGGCTTGTGTACGACGGCGAGTGCCCGATGTGCAACAACTACGCCCAGTACTTGCGGCTGCGGGAAACTGTGGGCGAATTCGTGCTGGTTGATGCGCGCGAGGGCGGCGCAATCGTCGACGAGGTCCGGCGGCTGCCGCACGATCTGAATGACGGGATGGTGGTGAAGATCGGCGACCGGCACTTCGTCGGTCATGAAGCGCTGAACCTGCTCGCGCTGCTGTCCACCGATCGCGGTGCTTTCAACAAGTTCAACCGGCTGGCGTTCAGCTCGCCGCTGATCTCACGCTTCACGTACCCGCTGATGAAGGCTGGGCGCTGGGTGTTGTTGAAGCTGAAGGGTGTGGCGCCGATCCCGTCCGAGGACTGATCAGGGTGCGGGCCAAGGGTCGGTGTCGTCTGTGATGTTGGCTAGGGAGTGGTTGTCGGCGCCTTCATTGCGGCCGGTCCAGCGGACTTGACCGGGTGTGGCGCTGAGGCGGGCGATCACGTTCTGCTGCATGAGGCCGTCGACTTCCACGAACACTCCGCGAGATTTGGCATGGGGGTCGTCTGCTAGCTGGCTCATATCGAGGACCGGGGCTGCGGCTGCCTGGGCGTTGTCGAACGCTTCGACTGCTTCGGCCAGCGTGCGCTGTGACACCCAGTCGGCCATTGCCTCGTCCAGCTCGGCACGGTGGGCCATGCGGCCCTCGAAGGTGGTGAAGCGCTCGTCGTCGCCGATGCCGATCATCTCCATGACCCGTGCAGCGACCGAGTCGGTGGAGCTGCTGACAGCCAGCCATCCGCCGTCGGACGCCTGGTAGGTGCCGCGGGGGACGCTGTAGGGGATGCCTGATCCGAGGCGGGGCTGCAGGTAGCCCTCGGTGTGCCATGCGGTCATGAGCGGGCCCATCGCCTGCGACATGGACTCAAGCAGGTTGACGTCGACCACTTGGCCGACGCTGCTGCGCAGGGCCACCATCGCCGCGAACGCTCCGGCCAGGCCGGCCATCTCGTCGGTGAGCGCCACCGGTGGCAGCAGCGGCGCGCCGTCTGCCTCGCCGTTCATTGAGGCGAAGCCGCTCATTGCCTCGGCGAGCGTCGCGAAGCCCGGCCGGTCGCGGTACGGGCCGTCCTGGCCGAAGCCGGTCAGTCGCACGACCACCAACTTCGGATTGGCTTCGATCAGCTCGTCGGGCACCAAGCCGAGCGCTTCGAGTTTGCCGGGCCGGAAGTTTTCCACCAGCACATCGGCGACAGCCAGCAGCCGGCGCAGCAGCGCCAAGTCGCCAGCGGCCTTGAGGTCGAGCGTGACGCAGCGCTTGTTGCGGTTGACGAGCCGCCACCACAGGGTCTCGCCCTGCGCGTCGCGCCAGCCCATGTTGCGGACGGTGTCGCCGCCGGGTCGCTCCACCTTGATGACATCGGCGCCGAAGTCGGCCAGGTAGCGGGCACAGTGCGGCCCGGCGAACACCGATGAGAGATCCAGTACTCGTAGACCGTCGAGCGGCATGACCGCAGCGTGGTTCGGGCCTTCGGGCACGGCTAGCGGTAGCGGACCGCGGGCCAAGACGTGGGGGCTTGCCAAGGGCGGCCGCTGAAGCGCCACTTGCTGAACGTCGCCGCGTGGGGCGCGACCGGGACCGGACGGGGCCACAGCAGCTCCAGCGCGGTGACGATGGCGGCGGCCTCTTCGGCAGTCGCTGCCGGAGTGATGGCCACGTGCGAAGCGTCGATCACAGGGGCTGTCACCGGTCGCTCGCCCGCACCATTCGGCTCAGCCCCTTACAGCGGCACGTTGCCGTGCTTGCGGCGCGGCAGTTCTTCGCGCTTGGCGCCGATCATGTCGAACGCGGCGATGACCTTCTGGCGGGTCTCGGCAGGGTCGATGACCGCGTCCACGATGCCCCGCTCGGCCGCGATATAGGGGTTCGCGTACTTGCGGCTGTACTCATCGACCAGCGCCGCCTTGCGAGCTTCGGGATCGGCGGCCTGCTGCAGCTCGCGCCGGTTCAGGATCTCCACCGCTCCCTGCGGGCCCATCACAGCCAGCTCGGCGGTGGGCCACGCGAAGCTGACGTCGCAGCCGACCGACTTGGAGTCCATCACGACGTAAGCGCCGCCGTAGGCCTTGCGGGTGATCACCTGCACCCGCGGCACGGTGGCCTCGCAGTAGGCGTAGAGCAGCTTGGCGCCGTGGCGGATGATGCCGCCATGCTCCTGGTCGACGCCGGGCAGAAAGCCGGGCACGTCCACGAAGGTCAGCAGCGGGATGTTGAAGGCGTCGCAGAAGCGCACGAACCGGGCCGCCTTCTCTGACGACTCGATGTCGAGCACGCCGGCCATCACCATCGGCTGGTTGCCCACGACGCCCACCGAGCGGCCGCCGACGCGTGCGAAGCCGCACACGATCGAGCCGGCCCAGGCGGCGTGGTATTCGAAGAACTCGCCGTCGTCGACGACTTCGCCGATCACCTGCTTCATGTCGTAGGGCACGTTGGGGCTCTGCGGCATGAGGTCGCGCAGCGTCGGGCACCAGCGATCGGACTCGTCGGCGGCTTCGACGACCGGGGGCGCGTCGAGGTTGTTCGACGGCAGGAACGACAGCAGGTAGCGCACGTCGTCGAGCACAGCCTTCTCGTCGGCAGCGACGAACGTGGCCACACCCGACTTGGTGCTGTGCGAGCCGGCGCCGCCGAGCTCTTCGAGCGTGACGTCCTCGCCGGTGACGGTCTTCACCACGTCGGGGCCGGTGATGAACATGTGGCTGGAATCGCGCACCATGAAGATGAAGTCGGTCATGGCGGGCGAATAGACGGCACCGCCGGCGCACGGCCCCATGATCACGCTGATCTGCGGGATGACGCCCGAGGCCAGCACGTTGCGGCGGAAGATGCCGCCGTAGCCCGCCAGCGAGACCACACCCTCCTGGATGCGGGCGCCTGCGCCGTCGTTGAGGCCGATGATCGGCGCGCCGACCGACTCTGCGAGGTCCATGACCTTGTGGGTCTTCTCGGCGAACACCTCGCCGAGGGCGCCGCCGAACACGGTGAAGTCCTGGCTGGCCACGAAGACCTTGCGGCCGTCGATGTTGCCCCAGCCGGTGATGATGCCGTCGGTGTAGGGGCGCTCGTCGAGGCCGACATCGTGCGCCCGGTGGCGGGCGAGCATGTCGAGCTCGTGGAACGTGCCCTCGTCGAAGAGGTAGTCGATGCGCTCGCGGGCGAGCATCTTGCCCTTGTCGTGCTGCCGCTGGACCGCGCGCTCGGTGCCGGCGTTCAGCGCCTCGTCGCGGCGGCGGGCCAGCTCTTCCAAGCGTTCGTCCATGGTCGGCTCAGACATTCAGCAGAGCCTACGGGAAAGGCCCCCTGCCGATCTCAGAGAAGTTCGGCTGCTTCAAAATCCGACTTTGAATCAGCCAGCCCAAGGCGACGACTCCCTCGATCGGGGCCACGAACTCCACCACAGCGCCCTCGGCAAACCCGGTGGCAAACTGGCCACAACTGCCGAGTGAGTCACTCCAGGAGGCCGTTATGGCGTTCGCATCCGGAATCTTCGCCCTCGAGGGAGACCCCGAACTGGACCTGAAGCATCGGTACTCGGTGCGTCCCATCCTGCAGTGCCTCAAGGATCTCGATGGGACGGATTTCCTGTTTCGCGACATCGGCACTGCAGAGGAATTCCGGCACTACCTCACGCAGTGGACGATGGCCAAGAACAGCAAGTTCGATATCGGATACTTCAGTTTCCACGGCTCTCCCGGTGCACTCTGGTTCCCCGATGGCCGCAAGTCGCCCATCACGCTCGAAGAGCTGGGCGACTGGCTCGAAGGCCGCGCAGAAGGTCGCATCATCCACTTCTGCGCTTGTTCGGTGATGAGACTCGGCAAAGTGCGGCTGTCGGACTTTCGCCGACAGACCGGGGCCGCCGCGGTAATGGGCTATCGCACAGATGTGGACTGGGCGGAGTCGATGGCGTTCGACACCTTGCTCTTCAGCGCTCTACGCCACTACGCGAGACTCGGTGATGCTGTGAACTACCTCGACAAAGTCGCCGGCAAGCTGGAAGAACACCTCGGATTCGAGATCATCCGCTGACCCTCGAGGCGCACGCTCGACGATGTCGCGGACGCGACGGTTGGCTCAGTCGCAGGCGACAGCGGTTTCGAGAGCGGCACAGATCTGGCGCATCCGCATATCGCTGAGCCAGCCGAATCTGGTCACCAGCCACGCTTGGCTGACCAAGTGGATCGAATCGAGATTGACAGCAGAGGGCATCGTCACCGGATCGTCGCCTGGTTCAAGCACGACCTCGCTAGCCAATCCCCGGACGGTCTTCGTGCACGGGGCGACAATGGCAGTTGTCAGGCGATCCAATGCGGAATCCCGCGAGAGGACCACCACCGGGCGCTGGCCGATGTCTGGAGACTCGCACCACCACACCTCGCCCCAGCGCGGACGCGAGCCTGTCACGACTCTGCCGACGCTTCGTGGCTGGGGTCGGGCTCGAGAGCGCGTGCGCTGTTCCTCAAGGCGAACGACTCCAGGTCGCCCCACTCGTCGGGCGTGTCCAAGGGAATGCGGTCGTACACCTCGTACTGCGCGTCGATCTCCACCTTGCGGTGACGCTTGGCGAGGGCCTCGAGCGCTGCGTCCATCATCGCCGCGTCGCTCTCCCACGCTTGCAGCCCGCGTGCCTGTTCCAGAAGATCGCCATCGACCGTTGTGCTTACTCGCCGTCGCATGCCATGAATGTAGCATTTCTATGCTACTATCGGAATCTGCTTACGGCATCGAGGCATCCGCGGCCATAACCGCATCTGAGCGGGACTTGAGGCGCGCGGCCAGCAAACGAGGGTGTGCGACTCAGGCGTAAGCTGCGGGCATGGAACTGGGGCCTGTGCATCACGTTTCGATCAACTGTGCCGATGTGGATGCAGCGGCGCCGTTCTACACCGACATCCTGGGCATGAAGCAGCTCGACCGGCCCGACTTCGGCTTCAACGGGCGGTGGCTGCAGACGCCTGGCGGCGGCGAGGTGCACCTCATCGAGGTGGCCGACTGGGTGGCACCCAAGGGCCAGCACTGGGCCTTCAAGGTCGACGACATCGACGCCACCGTGGCCGAGCTGCGCGATGCCGGCGTGAGGGTCAAGGACCCGGTTGCGCTGCCGGGCATGACCGCCCGCCAGACGTTCTTCTTCGACCCGGCCGGCAACATGATCGAGCTGAACCAGCCCGCCTGAGGCCAGCCTTGCTTCAACTCAGGTGAGCCTCGACTAGGTGTCCGTCCGGTAGGCCGCGAGGTTCATCACCCGGTCGAGCAGGTTCTCGGCGCCGATCCGTTCGCAGAGTTCTTCGAAACCCCGATGCGGGCCGCGCCAGGCCAGCTCGTCGACGCTGTCGGACACCGGCGCATCGGTGCGCACCGTGGCGATGCGGCGGAACAGCAGGGCGAGATCACGCTCACCGGCGAGCGTTGCGGCGAGACCGGCCGCGCCCCGGACCTTCGGCGCCCAGTCGTCGTGCGAATCCGGGATGTTCTCGATATGGCCGTAGTGCGACAGCATCACCGACGTCGACTTGGCGCCCCAGCCCTTCAGGCCCGGAAAGCCATCGGCACTGTCGCCCACCAAGCCCAGGTAGTCGGGTATCGACTCCGGGCTGACGCCGAACTTCGCTTCGACGCCAGTCACGTCAATGATCTCGTCGGCCCGGCGGTCCCACTGGACGACTTTGCCGCCGACGCACTGGCCCAAGTCCTTGTCGGGAGTGCAGATCAGCACCTGCCGGACACGGTCGTCGTCAGCCGCCATCGCCGCGCCCGCTGCCATGGCGTCATCGGCTTCGAACTCGATCATCGGCCAGACCGCCACGCCCAGCAGCCGCAGCGCGTCCTCGGTGGGGTGGAACTGCGACAGCAGGTCGGGCTCGATCCCCGAGCCGTCCTTGTAGCCCGGCCAGAGGTCGTTGCGGAACGACTCCACGACGTGATCGGTGGCCACAGCCACGTGGGTGGCACCGCCTTCGAGCAGCACCACGATGTTGCCGAGCACACCCCGCAACGCCCCGACCTCGCTGCCGTCGGACGCCTTGCGGCTGGGCACCGCGAAGAAGTGGCGGAACAGCTCGTAGGTGCCGTCGATCAGGTGGACATCGACCTGGCCGGCGGCGGACGGCACACCCGCTGATCCCTCCATGGCCGCGACCCTAGGAGGCCGCTCAGCCTCGCAGGGCACTGCCGCGGCAGCCCGCTCTAGAGTTGGCGCGGCCGATCTGCCGGGAGACACCTCCGGTGGGGCACCGCACACCGAGGCGACCGCCGCGTATGACAACCCATGACCCTGAGGGGACGACATGAAGGTTCCGTTTACTGTTTCCGACTTCCTGTACCGGGCCGAGAACGTGTACCCGGACCGGGTGGCGCTGGCCGACGAACCCGAAGCGCCCGGCGGCGGGCTCGGGGAGATCACCTACGCCCAGTTCGGCGACCTCGTACGGGCCCAGGCAGCCAAGCTGGATCAGCTCGGCATCTCCCACGGCGAGCGGGTGGCGATGGTGTCGCAGAACGCCGGCCGGCTGATGACGTCGTTCTACGGCGTGTCGGGCTACGGCCGCATCTTCGTGCCGATCAACTTCCGGCTCAGCCACGACGAGATCAACTACATCATCGATCACTGCGGCGCCACGATGCTGCTGGTGGATCCCTCCATGGAGGACACCTGCAAGGACATCGACGTGGAGCATTTCGTGGTGATGGGCACCGACGCCGATGACCAGATGTACGCGCCGGGCGCGGAGCCGGCCCCGTGGACGCCCGACGAGGACGTCACCGCCACCATCAACTACACCTCGGGCACCACCGCACGCCCCAAGGGCGTGCAGCAGACCCACCGGGCGCTGTGGGTGAACGCCACCACGTTCGGCTGGCACTCGGGCGTCAGCGACCGTGACGTGTACCTGCACACGCTGCCGATGTTCCACTGCAACGGCTGGGGCATGCCCTATGCCGTGACCGGCATGGGCGGCAAGCACGTGGTGCAGCGCGAGGTGCGCGGCCCCGAGATCCTCAAGCGCATCGAAGACCACGGCGTGACGCTGATGTGCGGCGCACCTGCGGTGGTGGCGGCGGTGCTGGATGCGGCGGCCGACTGGGACGGTCCCATTCCCGGCAGCGGACGGGTTCGGATGGTGGTGGCGGGCGCGCCGCCGCCCACGCGCACCATCGCCCGCATGGAAACCGAGCTGGGCTGGGAGTTCATCCAGATCTACGGCCTCACCGAGACGGCGCCGCTGCTCACCATGAACCGCTGCCGGCCCGAATGGGACGACTTCGAGCCCGACCACAAGGCCCGCAAGCTCAGCCGGGCCGGTGCACCGGCCATCGGCGTGAAGATCGACGTGGACAGCCAGGGCGAGATCCTGGCCCGGGCGAACGTCGTGCTCGAGGGCTACTGGGAGCAGCCCGAGGCGACTGCGGAGGCCATCGTGGACGGCTGGTTCCACACCGGCGACGGCGGCTCGATGGACGACGAGCACCACGTCACCATCTCGGACCGCAAGAAGGACGTGATCATCTCCGGCGGCGAGAACGTGTCGTCGTTCGAGGTGGAGGACGTGCTGTTCAGCCATCCCGCGGTGACCGAGGTGGCCGTGATCGGCGTGCCCGACGAGAAGTGGGGCGAGACCATCAAGGCCCTCGTGGTCGTCGACGCCGCAGCCGATGCCGTCACCGATCGTGATCTCATCGACTTCTGCCGGGACCGGATGGCGCACTTCAAGTGCCCCACCAGCGTCGAGTTCCGCGAGGAGCTGGCCCGCACGGCTACCGGCAAGCTGCAGAAGTTCAAGCTCCGTGCGCCCTACTGGGAGGGCATGGAGAAGCAGATCAACTAGGTCGCGTCCGCTGCGGCTAGAGGGGTTCGACGCCGCCTTCTGCGCGGCGGCGCTCTACGAAGTCGGCGAGCTCGGCGCGGATGGCGTCGTCCATCGGCGGCTCTTCGTAGTCGGCGAGCAACTGCTTCCAGATGCCGTTCGCCCGCTGGGTGGCGTCGAGCGCGCCGTCTTCCTGCCACGTCTCGAAGTTGCGCCAGTCCGACAGCGTCGGCTCGTAGAAGGCGGTGTTGTAGCGCTCGAGCGTGTGAGCAGCGCCGAAGAAGTGGTTCGCCGGGCCCACCTCGGCGATGGCATCAACCGCCAAGGAGGCATCATCGATGGCGGTGGGCTGCAGCATCGCCCGGATCATCTGGATCATCTCGGCGTCGATGATCACCTTCTCATAGGAGGCACACAGCCCGCCCTCGATCCAGCCGAGTCCGTGCAGCACGTAATTGATGCCGCCCACGATGCACGCCCACAGCGACATCTGCGACTCGTAGGTGGCCTGGGCGTCGGGAGCGTTGGAGGCGTTCGCGTTCGAGGCCCGCAGCGGCAAGCCGTAACGGCGCGCCAGCTGGCCGCTGATGATCGTGGCCTTCACGTACTCGGGCGTGCCGAATGCCGGAGCACCCGACCGCATGTCGACGTTCGAGGTGAAGCTGCCGTAGACAACCGGCACGCCGGGGTTCACGAGCTGCGCCAGCGTGATGCCGGCGAGCGCTTCGGCGTTCTGCAGGGTGAGCGCGCCGGCGATCGTGACCGGCGCCATCGCCCCCGCCAGGGTGAACGGCGTGTACACGACCGGCTGACCGTGGCGGGCTAGCTCGATGGCGCCCTCCAGCATCGGTTTGTCGTACACGAGCGGCGAGTTCGCGTTGACGACCGTGTGGATGGACGGCTCGCGCAGCAGCGTCTCATGGTCGATGCCGCGGGCGATGCGGGCGATCTCGATGGCGTCGCTGACACGTGCGCGGCCCAGCGAGTAGCAGAACCCGGGCTTGGTGGACAGGGTGTACATCGCCGACACCGCGTCGAGGTGACGGGTGCGCACCTCGAGATCGATCGGCTCGACGGAGTGGCCGGTGCACGTGTCCGCGGCGTCGAGCGATTGCTGCAGGCGCAGCATGTTGCAGAAGTCGACGTAGTTGCCGCTGACCCGACCCCGATCGAGGTCGGACACGTTCGGCGGGCTGCCGACCATGCCGAAGACAACCCAGTCATCGCCGAAGACCACGCTGTTGGCCGGATCGCGGGCGTGCAGGGTGAAGGTCGATGGGGCGAGCGCCACCTGCTCGACGACCATCTCGGGATCGAACCGCACCCGCACGCCGTCGTCGGAGCTGGCGCCCGCCTCGAGCAGGATCTGCACTGCTTCGGGCAGCAGGAAGTTCATGCCGATCTCGGACAGCACGCGCAGCGACGCCTCGTGGATGCGTTCGACTTCGTCGGCGCTGATGAGCTCGACGGGCCGGAAGGTGTTGCGTGCCTGCTGCCGTGGCGCCGCCGCGGCGACTGCGGTATCCCGACGTTTCCGGCCTCGACGCGTCACTGCAGCGAACCGTACGGTCCTGTCTGGAACACGTCAACAAGAGGCTGAGCCGGCAGGCGAAGCCGTGGCCCGAGCGGCCCGTGAGCGAAGCGAACAAGAGCGGGAAACAAGGCTCAGCAGCGGAAATGATGCGGCAAACCGCGCGCTGCATGAACAAGATGCACGTTGCGCAATAACTGAATGTCAGAGGCGCAACCCGGCCAAGATGGCCGCTCGCTCGTCATCGGTCGGCGGGCGCCCCACGTAGATCTCGAAGTAGTACGTGAGCGCTTCGATGCGGGCATCCATCGGCTCATTGACCTCGAGTTCGTACCAGCCCATCTGCAGGAAGTAAATCGTGCGCGCACGGTGAAGTCTCATGACCGGGTCGCTCACCTCGGCCGCGAGCATCTCCACGCACGCATTCACCCGCCGCTCGTCGGTGGCTCTCAGCTTCTGCCACAGCTCAGGATTGCTGCGGCCCCAATTGCGCACGGCCACCTCGAGGCGCGGGTCGAAGCGTTCCATCCCCAGCCAGCAGCGCATCAATGCGACGTACCGGTCGACGATGCTGCCCTCGAGCGTCGCGGCCCGGATGATCGAACCTGAGTTGGTCTCCTCCCACACCTCGAGCAGACGGTTGAGCAGGGCTTCGTGGTCCTCGAAGTGCCAGTAGAAGCTGCCCCGGGTGACGCCGAGCCGCTTGGCGAGCGGCAGGATCTTGACAGCACCGATGCCGTCGGAAACGAGCACCTCCAGTGCGGCCGCCACCCAGTCATCGGCGCTCAGGCGTGCCCGATGAGCCATCGGACCACCCTATCCAGCGACCTGCCGGTCGGTAATTGGGGGGAGCGAGAGCCGCTGCGGATGGACAGAGCGGGCACTCTGGGAGTCATCACTCCCATAATGCGCCTACGCTGAAGGCGTGCGAGTGGAGGAGCTGGCGTCGGCGCATGAGGTGAGCGTCGACACCGTGCGCTATTACCAGAAGATCGGGCTGCTGCACCCGCCTGCACGCCAAGGGCGCATGGCGCGCTACGACGACAGTCATGCGCGGCGGCTCGGCGAGATCCGGCGCCTGTCCGCGGCGGGCTTCTCTCTGGCGCAGATCCGCCAGCTCGGCGACGGCGGCGACGACCCGATGCTGGTTGCGCTGGGTGCACGCCGCGACGACACCTTGACCTTCGAGGAGCTGATGCGCCAGTCCGGGCTCGACGAAGAACTGGTGCGGCTCGCGACCGACACTGGCCTGGTGCGGCCGTTGCGCACCTCCGCAGGCGGTGCCGATGACGCGCACGAGGCTGCCGGCGGTGCCAGCGACGCGGCTGCCGGCGAGCCTGCCACAGGCGGCACGCTCTACAGCACCGGAGCACTGACGATGCTGCGCGCGGCCACGGAGCTGCTCGCCGCCGAGATGCCGCTCGACGATCTCATCGGCCTCGCGCTGCGGCACGCCTCGAACATGGAAGCTGTCGCCGCGGATGCGGTCGGGCTGTTCGCCGACCGCTTCGCCGACGTGCCCACTGCACAGCGCGCCGACCTGGCTGCTCGCCTGATTCCGCTGGTCACCGATCTGGTGGCGCAGCACTTCCGCGAATCGCTCGTCGAGCACGCCACCGAGCGCATCCTGGCCGGTGACATCGACGACGAGCCAGCCGGGCGTGCCGCTGTGACCGCGGAGGCCGCGCCGAGCGTGCTTGGAGCGGCGGGTTCGCGACGCCGCACCTCAGCGAGGTTGCGTACCCGGACTGCGGTGACGCTGGAATGCCGGGAGCTGTCCGGAGAGCTGGATCCGCTGGCAGTGTTTGCGGCATCCGACGCGCACCAGCGCGTGTACTGGGCGTGTCCCGACGGCGACTTGGAATTCTGTGCGCTCGGCAGCGCCTTCGACGCCACCGCCGAGGCCGGCGCCGACCGCTTCGCCTCAGTCGCCGACTCGCTGAGCCTGCTGGACGTCACCATGAGCGGTGACAGCGGTCACCCGATCGGGCCGCTGGCCGTGGGCGGCTTCTCGTTCCGTCCCGAGGCACCCGCGGCAGGTTCGGTGTGGGCGCCATTCGGCACCGGCTGCCTGACCGTTCCCGAAGTGCTCGTCGTGCGCCGGGGCGGCCAGTCGTGGCTGACCTCGGTGCCCGGTGCCCCCGTCTGGCCGGTGATGGCTGCATCACGGTCGGGAGTCGGGGGGGCATGTGCCACCTGCGGCGCGGCTGACGGCAGCGGAGTCTGCGGCCTCGCCGCTGCTGCCGGTGCGCCCGGCGCGGACTGCGCCCGTGACGACATGACCGTGCGAGGCGACGCCGGCGGCGATCTCACCGGCACAGCCGCTCGCAGCCTGGCCGATCCTGAACTCGAAGCGGGGCCCGCGAGCGATCTGAATGCGGCAGCGCTGGCCGTGCTCGGCGAGAGCTATCGAGCCGACGACAGCTACACCGACCTGGTGCGGCGTGCTCTCGGCAGGATCGCCGAAGGCGGGCTGGACAAGGTCGTGACGGCGCGGGAGCTGCGCATCGCGTCGGGGCTCGAGCCCATCGCGGTGCTCAACCGCCTGCGGTCGCGTTACCCGTCCTGCGTCACGTTCGCGTTCGGACGCGGGGCGCAGACGTTCTTCGGCGCCACGCCCGAACAGCTGGTGCACTTCGACGGTCTGCGGCTGCAGACCGACGCGCTGGCCGGTTCAGGGCCCCGTGTCGGCGATCCAGCGCGGGACACCGATCTCGCGGCCGAACTGCAACGCGATCCCAAGGAGCTGACCGAGCACGCGATCGTGGTCACCGATGTGCGCGACACGCTGCGTGCGTGCGGCGCGGCACTCGACGTCCCCTCGTCGACCCGCGTCATGGAGCTGCGGCGCATCATGCATCTGCACACGCCGATCAGCGGGCGCGTCCCCGCGGGCACGACGGTGCTGGAACTCGCGAGTGCACTGCACCCGACGGCAGCGGTTGCCGGGCTCCCGCGGCGCGTCGCCCGCGACTGGATCTCAGAGCACGAGGGTTTCGAGCGCGGTTGGTACGCAGCGCCAGTGGGCTGGACGACGCTGGACGGGCGCGGCGAGTTCCGCGTCGCGCTGCGCTGCGCGCTGACCGGTCCCGCCGAGACCCGGCTGTTCGCCGGCGGCGGCATCGTGGAAGGCGCAGATCCCGATGCCGAGCTGACCGAGACCAACATCAAGCTGGAAGCCCTCCTGTACGCACTCGAGGGCGACTGAGCGGCAGCATGCAGATCTCCGACGACGATGCTGCCTACTCGGCGTGCCGCTCGCTGTGCGAGGGTCTCGTGGGCGCGGGCATCACCGATGCGGTGGTATCGCCGGGCTCACGATCGATGCCGCTGGCACTCACCGTCGATGCCACCACCGGGCTGCGCACGTGGGTCCGGATCGACGAGCGATCGGCCGGGTACTTCGCGCTCGGGCTGGCCAAGGGCTCGGGAAGGCCCGTGCTGCTGGTGTGCACGTCAGGCACTGCGGCGGCCAACTACCTGCCGGCGGTGGTCGAGGCGCACTATTCCTGCGTGCCGCTGGTGGTGCTGACCGCGGACCGGCCGCCAGAGCTGCGGGGCTGGGGAGCGGGGCAGACCATCGATCAGCACGGGCTGTACGGCAGCCACGTGCGCTGGTTCTGCGAGACGCCGGTGCCCTCGGAGTTGCCGGTTGATCAGGCGGTGCGGTGGTTCGGCGTCGCCGCTGCCCGGGCGGCGGAGCAGGCGACCGGCTCGAACCCTGGTCCCGTGCACCTCAACATGCCGTTTCGGGAGCCCCTGGAGCCGCTGCCGTGCTGAGCGAGTGGGCGGCGGCGCACGAGCGAGGGGTGGTGGTGGCCGGACCCATGTGGGATGGGGACCGGTGGGCGGACGCAGTGGCGGAGTTCTGCCGGGCCTCTGGGTGGCCGCTGCTGGCCGAGCCGTGCTCGCAGCTGCGGCGTGAGCTGGACGGGGTGGTGGTGAACGACCATCACGACCTGCTGCTGCGCACGCCGTGGGCCGACGCCGAGCCGCCCGATGCGGTTCTGCGCATCGGCGGCGCGCCGACATGCAAGCCGCTGCGGCTGTGGATCGAGCGGCACCGCCCGGCGTTCGCATTCGTCGATCCGGCCAGCACCTGGACCGATGGGAGCTTCAGCGTCTCGCTGCACTTGACGATCGGGCCGGAGGCCGTGACCGATACGGCCCGCACGCTGTTGTCGCCGGAGTCCGGATGGGCGCAGCGGTGGGCCGATGCGAATGCACGTGCCGCCGCGGCAATCGACGGCCTGCTCGACGCTGAACCGTTGCTGGAAGCCGGCGTGGCTCGCCAGTTGGGGCGCAGCCTTCCGGCGGGTCAGGCGCTGTATGTGTCGAACTCGATGCCGGTGCGCGACATCGATTCGTACTTGCGAGCCCGCGCCGAGCCGCTGGCCGTGCACGCCAACCGGGGTGCGAGCGGCATCGACGGCGTGATCTCCGCTGCGACCGGCGTGGCAGCGTCGGGAACCCCGACCACGGTGCTGGTCGGCGACCTGGCATTCCGTCACGATCTCGGCGGGCTCGTGGGAGCGTTCGACACTGTGCCAGCCGCCCATGGTGGGTCCGGCGGGCTGGATCTCACCGTGGTGGTTGTGGACAACGGCGGCGGCACGATCTTCTCGTTCCTGCCTGCCTACGGGGTCATCGACCCCGGAGCGTTCGACCGTCTGCTGACGACGCCACCTGAACGCAGCAGCGCGGAGCTGGCGAGCGGACTCTCCGCGGCCATGGGTTTCGAGCACCACCACATCGGCTCGTGTGACGAGCTGCATGCGCTGCTGGCCGCTCCCGGGTCGAATCGGGGCGTGCGCGTCATCACGATCGACGTCGACGCGGACGCAAACCGGGATCAGCACCGGCGCCTGGCCGACGCAGTCGCGGCGGCAGTCCGGGGCGCAGAGCCACGCTCGCAGTAATGCCGCTGTCGGAACCGTTGCAGCTCGCCGCTGAGGTCACCGGCAGCGGCGAGCCGGTCATCGTCATCCAGGGATTCACCGGCTGTGCCGAAGCGATGGCACCGCTGGTGGAACGGCTGGACGGCTGGAGGCGCATCGCCGTGGACCTGGTCGGCCACGGCCGCAGCCCGTCCCCCGCCGACCTCGCGCCCTACAGCGTCGAGGCCATGGCAGCGTCAGTGGCCGTACTCGCGACTGGCCTAGATGGCGGGCCGTGCCACGTTGTCGGTTACTCCATGGGCGGCCGCGTGGCACTTGCGCTGGCCGCCACGTACCCGGAGATCTGCAGGTCGCTGACGCTCATCAGCGCCACCGCCGGGATCGCGGATGCCTCGGAACGGGCACAGCGCTGCCGGGCCGATGAGGCACTCGCCGGTCGGATCGACGAATACGGCCTGGCCCGCTTCGTGGACGAGTGGATGGGCCTGCCGATGTGGGATCCGCTCCGGGCGAGTCTCGGCCCCGAGGCGTGGCAGGCGTCCATCGATCAGCGCCTGCGCTCCGATCCCACCGGGCTGGCGAACTCGCTGCGTGCCGCCGGAACGGGCTCGATGATGCCGCTCTGGGATCGCTTGGGCGCCCTCGACGCACCGACGCTGCTCATGTGCGGCGAGCTGGACACCAAGTTCGTCGCCATCGGCCACGAGATGAACGGCCTGCTGCCCGCCAGCGAGCTGATCGTGTTGGCCGGCGCGGGCCACGCCGCGCACCTCGAAGTGCCCGACGATTGCGCCACGGCGATCCGTCGGCACCTCGACGCGTACTGAGAGCTGTCAGTCCTGCGGAAGCGGGAACTCGAATGCGCCGGGCAACAGCTCGGCAACGGTGGTGTTCTCGTTCACCGCGCAGTCGGGACCGCCTGCTTCGAGCAGCAGTTGGCGGCAGCGACCGCACGGAGCAAGCAGTTCGCCATCTGCATCGGTGACGGTCACCGCAACCAGGCGGCCTCCCCCACCGCCGTGCAGATCGCAGACCAAGGCGCACTCGGCGCAGAGCGTCAGCCCGTACGAGGCGTTTTCGACGTTGCAGCCGGTGACGATCCGACCGTCGTCGACGAGGCCTGCCGCGCCCACATGAAAGTTCGAGTACGGCGCATACGCCGTGCGCGACGCCTCGTGCGCCCGAGCGCGCAGCTCGGCCCAATCGATGGCCGTGTTGCTTGGCGCTGCGTCGTCTGGCACTGGGGCGTGCCTCCCGGCTTAGATGGTCGATGAGCGTATGGCGTTGCCGTCGGTCGACTGAACAGTGCCATTGCGTCCACCGTGCGCGGGCACCGCACATGCTGACTTGGGGCGGCAGAGCAATAGCGTTCGGCCAGTGCAGGCGACGTTGGCCGAATTCGAGTTGCCGCTGGTCCGGCCGCTGCTGACCGCTCACGGTTCCATCACCGTGCGGCGCGGCATCGAGGTGCGGGTGGGCGACGACGCGTGCGTGGGCCGGGGCGAGGCGGCGCCCTTGCCGGGGTTCGGCCTGGAGACCTATGACGAGGCGCTTGCCGCTCTGGAGCGCTGGGCCGACGATCCCGAGGGGGAACCGCCCGCCGAGCCGTGTGCCGCTGCCGCTGTCGAGTCTGCATTGACGCAGCTTGACGCCGAGATCGAAGGGGTCACGCTGGCCACGTTGCTCGCAGGAGAGGCGCCCACCCAGCGACGCATCGCGGTGCATGCGCTCGTGTCGGATCTCGATCCTGAAGCTGCGGCGCAGCGTGCCGCACGTGCCGCTGCGGCGGGCCATCTGGCGGTGAAGCTCAAGGTGGCAGCCCGCGAGCCGAACGGCGGTGCCGACGCATCCGTTGACGGACAGGCGGCGCGCATCGCCGCGGTGCGACGGGCGCTCCCTGCGGGCGTGGCCCTGCGGCTGGATGCCAATGGGGGATGGGACCGCTCCACGGCGGTGAAGGTGCTGCGACGTGTCGGTCATCTCGACATCGAGTTCGTGGAGGAACCGACGCCACAGGCGGCGGACTGGGCGCAGATCAGCCGGACTGTCGGGCTGCCGGTTGCTGCCGATGAGCATCTGCGCGACCCGGCGTCGCTCGACCGGCTGGTCGAGGTGGGCGCCATCGAGGTGGCGGTGCTCAAGCCTGCCGTGCTGGGCGGCCCGCATGCCACCTACGACTTGGCCCGCCGGGCGGCGATGCGTGGTGTTCGCTCGGTGGTGTCGTCGTTTATCTGCGGGCCTGCGGGGTTGCGCATTGCTCGCGAGACCGCTGTTGCGGTTGATCCGCATGGAGTGCACGGCATCGGCACTGCGACTTTGTTTGCTGAGGCTCTGCCGGAGGATGTGGTGCCTGCTGGCGGCTACTTGGCTGTGCCTACTGAGGCTTCTTCTGTGGCTGGTTGAGCTTTTGGCCTTCAGACTTTCCAGCGTTGTGTCTTGCCGAGGGGCGTCTGCGGCAACTCGTTGACGAGTTCGAGATTGCGGGGGGCGCAGTAGGCGGGGAGATGTTCTTTCACCGCGTCACGCACGGCTTCGAGTGCGGGCGGTTGGGTGGGGTCGGTGGGGACTACTACTGCTGTTACTGCTTGGCCCCATTCGGGGTCTGGTCGGCCGACAATTGCCACGTCAGCGATAACCGGCAACTGCGTCAGAATTCGCTCAATGGCTACTGGCCAGACCTTTTCGGCTCCGGTGGTGATCATGTCGTCGACTCTTCCGAAGACTGAGAGCTGGCCTTCGTCTGAGAGGGCGCCGGCGTCGCCTGTGGGGAACCAGCCGTCGTTTGTTCGGGGGTCGCTGTTGTCGCGGTAGCAGCGCAGGAGCATGGGGCAGCGGAGCTGTACTTCGTCGTCGCGGATGCGCAGCTCTACTCCTTCTAGCGGCCAGCCTTCGTAGATCACGCCGCTGAAGGTCTCGGTCATGCCGTAGGTGGCGACGGTGTTGGGGGGCCGTTGGGGTGGCATGGCGGAGCCGCCGAGCAGGATTGCCCGGAACGCTGCTGCGTCGATGCGCGCGAGCGCGGTGGGCACTACTGAGGTGAGGGTTGTGCCTTGGCGGGCTGCTGCTTCGACTGCGGCTGCGTCGAAGCCATCGTGGACTTCCAGCGGTGTGTCGGTCAGCAGTGCGCGGACTACCACTGCCAGGCCGCCGACGTGTGCGAGGGGGAGGCATGCCAGCCAGCGGTCGGTGCTGGGGTCGACGGCGAGCGCGGAGCTGGTTGCCATGGCGTTGGCCTCTATGGCTGCGTGGGTGAGGACCGCGCCTTTCGGATCTCCGGTGCTGCCGCTGGTGGCCATGACGAGCGCGTCGCCGGCCTCGATGTCCCAGCCACCTCGGCGGCGGTGGCGGCCCGTGGCATCCACGACCACGCTGGCGCCCATGCGCTCGACGAGCGACTCCTGCGCAAGGGCTGGCAGCCGCTGATCGACGGGCAGGACTGCATCGCCGGCATCCCAAGCCCGCTGCAGCTCCGCGACGAAGCGATCACTGCCGCCGATCGCCAGCGCTACCAGTCGTGGCAGGTGTTCAGCCCAGCCGCTTGTTGATGTCGGCGACGGCGTCGATCAGCGAGTTATTGACGGCTGCCAGTTCCGCGAATCGCTGATCGACCTTTTGCTCGACCTGGTTCATGCGCGCATCCACCGTGTCGAATCGCTCATCGACGCGGTCGAACCGCTCGCCGATCTGGCCGAACATTTCGGTCAAGAAGTCTCGTGTCTCGCCTGGAGTCACCGTCGCTCTCCCTGTGCCGCGTCACGGTACCCGCTACTCCGGCAAACGATTGGTCAATTTTCGGCGAGACGCTGTACTCGACAGCGCTGCGAAGCAAGCGGAGATCTTCGCGACGCCGGAAACGTCGCACGTGGGCGCGAGACTGTCGGCTGCATGGACGCTGCAGCCATTACGCCGACGCTGCGCTGGACGGGCGACAGCATCGAGATCATCGATCAGACGCGGCTGCCGGCCGAGTTGGTGCTGCTCGATGTGCGTGATGTGGCCAGTGCCGTGGATGCCATCGAGCGGCTTGCCATCCGGGGGGCGCCAGCGCTCGGTGCGTTCGGGGCGCTTGCGCTGGTTGTCGGCCTCGACGAGGCGCAACCCGACTCGCTGGACGCGGCACGCGAGTTGCTGGCGCGGTTGCGGCACGAGATCGGCGACGCCCGACCGACCGCGGTGAACCTGCGATGGGCGGTGGATCGCACGATCGACGCTGCGCTCGCCGCCCCAGAGCTCTTCGGCGCGGGCACGAACGTCGACAGCGACAGCGACAGCGGCAATGCACGCAGCGTTGACGAACTGCGGCGGCTGCTGCTGGAGGAAGCCTTGGCCATTGGCGCCGAAGACGCTCGGGCATGCGCCGAGATCGGTCGGCTCGGGCGGGAGGTGCTTGCGGAAGCCACGGTGATCGCGACGCACTGCAACGCAGGGCGTCTGGCAACCGCGGGCACCGGAACAGCGCTGGCCGCGTTCTATGCAAAGGCTGCTGCCGGTGAGCCGGTGCGCGTGCTGGCGGCAGAGTCGCGCCCGCTCCTGCAGGGTGCCCGTCTCACCGCATGGGAGTTGGCGGACGCGGGCATCGACGTGTCGGTCGTGCCCGACGGTGCCATGGCGTCGCTGATCGCGGGAGGCGAGGTGGACGCCGTGATCGTGGGCGCGGACCGCATCGCTGCCAACGGCGACACTGCCAACAAGGTGGGCACGCTGGCCCACGCTCTGGCCGCCGCCGATGCGGGCATCGGCTTCTACGTCGCGGCGCCGACCACAACCATCGACGCAGCCGTGCCATCGGGCGACGGGATCGTCATCGAGCAGCGGAGCCCCGATGAGGTTCATCACGCCGGCGGGCAGCGTCTGACGCCGGAAGATGCGAAAGCCGTCAATCCGGCCTTCGACGTGACTCCTGCGCGTCTGATCACGGCGATCATCACCGACGCAGGCGTGCTGCAACCGCCGTATGGCGAGTCCATTGCCCAAGCGTTGGCCGAGGCTGAACCAGCCGGATCGGCGGCGGGCCGGTGCTGAATCGCTGGGATGCCAGCGAGGCGGCGCGCTGGGCCGAGTTGGGCGACCTCGGCGAGATCACCTACGGCTCGCGCGTGGTGGGGGCCGACCCGGCGCTGGTGCTGCACGGCGGCGGCAACACCTCCATCAAGGGCCACAGCACCGACGCTTGGGGCGAGCCGGTCCCGACGCTGTGGGTGAAGGGCAGCGGCTGGGATCTCGCCACCATCGAACCGCCCGGCTTCGCGCCTTTGCGCCTCGAGCCCGTCCGTCGCTTGGCAGAGCTGGCGGAGCTGAGCGACACCGAGATGGTGAACCAGCTGCGGATCCACCTGCTCGACGCCAGCGCCCCGAACCCATCGGTGGAAGCGATCCTGCATGCGCTGCTGCCCCACCGCGCGGTGCTGCACAGCCACGCCGATGCTGTGCTGGCACTCACCAACACCGCCGACGGCGACGCCAGGGTGCGAGACCTGTGGGGCGACCGGGCCGTCGTGGTGCCCTACGTGATGCCCGGCTTCGACCTGGCGCGTCGCTGTTCGGACGAATGGCAGGCGCAAGCCCACGACGGCACCGAAGCGATGGTCCTGCTGAACCACGGCATCTTCACCTTCGGCGAGACCACGCGCCTGGCCTACGACTCGATGATCGACCGGATCAGCGAAGCCGAGCAGTGCCTTGCCGATGCGGGCGTCACCTCATTCGGCGAGAGCAATGCGGGCGCGACCGAGGGCCGCAGCGGGCGTCGTGTCAGCCCCGACGACGTCGAGTCGGTGGCGGACCTGCGCGCGGCAATCTCTGCCGCGGCCGGAACGCCGATGCTGCTGCGCGCCGTGCATGACGAGCGGGCTCAGGCGTTCTGCGGCCGCGATGACTTGGCTTCGGTGGCGCAGCGGGGACCGGCGACGCCCGATCACATCATCCGCACCAAGCAGTTCCCGATGGTGGGCCGCGACGTGGACGCCTTCGTCGAGGACTATCGCTCCTACTTCGAGCGCAATGCGGCCCGTCACGCCAGCGGCAGCCAACTCACGATGCTTGACCCTGCGCCGCGTGTGGTGCTCGACCCCGAACTCGGGCTGTGGACTGCGGGACGCCGAGCGGTCGACTGCGACATCGCCGCGGACATCTACCTGCACACCATCGACGTCATCAACGCAGCGGAGACCCTCGGGGGATACGTCGCGCTCGGCGAGTCCGACCTGTTCGAAGTGGAGTACTGGGAGCTGGAGCAGGCGAAGCTGACGCGCGCCGGCGCGCCGGCTGCCCTGGCCGGACAGGTGGCGCTGGTGACCGGTGCCGCGTCGGGCATCGGCCGGGCTGCAGCCGCGGCGCTGGCGGCAGCAGGCGCGGCCGTGGTCGGCATCGATGTCGACCCCGCAATCACGTACGACGATGACAGCGGCGGCCGGCCGCCGGCACTGCACGGTTCGGCATGGCTCGGCATCGGGGCCGATGTGACCGACCCCGATGCGATGACCGCAGCGGTTGCCGGCGCGGTCGAGCGCTTCGGGGGCATCGACATCGTCGTGGCAGCGGCCGGCATCTTCGGCCCCTCGGCACCGCTGGGAGACCTGGCGACCGAGGACGGGTTGGTCACGGCCTGGCAGCAGACGTTCGACATCAACGTGAGCGGCGCAGCGAACACCCTCGCTGCGGCTCATCGGGTGCTGCGGCACTCTCCAACCGGGGGGCGGGTCGTCGTCGTCGGTTCGAAGAACGTGCCCGCGCCCGGTAGGGGCGCTGCTGCTTACTCGGCGTCGAAGGCGGCGCTGACGCAGCTCGCCCGTGTCGCGGCGCTCGAATGGGCGCCCGACGGCATCACCGTCAACGTCGTGCATCCTGACGGCGTGTTCGACACGGGGCTGTGGTCCGACGAGCTCATCGCCCAGCGTGCCGCCAGCTACGGGCTCACCTCCGAGCAGTACCGGCGGCGCAACCTGCTCGGCCGCGAACTGGCATCAGCCGATGTGGGCGCCCTGATCGGCCAGATGTGCGGCCCCGCGTTCGCCCACACCACCGGTGCTCAGATCCCCCAGGACGGCGGCAGCGATCGGGTTGTCTAGCTGCCGCCTGCTGCGCCGGGGGCCGCTCCGGCCATGAGCAGGCCGATCTCCTCGCGGGTGGCGCTGCGGGGATCGACCGTGGCCACGATGCGGCCCTCGTACATCACGGCGACACGGTCGCTGAGCGCCAGCACCTCGTCGAGCTCGGCCGACACCAGCAGCACTGCCGTGCCCTCATCGCGGCGCTCGCGGATGCGGCGCCAGATGAACTCGATGGCACCGATGTCGATGCCGCGGGTGGGCTGGGCCGCGATGAGCAGGTCGATCTCGTCGGAGAACTCGCGGCCCACGATGAGCTTCTGCTTGTTGCCGCCCGACAGGCTGTCGGCCGGGGACTCCACGTCGGGCGTCCGCACGTCGAAGGTGGCCACGACATCGCGGGCGTGGGAGTCGATGCGGTCGCGCCGCAGCATGCCGCCCGCCGCAAAGGGCCGCTTGAAGTAGCGGTTGAGGACAGAGTTGTCGGCCACGGAGTAGGAGCCGATGAGGCCGTGCTTGGCCCGGTCCTCGGGGATATGCCCCACGCCGATCACCGTGACCTGGCGCGGCCGTGCACCCGACGCATCCCGGTCGCTGATCGACACGGTGCCGGCCGTGGCGTGGCGCAGGCCGGTGATGGCTTCCACCAGCTCCCGCTGGCCGTTGCCCTCCACGCCGGCGACGCCGACGATCTCGCCGGCGCGCACCGTGAGCGACAGCTCGTCGACGGCTCGCTGGCCGCGGTCGTCATCGGTGCAGAGGCCAGCTATGTCGAGCACCACCGGCCGCTCGCCAGCCTCGGCGATCGGGGCTTCGTCGCTGGGGGCAGCAGTCGTCGAGACTGCCGATCCGACGCCGGTGGCGCCCGACTCGAACCGGTCGCCGTGCAGATCCACTGCGCGTCCCACCATCAGCTCCGCCAGTGCCGCCTCGCTGGTCTGCGCAGGCGTGGTGGTGCCCACCACCTTGCCCTCGCGCAGCACGACGATGTCGTCGGCTGCGGCCATGACCTCGCGCAGCTTGTGGGTGATGAACACGATGCCCACGCCTTGGGCGGTCAGGCCACGCAGCACGCCGAGCAGGTGGTCGGTCTCCTGCGGGGTGAGCACCGCGGTCGGCTCGTCGGCGATCAGCACCCGCGCATCGCGGTACAGCGCCTTGAGGATCTCGACCCGCTGCTGGGCCCCGACCGGCAGGTCCTCCACCGCCGCATCGGGGTCGACATGGAGCCCGAACCGGTCGGCCAGGTCCATCACCCGGCGGCGCGCCTGGGCCACGTCGATCATGCCGAGCTTGCGCGGCTCGGCACCGAGCACGATGTTGCGCACCACGCTCATCGGCGGCACGAGCTGGAAGTGCTGATGCACCATGCCGACGCCGCGGGCGATGGCATCGTGCGGGCTCGACAGCTCGACGTTCTCGTCGGCAATCACGACCTGACCCGCATCGGGGCGGTGCAGGCCGAACAGCACGTTGACGAGGGTGCTCTTGCCCGCACCGTTCTCGCCGAGCAGCGCCAGGATCCGCCCGGGTCGCAGCTCGACCGAGACGTCGTCGTTGGCCACCACCGGGCCGAAGCGCTTGGTGATCCCGTGGCCGGCCAGCAGCACCTCGGGTTCCGCCTGCGAAACAACAGTCTCGGCAGCCGCAGCCATCAGCGGACCTCGTAGGGCTGGCCCAGCGCGGCCGGGTCGCGCATGCGGCCGAACAGGCCTGCCGCCGCCACCACGATGATCGTGACCACGAACGGCAGCATCCCCACGAACTGCGCCGGGATGTCGAACGTGTCGTTGAGCTGGAACTGGCCTTGCAGTGCCGTGGTGAAGCCGAAGAACAGCGCCGCCGCGTAGGCGCCCAGCGGGGTGCGGCGACCGAAGATCATCACGGCCAACGCCAGGAAGCCCCGCCCGCCCGACATCGCCCGGGTGAATGTGCCCACCGACTCCAGCGCCAAGTACGCGCCGCCGAGGCCGGCCAAGCCGCCGGCCAGCGTCACGTTCCAGTAGCGCAGCCGGATCACATCGATGCCCACGGTGGCCGCGGCGCCTGGGTGCTCGCCGATCGCGGTCGTTCGCATCCCCCACACCGAGCGCAGCAGCAGCACATGCAGCACCACCACCAGCACGAGCGCCAAGTACGTCAGCGGCGGGCGGTTGAACAGCGCCGTGCCCACGACGGGCAGATCGGCGAGCGGGCCGAGCTCGATCGACTGATACTTCGGCTGGCCCAGCGAGCGCCCCCGGTCGTAGAAGAACGAGGTCAGGCCCAGCGCCGCGATATTCAGGACCGTGCCGGCGATGATCTGATCAGTTCGCAGCCCGACCGACATCGCAGCCAGCATCCAGCCCATCGCGAGACCGGTGCTGACGCCCGCGACCACACCCAAGAACAGCGAGCCGGACATCGACGCCACGGTGAAGGCCGTAAACGCCGACATCAGGAACTGGCCTTCGATGCCGATGTTCACGATGCCCGAACGCTCGCCGATCATCCCGCACATGGCGCCCAGCACCAGCAGGGTGGCGGCGCGCACGGTGCCGCCGAGCACGGCGGTGGTCTGCGCCCCGTCCCAGGCGTAGAAGCCCCACACCAGTGCCACCAGCACAACGGCCCCCGCCACCGACCACATGCGCTGCGGCGACCAGCCACGCAGGCCGGCATCTCTTGACGCCAACGCCAAATCCGGCCTGGTGGCAGCGCCGCCCGGGGCGGTCATCGGCCCCACCCCGCACCGAGCGTCAGGCGTCGATCCGGCGCATCTGGCCGATCACGCAGCCGCAGCAGCCACCGCACGATCAACGGCGCCGCCACGAACAGCAGGATCAGCGCCTGGATCACGTCGATGATCTCGGGCGCGACCCCCGACTCGAACTGCATTTTGGCAGCGCCCGCTTCCATCAAGCCCACCAGCAGGCCGGCAGGAATGACGGCAATGGGATTGGTGCGGGCCAGCAGCGCAATCGTGATGCCTTCGAAGCCGAGGCCCACGTTCACCCCAGCCTCGAAACGACCGTCGACGCCGAGCGACTCGATCGCCCCGCCGAGGCCGGCCAGCAGCCCCGCCACCGCCATGGTCGAAGCCATGATCCAGCCCACTGAGATGCCCGCGTAGCGAGCGGCGTGACGGTTCGCGCCCACGCTGCGCACCTCGAAGCCGTAGGTGGTGCGCTCGAGGATGAACCAGCAGGCGAATGCGGCCATCACCGCCAGCACGAAGCCCGCCGGCAGCCATCCCCACGTGGGAATCTCCGCCGACGGCTCCACCAGCGGGGTCCGGGCGATGATGTTGGAGCCCGATCGGTCCTGCCAGGGGTTCGCGGCCAGCCAATCGGTGAGATTGCCGGCCACGAAATTGAGCATGATCGTGACAATCACCTCATGGGCGCCCGACGTGGCCTTCAGCACGCCCGCGATGGCGCCCCAGGCGGCGCCTGCAGCACCACCGACCAGCAGCGCCAGCGGGAGATGCACCACCAGCGGCACGCCCTCGAGCCCGAAGCCCACGCCCGCAGCGAACGCTGCGCCGACCAGCAGCTGGCCCTGCCCGCCGATGTTGAACAGGCCCGCTTTGAAAGCGAAAGCAACAGCCAACCCGCCGAAGACGAGCGGCGTCGCCTTCTGCAGGGTGCGCAGCAGCGCATCGGCGTCGCCGGCCCCGCCGAGCACCAGCGCGCCATAGGCGCTCAGCACCGAGTGGCCCTGCACGGTGATGAGCACTGCACCTAGAAGGAGCCCCAGCACCACCGATGCCA
The DNA here is from genome assembly GCA_022821985.1 of Acidimicrobiia bacterium. Lineage (GTDB taxonomy): Bacteria > Actinomycetota > Acidimicrobiia > Acidimicrobiales > Poriferisodalaceae > Poriferisodalis. The sequence goes on from JAJECP010000026.1 coordinate 80,876, forward strand.
GCGGCACCGCCGCGGCGCGCAGCACCGTTCTGGTCATCACGCGGCGGCTGTCGTCGGTCGTGCCAGGACTGCCTGTCGGATCTGTCTCAGCGGGCGCCTGCGGAGCAGCGGGAACGCTCACGGTGAGGTGAGATTCCCGCGGCCCGCAGCAACCAGCTCAGCTCGTGCCTCGCTGGATCAGCCCGGCGGCCACCCGGTGTCGATCTCACCGGCCTCAAGGCCGGCCAAGACGTCGTCAAGCGTCGTCCGCATGTCGTCGGTGACGATGCTGTCGAAGTCGTGGAATGGTGCCAGACCGACCTCGCCGAGGTAGTTGCCCCCGGCAAACTCGCCGCTTTCGGCTTGAGCAACCAGGTCAGCCACCCCCGGGGTGATGAGCTTCATGGCGCTCGTGACCAGGCACGGCTGCGCCTCGGGCACCGTGTTCCATTGGTCGGTGTCGACGCCGACGCAGTAGGCGCCTTCCTGCGAGGCAATCTCGATGAGCGCCCCGTTGCCGGTGGCACCGCCGGCGCCGAAGATGATGTCGGCGCCCTGGTCGAGCGCCTGCCGTGCGGTGGCAGCACCCCAGTCGGGATCGCCGAACGCTACGTCCAGACCGCCGGGGTGGTACGTGGAGATCGTCTCCACCGCCGAGTTGGTGTAGCGGGCTCCGTGCTCCCAGCCTTCCTTGAATGCCACCACGGGCGGTACCAGATCGGTGCCGAGCACGGCGCCCACGATGTTGGTCTCGGTGAGCATGCCCGCGAGAGCGCCGGCCAGGAAGCCCGACTGGTCCTCGGGGAAGATCAGCCCCGCCAGATTGGGAAGCGCCTCGGCCTGGAACTGGTCGACGCCGATGAAGAAGATGTCGGGGTTCTCCTTCGCCGCAGCGATGGTGGCGTCGCCGAGGCCGAAGCCCACGGTGATGATGACGTTCACACCGTCTTCGACGAACAGGTTGATGTTGTTCTCGTAGTCCTTGGCCTCTTCGGTCTCGATGTAATCGGCCTCGGCACCCAGCGCGGCTGCGGCCTCCTGCGCGCCTTCCCACGCCGACTGGTTGAAGCTCTTGTCGTCGACCTTGCCGGTGTCGGTGACCAAGCCGATCTTGAATGCATCGCTGTCGTCGCTGCCCGTGCAGGCTGCAGCCAGCAGCGCAACGATCGCGAGCACTAGTGCCAGCCGCTTTGTCAGTCTCGTCATGGAGGCCCTCCCGTTCGCACCCGTGACGTGGCCGGACCTCCGCGGCCCCGCCGTTTGCAGGGGAGCCTACGCGCGCTCATTCCTCGACGAGTTCGACCAGCGTGCCGAGATTGCCTTTCGGATGGACGAACGCGACGGTGGTGCCGCGCGAGCCCGGCCGGGGTGCGGTGTCGATGGGCACGGCACCCGCGTCGATCATGGCATCGAGCGCGGCGGCGCAGTTGTCCACCCGGTAGCCGACGTGGTGCAGGCCCTCGCCCCTGCGCTCGAGGAACTTGGCGATCGGCGAATCAGGTCTCGTCGCGGCGGTGAGCTGGATGTAGCTGTCCGCCACCTTGATCAGCGCCTCTTCCACACCGTCAGAGTCGACGACTTCCCGGTGGGCCACCTCGGCTCCGAACGCCTCGCTGTAGTACGCGACGGCGGCGTCCAGGTCGTTCACGGCAATGGCGACGTGGTCGATCTCGGTCAGGATCATCGGGCTGCCCCTTCCGCGGCTTCCAGCGAGGCTGCATGACGGGCGAACAGCGTGATGCGGTCTTCGCCGATCCGCTCGCGCTTCTCGGGATCGGTGATGCCCTGCCCCGGCTCCGAGGCCAAGCACAGCACGCCGAGCTTGCCCTCGTGCAGGTTGTGGTGGACCTGCCAGGCGGCCAAGCCCGTCTCGTCGAGCGTGAATGTCTTCGACAGGATCGGCTGGATGCGGCCCTGATCGATCAGGCGATTCATCGCCCACGCCTCGGCGTAGTTGGCGAAGTGGCTCGACACGATCCGCTTCAGCTTCATCCACAGGTGCCGGTTGTCGTATTCGATCATGTACCCGCTGGTGGCGGCGCACGTCACGACGGTGCCGCCGCGCTTGGCGGCGAACACCGATGCACCCATGGTGGACCGGCCTGGGTGCTCGAACACGATGTCGGGGTCGTCGCCGATGAGGCCGCGGACCTTCTTGCCGAAGCGCCGCCATTCACCTTCGTCCTGGGTGTGATCGTCGCTCCAGAAGCGGTAGCCCTCGGCGCTCCGGTCGATGGTGTGCTCCACGCCGAGCTGGCCGAGCAGCTCCGCCTTGTCGGGCGAGCTGACCACGCCGATGGGCACGCCGCCGCCGTTGAGCACAAGCTGGCAGGCGTAGCCGCCCAGCCCGCCTGTCGCACCCCAGACGAGCACCGAGTCGCCCTGCTTCATGCGAGCGGCGTTGTCGCCCACCAGCATCCGGTACGAGGTGGCAGCGCACAGCGCATTCACAGCCGCTTCCTCCCAGGAGAGGTGCGCCGGCTTGGGCATGAGCTGGTTGGCCTTGACGATGGTGAGATCCGCGAGGCCGCCGAAGTTGCTCTCGAAGCCCCAGATCCGCTGGTTGGAGGCCTTCATCGAGTCCTCGTGGGCGGCGGGATCCTGATCGTCGACGTAGTTGCAGTGGACGACCACCCGGTCGCCGGGACGCCAATTGCGCACTGCCGATCCGCACTGGAGCACGACGCCGGAGGCATCGGAGCCGAGCACGTGGTAGTCGAGCGCGTGGCGGGCACCCCAGGCGCTCTCACGGCCCAGCCGGTCCAGGAAGCCGAACGTGGGCAGGGGCTCGAAGATCGAGGTCCACACGGTGTTGAAGTTGATGGCGCTGGCCATCACCGCCATGTACACCTCGTCGGGCGCGAGCTCGGGCGTGGCGACCTCGCCGATGTGGGTGGCCTCGCGCGGATCCTTGTCGGCCGAGGCACGGCCTTCGAACATCGTCTGCTCGTCGCGTACTACGTAGGCAGCCCTGAAGCTCTCCGGGATCGGCATGGCCTCAAGTTCGGGACCGGACGCACCGGCATCGATGGCATCAGCGAACTGCTTCACGGGCCCGAACGCTAACGGTGCGAGAGAGCTGCAAGTTCCACCGTCTTGCACGCCGCAGCCGGTGCTCGGGCAGCCTCGCAGGCCGTTTCGTACACTCGCCGTGCACAGATCGGTCGCCCAGCCCACGGGCTGGCGCGTCGGTGCAGGCGAGGGGGTTGCAATGGCTCGTGATGCGGGGGCTGGTTCGGTAATCGTCGGGGGCACACGCACGCCGATCGGCAAGTTCAACGGCGGGCTGGCCGGCCTGACCGGCGCACAGCTCGGCGGCATTGCGATCGAGGGTGCACTGGAGCGATCCGGTGTTGCGGCGGGCGATGTCGACTACGTGGTGATGGGACAGGTGCTGCAGGCCGGCCAAGGCCAGATCACCGCCCGGCAGGCTGCGACCCACGCCGGCATCTCCATGGAAGTGCCGGCCATCACCATCAACAAGGTCTGCCTGTCGGGTCTCAACGCGATCTACATGGCCGACCAGATGATCGCAGCGGGCGACGCGGACGTGGTCGTGGCGGGCGGCATGGAATCGATGACCAACGCGCCGTACCTGCTGCCCGATGGGCGCAACGGCATGCGCATGGGCTCGGGCACGGTGCTCGACGCGATGATCCACGACGGCCTGTGGTGCGCCTTCGACGACGGTCACATGGGCGACGGCACCGAGCGGGACGCGGCGAGTGCGGGGATCTCGCGCAGCGCGATGGACGAGTACTCGGCCCAGTCGCACGAACGCGCGGCGGCCGCGCAGAAGGACGGCCGCTTCGACGACGAGATCGTGGCCGTCAGCATCCCTCAGCGCCGCGGCGATCCGCTGACGGTGCTCGACGACGAAGGCATCCGGCCCGGGACCACACCCGAGAGCCTGTCGGGCCTGCGGCCGGCGTTCGCATCCGACGGTGCGGTGACGGCCGGCAATGCATCGCAGATCTCCGACGGCGGCTGCGCGCTGGTGGTGATGTCGCCCGAGGCCGCCGAGCGCTACGGCGTCGAACCGCTCGCGGAGGTTGTCTCGTACGGCATGGTGGCTGGGCCCGACACCTGCCTGCTGCACCAGCCGGCGAATGCGATCCGCCGTGCGCTCGAGCGCACCGACCTCGACGTGAGCGACTTGTCGCTGTTCGAGATCAACGAGGCCTTCGCCGCGGTGGCCGTGGCGTCGACGGAGGATCTGGGCGTGTCACCGGACATCGTGAACCCCAACGGCGGTGCGGTGGCGCTCGGCCATCCCATCGGCATGTCGGGAGCTCGTCTGGCACTCACCCTCGCCAGCGAGCTGCGCCGCCGTGACGGCGGCTTAGGTGCAGCGGCGCTGTGCGGAGGCGGCGGCCAAGGCGACGCCATCGTCCTGCGAGTTGCATAGCCGCCCAATCCGGTCGATCCCTCCTCACCGACGCCTCGCAACGGCAGGGGCGCGAGCCGGCTCAGGCGGCCTCGGGTCGGGCGAGCACTTCGGTGGCAACACAGAGCGGCCAGAGGGCAGCTTGCACGGCATCGCTGACCGCAGCGGCGTCGGCGGCGGGAACCTCCAGGTAGATGCGGCTCGCTGCGAGCAGCTCGGTCAACCGGGCGAAGGGTGCCGGGTCGACCAGCATCGCCCCGACGACGGCCGCCGGTGCGGTGGCGATCGCCAGCAGCGCGCCGCACGGATCCACGAACACTGCAGCGACGCCTCGCGGCGAGGCACCGGCACTCAGGCACAGTGCCCGGGCGTGGCACGGCCCGGCCACCATCACACGCTCGTTGGGCGACGGACGGAACACCGCAACCGGCAAGTCGTGTGATGTTCGGTTGTCGGGATCGAAGGCAGCCATGGCACTCCTTGGGAGTGCAGGCCGCCGGGGAAGTGTCAGCCGGACCGTAAGCAGGTACAGCTCATCCGTCCAGCGATTTACGGCGTGAGGGTGCGGCGGTTGCGGAGGGCTCGTTCGAGGGTGAGCTCGTCGGCGTATTCGAGGTCGCCGCCGACCGGCAGGCCGCTGGCGAGGCGGGTCACTTGCACGCCGAGCGGTTCGAGCTGGCGAGCGAGGTACATGGCCGTCGTGTCGCCCTCGATGTTCGGGTTGGTGCACACGATCAGCTCGGTGACCGACTCGCTGTCGAGGCGGGCGAGCAGCTCGCGGATGCGCAGCTGCTCGGGCCCGACGCCTTCGAGCGGGTTCAGGGCCCCACCGAGCACGTGGTAGCGGCCCCGGAAGCCCGCCTTCTCCATCGCAACCACATCCCGCGGCTCCTCCACCACGCAGATCATCCCGATGGCACGGGCCGGGTCGGCACAGGTAGGGCACGGGTCGGTCTCGCTGAGGTTCCAGCACTGGCTGCAGAAACCGACCCGGTCTTTGGCGGCGGTGATGGATGCGGCGAGGCGATGAGCGTCTGCAGCCGGGCGCTTCAGCAGCCAGAACGTGATGCGCTGGGCGCCTTTGGGGCCGATGCCGGGCAGGCGGCTGAGTTCGTCGATCAGGTCTTCGACGGCGTCGTCGTACACGTCTGTTCCCGCCGCTGGTGGTGGTCAACCAAGGCTGTCAGGTCGCGTCCTCGTCGTCGCGGATCACGACCGAGCCGGGGAAGCGATCCACGATCCGCTGCACCTTCGCTTCTTGCGAGGATGCAGGCGCGACTGCCTCCTGCGAAGGCGCTGATGGGGTCGGGCTGGAAATCTCGGCCGGTTGCGCAACGTCCTCGGGCGGAGGACCAGGTGCACTGCTTGGATCCGTCACCTCGAGGCGGACTGTTTGATCGAGCAATTCCGACAGGACCGGCTCTACCTCGTTGCTGCGGCGCCGGGCCTGCGCGAGGGGCACGCCCTCGTTCAGCCGGACGGTCACCACATTGCGCTCGTGGGCGAGAACGGTTGCGTCACGGAATAGACCTGCGGCGACCGGACGCAGCTTCCCAACAATCAGGGACTCCCACATGCGTTGGAGCTCGGGAGCCGTCATCGCCGAGCCGGAGGCCGGTGCAGGCTCGGCCGTCGTGGGCGGCTGCGCGTCCGCGCCGGGCGACGTAGCGGGAGGCGAGGGCGCGGCAGCGGCCTCGATCGTCGGATCCGGCCGAGGTTCGGGAGGCACCTGCGCAGCAACGGACTCAGCCGGGGCGGGCGGCGCAGCCTGAGCGGAGAGCGCATCGGATGCACCGGGCGCAGCGTCGGCGGCGGGCGCTGGCGGGGGCGGCGGGGCGGCGGGCGGGGCATCTAGCGAGGGGGGCGCGGTGGTTGCGGCCATTGCTGCCCGGGCTGCAGCGGGGCCGGCGGCGGGGGGCGCTGGAGCGCCGGCTTCACCACGGGCCGGCGCTGAGGCGGGCGGCGCAGCGTCGGGCGTGCCTGCGCCCAGTGCTTCATCGGCGAGCAGGCCTACCAGGGCGCCTTCCAGCGTCAGGCGGCGGTCGGCCGATTGGGGCATCTGCGCCAAGGCACTGCCGAGCGCCTCGAGTGCCCGCACGTTTCTGCGGCGACCCATACCATCGCTCAGCTCCCGCGCCGAGACGATGTCGGCCGGTGGCAGCTCAGCGGGCTCCACGCCGGCACCCACCAGGAACATGTCACGCAGGCGGCGTGCGGTGCGCTCGGCCAGATCGCGGGCATCGACACCCGCAGCTGTGGCCTCGGCCACGGCGATGAGCGTCGCGGCCAGGTCGGCGCGTGCCAACGCCTGCACCAGCGCATTCACATCAGTGCGATCGTCAGGGATGCCGCCGGCCGCCAGCACTGTGTCGAGCGCCGAGAGCGCATCGCGCACCGACCCGGCGCCGCGTTCGGTCACATAGTCGACGACGGCATCATCGACCGGCGCACCGGCGGCTTCGGCGATGGCTCGCACATGCGGCGCCATCTCGTCGGCGCCCACCAGCGACAGCTCGTACTGCTGGGTGCGGCTGCGGATGGTGGGCAGCACCTTGTTCGGATCGGTGGTGGCCAAAATGAACACCACGTGGGACGGCGGTTCCTCCAAGGTCTTGAGCAGCGCATTGGACGCCGCCGCAGAGAGCATGTGCACCTCGTCGAGCAGGTACACCTTGCGTCGCCCGGAGCTGACCAGGGCCGCCTTCTCGGTCATGTCGCGGATGTGATTCACCGAGTTGTTGGACGCCGCGTCGAGCTCGATGAGGTCCATCGAGGTGCCCGCTGCAACGGCGATGCAGCTGTCGCAGATGCCGCATGGCTCACCCTCGTCGGTGAGCGCCTCGCAGTTGAGCGCCTTGGCCAGGATGCGGGCGGTGGAGGTCTTGCCGGTGCCGCGAGGACCGCTCAGCAAGTACGCATGACCGACGCGGTCCTCGCGTACGGCGTTGCGCAAGGCCCGAACCAAGTGCGGCTGTCCGACCACCTCCGCAAACCGCTGAGGCCGGAACCTCCGGTAAAGCGACTGGTGCTGCATCTCGCGGCGATCCTAAGAGGCGGGGCAGAGATTCGCCGACCGCTTTCTGACCGCCAGTTGCTTGCCGCTCCTGTTCGCTGTCGCTCACGGGGCCGCTAGGCCCCGACGGTGACTTATTGGGCGGTGCTGCGGTTATCGTTCGGGGCGTGTCGCCGTCTGACGTGGCGGCCGGGTCCTGTGCGACGGCGACCCGTGAACCGAGTCAGGGCCGGGAGGCAGCAGCTCTCAGCGGACCTCGTTGTGTGCCGCAGATCGCCTGGCCGCCTCGCCAGACGGCGACACGCCTGCTTCGCAGGGATCGTCGTGCGATCCCTGCAACGGTACGGAGAGTTGCCAGAGTGGACGAATGGGCTCGCTTGGAAAGCGTGTGAGGCTTTCATCGGCCTCCGTGGGTTCGAATCCCACACTCTCCGCATGTCAGACTGAGCAGTGATGACCAGCTCCGGGCTGCCCACTCGGGACGCCAAGGGTTACGAGCCGGACCTGCCCATCTCGGTGTCCACGATCCTGGACTGGCCGCCGCGGCCGCTGGCGACCCTGCGGCACATCTCGCTCATGATGCTCCCCCAGGGAATGCTCTGGGTGGCGATGTCGGCGGTGGTGTGGAACTTCTTCACGCCGTCCATGGAGCGCATGGCCAGCCTGCACCCCAGGTGGATCTTGGAGATCTACGTCCGCAACGTGGTGCTGTTCACGCTGGTTGCGGGGACGCTGCACGTGGCGCTGTACGTGAGGCGGGTGCAGCAGCAGCGCTACAAGTACAACCGCCAGTGGCTCAGCACCACCAACCGGGCGTTCCTGTGGAACAACCAGACCCGCGACAACATCTTCTGGTGCCTGGTCAGCGGCTGCGCCGTCTGGTCGGCCTATGAGGCGCTGACCATGTGGTTCTACGCCAACGACTGGATCCCGTCGGTGGAGTGGGGAACCTGGTGGCCGTACATCTGCGCGCTCACGGTGATTGCGTCGCTGTGGTCGGTGGTGCACTTCTATTGCATCCACCGGGTGCTGCACATGCGCTGGGTCTACGACCACGTGCACTACCTGCATCATCGCAACGTGAACACCGGGCCGTGGAGCGGGCTGTCGATGCACCCGGTCGAGCACATGATGTACCTCAGCATGATCGTGCTGTGGTGGGTGGTGCCCGCCCACCCGTTCATCCTGATCCTCACGCTGCTGTCCAACGCCGTGGCCACCTCGTTCTCCCACTCAGGATTCGAGCGCTTCGAGATCGGCAAGCGCGAGGGGCCGACGATGGCCGGCGCCGACTACTTCCACCACCTGCATCATCGCTACTTCGAGTGCAACTACGGCAACCGGCCCGTGCCGCTCGACAAGCTGTTCGGCACCTTCCACGACGGCACTCCCGAGGCCCACGCCCGGATGCGTGAGCGAGCCAAACGGAGGCGCGGCATCACTGCCGCTTGAGACCGTTGCCTGACGCTGCCGCTTGACATTGGGCAGCAGCGGCCACACTGCGGGTGTGACAGACGAAGCAGCCATCGAGTTGGCGTTGGAACAAGCCCGGCTGGCTGCGGCGGCCGGCGAGGTGCCGGTCGGCGCTGTGGTGATCGTCGACGGCCAGGTGCTGGCCGCACGGCACAACGAGCGCGAGACCACCAACGACCCCACAGCGCACGCCGAGGTGCTGGCCCTGCGCGATGCCGCCACGGCGATCGGCGACTGGCGGCTGAGCGGCGCAACGCTGGCCGTGACGCTCGAGCCGTGCCCGATGTGCGCGGGGGCTGCGCTGTCAGCCCGGGTGGCCCGGGTGGTGTTCGGGGCCTACGACCCCAAGGCGGGTGCCGCGGGAACGCACTACAACCTGCTGGTGGACCCCCGCTTCAACCACAACGCCGAGGTAGTCGGTGGCGTGCTCGAAAACGAGTGCGGCGCCCTGCTCAGCGAGTTCTTCAGCGCCCACCGCTGATTCGCTCACGGCGCAGCCGCACGGCGCTCGGGAGCGGCCGGTGTGTGGCGGAAGGTGTGGGATTCGAACCCACGGTGACCCGAAGGCCACAACGGTTTTCGAGACCGCCCCATTCGTCCGCTCTGGCAACCTTCCGCAGCGCACCCTATCGACGCCTGTACGGCTGACCGCTTGGCTCGCAGCCCGGCTGGCGTGGCGTAATTCGGTCGCGACGCGGACGAATTCGTGACAGCCTCAGAGCCGTGAGCAGCGCTGTCGAAGGCATCAGGGCCGCAGCCGGGGACCCGGCAGGCCAGCCCGACGGCACGTGGTCGGTCTCGGACCTGACGGCCGCAGTCGGCGACACGATCAAGCAGGCCTTCCCCAGTGAGGTCTGGGTGCGCGGCGAGATCATCGGCTACTCGGTGGCGGCGAGCGGCCACGTCTACTTCAACCTCATCGAGCCGGGTTCGGGCAACGATCGCCGGGGCGCACGCATGCGGGTGGCGCTGTTCAAGGGGCGCCAGCGCCTGGTGAACCGCGATCTCGCCGCAGCGGGCGGTCTGACGCTCGACGACGGCATCGAGGTGCGGATCCGCGCCGAGGTGGAGTACTACGCCGGCAGCGGGCAGGTGCAGCTCATCATGAGCGGCGTCGACCCGCACTTCACGCTCGGCGTGCTGGCCGCCGACCGCGAGCGGATCCTCGCCGAGCTGGTCGAATCGGGTCTGCTGCGGCGCAACGCCGCTGTGCCGCTGCCGCTGGTGCCGCTGCGCGTCGGGCTCGTGACGGCCGACGGCAGCGCAGCCCATGCCGACTTCACCCATGAGCTGGCGGCAAGCGGTTATGCGTTCGAAGTGCTGCTGTGCGACGCCCGAGTGCAGGGCGTCACGGCCGAGACCGATCTGGTAGCTGCGCTGCACACGCTCGGGCAGACCGACGTCGACGTGATCGCCGTGGTGCGCGGCGGTGGCGATCGCACCGACCTGCTGGCGTTCGACCTCGCGAGCGTGGCAAAGGCCATTGCGCTGTGCCCGCTGCCAGTGTTCTGCGGGATCGGTCACGAGATCGACACCTCGGTGGCCGACCAGGTGGCACACACGGCTGCCAAGACTCCGACGGCTTGCGCCGCCGCGCTCGTCGCCCATGTCGCCGCGTTCGACGAACGCCTGGCTCGAACCCATCGCGAGGTGGACCGGCTTGCCCGCTCCCGGGCCGCTGGCGCAGCGGCACGCCTCGCCACTGCTCGGAGCGCGCTAGGTCTGCAGGCCGAGCGTCGCCTCGTCCGCCCGCGCGCGTGGCTCGGCGAGGCTCGGCTGCGGCTGGGCCATCACACGCAACGTCACTGCCGCGCTGCGGCCGCCACACTCGCCGGCGCCCGCCAAGCGCTGCAGCGCAGCCGTAGCCATGTGCAGCGCGGCGCGGTGTCGCTCGCTTCCCAAGGACCCCGGTTAGAACGAGCCTCGGCGCGACGCCTCGGCGCCGCGAAGGCCCGGCTGCGCTCTGCATCGGTACTGGTGTCGGCGGTTGGGCCCAAGCGAACCTTGGCCCGGGGTTTTTCGATCACGCGCGCGGCCGACGGCAGCATCGTGCGCCAGATGCCTGCCGCCGGCGACACGATCTCCACCGAAACCCAGCACGCCGTGTTTGCCAGCGTTGTGCGAGACGACCACGCGACCGGCGATGAGCCCAACAGGCTGGCTGACGGTCCGACAACGGGAAGGACAACTGATGGCTGAAGAAGCCGACAATGGCACGGGCGCCGGTGACACCGAGTTCGGTGGCTACGCCGAGTCGATGGCCGAGCTCGAGGGAATCTTGGCGAGCCTCGAGAGCGACGACGTCGACATCGACACGCTGGCGTCGCAGGTCGAGCGAGCCTCCCTGCTGATTGCACACTGCGAAGGGCGCCTACGCGCCACTGAGCTGTCGCTGACCAGCATCCTCGCTCAGCATGATCCGGCGGCGACTGCGGAGGAAGACTCCTGAGCCGTGGCCGTAGGGGCATGTGTGGACCGAGGGAGTTGGTGGGCGCTCCCCCGGTCCACTGGCGCGTCACGGGCCGGTGGAAAACCCGGAGCGCACGCTCACGCCGCCGCGGAATCTGCCCACTGTGAGTGACCGCGGCGGCTCGTCTGAACCAACGAGGAACCTATGAGTTCGCCATCGAATTGTCAAGATGATGCGGCCCGATACCCCAGTAGTTCCGGGGAGTTTCCGCATGGTGCGTGGCCGTCGCCGCTGCAGGCGGACGATGTCGCCGCAGGCGCTGTGCGCCGGACCGAGCCGCGCATAGCGGGCGATTGGGCCTACTGGGCGGAAGAGCGACCCCTCGACCACGGGCGAGGTTCCGTGGTGCGGGTGCGCCTCGGCGAGCCCGGTGCAGAGCCCGCCGACGTGCCCCGCACCGCGGAGGCAGACATCCGCACTGCCGTCCACGAATACGGCGGTGGCGCCTGGCTGCCGTTCGCAGCAGCCGACGGCAGCCATTTCGTGCTGGCCAGCTGCATGAGCGATCACCGGGTGCGGCTGTTCGACGCGACGGGAGAGGCCGCGCCGCGTGCGGTGACCCCAGAACCGGACATCCCGCGGGGGCTGCGATACGCCGACCCAGCGCTGGTGCCACCAGCCGACCACTCGCAGCACCCAGTCGGCGACGGCATCGAACCCGTCACGATCTGGGTGCGCGAGGACCACAACAGCGGCGACGGCGACAGCGAACCGCGCAACGAGCTGATTGCGGTGCGGCTGGACGGGACGGTGGGTGTTGTGGCGACCGGCGCCGACTTCTACTCGTCGCCACGACCGTCGCCCGATGGCAGCGTGCTGGCCTACCTCAGCTGGGATCACCCCAACATGCCGTGGGATCACACGCGCCTGCATATCGTCGACCTGGACGGCGGCATGGCGGTGCCGGGAACCGATCGGGTGCTGGTCGACGGGCCGGCGATAACCCAGCCTGCGTGGAGTCCCGATGGCGTTCTGCACATCGTGACCGACATCGACGGCTGGTGGGCTGTCCACCGCGTCGATACCGAGACGGGTGCCACCGAACCGGTGCTCAGAGACGCAGCGGCCGGCGGGGAGCACGGCCGCGAGTTCGGCGTGCCGGCATGGGTCTTCGCCGTGGACACCTACGGCTGGGACGGATCCGGCGCACTGTGGAGCGCGTGGAACTCAGGCGGTGTCAGCCACCTGGGCACCATCCGCGACGGGCGGCTGGAAGAGATTCCGAGCGGGTTCACCGACTTCGGCCGCTTGGCGGTCACAGCCAGCGGATCGGTCGTGACGGTGGCCGCCAGCTGGACTCGCCGGGCTGCGGTGGTGGAAATCTCGCCCGACGGCGAGCACCGCCAGCTCAGCGCGAGCGAGCCGCTGGTGCTGGCGCCCGAGGAAATCTCGGTCCCTCGTGCGTTCACGTTCGACAGCGATGACGGTCGCCAAGCGCACGCCTTCTTCTTCCCGCCTGCCAACTCGGCCGTGACCGCACTACCTGCCGAGCTGCCGCCGCTCATGGTGCTGAGCCATGGCGGGCCCACCGGCTCGGCCCGCAGCTCGCTCGACCTGGGCATCCAGTACTGGACCACCCGCGGCATTGCCGTGGTGGACGTGAACTACGGCGGCAGCACCGGCTACGGCACTGCATTCCGCAACCTGCTTCAGGGCCAGTGGGGCGTCGTCGACACGCAGGACTGCATCGCCGCAGCGCTGCACCTGGCGCGCGAGGGTGCTGTGGACGCCCAGCGTCTCGTCATCAAGGGCGGCTCAGCAGGCGGCTACACCACGCTGTGCGCACTGACCGGCAGCGACGTGTTCGCCGCCGGCATCTCTCGCTACGGGGTCGCCGACCTGGAGGCCCTGGCCCGCGACACCCACAAGTTCGAGGCCCGCTACCTCGACGGGCTGATTGGTCCCTGGCCCGAGCAGGCCGACCTGTACCGGGAGCGATCGCCCATCTGGCGGACCGACCAGCTGCGGACCCCGATGATCGTGCTGCAAGGCACCGAGGACCGGGTGGTGCCACAGAGCCAGTCCGAACAACTCGTCGAAGCCCTAGCCGGCGCAGCCGTGCCGCACGCCTACTTGCTGTTCGAGGGCGAGGGTCACGGCTTCCGGCGCGGGCCCAACATCGTGGCGGCGCTCGAAGCCGAGCTGTCGTTCCTCGGCCAGGTCCTGGGCTTCGAGCCCGCAGGCGACATCGCTCGCGTCGAGGTGCGCGAGGGCGGCCAGCAGCGGTCCCAATAGGTTCGGGCCGTGTACAGCTTCGCCCGCAAGCCGATCTGGCTGGCCGGCCACGCGCTGGCCGGCGGCCTGCTGGTGATCTTCGTGATCGCAGGCTTCTGGCAGCTCAGCCGCCACAACGAGGCAAGCGACCGCAACGCAGCGATCATCGAGCGCCAAGACATGCAACCCCTCGATGCCGGCCGACTCTTTGAGGTGATGGCCGACTCCGAGAGCCTCGACCAGCTGGAGTACCGGACCGTGATACTGCCGGTCGAGCGCTTCGACTGGAACGAGAACGTGCTGATCCGCAACCGCAGCCTCGACGGTTTGCCGGGATGCCACATCGCTCTGCCAGCGGCGGCGACTTCCGACGACGGTGCGGAACCATTGGGCGTGCTCTTGGTCGCAGGGTGGCTTCCCCAGCAGACGTGCGAACCGCAGACCGGCGCCGAAGCCCGAGTTTGGGCGACCCGCCTGACGGAACCCAGTCTGATTGCCGGCCGCATCCGTCTGAGCCAGGAGCGCGGCTGGCTCGGACCATCGGACCCCGATCAGGGGCAGCTGGAATCGCTGGCCCGAACGGATGTCGAGCGGATTGATCAACAAACCACGCTCGACCTGATGCCCGTCTACGTCGAGGTAGTCAGCGCAACTCGCTCAGACGGGGTGCGACTCGCGCTCGGGAGAACTCTTGCCGACGGCACACCGGCACCGGTACCGCTGCGGCCGCCGGAGCTCAATGCCGGACCGCACTTGGGCTACACGGTGCAGTGGTTCAGCTTCGCCGCAGTCGCCATCGTGGGCTACACGCTCGTGCTGCGGCACCAAGCCCGCAAGGGCGAATCCGAACAGATCGCCGACGACTGAGGGGCTAGCGGCCGATGGCTTTGGCCATGCGGGCGGTGGCCTCGTCGAGCATCGCAGGCGAAGTGGCGAAGTTGAGCCGCACGTGGCCCGCGCCTTCGGGCCCGAAATCAAGCCCGGAGTTCAGGTACACGCGGCCCCGCCCGAGGAACACCGAGGCAGGGTCGTCTCCCAAGCCCAGTTCGCGGCAGTCCATCCACGCCAGGTAGGTGGCATCGGGCGGCCGGTACTGCACCTCGGGCAGCCGCTCCGCCAGCAGCTCGGCCAGCAGGCGACGGTTGCTGTCCAGGCCGGCCACCAGCTCGTCCAGCCAGTCCAGCGCTTCGGTCCAGCCGGCGATGGTGGCGACCTGCCCGAGAATCCCGATGCCGCCGATCAGCCGCTTGGGAATCTTCTTGACGATCAGGCCGTAGCGCGACGACGCCGAATGCAGAAACGCCATCCGCAGGCCCGCCATGTTGAACGACTTCGTGGCAGCGGTGACGGTGACCGTTCGCTCCGAGGCCAGCTCGCTGACCGAAGCCACCGGGATGTGCCGCCGGGGCGCATACACCAGATCGCAGTGGATCTCGTCGGAGATCACCACCAGATCGTGACGCTCGGCGATGTCGATCACCGCAGCGATGTCGTCGGCGTCGAGCACCATGCCGCACGGGTTGTGCGGCTGGCACAGGATCACCGCGGTCACGTCGGGCGCCGACGCCACCGATTCGAAATGGTCCAGGTCGAGCCGCCAGCTGTCATCGTGGCGGATGAGCGGGTTGGGCACCACCCGGCGCCCGTGCCCCTCGACGCTGGAGAAGAACGGCGGGTAGGCGGGCGTCTGGAAGATGACGCCGTCGCCGGGCTCGGTGCAGTAGGTGATCGCCAGCTCCAAGCCTTGGATCACGTCGTGCACCCGCACGACGTCGAGCGGGTCGACTTGCCAGCCGAACGCCTCGCCCATGCGCTTGGCGAAGACACGCAGCACCGGGATCGGCTGGTCGTAGAAGTCGTAGCCCAGGCCGCCCGAGTCGATGCGCTCGCGCACGGCGTCGAGCACGACTGCGGGCAGCTCCACGTCCATGTCGGCGACCCATGCCGCCAGCACGTCGGGGCCTTCGCGGCCCCACTTGATGCCCGGGCGGTTCCGAACCCGTTCGGCGTCCAGTTCGAATATCACGGCGTGACCCTACGCGCCCAGCCGCGCTGGTTACCCGCTCTTGTTCGCTGCGCTCACGGGTCGCTCGGGCCCCGGGCTCAGTACAGGCCGACCATGCGGCCGGCGAGGCCGAGCACCGCAACGGCCAGAACGGGCCGGATCAGCCGCTCGCCGCCGCGCACCGCCCAGCGGGCACCCAGCCAGCCGCCCACAGCAAAGCCCGTGGCCACGATGACGGCGAAGCCCCAGTGCACCTGGTCGTTCAGGATGAACACCGGCACCGCCACCACGGTGAGCACAGCGATCACCACCACCTTGACGGCGTTGGCGTTCACCAAGTCCAGCCCGGCGTGCGACAACGCCAACACCAGCAAGAGCCCCACACCAGCTTGAAACGCCCCGCCGTAGGCGCCGATCAGGAAGAACACCACCACGGTCAGCGCCCTCGGCCAGACGATCTCGTCGCCGCGGGCCTTCGGCGGCCACAGGCTCAGGACGAGCAGCGGCACCATCAAGATGCCGAAGACCCGTTCGAAGGCCGTGTCGCTGAGCAGGCTGGAGACCGCGTAGGCGCCGATCACCGAGCCGATCAGCGCCGGCAGCAGCACGGGCACCGAGCGACGCAAGCCCGAGACGCCCTCAGACCGGTAGCCAGCAACCGACGCCAGGTTCTGCGTGACGACGCCGATGCGGTTGGTGCCATTGGCCACCAGCCCTCCCAGATCGCCGACCACCGTGAGCAGGCTGACCGTCAGCAGCGAACCGCCGCCGGCCATGGCATTCACCACGCCCGCAACCACGCCCGCGGCCGCGACGAGCGCGATCTGTGCGATGTCCATCGGCTGACCGTCAGCCGGGTGGCTGCAGCGGCGAAGGAGTATCTGCGAGCTGGGTTGTCTGCTGGCGCAGGAGATGGTCGGCCAGCACAAGGCAGACCATCGCCTCGACCATCGGCACCGCCCGGGGCAGCACGCACGGGTCGTGGCGGCCGCGGGCGGCGAGCACGGTGGTCTCGTTGGCGTTCGTGACAGTCTTCTGCTCGCTCGCAATGGTGGCGGTGGGCTTGAAGGCCACACGCAGCACGATGTCGGCGCCGTTGCTGATGCCGCCCTGGATGCCGCCGCTGCGGTTGGTCACCGTGACGGGTCGGCCGTCGGGACCAGGTTCGAACTCGTCGTTGTGCGTGCGCCCCGTCATGAGCGTTCCGGCGAAGCCGCTGCCGATCTCCATGCCCTTGGCCGCCGGCAGTGACATCACCGCGCCCGCCAGCTCGGCGTCCAGCTTGTCGAAGACCGGTTCGCCCAAGCCCGGCGGCACGCCGCGGGCCACGCAGGCCACCACCCCGCCCAGCGAGTTGCCGTCGCGGCGGGCAGCGTCGATGGCCTCGATGATGCGAGCGGCGGCGTCGGGATCGGGGCAGCGCGTCGGTCCGGTTTCCACGTCATCGCGTGTCAGCTCCGCGGGATCGACATCGGCGTTGATGTCGCTCACCGAGCTGACCCAGCCCAGCACTTCCACCCCGGCCATCGCCAGGATCTTCCGGGCCACGGCACCCGCCGCAACCCGGCCGACGGTCTCGCGGGCCGATGCCCGGCCGCCGCCCTGCCAGTTGCGGATGCCGTACTTGGCGTCGGTGGTGTAGTCGGCGTGGCTGGGCCGATACTTGGTGGCCATCTCGGAATAGGCGCCGGGCCGGGCGTCGGTGTTGGTCACGGTCATGCCGATCGGCGTGCCGAGCGTGAGGCCTTCGAAGACTCCCGAGTGGATCGTCACCCGGTCAGCCTCCTGGCGCTGGGTCACGATGCTGCTCTGGCCGGGCCGACGGCGGTCGAGATCGACCTGCACATCGGCTTCGCTCAGCTCGATGCGGGCGGGGCAGCCGTCGATGATCACCCCCAGCGCTCCGCCATGCGATTCGCCGAACGTGGTGACTGCGAATCGTTCCCCGAACGTGCTGCCGCCCATGAGAGAACCCTACGACGGCTCGTCGGGGGGCGATTCGCGCTGCTCGGCCAGGAACTTCTGGAATTCCAGCGCGATGTCGTCACCGCTCGGCAGGTTCTCCTCGGCAGTGCGGTCTGCTTCGGCTTCGAGCTGCCGGATATAGGCCACGATCTCGGGATCCCGCGCCACCGCCTCATCGACCCGCTGCTCCCAGCTCTGCACGCTGCTGTCCAGCTCGCGGTAGCCGGTGGTCACGCCGGTGACCGTCTCGAAATGCGCCAGCAGTGCCCGCGTGCCCTTGGGATTCGGCGGGCCCGCGACGTAATGGGGCACCCCCACGCGCAGCGACACCACAGGAAACGCGGCCCGGTCCAGCACGTCGTGCAGCGTGCCGATGATGCCGGTGGGGCCTTGGTAGGTGGGGCTGTCGAGGCCCAGGCGAGCGGCCAGCTCCCCGTTGGCGGCGCTGCCCTTCACCGAGGCGGTCCGCGAGTGCGCCACGCCCGCGACCATGGCTCCGAGCGTCACCACCATCTGGCAGCCGAGTCCACGGGCGATCTCCGCCACTCCCTCGCAGAACGTGCGCCAGCGCATCCGCGGCTCGATGCCCGACAGCAGCACGAGGTCGTGCGGCGGGGCAGCCGGCACGACGTGGCACTCGATCTCCGGCCAGCGGATGCGGCGCTCCCCGTCGGGGGCGATCTCGATGTGCGGGCGGCTCTCCTGGAAGTCGAAGAACTCCTCAGGGTCGATATGGCAGACCCGCCGTGCCTCGCTTCGCTCACGGATCCACGTGAGCGCGCCGGTGGCGCACTCGCCGGCGTCGAACCAGCCCTCGAACGCCACCAGCAGGAGCGGGTTGTGCAGGTTCGGCGCGCCGTCCCACACGACGATCGGCTGTTCTGCTGGATCTTCGGCCCCGGTCACGGCCTCACTATGGCCGATGCGTGCGCGTATCGCGCCCGGATTTGTTGTTCAGGCCGGTGCTCAGCGGGCCCAGGTGAGCAGCGAGGCGCGTTCCAGCGAGTCCAGCCAGACCGATTCGAGCGCCTTGTTCGATGCGAGGTAGAGCCGGTCGCCGACCACGGCGCTGGCGTTCACCTGCGCCTGCCAGTCGGTGTCGAACCAGCAGTAGCGCTCCCACGGGCCGGGCTCTTCGGTGCCGTCGGGGCTGACGATGATCTCGCGCGACTCGCGGCACTTGCGCAGAGGCGGGTCCGCGTGGCTGAGGCGTGCGCGTTCGGTGATCTCCGCGCCAGCAGTGCCCAGCGCCACAGCGCCGAGGAACGGGGGCTCGCTGCCGCTGCCGCTGTCGTCGAAGGGGTGCTGGTTCAGCGGCAGCACCGCCAGGTCGCTCGGCTGCCAGTGCAGGAAGGCGAGCGCGTTGAACTCCACCTGGCTGTGGCCGCCCGGGGCCGTCCACTGGGCAATGCGCTCCGGCCGATCCAGATCTGCGATGTCGAACAGCGACACCTGGGTGCCCACGGTGAAGCCCTCGTCGGTGGCCTCCTGGCCGACGCCGAGCAGCAGGTTGTCGCCGAGAGGATGGAGGTACGCCGAGTAGCCGGTGATCTTCAGCTCGCCGCGCACTGTCGGCGCCGTCGGCTCGGACAGATCCAGCAGGTACAGCGGATCGATCTGGCGGAACGTCACGACGGCAGCGACGTCGCCGAGATAGCGCACCGCGTAGATGCGCTCGCCTACACCGAGCCCGTCGACGCGGCCGACCTCGGTGAGGCCGTCGGGGCCGACGGCAAGCACCGTGACGAGGCTCTCAGACTCGGGGGCGACCTGTCCGCGCCAAGTCCACGGCTGGGCGGTGGTGGTCGCGATGCGCAGGTGGCCCTCGTGCTCGGACATCGAGTACTGGTTCAGCACCGTGCCCGTCACCGACGCCGAGCCGAGGTACGTGCTCGTGGCTCGCCCGCTGATGTCGAACATGTGGATCTCGGTCTCGACGGGTGCGCCGTCGTCGGGACCTGCCGGCTCGACGCCCCAGTCGTGCCAGCGCGTCGTGGTCACGTAGAGGTGATCGTGCGAGGCGTATACCGTGCTGCCGTCGGACATGATCGTCGTGGTGTCCATCGCCCCTGCCAGCCCGTCGTCGGCGATGTCGATGGTGGTGACGCTGAGCGTGCCCGGGCCTGCGTAGTGCGGCGGCGCCCAGACGCGGCCGCAGTCGACGAGGCGCCCGCCCGCGACGGCCGTGTCGGAGGCGTCGTTCAAGACGAAGCGCGGCAGCCAGTCATCGAGCGTGGTGCCGGCGATCAGATCGCGGTTGGCCCCGGCCGACCGCTCCTGCGCGCCGAGGTCGGCCGTCTCGGGGATGGCCCAGGGAATCGCACGCGGGCGTGAGGTGGTGACCAGCCGCACCACGCCATCAGCCGAGCGGGCACCGATGTAGTTGCCTTCGATGTCCAGCCGTCTGGTGACTCTTGGCGTGGTGCTGCTCAAGTCGATCTCGACGATCTCGGTCGTGGGTCCCCAGCCCGGCACCGGCTCGCTGTCGGTGGCCTCGCCGCCCGATTCGACGAACGGCACAATGCTGTCCCACTGCGAGGCGAACACGAGCACACGGTCGCCGTGCAGCAGCAGGTTCGAGACCCAATGGCTGTCGAGCTGGACAGAAGCGACCAGTGTCGGCTCGGGGCCCGTCAGGTCCACTACGTGCACCCGGTTCTCGTTCGCCATCACCATGCGCCGACCGTCGGTCTTGAGAACGTGGGGCTCGTCGATTCCCGCTACCTGCACGTTGGACGTGCTGTAGTCGACACCCGGCTGCAGCGACACCGCGGCGTCGTCGGCAGCCGCCTCAGCCTCCAGCACCTCGCCTCCGAAGCCGAAGTCGCCGCCCAGACCCCACGGACCCACCGCTGCAGCCGCATTGGTCTGGATGTAGTCGAGCACTGCGCCGCACTCGTCGAACTGACGCAGGGCCGCGACCTCGACGCCATCCGAAGAAGCTGTCGCGCCGGCACTGGTCGACCCGTCGTCAGCCGCACTGCCATCCGTGTCGGCGTCGCCTACAGATGGATCGTCTTCGCCGGAATCAGCCCCAGCCGATGACGTGCCTTCAGCAGCAACCTCGTCTCCGGTGTCATCGCCAGCCATGCCGGATTGGAACCCGGCCGACTCATCGGACCCGCCCGGCTCGCCCGGAGCGTCGTCCTCAGCGCTGGAATCGCTGTCGGAGGCAGTGGTGGCCGCGGGCTGCGTGGCGTCCGACGGCACATCGTCGGTAGCACTGTCATCGGCATCGCTCGCGCAAGCAGCTGCGAGCAGGGCAACAGCAGCCAGAACGGCGAGCAAGCGCGATGTCTTGGCGACTCTGGACTTCGTGTACTCGGGCTTCTCAGTCATCAATTCACACAACGCCACAGGTGCCCGCGGCGTTCCGCTCGCGACGTTACGTTCCGATGAAGTTCCCCACATCACATCGCGAAGCGCTCGGGCGAAGAAAATCAGAGTGGCCCCGCAGCAACGCTCTCGTAGGTTCGGCACGGGACGGGACCGCCCGCGCTACCGGAGTAGCTCTGACCACCGGGCGGATCCCGTCCTCACGACACGTCGTGTGTGCCGCTCACATCGTAACGCCGAGGTACGAAGGCATCTGACAGATTTCAGCGACTAGTCGTCGTCGGCCGCTTCGTCGTAGAGACCGTTGCGGCCGAGGCGCACGAGGAGTTCTTCGGTGCTCCACGGCAGCATCGTGGCCCCGCAGCGGGCATCGCGGTAGTGCTGCTCGAGGCGGCCGGGCCGCAGCAGCGACCTCCCGCCGCAGGTCCGCAGCGCCAGCGATGCCATCTCCGGAGCGCTCTCCATCGTGGTCACCGCAGCCACATGCGCCCGCCGCAGCTCCTCAGGTCTGGGATCGGCCCGGAGCTCGCTGAGCACCCGGTAGGTCAGCGACTGCGCCCGGTCGTAGATGAGCTGCAGCTGCGCCCACCCGGTCTGCTTGATCGGGTGATCGCGTGACGCCTTCACCCCCGACTCGCCGCGCAGATAGGTGCGGGTAACGTCGAGGATGGCCCGCATCAACCCCAGATAGCTGAACGTCAAGGTCATGTAGAACTGCGGGAAGCGGGACACCATCGCGTTGAACATGCCCGGCGGCAGCACCTCATTGCGGGCCGGCACGAACACGCCGTCCATCACCAGCGTGCGGGAGTCGGTGCCGCGCATGCCGATCGGGTCCCAGTCGCCGACGATCTGCGCGCCGTCGCCATCGGCCGGCACGCCGAGCAGGCGGATGTGGGGATCGCCCTCCACCACCGCCAGCACGTTGTGCACGTGAGCAGCACCGCTCAGCGAGGCGAAGATCTTGCGGCCTGTCACGCGGTAGCCGCCCTCGGTGGGCACGGCCATGGTGCTGAAGCCCGATCGGGCACCCGGCGCCTGGCCCTCGGAGAACGGCTGGGAATGGATGACGCGGCCGCCGACCATTCCCTCCCACAGGTGCGGCCGGGTTTCGGCGAGATGAGCAGCCATGGCCCCATCGGGATCCAGCTCACGCCCGCGCTCGCCGGCCAGCAATGCTTCGGCGATCGGGCCGGACAGCAGCGCTGTGGCCGTGTGCATGTTGAACGTCAACGCCGTGGTTGCGCAGTGCCGACCCATCTCCTCGGCCACGAGCGCGTAGCCCACGAAATCTGCACCCAGCCCGCCGACCTCTTTGGGCACGCACAGGCCCAGGAACCCGGCATCGGCCAGGTCGGCCCAGTTCTCGCGCGGGAAGCTGGCATCGCGGTCGTAGGTGGGCGCACGCTCGGCGAAGGCCGGGCCCAGCTCGGCCATCCGGGCCACGAGCTCGGCTCGCTCGGGGGTCAGCACCTGTTCATTCATCACTCGCACCATTCCTGTTGACAGTCGAGAAGTCGCCCTTGCCGCTCGGCGTGCCGTAGCCGCCGCCACCGGGCGTATGGATCTCCATCACGTCGCCCTGGCCGACCTCCACTCGCGCACAGCCAGCCAGCTCGGTGACGGTGCCGTCGACGCGTTCGAGCAGATTGCGCCCGCGTGCGCCGTCCTCGCCGCCGGCAGCGCCGAACGGGGCGATCCGCCGGCAGCTCGACAGCAGGTTGGCCGTCATGGGCTCGCCGAAGCGCAGGCGGCGCACGACGCCGTCGCCCCCGTTGTTCGCACCACGGCCGCCCGAGCCGCGGCGCACCTCGAATCGCTCCAGCAGCACCGGGTGACGCTGCTCGAGAATCTCCGGGTCGGTGAGGCGGGTGTTGGTCATGTGCGTGTGCACCGCATCGGCACCCGGGCGGCGCGCTGTGGCACCCGCTCCCCCGCAGATCGTCTCGTAGTACTGGTGGGCGGCATTGCCCCAGATGAAGTTGTTCATGGTGCCCTGCGATGCCGCTACGACGCCGAGGGCGCCGAACAGCGCATCGGTGATCTGCTGGGACGTCTCGACGTTGCCGGCGATAACCGCGGCGGGCGGGTGGGGCGACAGCATCGAGGGGTCGGGCACCACGAGTTCGATGGGCCGCAGGCAGCCGGCGTTCAGCGGGATGGCGTCGTCGACCATGCAGCGGAACACGTAGAGCACCGCCGAGCGGCACACCGCCACCGGGGCGTTGAAGTTGCCCGGATGCTGACCGCTGGTGCCGGCGAAATCGACAACCGCGCTGCGCTGGTCGGCATCCACCGAGATACGGACGCAGATGACGCTGCCATCGTCCAGTTCCATGCGGTAGTTGCCGTCATCGAGGGCATCGATGACCCGGCGCACCATCTCCTCGGCATTGTCGGCGACGTGGCCCATGTAGGCGTGGACGACATCGAGGCCGTAGTACTCGACGATGCGGGCCAGCTCGACGGCGCCCCGCTCGCAGGCCGCCACCTGGGCGCGCAGGTCGGCAATGTTCTGGTCGGGGTTGCGAGCCGGCCACGGACCGCTGGCGAGCACGTCGCGAACCTTGTCCTCAAGGAAGCGCCCCTCGGTCACGATCTGGAGGTTGTCGAGGACGAGCCCCTCCTCGTCGATAGTCGTGGAGTCGGCCGGGGCTGAACCGGGCACGCAGCCGCCGATGTCGGCGTGATGACCGCGTGAGGCCACGTAGAAGATCCGCTCGCCGCCAGCGGCGTCGAACACCGGTCGCACCACCGTCACGTCGGGCAGGTGCGTGCCGCCGTTGTAGGGGTTGTTGAGCACGAAGACGTCGCCGGGCGACATGTCGGGGTTCTGCTCGATGACCGTTTGGATGGATTCGCTCATCGAGCCGAGATGCACCGGCAGGTGCGGTGCGTTGGCGACGAGCTCGCCGGAGAGATCGAAGAGCGCGCAGCTGAAGTCGCGCCGCTCCTTGATGTTCACCGACACGGCGGTGTGTTCGAGCACCACGCCCATCTGCTCGGCGATGTTCATGAACAGGTTGTTGAAGATCTCGAGTTGCACCGGATCGACGCTGGTGCCGATCGCGATGCGTGAGGGTCGGGCCACCACCCGATCCAGCACGAGATCGCCTCGGTCGGTGATGGTGCCCTGCCAGCCCGGCTCGATCACCGTCGTGGCGTTCGGCTCCACGATGACCGCCGGGCCTGCCACCACCGTGCCGGGCGCCATGGCAGTGCGGTCCCAGAAGGGCGTGTCGTAGCGCTCGCAGGTCGGCTGCGTCTCGCCATTGGCCGGCGCAGCGCCGTTCAGTGCGGCGTCTGTAGTCGAGCCCATGTAGGTGGGATGGGTGGCGAGCAGCGGTTCGCGGTCGCCGGCTGGCGCTGCGGCTGGCGGCGGATCTACCGCTTGGCCACGGGCCTCGATATGCAGCGCATCCACTACCAGTGCCGTTGCAGAGTTGGCCGCTCCGGGCGGGCTGAAGCCGAACCTCGTCCGGTGTGCGAGCTCGAATGCAGCGGCCACCTCGCTCGCGGTGCCGAGCGGCACCTCGAGCGATGTGTCCGAGCCGCGGTACCGGACGGCGAGACGGCCTGTCACCTCGATCCGATCGGGCGACACGCCGGCGGCGGCCACCGCGTCGACGGCACCGGGCACAGCCGCTGTCAGGCGCCGGTGCAGCTCGTCAATGAGTGCGGGATCCAGGGGGGCTTCGACCGGCTCGGCGCGCAGGTCGGTGACATCGGCCAACCCGATCCCGAGCGCCGACAGCACGCCTGCGTGCGGGTGGATGAGGACCGTGGTGATGCCCAGCCGGTCGGCGACCCGGCAGGCGTGCTGACCGCCTGCACCGCCGAAGCAGACGAGCGTGTAGGCGCTGACGTCGTGGCCCCGCTCGGTGCTGATCTTGCGGATCGCGTTGGCCATGTTCTCGGCCGCGATCTCGCCGTAGCCGAACGCCACCTCGGCGGCACTGCGGCGCACGCCGCTCGCGTCGCCGATCCGGTCGGCCAGCTCGGCGATGCCGCGGGCGGCAGCATCGGCGTCCAGCGGCTCCGTGCCGCCGGCGCCGAAGACCGCAGGGAAGTACTCGGGCCGGATGACGCCCAGCACCGCGTTGGCGTCGGTGAGCGCGAGCGGGCCGTCGTTGCCGTAGCAGACCGGTCCGGGATCGGCGCCGGCCGATTCGGGTCCGACACGCAACCGGCTGCCGTCAAACGTGAGCAGCGATCCGCCCCCGGCAGCGACCG
Organism: Acidimicrobiia bacterium; assembly: GCA_022821985.1. Classification (GTDB taxonomy): domain Bacteria; phylum Actinomycetota; class Acidimicrobiia; order Acidimicrobiales; family Poriferisodalaceae; genus Poriferisodalis. The sequence continues at coordinate 105,951 of JAJECP010000026.1, forward strand.
TGTGCATGTCGATGATCGGCGTACGAACGCGGATGCCCGCCACCTCGGTCTCGTTCGCCCGCTCGAACTCGCCGGCGAAGTGGGAGACGTCGGTCGACGTGCCGCCCATGTCGAAGCCGATGAGCCGCTCGAAGCCGGCCGCTTGGGCGGTGCGGGCCATGCCCACAACGCCGCCCGCAGGGCCTGACAACAACGCATCGCGGCCGGTGAAGCGCCGGGCATCCGCCAGACCGCCATTGGACTGCATGAACTGCAGCTGTGGACCTGCTGACGAAGCGGCCGTGCTGTCGCATTGTGCAGCGTCGCCGCTGCCGATTCTCGACGCGACGGCGTCGACTGTGCCGATTCTCGATGCCACGGCATCGACGTAGCTGCGCAGGATCGGGGACAAGTAGGCGTCGGCCACGGTGGTGTCGCCGCGGGGGACGATCTTGACCAGCGGGTCCACCTCGTGGCTGACCGAGACCTGCGAGAAGCCGATCTCGCGGGCCGCAGCTGCCAGAGCTGCCTCGTGGTCGGTGTGCCGGTAGCCGTGCACCAGCACGATGGCCACGGCCTCCATGCCGCGCTCACGTGCCGCTGCCATGCCCTCGATGGCCGACGGCAGATCCAGCGGGCACAGCACCGTGCCGTCGGCTGCGAGGCGCTCGTCGACCTCGAGCACCTCCGAATAGAGCATCTCGGGCAAGACGATGTCGAGCTTGAACAGGTGCGGACGGGTCTGGTACCCGATGCGCAGCACGTCGCCGAAGCCCGCCGTGGTCACCAACAGCGTCGGCACACCACGGCGCTGCAGCAGCGCATTGGTCGCCACCGTGGTGCCCATCTTCACCGACCGAATCCGCTCCGGCGGCAGCGGCTCGCCCCGCGGCACCCCCAGCAGGTCGGCAATGGCCGTGGTGGCTGCGTCGTCGTAGCGGCGCGGGTCCTCGCTCAGCAGCTTGTGAGAGACGAGGCTGCCGTCGGGTCGCCGGGCCACCACATCAGTGAAGGTGCCACCCCGGTCCACCCAGAAATCCCAGCCCCCCGACACCGCGTCCATGCCGTGAGCCTAGGTAGACACCCGTACGCGCTACGTATCCACGCCCGCCTGCGCTACCGATACTCGTTGCTGAGCGCTACCAATTCTCGCCTTCCTGCACTACTGATGCACACACACTTGGGCTACTGACCCACGCTTCGCCTAACGGCGAGCAGACGGTGATGCCGTCGATATGACGATCTCCAGTCGCACGCCATATCGAGCGTCGCCGTCGCGTCAGGACTTCGCGGCGCGCTCGCAGAGCGCAGTCAGCGCAGATGCCCGACGCGTGAAGGCACCTCTGCGGCCTCGCCGATTCGGCTGCCGGGCCATAATCGATGGCAGCCCGGAAGCAGGCGACGCGTAGGCTGACGGCGATGTCGATTCCCTTCGAATTCACCGTTGACGGGCCACCTGTGAGCCAACAGGCGAAGAAGGCAGCCCGTCGGCGTGAATGGAGACAGAAGGTCAACGGCGCCGCATCCGTGCCCTGGCAGTCCCGGTCCGCCGTGACAGATGACCTTGCGGTCGCGATCAGCTATTTCTGCTTCGACCCTTCGCCCGACCGGCGCCACTCGCTCGATGTCGACAATGTGCCGAAGCCGATTCTCGACGCCCTCAAAGGACTTGTCTATGTCGATGACAAGCACGTCATCGACGTCGTGTGCCGCAGGCGCAATCTGGCGGACGACCTCAGGACACAGAACCTGACATCGCTCTTGGTGCCTCGCATGAGCGGCACGGACCCCTTCCTGCACATCGCGATAGCGCCCGCAGACTCACTGGAGTTGATGCTGTGATCACCGAGCAACATCCCAACGAGATTCACGACTCCGAGCAATATTGGTTGCACAAGACCGCCGAGGAGTACCGCGCCAAGGGCTACGACGTGAGCTTGGAGGCCCAGCTTGACTTCCTGCCTGATCTTCGGGCAGACATAGTGGCGATCAAAAACGGCGACAGACGAGTGGTCGAAGTCAAGCGGCGCACGGCGTTGCGAGCTGACACACGAGTCGAACGGCTGGCCCAGGCCATCGACTCTGCGCCGGGATGGAGCTTCGATCTTATTCTGATTCCTGAGCCAGACCAGTTGGCCGCGCCCGAGGGATCGGTGCCGCTCAGCACCGAAGCTGCGCTGAGTCGCGTCGGCGTCGCCGAACAGCTTCTCCGTTCGGGACAGCGAGAGCCGTCGTTGCTCATGGCGTGGTCGGCTTGCGAGGCGCTGCTGCGCGCTCGACTGCGGGTTGAGACGGGCATTCGGGACGATATGTCTCCAACCAGCCAACTGCTGAACTCGGCCACCATGCACGGCATCATGGCCCATGCCGATCTCGACTGTCTCCGGGAGCTGCTCCGGTTGAGAAACGCTGTGGCACACGGAATGAGCCACGCGAGCATCGGGGATGCAGAGGTTCTCAGCTTGATCGAGTTGGTGAGGGCCGTGTCCTCCGACACGCCATCTGATCAATCAGCAGGGCCCGCAGATGCCGAGGCAACCGCCTGATCGACCAGCGTCGCAATACCGCCGGTCAGGACGTGATCTTGCGGAAGCGGGCGCCGTGCAGGATGCCGCCGTAGTAGTTGAAGACTTCGCGGGCGTTGTCGTCGTCGAACGGGTAGTCCGCGCCGATCTGGGTGGCGGCAGCGAGCCCGGTCACGAAGCAGGTCTCCTGGCTGTTGACCAGCGTGTGCGCCCCGCAGTGCCAGCTGCGGCGCTTGCCCTGGATGAAGCGGAACAGCGGCACGAGCAGCGTCACCTGGCGCACGTCATGCACGACGTGCTGGAACCACCAGCGCTTCACGATCTTGTCCTCGTCGATCGGGGTGTTCGAGTTGTAGGTCACCAGGCAGGGCTTGTCGGAGCCGAAAATCCATGGCTGCTGGTTACCCATGATGTAGGTGAGCTCGTAGTTGTCGGGCCGGGCGCCGTACTGCTCTACGTGATTGGTGCGTGTGCGCAGGCATTCCACCTCGTCGTCGGGCAGCACCGACGGGTCGGAGTGCACCAGCGTGTGGTTGTGCAGCTCGCTCTCGTAGCGGACCGACGAGAGCACGTAGCGCTCGAGTGCCGTGGGCTTGTCGAGCATCATCAGGGTCTGGTTGGCGTTGGAGGCGAAGATCACCTCGTCGAAGGTCTCGCTCACCCCCTCTGCGTCCTCGACGACCACCTCCGATGCCCCCCGGTACACCTTGCGGACCGGTCGGCTCAGATAGATCTTGTCCCGGAAGTCCGCTGTCAGGTGCTCGTAGATGCGCCGCGTGCCCTGGTCCCATGTCTGCATGGGTGTTGCCGTCTCGATGTCGAAGAATTCGAGGTAGCGAGCGAACAGCGCGGCGGGCATGTCGAACACGTTCGTCGCCATCAGGAAATTGACGAACATCGGCTTGAGGATCTTGTACCTGAAGTCGGCGGAGAACCTGCCCACGTTCAGGACCGTCCGCATGCTGATGTAGTTGAACGGGTTCAGCGCATTGAGGAACTTCGACCGCGCCCGGGTGAGACGACCGAATGAGTGCAGGCGACCCAGCAGGCGCTGGAACCGCTCGATCTCGGGCTGCAGCTGGTCCCTGATGTCGGAGTCGAAGTCGTGGGCGTACCTGCCGCCCTGGTACTTCACGCTGTAGTTGAACTTGGTCGGGAACAGCTCGATGCCGAAGCGCTCCAAGAGCAGCAGGACGTGGTCGTAGACCGACGGGATCAACGCAGTGACCGAGATGTCGAAAGGAAGCGACGTGCCGTCGTCCTGCGGCATGTCGACAGTGACGGCGTTGCCGCCGAGGCGATCGTTGGCCTCGAACAGCCGGATGTCGAACCGGTCCGGATGGTGAGCCAGCGCCCACGCGGCGCCCAGCCCCGACATGCCTCCGCCGATGATTGCGATCCTGCGCTGCGTCATCGTGCTCCCGCCCTCGGGATGCCTCAGGTGGGAGGCGGCAGACCTGAGCTGTCCCGCTCTTGTTCGCTTCGCTCACGGGCCGCTCGGACCCCGGCTTCGCCTGCGGGCTCAGCCTCTTCGCGCGCTTGCAGGGATTCGAACCCCGAACCTTCTGATCCGTAGTCAGATGCTCTGTCCAATTGAGCTACAAGCGCTGGTTGCCGCTGGTCGGGCCGGAGGGCCCGTCGGCGCCCGAACAGTGTACGAGGCTGTTTTCTGGAGCCTTCGCGGTTTTTGGGATAGGGCTGCTGGGCTCGGCGGGGTCAGGCTATGTGGTGAGGATGCCGCGGGCTTCGAAGTTGGTGTAGCTGGCAGCCCGGGTCAGACCTGCCCCAGCAGCAAGACCCCACCACTATGAGTGTTGGTGCCTTCGATACGGCCGTTGCTGGAGATGGAGATCCGCTCCGCGGAATGCGGGCGCATCGCGCAGACAGCGCATGCGAGGTCGGCTCGGGGCCGCACATGAACCCGTTCACGCCATCTGTGGCCGGTCAGACACCGCAGGCGTGCTGGCGCTCAGCATTCGGGCAGTGTCGGCGGGACGGCGGGCACTGCGACGTCGTCGGGGTCGGCTGCGGGGTTGCCGGCAGTCGCGGCTGTTGCGGTCAGCAGGGCGGGGCCGGCTGCGGCTGCGTGTACCCGGTCCAGCCGTCCGGGCCACAGGGCGCTGAACGGTCCCACCGTCTCGCCGGTCACCTCCACGCGCACCCAGCCGGGCTGGCCTGCGCCGGCACGGCGCGAAGCGTCGGCGCCGCTGTGGCACCAGTCGCTGCGCACCACCGACGCGCCGGGCGTCCACCAGCAGCCAGCTCAGCGACACCGCCCCCGCACAGCCCCGGCCCGCGCCCCCAGACCGGACCGATGCACTGCGACGGCCGAAGCGGGGTGACCCCGTGACGGCTGTGCACTGGCTGGGCGGCACAGCGGTATGGGCAGCAGCAGGCGCGTGGGCGCTGCTCGGCGCCCACGCCACGGTCACCGACGTGCGCGAACGGCGCATCTCACGAACCGCCTGCTGGACAGCCGCCTTGCTCATCACTGCCCTGCTGAGCGTCGCCGCGG
>JAJECP010000016.1 GCA_022821985.1 Acidimicrobiia bacterium
CCAGCTCGCGTACCGCTTTAATGGGCGAACAGCCCAACCCTTGGGACCTGCTTCAGCCCCAGGATGCGATGAGCCGACATCGAGGTGCCAAACCTTCCCGTCGATATGGACTCTTGGGGAAGATGAGCCTGTTATCCCCGGGGTACCTTTTATCCGTTGAGCAACGACGCTTCCACACGCAATCGCTGGATCACTATGCCCTGCTTTCGCACCTGCTCGACCTGTATGTCTCACAGTCAAGCTCCCTTGTGCCATTGCACTCGACGACTGATTGCCAACCAGTCTGAGGGAACCTTTGGGCGCCTCCGTTACCATTTGGGAGGCGACCGCCCCAGTCAAACTACCCGCCTGGCACTGTTCCCGAACCCGATCAGGGTCCTAGGTTAGAGTTCCGACATGAGCAGGGTCGTATTTCAAGGGTGACTCCACGCATGCTGGCGCACACGCTTCCTAGTCTCCGACCTATCCTACACAACACGTGCCACAACCCAATACCAAGTTATAGTAAAGGTCCACGGGGTCTTTCCGTCCTTCTGTAGCCAACGAGCATCTTTACTCGTACTTCAATTTCGCCGGGTCTGTGGTTGAGACAGTGGGAAAGTCGTTACGCCATTCGTGCAGGTCGGAACTTACCCGACAAGGAATTTCGCTACCTTAGGACCGTTATAGTTACGGCCGCCGTTTACCGGGGCTTAGGTTCACAGCTTCGCTCCGAAGAGCTAACCGTTCCCCGTAACCTTCCGGCACCGGGCAGGCGTCACAGCGTATACATGGTCTTACGACTTCGCACGCTGCTGTGTTTTTAGTAAACAGTCGCTTTCCCCTATTTTGTGCCACCCTTTCCGGCTCGGGCAGCTAGTGCCGTCACCATCGCAGGGTCATCCTTCTCCCGAAGTTACGGATGCAATTTGCCGAGTTCCTTAACCACAGTTCTCCCGTTCGCCTGAGTATGCTCTACCTGCCTACCTGTGTTGGTTTAGGTACGGGCACCACGTGAACTCGCTAGAGGCTTTTCTAGGCAGCATGGAATCAATGACTTCGCCTGTAGCGGCTCGGCATCGCGTCTCGGACTTCATGGGGCCCGGACTTACCTAGTCCCCGTCCTACTCGCTTACCCCAGGTCTACCATCGCCTGGGTTCACCTATCCTCCTGCGTCCCCTCATTGCTGTCCTCGGTGCGGTGGGTCGGTTCGTCGTTCCCCGAAGGGAGGACAGCCCCTTAGCAACCGCATTTTGGACTTGGCGCGCACGTGGTGGTACCGGAATATCAACCGGTTGTGCATCGACTACGCCTCTCGGCCTCGCCTTAGCTCCCGACTAACCCTGGGAGGACCAGCCTTCCCCAGGAACCCTTGGGCTTACGGCGGAGGGGATTCGCACCCCTCTCTCGCTACTCATGCCAGCATTCTCACTCGGACCCGCTCCACCGGCGCTCACGCTCCGGCTTCGCTGCAGGCACGACGCTCCCCTACCCCTCGAGCTCGCTCGAAAGCGAACTCAAAGGCGCGGCTTCGGCGGTGTATTTAGCCCCGTTACATTATCCGCGCAGGACCACTCGACCAGTGAGCTGTTACGCACTCTTTCAAGGGTGGCTGCTTCTAAGCCAACCTCCTGGCTGTCTGGGCAATCCCACATCGTTTGCCACTTAATACACACTTAGGGGCCTTAGCCGGCGCTCTGGGCTGTTTCCCTCTCGTCCAACGAAGCTCATCCCCCGTGGACTCACTGCCGCACTCTGGAGCCATGGCATTCGGAGTTTGACTGGGGTCGGTAAGCTTGTGGGCCCCCTAGCCCAATCAGTGCTCTACCTCCATGGCTGAACGTGCGACGCTGCACCAAAATGCATTTCGGGGAGAACCAGATATCACCGTGTTTGATTGGCCTTTCACCCCTATCCACAGGTCATCCGCCCAGTTTTCAACCTAGGTCGGTTCGGGCCTCCACGGAGTCTTACCTCCGCTTCACCCTGCCCATGGATAGATCACACGGCTTCGGGTCTACAGCATGCGACTGTGCGCCCTATTCGGACTCGCTTTCGCTCCGGCTTCCCATCACTGGTTAACCTTGCCACACACCGTAACTCGCTGGCTCATTCTTCAAAAGGCACGCTGTCGCGCTTGGACACAAGTGCCCAGTAGCGCTTCAACTGCTTGTAAACCAATGGTTGCAGGTACTATTTCACTCCCCTCCCGGGGTACTTTTCACCTTTCCCTCACGGTACTAGTTCGCTATCGGTCGCCGACACATATTTAGCCTTACGAGGTGGTCCTCGCAGATTCACGCCGGCCTTCACGGAACCGGCGCTACTCGGGAGCAATCCCAGGAGGCAAGCAGATTTCGCGTACGGGGCTGTCACCCTCTGCGGCCCGCCTTTCCTGTACGGTTCCGCTATCTGCCTGCTTTGTAACTCCTTGACCGATCTGGTGCTCGGTCGGGGATGTCCCACAACACCGATCCGGCAACGCCACCAGGCTTTACCACCGGACTCGGTTTAGGCTCTTCCCATTTCGCTCGCCGCTACTCCGGGAATCGCTGTTGCTTTCTTTTCCTCAGGGTACTGAGATGTTTCAATTCCCCTCGTTCCCTCTACCTGCCCTATAGATTCAGGCAGGAGTGACACCCGATAAAGGGTGCCGGGTTTCCCCATTCGGATATCCACGGATCAAAGCCTATTCGGCGGCTCCCCGTGGCTTATCGCAGCCTATCACGTCCTTCATCGGTGTTCGGCGCCAAGGCATTCACCATTGGCTCTTCGTAGCTTGGTATATCGATACTCAGTCTCGAAGAATCAAATCTCCTCTGCCACAGTCTCAAGTGTGACAGTCGCAGAGGACTTTGATGCTCGTGCATCGCTATGCAGTTATCAGAGAGCCGCGGCGTCAAGGCGCGACGCAGCGCTCCCTGGCAGCAGAACAGAGGACGAGCTGATTATTGCCAAATGGCTCTAGACAGCACCAGTGCTCCAACTGGGAATCTCCGTCTGAGATCTGAGACCACGGTGGTCTCTTTCTCGGAGGTGACTCCTTAGAAAGGAGGTGATCCAGCCGCACCTTCCGGTACGGCTACCTTGTTACGACTTCACCCCAATCGCTAACCCCACCTTCGACAGCTCCCTCCCTTGCGGGTTGGGCCACTGGCTTCGGGTGTTGCCAACTTTCGTGGTGTGACGGGCGGTGTGTACAAGGCCCGGGAACGTATTCACCCCGGCGTTGCTGATCCGGGATTACTAGCGACTCCGGCTTCATGGAGTCGAGTTGCAGACTCCAATCCGAACTGAGACCGGCTTTTTGGGATTCGCTTGACCTCACGGTTTCGCAGCCCTTTGTACCGGCCATTGTAGCATGTTTGCAGCCCTGGGCATAAGGGGCATGATGACTTGACGTCGTCCCCACCTTCCTCCGACTTGTCGCCGGCAGTCTCCCACGAGTCCCCGCCATTACGCGCTGGCAACATAGGACAAGGGTTGCGCTCGTTGCGGGACTTAACCCAACATCTCACGACACGAGCTGACGACAGCCATGCACCACCTGTGATGGGACCATAAGGAGGCCGCATCTCTGCGGCTGTCCCCAACATGTCAAACCCAGGTAAGGTTCTTCGCGTTGCCTCGAATTAAGCAACATGCTCCGCCGCTTGTGCGGGCCCCCGTCAATTCCTTTGAGTTTTAGCCTTGCGGCCGTACTCCCCAGGCGGGGCACTTAATGCGTTAGCTGCGGCACGGATCCCGTTGGATGGGACCCACACCTAGTGCCCAACGTTTACGGCGTGGACTACCAGGGTATCTAATCCTGTTTGCTCCCCACGCTTTCGCTCCTCAGCGTCAGTACCGGCCCAGAGTGCTGCCTTCGCTATCGGTATTCCTCCTGATATCTGCGCATTTCACCGCTACACCAGGAATTCTACACTCCCCTACCGGACTCTAGTCATGGCAGTATCGAGTGGCGTCTCAGAGTTGAGCCCTGAGTTTTCACACCCGACTTACCAAACCGCCTACGAGCCCTTTACGCCCAATGAATCCGGACAACGCTTGCGCCCTACGTATTACCGCGGCTGCTGGCACGTAGTTGGCCGGCGCTTCTTCTGCAGGTACCGTCAATTTCGTCCCTGCTGAAAGGGGTTTACGACCCGAAGGCCTTCTTCCCCCACGCGGCGTCGCTGCGTCAGGCTTTCGCCCATTGCGCAATATTCCCTCCTGCTGCCTCCCGTAGGAGTCTGGGCCGTGTCTCAGTCCCAGTGTGGCTGATCGTCCTCTCAGACCAGCTACCCGTCGATGCCTTGGTGAGCCGTTACCTCACCAACAAGCTGATAGGCCGCGAGACCCTCCCGGAGCACCGGAGCGTTTCCTGAACGCACCATGAGGTGCAAGCAGGGTATTGGGTATTAATCCAGGTTTCCCTGGGCTATTCCCATCTCCGGGGTAGGTTTCTCACGTGTTACTCACCCGTTCGCCACTCTCCCATTGAGACCGAAGTCTCGGGTTCGTTCGACTTGCATGGATGAAGCGCGCCGCCAGCGTTCGTCCTGAGCCAGGATCAAACTCTCCGTCGAGATCAAGCCCACGATGTCGTGCGGCCGAGCCGCGGTCGATCGCAGGCACGATCGAAGAGCCTGTGCCACGATCCGAGGGAAATCCCTCTTCCCGCGGCGACTGGCTGGAATTGGTGCACCGTCGCATGTGGGTTCGCACGAGGCGAGCCCGATGAGACGGCACGAACAAGTTGGTCCCCGGTCATGGGTTGACCGCGGACCGGCTGTGTGGTTCGACCAGCGGCTGGAATCCAGCAGCCGATCGCCCGCACTGGCGTTTTCGTCCTCTGTTCTGTTGTCAAGGAGCGCTGCTGAGGCGAATCCGCCGGCAGCTGACACTCGATCAGCGCCTGCCGCTGCTCTCTGCGAAAGAGAGCTGCGGGTGACGCCGTCGGAGGTGTCGGACCCCTCTGGACGGCATTTCCGCCCCTGAGGGGGACGCATGAGACTACAGCGGCCGACCCACCTCCGCAACCACCCTCAACAGCCGATTCGGCGCGATCGCACAGGATTCAGGGAGCGGTCGCGACGTGCCAGCGCTTCTTGCCGCGCCGCAGCAGCACATAGCGGCCATACAGCAGGTCATTGGCCCCGACAAGACGGTCGGGCTCAGTGGTGCGATCCCCATTTATGTACACACTGCCCTCGGCCAATGCCCTGCGCGCGTCGCTGCGGCTCTGGGCCAATTCGGCATCGACCAGCACATCCACTACAGAGGCATCAAGTGCTCGCAGCGGAGCCGAGGGAACTTCGCTGGCCACGAACGCGAGCGCCGGCGCTGACACCTTGCTCAGTGACGCCGTGCCGCCGAACAGCACCTCGCTGGCACCGGCTGCAGCCGCGGCCGCAGCGTCGCCATGCACGATGCTCGTGATCTCGGCCGCGAGACGCCGCTGCCCCTCGCGCCGCCCGGGGTCGGCCTCGTGTGCAGCAGCGATCTCGGCCACCTCGGCCATCTCGAGGAACGTGAGCTGGGCCAACAGCTTCGCAATGTCGACATCGTCGACGCCGATCCACGCTTGGTAGAAGCGGTACGGACTCATGGCATCCGCGCTGAGCCACAGCGTCTCGCCGCCCGCCGTCTTGCCGTACTTCGTGCCGTCGCTGCGCGCGAGCAACGGCCAAGTCAGCGCATGGGCAGCGCGTCCCAGCCGGCGGCGGATCAGGTCGATGCCGAGCACGATGTTGCCCCACTGGTCAGAACCGCCGACCTGCAGTTCGCACTCGACGTTCTCCGCCAGCCACAAATAGTCGTATGCCTGCAGCAGCATGTAGCTGAATTCGGTGTAGGACAGGCCGTCGCCCTCGTCGAGACGGTTGCGGATCGATTCCTTGCCCACCATCTGCTGCACGGTGACGTGCTTGCCGACATCTCGCAGGAAGTCGAGGACGCCGACGCCGACGGTCCACGCACGGTTGTCCAAGAGCCGCGCCGCGTAGGGACCGTCGTCGAAGTCGAGGAATTGACGCAGCTGCGGCACAATTCCCTCGAGATTGCTGGCCAACGCGTTGTCATCGAGCAGGTTTCGCTCAGTCGAGCGCCCGCTGGGATCACCGACCATGCCCGTTGCGCCGCCGGCCAGCGCGATGGGGCGATGTCCTCCAAGCTGCAGGCGTCGGAGCGTCAGCAGTCCCATGAGATTGCCCACATGAAGGCTTGCGGCAGTGGGATCGAAGCCGCAGTACACCGTGATCGGTCCGGACTCCAAGCGCTGCGCGAGCGCCCGGCGATCCGTTGTCTGATGGATCAGTCCACGCGCTTCGAGGTCGGCCAGCACGTCCACACCGCCAGTCTGCCGGACAGCCGGCGCCGCGAGACCTCTGGCTAGTTGCGGGGTGTCCAGCGAAAGAAGCGCAAGGTGACCAGCACCCCGAACACGCCCCACGCCCCGAGGATCACCCAGCGCCACGCCGGCAGCGGCACGCCTTCGCTGAATGGATCGAAGGTGCGTCCCAGTGCGACGGCCAAGTGCTTGATGGGGAAGATGTCGCCGATGAGCGTCATCCAGCGCGGCGCCCCCTCCGACGGGATGAACACGTCGGAGACGAAGTACAGCGGCAGCACGCACATGTTCGTGATCGCCGGTGCCGCCTGCTCACTGGGGCACACGCAGGTGATGGCGAGCCCCAAGGCCGAGAACGCCGCTGCGCCCACCCCGAGCGTGATGAGCAGGCTGGGCACGGCACCCGGCTGGACTTCGACGCTGTAGCCGAGCCAGCCGATGCCGATCACGAGCGCTGTCATGAATACGGTCAGCACCAGCGATGCGGCGACCTGCCCGCCCACATAGACCCACGGCGGCAGCGGTGTCGCCCGCATGGCCTTGAGCACGCCGCTCTCGCGCCTGATGACCGTGACGATGGCGGCGTTCATGAAGTTGGCCGACACCAGTGCCAGCGCCAGGATCCCGGGGACGTACACGGTTGCGACGCGCGCTCCGGTCGAGCTGATGATCTCGTTGCCGAAGATCGAGGTGAAGATCACCAGGAAGATGATCGGCAGGACCACTGTGAAGAAGGTGGCCGCCGGGCTGCGCCGGAAGCCCAACAAGTTGAATCGCGCCTCGCTGCGCAGCTGCCCCAGGCGGGTCATGAACAGTCTCCCGAAGATGTGTCTCCGGTCAGTGCCAGGTACGTGTCCTCCAGCGTTGGCGGCTGCACAGCCAGTGAGTCGAGCGGGGTCCCGGCGGCCTCGGCGGCAGCGAGCAGCTCGCGCACTACCTCGCCGACATCACGCGTGACGAGCGCGAACCGTTCGACTTCTCGCTCGATCTGCCGCTCGGCGATGGCTGTGCCTGCAGCGGCCCGAGCCCGCACCGACGCATCGTCACCGCGGAGCAGGTCTCGCAGCCGATCAGGCAGCGCCACAGGGCTCAGCTCTGCGGCATCCCAGCTGATGTGCGATGGCATGGCGACTTGTGCCGCCAGTTCGGGAGCAGTGCCATCGGCCACGATGCGACCCCGTGAGATCACCACGATCCGGTCCGCCAGGTGGTCGGCCTCGTCCATGTAGTGGGTGGTCAGCAGCACGGTCACACCCAGCGACCGCAAACCGTCGATGGTCTGCCACGCCTCGCGGCGAGCAGCAGGGTCGAAACCGGTTGTCGGCTCGTCCAGGAACACAAGCTCGGGATCGCCGACGAGGGCGAGCGCTACGGCCAGGCGCTGTTGCTGCCCGCCCGACAAACGACGAGTCCGAGTTCCGGCTGCCTCGGCAAGCCCGACAAGCTCCAATACCTCAGCAGTCGGCCGGGGCGACCGGTAGTACGCCGACCACATCGTCACGATCTCCGCAGCGGTGAAGTCGCCCTCATGCTTGGCCCCTTGCAGAACGACCCCGATGCGCTCCCTCCAGTCGGCGGTGGCCTCCGCCGGATCGACGCCCAGCACCTGCACGTCCCCAGACGTTCGGGTGCGGAGGGCTTCGAGGATCTCGACTGTCGTGGTCTTGCCGGCCCCGTTGGGACCCAGGAAGGCCACGACCTCGCCGGTCGCGACCGACAGGTCGACGCCGGCGACCGCCTCGACTTCCCCGTATCGCTTGCGGAGCTGGGTGACCTCGATGGCGAGGTGTGCCTCGTCGCTCATCTTGTGTGGCCGCCGACCGCTGCACTGCCGTGACTGCTGGCGGCGTTGTCGGCTCGGTCAGCGACGGGGTCACCGGCAGGAACGTCGATGCCCTCATCGGCGTAGCGCTCGGGATGGCTGACCTGTGGCCGCACCGCTGCTGCGTACAGCAGGACGCCCAGCGGACCGCTGTAGATGATCAGCAAGACCCAGTGCCAACGACGTTTACCGACGAGCTGAAACCGATCGCGACCCAGCCGACCGATGTCGACAATTCCACCGGCCATGATCAGCGCCGCCACAGCGGCTGCAGCGATCAGCACAGTGCCGAGGTCCACCCGGCCACGCTACCGGTGCCGCCGCGTGCGGCCCAGAGGCTGAGCCCCGGGCCCAAGCGGCCCGTGAACGCCGTCATATGCAGAATGGGGAACAAGAGCGCAAAGCACGGAGCGGGCGATGCCTTCAGCCGCCCAGCGATGTCACGGCGTCCGCGATGTAGAACCCGGCACCGGCGATGCCTGCGACGAGGAAGCCGATTCCTGCTGTCCAGAACGTGCCATTGAACAGCAGCCGTCCGCCGGCGGCCAAGACCACGGTGACAGCGATCACCGGCAGCACCGAGCCCGGCAGGAAGGTGACGGCGATCCAGCCCAGCACCAGACCGCACAGCAGCAGGACGATGTTCTCGACCAGCAGCAGCACCTGATGCACGCAGCCACCGTACGCGCCAGCAGCAACGCGCCTACTCGTCGCTGCGGTGCCTCAAGGTGCGGGCGAGGTCGAAGCCGTATCGGGCCAGACGGCGCGTGCTGGCGTCGAGTGCCAGTTCGGGCTCGGTGAGTTCGTCGTACCTGATCCACTTCAGCTCTTCGGACTCGTGGTTGCCGCGCGTCACGGCATGGCGTGGTGCACGAACAAGGAAGCGCACGTCGAAGTGAAGATGATCTGGCTCGGGGTGCCTGCGGTTGACAAACAGGTGCACGTCGATGTCCACCGGCTGGCTCCAGACCTCCAGGCTGTCGATGCCGGTCTCCTCGGTGGCTTCGCGCAGGGCAACGCCTGGGAGGGAACCCTCGCCATCGGCATGACCGCCCGGCTGTAGCCAGCGACCGATCTTGCGGTGCAGCAGCACCAAACCCTGCGTTGCGTCGTGGTTCACCACCCATGCCGATGCCGTCAGGTGTCCGGTCTCGCACGAGCGATGGAGCGCATCGGGATGACGGGCGGCGAAGCCGATCAATCGTCGCTGGTGCTGAGCCTGGACGCGATCTCGAGGCTCAAATCGCTCCACGGCCTCAAGTGCCACGGCGAGGCCAGCTTTCGCATCTGATGAACCAAGCTGCCCCGCCGCCGGGGCAGCCGCGTGCCAACACGGCTCTCGAGTGCCGCTGTCGCGTGCCGGCGAACCGTTGCCCCGCAATGTCACCGTTTGCTCACGTGCGAGTTGCCGGCGACATACCAGCGCCATGGCACGTCGGTGCCGCGGCTGATGCCGATGCGAGTCGTGCTCACAATGTCGGCAGCAGTCCAGCCGTCGTCGCGGATGCTGAGTCCGCCGTCGGTCGTGAGGTCGCAGCCGTCGTGGGCACCATCGATGCCGAATGCCTGAGTGAGCTTGCCCGGACCCGAGCACAAGTTGCTGCCGCCGACCGATCCTGGGGTGCGACTCCGCCGGGCCGCCATGGAATCAGTGCCGTGCACCGGCTCGAGTGCTCGCAACAGGACCGCGTCGCCGATTCCGGTCGGCGCACAGACTGCGTTCGCGCACCAGTGCATGCCGTAGATCAGGTACACGTAGAGGCGTCCTGGCGGCCCGAACATGGAGGCGTTGCGAGCCGTCGGGCCGCCACGCGAATGTGCCGCGGGATCACCGTCGCCGCAGTACGCCTCGACCTCCACGATGCGGCCCGCGCGCAGCGTTCGGTCTGAGCTGTCGGGATCTTGGACCAGCAGCTTGCCGATCAGGTCGGGAGCAACCTCAGTTGCCGGGCGCTCGTAGAACGCCTGTGGCAGCGGGTCGCCCGCTCGCACCATCAATGCCCGGCTTGGGCGTCGCTGGCCGCGGCGAGTGCGGCGTCGAGGCGCTCGAGTTGTACGGCCACAGCGTCGGGACCTCCCGCTCCAGGCGTCGAACGGCTGAGGTATGCCGCGCCGGGCGCAAGCAGGCGGGCAGCCTCCGGCCCGAGATCCGGGTGTGCGGTCACCAGTTCCGTCAGGTGATGGGGGCGCGAGGAGATATCGGGCTCGTCCAGCGCTCGACGCACGAGCCCGGCAATGACGCCATGCGCTTCGCGGAAGGGCATGCCGCGGGCCACCAGCCATTCGGCCAAGTCAGTCGCGGCCGCAAAGGGGTCGTCGGCGCCCGCCGCCATGGCCTGTGCATCGAATTCGGCGGTCTGCATCAGGCCGTCGAGCGCCAGGACCACCAATCGCACAGTGTCGACTGAGTCGAACAGCGGTTCCTTGTCTTCTTGAAGATCCTTGTTGTACGCGAGCGGGAGCCCCTTGAGCGTTGCCAGCAGACCCGCCAGGTGACCGATCAGCCGTCCGGCCTTGCCGCGTGCCAGCTCTGCGATATCGGGGTTCTTCTTCTGCGGCATCATCGACGAGCCAGTCGCAAAGGCATCGTCGAGCACGACGTATCCGAACTCGGCGCTCGACCACAGCACGAGCTCCTCGCCGAGCCGAGACAGGTGAATCCCCGACATCGCCAACGCGAACAGGGTGTCGGCGACAAAGTCGCGATCGCTGACAGCGTCGAGCGAATTCTCGAAGACCGCTGCGAATCCCAGATCGGCAGCGGTCGCCGAGGGATCCAGCGGCAGCGTCGAGCC
Source organism: Acidimicrobiia bacterium (assembly GCA_022821985.1). GTDB lineage: Bacteria > Actinomycetota > Acidimicrobiia > Acidimicrobiales > Poriferisodalaceae > Poriferisodalis. Next base: position 10,929 of record JAJECP010000016.1, read on the forward strand.
GGCGAGCGCGCCGGCACCGAGCGGCGAGACATCCGTGCGGCGCCTGGCATCGCCGAGGCGCTCGACATCTCGCAGCAGCGCCCATGCGTGCGCTGCCAGGTGATGCGCGAGCCCCACCGGCTGCGCCTGCTGCAGGTGCGTGTAACCAGGCAGTCGCATGCCTGCGCTCTGCGCCTCTCGTGCCCTGGCGGCGAGCGTGCGCGCCAGACCCAGCAGCAGCCCGGTCAGCTCGTCGATCGCACGGCGAGTCCACAGGCGCAGATCGGCCGCGACCTGGTCGTTGCGACTGCGACCGGTGTGCATCTTGGCCGCGGCTCCGCAGAGCTCGGTTGCGCGGCGCTCGACTGCGGTGTGAATGTCCTCGTCGGTCGGAGCCCAGACCATACGGCCCTCGGCGATCTCGATTTCCACCTCGTCGAGAGCCGCCACGATGTCGTCACGCTCGCCGTCAGTCAGCAGACCCACGGCGGCCAGCATCGACACGTGAGCCCGAGATACAGCGATGTCCTCGGCGTACATGCGCTGGTCGAACCCGAGCGAGTCGTTGAGCGCCGCGAGGGCATCTGCGGGCGCGTCGGCGAACCGGCCGTGCCACAGGGTGGCGGGGCCGGTTCGGGCCGGGCCGATCGGCGGCGAGGGCGTGTCGTCGGCAGGAGTGCCGTCAGCAGGCATCGGACAGCACGGTCACAAGTCAGCCAGATCTCGGCAGTGCTCGGCAATCGCCGGGCCGCCGAGTTCCTCGGTAGCCACGATGAACAGCGTGTCGTCTCCCGCCACGGTGCCGACCACGCCGTCGACCGCACTGCGGTCGATCGCCGAGGCAACGACGTGCGCCGATCCAGGCGGCGTGCGCAGCACGACGATGTTCTGCGACGAGCGCACATCGAGCACCCAGTCCGAGAACACCCGGCGCAGGGTGTTGGGCGGGAGCGCCTCGGGCGCGTCGGCCTCGGGCACCGCGTACACGGTGCGCCCTGCGGTGCGCATCTTGGCGACGCCCAGCTCGTCGAGATCTCGGCAGACGGTCGCTTGGGTGACCTCCACTGAGCGCTCCGCCAGCAGGCCGACCAGCTGCGCCTGGCTGTTGATCTCGTGGCTGGCCAGCAGCTCGCGAATGAGATGTTGGCGCTGCGCTTTGGTGCTCATGCGCTTTCTCCCGCCAGGAATGCCAGCAGCCCCCGTGCAGCATGCATCCGGTTCTCGGCCTGCTGCCACACCCTGCTCGCCGGACCGTCGATGACTTCAGCGGTCACTTCCTCGCCCCGGTGTGCCGGCAGGCAGTGCAGAAAGATCGCCCCGTCAGCGGCACGAGACATCAGCTCTGCGGTGACCTGGTAGGGACCGAACGAAGCCACACGCTCAGCCTTCTCGTCCTCTTGGCCCATGGAGGTCCACACGTCGGTGCAGACCACGTCGGCGCCCTTGACGGCTTCTGCTGGATCATCGGTGACCGTGCACGCGCCGCCGAAAGCACCGAGTCGCTCGATCGTCTCGGCAGCAGGTGCATAGCTCGGCGGCACGGCCAGCGAGCTCTCGAGTCCCAGCATGGCGCAGCCAATCGCGAGGGAGCGCCACACGTTGTTGGCGTCGCCGACGAACGCCACGCGCCCGGTGCGCGGGAGCCCGATGCACTGCGAGATGGTCAGCAGGTCTGCCAGCGCCTGGCAGGGATGTGCCTCATCAGACAGCAAGTTGACGACCGGCGCCACTTCGCACGCTGCCATCCGTTCGAGGTGGCTGTGTCGATAGACGCGCGCGGCAATGATCGCGTGGTAACAGGCCAACGTGCGCACGATGTCCTCCGCGGACTCGCGGACATCCATCCCGACCTCTTCCGGCCGGATATAGACAGGGTGACCACCGAGCTGATTGACAGCCATCTCCATCGAGTTGCGCGTGCGGTTCGAGGCCTTCTCGAACACCAAGGCCACGCCATTGCCGTCCAGAACCGCTGGCGCTCCGACAGCGGGGCGCGCCGCCGCGTCGAGCACCCAGCGCAACTCGTCTGAGGACAGGTCATCGACTTCAAGGAAGTGCCGCATCAGATCAGTCACCCCTCGCTGGCGAGTACGCTCGCGAAGATTGCGAGGCCCTCGTCGATCTGCTCGCTGGACACCACGAGCGGCGGCGCGAAACGCACGGCCGTCGGCGTGATCCCATTGATCACGAGGCCAGCTTCCAGGCACGCCGCAGCCACCTCGGGACCGCTGCGACCGGCGGCATCGGTATCGATCTCGGCCGCGATCAGCAGGCCGAGGCCGCGGGTGTCGACGATGCCGGGAACGCCCATGAGCTTGCCGGCCAGTTCTTCGCCACGGGCAGCAGCCACCGCTGGCGCATCGATGGCCTCCATGGTGCGCAGCACGGCACGCGCCGCGCTCGCGGCCAGCGGCTGCCCGCCGAAAGTGGTCGCGTGATCGCCCGGCTGGAACGCGGCGGCGACCTCGCGGCGCGCCCAGACTGCACCGATCGGCACACCGTTGCCCAGTGCCTTGGCCATGGTCACGATGTCGGGTCGAGCCGCGCCGGTCGGTCCTCCGGCCGGATCGAAGTGGTGATGCCAGGCAAACCACTCACCGGTGCGCGCCAAGCCAGTCTGCACCTCGTCGACGATGAACACCATGCCGCGCTCGTCGCAGATCTCACGAACGCGATGCAAGTAGGCGCTGTCGGCGACGTTCACGCCGCCCTCGCCCTGGACAACCTCGAGCAGCACGGCGCAGCAGCTGGGATCCAGCGCTGCCTCCAATGCGTCCGCGTCGTTGTAGGGCACATGCCGGAATCCGTCCGGCAGCGGCTGGAAGGTCTCGTGCTTCTCAGGCTGTCCCGTGGCGTGGAGCGTCGCCAGCGTGCGCCCATGGAACGAACGCAGCGCGCTGACCACGACGTAACAGCCGCGGCCGCCGTGCTTGCGCGCCAGCTTGATCGCCCCCTCGAGCGACTCGGCGCCGCTGTTGCAGAAGAAGACCTGCCCGCCGCCGCCCTGCAGCCGGTCGATGGTCTGGGCGACCTCGACCTGCGGTTCGGTGCCGAACAGATTCGACACGTGCAGCAGCGTGCGCGCCTGCTCATTGAGCGCGTCGGCGACCGCAGGGTGGGAGTGGCCGAGCGACGTCACCGCCAGTCCCGCCAGGAAATCCAGGTAGCGCTTGCCGTCGCGGTCGTAGAGCTCGCAGCCGCTGCCGCGTACGAACTGGACCGGCGGCGGCCCGTAGGTGGGCATGAGCGGGCAGTGCTCCAGCCCTGTGGCACCCATGGCGGCCGCGTGGGGCGACAGCCCGTTCGTTGTACTTGTCGCCGTGGTCGTCTGTGTCATGAGATCGTGGCTCGCTCTCGGTATCTCGGGTGCTCAGGTTTCGGGTACTCGGCGGTCGGGGCTAGTGGCCGGTTTGCAGGGCTGTCGGCCGATCGCGGGTGATCATCGTTCCGACACCGGCATCGGTGAACAGCTCGACGAGCACAACGTGCGGAACGCGGCCATCGAGCAGGTGTGCGCTGTTGACGCCATTGCGCACGGCGCTGATGCAGGCTTCGATCTTGGGGATCATCCCGCCTGCGATCGTGCCGCCGGCCAGCCGGGCAGCCAGCGAGTCGGCCGTCGTCCGCGGCACGAGCGAATCCGGGTCGTCGACATCGTCGAGCAGTCCCGCCACGTCGGTGAGGTACACGACCTTCTCGGCTTCGAGAGCCGCCGCCACCGCGCCGGCCACCGTGTCCGCGTTGATGTTGTATGCCTGCCCCTTGGCATCGGCGCCGATCGTGGAGATCACCGGGATCAACCCCTCGGCGAGCAGGCGCTCCAGCAGGTCGGTGTTCACATCGGTGACCTCGCCCACGAATCCCAGATCAGGGTTCCGGGCGGTGGCGGTAATGACCCGGCCGTCCTCGCCCGAGATGCCCACGGCCAGCGGCCCGTGCACGTTGATGGCGCCGACGATGTCACGGTTGACCTTGCCGACCAGCACCATGCGTGCGATGTCCAGCGTTTCCGCGTCGGTGACCCTCAACCCGTCGCGGAACTCCGAGGTCTTGCCGAGGCGCGCCATGAGATCGCCGATCTGCGGGCCGCCGCCGTGGACGACGACCGGCGCCAGGCCGATCTGGCGCAGCAGCACCATGTCGGCGGCGAAGCCGTCGGTGAGCGCAGTGTCGACCATCGCATTGCCGCCGAACTTGACAACCACCACCTTGCCCCGCCATCGGCTGATGTACGGCAGCATCTCGACGAGCAGTTCGGCACGCTCGACCTGCTGGGCGTGAACATCGCCCATGGTCATGGCATCAATCCTGTCGTCGGCAGGCCGGCCGTCTCGGGGAGTCCGAGCGCGATGTTGGCGCACTGCACCGCCCCGCCGGACGCACCCTTGACCAGGTTGTCGATCGCGCTGAGCACGACCAGCCAGCCAGTTCGGGGATCCACCCGGGCGCTCAGATGGCATGTGTTCGCACCGAGCGTTGCCTTGGTATGGGGGGCGTCACGATGCACCACCACGAACGGCTCGTCCGCATAGAAGTCTGCCAGCACGCCGAGCGCGTCATCGGTCGACAGGCCTCCGATCGAATCCGACAGCGGTCGGGCGTAGCAGGTCGCCAGAATGCCGCGCACCATCGGCGCCAAGTGCGGCGTGAACAGCACCTGACATCCGGTTGCCTGCTCGATCTCCGGCGTGTGACGGTGGTCCAGCAAGCCGTAGGCCACGAAATCTTCGTCGACGCTGGAGAACGTCGTGTTGGGCTTGGGCGCCCGGCCCGCGCCGCTGACCCCCGATGCGGCATCGATCACGACCCCGCTCGTCGAGATGTGGCCGCCGCGGGCGAACGGCGCCAAGGCCAGGGCCGCAGCCGTTGGGTAGCACCCGGGCACGGCGACACCCGCGGCGCCGCGCAGTGCCTCACGGCCGAGCTCGGGAAGCCCGTAGGGCAATTCGCCCAGGAGCTCCGGCATCGGATGGGCTGCGCCGTACCACTGCGGGTACAGCTCTGGGTCGGTCAGCCGGAAGTCCGAACCCAGGTCGACCACGCAGCCGACGCGCTTGTACAGGTCGGCAACGACAGGCGCGCTGGCCATGTGCGGCAGGCCCAGGAACACCGCGTCGAGCCCGACGAATATCTCGGGGTCGTATGCGCAGTAGCGAAGATCGCCGTAGTCGGCCGCCAGGCTGGGATACAGGTCGCGCACCGCCGCACCCGCCTGCGTGTCGCCGGCGACTGCGACCACGTCGAACGACGGATGCGCTGCCGCCAGTCGCAGCAGCTCCGCGCCGGTGTAGCCGGACGCGCCCACGATGCCGACGCGCGCCGGCGCCGCAGCGACAGTTCCCGCGCGCAGCGGCGAAGCCGATGCCGAACCGCTGATCGCATTCGGGCCGTTCTCTGTGTCCATAGCGGCATGCCTGCCTGTGAGATCGGCGCTCACGCTACCAGGCGCTCAGCCGAAATATGCGCCCAACTGCAATATTATTCATTCACTGGGCTGATGGGGCCGAATCGTTCTCGTTCGCCTGTGACGGCTTGCAGACAGCGACCTCATGCGTCTCGAAACCGCTGCCACTCAATGCCAAGTTGTCTCACGGCTGCACGCACGGTCCCAAGCTTCAACTCACGCCCGCCCCAGTCGGGAAGCACCGCGTATCGTTGGCTCTCCGGATTGAACCAGCGTCGGTGTGACCCGCCGCCGCTGCGATGCAACTCTTGGCAACCCAGCTTGCGCAGCCTGCGGGCTGCATCGCGGTATCTCACGTAATTGCGACGAGCGCCTCAACCGCTAGCGGACCGTCGGACTCATCAAGACGAACGCCCAGCGGCAACGAGTGACCCCGGTCTTCGTAGATCTCAACGACCGCCGCGAAGGCGTCCTCGGCGTTGGCAAGGGCCTCGTGCACAGAATCGCCCTCAGTGACGAGTTCCGGCAGCGCCGGGGAGGTGACGGTGAAGCCGCCTTCAGGCTGTGGTTCCAAGACCAAAGGAACTCTGGCAATCACTGACCTGCTCCCGATTAACCCGCCCGCGCCATTGGTGGCCGATCAGACACCTCAAGCGTACTGGCGTTCAGCATTCGGGCAGTGTCAGCGGGACGGCGGGGGCTGCGATGTTGCCGAGGGCGGCTGTGGGGTCGCCGCTGGCCGCGGCTGCTGTGGTCAGCAGGGCGGGGCCGGCTGCGGCTGCGTGTACCCGGTCCAGCCGTCCGGGCCACAGGGCGCTGAACGGTCCCACTGCGGCGCCGGTCACCTCCACGCGCACCCAGCCGGGCTGGCCTGTGCCGGGACGGCGCGAAGCGTCGGCGCCGCTGTGGCACCAGTCGCTGCGCACCACCGACGCGCCGGGCGTCCACCAGCGCCATCCGGCTGCGCTCGCTGCTGCCGTGCGCGCGACTGCGTCGTGGGCGGCCTGGGCCATCGACGACGCGCCCGGGTGCGGGTCGGCACCCGCCTGGGGGCTGTCGTCGTGGGCAGAGGCCAGCCCGGCGTCTGCTGCTGCGGCCCATGCTGCCCGCAGCCCTGCTGACGCCGCTGCCTCGGCCTGTGCACGCGCTCCGCTCACTGCGAGCGCCTGCGCTGCGAGCACCACCAGCAGCACCATCATCGCCGGCCACAGGATCAGCAGCGGCAGCACCTCCCCGCGTTCGTCGCGGCAGACGCCGTTCGACGCGGACGGGCTTTCCGGCAGCGTGGCGGACATCACGGCGGCGCGGTCTGGAACGGGCGGAACCGTTCGCGTTCGCCGCGTACGTCTTGCAGGCTGCACACTGGCAGCTTGTGCACCTCGAACCAGCCGCCGCCGTCTGCGAGCACTCCAGGCTTCCAGAACGGACGCGCCTCGGTGTCGGCGAAGGTGATGCCGATGCGGGCGCACCGCTCCGCGTAGCGGCGGTTCAGCGCGTCGGCCTCGAACCGGTCCGCCGGCGCCTGCGCACGCCAGTCGCGTGTCACCGTGTCGGCCGCGATCACCGCTGCCCGGAAGCGGGCGCTGTAGCTGCCCGTGTCCACCGCCACGTCACGCACAGCCGTCTGCACCACCACCACCGCAGCGGCGCTGATCGCCGCGACGGCCGCGGCCACCAGCAGCCAGCTCAGCGACACCGCCCCCGCACAGCCCCGGCCCGCGCCCCCAGACCGACCCGATGCACAGCAGCGGCCGAAGCGGGGTGACCCCGTGACGGCTGTGCACTGGCTGGGCACCGCAGCGGTATGGGCAGCAGCAGGCGCGTGGGCGCTGCTCGGCGCCCACGCCACGGTCACCGACGTGCGCGAACGGCGCATCTCACGAACCGCCTGCTGGACAGCCGCCTTGCTCATCACTGCCCTGCTGAGCGTCGCCGCGG
>JAJECP010000021.1 GCA_022821985.1 Acidimicrobiia bacterium
CGACCGCGTGGTTGCCGTGGAGGCCAAGCTGTCAGCCACCGTGTCAGACGATGACGTCCGCCACCTGCATTGGCTGCAGCGCGCCATCGGCCCCGGCCTGGCAGACGCCGCCGTCATCACCACCGGTCCCTACGCCTACCGTCGCCGCGACGGCATCGCCGTCATTCCCGCCGCACTTCTGGCGCCCTGAGCCGCCCCGCCACACCTGCGCCACCGTCGGCGGCGGCGTCGCGCCATGGATTGATGACGTTCAGGCCGCTGAATCGACTGAAGTCGCCGGCGTCGCGCGTCACCACGCTCATCGAGTGAACCAGGGCTGTGGCCGCGATGAGGGCGTCGCTCACCGGAGCGGGGTCGGGAATGTGCAGGGTTGCTGCGGTGCGGGCGACCTCCACATGGACCGGGAGGATGCGGCCCTCGAACGCTGCATGGACGTCGTTGTTGAGCCATTGGCGCAGCACCATCCCCGATGAGCGATCACGACGCTCCACGAGCTGCACGCCGATCTCCAGCTCCATGGCAGTCACCGCCGAGATGTACGCAAGCGCCGGCTCGATCCCTGAAGCCCAATTCACAACCTGCTCGTCGGCCTTGCCCGACGCGGCACGGCGAAGCTCCGACACCACGTCGGTGTCGAGCACGTACATCAGCCGAGTTCTGGGGCAAGATCTACGATCTCGGCACCGTTGACGTGCCCGACAGCGTTCTGCGCGACACTCTGGTGGCCGCGGGCTTTGCGCAAGGCAGACAGAAGGACACCCGACAGTCCCGGACTGGGGTCGGCGGTGACAACCACCCTGTGCCAGTCGGCTGACCGCGGCCTCGCAGCGCTGCACCCCCAAACGACACTGCTGATAGCAACCTGACGGCCCACCGCGCACCGTCACCGTCGAGCTCGGGACGATGTCTCAGGCGAACTCGGTCTCAGGCGAACTCGGCTTGCCCCAGTCGTCCTTCTCGGCCCCGCTCAGGCCGTCGTGAGGCGCGAGTCGCAGCAACGTTGGGGGCTCTGCGCGTTTTAGCGTGGGGTGAGTGTGTCGAGCAGGGTCCAGTCGGGTTTGCCTGCATACAGCAGGACTCGTGTGCGGTAGCTGATCAAGCGCACCTCGTTCGGGAACGCCAACTTCGACCGCTACCGGCACCGCATCCTCCTCGCCGCAGCCCGACAACCATGCCAAACTCAACCCGCCGCACGAATCCGAACCCGACGTCCCAGCTCAGATACGTAGAGCCGGATATTCCGACCTCATGTGCGCAAGCCACACTGTCCCCGGACAATGCCTGAAGGCATCTTCACTGATAGCGGTGCTGTTTGTCAGTGTGCGGCCGGCGGATGCATTGTTTCCGTGAGCGAACTCCGACATGCTTGCATCTCGCGCTGCGGTTTGAAGCATCCTTGCGCTGTGCGGCAGATCTCTTGTTGCGACGCGCCTGGACAGCCTGTGCATGCGCTGTTTCAGCAATCTGACGGCATTGTTCGCCGCGAATTCCGATTTCTTGCCCATGACGCTCGACGGCTTCTTCGTCATATGGGATCGACGGCAGCTTTGAGATCGCGTCCTGTGTTGCCGCTGCCACAGAACCTGACAACTCGACAGCGCGAGCGCTCACCACTTCAGGACTCTGGCCGAGGCGATCGGCAAACTGTTCAAGCATCTCGAACTTGTCGCAGGTGCGCAGGTTGAAACCGGATCCCATACTCATTGCCATTCTGATCTTCGAGACGGGACGGTTCCGCCGATACGGCAGCCAACTACAGGCGTCGTACAGCGGAGCGAGCACATACTGTCCGGCCGCTCCGTGCAATATGCTGTAGTTCTTGGCGTGACCGTCGTTGTTCGCTATCAGCCAGCCGTACAGCAGCTGGTCACGAAAACGGTCAATGCTCGTGTCGGCTGTTCCCGCACGGGATGCTCGCAGTGCTCGGCTGATGTCTGCGATGGACGGGCCGCGGTCGTATTCGTATTTTTCGTTGGGATGTCGGCCGGTCACCTGGCACATGTCCTCTTGGTGTATGCGATGCAGGCCTTCTGATGTGCGGTCGTAGCGTTCGACTATGAGGATTTGCATGCCGTCAAAGTCGACTACGTCGGTAGGAGGCGCGGCGATGCCGAGCCGCACTGCTGCGCTCAGGGCGATGTGCTCAAAGACGCACTCATCGGGGAAGTGATCGCTGCGTGCTGCTTTCAGGATGTGCGTGGTGGGAAGCTGCCCCCACGGACGTGACCAGGCTCCGTCAGATCCCTGCCGAAGAGCGACTTTCGGCTGCATCCCGGCGAGACTGAACCCGGTGTCGGGATATTCGCCGTGCGGAGGCAGAGGACGAATCGGGTACTGTCGCAGCCATTCAGATATTTCGTTCTCGCTGACAGGTATTTCGCCGCCTTGCTGTGCAAGCACGGAGGGCAATTGGTCGTCAGGGCAGAACTGCACTGCGCCGGCGCAGTCGAGACCTATGGGTGTATCCAGCAGATGCAGGGGATCGACCGAAGGAACGTCGTATTCGGAGCGCAGAAAGCGGATGACATCCTGATCTTCCGGCAGCAAGTTCAGCAGCCAGTTGCGAACCGGCGAACCAGTGAAGGCGGTGTTGCCGACGGGCAGATTGATGGACAGCGGAATTGCGTCAGCGGACTGATACGACGGCTCATATGCCAGAACCGGTTTCTTGTCCAGTGTCAGTGTCGCCGCATGTTCGCCATTGATGATGACTGCTGTCATGATTCGTCAGTGTATGAGTATCGACTGATGTGCTCTTGCAAATCGAAAGCAGCAGTCGGTTGTTTCGCCAGCTGCAATGTGAAGCCCAATGCTTGCAGAACAGCGAGGACTGGCTTGATCTCAGCGTTCGGTTTGGCGTTTTCCAATTCGGAGAGCCATTTCCGTGACACACCGGCAAGATCAGCCAGTGCCTGCTGCGACAGTCCTCGGCTCTTGCGTTCGGCGCGCACGACGTGCCCAATGGTGCTGACATTCGGCAGCAGCGGGAGAAACGCCTCACTTGACATGCCGCTATTGTATCACGGCACGGTTACATTCTGTAAATGAGGCCATACGGTTACATTTCGGCATGAGGCCGAACGGTTACATTGCGCACCTCATTGGCGGAGCAGCGTGGCGTGGGTCGTCGGATGGATCATCCTCGTCCCGTTGTGGCTCATCGGGACACTCAAAGCCAGATCATGGACAGACCAACACAACACCGCCATCACAGCAGCATGACACCACGACGGCAAACGGCTGGGGTCGGGGCGCTTGACAGGTGCAGCCGACGGCTCGCTGACGATGCGTGCGAGTCAGCGCCATCGTCTCGCGAGCAGCGATTGGCGTGGCTGCTCTCGCCGGCCCGCAGCTGCTGGAACGAGAACATGTAGCTCTCAACGATGTCGAACATCTCGGCGGCAGGCTGGTTCTTGATCCGCACAAGCGTGGAATTCCGGATCGAACCTTCTTCTCGTCTCTGGCATGTCTCCCTTTCCTCAAAGAGCATGCCTCCCAGATTCCGGGGGAAGCCCACCCTCGACCCCCAGCGGCCGGGACTGTGTTCTGTGTCAGCAGGCGTCTTGGGCTGCTGGCTCTGCCGGGAATGGCTCGCTGGCCGGGATGGCGGTGATGTGCTCGCTGACGGGGTAGCGGAGGCGGCCGGGGTAGATCACCCAGAGAGCGTCGAGCGAGAGGTCGCGCAGCGCGGCGGTCATGGATGGGGTGCGGCGGGGTGCATCGATTCTCTTGATCTCCACGCCGATCCTGCGGCCCCGCATGAAGAGAAGCAGGTCGAGCTCGGCGCCGGCGTGGGTCGCCCAGAAGTACGCATGATCCGGGCGGGCCTCCGCGAGGATCTTCTCGAGGACGAAGCCTTCCCAGGATGCTCCGAGCCGGGGGTCGGTCAGCAGTTCGTCCATGGTGGCTTTCCCGATGAGGTGGTGAAACAGTCCGGAGTCGCGGAAGTAGAGCTTGGGGCGCTTGACCTGGCGTTTCTTGAGGTTCTCATGCCACGGGCGCAGTTGGCGTATGAGGAAGAGGTGCTCCATCAGGTCGAGGTAGCGCCGGACCGTGGTCTCGCTGATGCTCAAGGCTGTCGCGAGCGCCCGGAGGTTGGCTACTTGGCCGTGGAAGTGGGCCAGCATGTGCACGAGGCGGTGGATGGTCGGCGCGGCGAGCCCCGTCCCGAACTGCGGCAGGTCGCGCTCCACGAACGACTGCATGTACGACTTTCGCCATGCCAGGCTGTTCTCGTCGCTGTCGGCGAGCAGCGAGCGGGGGAACCCGCCGCGCAGCCACAGCGCCTCCATGTTCTCGGCGCCGACTTCGGCCACCTGCAAGCCGGCGAGCTCCAGGTACTCGATGCGCCCGGCGAGCGACTCCGCGCCCTGACGGAGCAGTTCGGGGCCGGCGCTGCCCAGCACCAGGAATCTGGCCGGGTTGCGCTCGCGGTCCGCGAGGACGCGCAGCACCGGAAACAGATCGGGCCGACGCTGAACTTCGTCTATGACCACCAGTCCCGACAGAGGACCCAGCGCTGTCATCGGCTCGTCGAGGCGAGCAAGGCTGAGCGGGTCCTCGAGATCGAAGTAGCTGGGCGAGTCGGCCGCGACGAATTGCCGTGCCAGTGTTGTCTTGCCGCACTGCCTCGCCCCGATGAGCGCCACCACCGGGCTCCGCCCGAGCGCGGCTTCTACGACAGGAGCAGCCGCACGCGGGATCGGCTGTGTGTCCACACCTTGAAATTACACAGCAAAGTGCTGTTATTTCAATGCTTGTGTCGGCTGCTTGTGCCGGCTGCTTGTGTCGGCTGCTTGTGTCGGCTGCGAAGCTGTCCGCCGCCAGGGCAGGGGTTGGCCGCGGCGCTTCCTCCCGTTCGGGCTGCGGCTCCGCGATTCGGCGTGGCCGCTTGGGGCTGTTGCGGTGATGCTTGCAGGATGCAGAGCCTTGACACGAACTGACGTTCGGAACTACATTGCTGTCATTCGAAATGGCCGCTTTTGCGGCGTGCAGTGCACGCTGGCAACGGTCGCCAGCGCATGGGTTCGCGGTGCCCTGGTCGATGCCGCTGCCCCGAGGAGACTGACCGGCAGAAAATCACCCGTGAGTTGTCACACCCGGCTTCTACGGTGCCTCCAAGACGGCATCGCACGCCGGGTGCGGCCGAACGGGAGTCCGAGGAGGACGACATGGCTCAACAGGATGCAGAACGGGACCGGGCGCTGGACATGACGCTCACGCAGATCCGCCGCCAGTTCGGCGACGGATCGGTGATGAAGATGGGCGAGAAGCACCACATGGCGGTCGAGGCGATCTCCTCGGGCAGCCTCGCGATCGACTTGGCGCTCGGCATCGGGGGCTTTCCCCGCGGCCGGGTGGTGGAGGTGTACGGCCCGGAGGCATCGGGCAAGTCCACGCTCGCCATGCACTTGGTGGCCGAGGCGCAGCGAACCGGCGGCGTGTGCGCCTACGTCGACGCCGAGCATGCGATGGATCCGGTGTACGCAAAGAACATCGGCGTCGATGTCGACGAGTTGCTGATCTCCCAGCCCGACACCGGCGAGCAGGCGCTCGAGATCACCGACATGCTCATCCGCTCGGGTGCCATCGATGTCGTGGTCGTCGACTCAGTGGCGGCACTCACGCCGCGGGCCGAGATCGAGGGCGAGATGGGCGACACCCATGTCGGCCTGCAGGCGCGCCTCATGTCCCAGGCGCTGCGCAAGCTCACTGCCAACCTGAACAAGACCAAGACGATCTGCGTGTTCATCAACCAGCTGCGCGAGAAGATCGGCGTGATGTTCGGGAGTCCCGAGACCACCTCGGGCGGCCGGGCGCTGAAGTTCTATTCGTCCGTGCGGATCGACATCCGCCGCATCGAGGCCATCAAGGTCGAGGGCGAGGTGGTGGGCGGGCGCACCCGCGTCAAGGTCGTCAAGAACAAGGTGGCGCCTCCCTTCCGCCAGGCCGAGTTCGACATCATGTACGGCCAAGGCATCAGCCGTGAGGGCTCGCTGCTCGACGTGGGTGTCGAGCACGGCATCGTGAAGAAGTCGGGTGCTTGGTACACCTACGAGGGCGAGCAGCTGGGTCAGGGCCGCGAGAACGCCAAGAAGTTCCTGATCGCGAATCCCGAGGTCACCGTCGAGATCGACGGCCGGATCCGCACGGCGCTCGGCATCGGGGCCGATGGCGAGGCAGACGACGAAGCCGACGTGCTCGACCGCCTCGACGACGCGCAGTCGGCACGCGCCGAGGGCGCCAGCGTCGACTGACGCCCCCGATCTGCCCGGCACAGGTGCCACAGCGGGCAGCCCATGGGCCATCCTGACGAACCGGCACCGCACGGCGGTGTTGTCGTAGCCTGATCCGGTCGCAGGCGAGCGGGGCGATCCGGCTTCGGATCAGGAGTCTCGGATCGGGGAGAGTCAGGTGGCGCAGCAGACCGGGAAGCAGAAGACCGACAAACAGAAGACCGACAAGCCGCAGAACGTCTTCAACTTCGACTATTCCCGTGACGTCGACGGGCGCCCGCCGCAGTCGTACTACGACGACATCAAGCAGCGGTTCGCTGAAGAACGCGATCTGCGGCTGAGCTACCGGCCGCCGGGCACGCAGATCTACACGTCAGAGTTCGTCGGCGAATTCGCCCGCTACGAGGAAGATCCGTACGCAGCCGAGCGCATCGAGCGCCCGCCCGTGCACGACGAGGTCGAGGTGCTGTTCATCGGGGGCGGGTTCTCGGCACTGCTGACCTCAGCCCGGCTGCGCCAGAAGGGCGTCGAGAGCATCCGCATCGTCGAGCGCGGCGCCGATGTGGGCGGCACGTGGTACTGGAACCGGTACCCGGGGGTGGCCTGCGACGTCGTCTCCTACGACTACCTGCCCTTGCTGGACGAGACCGGCTACGTGCCGTCGCGGCACTACGCCACCGGCGACGAGATCTACGAGTACTGCCGGCTGATCGCCCGCAAGTACGACCTCTACGACCTGGCGATGTTCCAGACCACCGTGACGTCGACCGTCTGGGACGGCGAGGCGGAGCTGTGGCGCATCGGCACCGACCGTGGCGATGAGATCAGCGCACAGTTCGTCATCTGCGCGAACGGGACTCTTGCCAAGCCGAAGCTGGCCGTCATCGAGGGCATGGAGCGCTTCGCCGGGCACTCCTTCCACACGTCGCGGTGGGACTACGACTACACCGGCGCCGACCTCGAGAACCTCGGCGACAAGCGGGTGGGCATCATCGGCACCGGCGCAACTGCGGTGCAGGCCATCCCGCAGCTCGGCGAGATGGCCAAGGAGCTCTACGTCTTCCAGCGGACGCCGTCCTCGATCGACATCCGCGACGACTGGGAGACCGACGCCGAGTGGGCGGCGAAGCTGAAGCCGGGCTGGCAGGCGCGCCGGCGCGAGCGAGCCATGGCCGGGCCTCGCCTCAGCGACGAGCAGAAGGCGCGCCGCGCGGCAATGTCACGCGAGGAGAAGATCCGCCGCCAGGAGAACGCCAACATCGACGCCATGATGCGCATCCACCGGCGCATCGACGAGGTCGTGGAAGACCCCGCAACGGCCGAGGCACTCAAGCCCTGGTACATGCTGATGTGCAAGCGGCCGTGCTTCCACAACGACTACCTGCCCACGTACAACCGGCCGAATGTGCACCTGGTCGATACCCAGGGCAAGGGCATCACCCAGATCACCGAGCAGGGCCCGCTCTTCGACGGCATCCAGTACGAGCTCGACCTGCTGATCTACGCCACCGGGTTCGAGGTGCAGAAGACCGGCATCTACAACCGCATCGTCGGCGAGAACGACCTGGAACTGGCCGACAAGTACGCAGACGGCATCCGCACGTTGCTGGGCATCCACACCGCCGGTTACCCGAACCTGTTCATCATGGGGGGCTACCAGGCGTTCTTCGCGTTCAACCTGACCGACGTGCTCAACAGCCAGGGCGAGCACATCTCCGAGTGCATCGACTTCGTCCGCCGGGGCGGCCTGCAGACCATGGACTGCCTGCCCGAGGCCGAGGAATGGTGGGTGCAGCAGGTCATCGCCAACCGCGGCAAGACCACCCGCAACCGCGACTGCACCCCCGGCTACTACAACTTCGAAGGCGCCGAGAATCGCCGCCAGGACGGCAACTTCAACGGCAACATCAAGCAGTACCTGGGCTTCATGGCCCACGCCCGCGAGAACATGTCGGAGAACTTCGCCTTCACCCAGCGCTAGCGGGTTGCGCCCGTGGCGGAAGCGGCAGAACCCTCTGCGACCAGCGATCCAGCAGGTCACGACGTCGCCGAGCCTCCTGCTGACTCCGCGGCTGTGGCATCAGTGCTTGCCGGCGCAGTTCCACGAGGCGGGGCCTGTGGGGGTCGCTCGTAGCCTTGGGTCCGTGGCGGCCACAGGCGACGGCGAGCGGCGCAGCTATTTCGTGCGCACCTACGGGTGCCAGATGAACGAGCACGACTCCGAGCGGATTGTCGGCCTGCTGGAAGCCGACGATCTTGTGGTCGCACCCACGATGGCCGACGCCGACGTGATCGTGCTCAACACCTGCTGCATCCGCGAGAACGCCGACAACAAGCTCTACGGGCAGCTCGGACACCTCAAGCGCCTCAAGGAGGAACGGCCCGAGGTGCAGATTGCTGTCGCCGGCTGCCTGGCACAGAAGGATCAGGAGCTCGTGCGCCAGCGGGCGCCCCACGTGGATGTGGTCTTCGGCACGCACAACGTGGGCCGTGCTGCCGACTTGCTGAACGAGGCCCGCGTCTCAGGACCGGTGACGGAGATCCTGGCCGAGTCCGACGAGTTCCCGTCGGCCCTGCCCGTGCGACGGGATGCCCAGCACGCTGCCTGGGTCACGATCCAGATCGGCTGCGACAACACCTGCGCGTTCTGCATTGTGCCCTCGGTGCGAGGCCGGGAGATCTCCCGACCTTTCGGCGAACTCATCGACGAGGTGCGCCGCTTGGCCGCCGATGGCGTCAGCGAGGTGACGCTGCTGGGCCAGAACGTCAACAGCTACGGCCGCGACGTCACCTTGGCGCTCCGCCGCACGAACGGCGCCCGCACCGGGCCTGCAGCGGCGACTGCGCCGAGCAGCGATGCCGTCTCGCGACCGGCTGCGCCGGCGCGCACCGGTGCCGCGGACCCAAGGTGGCAGGCGGGCAGCCGCTGGGCCGACGGACGGCGCACGGCCCGCCCGTTGTTCGGCGATCTGCTGCGGGCGGTCGGCGCGGTCGACGGCATCGAGCGGGTGCGATTCACCAGCCCGCACCCGAAGGACCTGCGCGCCGACGTCATCGCAGCCATGGCCGAGACGCCAGCGGTGTGCCAGCACCTGCACCTGCCGCTGCAATCCGGCAGCGACGAAGTGCTCGCCGCCATGCACCGGGGCTACACCGCCCAGCGCTACCTGGAGCGGCTGGACGCTGCCCGCGTCGGCATCGACGACCTCGCAGTCAGCACCGACATCATCGTGGGCTTTCCCGGCGAGACCGAGCGCGACTTCGCCGACACGCTCGAACTGGCGGCGGCTGCCCGATTCGACAGCGCGTTCACGTTCGTGTTCTCGCCGCGGCCGGGCACCGAAGCCGCTGAGCTGGCCGATCAGTTCGTGGACCCCCGTGTATCGGCCGAACGCATGGAGCGGCTGCGAACCGTGATCGAGCGATCAGCTCGCCTCGGCAACGAGTCACGGGTGGGTCGCATCGAAGAGGTGCTGGTGGAGGGACCGTCAAAGCGAGATCCGGGCACGCTCACCGGTCGCACCCGGCAGAACCGCCTCGTGCACTTTGCCGCTGATGAGCCGTTGCGGACGGGCACCTACGCACGGGTGCGGGTCACCGGCGCTGCCACCTTCCACCTCAGCGGTGAACTCATTGAGGTCACCGCCCCAGCGCGACACCGCACCCGCATTCCGGTTGCTGCCCGCTGAGAGGCGCGACGCCATGGGTGGTGACAGCGGCCATCGGCCCCTGGTCATCGTGGGCCCGACGGCGTCGGGCAAGTCGGCGCTTGCGCTGGAACTGGCCAGGCGAACCCACTCGCGGCCGGACATCGCGGGTACGACGGAATTGGTGTCGGTTGACTCGATGCAGGTGTACCGGGGCATGGACATCGGCACCGCCAAGCCCACGGCCGCTGAGCAGGCCGACGTGCCGCACCACCTCATCGACCTTGTCGATCCCGCAGAGCGGTTCACTGTGGTCGACTACGCCACTGCGTTCGAAGCGGCCATGGCCGACATCACCGGCAGAGGCGCTGCCCCGCTGCTGGTCGGCGGCACCGGCCTGTACCTGCGTGCCGTCGTCGACGGTCTCACGCCGCCCCCCGAGTTCGCCGACATCGCCGCCGACCTCGAGGCCGAGGCCGCCGCCGTTTCCGATACGGCAGCCGAACAGGACGGGGGCGCCGCCGAGCTGCACCGTCGGCTTGCCGAGCTGGATCCTCTGGCCGCGTCGCGCATGGAGCCGACGAACCTGCGGCGGATCGTCCGAGCGCTGTCCGTGTGCTTGGGCACCGGCCGACCGTTCTCGTCATACGGTCCAGGGCTCGCGAGCTATGCGCCGGTGCCGTACAGGATCGTCGGCGTCGATATCGACCGAGACGCGCTCGATCGACGTATCGCAGAGCGCTACCGGCAGCAGATCGAGACAGGCTTCGTGGAAGAAGTCCGACAGCTCATGATCGACCACGCGCCGCACGAGTCGGAATCGTTAGCCGGTGTGGCGTCCCAGCCCCCTGCGCCGCTGTCACGCACGGCCGCTCAAGCGCTCGGATACAAGGAACTGGGTGCGCATCTGGCAGGGGAGTGCACGCTGGACGAGGCACTCGACGTTGCCATCGCACGAACCCGGCGATTTGCCCGCCGCCAGCAGCGCTGGTTCGCCCGAGACCCCAGGATCACCTGGATCCCGCACGCAAGCTCCGTGGAGATGGCAGACCGGGCAGACCAGCTCGAAGCCTGACAGCTCTCGGCCCACCGAAGCCTTAAGCATTGATCGAAGGTTCAGCTGAGGCGGGATTCGACTATGTCGAGGGCGTCATCGGTCAGTACGGCAGCTACCCGGACACGATCGGCAGCGGCTGGACCGTAGAACTCACCCGGCGAAACGAGGATGCCCACCTCGGTGAGCAGTGTGCGAGTGAACGCCCACGCGTCGCCGTCGGGAGCCGCGGCCCAGAGGTAGAACCCGCCGCGTGGCATCGGAGGCTCGGGACCGAAGCGGCCGACGATGCGCGCGAGTCGCTCCAGCCGGTTCCGGTAGCGCTCTCGCTGTTCGGCGACGTGGACTTGGTCGGCCAGTGCTGCGACTGCCGCCGCCTGCGCAGGGCCCGGCACCATGAAGCCGGCGTGCTTGCGAACCTCTCGCAGGTAGTGGACGAGCTCGGTATCACCCGCGTAGAAACCCACCCTCACGCCAGCCAGGTTCGACCGTTTGGAGAGCGAGTGAACCGCGACGACGCCGTCGACCTCGGCGCGCACGCTGCCGTCCGGCTCCGCGTCGCCCTCACGGCGGTCGGTGATGGCATCGTGCTGCACCGCTCCGGCCGTGCCGAGCTGCGAAGCCGGCGTGCTGGGCGCGAGGACCGTGCGCGGCGGTCCGTCCCAGGTGAACTCGGCGTAGCACTCGTCGCTGAACACCGGCACACCCCGCTCGCGTCCCCACTGCGCGGCGGCGGCGAGATCGTCCAAACCTCCGGCGGGATTGCCGGGCGTGTTGATCCACAGCACCAGCGCCCGCTCAGCGTCGGCGTCGGATATGGCGTCGAGCTGGATCGACCAGTGCTCGTCTGCCGGCACCGGCACAGCCCGGCAGCCAGCCAGTTCGGCTCCCATGGCGTAGCTGGGATAGCTCACTTCGGGGAACAGCACCGTGTCCCGTTCGGGGGTGCGCAGTCGCAGCCAGTGCGGCAGCCCGGCCACGAACTCCTTCGAGCCGATCGTCGCTGCTACTTCTGCAGCGCTGTTGACCTGTACGCCGAGCCGTTCCGCGCACCAACGCGCAGCAGCCTCCCGAAGCTCTGGCGTCCCGATCGATGGCGGGTAGCCGCGCTCAGAGTCCGACCCGCCCAGCGCCGCCAACACCGCCGGCGTGGGCGGATCCACCGGCGTGCCGATGGACAGGTCGACCAGCCCGCCGTCGTGCCGATTAGCGAGCGGCTTCAGCTCGTCCAGCCGGTCATAGGGATACGGCGGCGGCACGTATCCGGGGCGTGCGCTCACCGCATCAGTGTGCACTGATCGGCGTCCAGACGATCCCGTCGACGTGTTCGAAGTGTCGGTCGGCGGAGACGAGGTCGGCGCCTGTTTCCATTGCGTGGGCAGCGATCCAAATGTCGTTGGTAGGAATCGGGCGCCCCTTCGTCCGAAGCGCGGCCGCGATGCGTGAGTAACGGTCGGCGGTCACCGGTCCGACGTCCACGAGCGAGATGCGGGGGCTGTCCAAGAATGACCGCAGTGCATCCAGGTTTTGCTCCTGACGTGAACCGCAGCGGAATCCGTGCATCAACTCGCCGACCACGACTGCGGAGAGCAGCAGCTCACGAGCTCTCCTCACGAGCTGCGTGACTTCCTGCTGGCCTCGCATCAGCAGGGCGTAGGCATTGGTGTCAAGCAGCAGTCTCACTTCCAGATCGCTTCGTCGATGACGGCGAGTTCCTTCAGCACGGCATCCATCTCGTCGTATTCCTCCTGCGACCACTTGCCGATGAGATGATCGAGCGACGAGCCGATGGAGTCATCGGCACCTGCGATTTCGGACAATCCGGCGCCCTTGCGCAGCAGACGCAGCGCCGCCTTGTTCAGCGAGACGCCTTCGCGTTGAGCGAAGCGCCGCATCGCGTCCTCGAGATCGTCATCGAAACCCCTGACTGTGAGTTGCTTCATGTTCGGGCTCCTGGGTGAGTCAGTCATGAGTCACTATAGGTCGTCATATGACTCAGCCATCATGCGTCAGCATCTTGAGTGCCGCTTTGGGCAGATGCCGGGCCGACGACTTCTGGCTCTTGGCTGTCGCCGGTCGCGAACTCAGCAAAGAGGCTGCGGGAGACGTCGTCGAGCCGTGCGTGCAGCAGGGTTCCGTGGTCTTCGTGCATCTCCGAGAGCACCTCGCCTTCCCGATGGACGGCCGCCAGGACGTCGCCGCGGCTGTAGGGGATGCGCAGCTCGGTGATCTCAGTGAGGTGCCTTAGCCGGTCGCCGACAGCAAGCAGGAGTTCCTCGACGCCGTCGCCGCTGCTGGATGAGATTGCATGGGAGCCCTCATGGCGCTCCAGCAACCGCCGCACAACCTCGCCATCGGCGGCATCGCACTTGTTGAACGCGATGAGCTCTTCGACGTCGCCGGCGCCGATCTCGCGCAGCACGGAGCGCACCACATCGATATGCATCTCCGGCTCCGCCGCTGAGGCGTCGACCAGGTGCACCAGCAGGTCGGCCTCGGCCACCTCCTCCAGCGTCGACATGAATGCCTCCACCAGTGACGTGGGCAGCTTCTTGATGAAGCCGACCGTGTCGGTGACCAGCACCGTCTCGCCGCCGGGCAATTGCAGCCGCCGGGTGGTGGCGTCGAGTGTGGCGAACAGGCGGTCTTCCACCAGCACATTGGCGCCGGTCAGGCGCCGCAGCAGGGTCGACTTGCCGGCGTTGGTGTAACCCACGATCGCGACCGTGTGGTAGCGGGAGCGCCGGCGCGACTTGCGTTGATTCAGACGGGTCCGCCGCAGCCCGCGCAGATCCTTCTCGAGCCGCGCCAGCCGCCGCTGGATACGTCGGCGATCCACCTCGAGCTGGGTCTCGCCCGGTCCCCGTGTGCCGATGCCGCCCGCCTGCTGGGAGAGCTGCCGCCCCCGACCGCGCAGGCGGGGGAGCCGGTAGCGAAGCTGGGCCAACTCCACCTGCGCCTTGCCTTCCAGCGTTGTGGCGTTCTGGGCGAAGATGTCGAGGATCACGGCTGTGCGGTCGAGCGCAGTGCGCTTCAGAATCCGCTCCAAGTTGAACTGCTGTGCCGGCGACAGCTCGTCGTCGAACACCACGGTGTCGGCGTCGTGCTCCAGCGACGCATCCAAGATCTCGTCGGCCTTCCCCCGTCCCACGAACGTCGCCGGGTCGGGCGCATCCCGCCGCTGAACAATTCGCTCCACCGAGTCTGCGCCCGCTGTGTCCACCAACCGTTCCAGCTCGTCAAGATTGGCGTCCACCTCGTCAGCAGTCCGCTCCGCCAGCTGTACCCCCACCAACACGATCTGCTCCCGAAATGCCCGATCAATCAGCCCCGACTCAGCCCCCCCAAACTCCCCAAAACCCCCACGATGACTCTCGTCGTCTCGGCGGTCGCTCGTCGGGGTTTGGGCCTTCTCGTCCATCAGGGCTTCGGCTCGGTCATCGCGGCGAGGTCATGGAGCAACGCCGGTAGCTGGTCAAGCCGCAAACAGAGGTCGGTCTCGATCCGTTCTGCTTCGACTCCCAGCTGTGGTCGGACAAAGTCCTCGCGAAGTATCGGGACACAATCGACCCAGTACCGAAAGCCAGAACCGCTATCGCCGGGAAAGGGTGCCGTTCGCATGTCAACCCGGTACCGATTCGGCGGCATGACGTCGACGTCTTCGGCAGATACGCGTGGCGGATCGTTCAGGCTGCGCACGAATCCCCACCGGTGAGCGAGCGTCGCCGCCACTACGGAGCCGCTGCCGCAGGAAACAGTCAATCCTGCGCCGCGCTCCCACACCGACATCATCAGTGTCCATGCCTGCTCCGGCCGGACGGGGTTCATCGAATATGGCCAGATGAACTCGACATTTATGCCGGTTGAGAAGTACGCCTCGTAGGTACGTCCGAGCCGTGCAACTAGGTCACCTAACTCGGCGGCATGGTTGCCTAGTTCCGAAGTAGGACTGTCCAAGGGCGGACGCGCAAGCGCGATGACCAAGTGCGGGTTCCCCACGTCTCCGGTGCCGAGATGACGCAGATCGCCGCCAAAACTGCTGGTGATGCGCTCTTCCAGCTCCCGTGGGATCTCTGGACCGCGCCCCACCTTCCTCATGGCGACATGGATGAAGCGACCCTTTGAGTTCGGCCTGTTCTTCGAGCCGATGTCACTTGAGTTGATGGTGCAGTACTGCGTGCCGGCGTCTGTCTCGAACGGCACCACACCCGCCGGAACGATCCCGGAATCGAAAGACGCCAGAGCGAGGCATGCCAGTCCGTTGCCGCTGGTCTCTGCGAATGAACCGTCAGCGTTGAGCAAGTGCATGCGGACGCCATCTGCCGGTCGGCCATCGACAGCGTCATGCACGCCGACGATGAATCCGTCAGCGCCTCGCGAATGCACGTAGCCCGGACGAGCGCCGACTCCAAGAAGCCGATCACAGATGGCCAGCGCCACATCAGGGAGCGTCTGTCCGTGGGCGGCCAGAGACGCGTCAAAGTCAAGCAGTTCGCGTTCGGTCAGCAAGGCAATCAGGAAGTCGTTGCCTTGGGCCTCGTAACGGGAGAGCCGTAGTTCCTCCACCGCTCCATTGTCACACCTGGACCCTGAAATCCACGAGCGAATTGCATCACAAGGTGAACGACCGGACCGCCGAGGGGTGGGCGGGGGCAGGGGTGCCCACGCGCAGTTCGCAGCGCCACAGCCCATCCACCCTGTTACGGGCGGCGCTGCGCTTGTTTGAGCATGGGTGCGCCTGCTCCCGCCCACCCCGGACGACAGCGGCCAGCACCCAAGGCGCTACGTGGTGGGTTCGCGCTGGCCGTAGTTCTTGAAGGTGTCCCCGATCGAGGTGGCTACCGAAGCCAGCTTCGAACGGCCCTCGTTCAGCCGGGGAGCCATGGCGGTCAGACCTTCGACGGTCCAGCGCCCCTCAGTGACGATGATGTCGTCATCGGCGAGTGACCAGCCCTGATAGAGGCCGACCTCGTTGGCGCCCACATGGAATACCCCGCCTGTGAACGGGCAGTCTTCGGTTGAGAGGTACGCCACCAGCGGGCTGACGTTTGCCGGGTCGTACACATCGAACTGCGCGGGGTCGTCGGGCGCCTTCACCACGTCGCCCAGCCCGGGCGTCTGCAGCGTCAGGCGGGTGCGTGCCACCGGCGCCAGGCAGTTGACGCGCACGCTGTAGCGGGCGAGTTCGCCGGCTGCCACGAGCGTCATCGCAGCAATGCCCGCCTTGGCGCCCGTGTAGTTGAACTGACCCAGGTTGCCGAGCATCGCGCCCGATGCCGTATTGATGATCGAGCCGTTGACTTCCTTGCCCGCCTTGGACTGCTCGCGCCAATACGCAGCCGCCCACCGGGTCGGGCAGAAGTGGCCCTTCATGTGCACTTCCACGACGGCATCCCACTCCGGCTCGGTCATGTTGACCACGACACGGTCGCGCAGGATCCCTGCGTTGTTGACCAGCACGTGCAGGTCGCCGAAGGCCTCGACGGCCTGATTCACCATGCGCTGGGCGCCCTCCCAGTCGGTGACGCTGTCGCCGTTCGCTACGGCCTCACCGCCCATGGCCTCGATCTCGGACACCACCTCTTGCGCTGGTCCCTGGTCTGCGCCGGTGCCGTCGGCGGAGCCGCCGAGATCGTTCACGACGATCTTCGCCCCCTCCGACGCCATCAGCAGCGCATGCTCACGGCCGATGCCGCGGCCGGCGCCGGTGATCAGCACGACACGTCCGTCGAGTGCACCCATGTTGTTCTCCCGTGATGGAACTTGGAGCGGATGACCGGGGTCGAACCGGCGACCTCAACCTTGGCAAGGTTGCGCTCTAACCAACTGAGCTACATCCGCGTGGGCCGATCACTGTAGCAAGCACCTGCCGGAGCGACGCGTCAGATCGACCCGCCTCAGCGCTCGCGCAGTGCCGTTGCGGCAGCGCTATTCCGTTGGTGAGCGCAGGTCGATGCGCAGCGTCAGGATGCCGTCGGCGAGCGCGGCCTCGGCGTCGCCGATCATGGCGAAGTCCATGAAGTCCAGCTCTGCCTGGCGGATGAAGTGGCGCCGTTCCTCGCCGCCGATGGCGGGCAGATTCCGCTTCCGGACGGCCTGAGCGCGCTCGGCGAATCGATCGATCATCTCCTGCGGGTCGAAGGTGTCGCTCATGGAGCCTCCCCTACGGTGCTGTCTTCACCTTGCCACTGATCCGGGGCTGTTCGCCGCAGGTACACGAAGAAGCCCACGGCGCACGCAACGGTCAGCAGTGCGCACAGCGCGACCAGCAGCCACCACACCGTCAGGCCCGAGCCGACTGCCTCGGAGGGCACGCTGGTATGCCCATCGGCCAGCAGTGCCAAGCCCACGCCGATCAACCGGTCGCTCCCGAAGAACCCGCATCGCTCTTGTAGATGTCGTCGATGAACTCGCCCATCGGCGGGCCGGTCTGGTCGGGCTCGGTGAGGAAGCCGTCGTGGCCGTTGTCGCTGTCGATGTCGACGTGCTCGACCCGCATCGTGCCGCGGCTCCGCAGCGCCTCGACGATCCTGAGCTGCTGGGGTCGCGGGTAGAGGAAATCGGTGCGCACGCTCATCACCATGGTCGGCGCCACGATGCGTGCGAGCGCGGCATCGATGCCGCCGCGGCCCCGCCCGACATCGTGCAGGTCCATCATCTTGTTGAGCACTAGGTAGGTGTTGGCGTCGAAGCGGGGCACGAACTTCGCTCCCTGGTAGTCGAGATAGCTCTCGACGTCGAAGCGCTGCTCGAGGCGCAGCGGCAGCACCGGGTCTTCGCTGTGGCGGGCGAACCGGCGATCGAACTCGTCGCCGGAGCGGTAGTGGATCATGGCGATCCGCCGTGCATTGGCGAGACCGCGATGGGGCCCGTCGCCGTCGGGCGCGCCGTAGTAGCGACCGCCCCTGAAGTTGGGGTCGTCATGGATCGCCTGCCGCCCGACCTTGCTCCAGGCGATCTGCTGCGCGGATGCCTCCGCTGACGCGGCGATCACGACCAGCGAGCCGACCCGCTGGGGGTAGGTGATGCCCCACTCCAGCACGGCCATGCCCCCCATCGAGCCGCCGACGACGCTGAGCCAACGGTCGATGCCGAGGTGCCGGCCGAGCGCCCACTGCGAACGCACGACGTCGCGGTTGGTGACCACGGGAAAGTCGGGTCCGTAGCGCTCGCCGGTGGACGGGTTCAACGACGACGGGCCGGTGCTGCCTTGGCAGCCGCCGAGCACGTTCGCGCACACGATGAAGTAGCGGTTGGTGTCGAGCGGGCGGCCGGGGCCGATGAAGTCGTTCCACCAGCCCTCAGTGACCTGAGCGGGCGGGTGTGCTGCGCCATGAGCGTGCGCATCGCCGGTCAGGGCATGGCAGACCAGCACCGCGTTGGAAACGTCAGCATCGAGTGCGCCCCAGGTCTCATACGCGAGCACCGGCTTGTGGAGCACGCCGCCGCCCTCCAGCGTGAACGGACGATCCGGCGACAGCTCGAAGAACTGCCGCTCGGCCGCGCCGAGGCCCGGGTGCCATGCACCCGAGGCGGGCAGCGGCCAGGCCGCCGCATCGTCGTTCGGGGCGCTCGCGCGCCTCGCACTGTCCACATCTGAGCCTTCGTCCTGGGGCCTTCGATTCCGGAGGCCGGGTTCCAGCGGCCAGATTGTCGCTGGACAGGCAAGGGTACCGGTCGCTTCTGGCCGGTCTAAAGGGATTGTTCAGATGGCTGCACCCATCCGCTGCGATGCCTGATGCTTCCCGCTCTTGTTCGCTGCGCTCACGGGCCGCTCGGGCCACGGCTTCGCCTGCCGGCTCAGCCTCTGGGGAGTTTCAGCGGCTGGCGTTGTCGCTGCTGGCCGCAAACGCCGCGAGATCGTCGAGACGCTCGTCATTCGAGAACACATCGTGCAGCTGCAGCCGCAGGCCCAGCCGGCGCTGCAGCTGGCGCACCTCGAGCTCTTCGTCCCACAGGAACATGGTGACGGCGGTGCCGCTGCGGCCAGCGCGAGCCGTCCGACCGGAGCGGTGCAGGTAGGTCTTGTGCTCGGGGGGCACGTTGTAATGCACCACCACGTCGACCTCATCGATGTGCAGCCCTCGGGCGGCCACGTCGGTAGCCACAAGTGCGGCCAGCTTGCCCTTGGTGAAGCTGGCGAGCGCACGCTCCCGCTTGACCTGGGGCAGGTCGCCGTGGATGGCGCCTGCTTGCACTCCCGCCTCTCGCAGGTCACGGGTGAGCTGGTCGGCGCCCCGCTTTGTGCGTGTGAACAGCAGCGTGCGCCCGTTCGCCTCGATGATGCGGGCGGCGACCCGTACCCGGTCCATCTTGTGCACCGACAGGAACAGGTGCCCCATCTCCGAGACAGTCACCTCGCGTTCGGTGACTTCGTGGAAGACCGGGTCTCGCAGGTGCCGCTTCACCAGCGTGTCCACCACGCCGTCGAGAGTCGCCGAGAACAGCAGCGTCTGATGCTGGCCGTCGATGTGACGCAGCACCCACTCGACCTGGGGCAGAAACCCCATGTCGGCCATCCGGTCGGCTTCGTCGACCACCACTCGCTGGATGCCCGACACATTGACCGCACCGCGGTCGATGAGATCGATGAGCCGTCCGGGGGTGGCGATGACGACGTCCATGCCGTCCGACAGCAGCTCGATCTGCCGATCGAGGTTGGTGCCGCCATAGGTGGCGATCGACCGCAGGTCGGCTGCTTTGGCCAGCGGCTCGACCACGGCGGCGATCTGGTTCGCCAGCTCGCGGGTCGGCGTGAGCATGAGGGTGGTGGGGTGGCCGTCGGCGGCACGAGGCGTCAGCGCCAGCATGGGCAGGCTGAACGCCAGCGTCTTGCCGGAACCCGTCTTGGCTTTGCCGCAGACGTCTCGGCCGGCGAGTGCTTCGCCGATGGTCAATTCCTGGATTGCGAACGGCTCGGTGATTCCTTGGTCAGCCAGGGTGTCGCAGAGGGGTTCGGGTACGCCTAGTTCACTGAATGTTGTCACGGGGGTCTCTTCGAAGGTCGTGGCCCAAGGGTTGCGGAGCCGCGACCTCGGCTGCGACAACGCTGGGCAGTGGGGCCACACGGCGAACTGCCTTGGCTGCCGAGTGTATGGGAGCAACGGTGCGGGGCGGCGGAGCAAGGCCTGCGCCGCACCGTTTGGCTACCAGTGCGCCGCAGCGCACGCCGCAGGAAATGCCGCCGTCATTCGGGAGGCAGACCACTACCCTGCGAAGTCCCGGGCGGAGTGGCCGAGTGGTTAGGCAGCGGCCTGCAAAGCCGTGTACGCCGGTTCGAATCCGGTCTCCGCCTCGCCGGCCGGCCGGACCGGGATGGGACTCAGGCGCTCGTCGATTGACCCCGAGCAGGCCCAGAGCGTCGGCAGAGCGCTGCGGACAGAGTGCTAGCGTGAGTCGCCCTCAGGGCGATTGGCGCAGTTGGTTAGCGCGCTTGCATGACACGCAAGAGGTCACAGGTTCGACTCCTGTATCGCCCACCCCGAGGGTCTCCTCGGGTTCGCGGCCGGTGATGCTGCCAACCCCAAACCCACCACTCCACGGGACATAGTCGGATCGTGCCTGCGGTCATGTTCCTCTCAGCAGACGCGGTGGTCCTCGTTCGGCTCTGAACTGCCGCACGACCGAGGAGGCCTGCCGCGAGATATGGGGCGATGAATTCGAGGGAATCATGGTCAGGCGAACATAAAAATTCTGGTTAGATAACCGTAATCTCTGTGGTTAGCGGGTAGTCTCCTGGCTGTGGAGTACGTGAGACGCCACTCGGAAACGACGCTCGACGACTCGCTCGAGGCATCTCGTGTCGTCGTGCTGCACGGCGCGCGTCAGTCGGGGAAGACCACGCTGGCGCGTCAGGTTGCGCAGCGGCGCGGGGGCTCGTACGTGACGCTCGACGACGACGCATCGCGGCTTGCCGCACTGGACGACCCGATGGCGTACCTGTCCGGATTGCAGGCACCCGCGGTGGTCGATGAGGTCCAGGTCGGCGGCGACCGCGTCGTGCGGGCCGTCAAACGCCTCGTCGACGAGTCCGACGAGCGGGGCCGGTTCCTGCTGACCGGCTCCACGAACTTCTTGTCGGTGCCTGCGATCAGCGAGTCGCTGGCCGGTCGGGCACGCATCTTGCGCCTGTTCCCTTTCTCGCAGGCTGAGCTCGACCACAGCTCTCCGGTCGACCTCGCAGGCTGGTTCGACGCTTGCGAAGTCGAGCCCCCACGCGAGATCGAAGACCGCGCGCAGTACATGAGTCGCTTGTGCAGAGGCGGCTTTCCCGAGGCGGTCGCACTGTCGCCACAGCAGCGCCGAGGCTGGCACGACAGCTACCTCGAGACAGTCATCCAGCGCGACGTCACCGAGCTCGGCGACATCCGCCGAGCCGACGCACTCGTCGAGCTGGTCCGCTGGTCGGCAGCGAGCACCGCAGGCGAACTCAACGTCCAGGCGGCCTGCGGGCAGCTCGGCATCGATCGGTCCACGTTCGATCGCTACTTCGCGTGGCTCCGCACCGTGTTCATGGTCCACACGGTGCCTGCGTGGTCGCGCAAGCACGCCGCCCGCGTCGTCCGACGGCCCAAGCTGCACTTCGCCGACACCGGCATGGCAGCGGCGCTGCTGGGCATCGACGCCGACGCCTTGGCCTCACCCACCTCGACAGTCGCCGGCCCCCTGCTGGAAACGTTCGTCGTGAACGAACTGGCGCAGCAGAACGTCGGCGCAGCGGGCGTGCGAATTCACCACCTGCGCGACTACGACGGCAACGAAGCAGACCTCGTGCTCGAACGCCCCGACGGCGCCGTCGCAGCGGTCGAGGTCAAAGCGACAGGCAGCCCCGGCGAGAACCACCTCAAACCGCTCCGATGGCTGCGAGACCGCCTCGACCGCACCGCGCCAGGCACCTTCCGCATCGGCGTGCTGATGCACACCGGCCCCCACTGTCACCCCATCGGCGACCGCCTCTGGCTAGCCCCCATCAACAGCCTCTGGAACCAGCCAGAAACACGTGATCTCCGATGTGCATCCGGATGACGATGCCCCCGAAGCGGCAGAGTTCAGGCATCCGCCAAGGCCCGCAGGCCCGGCAGGATCTCTTCGGGTTCGCGGCCGGTGATCTCGAGGTAGACGGCGTCGGCGCAGAGTTCTGCGTCGTCAGACCAGCGGATCGTGCGGTGCGGCGTGATGCTGGCTGACTCGAACACGCCGCGTTCGTTCCAGATTGCAAAGACGCCACGACCGGCGCGGTGTGACAAGTCGATCTCGCCTTCGACGCCGTCGTCGAAGCAGACCCACAGCCGGTAGTCGCTTCGTGCCTCTATAGCGACGGGGTGCAGCTGGTCATCCGGCATGTCGAGTCTCCGAGGACATCCCCTGCGAGGGCCGCAGGTTGAGAACCCCCTCGATGACACAGGCTAAAGCGCTGCGCAGATCGGCGATGTCGTGACTCGAGCCGTTGCCGGTCGGACTGCGGTCCGATCTCCCGATCCTGAATGTTCTGGGTCGGCGTGCCAGAATTCGCGGCGCTATGAGCGACAGCAGCGGGGACACGGCGGCGGAGCGGCCGCTTGACGGCATCCGGGTGCTGGACTTCACGCGGGTGGTGGCCGGGCCGCTGGCCACCCGGATGATGGCCGACATGGGAGCCGAGGTCATCAAGATCGAGCCGGTCGACGGCGATCTGAGTCGCACGTTCCCGCCCTATGTGCCGGGCGACGTCAACCCGTACTTCTCCCAGCAGAACGCCGGCAAGCGCTTCTGCTCGATCGACCTGCGGGCGCCCGGGGCGCCGGAGCTGGTGCGGGAACTCGTCGGCCGCTGCGATGCGGTGGTGGAGAACTACCGGCCCGGCGTGATGGCCAAGTTCGGGCTCGGGCCCGACGAGATGTGCGCCGCACACCCCGCACTCGTGTACTGCTCGGTCACCGGATTCGGCCAGACCGGTCCGTGGGCCGACAAGCGGGCATACGCACCTGTCGGCCACATGGAGTCGGGCTACATCGACTACGCCGTCCGCGAGACCGGCGCCCGACCTGAGAACCCGCCGCTGGTGGTGGGCGACATCGTGACAGCGATGTCGGCGGCTGCAACCGTCAACGCCATGCTGGTCAAGGCGGCCCGCACGGGCCGGGGCGGCCACATCGACGTGTGCATGGTGGAAGCGATGGTGTACATCCAAGAGTGGTCAGCGCTGGAGCTGGCCGGTGGCTGGACCGAGCCCAACGCAGGCCTCGCCCACGAATGCCCGATCCTGGTGCTGCCCGACGGTCGGGTGTGGGCCATCGCCGGCAACCCTGCCGCATGGTTCGACGACCTGCTCAAGGCCATGGGCCGACCAGAGCTGGCTGACGACCCCCGATTCGCCACACCTGCAGCACGCATGGCCAATCGCTACGAGCTGTACGACGAGATGACCCAGTGGGCCGCGGGCTTCGCCGATGTGGACGACTTCCGGCGAGCGATCGAAGCGGGCACACCGTTCAGCGTGGCCGAGATGCGCTCCATCACCGAGCTGGCTGAGACTGACTGGGCCGCTCATCGCGGGCTGCTGGCCGAGACTGCCTCGGGCTTCGCTGTGCCCGCACGCCCAGCGCTCGGATCGGGCATCGGCACTGACGGCCATGTTGCGGCCCGCGGTGCCGACAACCGTGACGTCATCGGCGGTCTGCTCGGCTATGACGATCAGCAGCTCGACGAGCTCGAGTCTGCCGGGGTGCTCGTCACCGCTTGAAACCTCCCTCGCGAGGCTCGCCATTAGCTTGAGCCCGTGCGAATCGGGGTGCTGACCGGTGGGGGCGACTGCGCTGGCCTGAACGCGGCCATCCGGGGGGTCGTGCGCGCGGCCGGTCATGAGCTCGACCGCAGCGTCATCGGCTACCGGCGCGGCTGGAACGGCGTGCTCGACGGCGACAGCGTGAAGCTGGATTCCGAGGCGATGCGGGGCGTGCTGCCGCGGGGCGGCACGATGCTCGGCACCTCCCGCAGCAGCCGTCGCCTCGAAACCGAGGGTGCGGCGCCGCTGATCGCTCAGCTCGAGCGAGACGGCGTCGACGCGCTGGTGACCATCGGCGGCGACGGCACGCTGATCACCGCCGGACGGCTCTCCGAGGCCGGGTTCCCGGTGATCGCAGTGCCCAAGACGATCGACAACGATGTGCAGGGCACCGATGTCTGCATCGGATTCGACACGGCGCTGGGAGTCGCCACCGAGGCGGTCGACCGGTTGCACACCACCGCCGAGTCGCACAACCGGATCATGGTGCTCGAAGTGATGGGCCGCCAGGCCGGACACATTGCGGCAGGTGCGGGCATCGCCGGGGGCGCCGCCGCGATCTTGGTGCCCGAAGCTCCGTTCGACATCGACGCCATCGCCGAGCGCCTCATTGCCCGGCATCACCGCGACCGCAATGCGTCCATCGTGGTGGTCGCCGAAGGTGCGCTTCCTGGCAGCAGCGTCGAGGCGCCCGACACTGGCACCGACGAATGGGGCAACCGGATCCTCGACGGCATGGGGCAGTTCGTCGGCGATCTGCTTGCGGAGCGCACCGGCTACGACACGCGCACAACCGTGCTCGGATACATCCAGCGCGGCGGGCCGCCCACGCCGGCTGACCGGCTGCTCGGCAGCCGACTCGGCGCTCGTGCGGTCGAGGTGCTCATGGAGGGCACGTCGGGATGCATGGTGGGGGTGCACTCCACCGGCATCGCCCTGCGGCCCCTCGCCGAAGTCGCGGGCCGCACCCGCTATCTCAGCGAGGACCAACTGGAGCTGTTGGATCTCATCTCCACGGCACCGGTGCTGACACCGTTGCACACCTCGCGGCGCTGGTTCTGAGGCCGGTTCCGAGACGGGCCGACCGGCACCGCACGCTGGGCCGCACGGTAGGGTGACGGCGACAACACATACCGGGGAGCCCATGGGGCTGAGAGGGCGACAGCAGTGCCGTCGCCGACCCGAGAACCTGATCTGGGTAATGCCAGCGGAGGAAGCACATGAACGCCCACCGAATGCACAGGCCATTTCGTCTCGCTGTTGCCGTTGCGGCAACGACGCTGCTCATTGCGGCTTGCGGCAGCGACGACGTCCCCGAGACAGATTTTCCGGCGCCACCGCCCGAGACGGAGTCTCCGTCGGAGGACGCGGCGGCCCGGGCGACGACCACCACCGAGCCGTCCATCGACGGCACGACGGTGACGCTGATCACCCATGACTCGTTCAATCTGTCCGACGGGACGCTCGAGGAGTTCACGGCGCTGACCGGCGTGACGGTGGAGCTGCTCGAAGTCGGCGATGCGGGCACCCTCGTGGCCGAAGCCATCCTCACCAAGAATGCGCCGCTGGGCGATGTGCTGTTCGGCATCGACAACACGTTCCTGCAGCGCGGCCTCGACGCCGGCATCTTCGAGCGGTATGAATCGCCTGCGCTTGCCGGCGTGCCCGAGGAGCTGCAGATCGATCAGCGCCATCGCGTCACCCCGGTGGACTACGGCGACGTGTGCGTGAACTACTGGAAGGACGCGGTGCCGTGGGAGCCCGTGACCCTCGACGAGCTGACATTTCCCGAGTTCGCCGACCAACTGGTCGTGCAGCATCCCGAGACCTCGTCGCCGGGTCTGGCCTTCCTGCTCGCCACCATCGCCGCCTTCGGCGACGGGTGGGAGCTGTACTGGGAGGACTTGCGGGCCAACGGTGTCACGGTTACCGCCGGCTGGGAGGACGCTTACTACGGCGAGTTCATCTCCGGCGGGGGCAACCGGTCAATGGTCGTGTCGTACGCCTCCAGCCCGCCGGCCGAGGTGATCTACGCCGATCCGCCGACCGACACAGCTCCCACCGGCGTCATCACCGAGTCGTGTTACCGCCAGATCGAATTCGCCGGCATCTTGACGGGTACCGACAACGAGGCCGGGGCACGCGCGCTCATCGACTTCATGCTGAGCGAGACATGGCAGAACGATGTGCCGCTCAACATGTTCGTGTACCCCGTCATCGAGAGCGCGACCCTCCCGCCCGAGTTTGTCGAGCACACCGCAGTGCCCCCGCATCCGCTGATGCTCGACCCGGCCGAGATCGAGGCCAACCGCGACGCCTGGACCGAGCGGTGGGTGGAGATCGTGCTGCGCTGAGCGCACGGCACGCCCACTCGCCGAGCCGATGGGCAATGTGACGGTGGCCCAGCCGCCGCGGCGCCAGGTGGCGGCTGTGCTCGGCTGGGCACTCGCCGCCGCAGCGCCGCTCGCGTTCCTGGCGGTGTTCTTCGCCTACCCGGTGCTCACCGTGGTGGCAGACGGGCTCAACAGCCTCGGTGACCTCCTGGGGCGCTCGTCGATTCGCGGGGTGATGTGGTTCACGGTCTGGCAAGCCGTCGCGTCGACGGCGCTCACCCTTGCGGTCGGCATTCCCGCGGCGGCAGCGCTGGCCCGCCTGCAACCGAGGACGCGGCGGGTCGTTCGCGCCGTCATCACCGTTCCGTTCGTGCTGCCGACGGTGGTCGTGGCCGGTGCGTTCGAAGCGGTCTTCGATCGATTCGGTCTCGACGGCGGCACGCTGTCGCTGCACCACACCGTGTGGGCAATCCTGCTGGCGCATGTCTTCTTCAACTACGCCGTGGTGGTGCGGACAGTGGGCTCGTGGTGGGCCGGCCTGGACGGTCGCAACGCGGATGCGGCGGCGGTGCTCGGCGCGACGCCGCTGCGAGGGTTCCGCCACGTGACCTGGCCGCTCCTGCGGCCTGCGGTCGCGGCCTCGGCGGCGGTCACGTTCCTGTTCTCGTTCACGTCGTTCGGGGTGATCCTGATTCTCGGCGGCCCGACACGCGCCACGGTCGAAACCGAGATCTACCGGTATGCCATCACCCGGCTCGACTTCGCGACGGCCTCGGCGCTGGCGCTGTGCCAGCTCGTTGCCGTTGCCGCTCTCGTTGGGTTGGCGGGTGTGGCCGAGCGGCGCCGGGCGGTCGCTCGGCGGGCACCTGGACGTACGGCGCCGCGGTCGCGGCGCGGCGTGATCGCTGTCAATGCCGCAGTGGCCGTGCTGCTGCTGGGCGTGCCGATTGTCACGCTGGTGGAGCGGTCATTCGCGACCGGCGGCGGCTACGGCGTCGCCAACTTTGCTGCGCTGGCCGACCGGGTGCAGATGCTGCCGACAACTGCGCTCGCGGCTCTGCGCCACTCGCTGGCATTCGCCGTGCTCGCAACGTTGATTGCTACCGGCATCGGCGCACTGGCGTCGTTCGTGGTGGTGGGGGGCCGAGCGCACGCCGCCGCAAACGGCCGCACGGGCTGGCTGCGGCGGCTGTTCGATGTAGGACTGACCTTGCCGCTCGGCGTGTCCGCCGTGACCGTGGGTCTCGGGATGCTGCTGGCGCTTGACACCCCCCCGCTCGAGTTCCGCACGGCGTGGTGGATCATTCCCGTTGCGCACGCCCTGGTCGGGATGCCGTTCGTCGTCCGCACGCTGGTGCCGACGCTGCGCTCGATCGATGACCGGTTGCGGGAAGCGGCATCGGTGCTCGGTGCCTCGCCGCTGCGCACCCGCCGGGAGGTCGACGTGCCGATTGCGTCCCGAGCGGTGGCGGTGGGTGCGGCATTCGCCTTTGCCGTGTCACTCGGCGAGTTCGGCGCAACCGCGTTCCTGCCGCGGCGGCCCGACACGCTCACTGCGCCGCTGGCGCTGTTCCGGCTCCTCGGCACACCGGGGGAGACGCTGCAGGGTCAAGCCATGGCGCTCGCCGTCGTGCTCATGGCTGCGACGGCTGCGTCGGTGCTGGTCATCGAAGGTCTGCGCCGCACCGACGAGTCGCTGTTCTAGGCGTCCTTGGCGGGGCTAGGAGGCCTTCCAGAGGCGGTGTCCCTCGATCCACAGCAGGATCGGCAACGCAGTATCGATCAGGTGCCAGATCGTGAAGTTGTCGCCGCCGTCGACCATCGCTCGAAACCAGTTCGGGACGAAGGCGATCGTCACGGCGACAGCGAAGATGAACATGGCCCGGGCGCCTCGATCGTGGAAGCTGGCCGTCGACCGCCGCTGCCATGTGGTGAGCAGCACCAGTGCCAGTGCGGCCGCCATGAACCAGTCGAGGACGTTCCACACATCGAGGTTGGCGGGATCGCCGGGTTCGTCGCCGGGGCCATAGAAGGGGAACGCGAAGAAGTTGACCACCACGGCGGCGGCGACCAGCTTGAGATAGATCGCTACGGGCTTGGCGAGGATCATGTGTCGGGCCTCCTTCGGCAGGGCTGTCAGACCCAGCACCATGGTGGTCGCCGTCACGCCTCCAGTGCGGGATGATCGACGAAGTGGTCGAGCGCGCTGGGATCGTCGATGGCCTCGACGTTGGCCACCGGTCGGCCCTCCACGACGTCTCGAATCGCCAGCTCCACGAGCTTTCCTGAACGGGTGCGCGGGATCGCCGGCACTTGGGCGATCACTGCGGGCACGTGGCGCGGCGACGCCCCCGAACGGATCTGCGAGCGGATCCGGCCGATCAGCTCGTCGCCGAGCGTCACGCCCTCGCGCAGCTTCACGAACAGCACCACCCGGGTGTCGCTGCTGGCTGCCGCGCTGCCGCTGGCCGGCGCTCGTTGGCCGATGACCACGCTCTCGAGCACCTCATCGATCTGGTCGACCTGGCGGTAGATCTCCGCAGTGCCGATGCGCACCCCGCCGGGATTCAGCGTGGCGTCGGATCGCCCGCTGATGATCATGCCGCCGGCGGGCGTCCATTCGGCGAAGTCCCCGTGGTGCCACACGCCCTCGAAGCGTTCGAAGTACGCAGATCGGTAGCGCGCGTCATCCGGGTCGTCCCAGAAGCGCAGCGGCATGGACACGAACGCGTTGCGGCACACCAGCTCGCCCTGCGTGCCGGCGCCGAGCGACGCGCCGTCTGCATCGGCCACGTCGACATCGAGGCCGAGTGCAGCCGCTTGGATCTCGCCGCGGCGGACCGGGCCGGTTGGGTCGCCGATCACGAAGCCGCCGCAGATGTCGGTGCCCCCGGAGAACGATGCCAGATGAACGTCGGCCTTCACCTGCTGGTACACCCAATCGAAGCCCTCGGGCGCCAGGGGAGAACCGGTGGAGGAGATCGTGCGCACGGTGTCGAGCGCATGGGTCTGCGCCGGCCGCAGGCCGGCCTTCATGGCGCCTTCGATGAACTTGGCGCTGACGCCGAGCAGCGTGACGCCCCAGTTGTCGGCCACGTCGAAGAGCCGTGCCGGATCGGGATGGAACGGCGACCCGTCGTACAGAACCAGCGATGCGCCGCTGGCCAGCCCGGCGACGAGCCAGTTCCACATCATCCAGCCGGTGGTGGTGAAGTACATGACGCGATCACCGGGGCGGACGTCGAAGTGCAGCCGTTGCTCGCTCCACAGCTTGAGCAGCGCGCCGCCCGCACGATGCACGATGCACTTCGGCTTCCCGGTAGTGCCCGACGAGTACAGGATGTACACCGGCTGGTCGAATCCGAGCCGTTCGAAGGTCAGGTCGTCGCCGTTGGCGACGCGATGAGGTGCCAGCCACTCTGTCCACGATGTCGCCGATCCCGGCACATCGCCTGATGGAGCGGGTGCGCTGCGGTCGTACGGAGCGATGACGAGCCGGGGCCCAGCCCCTGTTGCATCCCGCTCTTGTTCGCTGCGCTCACGGGCCGCTCGGGCCACGGCTTCGCCTGACGGTTCAGCCTCTGTTGCTGCCAGGCTGGCGGCCACCTCGGCCGCCTTGCTGGCCGTGTGATGGCGCACGCCGTTGTAGTAGTAGCCGTCGACGGCGACCATGACGGTCGGGGAGATCTGGCCGAAGCGGTCGAGCACGCCGTCGATGCCGAAGTCGGGGCTGACCGACGAGTACACGGCGCCCAGCGACGCCGTGGCCAGGAACACGATGAGCGCTTCGGGGCCGTTGGGGAGCATTGTGGCCACCCGGTCGCCCACGCCGACTCCGTCGGCCGCCAGCGCCCGCTGGCACGCTGCCACCTCGGCGCGCAGCTCGCCGTGCGTCATCGTCAGCTGCGCTGCGTCCTCGCCGATGAACGCCAGGGCCGTGTCGTCTGCGTGTGGCCCGCCCGCAGTGACGGGCCGCAGGTAGTGCTCGGCGATGTTCAGGCTGGAGCCGGCGAAGAACTCCAGATCAGGGCCTGGCGTCGCGCCACCTGCTGTCGAGGCAGCACCGCCCTGCGACCCTGCGGAGACGAAATTGGGGCCGAGCTCGCCGATGCCGTCGCAGAACTCCCACACGGCGCGCCAGAACGCCCCTGGATGCTGCACGGACCACGCATGCAGATCCGCGTAGGTGTACCGGCCGAGCCCGATTCCTACCTGTTCGGCGAACTGCCAGAGCTGGGTTCCCACACGTCGCTCGGCATCAGGCCGCCACAACACGTTTGCGTCGGCGACCGCGGCACTCTCGCTGTCTGCTGAGCTGCTCATCGAGCGCAACATAGTCAGCCGCTGTCACGTCCTCCGTTTCGATGGGTGAGGCAACAACCACGGAATCGCTCTGAGCCGTGCGGGTAGTGTCCCCACCCATGGACGGCATCTGCGACGACCTTCAGGCAGAGAACGACGCGCTCGGCGACGTGGTCGGCGACCTCAGCGAGGAGCAGTGGCGCCTGCCCACGCCTGCGGAGGGCTGGGACAGCCGCGAGACCATGGTGCATCTGGGCATGACCGACTGGGTGGCCACGGTGGCCGTTGTCGATCCCGAGCACTTCGACGACTTCAAGGCCGCTGCCGCGCGTGGCGAGATGGATCTGCACACCGCAGCCGGGTTCGACTTCGCCTCCATGTCCGGGGCGGAGATCTGGGACTGGCTCTGTGCCGAGCGCACCAAGATGCTGGACGCCGTGCGCCCGCTCGATCCCAAGGACCGGATTCCCTGGTTCGGACCATCCATGGGAGCGCTGTCGTTCGTGACCGCCCGGCTCATGGAGACCTGGTCGCACGGGCATGACGTGGCCGACACTCACGGCAGGGAGTTGCCGCGCACCGATCGCCTTCGCCACGTTGCGCACATCGGAGTAAGCACGCGCGGCTGGAGCTACGCGAACCGGGGCCTTGAGGTACCTGAGGGACCGGTACGAGTCGAGCTGGATGCCCCGAGCGGGGACGTGTGGACGTGGGGTCCCGAAGATGCGGCCGACAGGGTGAGCGGCGACGCCTACGAGTTCTGCCTCGCGGTCACCCAGCGGCGACACCACACCGAAACCGGGTTGTCGGTCACCGGCCCGCTGGCAACTGGGTGGATGGACATCGCCCAGGCATTCGCCGGGCCGCCGACCGACGCCGAGAGCCGCCGCGCCGCCTGAGCGCGATGCGGATCGGCGCTCGGGCGAAGGCAGTGCTGAGGCGCGCACAGGGGGCGCGGTGCTGATCGTCGGTCTGACAGGCGGAATCGGGGCGGGCAAGAGCACCGTGGCGCGGCTGCTGGCCGGTCACGGAGCAGCGGTGGTGGATGTCGATGCCTTAGGCCGCGAGATCATTGCTCCCGGCGGTTCGGCGGTGCAGGCCGTGCTCGAGCGGTTCGGCAGCGAACTGGCCGGTCCCGACGGCGGCATCGACCGTCCTGCGCTCGCCTCGATCGTGTTCAACGATCCCGACGAGCTCGCAGACCTCAACGACATCAGCCATCCGGCGATCAACGAGCTCCTCGACGAGCGGATCGAGTCCATCGGCGAGGCTGGCACAACCGACGTCGTCGTGCTCGACATGGCCGTGCTCACCGAGAGCACGCTGGGCCGCGACACCCGCTTCCCCTATGAGATCGTGGTCACCGTCGAGGCGCCGCCCGACATACGGCTGGAGCGGCTCATCGAGCGCGGCATGACCTCCGAAGATGCCAAAGCGCGACTGGCTTCCCAGGCAACCGACGAGCAGCGACGCGAAGTATCCAATTTCGTCATCGGCAACGGCGGCGGGAACGACGAGTTGGCCGATGCCACGGAGAAGCTGTGGGAAGCCCTGTGCCGTCTGGCAGACGAGCGCGCTGCATGAGCCCCGAAGCGCCGCCGCCCGCTCGGTACCCGCCGCAGAACCACATTCTCCGGCACCTGCGCCTCAGCCATCAGATGAGGGGTGACGGCACGCTGACAGCAACCATGCCGATCCTCGACGACCTCGCCGATGGTCCTCTGGCCGAGGGGGGCTGGCTGCGGCTCGGCGCCGTAGCCACGCTGGTGGACTCGGTGGCGGGACATCACGCCGTGCTGCAGGTGACGCCCGACTGGTCGGCCACGCTGCACCTGTCGACGGTGCTGGCTGCCCGCGCCGAGGGCGAGGCAGTGACCGCTCGCTGCACGCCGTTGCGAGTCGGCCGGAACCAAGTGGTCACCGAAACCTCGGTGACGGATGAAGCGGGAACCGAGGTTGCCCGCTCGACCTGTACCTATGCGCGCCTGCCCCGGCGCGACGACACGCCGGTCGTGGATTCCACAGCGCGCGAGAACACGGTGGACTATCGGGAGGACCACGAACTCGATCCTCGGCCGGCGCTCGACGATTACTTGCAGATCACCCCAGTGCCCGGCGAGCCGCGCATTGAGCTGCCGATGCACAACCGCATCCGTAACTCCTTCGGCTCGCTGCAAGGGGGCGCGTCGATCGTCGTCGCCGAGGTCATGGCGAATCACCTCGCCGGCATGGCGGCTGGCGGCGAGCGCACCTCACGCTGCGTGTTCGCCGATGTGCATTACTTGGCGCCGGGCCGCGGCGGTCCGTTTCGCGTCGACGGCGAACTGCTCGCACGCACCGATCACCTGGTGACGACCCGCACCCGGATCTTCGAGACCGCTGGCGACACTGACCGGCTGCTGCAAACCGCCACTGCGACGGCTGCCTATCTCGACTGAGCGAGCTGGGCCGAAATAGGCATGCCGCGTGTCACACCGGCCCTCTACCGTGCAGGGCATGACCACACCGCCGCGCAACGCTCCGGCCCGGCCTCGAGCCGGCTTGCCGCGGCTGGCAGCGTTCGATGTGGACGGAACGCTGATCAACCGCCATGGCGTGCTCACCGAGCGGACTGCTTCGGCGCTGCGAGCGCTTGCCGCGGCGGGCGTCATCACCGCTTTGGCCACCGGCCGCCCGTGGCCGCAGGCCCAGTCGGTCGTGCGCCAGGCGTCGGGCGTGTCGTATGCGGTGTGTCTCAATGGGGCGGTGGTGATGGACGCCGTCGCGGGCGAGCAGATCGCCGATCGCGCAATGACGCACATCGAGGCCATCGAGGCGGCGGAGATTGCCCGCAAGCTGGTGCCAGACGTGCGGTTCGGGCTCGACATGGCCGACGGCCGGCACGTGTGGGAGCACGATTTCGCTCCGGTCATGCCCGTCGACCTGCTTGCAGACATCAGCGTTGACCGCGTCGACGATGCACTCGGCGCCGTCGACGGGCCTGTCCTGACGTGGCTGGTGCATGCCCCCGGCGTCGACACGCTGACGCTCATTGACGAGCTCGCTCCGGAAATGCCGCTCGGCACCGAGATCCGCCCGTCCGGCTTGGACATGGCAGAGATCGCGGCGGCTGGGGTGAGCAAGTCGGCGGGGCTGGAGATCATCTGCCAGCGCTACGGCTTCGACGCCGCAGACGTCCTGGCATTCGGCGATGGGTTGAACGACATCGACATGCTGCGCTGGGCCGGCCAGGCGGTCGCGATGTCCAATGCTCCCGACTCGGTCCGCGATGCTGCCGACCGGGTCGCACCGAGCAATGAGCACGATGGCGTGGCGGCTGTTGTCGAGGCGATCCTTGCCCCCGAAGGCGGGCCGCCGGCTGGGTGCGGCGGTGCGTTCGCCGCTGCGCCGCCCGACGGGAGGTCCGATGGCTGAGGAGGAGCGCCGTTCGGTATGGGAGCGAATGCGGCGCGGCATGGCCGACCACAACGCCAAGGCCCCGCGCACGCCCCTGGGAATGCCCGAAGTTGTCGATGACGACGACGCCACCGACGCTGAGAACGACACGCCCGACGGGGCGACCGCCGAACTCGTGCTGGAGCGCATCCATCACTACCGGGACACCATCCGCAGCTACCAGGTTCTCATTGAGAACCAGCGAGTCGGGCAGATCCGCGACGACCAGACCGAGCACTTCGTGCTGCGTCCAGGCAGCTACACGCTGCGTCTGCAACTGCTGTGGATCTTCAGCCCCAGAGTGGTCGTCGAGCTGCCCGCCGGCACCGAGACGCGCCTGATCTGTGGCCCCAACGGAGGGATCCTGCAAGCGTGGCGACTGTTCTTCGCCCCGACGACGGCAATCTTCCTTCGTTTTGCGCCCGAAGCGTGATGCAGTCTGCGCTTTGCAGCCGAAGCCTGAGCAGGGGGCAACGGTAGGGTTCGCCGCCATGAGCGAGCGGCGGGCATCTGTAAGCGCAACGTCGGATGGCGAGCTCAGGTCCGAGCTCGATGCCTGGCTCGCGGACAACTGGGATCCCGAAGCGAGCGTGCAGGAATGGTGGCAGCGCCTGGCTGCCGCCAAGCTGTCGAACCCGACGCTGCCCGAGCCGCACGGCCGGGGCTGGGGTCGCAGTGAGACACGGGTACTGGTCGAAGCGATGCGTGCCGCTGGTGCCATCGGGGCACCGGCAGGGCTGGGCATGTTGCTGGCGGCGCCCACCGTTCTCGAGCACGGCACACCCGAACAGATCGAGCGCTTCGTGCCGGCCATTTTGAACGGCACCGAATCGTGGTGCCAGCTCTTCTCAGAGCCTGGAGCGGGCAGCGACCTCGCCGGTCTGCAGACCAAGGCCATCCGCGACGGCGACGAGTGGATCGTCACCGGCCAGAAGGTGTGGACCTCTGAGGGCGCGCATGCAGATCTCGGCATGCTGGTCGCGCGCACCGACCCTGAAGCCCCCAAGCACCGGGGCCTCACTTGGTTCGCCTTCGAGATGGACCAGGACGGCGTGGAGGTTCGGCCGCTGCGCGAGATGACCGGCCGGTCGCTGTTCAACGAGGTGTTCATCGACGGGGCACGGGTGCCCCATGCGAATGTCATCGGCGAGCTGAACGACGGCTGGCGGGTGACCAATACCACGCTCATGGTTGAGCGGGCGGGCATCGGCGGCAGCCACGGCCTCGCATTCGCAGCGGCGCATCCCGGCTCCATCGCCGGTCACCTCGACCGGCCAGCCGGCACGTTTCGCGGCAAGCGGCTCCCGCTGGCGGCTGGGGGAGTGGGCCCCGGCACGTTCAACCAGCTCAGCGAAGAAGCTCGCACCCGCGGCCGTGCCGGCGACCCGGTCGTCCGCCAGGAACTTGCGGCGCTGCACACCGATCTCGAGGTGATGCGGCTGTCGGCAATGCGCAGCCGCCAGAAATCCCAGCGCACCGGCGGCGAGGGTAACTTGGCGAAGCTGCGCATGACCGCGGCCCTGCGCCGCGCCCGGTCGCTCGCAAGCACCATCCTCGGCGCGGACATGACCCTGTGGGGCGACGAAGCCGCGACCGACGGCGTGCTGCAGGAGATGGCGGTCTTCTCGCCGGCGCCGTCGATCTACGGCGGTACCGACGAGATCCAGCGGAACATCCTCGGCGAGCGGGTGCTCGGTCTCCCCAGAGAGCCCGGCCCCGATCCGGCTACGCCGTTCCGGGAACTTGCCCAGAACGCCACGTCTTGGTAGCGCGCTGTACCTTGCTCGAGGCCATCGGGGAACGCACGCCCAGCGGGCGGCACAGAATGTGAAGCGGTGAGCATGACCGAACCGCCCGAGGGTCCGGAGTCGCCGCAGGGCCTTGAGATCCTGCCGGAGGGCGGCGCCGATTTCGCCAGCGTGCAGGAGACGGTGGTGGAGCGACGGCCGTCGTCGGCGCCGCGCTTGGCCGTGTTCGCAAGCCTCGCCGCGGCCTTGGCCGTGGCTGCGCTGGTCGTGGCGTGGGTACGCAGCGACAGCGAGCCGGATGCCGCACTGGCGCCGACGACCACCACGACCGAACCCCCCGCGACGACGACCACCACGGCACCGGCGCAGCCGCCGCGCACGACACTGCCACCGCCGACTGCGCTCGACGCGGCCGTCGGCGAGCTGCCGCCAGCCCGTCCCGCCGCCGAGATGATCGCCACGCTCGCCGGTGACCCGACGGGCGACATCCGCGGCTTCCTGTACCAGCTCGATCTGCTGACCGGCGAGGCACGGTTCGTGCCATTGCCGGGCCTGCCGCACACGCTCGTTGATCTCGACGGGGCGCTCGTGGTGGGCATCAGGCGCGACGTGCTGCGGGTGGACATCGACAGCGGCGACACCGTCGTCATCGCCGAAGACGTAGCCGAAGTGCTGCCCGCCTACAGCCCGCCGGGGATCGTGGGGGTGGTGCGCGGCACTGAGCATC
The DNA here is from genome assembly GCA_022821985.1 of Acidimicrobiia bacterium. GTDB lineage: Bacteria > Actinomycetota > Acidimicrobiia > Acidimicrobiales > Poriferisodalaceae > Poriferisodalis. Next base: position 36,246 of record JAJECP010000021.1, read on the forward strand.
TGTTCGCCCGGGTGGTCGGCCCCGACGGCGTGTTCCGCTCGGCGGTGCAGATGCCCAACGAGGCGATCGTGCACGGGGCGCTCGGCGATCACGTCGTCGTGTCGATGGCGGGCAGCGTCATGGCGCTCGACGGGCGAAACGCAGCGCTGCAGCTCGGTACCGGCCGGGTGCTCGCCGTTGGCGATGGTCATGTTGTTCGGCTGCAGTGCGAGGAGTACGGCTGCCAGATCACTGACATCTCATTCAGTGCCACTGTGGGCCCAGATCGCCGCGATGACTGGTGCGAGGAGATCTGCGCAGAGGCGTCGGGCCGCTTCGGCGAGCGCGACGACCAGGCCGAGCTGGCGCAGGACTGCTCGACGTTCTGCGAGGGCTACCCGATTTCCACCGGGGTGATCTCAGAGCGGCGAGTGGAGCTGCCCGCAGAGCTGCAGGCGGCGTCGCCTGACAGATGGAGCGAGCAAGGATTGATGTCGCCGGACGGCAATCGCATCGCGCTGCGGCTCCTGCATGGCAACGGCACGCCAGCGGGTGTGGTGGTGGTGGACTTGGCCGAGGATTGGGGTCGCCACTCGCCCGAGATCGGCATTGACCTCGGAGACATGGCGTGGGCGCCCGACAGCCGGTACCTGCTGTACACGCTCGACAACGATGTCATGGTTTGGGATGTCGAGGCTGCCGAGGGGGAGCTGCCGTCTGGCCGGGCTCATGTGGGCGAGCCGCTGGGGCAGCTCATTTTGCGTTCACCGAGTGGCTGAGTCTCCTGCCGCCTCCGCAGCTCGGTCGTCTGTGCTTAGCCGTTGTCGGCGAGTTGATCTGCGGTGACGATGACGAACAGGCCGGTGGCCTCTATGAGCGGGGGTGCGCCGGGTGCTGCGCTGGCTGCGTGCACGGTGAGTTCCACGTGTGACTTGCGCCCCTCACGCCGGGTTTCGCGCCCGGCGAAGATCACCGGCTCGTCGATCGGGACACCGCCCCGGTAGTCGATCTCCAGGCGTGCGGTGTAGGCGGCGATGCCCAGGCACACCATCAGGTAGCCGAGCACGTCGTCGACCACGGCACACACTGAGCCGCCGTGCGCACGTCCCGGAGCACTCTCGAACGCGGCGCCGAAGGTGACCAGCGCCCTCACCCCGTCGCCGTCGCGGCGCATGTCGACTTCCATCGCCGTGGGATTGGCTGGCCCGCTGAAGGCTCGGTCGCTGAATGCCGTCACCTCGGCGCCGTCAGCGGGCCGAGGATCGGTGTAGCGACGCGCGAAGTAGTCGGCCGGTCTCGGAACCGGTGCTGAGCCGGCTTCGAGCCGCCCGGCGGTCGCCTCGGCCCACGCGGCGATCTCCGCCAGCGTCTCGGGGTCGGTGCGATGACGCACGAAGGCGTGTGCCAGCCGCCGCAGCGCCCCGGCCGCAGCGCTGCGCTCGGCGAGCTGGGTGTCGGGATAGATGAGGTGCAGGTCACCGGCCGCTTCGAGATCGGCGTCGCGGCGCGGCGACGGGTCGTTCACGGGCTGTCAGCTGCCGAGCCGGTCAAACTCGCCGTAGGGGTAGTCGACCAGTTCGCTGGACGGGTGCTCGAGGTCGAATGTCCAGTACTGGCGGATCTCGGCGATCAGCCGCTCGCCGGAGTCGTCGCGCGGGCCGAAGTCGTAGTGCTCGCTGCCCCGCACGGCGAACGGCACCTCGCCGTCGGCGCCTGCTGCGCTCGTGCCAGACATCTTCCATTCGATCGCTGCGGTGTCGCCGTCGGTCACCAGCCGCTCGCAGTGCCACGACGCGCCTTGCCACTTGGAGGCGATGCGCGACCAGAAGCGCCCGATCGTTGCCGCACCTCGCACTGGGGCATGGTTCGTGTCGTAGACCACGGCGTCATCGGTGAAGTGTCCCGCCACTGCCGCCGCGTCGCCGCTGGTGCAGGCATCGAAGTAGCCGGTGATCCGCGCTTCGATGTCCGCGGCCGCTGCCGGAGTGCCTTCGGTGATGCCTGTGCTGGCGTGCTCGCTCATGCCGCCAGTCTCGCAGGCCCCCTTTTGGCTAGTCCACCGCCCATGACAGCCAGCGGCCATCGCGCCGTTCGAGCCTCAGCTTGTGCGAGAAACACTCCGACAGCGACTCGGCGGTGAGCACGTCGCCCAGAGGGCCGCACGCCAGCGGCAGACCGTCGCGCAGCAGCAGCCCGTGGGTGAACGACGGCGGGATCTCATCGGTGTGGTGGGTCACCAGCACCGTTGGCGGAGTCTCAGGATCCGCGGCCAGCGATTCCAGACTGGCCACGAGCTGCTCCCGGCCTGCGAGGTCCAGACCGGCGGTCGGCTCGTCGAGCAGCAGCAGCTCCGGACGGCCCATGAGCGTGCGAGCCAGCTGCACGCGCTGCTGTTCGCCCGACGACAGCGTGGCGAACGCCCGGTCAGCCAGCGGACCGGCGCCCACGCGTTCCAGGCACGCCCGCGCGCTCGATCGGTCGGCATCGGTGTAGGTGTGCCACCACGTCTCCAACGCGGCGTATCGCGCTGTCATCACGATGTCGAGGGCGCTGATGTTCGGCCGGAACTGATCGCGCAGCGACGAACTCGCCAGCCCGATGCGCCGCCGGTGTTCGCGCACATCGACGGCACCCCACCGCTCGCCCAGCACCTCGACTGTGCCAGTGGTGGGGAACCGGTAGAGCGACAGGATCTTGATGAGACTGGTCTTGCCCGATCCGTTCGGTCCCAGCACGATCCAACGCTCGTGGGGAGCGATCTGCCAGTCGAGCGGTCCCAGCACGGTGGTGCCGTCGTAGACGACTGACACATTCCGCAGGGATGCGGTCACATTCCGCAAGGATGCGGTCACATTCCGCGGGGAGACTGTCGGCTGGGCTGAAGGCCGATCTGCGGGCAGAGGATGGGCGTCACTCACGAGTGCTCACGTCTCGCCGCGGCGGCCTTCGCCGGCGTGTGCCACCCACGTCGCATACATCCCGGCGTACTGCCCGCCCAGCGCCACCAACTCGTCGTGGGTGCCCAGCTCCACCACGCCACCCTCGTCGATCACGGCGATGCGGTCGGCTCGCATCGCCGTCGCCAGCCTGTGCGCAATGAGCACCGCCGTGCGGCCTTCCAGTAGCAGGTCCAGCGCACCCTCGATCTCGGCCTCGGTGCTGAGATCGACGCTGGACGTGGCCTCGTCGAGCACGATCACCCTCGGCCGCGCCACGAACGCCCGGGCCAGCGCCAAGAGCTGCCGCTCGCCGGCCGACAGCGACACGCCCCGCTCGTGTACCTGGGTGTCCGCGCCCTCGGGCAGGCTGTCGATCAACCGGCGCAGACCGACCAGGTCGATCGCCGCGTCGATGTCGGCGTCGAGCTGGGTGTCGCCCTCGCTCCCGGCGCGGTCGCGCAGGCCGAATGCCACGTTGTCGCGGATGGTGCCGTGGAACAGGAACGGCTCCTGGGGAACAACGCCGAGCTGGTTGCGCAGCGACGACAGCGTGACGTCACGCAGGTCCCAGCCGTCGATCGTGATCCGGCCGGCTGTCGGGTCGTAGAAGCGGATGATCAGTTTTGCGATCGTGCTCTTGCCCGCGCCCGTCGGCCCCACTAGGGCGAACGTCTCGCCGGGGCGGATGTCGAGGCTGACATCGCTCAGCACCTCGGGCGGGTCATCGCCAAACGGCTCGTCGCTGCCGGCAATGCCGCCCTCGGCATCGCCAAAGGGTGGCTCGCCGGCGCCGTTGCGCTCTGCGTGCTCGCCATTCGCCGTCGGCCCCATCCCCAGTGGGTCGAACGACACTCGCATCCGTCGCGACTCGTCTGCGTCGCCATTCACCCTGTCGCCGGCTGTGCTGTTGTTGCCGTCGCCGGCAGTGCTGTTGCTGCCGTCGCCGGCAGTGCCCGCGGTGGCCGCATCGTCGTCATAGGCGAACGACACGTTCTCGAGCCGGATGTGACCGCTCACCGGTGGCAGCTCAGCCGCGTCGGGATGCTGGCGCACGGTCGGCTGTGTTGCCAGCACCTCGCTGATCTTGCGGAGACCGGACTGGCCTTGCTGGTAGGTGCTGTAGAGCTGCGCGAGCTGCTGGATCGGGGCGAAGAACCTGGTGACATACAGCACGAACGCGCCGAGCTCCCCGACGGTGAGGCTGCCTCGCACCACCATCGCCCCGCCGATCGCCAGCACCAGTCCCTGGGCGGCAATGCCGATCGCCTCGGTGCTCGGCCCGTAGATCGCCTGCACCCGGGACATGGACAGGTTGGCGTCGCGGAAGCGAGCGGTCACCTTGCGGTGCCGCACCGCGTTCTCCAGGCGACGCCCGGTGGCTGCAATCACCCGGATCCCGGCCAGATTCTCGGACAGGTCGGCCAGCACGTCGGCGATGCGGTCGCGGATCTCGCCGTAGCCCGCCTCGCTGCGTGCCCGGAACCACAGCGTCAGCGCCACCAAAGGCGGCACGATCCCTACGAGCAGGATCACCGCCAAGACCGGGTTGTAGGTGAACAGCACCACGGTCACGACGCACACCGTGAGCACCTGGATCAGCAGGTTCACGAAGCCTTCGTTGATGAGCAGCGCCACGTACTCCATGTCGGAGGTCATGCGGCTGAGCAGCACGCCGGACTTGGCCGTGGTGTACCAGTCGAGCGAGAGCCGTTGGTAGTGGCTGAACAGGCGCAACCGCAGGTCGAACATGACCTGTTCGGCAATGCGCCCGTTCAGGCGTTGACGCAGCCGGCTGAGCAGGATGCTCACTGCGACAACGCCGAGAAAGATCAGCACCACCATGTTGAGCGCGAAGCGGTCGCCCGCCTCGATGCCGCGATCGATGCCCTGCTGGAAGAGCACCGGCACCGCTTGCATCGCCGTGGTCTCGAGGCAGAGCAGCAGCAGTGCCAGGCCCACGCTCCAGCTGTGCGGCACCAGCATGTCCCGCAGGCCGAACGGGCGCGCCCGCCCGCCCCCGGCACCTCCGGCCACATGGTCGAAGTCGACGTCCGGCTCGGGGTGGGCCGGCTCGGCCTCCAGCAGCTTGTTCGCGCCTTCCTGCATCTCGGTCGGCACGCCGGCGAACGGCAGCCCCGCTGCGGCGCTGGCCTGTGTCGCAGTCGGCCCCATGTGGCCGGGGCCGCCGACCATCACCATGATCCGCTGCTCCCGGGCGTGCCGTCGGCGGTGGCGAATCGGTCCGGATCGCTCGTGTCGCCCCCCGCGGCCAGCACCTCGACATAGCGGGGCTCGGTGGCCATCAGCTCTGCGTGGGTGCCGTCGGCGGCAACTCGCCCGCCGTCCAGCAGGATCACCCGGTCAGCCAGGCTGATCGTGGACAGCCGGTGAGCGATCACGATGGTCGTGCGCTCGGCGAGCAGCTCGGTGAGTGCCTCGTGGATCCTCGCCTCGTGCGCCACGTCGATGGAGCTCGTGGCGTCGTCGAGAATCAGCACGGCGGGATCGGCGAGGATCGCCCGTGCGATTGCGATGCGCTGGCGCTGGCCGCCCGAGAGGTCGTAGCCGCGCTCGCCGACCACGGTGTCGTAACCCTCGTCGAGCTCGCTGATGAAGTCGTGGGCCTGTGCCGCGGTGGCAGCGGCGACCACATCTGACCTGGCGGCATCGGGCCGTGCGTAGGCGATGTTGTCGTGAATGCTGGCCGAGAACAAGAACGGCTCGTCGGGCACGAGGCCGACGGCTCGGCGCAGGCTGTCGCCGGTGAGGGCGTTCACGTCGTGACCGCCGACCGAGATGGTGCCGCTGCCGAGGCTGTAGAAGCGCATCAGCAGCCGGGCGAGCGTCGATTTGCCGCAGCCGGTACGCCCGACGACCGCGACCCGCTCGCCGGCGCCGATGTGCAGGTCGAGCCCGTCGAAGACCAGCGGCGCATCGCTATCGGCGCTCGCTGTTCCCGCTACGCCTCCGACCGTCTCGGTGCCGTAGGCGAATCGCACGCCGTCGAATCGCACTTCCATACCTACCGGACCATCTGGCGTTGTTTCCCGCTCATGTTCCCCGTCTTCATTCGATACGGGCTCCCGGGCCGCTCGGGCCACGGCTTCGCCATGCGGCTCAGCCTCTGGGCGCTGCGGCAGGTCGATGGCACCGGGACGGTCTGCCACCAGCACCGGCTCATCGAGCACCTGGAAGATGCGCTCTGCGGACGCCTTGGCCCGCTGGCCGAAGATGAACAGCATCCCGATGAACCGGAACGGCGCCTGCAGCAGCAGGATGTACAGGTAGAAGGTGGCCAGATTGCCTACCGAGAGCGAGTCGCCGATGATCAGGTGACCGCCCACCAGCAGCACCATCGCCATTGCCAAGTTCGGAAGGTTCTCGACGACCGGCGTGTAGTGCGCCCTGGTGTTGTGCTGCAGCATGTTGGCCCAGCGCAGCCGTTGGGTGGCCCGGGCCATCTCTTCCACCTGACGGGCCTCGGCGGCAAAGGCCTTCACGACACGAACGCCGTTCACGCTCTCGTGGGTGACGGTGGCGACCTCGGCGTTGCGTGACTGGATGATCCACGACAGCGGGAACATGATGCGTCGCAGCCGCTGGCCCAGCACGTAGACGGCGGGCATGATCAGCATCGTGATGGCGGTCAGCGGCAGGCTGATCCATGCCATGACCGCGATCGCCACCACGAAGCTCAAGAGCTGCACCGACACAATCGGCGCGAAAGCCAGATACATCTGCACCGAGCGGATGTCGGAGTTGGAGCGGGAGATGATCTCGCCGGTCTGCACCCTGTCGTAGAACGCGAACGACAGCCGGCTGAGGTGGGAGAAGAGCAGCGTGCGCAGCTGGAACTCCACCCGGTGGCCCATGGAGAAGAGCCCGTAGCGGTAGGCGTAGGTGAAGATGCCGCGTGCGATGCCGAGCCCCACCAGGGCGATGACAAACGCCCACAACGCGCCTGAGCCGGCGCCTTCGAGACCGGTCACTGCGGCGTCGACGGCCAAGCCGGCGATCCATGGAGCGATGGCTCCCGCGCCCGTCGCCAAGATGGCGGCGATCACCGCGGTGACGATGCGCGCCCGCTGGTGCCGCAGCAATGGCCCGAGCCGCCGGATCCAGCTCAGCGACGGGTCGGCGCGAATCCAGTCGGCGTCAGGATCGGGCTGCGCGGCGGACTCCGCGGGCGCAGTGGGTGGGGCCACCCGCATCCCGGCGAGGCTACCGGCGCCCCTGTTCGGCAGGCCGGAGCTTGCGGGTACCGTGGACGGCGCCACTGGGGCGCGCGGGGGTGCACGGCACCGGCATGACGCTGGGACTCATCGCAGGACTCGGGATTGTCGTCGCGCTCATCGTCTTGAATGGCGTGTACGTGGCAGGCGAGTTCTGCTTGCTCGCTGTGGATACCTCGCAGGTCGACGTTCTGGCCGGCCAAGGGCAACGACGAGCCCGCGGCGTACGGTCGCTGCTGCGGCGGCTCAACTTTCATCTCGCCGGCGCTCAGCTCGGCATCACGCTGACGTCGCTGGTACTCGGCATCATCGCCGAAGACACCGTGGGCCGGTTGATCGAATGGGCGCTGGGCGGCTGGGGCTCCTCGCTGGCATCGGCCGGGGTGGTCGCCGTGGTGGCGATCGCGCTCGCCGCGGCCTTCCAGATGGTCTTCGGTGAGCTGCTCCCGAAGAATCTGGCCGTGTCGCGGCCGCTGGGCACCTCGCTCGCACTGGCACCGGTCCTGCGCCTCTACGGCACCATCGCCGCGCCCCTCACGCTGCTGTTCAACGGCATAGCCAACGCCACTGTGCGCGGGCTGGGCCTCGAGCCCACCGAAGAGCTCCGAATCGTGCGCACCCGCGACGAGCTGGAGTACGTGGTGCGCTCGTCGCGCCGCAGGACGCTCAGCGACGCCCAGGCCGATCTGCTGGTGCGAACGCTGCGCCTGGGTCGCAAGGACGCAGCCGACGCGCTGACGCCGCGTACGTCGATGTCGGCCGCGAGCGCTGCAGCAACGCTCGCGGAGCTGGTGGAACTGGCGCGCACCAGCGGGCATTCCCGGTTCCCGGTGCTCGGCGCAAGCTCTGACGACGTGCTCGGCATCGCCGAAGTCCGCGATGTGTTCAGTATCGACGCGGCCGAGCGTGACCGCACGCTCGTGGAGTCGATCATGCGGCCCGTCGTCGCGGTGGCCGAGAGCCGCAAACTCGATGGCGTCCTCGCCGACATGGCAGCCTCGGACTGCCGGCTGTGCGTGGTGGTGGACGAGCACGGCGGCACCGCCGGCATTCTCACCCGCGAGGACATCGCCGAGGAACTCGTGGGCGACATCGCCGACGAGTTCGACGAGCCCGCTGTGCTCACGTTCAGCCGGCCGGGCCAACCGGTGACGCTTGCCGGCACGGCCACGCTCGACGAGGTGGAGGAGGCAGCAGGCCTGACGGTGCCGCCAGGGCCCTACGAGACGCTGGCGGGTTTCGTGCTGGAACGCCTGGGCGAGATCCCCTCGGTGGGAGCAGCTGCCATGTGGAACGGCTGGCGCCTCGAGGTCACGCAGACCGATGGGCTCCGCGTGGTCGAGGTGCGCATCAGGCCTCCTGAGGTGGCCGAAGAAGGCGGCGCTGATGCGGGGGGCGGCGCATCATGACCACGCTGGCCATTGCGGTGGGTCTGGTGCTCATCGTGTTCAACGGCGCCTTCGTCGCCATCGAGTTCGGCCTCATCGGCGCGAAGCGCGCCGTGGTGGACGGCGCCGCAGCGACGGGCAAGCGTTCGGCCCTGGCAGCGCAGCGCATGCAGTCCGATGTGCTGACCACGCTCGGGGGAGCGCAGTTGGGCATCACCCTGTGCTCGCTGGCAGTGGGTCGCCTGACTGAGCCGGCCATCGCCAGGCTGATCGAGAGCGCCGTGCACGGGATCGTCGAGATCCCCGACGCCGTGCTGCACACCATCGGCTTCGGCATCGGGCTGGGCATCGTGACCGTGCTGCACATGGTGTTCGGCGAGATGGTGCCCAAGAACCTGGCGCTCATCGGGCCCGAGCGCACCCTGTTGGTGCTCGCCCGGCCCATGGCTGCCTACCTGTATGTGGCCCGTCCCATCGCCCGGGCGCTGCAATGGGTGGCAAATGGCATGACCCGCATGCTCCGTGTCCAGCCGACCTCGGAACTGGCCGATGTGGCAACTCCTGCCGAGCTGACGCTCATGGCGCGCGACTCGCTGGCCGAGGGCCACATCGCACCCACCGACGTCGCTCTGCTCGAACGGGCGATGCGTTTCGAAGCCACCACCATCAGCGAGGTCATGGCGCCAGCGGGGGAAGTCGCGGCCGCGCGCCTTGCCGATGGGATCGCCACGGTCGAGCAGCAGTTCGCTCGGACGGGCCACTCGCGGCTGGTGGTGCTGGGCAGTGGTCCCGACGATGTGCGGGGAATGCTGCACAGCAACGATCTGGCGGCGTTCGTCGAGCGTGATGCCGTGGATCTGGCCGCGGCGGACCGGATGGTCGCTGCGACCCGGCCCGCGGGCCGCGGCCTCGTGCGCTGGATGCTGCAGTTCGGTCCCGACGTGGCGCTCGATGAGGCACTGCGCCGCATGCAGCGCGCTCGCATCCATCTCGCCGTCGTCGCCGATGCACAAGGGCGCACGCTCGGGGTCGTTGCGCTGGACGATCTGCTGCGCAGCCTGATCGGCGAGCCGGACGCCGGCATCCCAGATATTGCGAGGACTGGTGGGCCCGGGGGTGGCACACTCCCTTCTGACTAGGCCCTGCTGGTTAGGCTTCGCCGCTCGTTGCGAGGCCCCGTGCGGCCGAGGCCCCACATCATGACTTGGATCGACAAAGCGCTCGACGGCTGCTCTGGGCAGGTCGTGATCAATGACTCCAAGACGCCCAGCGGCCGTGCGCACGTCGGTTCGCTGCGTGGCGTGCTGATCCACGACGCGTTGGCCCGGGTGGCCCGTGAGCGCGGCCTGGACACGATGTTCATGTACGGCTGCGACGACATGGATGCGGTCGACGAGATTCCGCACGGCACCGGTGAGCGCTTCGTGGAGCACTTGGGCAAGCCGCTGTGGGCGGCCCCGGCGCCCGAGGGTCTTCGAGGCGCTTCGATGGCAGAGGCGTACTTCGGCGAGTTCACCGGGAATTGGTTCGATACTGCTCGCATGCCGTCCGATTCCGCTGGCTCGCCAGCGGCGGCGGCGGGGCCGTTCGAGACGCTCGGCGTCGAGGTCGAGTTCTACCGCATGAGCGACGTCTACCGGTCTGGCCGGCTCGACGACGTCATCGACACCTTCCTGCGAGCTGCGGCCGATGTGCGGCAGATCTACCTCAGGCTCAGCGGGGCCGAGCGTTCAGACGACTGGCTGCCGTTCCAGCCCATCTGCGAGCGGTGCGGCCGCATCGGCACCACCTACGCCTCCGATTACGACGGCGAAACCGTGGCGTACGAGTGCAGGCCCGATCTGGTGACCTGGGCCAAAGGCTGCGGGCACCGCGGCCGCATCAGCCCGTTCGGCGGCAACGGCAAGCTGCCGTGGAAGCTGGAGTGGGCCGCCAAATGGAAGCTCTTCGGCGTCTCGATCGAGGGTGCTGGCAAGGACCACATGGCCGCCAGCGGATCGCACGAGGTGTCCTCCGCGCTCGCCCGCCAAGTGCTCCGGTGCCCGGTGCCCGTGCCCGTGCCGTACGAGTTCTTCACGCTCGGCGGCGCCAAGATGAGTTCGTCGCGGGGCATCGGCATGACCTCGTCAGACCTGGTCGAGATGCTGCCGCCCGAGCTGCTGCGCTATCTCGTGCTGCGAACACAGCCTCGGCGCTCCATCAATTTCGACCTTGACGTGCCCAGTCTCACCAAGGCATTTGTGGAGTATGAGCGGCTCTGGCGATCCGCGGCCGGCAGCGAACCTCGCCCCAACGACAGCCAGCTCTACTCGATGACACGTGCATCGCTGGGGCCAGATGTGCCGGCGGCGCCCGAGTTCAGCCCGCCGTTCGACTCGGTGCTGAGCCTCGCCCAGCAGCCGCACATGCAGCTCGCGGACCACGTCGCATCGCTCGGCGTCGATCTGTCTGCAGCAGAGTCGGAGTGGCTGTCTCGCAAGGAGGCCACCGCACGACGGCTGATGGCAAGCAGCCCCGAGCTCGCTGGTGTGGTCAAGATGCTCGATGCATCCGAGGCCTCGCAGCAGCGCAGTGCGCTGGACGAACGCCAGCGCAACTTCCTCGACCATTGCTTGCAGCGACTGAAGAATCTGCCCGAGTGGGATTCCAAGGCCATTCAGGACGAGATCTTTGAGTCGGCCCGCGATGTCGGGATCGACCCGCGCTCGGATGCAGCACTCGTATTCGGAGCTCTGTATCAGGTGCTTTTCGGATCTGAGACTGGACCGCGAGCAGGCAGTTACCTGGCATTCCTCGGGCGCGAAGAAACACTCCAGCGATTGGGCTGAGCAGCGGGTGATGCCGTCTCCGCTGCGAGCGCAACGGCCTGTGCAGCGTCAGGCGCCCATGGCGTGGTAGCCGCCGTCGACATGCACGATCTCGCCGGTGGTGCCGCCGAACCAGTCCGACATCAGTGCGAGAGTGCTGCGGGCCACGGCCTCGCTGTCGGTGATGTCCCAGCCCAGCGGCGCCCGTTCGGTCCATGCGTCTTCGAATTCGGCGAAACCGGGGATCGACTTGGCAGCCATGGTGCGGATGGGTCCCGCCGAGATCAGGTTCACCCGGATGCCCTGCGGTCCGAGCGACTTGGCCAGATAGCGCGCCGCTGATTCGAAGGCTGCCTTGGCCACACCCATCCAGTCGTAGACCGGCCAGGCCACGCTGGCATCGAAGGTGAGTCCGACCACTGAGCCCTTCGCTTCGGCCAGCAACGGCGCCAGCGGCGACGTCAGCGAAGCGAGGCTGTAGGCGGAGATGTTCAGCGCCGTGGCGACATCCTCCCAGGGGGCGTGGAGGAAGTTGCCGCCCAGGCAGCTCGCCGGCGCGAAACCGATGGCATGCAGCAGGCCGTCCAGTCGGCCCCAGCGCTGCTCCAGATCGGCTCGCACAGCGTCGATTTCGTCGGGCAGGGTGACATCGCACGGCAGCACATCGGGCGGGTCGGGCAGTCGCCTGGCTGCTCGCTCGGTAAGCCGGATGCCCCTGCCGGCGCCGGTGAGCACCACCTCGGCGCCGTGCTCCTGCGCCAAGCGCGCCACGTTGAACGCCAGCGAGGCATCGGTGAGCACGCCGGTGATGAGGAATTTCTTGCCTTCCACGATTCCGCTGCCCGCCACGCTCTCGCCTCCGCTGGGTGTCTGGGCGCTGCCGCGTACAGCACCGTTCTTCGCCGGACGCTACCGCTGCGCAACGCGCCACTTGGGTGCCGCCGCCGGCGGGAGTGCACGTGATCCGGCGCGCCGAGGCCGAGCCACCGGGCGAGACGCCGGCCGGTCACATTGCCGTGGGGCGCGCTCGGCCGTACCGTGAGCGCCGTGCCGGCAGATGCAACCCCCAACGGGTCCGCTGACGGGGTCGCAGCAGCGAGTCCCTCGAGCAGTGCCGAACCCACCCGGATCGGCATCATCGGCGGCACCGGGCCCGCGGGCGCCGCATTGGCAGCCCGGCTGGCCGACATCGGCTGCGAGATCACGCTGGGCTCGCGTTCGAAGTACCGGTCGATGGAGGTGGTGGACAACATCGTGGATCGGTGGCCCGACCGCCGCCTGCGCATCCATCCCGGCGCCAACAGCCTCGCTGCGGCCGAGCCCACGGTGGTGATCGCAACGCCCTGGGATGCGGCGGCGATTACGGCACGGGACGTGGCCGAGCACCTGCGCGGCAAGGTGGTGGCCACCATGTCCAACGCGCTGGCCCGCGTCGACGACGAGTTCGTGCCGCTCATCCCGCCGAGAGGCTCCGTGGCTGCGTCGGTGCAGGCCACCCTGCCTGAGTCGCGGGTTGCTGCAGCCCTCCAGCACGTGCCCGCGACCGAGCTCGGCAATCTCGACGAGCCGGTGCACGGCGACATCCTCATCTGCAGCGACCATCGCGAGGCCACGTGGCACATCGCCGAGATCGTGGACCGCATGCCCGGCGCACGGGCGCTCGACTGCGGCAATCTGTCCAACGCTACCGCCATCGAAGCGTTCACTGCTGTGCTGATGCAGCTCAATACCCGGTACCGCACCCGGGTCGCGCTCCGCCTCGTGGGTCTGGATCACGTGCCGATCAGCGTGCTGGGCGGCGGGCCGAGCGGTGCCGATGTGGCCCAACCGGCCGCTGAGACCGTCCCCGACTGATCCGGCCTGGCTGGTCCGATGAGCCGGGCTCTGCAAGCAGGGCGATGAAGCTGGATGAAGCTGTACGAAACCCAGCAGCGAGCCGTCGTGCCGCTCGACGCGCAGCCGGGGCGCACCGTGCGGATGTACGTGTGCGGCATCACGCCCTACGACGCCACCCACGTCGGTCACGCTGCCACGTTCCTGGCCTATGACGTGCTCCAACGCCGACTGCGCGACCTGGGATGCCGCACCCGCTGCGTGCGCAACATCACCGACGTCGACGACGACCTGCTGTCGCGGGCGCGTGCCATGGGCGTGCACTACCTCGACCTGGCGGCAGGGTCGCTCGCCGCATTCGACGCAGACATGGCGGCGCTGGGCCTGCTGCCCGCCGACGCCGAGCCCCGAGCGACATCGGCAATCGCCGACATCCGGCGACTGATCGGACGGCTGCTCCGCAGCGGCCACGCCTATCGCACGAGCGACAACGTGTACTTCGACGTCTCGGCCGCACAGAGCTTCGGCGAGCTGAGCGGCCTCGATGCCGCCGAGATGGTGGAGCTGGCGCGCAGCCGTGGCGGCCGGCCCGACGACCCCGACAAGCGCAACCCGCTCGACTTCGTGCTCTGGCAGCGTTCGGCGCCCGGTGAGCCCGAGTGGTCCTCTGCGTGGGGTCTCGGCCGTCCGGGATGGCACGTGGAGTGTTCGGCGCTGGCGCTGGAGCATCTCGGCGAGACGGTCGACGTGCACGGCGGCGGCAGCGACCTGGTGTTCCCGCACCACGAGTGCTCGCGGGCGCAGTCGGAGGCCGCTACCGGGCGACCGTTCGTGCGTCACTGGATGCACACGTCGATGGTGCGGCACGGCGGCGCCAAGATGGCCAAATCGGCGGGCAACCTGGCGTTCGTGGCCGACCTGCGGGCGCGCTGGGAGCCCATGGCAGTGCGTCTGGCGTTGCTGGGCGCGCACTACCGGTCAGATTGGGACTGGTCCCCCGAGCTGGTTGCCGATGCAGCCCGCCGTCTCGAACGCTGGCGCGCCGCGGGCCGCGGCGATGGTGCGCTGGCACGGGTGCGCGAGCGTCTCGACGATGATCTCGACACACCGGGTGCCCTCGCCGAAATCGACGCTGCCGCCGAAGCCGGTGAGCCGGTCAGCGACGCTGCAGCCCTGCTGGGCGTGGTCTTATAGGCTCTTGGATAGGAGGACCGGCCCGCTGTGTCGCTTGGCAGAGCCAGCGGGCCAGTCCCTCCGGCACCCTACGTTCCGGGTTGCAGTCGACTGCTGTCGATTTCGCTGCGCTTGCTAGAGCGCAGCAGGGCCGGTCTCAGAGCGCAGGTAGCGTTGGCCGCGATGGCCGAGCCAGACGAACTTGGCGAGGTACGCGACGAGCTTCCGGAGGACTTGGACCGAGGATTTGTCGGCGCGTACAAGTTCCCCGACAATTCGCGGCGCAAGATCACCGGCGCGTTGTGTTTTGCGGTGGGCGTCTGGGCCGCCACGGCAGCGCTCGCATGGGGCGGCGATGCGGTGCTGCTCAACACCGGGGTGGCCACCGGCGGCGTGCTCCTTGCTCTCGTCGGCATCTACCAATTCGCAGCGGGTCGCCGGTTTGCGGTCAACGAGAACGAGGCGCTGGTTGCCGCCGTCGCCGACGTCGGTTTTGCTGTGGGGCACGCCAGCGCCCAGCTCGGCTGGCGCGGCTGGATGAGCCGCCCGACATGGCGGGTGCTCGTCTATTCGGCGGAGGATCCGCCTGAGCAGCGCGGCTTGGTGCTGGTGGACGCTCTGAACGGAGCTGTGCTGGAGAAGTGGGTCGAAGACAATCCCGAGACGTGGATCGAGACGGCCTCGGACCCTGATGCTGCCGACGAGCATGAGGCCGCTGCCGACGAGGATCAGGCCGGCATCGAGACAAGCGCGGCGACGGCGTCCGGCGACGGGGGCTGACGGTGTTCGACGGCAAGTTCCGCAAGGGCGTCGACAGCGTCACGGCGCCGATCGGGCGTGGCCTCGCGGCGATCGGCCTGAGCGCAGACGTGCTTACCGGGTTCGGCCTCGTCATGTCGGCTGCCAGTGCCATCGCCATCGGCGCCGGCCGGCTCGTGCTGGGAACCGTGCTGCTGGTGATCACCGCGCTCTCGGACCTCCTCGACGGGCCGGTCGCAGCAGCCCGGGGCACCTCGTCGAGCAGGGGCGCTTTCTTCGACTCGACGGCAGACCGGGTCACCGACGGCCTGCTGCTCGGCGGCATCGCGTGGTATCTCGCCGGTGAGCACGGCGCGCAGTGGGCGGTGCTGCCGATGGCAGTGCTCGGTGTCAGCGCAGTGATCTCCTACGAGCGAGCCAAGGCCGAGCTGCTGGGCTTCGAGGCCAAGGGCGGGCTGATGGAGCGTGCTGAGCGGACGGTGGTGCTGGCCGTCGCAGTCGCCTTCGAAGTGCTGCTCATTCCATTGCTCTGGGTGCTGCTGGCGCTGTCGGTGGTGACTGCGGTGATGCGCTTTGTGAAGGTGTGGTGCCAAGCCAGCGCACGCATGTCGCAGTGAACGCAGCGCCGCTTCGCGGGCGTGTGCGCGGCCTCCTTCGTCCCGTGCGAGGGCGTGACATGGCTCGCCGCCCGGTAGGGCGGGACAAGGCGATAGTGCTGGGGTACCAGGCAGGGGCATCAGCCGCCCGGCTGGCCCCGCTGTGGCTCACCGAGCGTGTGGCCGAGCTGGCCGGACCGGTACTCGCCCGGCTGATGCCTGCCAAGGCGGCGATGGTCCGGCGGCATCAGGCCCGCGCGCAACGCTGGGCCGCAGACTCGACGGACGATCTCGACCGGGCCACAGCGGCTGCGTTCAGCTCCTATGCCCGCTACTGGCTGGAATCGTTCCGCCTGCCCGCGCTGAGCGAGCTCACCTTGGACCGGGGCATCGACGTGCCGGCGTATCACCATGTGGAGGAAGCCCTCGAACGCGGCAACGGCGTCATCTTGGCCCTCCCGCACCTCGGGGGCTGGGAGTGGGCCGGGTTCTGGATGGCCACGGTCAATCGACTGCCGATCACCGTGGTGGTGGAGCCGCTCGACCCGCCTGAACTGTTCGAGTGGTTCGCCGACTTCCGTGAGCGATTGGGCATGCGGGTCGTGCCGCTCGGGCCGAACGCGGGACGCGAGGTGCTCGGCGCCCTGCGACGGAACGAGATCGTCTGCCTGCTGTGCGACCGCGACCTCACCAACGACGGCGTCGAGGTGACCTTCGGGGATGAGCGAACAACCCTGCCGGCGGGCCCGGCAATGCTGGCGCTGCGATCAGGCGCTGCCCTGCTGCCGACCGCTGTGTACTTCCGCCCCCGGGGCAGGCACCTGGGCACGGTTCGGCCGCCGATCGATGTCACGCGGCACGGCCGCCTGCGCGACGACGTGACTGCCGTCACCCAGCGACTCGCCGACGATCTGGTCACGCTGATCGCCGCAGAACCGCACCAGTGGCATCTCTTCGGCCCGAATTGGCCATCAGATCGCCTCGCCGGATCAGGCGACGCGGGCGAGGCGCCATAAAAGCAAGCCCCGAACGGCCTTGTTGTGGCATCTGTGCCGCGCCTAGCGTCGCGTTCGACTGTGAGGAGCGGCTGAGTGAGAGTCGGGATCATCTCGCCGTACAGCCTGACCAGCGCCGGCGGCGTCCAGGTGCAGGTGCTGGGCCTGGCCCGTGCGCTGGCCGCGAACGGCCATGAGACCAGGGTGCTGGCGCCCTGCGACGGCGCACCGCCCCAGACCGGCGTCACACCGTTGGGCGCCAGCATTCCTACGTTCGCTAACGGGTCGGTCGCCCCGATCGCACCCGATTTTGCATGCACGCTGCGCACCGTTCGGGCACTGCGCGACGAGGAGTTCGACGTCGTGCACCTGCACGAGCCGCTGTGTCCGGGGCCCACGCAGACGGCGCTCTTCCTGAACTCGACGCCCATCGTGGGAACCTGGCACGCGGCAGGCGGCAGCATGGCGTATCTGGTGCCGGGAACGCGATGGCTGGCGTCTCGGATCGACGTTCGGGCCGCAGTCTCGGCTGATGCTGCCGAGATGGCCCGCAACGGCGTCGGCGGCAGCTACGAACTCGTCTTCAACGGCGTCGAGCTCGACCACTTCGACGATGCGGTTCCCAAGCGCAACGAAGCACCCACCATCGCTTACATCGGCCGCCACGAGCCGCGCAAGGGCCTCACCGTGCTGCTCGACGCCATGTCGCGTCTGCCTGAGGGCGTCAGGCTGTGGGTGATGTCGCGCGGCCCGCAGACCGAGGAGCTGCAGCGCCGGTACCAGCGCGACACGCGCATCGAATGGCTGGGTCGCGTCAGCGAGGCCGAGAAGCTGGCGCGCATCAAGGGTGCCGACGCGCTGTGCGTGCCGTCGCTGCACGGCGAGAGCTTCGGCGTGGTGCTCCTGGAAGCGATGGCAGCGCGCACGCCGGTGGTCGCGAGCGACCTGCCCGGCTATCGCAACGTTGTCAGCGTCGGCGACGAGGCGGTGCTCGTTCCCCCCGGCGCCCCGAAGGCGCTGGCGAAGGCACTCATCGGTGTGCTCAGGCGTCCCGACCGGGCGGCCGACCTGGTCGCCGCGGGCCGTCAGCGGGCCGAGCAGTTCTCGATGGCCCGCCTGGCGGACATCTACGCGGACATGTACGAGCGCGCCATCGCCCGACGCGTCTCCACCAAGGGCTGAGCCGCCGGCCGACGCGGCGGCGCAGCGGGCCGGGTGGTCGCCTGCGACTGAGTGCGACGGCAGAGAGTGTCGCTTCACCGCGATCGCTGTGGGGCGAGGGTGTTGCGGGGGAGCCGGGCCGGTTGAATGCTGCGGGTGGACCCGCTGTTCGCCATCTATCGCAGTCGAGCCGACAAGCTGCTGGCGGAGTTCTGGGCCGTGCACCTGGTTGCGGCGACCATCGTCGGCGTGCCGGTGGCGCTGTTCACCGGGCTCGGCTGGTGGGCGCTGCCGATTGCGCTCGCTGCGACGAGCGTGCTCGCAGCCGGCGAACTGGCTGTGGGGGAGCGGCGCCTGCAACGAGCGCTCCTCGGAGCCGGCTCAGGGCCGAGCGATGCTGACAGCCATCCTCGCCTGGAAAACGTTGTCGACGGCGTCTGCCTGCTCGTGGGCGTTCCGGTGCCGACGCTCGCTGTCGCGCCGAGCTCGGCTGCGAATGCGACGGCATTTGGCCGGCGACCGGATCGCTCGACCCTCGTCGTCACGCAGGGACTGCTTGACGCGCTCAATCGCATCGAGCTGGAGGCCGTCGTGGCGCGGCTGCTGACGCAGATTCGTGACGGGCGGGCTGCCTACCTGACCACCGCGGTCACCACGGTGGGGTTTCCGGCGCTGGTGTGGCCGGCCCTGTGGCCGCTGGTGCAGGCTCGCACCGAGCGCGAGGCCAGCACCGGCAGCGACTTCGACGACGACGACGAAGCCGTGCGGCTGACCCGTTACCCGCCCGGTCTCGCCGATGCGCTCCAGACGATGTCGGCGGCCGGTGTGCGCACCGATGCACCTCGGGTGACCTGGCCGCTGTGGTTGGCCGATCCGAGGGCCGACGCAGCCGATGCTCCCGACAGCCTGCCCGACTACCGGGCAGATCTCGAGACACGGGTTGCGGTGCTGCGCGAATTCTGAGCTCGGCGGGATAATCCCCGGGGCAGCACTGGGGCCGTTCCCTACACTGAGCGCATGAATTCAGGTGACGGAGCGTCTCATCTGGTCGGAACGGTGCGGGTCAAGCGCGGGCTTGCCGACATGCTCCGGGGCGGCGTCATCATGGATGTCGTCACGCCCGAGCAGGCCAAGATCGCGGAAGACGCCGGAGCGGTTGCCGTCATGGCGCTCGAACGCGTGCCGGCCGACATTCGCCGTGACGGCGGTGTGGCCCGCATGAGCGACCCGGCGATGATCGAGGGCATCCAGGCGGCCGTGACGATCCCGGTCATGGCCAAGGCCCGGATCGGCCATTTCGGCGAGGCCCAGGTGCTCGAATCCCTCGATGTCGACTACATCGACGAGTCTGAGGTGCTGACACCCGCAGACGAGGCACATCACATCGACAAGTGGGCGTTCACCGTCCCGTTCGTCTGCGGCGCCACCAATCTGGGCGAGGCGCTGCGGCGCATCTCCGAGGGTGCCTGCATGATTCGCTCCAAGGGCGAGGCCGGCACCGGCAACATCGTCGAGGCCGTGCGTCACCTGCGCTCGATCACGGGCGACATCCGCAAGATCACCCAGGCCGATGCCGCCGAGCTGTTCGATTGGGCGAAGCAGCTGCAGTCGCCGCTCGGCTTGGTGCAGGAGATTGCCGAGACCGGCCGCCTGCCGGTGCCCCTGTTCTGCGCCGGCGGCATTGCCACACCGGCCGATGCGTCGCTGGTGATGCAGCTCGGCGCCGAGGCAGTGTTCGTCGGCTCGGGCATCTTCAAGAGCGAAGACCCGGGGCCGAGGGCCGAGGCCATCGTCGAGGCCACCACGCACTACCGCGACCCGTCGGTGGTGGCCAAGGTGAGCCGGGGTCTCGGCAGCGCCATGCCGGGCCTCGAGATGGAGGGTCTCGATACCAAGCTCGCCGAACGCGGCTGGTAGGAGGCTGAGCCGAATGGCGAAGCCGTGGCCCGAGCGGCCCGTGAGCGCAGCGAACAAGAGCGGAAAATAATGCCGGCGCGGAAGAGCGCCACCGCAAGCGACAGCCAGCCGCTGATCGGCGTTGTCGCGCTGCAGGGAGCTGCCGCCGAGCACGTTGCCGCCTTCCGGCGCGCCGGGGCCAGAGCAGTCGAGGTCCGCGTGCCCGCAGATCTCGACGGTGTCGATGCTGTGGCGCTCCCGGGCGGCGAGTCGACCACCATGTCGCACCTGCTCCGCACGAGCGGGCTGTTCGATGCGCTGTCTGAACGCCTCGCCGGCGGCATGCCGGCGTTCGGCACCTGCGCGGGAATGATCCTGCTCGCCGTCGATGTGCTCGACGGCCGCCCGGATCAACGCTGCTTCGGAGCGATCGACATCTCGGTGCGTCGCAATGCATTCGGCCGCCAAGTCGCCAGCTTCGAGGCGGAGCTCACCGCCGACGGCCTCGATGAGCCCTTCAAGGCGGTGTTCATTCGAGCACCGTGGGTGGAGCGTGCAGGCGACAGCGTAGAGGTGCTCGCCGAGATCACGCCCGCCTCGAACTCGTCGACCGACGGCGTCCCGTCGTCGGTGCCGGTGCTGTGCCGGTCAGGACCGATCCTGGTGTCGAGCTTCCACCCGGAGCTGACGGCCGACGACCGCATTCACCAGATCTTCCTCGACATGGTCGGCGCATCCATGGCCCGCTGAGCGGCCGCGCCCGGCAGACTGTCGCGGCTGCACTGCCTGATGGCAGGTCTCGTTCGGGAGGGGGTCTGTGTCTGGTCATTCCAAGTGGGCCACGATCAAGCACCGCAAGGGCGCTGCCGACAAGGCGCGCGGGAAGCTGTTCGCCAAGCTGATCCGCCAGGTCGAGGTGGCCGCACGCGAGGGCGGCGGCGATCTGGATGCCAACGCGACGCTGCGGACCATGTACCAGAAGGCACGCGACAACTCGGTGCCGCTGGACACGATCGAACGCGCCATCAAGCGAGGCACCGGCGAGCTCGAGGGCGTGTCGTACGAGCAGGTCACCTATGAGGGCTACGCGCCAGGGGGCGTGGCGATGTACGTGGACGTGCTGACGGACAACCGCAATCGCACCGGGTCGGAGATCCGCAGCGTGTTCACCCGTGCCGGCGGATCGCTGGCCGAGCCGGGCGCGGTGGCGTGGCAGTTCGAGCGCAAGGGCGTGGTGGTGGTGCCCGCGTTCGAGCCGGCGCCCGATGGGTCTGCGGCCGCAGGCACGGTGCCCGACGAAGACGAGTTGATCCTGGTGGCGCTCGATGCCGGCGCAGAGGACGTCGAGCAGGAGGGCGATACCTGGCGAGTCACCGCCGCTGCCGCCGACACGATGGCGGTGCGCGAGGCGATCGAGGCAGCGGGCATCGCGGTGACGTCGGCCGACCTGACGTACGCGCCGCAGAACCTCATCGAATTGACCAGCGTGTCGGAGGCCAAGCAGGTCATGGCGGTGCTCGACGCGCTCGACGATCACGACGATGTGCAGGGCGTGTACGCCAATTTCGACATCAGCGATTCGCTGCTGGAGGCGATCGCCGGCTAGGGCGGAGCGGTGTCACGCATACCCGGCTCGGACGGTGTCAAAGGCTACGGTTCGTACTGATGTTCGTATTGGGGATCGACCCGGGATTGTCGCGCTGCGGGTACGGCGTGGTGGAGCGGATTGCGGGCTCGGGGGCACAGCGCACTCGCACCGAAGCGGTCGCCCTGGGCGTCATCCGCACTGATGCCGACGAGCCGCACGCAGCGCGCCTGGCGACGCAGATGGGTGAGCTGCAGGCCCTCATCTCCGAATTCCAGCCCTCGGTGGTGGCCGTGGAGCGGGTGTTCTTCCAGGTCAATGCGCGCACTGCGATTGGTGTCGCGCAAGTGGCCGGTCTCGCCATGGCGATCGCGGCCGCTGCCGGGCTGGAGGCGGTGGAATACACGCCGACCCAGGTCAAGCAGGCCGTTGCAGGCTGGGGCGGGGCCGACAAGGACCAGATGAAGCGCATGGTCGCCGAGCTGCTCGCGCTGCCGGGGCCGCCTGAGCCAGCCGATGCCGCCGACGCGGCTGCGGTCGCGCTGTGCCACCTGTCCCAGGCTTCCTGGCACGGGGCGGCAACCCATGCCCGGGCGCGCGTGCTGCTGCCCGCTTCGGGCGCAGTGGCACCCACGTCGTGATCGGCTCAGTGCGCGGGCGCCTGCTCGACAAAGATCCCGGCGGCGAGCTGCTGATCGAGGCCGGCGGGGTGGGGTACCGCGTCGTCGTGGCGCCGTCCACGCTGGCCGGCGTCGGACCGGTGGGCGACGAGTGCTTCGTGTACGTCCACCACCACGTGCGCGAGGACGCTTCCGACCTGTACGGATTCGCCGAGCTCGACGAGCGGCGCTGTTTCGAGGCCCTGCTCAGCGCGCACGGCGTGGGCCCCGCGCTGGCGCTTGCCGTGCTCTCGCACCTGCCGCCCGACGAGCTGCGGCGTGCGGTAGCCGCCGATGACGCCGCGGCGCTGGAGCTGGTGCCCGGCATCGGCGCCAAGACGTCCAAGCGGATGGTGCTGGACCTGAAGTCGCGGCTCGGCGCGCCCGAGACTGCCGGCGCTGCCGCTGTGGCGGCGGCCGGCGACGGCGCCGGATCTGCGGTTGCGGAAGTGCGGGCCGCACTGAGCCAGATGGGATTCGCCCCGGCCGAGATACGCGACGCCATGGCCGCCGTCACGATCGAGGCAGCACGCGACGGCGATGCCGACACCGGCGCGTTGCTGCGTGTGGCACTGCACGAGCTCGGTCCGCGATGAGCGCTGGGGGAGCCCGCAGCGAGGGCTACCGGCGCGACGAATCGGAGGTGTCAGAAGCGGGCCGGAGCGAGGTCACCGACCCGGCGCGCTCGGCGGCCGACGACGGCGACGCCGAGGCCTCGCTGCGACCGCGCTCGCTGGAGGAATTCGTCGGCCAGCCTGAGGTGCGAGAACACGTGGCCATCACGCTGCGGGCTGCGCTGGCCCGGGGCCAAACGCCCGACCATCTGCTGTTCGCCGGCCCGCCGGGCCTGGGCAAGACGACTCTGGCCGGCATCATCGCCGTCGAGTTGGGTGCTGCGCTGCACCTGACCTCGGGGCCAGCGGTGGAGCGGGCAGGCGATCTTGCAGCAATCCTGACCAACCTGGCCGACGGCGATGTGCTGTTCATCGACGAGATCCACCGCCTGCCCAAGGTGGTCGAGGAAGTGCTGTACCCGGCCATGGAGGACTTCGCGATCGACATTGTGCTGGGCAAGGGACCGGCCGCGCGCTCGATCAGATTCGAGCTGCCCCGGTTCACCCTGGTCGGCGCCACGACTCGCACCGGGCTGATCTCGGGACCGCTGCGAGACCGCTTCGGCCTGGTCGAGCGCCTCGACTACTACTCGACGGAAGATCTCACGGCGATTGTGGTCCGTGCGGCCGGGATTCTGGGTGCGGATGTTGACGCTGAGGGGGCTGCGGAGATTGCTTCACGCAGCCGGGGCACGCCGCGGATCGCCAACCGGCTGCTTCGCCGGGTTCGCGACTTCGCCGAGGTGCGCGCCAGCGGTGCCGTCGATGTGGCGGTGGCGCAGGCAGGGCTCGCTGCATTCGGCGTCGACGAGCTCGGCCTCGACAAGGTCGACCGGGCGATTCTCGACGCTCTCGCTGTCACTCACGCCGGGCGACCGTTGGGGCTGTCGACGCTGGCGATCACCGTCGGCGAGCAGACCGAGACGGTGGAGGACGTGTACGAGCCCTTCCTGATCCAGCGCGGGCTGCTGCAGCGCACGCCGCGGGGCCGCATCGCCACCGCCGCGGCGTATGCACACCTCGGCGTCGAGGCCCCACCGTTCGCCGACCTCGCCGGGGCTTCCGTGGGCGGCGACGACATCACGCTGTTCGATGCGTCAGGGCGGGCGGCCGACGATGCCGCCGTCTCCCCTGAGCGGATGCAGCATCCCGCAGCAGAACCATCGGCCGCGCCAGCCGCCGAGCTGTCCGCCGACGCACCCGTGGAAATCGACGACTCAGCGTGGTGAGCCTGCACGGCGCTGGGCGATCCGCGGCGATTGGCGTCCGCTGGAGCGGCCCCGGCTGCTGAATTGCGAGCCGACGTAGCCTCCCCGCTGATGAGCGCGTCGCGGCTGCGGATGGACGAGTTCGACTATGAGCTGCCGCCGTCGTCGATAGCGCACGTTCCTGCCGAGCCGCGCGACTCGGCCCGGCTGCTGGTTGACCCGGGGCCGTGCCGAGCACCTGAGCACCGGCACGTCACCGATCTCCCGTCGCTGCTCGGCCCCGGGGATCTGCTGGTGGTCAACGAGACCCGCGTGATGCCTGCCCGCCTGCCGCTGCGCAAGCGCACTGGCGGCGCGGCCGAAGTACTGCTGCTCGAACCGCTCGGACGCCGGCCGTCGGGCAGCGACGCAGCCCACCCGAGGGCCGCCGCCCGAGCGACTGCTCCAGAGGGTTCCCGCAGGGCGACACTGCCGCCGCGCAGCGACGCGGGCTGGGCGGCGCTGGTGCGGCCGTCTCGCCGGATCGCGGACGGCACGGTGCTGGTCTCCGAGCGGGACCCGAGCGTGCGGGTGGTGGTGGGCGAGCGCCTGGACCGGCAACGCCGGGCTGTGCGTGTGCTCGTCGGCGAGACGTCGCTCGCCGATGTGTCGCAGGCTCGCTTGCTCGAACGGGCGGGGGAGGCGCCGCTGCCGCCCTACATCGACCCGGACATGGCTCGGGGCGCCATCGCCCAGCGACTTGGTGTCAATGCCGCCGACAGCGATGCTGCTCGGACGGCGCTGGCCGATCGCTACCAGACAGTCTACGCCCGCTCGGATGGTTCAGCCGCGGCGCCCACGGCAGGGCTTCACCTGACCGAACGCGTGCTGGACGCACTGCGCTCGAACGGCGTGGGCATCGCGACCGTCGATCTCACCGTCGGCCTGGCCACGTTCGCACCGGTGACTGCCGAGCACGCCGATGAGCACGAAATGCACACCGAGCACTACCGGGTGTCCGCGCAGACGCTCGCCGCCTGCGCTGAGGCCGAACGCGTCGTTGCGGTGGGAACCACCACCGTGCGCGCACTGGAGGCTGCGGCCCGCCAGCAGCGCGACCTGCGTGTGGCCAGCGCTGCGTGCACGCCCGAAGCGGCCTGCGCGTCGTCCGGCGGACACGGCGACCGGGGCGGCTTGGCACCGACGGTCAGCAGCGACATCAGCGGCTCGACCGATCTGTTCCTGCGGCGGGGTGCTGAGTTCCTGCTGGTCGACGCTCTGCTCACCAACTTCCACCTGCCCCGATCATCCCTGCTGCTGCTGATCGACGCGTTCATCGGGCCGCGCTGGCGTGACCTGTACGAGACGGCGCTCGCGGACGGCTACCGCTTCCTGTCCTTCGGCGACGCGATGCTGCTCCGGCGGACACCGCCCTCGTGAGGCTGGCGAGATGAGCGTTCCGGACAACCCGCTGGCGTTCGAGCTGCTGGCCACTGACGGCTCAGCTCGACGGGGACAGGTCACGACGGCTCGCGGGACCTTCCAGACGCCGGTGTTCATGCCAGTAGGAACCCGCGGTGCTGTGATCCATCTCGACGCCACCGACTACGAGCACCTCGGCCTCGAGGTCGTGCTGGCCAACACGTATCACTTGCTGGCGCGGCCCGGAATCGAGGTGGTGGAAGCGCTCGGCGGGCTTCACGGCTTCTCCGGCTGGGACGGCCATTTCCTCACCGATTCCGGCGGCTTCCAGATCATGTCCCTCGGCCGCCGTCCCGGCGGCGCAGATCAGCCCGGCCGCCGTCCCGGCGGTTCCTCTCAGGATGCGAAATCCAAGGTGGACGACGAAGGCGTGACTTTCCGCTCGACCTACGACGGCGCCCAGATGCGGCTGACACCCGAAGATGCGGTCGATGCCCAGCGCCGCCTGGGATCGGACATCCAGATGGCGCTCGACATCTGCCCCGAACTGCCCGCGCCACCCGACCAGGTGCGCGAAGCGACCGAACGCACCCACCTGTGGGCGGCCAGAGCAGCGGCAGCCATGGACGCTGCGCGACGGGACGGGATCGCCGGTGGGCAGGCACTGTTCGGCATCTGCCAGGGCGGCATCGATCCCGGCCTCCGGCGCGCCAGCGCCGAGACGCTGGCGTCGATCGGCTTCGACGGGTACGGCATCGGCGGGCTGTCGGTGGGCGAGTCGCGCAGCGAGATGGGCCCGGCCCTGCACGCAGCAACCGAGGTGCTGCCCGCCGACCGGCCTCGCTACCTGATGGGTGTGGGCGATCCGGCCCGCATCGTCGACGCCATCGCCGCCGGAGTGGACATGTTCGACTGCGTACTGCCGAGCCGGCTCGGCCGCCATGGAACCGCGCTCACACCCCAAGGTCGCATCAACATTCGCAATGCCCGGTTCGCCCGCGACGCCACGCCCCTCGACACTCGTGAAGAAGGCGCCGACAGCCGCCCCAAGGCAGGCGCCCGCTTCAGCCGCGGCTATCTCCGGCACCTGATGAGCGTGAATGAACC
Source organism: Acidimicrobiia bacterium (assembly GCA_022821985.1). GTDB lineage: Bacteria > Actinomycetota > Acidimicrobiia > Acidimicrobiales > Poriferisodalaceae > Poriferisodalis. Next base: position 62,578 of record JAJECP010000021.1, read on the forward strand.
CACGGCCAGCCGCATCCTGACGCTGCACAACATCACGTTCCTCAACGACCTGGTGGCCGACGCACGAGCCGCCATCGAAGCCGGCCGCTTCAGCGCATTCCGTGAGCAGGTCAATGAAGTCTGGGGCTGAGCCGCTGCTGGCGGAGGAAGCCCGGTACGCTGACCCGCCGTCACGCTGAGGGGTACATCATGGGTTCGATCATCATCCTCGTCGCACTGTTCGCCATCATGTATTTCCTGATGATCCGGCCGCAGCGCAAGCGTGCAGCCGAGCGGGCCGCGATGCTGCGCGCTGCAGACATCGGCGACGAGGTCGCCACGGTCGGCGGGGTCATCGGCAAGATCGTGGCAGTCGAGGAGCCCGGCGAGGTGGTCTGCCTCGAGGTGGACAGCGACGTGGAGCTGCGGGTGCAACGCCGCGCCATCGGCGAGATCATCACGTCCGCCGACGGCGGCGGTGCAGACGATCCGCCCGCATCGGACGGCGTCAACGAATCGGAATGATCCCGGCCGCAGCGCGCAGCGCAGGCATCGGCGCATTGGTCTGACGTGCGCCGCTCGCAGATCGTCTCGCTCCTTCTCGCGATCCTGATCGGGTTCGGCTCGCTCGCGGGCGTGCTGGCCGCGGGCTGGGCGCCTGTGCTGGGCGTGCAGCTGCAGGGCGGCGTGGAGGTGCTGCTGCGGCCCACAGCCCCAGCCGACGATGAGCAGCTCGACCGTGCCATCGAGATCATCCGGTCGCGTGTCGATGCGCTCGGCGTGGCCGAGCCCGACATCACGCGTCAAGGCGAGCAGGTGGTGGTGCAGCTGCCCGGCGTGAAGGACAAGCAGCGTGCGGTGGACTTGGTGGGGCAGACAGCGGAGCTGCGGTTCCGGCCAGTGCTGCTGACGTTCAACCGCTTCGACGAGACCGAGCTCCGCTCTGCATTGGACCTCGCCAACGCTTACAACAGCGCGATTGCCGACGCCGCGGATGCCGAGAGTGAATCCGAGACGAGTGCAGACGACGAGCCGGCGCTCGACGGGGAGGCTGCCGATGACTCGCTGGGCGATTCACCGGCAGCTCTGGCGGACGGGCCCGAATCGGTCGAAGACCCTGAGATCATCGAGCCCGCAACGGATGCGTCGGAGGCAGACAAACCCGACGAGATCGAGCCCGACGAGACGCTGGAGCTCACGCAGTCGGAGGACGACCTGGCAGAGCGGACGGTCGTACTCACTGACCATGGCGAGATCGTGGGGTATGTGCTCGGCCCGGCCGAGCTCACCGGCGAAGCGGTCGCCGAGGCAGCGGCAACGTTCAACAACGAGTGGGTCGTCAATGTCGATCTCACCGACGAGGGCGCTGTCGGCTTCGACGAGATCGCGGCCCGCTACTTCGGCCAGCAGGTGGCCATCGTGCTCGACGGGGTCGTGGAATCTGCCCCGGTCATCCGGGCCACCGAATTCGGCGGCACGGCAGTCATCTCGGGCACGTTCGACGAGGACGGGGCACGCGACCTCGCTGTTGCGCTGCGCTTCGGTGCTCTTCCCGTGGAGTTCGTGCAGGACGATGTGCGCACCGTGTCGGCCACCCTCGGCGAGGGAACTCTGCGTGCGGGCGTGATCGCCGGCATCGTCGGGCTGATCCTCGTGGGCCTGTACATGCTGGCCTACTACCGGCTGCTCGGCATTGTGGCAGTGGCCAGCCTGGCCATCAGCGGGTCGGTGCTGTGGTCGCTCATCAGCTGGCTCGGCGAGAGCCGGGGCCTGGCGCTGACGCTGGCCGGCACTACCGGCATCATCGTGTCGATCGGCGTCCAGGTCGACTCGAACATCGTCTATTACGAGCGGATCAAGGAAGAGGTGCGCCGCGGCCGGGCAGTGCGCTCGGCAGCCGATGCCAGCTTCAAGGGCGCATTCATGACCATTGTGTGGGCCGACCTGGCGTCGCTCATCGGCGCGGGCGTGCTGTACCAGCTCACCAGCGGCACCGTCCGCGGCTTCGCCCTGTATCTCGGGCTCGCAACGCTGATCGACCTGGCAGTGTCGTACTTCTTCATGCGGCCGCTGGTGGTGTTCATCGCTCGACGCCTGGTGAATGAGGAACCGCGGCGCCTCGGCGTGCTGCCGACAGCCGACGGCGATGCCACCCCGGCAACGGTGCCGACAGGAGGCACATCGTGATTGCAGCGTTGCGCACCTTCTACCGGGGCGAGAACGCCTGGGACATCCTGCGCCTGTCACGCAGGGTGCTCATCGGCTCAGCAATTGCTGTGCTCGTCTGCGTGGTGGCTCTGCTGGTACGAGGCCTGAATCTCGGCATCGAGTTCGAGGGCGGCTCGGTGTGGGAGATACCGGTGCCCGAGGAATCTCAAGGCGCCGAAGCGGATGACGCGTCGACCGGTTCCGGCAGTGCATCGGTCGACAGTGTGACGACCGATGACGTGGCGTCGGCGGCCGCGGAGGCCGGCGTGCCCGATGCGCGCGTGCAGTTCGTGGTGGTCACCGGCGCGCCCGACATCTTCCGGGTGCGCGGCGTGCTGGGTCCCGATGCCGACAGCGCAGCGGTGGCCGGGGCGCTGGCCGATGCCGTCGGCGTCGACGTGGAGAGCCTGTCGTCGCGCCAGGTCAGCCCGTCGTTCGGCGACGAGGTCGCCGGCAAGGCACGCCGGGCGCTCGTGGTGTTCTTCGTGCTGATCGCGCTGTACCTGTGGTTCCGCTTCGAGTGGAAGATGTCGGTGGGCGCACTGATTGCGGTGGGGCACGACATCGTGCTGACGGTCGGCGCCTACGCCCTGTTCGGGTTCGAGGTGACGCCGGCGACCGTGGTGGCGTTCCTGACGATCATGGGCTATTCGCTGTACGACACGATCGTCGTGTTCGACCGGGTGAAGTCCAACGAGCGGTCATTGCCGGCGCGCAGCCACTTCACCTACCACGCTCTCGCCAACGTGTCTCTCAATCAGGTGCTGACACGATCGGTGAACACCTCGATCACCTCGGTGCTGCCCGTGCTGTCGCTGCTGGTCGTGGGCGCCGGATTCCTCGGTGCAGGCACCCTGGCCGAGTTCGCGACGGCGCTGCTGATCGGCCTGCTCGTCGGGTCGTACAGCTCGATCTTCGTGGCGATGCCCACCGTTGCGTGGCTGAAGGGCTACGAGCCCGGCTGGGCCGCCGCGCAGGCTGCGGCCGACGCCGCCGGCCGTCACGACTCGATGGAGGCTGCCACCCAGGCGCTCGCTGCCGAGAGCTACACCCGCAGCGCCCCGCCCCGCCCTCGCAAGAAGGGCCGCCGCCGCTAGATCCGGCTCCTGATGACCGGCGAGGCGCGGCAGAATGGGAGGGTGAATCACTCCGCGTTCGGCCCGGTGTCGGCCGAGCGCCGCCGCGAGAAGCTTGGCTAGGACCATGCCGGCGGTGTCGCGTGTGCTGCCCTGGCGGCGCATCGCGAACACGGTCGCGGCCGACATCTCGCCGGTGGTCGAGCGCTACCGCCAGCGCTGGCCGAAGCAGTCGCCCGAGCTGGTCATCCGTGCGTACGAGGCGGCCGTACAGGCCCATGAGGGCCAGCGACGCAAGACAGGCGAGGCGTACATCACCCATCCGGTCGCTGTGGCAGGCGTGGTTGCCGATCTCGGCCTCGACGACACGTCGATTGCCGCTGCGCTGCTGCACGACGCAGTGGAGGACACGAGCGTCGAGCTGGTCGCGCTGGCCGACGACTTCGGCCCCGAGGTCGCGGCCATCGTGGACGGGGTCACCAAGCTCGACCGGGTCCGCTTCGCCTCCAAGCAGGCACAGCAGGCCGCCACCCTGCGCAAGATGCTCGTGGCGATCGCGAACGACCCTCGCGTGCTGATGATCAAGCTGTCGGATCGGCTCCACAACATGCGCACGCTCGGGGCGCTCGGCGCTGCCAAGCAGGCCGACGTGGCCCGCGAGACGCTCGACATCTATGCCCCGCTCGCCAACCGGCTCGGCATGCAACAGGTACGCGACGAGCTGGAAGACCTGGCCTTCGCGGCGCTGTACCCGAAGCGCTACGCCGAAATCGACCGGATGCTCGCCGAGCGCACTCCTGAGCAGGAGCGCTACGTCGACCGGGTGCTGACCGAGGTCCGCGAGCAGCTGTCGCGGATGAAGATCGAGGCCACGGTGACCGGGCGCAAGAAGCACCACTGGAGCGTCTACGAGAAGATGGTCATCAAGAACCGCTCGTTCGATGAGATCTTCGACCTGGTGGGCATCCGGGTGGTGGTGCCGACGATCCGTGACGCGTACGCGGCGCTGGGCTCAATTCATGCGACGTGGAAGCCGGTGACGGGCCGGTTCAAGGACTACATCGCGATGCCCAAGTTCAACCTGTACCAGTCGCTGCACACCACTGTGGTCGGCCCGTCGGGCACGGCCGTGGAGGTGCAGATCCGCACCGACGAGATGCACCAGCGAGCCGAGTACGGCGTGGCCGCTCACTGGCGCTACAAGGCAGAGCGCAACGGCAACGGCAGCAAGGGCAGCAGCAAGGGCAGCAAAGCGCAGCGCCAAGGCAGCGCAACCGCCGAGGAGGACATGCCCTGGCTGAGCCGGCTGGTCGAGTGGCAAGCCGAGTCTGACGACCCGGCCGAGTTCATGCGCACGATCGCGAGCGACCTGGGCCACGGTGAGGTGTACGTGTTCACACCCAAGGGCGAGGTGGTCACGCTGCCCACCGGCGCCACGCCCATCGACTTCGCCTACGCCATCCACACCGATATCGGCGACACGCTCATCGGCGCCAAGATCGACGGCCGGCTCGTGCCGCTCGACCGGCAGCTGCGCTCGGGCGACACAGTGGAGGCGTTCACCTCCGACGATCCCGGGACGCGGCCGTCGCGCGACTGGCTGGAGGTCGCCGTCACGCCGCGGGCCCGCTACAGCATCCGGCGCTGGTTCGCCCGCTCCGACCGGTCCGAGTGGGAGGCGGCCGGTCGGGACGCGGTCTCGGACGAGCTGCGCTCCGAAGGGCTCAAGGCGTCGCTGCTGATCGACGGCGATGAGATGCGCGCCGTGGCGGAGCAGTTCAGCCGGGCCGATCTCGACCAGCTCTTCGAGGCTGTCGGCAAGGGCGACGTGCGGCCCCACTCGGTGGCCAAGCGGCTGGTCAGCAACCTGCGAGGCGAGGGCGACGGGGTGCAGCTGCCTGCACGCCCGGCCCGCCAGCGGGGCTCGCGCCGCCGGCGCTCTGCCGGCGTGCATGTCGACGGCCACGACGACGCGCTGGTGCGCTTGGCACGTTGCTGCAGCCCGGTGCGCGGTGACGAGATCTTGGGCTTCGCGACCAGCGGGCGGGGCATCTCGGTGCATCGAGCCGACTGCGCCAACGCGGCCGAGCTGGCGACGGCATCAGGTGCCCGCCAAGTCGAGGTGGAGTGGGACGAGAGCTGGGCAGGCGAGTTCGCCGCTGCACTGGAGGTGCGCGGCCTCGACCGCAACCGGCTGCTGCTCGACGTGGTGCAGGTGGTGTCGGGCCGCCACGACCTGTCGATCGCGAGCTGCGACACGTTCGTGGGCGACGACCAGGTGGCGGTGATGCAGTTCGAGGTGGAGGTGGGCGACCCGATCCTGCTGGACCAGCTGCTGGCTGCCTTGCGCGAGGTGCCCGGCGTGTTCGACGCCTACCGAACCATCGAAGGCCTCGCCCACACCGAGTACTGAGTGCCTGGTCCCGGCCAGTCACTTGATAGTGCGCGTAGCGCAGAACCGTCGCTCTAGCCGGTGCCGAGCAGGTAGTGGTCCGCGATGTCCGGGCAGTCGGGGCGCCCGTGGCGGTAGTAGTCATCGTGGTTGACGTCGAGCATCAGGTTGTCCCAGTCGCGTTTGCTGGGTCTTTGCCACAGGATGTCTCGATTGTCGTCGAGGACGTGGCCCGCTCCATCGCTGTTCGGCGCGCAGGCGGCGACGGCGCCGAGCATGTGAATTAGTTCGTGGCCGATGATGTATGACGCCCCATAGGGCCACTGAGCGCCTACATGCGGCTCGATGTCGCAGTTGGCTATCGGAACCACCACGTAGTCGCCGAAGTCGCTGCTCTGCCACCCGCACGCACCGCTCCCGGCGATTTCACCTTCGAAAATGATGACAAGCGGGGTCCCCGCCGGGTAGTCGAGCGCCTGGCGTAATGCCAAGCCCGAAGCGAAACCGTTGGTGAAATCAATCTCCGGCAAGTGCGCTGTATGCACGGCGATCCGGTTGTCGCTTCTCTCGAATACGGGGTGCAGCCCGTCTGTTTGGTCACGGAACCAGCCTTGAACCGCCGCCACCGAGTCAGCTATGGCTGCCTCCCGCGTCGCCTTGGGCGTAGCCCCGTGAGGAACGGCGTACACCGCTTGGATTCTCAGCGAGTACGACGTGAGTTCAGTGAAGCCGGACGCGTCGATTGCTGACGCGTGGCTGGCGAGCCACGGATTGTCGCTGTCGGTTTGGTCGTAATGAGTGAACGCGATTCGCTGCCCGTCGGGCGACCAGTTCAGGTCCGATGCCCAGCCTCCCACATTGGCGAATTGGTGACTGACTTGTCGAAAGTCGGGGGTGCCGCTGACATGGGCAACGACTATCTTGCCGGTGCCGGAGACAGTCCCATCGTCGGGATCCAGTTCGTGCTTCACGTAGGCGATGCGTGAACCGTCCGGCGACCACGCCAACCCGCCGTTCCACCAGGCATCTCCGGTGCCACCGATCACTCGGTCGCCGGTGCCGTCAGACGACACGATCCTCAGACCGCTAGGGCCGCGATAGGCCACATGCTCGCTGTCGGGAGACCAAACGGGACGATGCTCCCATGCGCCGCCTTGAGCGAGCGTCACGGCGCTGCCGCTGACGGTGTCGATAACGACGAGGTGGCGATCAGTATCGACGAAGGTGCCGTCGTCGTCGCGGCCCGATCCTGTGACGCGCTCAAAGACAATGCGACGTCCATCGGGTGACCACGACGGATGATCGTCTTGGACGTCTCCCTTGGACAGCTTGGTGCGCCCGGTTCCGTCAGCATTTGCCAGGTAGATGTGCTTGAACCAGTGGCCATCATCGTTATGCCTGCCCCGGGAGAACGCGATCCGCTTCCCGTCACGCGACCACGACGGCGAGTACCCCCATGATCCACTGCCCACGTTGATCTCCCGCGCATTCGTTCCGTCGAGGTCCGCGACCCACAGACGGCCGTTCGCGGCATACGCGATCTTGGAGCAATCCGGCGACCACGCAGGGTCCTCTGACCTGGGTTTGTCGATCAGATACAACGGCAGATCGCTGGCTTTGCCACCGCACGTGCCCGCCGCCAGGTCCGCCTGCACCGAACCCCGATTTACGCCGACGTAGTCGAGTACGGCCGCCGCCGACACCGCAGCGTCCCCGCCAAAAAGCCGCAGCCGAACGGTGGGATGAGTATTGCGGGCGGTGTCGATGAACGCTGCCGTTTCTGGCGGCACGATGTGGGTATCGGTGAGCAACAGTGGCGCGCACAGGCGGGCCAGCAACGGCGCCGCGGAGAACGAGTCGAACGGCACCCGCGCACGCGCCACACCGATCACCTGGGGCGACAAGCACGGCTCGCCCGCCGCATCGGTGTATGCGCCCGCTGCCACCTCGGCGGCCCTCACCGCAGTGTGGAAGCGGTTGTCGCCCGATACCGGCACGATCTTGATGCCCAAGGCGGTTATCTCGCCGCGCACCTGCGGCGAGACAGCGGACTCGCCGCCCATCACCACCACCGAGTCCACTCCTCCCTCGGCCAGAAACCCCGCCACGTCTTCGTGCAGGGCATCTGGCGGCGTCAGCAGTACGGGATGGCCGCCGCGGGCAGCCATCGGGCCGGCCACCAGCGCGTCCGCGAATTCCACCCCGGATGCCACGATCGCGGTGCGGCCATGATTGCCCAGTACCCCAGCGGTGCCCACACGGCGAGCCACTGCCGCCGCGGTCGAGTACACGCCGCCGCCAGCCACGCGCTCCACCCGCAAACCTAGGGCGCCCAGTGCCGACAGCACGTCGTCACTCACGCCGCGCCCAGCGCCGTGAGCACCGCCACCCGTGCCCGACGGACCCACCACCACGACCCGTTCCACGCCCCTTCGTTGGATGAGTCGGGCCGCATCAGCGCGCAGCTCGCCGGGAGGAGACATCAGGACCGTCGCTTTCAGCCGACCAGCCAGCGGTGCCGCCATCACCGCATCAGTCCACCGCTCGCCCGACACCACTACCAGCCACTCCAGACTGCCGCCCGCGTCGGCAGCCACCGCCTCGGCTGCTGAGAGCGATGTCTCATACCGATCTCCGCCAGCGAAGCGCACCGCCGATAACGCTCCGCCGCCATCGGCCACAGCAGCACCCGCCGACCCGACGGATGCCAACGAGCCCGTCACCGCGGCCAGCGCCGCCAGCACCGCCCCGTAGCGAACGCGCCACGAGGCCACACGGCAGCGACGACGGCGGAAACCCGGCACGAGGCTGTGACCGCGGCCCGCCTCCCCGCCGTCGGGCATCCCCACGGGGCCATTGCCAATCTTGAGGCCCGACATCGGGCGGCCACCGTACCCGTTCAGCTCGGACTGCCGAGTGCTGAGGCGACTGCGTCGATCGGCGCAACATGCTGTCTTCAGAGTTCCGGTAAACCCGGCACGGGACTGTGGTTGCAGTTCGCTGCCAGCTCGGCCGTCATGCAAATCTCTGGCACCCGTCGTCCCGCATCTGTTTGGCCACCGCCGTTGCCCTAGGCATGCGGGTCACCTGTGGCTAGGACTGGCGGCGGTGGGGTCGTAGCCTGCGATGGTCATGTCCGGTACGCCTTCGACGCCCGCGAGCCCTGCCGACGGCGGCGATGCAGCGGCCCCGAAGTCGTTCCGGACGCCGATCGGCACACACGATCTCGCACCGCCGGAATCCGGGCGCTGGGTGGCGTTGCTGGGCGCCTTCATCGCAGCCGCAGACCGTGCCGGATTCGGCTACTTGCAGACGCCGATCTTTGAGGACATCGGCGTTTTCGCTCGAATCGGCGAGGGCACCGACGTGGTCGGCAAGGAGATGTACGAGTTCTTCGACCGCAGCGACCGCCACCTGGCGCTGCGGCCCGAGTGCACGGCGTCGGTGTGCCGTGCCTTCGCCCAGCACCGCCCCACCACGCCGTGGAAGGTGTGGTACCAGGGGCCGTTCTTCCGCTACGAGGCGCCCCAGGCCGGCCGCTACCGCCAGTTCCACCAGATCGGGGCGGAGACGCTCGGCACCGACGATCCCGATGCCGATGTGGAGATCATCGCCCTCGCCGCTGAGTTCTTTCGCGCGATCGGGCTGCAGCAGATACCACTGCTGGTGAACTCGATGGGCGACGTCGGCACCCGCGTGGCCTATGGCGAGGCGTTGAGCAGCTACCTGCAGCGCCGCGCCGGCGATGTGGACCCGCAGGACCGCGACAAGATTGCGCGCCACCCGCTGCGCATCCTGGACTCCAAGCGCGAGGCGACGGCGGACGTGGCCGCGGACGCCCCGCGGATCACCGACTATCTCACTGCAGCCACGGCGGCCCACTTCGAGCGGGTGCGCGAGGGTCTGGACGCGCTGGGGATCGACCACGAGGTCGAGCACAAGCTCGTGCGCGGCCTCGACTACTACACCCGCACCACGTTCGAGTTCCGCGCCGCCAGCCTCGACGCCGCACAGGACACGATCTGCGGCGGCGGCCGCTACAACGGGCTCGTGGAAGCGCTCGGCGGTCCGCCGACGCCCGGCATCGGCTTTGCGCTGGGCATCGAGCGCCTGCTTCTGGCCTGCGATGCCGAGGGCGTCTTCGACGTTCCGGCACAGCGGGCCGAAGTGTGGGTGATCGACACGGCGGGCGGCGTCACCGCACGCGATCTCACCCATGAGCTGCGCTCAGTGGGCATCCGGGCAGACCGGGCCTTCGACGACCGGTCTATGCGGGCGCAGATGCGTGCTGCGGACCGCTCCGGTGCCGAGATAGCGCTCATCGTGGGCACCGACGAAGTCGCCGCGGGCACGGTCACGGTGCGACCGCTGCGGCGCCCTGACGGCGGCGACGCCGACATCGTGCAGCAGACCGTGCCGCGCGCCGAACTGCTCGGCACGCTGCGGTGCATCTTCGACGAGCTCAATGCGGAAGGTGGAACGTGACGGGCGACCGAATGCGAACCGACTACTGCGGACGGCTGGGCCGCGCCGACATCGGCCGGGACGTCACCGTGTGCGGCTGGGTCTCCCGGCGCCGCGAGCATGGCGAGCATCTGGCCTTCGTCGACCTGCGCGACCGCACCGGCATCGTGCAGTGCGTCGTGGACCACGCTCACGATCTGCGCCCGGAGTACGTGCTGGCGGTGACCGGCACCGTGCGTGAGCGGCCGGAAGACACAGCCAATCCCGACCTGGCCACCGGCGAGATCGAGATCGGCGATGCGACCGTCGAGGTGCTGTCGCGCTCGGAGCCGCCGCCGTTCCAGGTCGACGGCCGCACCGAGGTCGACGAGATGCTGCGCATTCGCCATCGCTACCTCGACCTGCGGAACCCCCGCATGCACTCGAACCTGGTGAATCGGGCACGCGTGAACGCCGCGATCCGCCGTTCGATGGAGGCAGCGGAGTTCATCGAGGTCGAGACGCCGACGCTGGTGGCTTCGACGCCTGAGGGCGCCCGCGACTTCGTGGTGCCCAGCCGTCTGCATCAGGGCCGCTTCTACGCGCTGCCCCAAAGCCCCCAGCTGTTCAAGCAGCTGTGCATGGTGGGCGGCATCGACCGCTACTACCAGATCGCCCGCTGCTTGCGAGACGAGGATCTGCGAGCTGACCGGCAGTTCGAGTTCACCCAGCTCGACCTCGAGATGAGCTTCGCCAGCGGCGCCGAAGTGCGCGCCGTGATCAGCGAGGCAGTGGCCGAGGCTGCTGAGGAGATCACCGGCGTGCGCCCCGCGGCGATGGGAGAGATCACCTGGCACGAGGCGATCGACCGCTACGGGTCGGACAAGCCAGATTTGCGCTTCGGGCTCGAGCTCACCGAGCTCACAGATCTGTTCGCCGAGACCGGCTTCAACGCCTTCAAGGCCCCTGCGGTACGGGGCATCCGCGTGCCCGGCGGCGGCGACATCAGCCGTAACGCGGTGGACGATCTCACCAAGCAGTGCCAGCGCTGGGGCGCCAAGGGTCTCGTGTGGATGCGCGTGAGTGCCGGCGAGTCGCTGACCGACGGTGCCCGCAGCGCCGCGGGAGGACGGCTGGCCGTCACCTCGCCGGTCGCGAAGTTCATGTCCGACACCGAGATCGACGGCGTGCTGGGCCGACTCGGGGCCGAGCCGGGCGACATGTGCTACCTGGTGGCCGACACTTGGCGCCGGGCCAGCGGGGTGCTCGGGCTGCTGCGGCTGGAGCTGGGCCGCCCGCCGGTGAACGAGGGCGGCCTGCACTTCCTGTGGGTGGTCGACTTCCCGCTGTTCGAAGATGTGAGCGCCGACGGTCTGCCGATCCCGGCGCACCACCCGTTCACCATGCCTCATGCCGACGATCTCGATGTTGTCGCGGCGGCTTCGGCACGCATGGCCTCAGGCGGCGGCTTCGACGCTGACACGCTGCTCGGCGTGCGGTCGCAGGCGTACGACCTGGTGCTGAACGGCTGGGAGCTGGGCTCGGGCAGCGTCCGGATCCATCGGGGCGACATCCAGCAGCAGGTCTTCGATCTGCTGGGCATCGAACCCGCCGCAGCGCAGGAACGATTCGGTTTCCTGCTCGACGCGTTCCGGTTCGGCGCTCCGCCGCACGCCGGCTTTGCGTTCGGCATCGACCGCCTGGCGGCTCTGCTGTGCGGCGAGGAGAACATCCGCGAGGTCATCGCGTTTCCCAAGAGCCAGTCCGGCGCGGATCCGCTCACCAACGCCCCGAGCCATATCTCGGCCGACCAGCTGGAAGAGTTGGGCCTCGCTCTCGTCGCCCGTGAGGGCGAGCAGGGCGACATCGCAGCAGACGAGGACGAACTATGAGCAACAGCGATCTGGCCGCCGTGGTCGTGACGGTCTGCGTGGTGGTCGCGCTGGTGGCCCTGATCGCCGTGCTGACCCAGGCGTTCGCCTTGATGCGGGAGTTCCGGCGCAAGCTCGAGGACTTCGACGCCAAGGTCGGGCCGGCGCTGGGCCAGCTGGCCGATACCGCCGAGATGGCCCAGACCGAGATCGGCCGGCTGCGCGATCTACTGAACATTGCGCAGAAGGTGGCGGGGCTGGCCGAGTCTGCCGGCGCTGCGACCGCCCGGGTAGCCGCAACACCCGTCGACAAGGTGCGCTCGGCGATTTCTGTGCTGCGCGGAGCGCAGACAGGTGGCACAGGGCAGCGCGGCAAGGCCGAAGAAGAGGGGCGCGAGACTGCTTCCGGCAGCGAAAGCACTGCCGCGGGCAGCGAAAGCAGAGGGCGCTGAGGATGCTGAAGCGGATGCGATGGCTGACCTTGGGTGCTGGCTTGGGCGCTGGTGCCTCGCTCTGGCTGCAGCGACGGTTCCGGTCGTTGCTTGACCGCTATGCACCGGTGCGAGGAACAGCCAATGTGCTGGGCACAGCGCGCCAGATGCGCCGTGACCTCCGGACGGCCTGGCGTGACGGCAAGCGCCAGATGCACGATGCCGAGCAGCGCCTGCGCGACGAACGGGATCGCCGCTGGGCCGAGCGCCGCCACCGCCGCGAAGCCGCCTGAATCGCCGAGGCCGCGAAGGCGCACGGCGGCCACGGAGGCCGCGAAGGCCCCTCGGTATCCTCTGGGGATGCGCGCCGGCGAACTGCGTGAAGCGTTCAACTCGTTCTGGGCGGAACGGGGCCACGAAGTCCGCGCTTCCGCGAGCCTGATCCCGCACGAGCCCTCGCTGCTGTTCACCGTGGCGGGCATGGTGCCGTTCATGCCGTATTTCCTCGGCGAGGAGGTGCCGCCGACGCGGCGCATGGTCACCATCCAGAAGTGCGTCCGGGCCGGCGGCAAGCACAACGACCTCGACGACATCGGCCGCACGAACCGGCACTTCACATTCTTCGAGATGATGGGCAACTTCAGCTTCGGCGACTACTTCAAGGCCGAAGCCATCCCGTGGGCGTGGGAATTCGTCACCGAGGTGCTCGGACTCGAGCGGGAGAAGCTGTGGGTGACCGTGCACGTCAGCGACGACGAGGCTGCCGAGATCTGGCAGAGCTCCGTCGGCGTCCCGCCTGAGCGCATCCAGCGTCTCGACAAGGACAACTGGTGGGCCGCAGGCGATGTGGGACCGTGCGGGCCTTGCAGCGAGATCTTCTACGACCTGGGACCCGAGCTCGGCGACGGCGGCGGACCTGCGCACGGCGGCGAGGACCGCTTCGTCGAGATCTGGAACCTGGTGTTCATGCAGTTCGCGGCCGATGGCACCGGCGACATGACACCGCTGGAAGCCCCGGGCATCGACACGGGCGCCGGCCTCGAGCGGATCCTGGCGGTGTTGCAGGGCGTGCCCGCAGCGTGGGACATCGACCTGTTCGCACCGCTGCTGGCCGAGGCCGAGCGCATCTGCGGCAAGACCTACGGCGCCGATCCCGAGACCGACGTCTCGATGCGCATCTTCGCCGACCACGCCCGCACCACGGCGATGCTCATCTCCGACGGCGTGTTCCCCTCCAACGAAGACCGTGGTTACGTGCTGCGGCGCATCATCCGCCGCGCCGTGCGCCATGCCTGGGTGCTCGGCGTCACCGATGTCGTGATGCCGCGGCTGGTCGAGATCGTCGTGGACGTGATGGGCGACCACTACACCGACCTGATCAAGAACCGGCAGTTCATCGCCGATGTCGTGGCCCGCGAGGAGGAGCGTTTCCGCACCACCCTCGCCGCGGGCCAGAAGATCCTGGACGAAGCGACTTCTGGGCTTGATTCGACTGGACTCGATTCGTCTGGGCTCGATTCGAGGGTGCTCGACGGCGAGGTCGCCTTCCTGCTCCACGACACGCACGGTTTCCCGGTGGAGGTGACCGAGGAGATCCTCACCGAGCGCGGCCTGAGCCTCGACCGCAGCGGCTTCGAAGCCGCCATGGAACGCCAGCGCGAGCGGGCACGGGCAGGCCGGTCCGGCGGCCCGACGTTCGCGGACGAGCGCTACCGGGAGATCCTGGCGCAGTTCGGGCCCACAGACTTCGTGCGCGACGCATCGACGGTGGCAGATGCCCGCGTGCTCGCCACCTTCGACGTAGCGCCTGGCGACGGGCAGGACGGTGACGGCCCGAGCGACGACCTGGTCGAGGTGTTCCTCGACCGCACGCCGTTCTACGCCGAGAGCGGCGGGCAGATCGGCGACATCGGCACCATCACCGGTCCCGACGGCAGCATCGAGGTGCTCGACTGCACGTATGCACTCGCCGACCTGCATCGCCACATCGGGCGTGTCGTCGGCGACGGCGTCGAGGTCGGATCGCTGGTGACCGCGGCGATCGACGACGAACGCCGGGCGGCGATACGGCGCAACCACACCGGCACCCACATCCTGCACTGGGCGCTCCGCGAGGTTCTGGGCGACCACGTGAAGCAGGCGGGCTCGCTGGTGGCGCCCGACCGCTTGCGCTTCGACTTCAGCCACTACGAGGCGGTCAGCCGCGACCAGCTGCGCGAGATCGAGCGCGTTGCGAACGCCGAGATCATCGCCAATGGCCGCTGCCGCCACTACGAGACCTCGATGAGCCACGCGCAGGCCATCGGCGCCATCGCCTTCTTCGGCGACAAGTACGGCGACGTGGTGCGAGTGCTCGAAGCGGGCGAGCACTCCACCGAGCTGTGCGGCGGCACCCACGTGGCTGCGCTCGGCGATATCGGGCACCTGCGCATCGTCTCGGAAGCGAGCATAGGCTCGAACATGCGCCGCATCGAAGCGGTCACCGGCCTCGCGACTGTCGATCGACTGGCCGACGCCGAAGACACGCTGGGCTCGCTGGCCGAGATGCTGAATGCGCAACCCGACGAGATCGCCTCAGCGGTGCAGCGGCGATTGGACGAGACCAAGGAACTGCGCCGCCAGGTGCGAGACCTGCAGCGCTCCATGGCCGCGTCACGTGCCGACGAGCTGGCGGCCGGGGCCGATGACGGCGTCGTTGTCGCCGATCTCGGCGACCTCGAACGCGACTCACTGCGCGACTTGGCAGTGTCGGTGCGCGACCGCGTCGGCATCCGCGCCGTGGTGCTGGCCTCCGCGCCGGCTGCCGGGGGAGTGGCGCTGGTTGCAGCGGTGGACCCGGGCGGCGATCTGTCTGCAGGCGATCTGCTGCGCGACGCAGCCCGCACCGTCGGCGGCGGCTTCGGCGCCAAGGGCGACCCGCCGCTGGTCGTGGCCGGCGGCCGCAACCCCGACGGCATCGGCGACGCCCTGGCCCAGGCCCGAGCGGCGGCACTCGGGGAGTGAGTGGGGCGCCGGGCCCGATGATGCGGGCTGTCGGCGTGGATCTCGGCTCGGTGCGCATCGGCGTGGCCATCGCGCCGGCCGATGCTGCGGTGGCTGTGCCCTATGAGGTCCTCGAACGCAGCGGCGAGCGTGCCCGAGACCACGAAGCACTCGCAGGTATGGTCGCTGACGTGGGTGCGGAGGTGGTCGTGATCGGCCTGCCGACCTCGCTCGACGGCGGCGAAGGACCGGCTGCGGTGGGCGTGCGAGCCGAGGCCGGCGAGATAGCGGCGGCGCTCGATGTGCCGGTGTTCCTGCACGACGAGCGCTATACGACCGTGAGCGCGGAGCGCATCCTTTCCGAACAAGGCGTGCGCGGCCCCGCTCGCCGCAAGGTCATCGACAAGGTGGCGGCCGCGGTCATCCTGCAGTCGTGGCTCGACGCACGTGACTGACAATCTCGATGAGCCATCGCCGCCGTCGCGCCGGCGCAGGCTGTCGGATCGGCTCGTCGGCGCCTTGGGAATCGGCCCGGGAGAAACGCCAACCGAGGCCGAACCCGGAATCACGGTGTCGCCGCAGCACAGGACTCGAGTACCTGAACGCACAGGCGCTGTAGCGGAGGGGGCGGCAGGAGATTCTGCGACGTTGCGGCCTGCTGGATTGCGGGAGCAGAGGGTCCTGCCGCCTCCGCAGCGGGCGCGACTGGGCCAACGCGCAGCAGCCCCGCGTCCCGAACAGCCGCCGGCCGATGGCGTGGCGACAGGGCCGCCGGTCGGCGGCCGTCGCGGAGTCGACTACGAAGTGGTCAGCACTCGGCGAGGTCCGGGCACGTGGGGAGCGTTGCTGTTTCTTGTGGTGCTCGGCCTCGTCGCCTGGATGGCGGGCAGCCGCGGCTACCGCTGGGTGAGCGAACAGCTCGACCCGCCCGGTGATCCCACCGGCGAGATCGTGCTGACGCTGCCGCCCGGATCGAGCACAGCGAGCATCTCCGACCTGCTCGGCGAGCACGGTGTGGTTCCCAGCTCGCGGGCCTACGAGTGGTACGTGAGATTACGGGGCGGCCCGGCGTTCCAGGCCGGCGAGTACACGTTCCAGTCCAACTCGTCGGTGTGGGAGACCATGGCAGTGCTCGAGGCCGGGCCGAGCCGGGTTGCACAAGCCGCTCAGCAGGCGCTCACCATTCCCGAAGGCCTGACGGTGGCTCAGATGGCGGCGCTGCTCGACGAGGTGGAGGGCCTGAGCTTCGGCGGCAGGGACTTCCTCGAGGCCATCCGGGCGCGTCCGGTGCTCTCGTTGGCAGCACCAGTGCCTCGCGTGCTGCCCGACGGCGTCATCGATCCGGCCGAGGGACAGCTCTTTGCCGACACCTACTTCTTCGACTCCCAGACGAGCGCCGAACAGCTCGTCGCGCTGATGGTCGACCGGCTCGACGCGGTGCTGACCGATCTGGGTTATGACGATGCCCCCCGGCGTGTGGGCCTGACACCGTACGAGGCGCTGATCGTGGCCAGCATGATCGAGCGGGAGGCCCAGCGGCCCGAGGACCGGGCCAAGGTGGCGCGGGTGATCTACAACCGCTTGGCGCGGGGCTGGTCGCTCGGCCTTGACGCCACGGTTGTCTACGTGGTGGGTGAGAGCGAGCTGACCGCAGAGCTGCTGGCGGTCAACTCGCCATACAACACGCGGGTGCTGGTGGGGTTACCGCCCACGCCGATTGCCACCCCGGGACGTGCCTCGCTCGAGGCCGCGCTGAACCCGGCCGACGGGCCCTGGATGTACTTCGTGCTGACCTCTCCCGACGGCACCCTGTCGTTCTCCGAGACCGACGAGGAGTTCCAGCGTGACAAGGCGGTGTGCCAAGAACTGGGTCTGTGCGGCTGAAAAAGCTCGGCATCCAGCACTGGCCGTTCACATATTGTCGGAGCGTGGTCGTGCCTCGCGATGAGTCGGGCGGGGAGAAGGGGCCGATGATCGTTCCAACTGGCAGCACACGCGTGGCGGGAGTGATCGGCGACCCTGTGCGGCACTCGCTCAGCCCCGCACTGCACAATGCCGCATTCTCTGCGCTGGGCCTCGACTGGACGTACCTGGCTTTTGAGGTGCCCCCCGGCCAGGGCGCTGATGCCGTGGCCGCAATGCGGGTGCTCGGCATTGACGGCCTGTCGGTGACCATGCCGCACAAGGACACCGTGGCCGCTGCGGTTGACGAGCTGTCGCCCGCGGCAGCGTTGCTCGGCGCCGTGAACTGCGTGCGCCGTGACGGCGACAGGCTGATCGGAGAGAACACCGACGGCGCCGGCTTCTTGCGGTCGCTGCGCACTCAGGCGGGTATTGACCCTGCAGGGCTGCGCACGGTCGTGCTGGGGGCCGGCGGCGCGGCGCGGGCGGTGATCGTCGCACTGGCAGCCGATGGGGCGCTGGTGACGGTGGTGAACCGCTCGCCGGATGCGGCGGCACGGGCTGCGGCGTTGGGCGAGGCAGCCGGCAGCGCGGCAGCCGAGGCGTCGGGCGGGCCGTCAGGTTCGGCGACAGTCGGCGGTGCCGAGGCGGTGCGCGATGCCGACGTGGTGGTGAATGCCACACCGCTCGGCATGACCGACGGCGATCCGCCGCCAGTCGATGCAGCGCTGCTGAGCGACAGCCAGATCGTGGTGGATCTCATCTACCGGCCGGAGCGGACGCCGCTGCTCGAGGCGGCCGCCCAGGCAGGTGCGACGACGCTGAACGGCGTCGGCATGCTCCTGTATCAAGCCGCCGAGCAGTTCAGCATGTGGACCGGCCACGATGCGCCCGTCGACACGATGGCAGCGGCCGTCGGCCTGGACCTCGCCGGTTCGTAGTCCGGCGGTTTCCTCCACCGTGCGGCAGGCATCCTCTGCGAGGGCTGCGTGATGATCAGCCAGGTGGGGCCGAGTCTTGTGGCCGGTGCGGTTGGCGGACTGGGCGGCGTTGCCGCGGGCGCGGCGGCGGTTCGCTGCGCGAAGCGCTGCTTCGGTGTCCGCCTGCAGCCGGCATTGACAATCACGGCATGCATGGCGACGGGCGCAGCGCTCGCGTTGCGGGTCGGTACCCACGCCTACCTAGCCCCGCTGCTCGTCTTCGGATGGGCCAGTGTGCTCATCGCAGCAGTCGACCTGCGCACCCACCTGATCCCCACGCGCCTATTGCGCGCCTGCACCGCCGTCGCAGTCCCGTTGGTGTGCGCAGCCGCGGCGCTCGACGGCGGCCTCGCAGGGCTGACGCGCGCATCTGCTGCCGCAGCCATCGGGGCGGCACTCGGCTGGGCCGCGATGCACGTCATCTGGCGATGTGCCCGGGGCGGGCTCGGCTATGGCGACGTGCGGCTCGGCGGCTACCTGGGCCTGCACTTGGGCTTGGCGGGGTCAACAACCGTGCTCACTGGGCTTCTGGCAGGCTTCGCGATCGCGGCGCTGGTCGGCGCGATCGGCGTGGTGGTGCTGAACCGCAGCACCGACCACCGTTTCGCGCTCGGTCCCTCGCTGGTCATCGGCGCGCTCGCTGTCATCTGGTGGACAGTGCCTGTTTGACGGTGCCCTGACGGGCTGCCGCGTCGCCGGATTAGGCAGCGGTCCGAACGCAGGCGGCCCTAGATCAACCTGCGGAGGTGACCAGCACAGTCATCCAGATGGTGACCATAAAGCCGATCATGGTCAACAGGTGGGTCCGGTTCTGCGACACGAGTGTGCGGGTCAGCTCAGCCATGTCAGCCTTGAAGTCAGCGCGCAGTCGATCTTCGCTGCCGCGAAGGTCATCCTTGGTCGCGACTTGGCCTGCGCCATCGGGGAGAATGCACTTCATAAGCGTGTTGGCGGGCTGCTCGCCCAAGGTGTTGATGAGCTGCTGCACCATGGCGGTGCGTTCGATCTCGTCGATCGCCATGCGGTTGGTCCTTCACGATAGAGCTTGTTCGACGAGCCGAATTGCAGGGAAGTGCACGCTTCTGGGCAATGGAGCAACGTAGGCCGCGCGGTCGGGCTGTCCAAGCGAGTTTCCGATGCGGCTTCGCCCATCGGCTGGGTCCCTTGGCGGTCAGTACCCTCGCAACCGATGTCGGGCACCATCCGTGTCGATGTTCCGCTGGGCGGCCGCTCGTACCCCGTGCTGGTCGGCGCCGGCGCGCGTCACGAGCTCGCCGCGGTCCTGCGCGAGTCCAAGCAGACCTCCGGGGCGCAGCGTGCCGCGGTGGTCACCCAGCCGGGCATCGGCGTCGATGTGGATCCAGGCATCCCGTTTGAGACTTTCGAGATTCCTGACGGCGAGCAGGCCAAGGCGCTGTCGACCGTGGGCGAGCTGTGCAGCGGGTTCACCCGCTTCGGCCTCACTCGCCGCGACGTCGTGATGGGTGTCGGCGGAGGCGTGGTCACCGACGTGGCCGGATTTGCGGCGGCGGTGTACCACCGCGGCGTTGCGGCGGTGCACGTTCCCACCACCCTGCTGGGTCAGATCGATGCTGCCGTCGGCGGCAAGACCGGCGTGAACCTGGCCGAGGGCAAGAACCTCGTCGGGGCTTTCTGGCAGCCCGCAGCCGTGCTGTGCGACACCGAGGTGCTCGACACGCTGCCCGAGCGCGAGCTGCGCGCCGGCTACGGCGAGCTGGCCAAGTACCACTTCATCGGCTGCACACCGCAGGCTGCGCGTCTCGTCGGCTCCCACCCGTCGCTCGCGCAGCGCTTGGAGGGCGGCGAACCGCTCAGCTCGCTCGAAGGGGCAGAGCTGGTGGCGGCGTGCGTCGCCATCAAGGCCGAGGTGGTGGCTTCCGATGAGACCGAGGGCGGTCGCCGGGCGCTGCTGAACTACGGGCACACCCTGGGGCATGCGCTCGAGATCGCCGGGCGTTTTGACCTGCGCCATGGCGAGGCGGTGGCCATCGGGCTGCGGTACGCGGCAGTGGTCGCTCGCCTGCTCGGACGCATCGACGAAGATCGTGTCGCTGAGCACGAGCGGGTGCTCGACGCCTACGGGCTCGATGCGAGCCTGCCCGCCGACATTGACCACGACGAGATCATTGAGCTGTTCGGCCGCGACAAGAAGGCTGCCGGAGACATCACGTTCGTGCTCGACGGTCCCGACGGCCTCGAAGTAGTGCCAGGCATCGACCCGGGCGTGCTTCGCAGCGCGCTCGAGCGGATGTGAGTGCAGTCATGCCTCGCCACGTCGTGCTGCTGCTGTCGGGCCCGAACCTGAACCTGCTGGGCACCCGCCAGCCCGAGATCTACGGCACCGACACGCTGCTCGATCACGTGCGCGCCGCCCGTCGGGCCGCAACCGAGCGCGGCTGGGACCTCGAGCACCGCCAGAGCAACCACGAGGGCGACCTGGTCGATGCAGTGCACGCGGGAATCGGCCGGGTGGAGGCGATCGTGGTGAACCCCGGCGCCCTCACCCACTACGGCTGGTCACTGCACGACGCGCTCGCCGCATTCGAGGGCCCGATCGTGGAGCTGCACCTGTCTGAGCCCCGCGAACGCGAGCCGTGGCGGCACACCTCGGTGGTCGAGCCGCTGGCGACCGCCCGGGTGGCAGGGGAGGGCGCCGCCGGCTACCCGCGGGCAGTCGCCCTAGCCATCGATGCGGCCGCCGCCGATGCCCCCGATACCGGCGACGATTCCGAACGGCCATCGTGACGCCCTGTCGTGACGACGGGCCGTGCTTGTACCGTCCCGCTGCGAACCTGCAAGCACCCGGGCTGACCGCGAGGCGTTGATATGGCCATCTCCACCGCCGACTTCCGCAACGGCATGACGCTCGACCTCGCCGACGGGCTGTTCCAGCTCACCGAGTTCCAACACGTCAAGCCGGGCAAGGGCGGCGCGTTCGTGCGCACCACGCTGAAGAACGTCCGCACCGGCGCCACGCTGGAGCGCACCTTCCGGGCGGGCGAGCGCATGGAGCGCGCGGTCATCGACCAGCGCGACATGCAGTACCTGTACTCCGACGGCGACTCGCTGGTGTTCATGGACTCCGACACCTACGAGCAGCTCCCGGTCAGCCGCACGGCGGCCGGCAGCGCCACGAATTTCCTGGTGGAGGGTGAGATGGCCACGGTGGTGCGCTACGGCGACGAGGTGCTGGGCGTGGAGCTGCCCGCATCGGTGGTGCTGGAGGTGGCCGACACCGACCCCGGCGTGCAGGGCGACCGGGTGTCGGGAGCGCGCAAGCCGGCCACGATGTCCACCGGGCTGGTGGTGCAGGTGCCGCTGTTCATCGAGACCGGCGAGCGGCTGAAGGTGGACACCCGCAGCGGCGACTACATCGAGCGGGCCCGCGGCTGACGCCGCAGGGTCGCCGATACGGGCCTCAGCCCACTGCCATGAGCCGCCCGAGCGATCCATTCGCAGCTCCCGACGAGCCGACTCGCCGCCGCGAAGCGCGTCAGCGCTCGGTGGAGCTGCTGTATGAGGCCGAGATGAAGTCGTGCGAGCTGGCCGATGTGCTTGCCGAGCAGGTCAGCGATGTCGACCCGTTCGCGCTCGAACTGGCCACCGGCGTCGCCGCCCAGCGCGAGGCGCTGACCCAGCGGCTCGCCGAGCTGCTCAACGTGGGCTGGACGCCCGAGCGTCTCGGTGCGTGCGACCGGCTGATCCTGCTGCAAGGCCTCTTCGAGCTTGAGCGAGAGGCGGCCCCAGCGGCGGTGGTGATCAACGAAGCCGTCGAGCTGGCACACCGGCTGGGCGCCACCGATCGCAGCGGCGCCCTGGTGAACGGCGTTTTGGCGGCCGCCGGCGGCCGGTGACGAACGCCACGTGGACGATCAGCTCGACAACGGCCGGATCGTGACGGTCACCGCGTGAGCGCAGATGGCGATCTGCAGCCGCGACGGATCGCCGAGCGCGAGCTCGTCTTCCTGCTGGGCGCCATCAGCGCCACCACCGCGCTGGGCATCGACATGGCGCTGCCCGCCTTCGGCGATATCCGGCTGGGCTTGGGCCTGGCCGCCGACTCGCCCCGGGTCGCGCTCACCGTCACGCTGTACTTCTTCGGCCTGGCCGGCGCGCAGATGTTCTATGGGCCCTTCACCGATCGCTTCGGCCGCAAGCCGGTGCTCTACGCCGGCCTGGCGCTGTACACCCTCGGCGCTCTGGGGTCGGCGCTGGCGCCGTCGTTCGGCGTCCTGATTGCCAGTCGGCTGGTCTGGGGCATCGGCGCTGCAGGGCCCCGCGCCCTGTCGCTGGCCATCGGCCGCGACCTGTACGAGGGCGACCGGCTGGGCCGCGTGCTGTCAGCAGTCATGGCGGTGTTCATGGTGGTGCCCGCCATTGCGCCGCTCGGGGGCCAGGCAGTGCTGGCCCTCGGTTCGTGGCGCTGGGTGATGGCCGCCCCGATGGCGCTGACCGTGGTGCTGGCGCTCTGGATCATCCGGCTCCCCGAATCGCTCCCGCCCGAGCGTCGCCGCCCCCTCACGCTCGGTCGCACCCGCGAGGCCATCGTGGCGGTGTGCACCAACAAGCTCACCATCGGCTCGGCACTGGCCGTCATGTTCGACATGGGCTCGTTCTTCTCGTTCCTGGGGAGCAGCCAGCTCTTGTTCGACGACGTGTACGGACGGGGCGGGGTGTTCGCCTACTACTTCGCCGCGATGAGCGTGTTCATGGGGCTGGTGGTCTTCACCGGCAGCCGCCTGGTGACACAGATCGGCGCCGATCGGATGATCGTGACGCTGATGCCGATCGCCGTGGCGCTGTCGTGCGCGCTCGCGCTGTGGTCGTGGCAGGCCGGCGGCCGGCCGTGGTTCTTCGGCTGGTTCGCCGTGATCGTGGTGATCAATGCCCTGCGCACCTTCGTCAATCCGCTGATCCAGGCTCAGGCCATGGGACCCATGGGCGAGCTGGCAGGCACTGCTTCGGCGGTGATCGGCACGATCTCGATGGGCGGCGGCGCAGTGCTCGCCATGCTCATCGACCGCATGATCGCCGGCTCGGTGACCCCGCTGGTCACCGCATACGCCGGCTACGGAGCGATCAGCCTGGCCTTCGCCCTGTGGGCCCGACGGCACCGGCTGTCTTCGTTCGCCGCCGGCGCCTGAAGCCAGCGGCTGCCGTCGCGCCTGCGGCCAGCAGCCGCGAGGCCACGACATCGCGCTCGCGAAGAGTGCGAGACGGCGGCGATTTGCCTGTATGTGTCACGTATCTTGAAAATCATTGGAATGATCTGAAACAACGCGCCTAGAACTCGCATCGACTCTTCGCGGCAATCCCAACCGAACGAGATGACCGCAAAGACGACCTCGCACAACGAGTTCACAGGAGCTGAGCGATGGCCATTCGAAGGCGCAGCCTGACCGCATTGGGACTGCTGGTGGTCGTCGTCGGGACGCTCGTGGCAGCGTGCAGCGGCGACGGCGGAGAACCAGTCGATCCTGCCCCGTCGATCTCGGCAGACACCGGCGACGACGCCAGCGGCGTCAACACTGAGCAGCGCCCGGCGCTGGGCAATCGACCCGCTGGCGAGGCCCGGCTGATCGTTGCGGGCAACGGCGAGTACCCGATCTCGGGGGAACATCTCCCGTCGCTCGAACTGCAATCGGCCGTAGCGATCGGCGGCGGCCGCGTTTGGGTTCCTTGGCCCCCGTATCCAGAGCCGAATCTCGACCCGGTACGGCACAGCCAATCGGCAGCGGTGGGCTCGCACTCGAAACTGCTCGACGATGTCGGGCGGGGTCACGACTTCGTCGTCAGTCAACGGGCGCAGTGGGAAGCGATTCCGCCCTACCTGCCGGAAGCCCGGAGGGCGTTTGCCGAAGGGACTCGGGTGGCACGCCGACGCGGAGGTACCCAGACGGCGTGGGAGTTGGCGATCGATCCGGCGGGATTCGACTACGAAACCCGCATCCATGCGGATCGCAGCGTCGCCTACGACCACGTATCGCTGTGCCCGCCGCATCCCACAACTGCCTCGCTCGGCGCGGTCCCCGGCGCTGCAGATGCCGAGCAGGAACGGGCCGGTGCGGCCATCGAAGCGTTCATCACCGGGATGCGCTCCCCCGGGGGTCGGCCGATGCACTCGTGGGGTACGACTGTCAACGAGGTCGCCAAGCTGCTCGTCTACAGCCCTGGGGAGCCGATGGAGCTTGCTCTCGGCGGCCACAGCCTGACTGACGCGGGATTCTTCCCCGGCGACTGGTCGGCGCCGGCGATGCGCTGGCTCACTCGGCGAGCCGCCCAAGGCGCCGTCACGGACACGATCATCGGGCACGCCGCGGTCAGCAGCGGCCCCGCAACCCTCTGGGAGGCCTGCAGCGATCTGGCCACGATCATCCCGGGCGTCTACACCGAGTCGCACCGCACACGCCAGCTGGAGTCGTTGTGGGCTCGTGGGCTACGGCTCGAGTTCACAACGCCGCCCGTCGAACGGGCCTGGGTGGCAGACCTCAGTGCAGCAGGCCATGCGTTGGCGGTTGTCTGCCATGCGCCGGGGAAGTCTTTCCTCGTCGATGCCTCGACCGGCGAGCGCATCGATGCTGGCACTCATCATCGGGCGCAGGTCGAGGCCATGTGGCTCACGTGGTCGCGGCTCAGCTACCGGGTGCTGCGCAATGCACTGTTCGAGGGTGGCTGCGAGAGCGAGGCGTTCGCCCGTGCAACGCAATGGCTGCACGATGAGAAGGTCGCTCACGCCGCGACCATCGACTGGAGAGAACCCCACGCTTGGGGTTCGGGCGTGCGCAACCAGTGGATCTCCGTGCGTGCGTGGGTGGCGGTGCCACAGCAGGAGGTGTGGCAGGCACACCGGGATCACGGGTGGCACCTGGGCTTCTGGTGCGAAACCGGCATCCCGGTCGGCCCACTGGTCGACGGCGATCTGCAGCGACCCGTGC
Organism: Acidimicrobiia bacterium; assembly: GCA_022821985.1. Taxonomy (GTDB): domain Bacteria; phylum Actinomycetota; class Acidimicrobiia; order Acidimicrobiales; family Poriferisodalaceae; genus Poriferisodalis. Next base: position 87,798 of record JAJECP010000021.1, read on the forward strand.
TGGCGTCTCACTGCGCTCCCGAACAGTGGTCGGCGCTGGCCGAGACCGCGGCAGCCGCTCCCGAAGTAACAAGCGAGCTTTCGGCCACTCACTGGGAACCGGACGCGAGCTGGCACGAGCGCATGTACCTCTCGCCGTTCAAATCGCTCGAACAAGTACTCGGCTGTCCTGCGGATGCCGACCTCATCGACGAAGCACTCGCGCGGCCGGTCGAACGACGGGCAAAGAAACCGTGGCCGCCGGGCTCGCTCCCGCTCACCCCTGACGGGCATGCCTATCCCCGCCCGATGCCGCCGTGCCCCGAGGCCAACTGGCCGCCGCAGACCGACCAGTTCTGGTGGCCCGAGACCGAATCGCTGGCCGAGCAGTCGGCTGCGTCTTGGGCAGGCGCGCGCGTGGACGCTCCCGCCGAGAGCACTGCCGGGGCCACGTCATGAGCAGCAGCAAGGCCACAGCCGCTCCCGGAACCTCGGCGGCAGTCGCAACCGGATGCGCTCGCACCGGACTCGCACGCGCAACATTGCGGTGGATCGCAGGCGCGTTCGTGGTGATGACAGCGCTCGTCGTCACCGGTGCGCCGGAGGACCCGGCTCACGCGCAGACATCGGTGGCACCCGTGCTGAGTTGTGGCGGCGGCATGGCGCTCGACAGCGCCAGCGGGACGTGCCTGACAGTGCACACCGAGACTGCGCTGCGCCCCTCGTCGTGCCCGCCGGGCGCCACCAAGGTCAGCGGCCAACACGGTGGCCACGAGTGCCAGACCAAGGTGACCAAAACCGTGGACACCGGACGGACACAGCAGGTGTACAGCCACACGACGTACGCAAACGTGTGGGTGCCGACCGGAACCGAGACGGTCCAGACCGGCACGAATCGCATCTGGGTGCCGCCCAAGTCCGTGGTCGAGCCGCTGGTGCCTCCGGTGCAGGTGCAGGTGGGCACTCGCACCGAGACGACGGAGGTGACCCGTCCCGGTCCCGATGTGCTGTACGAGGTCACTTACGAGGTAGAGGTGCAGACGCAGCATGTGGTGGAGCGATGCTCGTTCGATCCATTCGCGGGTCAGCAGTGCTGGAACGAGACGGTCACCGAGACACACACGGAGACGCGCACACGCATGGAGTGCTGCATTCCGGGCCCGCCGGTCACCGAGACCGTCACCACCGAAGTTCCCGTCTACGAGTGGCAGACCACGACCACGGTGACCATTCCCGGCTACTGGCGAGAGGACCCCGTCTACGAGACACGCGAGACCGGCTACTGGGACCGTGTGCCCACGATCCACTACACCACGGTCCGCATCTACGACACGGTGGTCGAGTGGTTGACATCGCCGGCAACGCTCGGCCCGTGCGCCGCTGGCTGGCAAACCGTCGGGAGCCAGTGCCAGCGCACTTACCTCGGGCAGCCGTCCGCGCCAGCGCAGCAGAGCTGTCCGACCGGGTCGGCGCCCCGCTACGGCGATGCACTCGGCGGCACCGGCCCGTCGGTGTTGACATGCCAGTCGATCGCGCCCGGCTCAGACACCGACACCGGCACCGACCAGGAGGACAGCGGCGGCGGCGAGGACAGTCTCGACGGGACCGCGCGGCCGCTGCATCACTTGGCCGGCGAGAGCGATGAACGGCTTGCCGAGCTGGGCATCCATCGCTGTGCGGGCGGCCTGCTGTCGTACGTGCCATGCGACAAGCTGCCCGGCCGCACCTGGGACAGCGACCCCGATGTCTGCGATGACATTGAGGGAACGACGTACCGCCCTGATCACGGCGGCACCTGTGTCACCGGCAGCGATCTGCTCAGCAAGTGCACGACGCCGGGCGATTGCGAGGAGACCACCATTCGTACCTACTGCCCAGCGATCGGAGAGCTGGCGGGCACACAGATCCAGGAGCACGCCCACCCAGATCGGGGTGCAGAGACCTATCGGGTGTGCATCTTCGACTGCTCGAGCTTCGGCACCTTGCCGCCGTACGTGCAAACGCGCATCAACGGCTCGTACGACTACGCCTGCCGGCCCGTCGACGACGAGTCCGACGATGACGACGACGAGGAGAAGGAAGAGGACGAGGAGAACGAAGACGACGAGGAAGACGAGGAGGACGACGAGGACGACGAAGAAGAAGAAGAGGAAGAGGACGATGACGAGACCGAGGAAGATGACGAGGAGACCGAGGAAGGTGAAGAGGGCGACGATGACGATGACGGAGGCAGCGGCGGCGGCCCCGGAGGTCCGCCCGGTACCTCCGCTCCGCCCACGACGACCACTGCAGCACCCGACCCGCAGTGCCCGGCACTTCCGCCACTGCCGCTGAGCGCAGCCGATGACGCTGCGCTGGCGTGGGAATCGCACGTCCGCTCGGCGAGCGTGGCCACGTCAGGTCAGGCGGACATGCCTGGCGGCGGACGGTTCGTACAGGTGGCGCCCGGACGCGGCTGGATGCGCGCGCATCGCACCCTGCAGATCAGTGATGCGAACTGTGTGTGGACCGCTGCGAAACTGCGCACCGCTTGGTCCGAGCTGCGGCCGTGGATCGCCGCCGAGCGACGGTTGATCGAGGCCGAGCCCGGCGCCAAGCACCTGGTTGACCGCTGGGATGCGCTGAGTGCCGACCAGCAGCAACTCCTGCGCCAATGGCACCGACCCGGCGCCGCGCCCGCAGAGGTCACCTGCGCGGTCGCCGACGCCACCGGGGCCACGGCATCGTCGCTCTGCGGCTGGCTGCTTGGGCACCCTGCCGCATACGCGTGGCGCTTCGATGTGTGCTTCGAAGTCGCTCCGATGCCGGGGCAGGCCGGCTCCAACGGGGGCCAGCCACCAGCTGGCGACTGCTGGGCGACGCTCGCCTCAGGCGTGGACTGGATCCGACCGGTGAGCGACTACGCGGACGATCGGGTGACCGTCACGCAGAGCGGAGCGCGGACGTGACGATGTCGTCCAGACCCGCCATCGGACCCGACGACCAGGCACTGGCCTCGCCCGGCGCGACACGCCCCGGCATCGAGCCGTGGCGGGTCGGCGTCTCGGCAGTGATCGTCACCGTTGTCGTAGCGGCGATCTGGCTGTGGGGCCGCCCGCACCAGGCGCCGCCGCACGCGCTGGTGGCGGTGACCTCGGAGGCGTGGCTCGCAGGCCAGCCGCCAGGTGCGTTCGAGGTCGCAGGAGTTCCTCAGGATCTCGCCGGCCGGTTCGCCGATCCTGACTCGATCGCGGGCAGCGTCGTGGGCTTCGACATCCCCGCGGGGACCTTCGTCACGCCGACCGTGCTGGGTCCGCCTGACGCCGCTGCCGGTGCGCGTACCGCTCTGCGCCTGAGCGCGGACACTTCCGCGTGGCCCGAGCCCGGTCCTCGTGCTGGCAGCCGGGCTGTCGTGTCAGGCGTGCTGGGCGGCTGCGCGCTTGACGTGACGACGTTGGCGGGCGGCGCGGACGGCAGCATCGTGGTGCACGTCGACGCGGAAAGCGCTGCGCGCTATGCGAGTGCCGCAGAGCTCGACGGACTGGTCGTATGGCCGGCGCCGCCCGACGGCTGGCCCGAGTGCCGGTCACCGGTGGCCGTGCGCACGGTCTCCTCGGCGTTCGGCACCGGGGCGACGTCGATGCCGTTCGATGATCCGGCGGGAGGCTGAGCAGTGCTGCTTGTGCTGTGCGACGACGCTGTGGACCCAGCGACGCGCGATTGGGTCCGCGATGCGCTGCAGGCAGGACTGTCCGCCGTTGCGGGTCAGGTCCGGCTCGCCGCCGACGTGGTGTCGATGCCGCGCCCGGACGACGGGGGCGAGCCGTGCGTGGTGTGGCTGACCAGCGAGGTCGAGCCCGATGCCATCGCGGCTGCGACGGCCGCCTCCAGCGAGGTGCTGCTGCTGCTCGGCGTGACTGCCGCCCGTGCCGCAATCCGTCCAGCCGGTGGCCCTCGCGCCACACATGCGTGGCACGCGGCGGCCGCGAGCGGGGTGCCGCGCATCGCAGTGTGGCTGCCGGCCGCCGACGGCGGGCGCGGTGATCCCACCGGCGAGTTGTCCGCCGCGCTGGATGCGAGCCGGGTGGTGCGCATCAAGCGGGTCGGCGTCCGCAGCGCATACCGGCAGCTCTACCGGCTGGGGCGCTCGTTGGCGTCGTCGGCATGCGCCCCGCAGCGACTCGACCGAACCGACGGCGCGGTGCGACGACGCACCGCCGCTCGCGCCGCCACGGATGCGCTCTCAGAGTTGCTCGATGAACCCGGCATCGAGGAGTTCCAGATTCGCGGCGGTGAGTCGATGCTGGTGCAGTACGCGGACGGCCGGGTGGAGCGACGGCCGTCGCCGTTCGCAGCGGACAGCGATCTCATCGAGGCGGTGCGCTTTCTGGCGAGCTATTCCGGCGATCGACCTCAGCGCTTCGATGAGCTGGATCCTCGGCTGGATGTGCGCGTCGGCGACCGCTGGCGCCTGCATGCCGAGGCGTTCGTGACGAGCCCGCCCAACGTCGTGCTCCGCTCGAACATGGCGGGCCGCATGCGTCTCGACGACCTGGGCATCGCCTCGAACGAGCTCGGCAGCGTGCTCATCGAGGCCGTCGCGGGCAGGGTGCGGGCCAACGTGGTGGTGGCGGCGACGATGGGCGGCGGCAAGACCACGCTGTGTCAGGCATTGCTCGCGGCGGTGCCCGACCACGAGCGCATCGACACCATCGAGGACACGCCCGAATTGCGGCTGGCGGAGTACGGCATCCATCCCAACACCTACGAGCGGCTGACACGCGATGCCAATCAGGACGGCCACGGCCGCCACTCGATGGCCGACCACATCCGCGATGCCAAGCGAGCGAACGCCGCCAAGCTGGTGGTGGGGGAGATCCGCGGCGAGGGCTGCGAGGCGCTGCTGGATGCCATGTCCTCGGGCCTGGACGGCTGCCTGGTGACGCTGCACTCGCAGCCGGGCACGGGCGTGCTGGAGAAGCTCGTGGCCTATGCCTGCTCTGAAGGTGCAGAACCTGATTACGCACGTCGCCAGATCGCCGCCGCAGTCGACCTGTGTGTCTGGATGGGCCGCAATGACGCTGGTGAGCGGGTCATCGCTGACGTTACGCAGCTCACCGGCATCGACGATGTCACTGGGGTCATCGCGACGACCTGCCTGTGGGCGCTGCGACCGGGCGACCGGTGGGCGACCCCGGCCGGACGCCCCGCGGGTCGTATGGCAGAGGTGTATGCGTCTGCCGGTCTCCCCGCAGCAGGCGGCGACGCCGAGCTGCCCTCGGCGTACTCGCAGATCGTCGATGTGCCAGCGTCGCCGCCCGATGCAGGCGCCAGAGCGGCGGCCGCCGAGCCGCCGATCCTCGCGCAGCCGCAGCCGCAGCCGCAGCCGGCGGCGATCCTCGCGCAGCCGCAGCCGGCGCCGGAACTACACCCGGCAGAGAACCAGCCTCCAGCCGCCGAACCGCTCGCGGCGTCGCGTCCCCAAGCAGGGGAATCTCCACCGAGCGACGAGCCACTGGATCTGCCAGTCGAGCCACTGCCGCCGGCAGGATCGCGTCCGGGTCCGCCCGCGCATGACGACGGGCTGTCGCGGGGAGTGCTGTGGGATCCCGGTCCGCTCATCCCGATTGACGACCCGCCGCCGTATGAACCGCTCGTTGCCGAGGACACCGCGTGCTGAAGCTCGGGGCGCTCGGCGCAGTGGGCTGCGCGGCTGCGCTGTGGCCGCTGTTCAACACCGGTCTTCGGCCCCGATCGCGCGGCGAGGAGTCGCCCCGCTGGCCGTTGCTCGTGACCGGCGCCGTCGCACTTGTTGCTGGGCTGGCGTTCGGGCCGGCGGCGGCCGGTCTGGCAGGCGCGGTGGTCGGCATCGGCACGTGGTGCGCTGCGTGCATTGCCCGCAGCCGTCAACGCGTCCATGCCGCAGAGTCGGTGGCCCAGTTCGCGGCGATCCTGGCCAATCAGGCTCAGGTCTCGCGCACAGTGGTGGACGCGCTCGAGACCGCAGCACCGCTGGCCACCGGACCCATCGCCCAGACAGCGGCCAAGCTTGTCGATGAGTGCCGCAACGTCGGTGTCGAGGCAGCGGCACAGCAGTTCGCGGCTGGATCCGACGGCCCGATTGCCGCGTGGCTGGCTGATGTCGTAGCGGTCGCCGCAGCCAGCGGTGGTCAATGGGCACCGATCCTGGGGGTGCTGGAGGGCGAGGCCGCCGAGGCCGCCTCCACTGCACGGCACTTTCACCGGCATGTCGCCGCCAACTTGCCCCAGCTGGGGCTCGCAGCCGCCCTCGGGGCCGCCGTCGCCCTCGGCAGCGCGCTGGTCAGCCCCGATGCGTGGGAGTGGCTGTCGGGAACGCAGGGACAGCGTGTCGGCTTGGCCGCGACCGTGGTCGCGGTGGCCATCAGCGTCCGGCCCCTGAGTGCCGCCTGGGAGGTGCTCCGGTGAGGGTGCCGTCAGGTCGCCGGAAGCAATGGCTCGGGGAAACGCTCCCATGAGCGGGCCGTCGCCTCGCTCGGCGCCGTCGGCACCGGAGTTGCTTCGATGAGTGTTCCCTGGTTGCCGTTGGGCGTGCTCGGCATGTGGCTCATGGCCGGCGCCGGCGCGTGTGCGGCTGTCGGGCTGCTCGCGTCGAGCGAGCGTCGTCGCCGGAACCGCCGCCGGCTGACGGCGTTGGGTTGGAGCCCGTCCCGGCTCGCGAGCCTCACGTCGATCGTGGCGGTGTGCACCATCGGCATCGGATTCGTGGCGGCTGGCCGGATGGCGGCGGGCGGGGGCGCCTCGCCGGAGACGTCCCTGGCATGGTCGCTGCTGGCCGCGGTCGTGGCGGCGTGGGCGGTGCCGGGTCTCATGGCCAGTGCCGTGCTGGCAGGTCACCGGCGCCGTGCCGACGGCGCTGTGCTGCTGTGGCTTCGCCGCATTCGCCTGTTCGTTGCGGCGGGGCATCCGATCAGCGTGGCGGTGCTCGACGCGGCTGAGCGCGTCAGCGACCCGGCATTCGCACCCGCCGCTGGCGCCGTCAACGCAGCCGTGCTCGGCGGGCGCGATCCGCTGGCTGCCGTGGCGGCGCAGCTCGGCGATTCGCCGACGGCGTCGCTGCTGCGCACCGTGGATGCAGCCGAGCGCTCGGGCGCTGCGGCCTCCGAGTTGCTCGACCGCGTCCTGGACCGTGTGGTGCGAGCCATGGACGACCGCCGCCGCGAATCCATCGACCGCCTCGCCCGCTCAGTAGGCGCATCCGCCTCGCTGCTCGCCGTCGTGGCCTCGGCCGTCGTCATGGCGACCGTCGTCATGACGCTGCCCTCGGTGTGAGCGCGGCACCGTATGCCGATCTCGACGACCCCGACGAACCCAAGCGCCCGCGGGAGCGGGCAAGGAGCAAACACATGGATTCACCAGTCACCAAGCTGATCTTCATCGCCGCCGCCGTCGCCGCCTCGATTCTCGTGGTGACGGTGATGTGGACAACCCTCGGCAACAACGCGCCGCAAGCTCACGACAGCACCGTCGACTTCAGCAAGATCACGACCAAGAACCTGTGCGATGCCGTCAACGGCAACTGGAGCTCCAACGCATGCGTGGCGAAGTCATAACGGCGTACTTGCACGCCATGACTCCACAAGTGCGATCCGAGAGGCGAAAGCTCGTGGGTGATGCGGTGCATGTGCGTGCGTGGTCGGCAAGCCTCGCACGCCTCTAGTCCGATCGACATGCATGCGGTGAGGCCACGTGGACAGCTCGCTTTCGATCCTGCGCTTGTTCAGCGTGCTGGTGGTGTTCATGGCACTGGTGATCTCGATGTTCAGCAGCCAGGTCGGCGCTGCGGCGGCGCAGGGCGCGGCCGACGCCGCGGCCATCGCAGTCATCGACCTGGTGCCGCCCGATTGGGACTGCACTGCGGCAGACCTGCCGGTCGACGCGACCATCACGGCGGCTCGAGTCGCGGTGGACCGAGCGGCGCAGCTCGCCGCCGTCCAGCCCATCGCCGTCGAGGTGCAGGCCGACCCGACGTGCTCGGTCATTGTGTCGGTGCGAGTCTCGCCTCGCGGTTGGCTCAGCCACGGCGAGGCGCTCGGTGTGGCCTGTCGCCGTCCGCCATCTGGCGAGGGCCCAGCGCTGTGGGCGCCGGTGGCACCGCCGTGCTGAATCCAGCGTCGTTCGCTGGGAAGAGGTGTGGTCATGGATGAAGCCGTCGGCATGCTCAGCGCAGCAGCGGTGCTGGTGTTCGGCATCTGGCTGGTGGATTACTCCGGCGACGCCACCCGTGCGTCAGGATCGATCCGGGCGGCGAGCGTCGAAGCGGCGCACTACGCGGCCAGTGCGCTCGCATCCCCACCAGCCACCGCCACAAGTGCCGACGTCGATCGGCACGCCGCAGGCATCGCCGAGCGTGTCGTCGGCGCTGCGGCCATCGCCGACTGTGACACCGCCGATCGGCGCTTCAGCGTCACCGCGGCTGTCCACCGCCTTCCCGCTCAAACTGATCCTGCTGCTGTGACGGTCGACGTGACCTGTCCGCTCGCAGTTTCGCCGTTCTTCACCGACGTGGTTGGTGCCCGTATCGCCATGCCAATCTCGCCGACACCCGGGCTCTAGTCGTGAGTACACCCTTCATCGCGCTCGCACTTGCAGCGATGTCTGCGCTGTTCAGCGCCGCCGCTGCCGACACAGCGCAGGTCATGAGTCTGCGGAATCAGGCTGCCGACGAGGCCCGCCGGATCGCGATCAGCACGCTCGATTTGTGCGCCGTGAGCAACGAACCCAGCCGCCGTTGTGTGCCGCCTCCGGGCTGCTCCGCTCCGGCCTGCGCGGTCTGCCGACGTGGCGATGCCGTCCAAGCTGACGTCTCGCTGGCCTGGTCGCCCGTGATGCTGCGGGGTCTCACCCCAGCCCACGGCCGTCACGCACTCAGCCTCCAAGCACTCGACGTCGCCGACCTGGCCGGAACAGACCTGCCCGCCTGCGCCTCGTCACGTTCCACTCCGTGAGACCGTGATCCCGATCATCGCGGCGAGCGCCTTCAAGCACGGCATCTCCGAGGAGGACATCATGCATGCGTATCGCAACCCGATCAGGGGGTACCTACAAGGCGACCGTGTGCTGCTGGTCGGCGGCGACTGGAGTGGGAACCTCTTGGAAATCGGTGTCGAGGCGGGCGAGGAGCACGACATCATCATCCATGCGATGCCGGCGCGGGATAGGTTTTTGCCATGAGCACCGCTCGTCGTCCAGTCGCCGAGATCCTCGCGGAGGCTAATGAGATCGCGGCTTGGTTCGAGAACCTCGATCCCTCCCAAGTAGAGCAGGGCGCTATTTCGGAGTACCTGCTCAGGCGCGCAGCGCGGGCCAGAGCGCAGTGCGAACGCGAAGTCGACAGCGCAGTCCGCAAGGCGCGGGCCGACGGTGCCACGTGGTGTCGGATCGGCGAGATTCTGGGCTTGGACGAGCAGGAGGCACGCGAGACGTACGGTCTCGTTGAAGCCCGTTAGGACGGGGCGGGCACCCTCAGCGCACTCGAATCCTGACGAATTGCCGCTGCGCGAGCGCGAAACTGCGCGCCGGGTCGCGGGAGGCCCGCGCTAGGGTGCGGTTCTGACCGTGAAGCGGGTCCGGTGAGGCTCGTACGGACAGGAAGGACCTGCGCGTGGCAGACCGCGAGCGACGCATGACGCCCCCGTATGGGGGCGTTTTCGTTGCCCGGACCACCATTCTCGATTCCAGCGGCGTCCACCGGGCACTCACCCGTGTCAGCCACGAGATCATCGAGCGGAACGAGGGTCTCGACAAAGTCCTCGTGGTGGGCCTGCAGACCGGCGGCGTGCAGATCGCCCTGCGGATCGTGCGCCTGCTGTTCGAGATCGACGGCACCGACGTGCCCTTCGGCACGCTCGACGTGGCGATGCACCGCGACGACATCGGCCTTCGCCCCGTCATGGCCGAAGCCGTCACCGACATCCCCTTCGACCTCGACGGCATGACGGTGGTGCTGGTCGACGACGTGCTCTACACCGGCCGCACCATCCGTGCAGCGCTCGATGCCCTGAACGACTTCGGGCGGCCCCGTGCGGTGCAGCTCGCCGTGGTGATCGACCGCGGTCACCGCGAGCTGCCCATCCGCCCCGACTTCGTCGGCAAGAACCTGCCCACCAGCCGCGAGGAGATGGTGGACGTCACGCTCGAGGGCGTGTTGCTGGGGGAGATGCGCAAGTGAGCGGGCACCTGCTGACCCTGGGCGAGCTCGGTACCGAGGGCATCTCCGAGCTGCTGTCGCTCACCGACCGCTTCGTCGAGGTGGGCCGCCGGCCGATCCCTCGGGTGCCCGCTTTGCGCGGCCGCACCGTCGCCACGCTGTTCTTCGAGGAATCCACCCGCACCCGGCTGGCCTTCGAGACCGCCGCCAAGCGGCTGTCGGCCGACGTGCTCAACTTCTCCGCGGCCTCGTCGTCGCTCGCGAAGGGCGAATCGCTGCGCGACACCTTCGAGACCGTCCAGGCCATGGGCATCCATGCCGCCGTTGTGCGCCATCGCAGCGCCGGCGTGCCTGCCCAGATCGCCCGTTGGGCCGACGATGGCGTCGCAGTGCTCAACGGTGGCGACGGGTGGCATGCCCATCCCACCCAGGGTTTGCAGGACGCCTACACGCTGTGGCGCCACTTCAGCCCGATGGCCGACGGCCAGCCGGGCGCCGAGGCCGCCGATGAACCCACGCTGGCAGGGCTCCGGATCGGCATCGTCGGCGACATCGTCCACAGCCGCGTCGCCCGCAGCGACATCGAGGCCTACACGGCGCTCGCTGCCAGCATCGTGCTGGTCGCACCGCCCACGCTGCTGCCGGCGCAGCCGCGTGACTGGATCGACTGCTGGCTCCCGGCCGACGCAGCCAAGCGCGTCGAGATCTCGCACAGTCTCGACGGCGTGCTCGACGAGCTCGATGTGGTGGGGCTGCTTCGCTGCCAGCGCGAGCGCATGGCGGACGGCCTGATCGGCTCGGTGCCCGAGTACGTGGCCCGCTACGGCCTCACCGCCGAACGCGCCCAGCGCCTGCGCTCCGATGCGGTCATCACCCACCCCGGGCCGATGAACCGCGGCATCGAGATCGCAGGTGCGGTGTTGGAAGACCTGGCCGCCAGCCGGGTGCTGGTCACCCAGCAGGTGTCGCACGGCGTGGCCGCCCGCATGGCAGTGCTGTTCCGCCTGATCGGATCAGGCACAGCCCTGCCCCATGCAGACGGCCCACCCGATGCCGCACCCTCAGAGGCGGAGCTGACGGGCGGAGGCGGTGTCTGAGATGACGGAGCATCGGTCGCCGGCCGCAAGTGAGGCCGAGAGGCTGAGCCGAATGGCGAAGCCGCGGCCCGAGCGGCCCGTGAGCGAAGCGAACAAGAGCGGGAAACAATGAGCAGCGCCGAGGGAAGTTCCGTTGATGCGCGCAGGTCGTTGCTTCTCGCAGGCGGCGAGATCGTCGAGCGCACCGGTCGGCGGCATGCAGACATCACCGTGCTCGACGGCCAGATCGCCTCTGTTGATCCTCCCGGCACGAGCCGCAACGGTTCGGCTCAGGTCATCGATGCGACCGGGTGCGTGATCGCCTCCGGACTGGTCGACCTGTTCAGCCGCCTCGGCGAGCCCGGCAACGAGGAGGCCGAGACCGTCGCCACCGCCACCGCGGCCGCGGCGCTCGGCGGCTTCACGGCACTGCTCGCACAGCCCGACACCGACCCGCCGCTCGATCGGCTGGGCCAGCTCGCCGAGCTGCGCCGCAACGCGTCCGGCGGATACTGCGCCGTCATTGCGGCTGCCACGATCACCGCCGACCGGGCAGGGGAGCGCCTGTCGCCGATGGCCGAACTGGCCGACGCCGGCGTCGGCTGGTTCACCGACGTGGGGCCGCTGTCCAACATCGGTCTGCTGCGCCGGGCCCTGCAGTACGCCGGGCCGCTGGGCGGGACCGTGTCGGTGCGCCCGGCCACAGCCCATCTCGGCGGCACTGCTGCCATGGCCGAAGGCGCAGTGTCGGCACGCATGGGCCTGGCCGGGGAACCGGCAACTTCCGAAGAGCTGGCAGCCGGCGCTGCGGTCGGCGTCGCGAGGCTCACCGGGGGCCGGCTGCACCTCGACCGGATCAGCGCCGCCCGCACGGTCGAGCTGGTGCGTGCCGCCAAGGCCGAGGGCATCGACGTGACAGCGTCGGTTGCCGCCGAGCACCTGCTCTTCGTTGATGCTGACGTCGACGGCTACGACACGCTCATGCGGGCCGAGCCGCCCTACCGCACGGCGCTGGATCGGGAAGCGCTGATCGCCGGCGTCAACGACCGCACCATCGATGCGGTGGTCAGCGGTCACTCGCCGGTACCGCCGCAGGCGAAGGACCTGCCCTTCGACGAGGCACCGCCCGGGGTGGCGGCGCTGGAGACCTGTGCCGCACTCGTCCTGGGCCACCAGGACATCAGCGTCGAGACGGCGTTGGAAGCGCTCGCCTGGCGACCTGCCGAACTGGCCAGTGCAACCCATCTCGGCGGTGGAGCGATCGAGCCCGGCCAGCCGGCGAACCTCGTGGTCATCGATCTCGGCCGACCCTGGACGCTGGCAGAGCGCGGCTCGGTCTCGATGGCTCGCAACACGCCCCACCGCCGCCGCGAGATGAGCGTGATGGTGACGGCAACGGTTGTCGCTGGCCGCCTGGTGGTGGCCGACGGTGCGCCGTGCAGCACTGCCGGTACCGTCGCTGCGCTCGCCGCAGGAAACACCCGATGACCCCAGCTGCAGACAACCCCGCCGCTCCCACCGCCGGCGCACTCGTGCTCGCCGACGGCACCACATTCGAGGGCGAGATGATCGGCGCGCCCTTGGGCCCCTCGGGTGGGATCGCATCGGGCGAGGTCGTGTTCAACACCGTGATGACCGGCTACCAGGAGGTCATCACCGACCCCTCCTACGCAGGCCAGATCATCGCGTTCACCTATCCCCACATCGGCAACTACGGCACCACTGGCGTCGACGCCGAGTCTCGCCGCCCCTTCTGCCGGGGCGTCGTCATCCGCGACCTGGCCCGCCGCCGCTCCAACTGGCGCTCCGACAGCGATCTCGACGCCTATCTCACCCGTCACGGCATCGCCGGCATTGCGGGCGTCGACACGCGCCGCCTGACACGCCATGTGCGCGATCACGGCGCGATGCCCGGTGCGTTCGGGCCCGCGCCCGACGATGAGGCGCTGCAACACATCGCGGCCGCGGCCAGCGCCGAGCCTGGCACCGCCGGTGTCGATCTCGTCGGCGAGGTCACCACTGCCGAGCCGTACTCCGCTGGCGACGGGCCGTGGCGAGTGGTGGCCTACGACCTGGGCATCAAGCGCGCCATCGCTGTCAACCTCGGGCGCATCGCCACTGTCGAGGTGGTGCCGGCGCACACCACCGCGGACGAGGTGCTTGCACGCGAGCCCCACGGCGTGTTCCTCTCCAACGGCCCGGGCGACCCCGAGATGGCGGGCAGCGTCATCGGCGCGCTCGGCGATTTGCTCGACCGGGTGCCGATCTTCGGCATCTGCCTCGGCCAGCAGGTGCTCGGCCTCGCGCTGGGCGGCCGCTCCTACAAGCTGCCTTTCGGCCACCACGGGGGCAACGTGCCGGTGCGCGACGAGTCCACGGGCCGCGTCGAGATCACCAGCCAGAACCACAACTTCGCCATCGAATCCGGCTCGGTGCCCGGCGTGGACGAGACGCACGTGTGCCTGAACGACGGATCGCTCGAAGGCTTTGCCTGCCGCGACCTGCCCGCGTTCGCCGTGCAGTACCACCCCGAGGCCAGCCCCGGCCCGCACGACTCGCGCTACCTCTTCGACCGCTTCGCCGGCCTCATGTCGTCGTTCTGGGGCGGAACCCCCAACGGCGCCGGCAGTCACGGCAAGGCCGGCTGATGCCGCGCCGCGACGACATCGACTCGATCCTCATCATCGGCTCGGGGCCCATCGTGATCGGCCAGGCCTGCGAGTTCGACTACTCGGGCACCCAGGCCTGCCGGGTGCTGCGCGAAGAGGGCTACCGGGTGGTCCTGGCCAACTCGAACCCGGCCACGATCATGACCGACCCCGAGTTCGCCGATGCGACCTATGTCGAGCCGCTCGACGCGGCCGTGCTCGAGGCGATCATCGCCCGCGAACGCCCGGATGCGCTGCTGCCCACGCTCGGCGGCCAGACGGCGCTGAACCTCGCCACCGAGCTCTCCAACAGCGGCGTGCTCGACCGCTACGGCGTCGAGATGATCGGCGCGTCCGAACAGGCCATCAACACCGCCGAGGACCGCGACCGATTCCGCCAGGCGATGACCGAGATCGGCCTGCGCTGCGCTCGTTCGGCCATAGCGCACTCGATGGACGAGGCCCGTCGGGCGATCGACGAGATCGGCCTTCCGGTCATCATCCGTCCCGCCTACATCCTGGGCGGGGAGGGCACCGGCTTCGCCACCACTGCCGCCGAGTTCGAAACCGCCGCAGCCGCAGGCCTCGACGCCAGCCCGATCAGCGAGATCCTCATCGAGCAGTCGGTGAAGGGCTGGAAGGAATTCGAGCTCGAAGTGATGCGCGACCGCGCCGACAACTGCGTGGTGATCTGCTCCATCGAGAACTTCGACGCCATGGGCGTGCACACCGGCGATTCGATCACGGTCGCTCCCACCCAGACCCTGTCCGACGTGGAGTACCAGCAGATGCGCGATGCGGCCTTTGCCTGCATCCGCCGCATCGGCGTGGAGACCGGCGGCTCGAACGTGCAGTTCGCAGTGAACCCCGCCAACGGGGAGCAGATCATCATCGAGATGAACCCGCGGGTCAGCCGCAGTTCCGCCCTGGCGTCGAAGGCGACCGGCTTCCCGATCGCCAAGATCGCCGCCCGGCTCGCCGTCGGTTACACGCTCGACGAGATCACCAACGACATCACCGGCGAGACGCCCGCCAGCTTCGAGCCGACCATCGACTACGTGGTCACCAAGATCCCCCGTTGGGCCTTCGAGAAGCTGCCCGGTGCCGCGCCGGTGCTCGGCCCGCAGATGCAATCCGTCGGCGAGGTGATGGCCATCGGCCGCACCTTCCCCGAGAGCCTGCAGAAGGCGCTGCGCAGCCTGGAGCAGGGCCGCTTCGGCCTGAATGCCGACGCAGGCGAAACGCAGTACGCCGAGCGCACGACGGCCGAGCTGCTCGACGCGATCGCCACTCCCACGCCCGAACGGGTCTTCGAGATGGGAGAGCTGCTGCGCAGGGGCGCCGATCCTGACGAGGTCAGCACCGCCACCGGCGTGGACCCGTGGTTCGTCGACCAGATGCTCGCCATCATCGACGAACGGGCGGCGCTCGAAGCGGCCGGCAGCCCCAGGCAGCTCAACCGGCGTGCGTGGAAGCGCGCCAAGCAGCTTGGCTTCGCCGACGCGCAGCTCGCGTGGCTGTGGGGAACCGGCGAAGCCGAGGTGCGCGCTGCGCGCCTCGAAGCGGGCGTGCGCGCCACGTTCAAGACGGTGGACACGTGCGCCGCCGAGTTTGACGCCCGCACGCCGTACCACTACTCCACCTACGAGGACGAGGACGAGATCCGCCCCGGCACCCGCCCCCGCATGATCATCCTGGGCTCGGGGCCCAACCGCATCGGCCAGGGCATCGAGTTCGACTACTGCTGCGTGCACGCCAGCTTCGCCCTGCGCGACGCCGGCTACGAGACCGTCATGGTCAACTGCAACCCCGAGACGGTCTCCACCGATTACGACACCTCCGATCGCCTGTATTTCGAGCCACTCACCACTGAAGACGTCCTCAACATCATCGATGCCGAGGATCCGGTCGGCGTCATCGTGAGCCTCGGCGGTCAGACTCCGCTCAAGCTGGCATCGGAGCTGCCCGCCGAGCTGGTGTGCGGCACGCCCGCCGACTCCATCGATTTGGCCGAAGACCGTGAGCGCTGGAACGCGCTGTGCGTCGCGCTCGCCATCCCGCAACCGCCGGGCGGCACCGCAGCCGGACCTGCCGAGGCGGCTGCGATCTGTGACGACATCGGCTTTCCCGCGCTTGTACGACCCAGCTACGTGCTCGGGGGCAGGGCCATGACCGTGGTGTACGACCACGACGAGCTCGCCGCCAGCATGGCCGAGCTGGCGCAGTTCTCCTCGCTGGGCCGCGAAGGAGGCCTGTCGGCGGAACGTCCCGTGCTCGTGGATCGCTTCCTGGAAGACGCCATCGAGGTCGATGTCGACTCGCTGCGCGACCGCACCGGCGCGTGGATGCTCGGCGGGATCATGGAGCATGTCGAGCAGGCGGGCGTGCACTCGGGCGACAGCGCGTGCGCCATCCCGCCGCCGAGCCTCAGCGCCGAGACCCAGCAGACGATCGTGACCTACACCCAGCGCCTGGCCGAATCGCTCGGCGTGGTGGGGCTGTTGAACGTGCAGTTCGCCGTCAAGGCCGGCGAGGTGTTCGTGATCGAGGCCAACCCGCGGGCGTCGCGCACGGTCCCGTTCGTCGCGAAGGCCACCGGTGTGTCGCTGGCCAAGGCCGCATCGCGAGTGATGGCGGGCGAGACGCTCGACGAGCTCGTCGCAGACGGGATGCTGCCCGGCTGGTCCCGCAATGGCCAGCTGCCCGCCGATGGCGCAACGGCAGATGCCGACGGACGGGCGACGTCGCCCCGCCATGTCGCCGTGAAAGAAGCCGTGCTGCCCTTCGGCCGGTTCCCCTCGGTGGACACCGTGCTCGGCCCGGAGATGCGCTCGACGGGCGAGGTCATGGGCATCGACGCCACCTTCGGGCTGGCGTTCGCCAAGAGCCAGATCGCCGCAGGCGACGCGCTTCCGTCGGGCGGCACGGTGCTGCTCACGCTGGCCGACCGCGACAAGCCCGAGGGACTCGAGGCGGCCCGTGTGCTCTCCGAGCTCGGCTTCGATATCGCTGCGACGGCCGGCACCGCCGATTACCTGCGCGGCAACGGCGTCGCTGTCGCGACCGAAGTGGCGAAGCTGTCGGTGGATGGACACGAGACCTCGCCCGGCGAGGACTCGGTGCAGCTCATCGCTGCGGGTCGCATCCAGCTTGTGGTCAACACGCCAAGAGGACGGGGTGCCCAGATCGACGGCCGCCACATCAGGGCGGCGGCACGCACGCATCACGTTCCGTGCCTGACCACCGTGGCCGCGGCCCGTGCTGCGGCGATGGGCCTGCGCGAGTGGCTCGCCAGCGATTTGCAGGTACGGCCGCTGCAGGAGTTCCACGCAGAACTCGATGCGTCGATGCGACGCGAGCATGCCTGATTCGCTGCCCCGAGCCATCCGGGGCGGAGGCGTCGACATGGCAGTGCGAGTCGGCAGCGTGGAGCTGCCCAACCCGGTCATGACGGCGTCCGGCACTGCCGGCTACAGCAACGAGCTCGGCTCGTACCTCGACTTGGCATCGCTCGGGGCGACCGTGACGAAGTCGCTCTCGCCATTTCCCTGGGCCGGCAACCCGGCACCGCGGGTAGTGGGCACCGCGGCGGGGATGCTCAACGCTGTCGGGCTGCAGAATCCGGGAGTCTCCCAATGGGTCGAGCACGAGCTGCCGCGCCTGGCCCGCACGGGCGCCCGGGTGGTTGCCAGCATCTGGGGCCGCACGGTCGCCGACTACGCCACGGCCGCAGCGGCGCTCGCGGGTGCCGGGCTCACGGCGCTGGAGGTGAACGTCAGCTGCCCGAACCTTGAAGGGCGGGGCCAGATGTTCGCGTGCGATCCGTCGGCCACGGCTGATGCCATCGCTGCCTCGACTGCTGCGGGTGTGCCCGTATGGGCGAAGCTCACCCCCAACGTCACCGATCTCGTCGAGATCGCCGAGGCTGCCTTGGGCGCCGGAGCCGAGGCCCTCACGCTCATCAACACCGTCTTCGGGATGTCGATTGACCCGGTCACCGCGCAACCGACGCTCGGCAAGGGCGGCGGGGGGCTGTCGGGTCCGGCCATCCGCCCGGTTGCGGTGAGGGCCATCTACGACGTCCGTGCGGCGCTCGGCGGCGTGCCGATCGTGGGCGTCGGCGGCGTGGCCAAAGGGGAGCATGCGGTGGAGCTCATGGCTGCTGGCGCCAGTGCGGTCCAGGTCGGAACTGCGTCGTTCTGGGACCCTCGGGCACCTCGCAAAGTGCTGGACGAGCTGCAGCGCTGGTGCGGGCGGCACGGTATCCGCTCTGCAGCCTCACTGACGGGACGCGCCCACCGGACGGCAAACGACACAAGGGAAACCACGTGAACCCGCCAACGGCCACTGCAACGGCATCGGTGCTCGGGCGAGACCCCGCGCGTGATCGCTTGGCTCTCGCGCTCGATGTGCCAGACCGGGCCGCTGCCATGGCGCTCGTGGAGCGTTTCGGGGCTGACTTTGGTGTCATGAAAGTCGGTCTCGAGCTGTTCCTCGCTGAGGGCCCCGCGGTCGTCCGCGACATCGTGTCGGCGGGCAGCCGCGTGTTCTTGGATCTCAAGCTCCACGACATACCGAACACCGTGGAGCACGCTGCTCGCTGTGCGGGCGAGTTAGGGGTCTGGCTGCTCACCCTGCACACCCAGGGTGGGCCGGAGATGCTGGCCGCGGGTGCCCGTGGCTTGAGCGAGGGTGCGGCCACCGCACACCGCGGCGCTGGTGATGCCGCCTCGAGCACTGCCGACGCTGACCCGGGCCCCGACGCGCCGATCGCGCTCGGCGTCACCGTGCTCACCTCCGACGCAGACGCCCCGTCGGAGGTGCTGATGGATCGAGCGCAGCTGGCCGAGCGAACCGGCTGTGGCGGCGTCGTGTGCGCCGCACCTGATCTTCCCGTCGTGATCGACACGGTGCCGGGGATGCTTCGGGTGGTCCCGGGCATTCGGCCTGCCGGTGCGCCGTCCGCCGATCAACGCCGCGTCGCCACGCCGGCGTCGGCACTGGCGGCAGGCGCCGACGTGCTCGTCATCGGCCGAGCGGTCACCGCAGCGCCCGATCCGGACGCAGCAGCGGCAGCCATCGTCGCCGAGGTTGCTGCCGCCCTGGGTTCGCCGTAAGCCTCGCCGCCATCGAGCCCGGTGTCCCTAGGGCATATCTGGCGCATAGCTACACTGCACCTCAATGAGTCCGCTGCCTGAACTGAGTGACGAGCAGCGTGCCGAGGCGCTGGCCAAGGCCAAGGAGGCCCGCGAGGTCCGCGCAAACGTCAAGCATCGGTTGAAGATGGGCCTGCTCACCTTCGACGAGTTGCTGGCCGAAGCCGACACTGTCGAGAACGTCGGCAAGCTCAAGGCACTCGCTGCCTTGGAGTCGATGCCCGGTCTCGGCAAGGTCAAGGCCCGCCGACTGATGGCTGAGATTGGCATCGCCGACAACCGGCGACTGCGAGGTCTCGGCGAGACGCAGCGGCGCCGTTTGAGCGAGCATTTCGCACAGGATTCCGCCTCAGGCGCGTGAAGACAGTCGCATGACCGACCCGGCGCCCAGCGGCGCTGCGAGTCCCGCCGCGCCTTGGGGCGTCACGCTGTACGTGGTGTGCGGGCCGGGCGGCGCCGGCAAGGGCACGATCGTGGCCGAATTGGTAGCGCAAGACCCCACGCTGCTGCTGAGCCGATCCTGGACCACCCGCCCTCGCCGGGTGGGGGAGCCAGCCGAGGCCTACACGTTCGTGACGGCCGAGGAGTTCGATGCACGCATCTCAGCAGGCGGGTTCCTGGA
Source organism: Acidimicrobiia bacterium (assembly GCA_022821985.1). GTDB lineage: Bacteria > Actinomycetota > Acidimicrobiia > Acidimicrobiales > Poriferisodalaceae > Poriferisodalis. The sequence goes on from JAJECP010000021.1 coordinate 107,446, forward strand.
GTGGGCCGACTTCTTCGAGTACCGCTACGGCACCCCGATGCCGCCGCCCGATCTCGACCGCGATCTGGTGCTCGAAATCGACGTTCAGGGCGCTGTGTCGGTGCGCAACCGTGATCCTGCTGCCCTGGTGATCATGGTGCTGCCGCCGAGCCGCGCCGAGCAGGAGCGACGCATGCGCCGCCGGGGCGACCCCGATGCAGACGTGGCACGCCGGCTCGCCAAGGCCGACGAGGAGCTGCCTGTCGGCTACCGGATGGCTGATCTCATCGTCGTGAACCGAGACATCTCGAGCACGGTGTCGGAGATCGCCGCATTCGTGGAGCGAACCCGGTCCCGCCGGTAGCCTGCGTTTCGCGATGACTGAGTCAACCGACACCATGATCACCCCAGGGCTCGAAGACCTGCTCTCCAAGGTCGACTCGAAGTTCACGCTGGTGAGCCTCGCTGCCATGCGCTCGCGGCAGATCAACTCGTACTACAACCAGCTCGACGGTGGCATCGGCTCGGTTGTGCCCCCGCAGGTTGCCTCGGTTGCCCGCAAGCCCTTGTCGATCGCATTCGAGGAGATCGACGCCGACAAGATCACGTTCGAGCGGTTCGACCCCGAGGAGCGAGCACGGCTGGAGGCCGAAGCGCTTGCCGCGGCGGAGGCTGACGCAGCCATGCTCGAAGTGGTTCCCGACCTCGAGGCCTGATTTGCCTGACGCTGCGGCGTCTCCGTTCGCCGGGCGCCGCGTGGTGCTCGGCGTCAGCGGTGGCATCGCTGCGTACAAAGCAGTGATCCTGTGCCGACTCATGATGGACGCCGGCGCGCACGTCGTGCCGGTGATGACCGCAGCCGCACAGCGTTTCGTCGGCAGGGCCACCTTCGACGCCCTCGCCAGCGAGCGCGTGCAGACATCGATCTTCGGCGAGGACGATCCGATTCCGCACACCACGCTGGGTCAGACGGCCGATGTGGTGGTCGTGGCACCCGCTACGGCACGTGTCATCGGCAGCTACGCCGCGGGTATCTCCGACGGCTTGCTGACCGCCACGCTGCTCGCCACGCGGGCACCGGTCGTGGTCTGCCCTGCCATGCACACCGAGATGTGGGAGCACCCTGCCGTGCAGCACAACATCGAGGTGCTCACCGGCCGGGGCGTGCACATGGTGGTGCCTGAGGCCGGCCGTCTCGCCGGCGGCGACATCGGCACCGGCCGTCTTGCCGAGCCGGCCACGATCTTCGAAGCCGTCAGCGAGGTGCTCGCTGCGCTGCCCGAACGAGACCCCGCCCACGAGCCGACGCCGCCACGCCGCGACTTCGCCGGCGTCAGCGTTACCGTCAGCGCCGGCGGCACCCGGGAGGCCATCGATCCGGTTCGCTTCATTGGCAATCGGTCATCGGGCAAGCAGGGCTACGCCATTGCCACTGCCGCCCGCGATCGTGGCGCCGAGGTGACGCTGGTGACGAGCGCCCCGCTCCCGCCACCCGAAGGCGTGCAAGAGGTTCGAGTCGAGTCGGCTGCCGAGATGGAGGCCGCCGTGGCGGCACATGCAGGCGCCGACGTGATCATCATGGCGGCGGCAGTGGCCGATTTCCGGCCAGCCGACGTTGCGCCGCAGAAGATCAAGAAAAGCAGCCCCGCCGAGAGCACCGGAGCCCCGGTCATCGTGCTCGAGCACACCAAGGACATCCTCGCCGGTCTCGGGGCCGCAAAACCGCCGGGCCAGGTGCTGGTGGGCTTCGCTGCCGAGACCGCCGATGTGCTTGACAACGCCGCTCAGAAGCTGGCTCGCAAGAACCTCGATGTCATGGTGGCCAACGACGTCTCGGCAGCCGGCGCTGGCTTCGCGCACGACACCAACATCGTGACCATCCTGCTGGCCGACGGCACCGTGCGCCCGCTGCCGATCTGCTCCAAGCGCGAAGTCGCCGACGCCGTCCTCGACACCGTCGCCGAGTTGCGCCAGTAGTTCTCTGCGCCGGCGCACCCTCTGCTGCGTCGCGACCTCGTTCGTCTAGCCTTGCCGCGCTGCTCGGAGTAGCGGCAGCGACAGGCCCAGACGACCGACAGAACATGACCGAATCGGGAGCCACGGTGAACCAGTGGACCTTCACCTCAGAATCGGTGACCGAGGGCCATCCCGACAAGATGGCCGACCAGATCTCCGACGCCATCCTCGATGCCCTGATCGCCGAGGACGATCACGCCCGGGTGGCAGTGGAGACATTGGTCACCACCGGCCTGGTCGTCGTAGCAGGCGAGGTGTCCACCGAGGCCTACGTGGACATCCCGCGGGTGGTGCGCAACACGATCACCGGCATCGGCTACGACCATGGCGAACTCGGGTTTGACGGCAACACGTGCGGCGTGATGATCGCTCTCGACGAGCAGTCCCCGGAGATCACCAAGGGAGTTTTCGGAAGCAGCGAAGCAGCCGCGCACGAAGACAACATCCCTGATCAAGGCGCCGGCGACCAGGGGATGATGTTCGGCTACGCCTGCCGCGAAACCGACGCATTCATGCCGCTGCCGATCCATGTGGCTCACCGCATGGCCGAGCAGCTCACCGAGGCGCGCCGGTCGGGCTGCATCCCCTACCTGCGCCCCGACGGCAAGACGCAGGTGAGCTTCGAGTACCGCGACGGCGAACCGGTCGCGCTGCGCACGGTCGTCGTCTCTGCCCAGCACCGGGAGGGGATCGAGATCGAGGGCATGATGCGCCCCGACCTGCTCGAGCACGTCATCGGCCCCACCCTGCCTGCCGCCTTCGCCGACAACGACTTCGAGCTGCTGGTGAACCCGTCCGGCAGCTTCGTGAGCGGCGGGCCGGTCGCCGATGCCGGCCTCACCGGGCGCAAGATCATCGTCGACACCTACGGCGGCTACGCCCGCCACGGCGGCGGAGCATTCAGCGGCAAGGACCCGTCCAAGGTCGACCGGTCGGCGGCGTACGGCGCACGCTGGGTCGCGAAGAATCTCGTGGCGGCCGGAGCAGCAGATCGCTGCGAGATGCAGGTGGCCTATGCCATCGGGCGTGCCGACCCGGTCTCGGTGCTGGTGGAGACGTTCGGCACCGCCCACGTCGATCCGGAGGCCATTTCGGCGGCAGTGAACGAGGTGTTCGACCTGCGGCCAGCGGCGCTGCTGGCCGACTTGAACCTGCGCCAGCCGATCTATCAGACCACGGCCGCCTACGGCCACTTCGGCCGTGTGCCCAACGGCGACACCTTCCCTTGGGAGCAGCTCAACCGCGTCGACGACCTCAAGTCCGCGCTGGGTCTGTAGCCGGCGGGCGCGACCGCGCCCCATCGAAGCACGACGAGTTCCCGCATGGGCTGCGGGGTTGTGAAAGCGACGCTCGGCGCCCAGCTGGAGCGGGGCAGACTGCAACGATGCAGCAGGCGGTGCAGGTGCTGGTTGACGAGCCGGCCATCGACCGCGAGTTCACGTATCTCCTTCCGCCGGAACTTGCCTCAGGGCGTGTGCCGATCACCGTCGGCACCATCGTGCGGGTAGTACTCAACCGCCGTCGCCTGCGTGGCTGGGTTACCGAACTCGATGCACCGATGCGCGCCGACTTGGAATTGGCGCCGATCAGCAGCGTTGTCGGCGTCGGACCGCCTCCGCATGTGGTCGAGCTGGCCCGATGGGCCGCGTGGCGCTGGGCCGGCACCCGCGCTCGCTTTCTGCGCACGGCGAGCCCGGATCGCGTCGTCAAGGGTCTCCCAGCGAGCCGTCCGGTGCGTCTGCCGAAGGGCGTGTCCGATGACCCGTCCGGAACTCCCGAATGGGTAGAAAATGCGTTGGCCGCGGCCGTCCCTGCGCCAGCCGGCGGTGGGCTGCCGACCGTCGTCCGTCTCGGTCCGTGCGGCGACGAATGGCCGTTGGTCGTCGAAGCAGTACGTCACGGTCGCTCGCTCGTGCTCGTGCCGACCGTGGCGTGGGCGGCCCAGCTGGTGGGCAGGCTGCGCCAAGCGGGCGTGTCAACTGCGCTTGCTCCACGCGACTGGGCCGGGGCAGCCTCGGCACACGCGGTTGTGGGGACCCGCGCCGGGGCCTGGGCCCCGAGCGGCCGGCTCGACGTGGTGGTCGTGCTTGACGAACACGACGAGGCGTATCAAGAAGAGGCTGCGCCCACTTGGAATGCACGTGATGTGGCGGTTGAGCGGGCCCGTCGCGACGGTGCCCGTTGCCTGCTGGCGGGACCCATGCCGTCGCCGGACGCCGTCCACATCGCCAATGCCGCGGGCGGGTCCACGAGGATCTCGCTCACCACCGCGCCTCGACCAGATGAGCGAGAAGCGTGGCCTCGAGTGCAGATTGCAGACCGGCGCCAAGACGACCCAGCGACGGGGGTGTGGTGCGGCGAAGCCCTCGCCGAGATGCTGCGCAGCGACGGCACCGTGGTGTGCGTGCTGAACCGCACCGGTCGGGCGCGTCTCGCATACTGCGCCTCGTGCGGCGAGCTGGCGCGTTCGCGCACGAGCGGCCGTGCCCTGCGGCTCGAGAAGCAGCAGTTCACCGACCCCGACAGCGGTGAAATCCGCCCTGCAGTGTGCGAGTTCTGCGGAGCGACGAAGTTCCGGCGTGCTCGGGTCGGGGTGAAGGGCGTCGCCGAGGAAATGGAGCGCCTGGCCCGCCGCCCCGTCATCCAGGTGGTCGGTGGTGCAGCGCCAGATGCAACCAGCGTCGGCACCGGCCCCGGTGCTCTCGACGCTGGCGCCGGAGCATCGTCGCGTCGCCGGCAACCGCGACCACAGGCGAGGCAGCCAGCGCTCTTCATCGGTACCGAGGCGGTGCTGCACCGGGTGCCGTCGGCAGACGCGGTTGCGTTTGTCGACTTCGACCAGGAACTCACGGCGCCCCGCTACCGGGCCGGTGAAGAGGCCTTCGCACTGCTCGTGCGTGCGGCACGCTTGGTGGGCCCGCGTTCGGGCAGCGGCAGCATCTTGGTGCAGACCCGGCTGCCTGATCATCCGGTCCTGGCGGCGGCAGCCGAGGCCGATCCCAGCGATTGGCTGCGTGCCGAGGTCGAGCGTCGTTCGGCGATGCGCCAGCCGCCCGCTGCGGCGTGGGCGCTCGTGTCGGGAGCAGCGGCCCCGGGCTACGTCGAGAACCTGTCAGCCGGCCTGCACGCCGAGGTACTCGACATTGCGGGACCCGCCGACGGAACGTGGCGCATCCGTAGCGACAACCAGAACGTGCTGCTGGATGCCTTGGCAGCCGCCGAGCGGCCGTCGGGGAGGCTGCGGGTCGCGGTTGACCCGCTCCGGGCCTGACGGGCCGCGCGCGGGCGCGCCGGTAGCCTCCGAAATCCATGGGAGGCACGTTCGAGATCCGGCTGATGGGTGATCCGGTGCTGCGCCAGCGCGCCGCCGAGATCACCGACATCGACGGCCGCGTGGCGCGCATGGTCGACGACATGCTGCCTGCCATGTACGAGGCCGAGGGCATCGGCCTCGCCGCTCCCCAAGTGGGCATCCAGCGCCGCCTGTTCATCTTCGACCTCTACGAGGGCGACGGCCCCCAGACGCTCATCAATCCCGAGATCGTCGAGAGCGATGGCGAATGGACCTACACCGAGGGGTGTCTGTCGGTGCCCGGTCTGACGTTCGAGATTGTCCGTCCAAAAGAGGTGCACATCGTCGGACGCGACCTCGACGGCAGCGAGGTCAGCATCGAGGCCGATGAGCTGCTGGCGCGTCTGTTCCAGCACGAGCTGGACCATCTCGACGGCGTGCTGCTCGTCGACCATCTCGAAAAGGCCGAGCGCAAGGAGGCACTGCGGGAGTGGCGAGTCCAGCTCGCGCAGCTGCAGTCCGGCACCAACGGACCGGTCGAAACCGGCCCCGTCCCGCTCGTGGGCCGCAATGCCGCGGAGGACTGAGCACTCCCGCGTTGCCGTCTCGCCGGACTGCATCCGATGACCTCACCCGGCTTGCCGCTGCCGCCAGCACGGCCGCGCCGGATCGCTTTCGCTGGCACCCCGGATGACGCCGTGCCGGCCTTGCAGGCGCTCGCCGGGGCCGGGTTCGAGATCCCTGTCGTGGTGACGGGGGAACCACGCCGTCGCAGTCGCCGCGGCGGCGATGCTCCAAGCCCCGTGGCGGCAGCGGCTGCAGAGCTGGACCTGCCGGTCGGCCACGATCCGGCCGACCTCGCGGGCTGTGATGCCGACTGCGCAGTCGTGGTGGCCTACGGGCAGCTCATCAGCCTCGACCTGCTGGCGGCCACGCCCATGCTCAACCTGCACTTCTCGCTGCTGCCGCGCTGGCGTGGTGCCGCCCCGGTCGAACGGGCGCTGCTGGCCGGTGACGATCGCACGGGCGTTTCACTCATGGCGCTGGAGGCGACGCTCGACACCGGACCCGTCTACTGGCGCCACGAAGTGCCCATCGGACCGGCCGACACTGCAGCAGAGCTACGCAACCGGCTTGCTCAAGAAGGTGCTCAGCACCTCGCAGGCTCGCTCGCCGGGGGCGTCGGCACGCCCCAATCCCAATCGGGCGAGCCGACCTATGCACACAAGCTGACCCCCGCGGACCGCCAGATCGATTGGTCCCAGCAGGCGGCCTTCATCGACCGCCAGATCCGCGTCGGCGGCGCGTGGACCACGCTCGACGGCGAGCGCTTCATCATCCGAGTGGCGGCCGTGCAGCCAGGCGAGGCTGTGGCACCGCCGGGGACACTGGTCGACGATGCGGTCGCGACGGGCGACGGCCTGGTCCTCCTGCGCACCGTCCAGCCAGCGGGCCGAGCAGCGCTCGATGCTCAGGACTGGCTGCGTGGCGCCCGCCTGCCGTCCAGCACCCGCTTCGGCTGACCACGGGCCCGACTGGCTGTCCGGCCAATCAGTCTTCTCGCCAGCCAGTCGCGTCGCCGGTCAGTCTCGTAGCGTGGTCGGATGCGCATCGGGCTGATCTCGGACACACACATTCCTGAGGCGGCGCCCGAGCTGTGGCCCGAGGCGTACGCCGCCATGGAGGGTTGCGACGCCATCTTGCATGCTGGCGACATCTACGACATCTCGGTGGTCGATCGACTCAACGAGATCGCTCCCACCTGGGCAGCTCGCGGCAACGGCGACGACGGATCGTCAGGGCGAGATGTTCAGCCCGACCATCCATTGCTGGCCAACGCGTGGGCGCACACCTTCGACGGCGTTCGGGTCGGCCTCACCCACCACCTGCCCGTACCCGAGATGTCCTTCTACACCGTGGCCGATGCAGTGGACCGGCACTTCGGCGCCGACGAGCGGCTCGACGTGTGCGTATACGGCGACACGCACGTCCACCGCATCGACACTCTGTCGGGTGTGCTGTGCGTCAACCCCGGATCGCCCACGTTTCCCCGCAACCTCAGCGCCCAGTTCGGCACCGTCGGCTATCTCGACATCACCGACGGCGTCGCGACACCATCGCTGTGGCAGCTCACCCCCGACGGCCTTGAACCCACGGAGTCATGGGACTACGTCTGAACTCGTCGCGCTGTGCCGGTTCGCCGCTTCGGCGACAAATGCCTCGTGTGCCTGTGCCGCCTACAGTGCCGAGCGTTGCCGCACTGGTTCGAACGAGGGGGAGTGGCAGTGGCCGACGACAAGGACGCGTGGCTGGCAGCCACTGTTGAGCAGCCGATCGACGCCGACGAGGAGATCGTCGATCCGCATCACCATCTGTGGGACTTTCCTGCTGGCACGTACCTGGTGCCCGAACTCCACGAAGACACGGGAGCCGGGCACAACGTCACCCAGACCGTCTTTGTGGAGTGCGCTGCGGGCTACTACACGAGCGGGCCTGAGCACATGCGCCCGGTGGGCGAGACGGAGTTCGTCCGGGAGCAGGCGGCGATATCAGCCGAGGCCGACGGGGCCACGATCTCGGCCATCGTCAGCTTCGCCGACCTGACGCTGGGCAATGCCGTGGAGGAGGTGCTGGCGGCGCACGACGAGGCCGGTGAGGGGCTCTTCCGCGGCATCCGCCACGCCAACGCCTGGGACGGCAGCGACCAGATCCGCGAGAGCCACACCAAGCCGCCGCCCGAGCTGCTCGCCGACCCGGACTTCCGGGCCGGCTACGCAACCCTGGGCCGCATGGGCTTTAGCTTCGACGGCTGGATGTTCCATACGCAGGTGAGCGAGCTGATCGATCTTGCTCATGCGGTGCCTGACACGCCAGTTGTGCTCGACCACCTCGGCGGCCCGCTGGGCATCGGGCCCTACGCCGACCGCCGGGACGAGGTGCGCGCCGTGGTGCGCCCGGCGCTCGAAGCGCTTGCCCGCCACCCGCAGGTCACCGTCAAGGTGGGCGGGATCGGCATGAGCATCTACGGCGTGGGCTTCAAGCGACTGCCGCAGGCACCGCCGTCGGAGCACGTCGCGGCCACTTGGAGCGACGACATCCGCCACTGCATCGAGACCTTCGGCCCCGACCGCTGCATGTTCGAGAGCAACTTCCCCGTGGACAAGCAGGGCTGCTCGTACACCGTGCTGTTCAACGCCTTCCAGCGCATCTGCGACGAGGCCGGCTACACGGCCGCCGAGCGCGCCGACCTCTTCGCCGGCACAGCGCGCCGCTTCTACCGAGTCGACCCGCCTGCCTAGCCCAGCTAGCCAAGCCCGCGCTAGGTCCGCCGGCCGGTCCGGCCGGCCAAGCCAAGCCAGCTAGGTCAGGCCGATCCCTTCGTGGGGCAGCGTGGCCCACTGGGTCTCGTCGTGCCCGTACAGCAGGCGGCAGCCATGGTCGTCACGCATTGACTTCAGGTGGCGCATCGATTCGAGCTGCATGTCGTGGTCGTAGCCGAACGGCGGCAGCAGCATCCGGTCGAGCACGTCCTCCCAGTAGACGCAGTCGCCGGTCAGCACCACCGGACCGCTGTCGAGCTCCACCCGCAGCGACTGGTGGCCCGCAGTGTGTCCCGGCGTGGGAATGCAGGTGACTGAGCCGTCACCGAACACGTCGTGCTCGCCTTCGATGAGCAAGAGATCGTGCCCGAGGTCAAAATCCTCGGGCTTGTACACCTCGTACTCGATGAGCTTGGGGTGATGCCCCGACTCCCACTCGGCCCGCTGGCAGATCAGCCGTGCATTGGGCAGCAGCTCGGTGCCGCCGCAGTGATCGAAATGCAGGTGGCTGAAGATGACGAACGTCAGCTCGGCCGGATCCACATCGACGCTCTCCAATCGGGCTGACACCTCGTCGCCGGCGGTGTAATCGGCCGTGAACGACTTGGCCAGCAGCGGGTACCTCGCACCCACGCCTTCCTGCACCTGGGGGTGCATGCCGGTGTCGAACACCAGCGTCTGGCCGCTGGGGTGGCGCACCAGCCAGCTCGGGATCGGCAGTCTCACGTTGCCGGGCGCGTCCTTGATCACCGACGCAGTCGGCGTCGACAGCCAGCCGCACTCCAGCGGGACAAGTGAGAGGCTCATCAGGCTCAGTACCTCCGTCGCGCCTTGTCAGGCGCCGTATCTCCTGCGCGCCTTGTCAGGCGCCGAAGCCCTTTCCCATGGGGCGGTGATCGGGGAAGTCGGGATCACGGCGCTCCATCTGGGCCCGGAAGGCCTCGCCCATGTCGTCGGTGTCGAACATCGCCGCGTTCCACGTGGCGATGTACTCCAGCCCGTCGGCGACCGAGTGATCGCGGCTGAAGTTCATCGACTGCTTGGTGCCCCAGATCGCCATCGGGCTCTTCGCGGCAATCTGTGCCGCAATGTCGCCGACCGCTTCCATCATCGAGTCGTGGTCGTCGTAGACGGCGTTCACAAAGCCGCGGTCGAGCGCCTCTTCAGCATCCATACGGCGGCCGGTATAGGCCAGTTCGCGCACCACGCCCTCAGGCACCAGCTTGGGCATGCGCTGCAGCGTTCCCACATCGGCGGTCATGCCGATGTTGATCTCCTGGATCGTGAAGAACGCGTCCTGTGTGGCATAGCGCAGGTCGCAGGCCGACACCATGTCGACGCCGCCGCCGACGCACGCGCCCTGTATGGCCGCGATGACCGGCAGCCGGCTCTGCTCGAGGGCATTGAATGTCTGCTGCGCGCGCAGTGCTGTGTTGCGGATCTGCGCACGTGTCCGGCTGCTCTGCCCGCCGCCCACGCCGCTGGTCGGCTCACCGAAGTCGCCGAACACGGAGAGGTCCATGCCCGAGCTGAAGTGCCTGCCGATCGCCGACAGCACGACGACCCTGGCGTCGGACCCAGAGGTGATCTCCTCGGTGATCTCGGGCAGTTCCTTCCAGAACTCCAGGATCATCGAGTTGGCCTTCTCGGGGCGCTTCAAGACCAGGTGGGCGACGTGATCGCGCACCTCCACGTCGAAGCAGGTGTACTCGGACTCGCTCATCGCGCATTCCCTTTGTCGTGGGTCAGACCGTCATAGTCAAGCGCAACGGAGGCCTCCTCGGGCGGGCCGGCATCGTGCCGGCAACGGGCCCGGCGCTACTGTCGCCCGCGATGACCGCCGAGCCGGAGCACCCGCACATCGACGAGATTGCTGCCGAGGCGCCGCTTGCCGGCATCCGCGTGGTCGAGATGACGATGTACGTGCAGGGGCCCACGAGCGGGCTCACCCTGGCCTCCCTCGGCGCCGACGTCGTCAAGATCGAACAGGTCGGCCAGGCCGACTACATGCGCAACTTCACGAGCCTGTTCGGGGTGACCTTCGACGAGCGGGGCCAGGAGTGGCTCTATGGCTCGGTCAACCGCAACAAGCGCTCGCTGGTGCTCGACGTCGCGTCGGAGGCGGGACGCCCAGTCTTCGAGCGCCTGATCGGCCAGGCCGATGCCTTCATCTCGAATATGCGAGCCGATGGTCTCGCCCGCTTCGGGGCCGACCCCGACACGCTGCTCGGGATCAACCCGCGGCTGGTGTACTGCCGGGGCGGGGGATTCGGGATGCGGGGCGAACTGGCCGATGACATGTGCCAGGACACGGTCGGCATGGCCCACGCCGGCTTCATGGACGCAATCTCGGATTCGGACCAGCCGACCTACCCGCCCGGTGCGCTGAGCGACATCCTGACCGGCACGAACATGGCCTCGGGCGTTATGGCTGGCCTGATCAAGCGAGCGCGCACGGGCCGAGGCTGCGTGGTGGGCACATCGCAGACCCAGGCGCTGCTGTGGCTCACCAGCCAAGCCGTGGGTGTCGCCGCGAATGTCGGCCAGCGCATGGATCGCTTTGACGTCTCGGGAGCCTGGAACCCGCTCTTCACGGTGTACGAGACCGCTGACGGCTGGATCGCGATTGCCGCCCTGCAGGATCCGCACTGGCAAGGGCTGGCCCGCGCTGTCGGCATCGAGTCGTGGCTGGACGACCCCCGATTCGCCACCTTCGAGGACCTGGTGGCCAACCGTGACGAATTCACCCCGCTGTTCGCCGAACACATGAGGACCGACACGACGGACCGATGGTGGCGGGCGATCCGGGGCTCCGGTGCGTGGGTGTCGCCGGTGAATCGCGTCGAAGACGTCGCCAGCAACGAAGACATCCTGGCCAATGAGTACCTGGTCACCTTCGACGACGGCTTCATCGGCCCGTCTGCCATGTTCGACGTCGACGAGTTCCGCGGCATGCGCGGCGGCACCGCCGATTACGGCGAGCACACCGACGAGATCCTGGCCGAGCTGGGCTACAGCGACGAGCAGATCCTCGAGCTCAAGATCGCCGACGCCGTCTGGTAGACCGCGCTGCCACGAGTGCCCAAGCAGAGCGGTTAGAGCATCACGCCCATCACGAGCGCTGCCAGGCCGCACAGCAACGACACGCCGGCTGCTGCACCCCGCTTGGCCGCGTTGTCGCCGGCGTTCTGATGCACCAGGGCGCCCACGCCGGAGATGAGCACGAGCAGCATCTTGATCCCGAGCAGCATCGACCAGCCCGTGCTCGTCTCCTCGCTGGGAATGGCCAGCATGCCCCACAGGCCGGTAACGACCGCAATGCCGAATGCGGGCCATGCCACCCGTGAGAAGGCCTTCGCCGCGACCTTGCCGGAGCCAGGGAACGCCCGCCCCACCACCGGCACGACGGCTCCGACCACGATCTGGCCGCCGATCCACACCGTCACCGCCAGCACGTGCAGCACGACACGGACCGTGTCGAGGTCAAACGCGACTTCCCGCGTCACTTCGCTGAGTGCCGTCATGAGCGACCTCGTTCGCCGATCAGTTCCGCCATGTTGTCGGCGAAGAACCGGTCGAGCACCCCGCCCTCAAAGCCTTCGAGCGATGCGTTGAAGCGGCCCAGCGGGTTCCGACCTCCCTCGATGTGGGGGTAGTCGCTCGAGAACATGTACAGGTGCTCGTTGGATTCGCGGATCATGGCGCCGACGTCCTCGATGGGGTAGGGCGTGAAGGCCATCTGCCGGGTGATCTGCTCTGACGGTCGCTCGCTGAACGCGGCCAGCTCGGGCTCAGAGCGCTTCCAGGTCTCGACGGTCACGTCCAGCCGGCGCAGCATCTGGGGCACCCAGGCTGCGCCAAGCTCGACGACCCCGCCCCGCAGGTTCGGATGCCGGCTCAGCACGCCGTCGAGCACCATCACGCCCACGAACGTCTCGGCCGCATGGTGGAGCGCCACCATGTCCTTGCCGCGGACGTTCTCGCCGCCGCCCAGCCAGTCGGTCGGGGTCGGGCGGCCGGTGTTCATCCACTCCGGTGCGATCTGCAGCGGGTTCCCCCCGACGTGCAGCAGGAACGGCACGCCAGCTTCGGCCATCTGCGCCCAGACCGGATCGAGGTCGTCGTGACCTGGCGAACGACCGCCAGCGGGCCGATGCGGCACCCACATGGCACCGAGCCCTGCTTCGAGCGCAAAGGCCATCTCGTCGATCGCCATTTGCGGATCGTCGAGCGGCAGCAGTGCCACGCCGATCATGCGGTCGTCGTCTCCGCAGAACTCGGCCATGCCACGGTTGTGAGCACGGGCTGCGCCGTAGCGCACATCGAGGTCGAGCTGGGGATCGAACACCACGCCGGCGCTGAAGGTGGCGAACACGAACTGCCGGTCGAAGCCCAGCAGGTCAAGTGCAGTGGTGCGCTCGGCCGCGTTGAACGCTCCCAGCGCCTGGTACCCCTTCGGTCCCCGGATCAGATCGTCGCCGAGGGCCACGAGATCGGCCACGGTCTCGGGTGTATGCGAGCGGCTGCCGCCCGCTGCCTCGAAGTTGTTCACCGATTCGCCGGCGCTGGAGAATTCGATCTGCGGGAGACGGTCCGCCATATCCCCCTCGGCATGTGACTGCAGGAAGTCCGGCAGCTCCATGAGGTGGCTGTCGGCATCGAGATAGGTCCGGTCGCTCGCGTAGGCCATAGGCGCAGGCTAGTGAGGCAGCCGTCGTGAGTCGCCGGATCGGGAGGCTGCTTCGCCCAGCCGCCAGCGTCACGCCCAAATGGCCGTCGGTAGCCTGCCGCGATGGCCACCGATCACGGGGCGCACGGGCATCAGCACCACCAGCCTCACACGTCAGAGGACGAACATCGGCTCGCGGCGAAAGTGCTGACGGTCTCCGACGGCGTGATCGCGGGCACCCGCGAGGACCGCAGCGGCGAAGCACTTGGCGAAACGCTGGCAGCGGCCGGATACGAGGTCGTCGAACGCCGAGTCGTCGCCGACGGCATCGACACGGTTTCTGAGGCGCTGGCAGAGATGTCAACTGGCTTCGAGGGGCTGATCGTGTCGACCGGCGGCACCGGCTTCACGGAGCGAGACCTCACACCCGAGGGCACTCGCGCCGTGATCGAGCGCGAAGCACCCGGCCTGGCCGAGGCCATGCGACTGGTGAACCCGCTGGGCCGGCTGTCGCGAGGTGTCGCCGGCATCATCGGCCGCACCATCGTGCTGAACACCCCGGGCTCCACCAAGGGATGCGTGGAGTGCTTCGAGGCCGTGGCCGACGTGCTGCCCCACGCCCTGGCCCTGCTGGCGGGCGAACGGCTGCACTGATGTCCCCTGACGGCCCGGCTCCTCACAACGAGTCGGAAGGCCCAGGTGCAGCAAGCTCCGCGCTCATGCAGCGTGCCGTCGAGCTGGGCGAGGCGGTGCGCGGTACGACGGCACCGAATCCATGGGTGGGTGCTGTACTCGTCGCGGCCAGCGGGCAGACCTTCGACGGCGCAACTGAACCCCCGCCGGGTCGCCATGCCGAGATCGTGGCCCTCGACGCCGCTCGCCGTACCGGCACTGATCCGGCCGGAGCGACCCTGTACACCACTCTGGAGCCCTGCTCACACACCGGCCGCACAGCGCCCTGCATCGATGCGGTTATCGCCGCGGGCATCAGCCGGGTCGCCGTCGGCGTGACCGACCCCGACCCCAACGTGGCCGGCAGCGGCATCGAGGCGCTGCGTGCAGCCGGCATCGACGTAGAGGTGGGCGTTGCCGCCGACGCTGTCGATGACTCGCTGCGCCCGTACCTGCACCAGCGCCAGGCGGGTCGTCCGTGGGTGGTGCTGAAGCTCGCTGCCACGCTCGACGGCCGCATCGGCGCGCCCGACGGCACCTCGCAATGGATCACCTCACCAGAGGCGCGGGCCGACGCTCACGGGCTACGCGCACGCTGCGATGCCGTGCTGGTGGGCGCAGGCACCGTCCGGGCCGACGACCCATCGCTCACCGTTCGTGAGCTTCCGCTCACCGATCCCCACCGCCCGCTGCTGGACATGCGCGAAGCACCAGACGAGCCGGTTGATGTGCCGTTCACCAGCGCGGCCGCCGACCGGCTCGATCCGCGCCGATTCGTGTTGGGCATGGCACCGGCGGAGGCCAAGGCGCAGCCGTGCATCGAAGTCAGCGGCGAGCTGCCGGGAGTGCTGTCGCGGCTGGCCGCCGCCGACGTGGTCGAGCTGCTGGTGGAAGGCGGCGCGAATGTTGCGGGAGAGCTGCATCGAGACGGCCTCGTCGACGAATACGTCATCTACCTGGCACCGGCACTCGCAGGCGGCGAAGACGGCCTTCCGGTGCTGGCAGGCACTGGCGCAGCGACGATCGGTGATTTCTGGCGCGGCAAGATCGCCGATCTGCGCCGAGTCGGCCCAGACCTCCGCATCACCATGTTCCCGGCTGCGCCGGACAGCCCCTGACGCGCGGCGCAATTCGAGCGCGAGCTCGCCGGGGAATACAGCTGCGCCATCTAGTTCGGCCTCTTGGCTCGGCGAGTCCCGACGGGCGCACCAGCAGGCTTCCGCCGGTACCGTTCGATACCGGCCTGTGACGAACAGACCGGGCAGACAGGGCAGCTCGTTTCTCCTGGAAGGAAGGGCGATGTACACAGGTCTCGTCGAAGAACTCGGCAGCTTCGCTGGCCGCAACGGCGAGCGCTACCGGTTCAACGCCGCCCTGGTGCTGTCTGACGCCGCCATCGACGATTCCATTTCGGTGAACGGCTGCTGCTTGACCGTCGTCGAGATGGGCGACGGTTGGTGGGAGGCCGACGTCAGTGCCGAGACCGAGAAGCGAACGGCACTCGGTTCACTGGCGGAGGGCGACCCCGTGAATCTCGAGCGCTGCATGCGCTACGCCGACCGGCTCGGCGGGCACCTCGTGCAGGGTCACGTCGACGGGGTGGCGACCATCACCCATCCCGCCCCGGACCTGCGCGTCGCCGTTCCGCCCGAGGGCGGCCTGCGCCGCTACCTGGTGGAAAAGGGCTCGGTGACCCTCAACGGCATCAGCCTGACCTGTTTCGACATCACCGACGACGACGAGGGCGGCTGCGAGTTCTCCGTGGCGCTCATCCCGCACACCATGGCCATGACCACCATGGGCACCGCGCGGCCCGGCGACCCCGTCAACCTCGAGGTCGACGTGCTCGCCCGTTACGTGGAGCGTCTGCTGGGGCAGAATGGTGCGGTGACCGACGATGAGCGAGTCCGGCATGACTGACCGCGCCGTGGCAGACGACGCAACTGCTGCGTCGCCGTTCGCGGCGATTCCCGATGCGGTCGACGCCATCGGCCGCGGCGAGATCGTGGTGGTGGTCGACGACGAAGACCGCGAGAACGAGGGCGACCTCATCATGGCGGCTGAGCACGCCACGCCTGAGTCGATGGCGTTCTTCGTGCGCTACACCTCGGGTGTCATCTGCGCCCCGTTGATGGGGGAGCGCCTCGACGAGTTGGCGCTGCCGCTCATGGTGACGGTCAACACCGAATCCATGCGGACGGCGTACACGGTCACGGTGGATGCCGCCGAGGGCACCACGACCGGGATCTCGGCGGCGGACCGCTCCCTCACGCTGAACCTGTTGGCCGACCCCAAGTCGAACGCGAACGACTTCAACCGTCCCGGTCACGTGCTGCCGCTGCGCTACCGGCCCGGCGGCGTGCTCAAGCGGGCAGGCCATACCGAGGCGGCGGTGGATCTGGCCCGACTGGCCGGCTGCCATCCCGCGGGCGTGCTCTGCGAAGTCGTCAACGACGACGGAACCATGGCCCGCGTGCCCGACCTGATCGAATTCTGCGAGCAGCACGACCTGCTGCTCATCTCGATTGCCGACCTCATCCGTTACCGGCGAGTCAACGAACGCCTGGTCGACCCGATCTCCCAAGCCCGCATCCCCACCATCTACGGCGAGTTCACTGGACACGTCTTCCGCGACTTCGACGACACTGAGCACCTGGCGCTGACGTACGGATCTGTGATGGGCGCAGAGCCCGTGCTGGTGCGAGTGCACAGCGAATGCCTGACCGGCGACATATTGGCGTCGATGCGCTGCGACTGCGGCTCGCAGTTGCACGGTGCCCTCGAGGCCATCGCCGAAGCAGGTGCTGGCGTGCTCGTCTACCTGCGCGGCCACGAAGGCCGCGGCATCGGCATCGGCCACAAGATTGCCGCGTACTCGCTGCAGGACCGCGGGCGCGACACCGTCGACGCCAACCTGGAGTTGGGCTTGCCGGTGGACAGCCGAGAGTACGGCATCGGGGCGCAGATTTTGGCTGAGCTCGGCGTGCAGCGGATGCGGCTGATGACCAACAACCCCAACAAGATCGGCGGTCTGTCTGGCTACGGGCTCGAAGTGGTCGAGCGAGTGCCGACGTCGTCGAACGCGAATCCCTTCAACCGTGCCTACCTGCGCACCAAAAAGATGCGACTGGGCCACCTCATGGAAGACGAGGCCGACGGCGCAGCCGAGGCCGACGTCGATCTCGAAGAAGCACCCCCACTCGCCGACTGACCGCCGGTCTCGCAGGCGCTAGCGAGTTACCGATCTCTCGGCACCCACCACGAAGACGTAGCTGTGCCCGGCACGGTTCTGGCCGGTGTCGAACAGAATTCGCTGGCCGTCAGGTGACCAGTCGGGGTTGATCTCGCGGCCTTTCAAGCTGGTGACCTGCGTGATCTCGCCGGTGTCGATTTCGAGGATCGCGATATTCGATTCACCCGAGACGGCGCGACCGTTCTGCGTTTCGAAGAGGCTGAATGCCAAACGCGTGCCGTCCGGCGACCACGACGGCCTGCCGACGTCCGTTCGCAGTCGGCCTCCCTTGTTGTCGTCAGGCGGCAATCTCGTCGCATTGGTTCCGTCGGCGTTCATTACCGCCAGCGCTCCAGCCCAGCTGAAGGCAATCTGCGAGCCGTCGGGCGACCACGCTGGCTCGTCTCCCCCGCCGAGTTTCCGGTTCAAGTCGACCGGATTCTGTCCGTCGGCATCCATGACGACGACGTACCACTCGTTGTGCTCCCAGCTGTGGCGCACGAATGCCAGCTTGTGACCATCAGATGACCACGTCGGGTGGTCGTCCTCAACCGCACCGCTGGTCAGTCGGACCGGGCTCGATCCGTCGCTGTTGACCGTCCAGATGTGGCTCCGGTAGGGCTCGCTGCCTTCGTAAGTACCCGCGAATGTCAATACGGTGAACACGACCTTGGACCCGTCCGGTGACCACGCGGGACGGCCAGGCGAACCGCCCACTTGGCTGAACAGCGATCGCACACCCGTACCGTCGCGGTTGGCGACCCCCAGCGCGCCGCCACCGTTGTAGGCAATGTGCTGACAGTCGGGCGACCAGACTGCTTCGCGCGCATATGGGCTTTCCAGCAGCTGCACCGGCGCGTCAGTGGGCGTGCCCCCGCATGGACCCAGCGTTGCATCGTCGGCGTCCGACTCGCCGTCCGAGCTGTCGCTGGCCTCGAGATAGGCGTCAATGGCCGACTTGGCAACGGCCGACTCGCCGCCGAACACGAGCAGTTGAACGGCAGCGCCGCCGGCTGAGCCCCGGACCCTGTCGAGGTAGTCGGCCGTGCTCTGAGGCACGTTGACGGGATTCGCGAGCACCAGTGCTGCGCACCGGCGCGCCAGCAGCGGTGCCGCGCTGAACGAGTCGAACGGGACCCGCGCCCGGGCCAAGCCGACCCTGGCTTGCGCAAAGCACCCGCCGCTCGACTGCCCGGCCGCGTAGACAGCCGCCTTCGTTGCGGTCTCGAACCGCGATTTCCCGTCGATGCGATCTACTGAGATGCCCAACCTGTCAATTGCGCCCTCCACCTCCTGAGACAGCGCTGCGGTGCCGCCCATGAGCACGACGCGCTCGATGCGCTTGCTCTCGAGATACTCGGCCACGGACTTGTGCAGTTCGGTGCTCGGTGTCAGCAGCACCGGCAGGCCCCCGTGTGCAGACAGCGGGCCGGCGACCAGAGCGTCAGCGAACACTTCGCCGCTGGCGATGATCGCAGTCCTGACGCCGCTGAGCGTGCCGACGACACCGAGCCGCTCTGCGACGGCGACGCCGGTGGCGTAGCGGTCGTTGCTGAAGAGGGGTTCGACCGCTATCTCGGCATCGCGCAGCTGCGTGGCGACGGCGTCGGAGATCGTGCGCGCCGACCCGGTGCCGCTGCTGACCAGCAGCACTTTCGACACGCCGGTGCGGCCCAGGAACTCGAGCGCGTCACGACGCACTCGATCCGGCGGCGTCATCAGGACGGGAGCTTCGAGGTGCCCCGCCACCGACGCAGCGACGACAGCCTCGTGCCAGCTCAGGCCCGACACCATCACCACCCACTCCAGCGCGTCGCCCGCGTCGGCCGCCACTGCTTCAGCGACGAGCAGCGATGTGGCGTAGCGATCGGGTCCGCCGTAGCGCACGAGTTCTACATCGGCAAGCTCGGATCCCCCCGACTGCGCAGAAGCATGAGAAACCGGCACCAGCGCGGCGGCAACGACAGCCAGCACGGCAGGAAGCACACCCATCCAGCGCCGAGACTTGGGTCGCGAGTTCATGGAGTCTGACTCCTCAGGTCGAGCATCGCGGGCTGAGAGGAAGCGGGGCATATGGCCCGGACACACCTGTTCGCCGTGCGTGAAGATAGCCGCACGGAGGTCTAGATTGCCGACGATGCGACGACCATCCGGCCTGGCATTGCTGGCGTTGGCCGTGCTGTGCGGGGTGTTGGCTGTTCCGGCGGGCGCGGCCCGTGCCGACGACAATGCTGCGTCGATTGTTCGCTATGGCGGCGAGGATCGCTACGCCACCTCATTGCAGATCGCCGAGGCAGTTGCTGCTGCCGCCGATGGATCGATCGAGCAGGTCGTGCTGGTGTCAGGCGAGCGCTGGTCCGACGCCGTGGTGGCCGCGCCGATCGCCAGTGCGCTCGGCGCGCCCGTACTGATGACGCCCGCCTCGACACTGCGGGACGACGCGGCAAGGTTCCTTCGGCGGATCGGGGTGACCCGTGCGCTGGTGCTGGGTCCCGAGGCCGGCGGGGGCGCGCACGGCTCCGGGCGAGGTGTGAGCGCAGCTGTGCTGAGTTCGCTCGCCGAGGCTGGCGTGTTGGCCGAACGGATCGCAGGCTCGGACCGCTTCGGCACCTCGGTGGCCGCCGCGCTGCAGGTCACCGCCGGCGTGATGCCGGGACAGGGCCGCACCGCGATCGTTGCGAGCGGCGACACGTTTGCCGATGCACTGGTGGCAGGCCCGTTCGCCGCCCGCGGCCGCCATCCGGTGCTGCTGAACCCGCCCGACGAACTGCATGCCGACGTGGCGAGCTACCTGACCGGCGCGGCAATCGAGCATGTGGTCATCATGGGCGGCACGGCGGCACTAGACGGAGCCGTCGAGGCGGCAATCACCGGCATGGGCATGTCGGCAACTCGCGTGGCTGGCGTCGACCGCTACGACACCGCAGTCAGGGCGGCAGAACTCGTGACTGACCTCTACAGCGATGCTGCCGGAAAGCCGTGCTTCTCGTCGCGCACCGTGGGCGTCGCGCGTGCGCGCGTGCCGTTCGACGCGTTCAGCGCGGCACCGTTGCTCGGGAATCTGTGCGCCCCGCTCGTGCTGGTCGACCCGGAACTAGTTCCCGCCGGCACAGCGGCCTTCCTCGACGCCGCACGCAGCGCTCACGGCACCGTCGACCTGCACGTGTTCGGCGGCGAAGCGGCCGTCTCCCAAGCAGCCCTCGACAGCTACCTCCGGAAGAACGCCGGAAGCGGGGAGGAGCCCGAGGGCGCTGGCGACGTTGCGCTGGGCGCGTACCCCTCGTTCGATGGGCCGCGCAGCGACCAGACGTTTCTGACCGTCGTACGGGGCCGAACCTGCATGGTGCGCCTCGACGCCACCGTCACGTGCTGGGGTGACGACGGCCTGCGTGAGCGTCTGACCACTTCATCGCTTGCTGGCGTGACAGGGCTGAGCTCGGCCGACTACACCGGTTACCTGGCGCTGCATGCCTGTGCGGTGCATGCTGATGGCACGGTGTCGTGCTGGGGCAACGGATCCAACGGGCAGCTCGGGCAGGGAGGCACGGGCAGCCGCTACCTGGCAGTGAAGATCCCGAGAATCCGCGATGCGACCGATGTCGCTTCGAGCACCGATACCAACTGCGTGGTGCACGGCGACGGCGGCGTGTCCTGCTGGGGCGCGAACCGGCGGGGCGAGGTGGGCCATCGCGACACGCAGCACGACCAGTTCGTGCCGGCTCGCGTGCCTGGTCTCGACGACGCAGTCGCCATAGCTGCGGGCCCATATTCCTTCTGCGCAGTGCATCGTGACGGCGGCGTGTCGTGCTGGGGAGGCTCGTTCTTCGATGCGCCGACGCGCGTGCGCGGACTCAGCCGGGTGTCGTCGCTGTCGGTCGCCGGCGAGCGGGCGTGCGCGGCGACGACAGGCGGCGAGGTGTTCTGCTGGTACTTGCGGGGCGGGTATCCCGGGCCAAGCGTCGGGGGTCTGCACGATGTTGTTTCGGTGTCGGCGAGCGACGAAAACGTGTGTGTTGTGCATCGTGACGGCGGTGTGTCGTGCTGGGGTGCCAACGACGTCGGGCAGATCGGCGACGGCACCACGACGCTGCGGGCTGCGCCGCAGCGCATCGTCGGCATCTCCGACGCCGTCGAGGTGGGCATCAGCCTTGGTTCGACACCGATCCCCGCGCACGCGTGCGCATTGCGCCGCAACGGCCGCGTGTCGTGCTGGGGCGACAACAGCGTCTCACAGATCGGCGACGGCACCACCACCCAGCGCACGAGCCCGAGGCTCGCCATGCAGTTCGCCCCGATACCGGCTGACGAGGCTCCTGTCACTGAGCTCGACGTCTTGCACACATGGATTGACGAGCGGTCACAGCGGTGGAGCGCAGACTTCCCGTGGCTGACGACGGCGTGGGATCACATCCGCGACCAGGTGAACGTGTCCCCGTCGGGTGTCGGGGGCTTCGGAGGCGTCGTGTATCGCTCGTGCGACAACTGGCGCCGCCGCGGCTGTGAAGTCACGACCATGACTATGTCGGAGCTCAGCCTCGGCGGCGTTGTGCATGAGCTCCTGCACGTGTACGACATCCACGCTGGCCTCGCGCCGCCCAAGGCATGGGGCGCAGTCCAGCTCTATTTCGCGGTCAAGTACCCCGATTGCTACGTGCGCGGTCCCTCCGGTCTCCCCGGGGCCGAGATCCTGGCGGACACGGTGGCACACCTGATGGTGCCGCACGACTGGCTGACGTACTACGAATCCGACGGCTGCCCGTCGCTAGGAGAGCGGCCGTCGCTCGAAGACGAGCAGGTAGTGCTCGCAGGCTTGGCCGGCAAGGTTCCCGCGTGGTACACGCAGAACATCACAAGCAGCGACAAGTTCTGGGCTGCTTGGCTGGAGGCGCCGTCACTGCTCGTTCTCTGGAACCTGGCGCCGGAGTTCGGCGGTCTCTGTTCCGACGACTGGGTCACCAGCCCGCTCGATCCCGAACGCTTCCCGAGCGACAACCCGTTCCGCGACGCCGGCTGCTAGTGCATCCACACCGGCGGGCCGAACTCGGGGGACGATCACCGAGATCGGTGTGTCGCTCGGGTTGACGTTGTCGAGGTGCCTGTGGCGTGGTGCGCTCAGGGGACGATCTTGGAGATCGGCATCTCGACGATGTCGGTTGCGCCCCGTTCGATCAGCTCGGGGATGAGCACGTTGATCGTCTGCTTCGGGGCCACCGTCTCGACGGCGTAAGCCTCGCCGCCCCACAGCTCGTTCACGGTCGGCGCCTTCATCGACGGCAGCACATCCACCACAGCGTCGAGGTGCTCACGGCCGACGTTCAGTTTCACCAGCACCTTGCCGCGCGCATCCAGCACACCGTCGAGCAGCGTCTTGATCTGCGTCATCGCTCGCCGCTTGTCCGGGTCGGCGTAGGCAGCCTGGTTGGTGAAGATCTCGGTGTAGCTCGTGAGGATCTCGTCGATGATCCGCAGGCCCGCAGCGTGCAGGGCTCGGCCGGTCTCGGTGAGGTCGACCACGGCGTCGACGATGTCGGGAGCCTTTGCTTCGGTAGCGCCATAGCTCAGCCGCACGTCCGCATCCACACCACGCTCAGCGAAGAACCGCCGGGTCAACTCGGGATACTCGCTCGACACCCGTACCCCGTCTGGCAGGTCGGTGAGCGCCTGAAACTTGCTGTCGTCGGGCACCGCCACCACGATGCGCACCGGCCGTGAAGTGGCCTTCGAGTAACGCAGCTCGCCGAGCGAAACCACGTCGCTGTTTGTTTCCTCGATCCAGTCGCGCCCGGCGATGCCCAAGTCGAACAGCCCGTCAGCGACATAGGACGGGATCTCCTGGGGTCGCAGGATGCGCACGTCGTCGATGCGCGGGTCGTCGATGCTGGCGCGGTAGTCCACCGTCGAGCCCCGCCGCACCGGCAGGTCCGCATCTTCAAACAGCTGCAGGGTCGCCGCCTCCAGCGAGCCTTTGGGGAGCACGAGCTTGAGCACGGGCGGTAACGGTACCCGCGGCGGTTCACTGCGCCCTGCTGATTTTTCTCGCGCCTGACGGCAACCCGCCCGAGCCCCGAGGCCGCGGTGCCCCAGCGCCGCGACTATTCGGCTGCTGTCTGGCGCTTGTGGATCTCGACGTAGGCGAGGCGAATCTGCTGCAGCGCACCTTGCAGCGTGTCGCCGGCCGGCAGCTGGTCGGCGAGGTTGTCCACCAGGAGACCCAGCGCGTCGATCGGGAGCCGAGCCTCGGCAAGATCGGGAGGGTCACGTCGCAGATGCAATGCCGCGAGTTCGAACAACCCCATCATGTGGTTCTGCACGATCTCGGCTGCGGGTACCGAGACGAGCTGTTCCTGGGCCTCGCGCAGTTGCTCCTGCATTGCGGCCAGCTCTTCAGGATCGAACGGCTCGCCAGTGCGCGGATCGATCGGCAGCCCGGTCTCGGGGTCGATGTCGAGTTCGCCGGCGAAGGCTCCGCCCTCTCCTTCGTCGTCGGCCGGGGAAGTGGGCGCGCTCATTGGCTCCTCGGCGCTCTCGCGAGGTACCCGGTGCTCACCCTCGGGTGTCCACAACGTGCTCATCGGCAAACTTCCCCGCTCGTGCGGCTGTGCTGGCTTTCCCCAGCGCTGTTACCCTACGGCCCCTACAACAGGAACAAGCGGGGTCTGACCCCCACCGGACCGCCCCAGGGCGCGTTCTGGTACCGGGCTCGCACAGGATGCCGCGTGGACGAGGAGCGTCCTTTGGACAAGCGAGTACGGCCATAGCACGCGCAAGTGACGGTGACGCCCGGATCAACGAGGACATCAGGGTCCGCGAGGTCCGCTTGGTCGCACCCGACGGCGAGCAGATCGGCATCAAGTCGGTTCCCGAAGCGCTGCAAATCGCCCGCAACATGGACTTGGACCTCGTCGAGGTGGCGCCCAACGCCGCCCCGCCGGTCTGCCGCATCATGGATTACGGCAAGTACAAGTACGAGGCGGCCCAGCGGGCGAAGGAATCGCGACGCAAGGCGACTCATGCCGGGCTGAAGGAGATGAAGTACCGGCCCAAGATCGGGACCGGCGACTTCGGCACCAAGACGGCCAAAGTCTGCAAGTTCCTCGAGGACGGCCACAAGGTCAAGGTCACCGTCATGTTCCGGGGACGTGAGGTCTTCCATCCCGAACTCGGCGGCCAGATCCTCGAACGGGTTGCCGAGGCGGTTGCCGATGTTGGCAAGGTCGACCAGTTTCCCCGCCTCGACGGACGCAACATGACGATGTTGCTGAGCCCCGACCGCGTTTCACGTCAGCGTCGCAAAGCCGCAGATCCGCCCAACGATTGAGCCCCCGGGCCCGAGCGGCCTGCGAACCCGAATCCAATCGAGACGGGGAACAAGGGCGGACAACGACAGGCCACGCAACTAGCCCGACTGTTTCAGATGTGTCGGGCCACACAGATCGAGCCACCACAAGCAAGGCAGCAACACCATGCCCAAGATGAAAACCCACAGCGGCGCCAAGAAGCGCTTCAAGACCACCGGCTCCGGCAAGCTCGTGCGCCGCAAGCGCAACCGGAATCACCTGTTGGAGAAGAAGTCGTCGGCGCGCAAACGACGGCTGGCACTCGAAGGCGAAGTGTCGGCAGCCGACGCCAAGCGCGTCAACCGGATGCTCGGCCGCTGAGCGGCACCATCCGAGACACGACCCGCGGACGAGACGATCCGCAGACAAGCGAGGACAGATCAACGTGGCACGAGTCAAGCGATCCGTAGCCAGCCGCACCCGTCGCAAGGCGACGCTCGGCAAGGCGAAGGGCTACTACGGCAACAAGAGCAGGTCATTCCGGGCCGCCAACGAGCAGGTCATGCACAGCGGGCAGTACGCGTTCCGCGATCGCCGGGCCCGCAAGGGCGAGTTCCGGCGCCTGTGGATCCAGCGCATCAATGCTGCTGCTCGCCAGAACGGCACCACGTACAGCCGCCTCATCCATGGGCTGGATGTTGCGGGCGTCGCCGTCGACCGCAAGAACCTGGCAGATCTCGCCGTGAGCGATCCCGCAGCATTCACTGCGATCGCTGAGCGCGCCGAGGCCGCCCTGACTGAAGCAGCAGCCTGAGCGCACCGCCCTCAAAAGCAGCGATGGCGCGGCTGTCGCGGCTGGTGCGCGACCGGCGCCAGCGCGATGCCTCTGGCCTCGCTGTTGTGGAAGGGCCTCGGGCGGTGGACGGAGCGCTGGCCAGCGGGGCGACGCTCGAAGCTGTGTTCGCCCGCCCGGAGCTCGTCGGTCGCTACGCGCCGGAAGGTGCGCCCTCTGATCATCCCGACGCCCAGCGCTTGGGCGCCGGTTACCGGCAGCAGATCGGAGCGATCCATCCGGTACCCGCAGACGTGCTCGACCCGCTCGCCGATGCCATGAACCCCCAAGGTGTGCTTGCCATAGCACGCTTCGCCGACGCACCTCTCGATGAGGCGGCGACTGCAGAGCGGGTGGTTGTGCTCGAAGCAGTACGTGACCCTGGCAACGCTGGCGCCGTTGTGCGAAGCGCTGTCGCTGCCGGGTTCGGCGCTGTCATCGCCACGCACGGTTCGACCGATCTGTGGAGCCCGAAAGCGCTGCGCGGTGCAGCGGGGCTCACGTTCGGGCCACTGGTGTGCCGCGGGCACTCGACCGCCGAAGTGCTCAGCGCGCTGTCCGATGCTGGCCACGTGCGCGTGCGAGCAACGCCCGACGGCGACGTCGGTGCGGACCGGCTGCCGAGCGCTGAGCGCATGACGCTCGTGGTGGGCAACGAGGCACATGGGCCGTCTGCTGAGGCGGTCGGGGGCACCGACCTGGCTGTCGCCATTCCCATGCAGCGCCCGGTTGATTCGCTCAACGTTGCCGTGGCCGCTGCCGTGCTGATGTACGCGATGAGAGAAGCGGCCAGTAATTCCTGACCATTCGGCCCTGTGGCGTCGTACCCTGCCTGCCGTGAACGGCCCGGCCACCGACACCCCCGCCAGCACTGCCGCCGACGTATCGCCCGAAGCGCTGCTCGCCAGCATCGACGCTGCGCGTGGCGAGGGATTGGCCGCGGTCGCTGCCGCGGCGACCAGCGACGAGCTGACACAGGTCGAATCAACGCTGTTCGGACGCAAAGCCGCGCTCGGGCAGATCAAGCAAGGCTTGGGCTCGCTGCCGCCTGACCAGCGAGCCGCAGTCGGGCGAGCGCTCAACGAAGCGCAGCAGGACCTGCGAGCGGCGCACGCGGAGGCTGCCGACGAGCTCGCCGCCTCGGCACGCCGTGAGCAGTTGCAGCGCGAGTGGCTCGACCTCACCGAGACGCCGCCGGGGCCCGAGCGCGGCCACCTGCACCTGGTCACCCAGACCACCGAACGCCTCGAGGATGTGTTCGTCGGCATGGGCTTCACTGTCTCTGAGGGTCCCCAGGCGGAAACCGACTGGTACAACTTCGAGGCGCTCAACCTGCCTGCGGCGCACCCTGCGCGTTCCATGTGGGACACGCTCTACTTGGACCTCGGCGAGCGCACCGAGCTCGGCGACGGCGAGGGCGGCGAAGCGTCCAACGTGGTGCTGCGCACGCACACCTCGCCGGTGCAGATCCGGGTGATGGAGGTGCAGCCGCCGCCGATCTACACGATCTGCCCAGGGCGCGTGTTCCGGCGCGACACCGCGGATGCCAGCCACATGCCCGTCTTCCACCAGATCGAGGGTCTTGTGGTCGACCGGGGCATCTCATTCGCTGACCTTGCGGGCACGCTCGAAGAATTCACCTCGGCCTATTTCGGCAAGGCGATCTCGTCGCGGCTGCGCCCTTCGTACTTCCCGTTCACCGAGCCGTCCGCGGAGTTCGACATCACCTGCGTGATCTGCGAGGGCGCCGGCTGCCAGACCTGCCAGCGCACGGGCTGGATCGAGCTGGGCGGTTGCGGCATGGTGCATCCCAATGTGCTCGCGAACTGCGGCATCGATTTCGAGGAATGGACGGGCTTTGCCTTCGGCTTCGGCATCGACCGTCTCGCGTTGATGCGCCACGGCATCGACGACCTGCGCGACATGTACACCAACGACATCCGCTTCCTCAGCCAGTTCTGATGCCCGCAGACCCGGTGAAACGAGGGGGACAGCCCCGATGAAGGTGCTGCTGAGCTGGCTGCGCGAGTTCGCGCCCATCGAGGGCGACCCCGCTGAGCTGGCCGATCACTTGAGCGACCTCGGCATGGCTGTCGAGGAGATGCGCATGCTGCCGCCGCTCGACGGTGTCGTCGTTGCCCGCGTGGCCGGCCTGCGGCCCCACCCGGAGGCCGACCGCATCCAGCTGGTGGACGTCGAGTTGCCCGGTGCCACGGGCGAGGGAACGGGCGGCGCGTTGCAAGTGTGCTGCGGCGCGTTCAACATGACGGAGGGCGATCTGGTGCCGTTCGCCACCGTCGGCACGACCATGCCGGGCGGCCTCGTCATCGGTGAGCGCCGCATGCGGGGCCAGCTCTCTCAGGGCATGTGCTGCTCCGCCGCGGAACTTGAGCTGGGAGCCGATGCCGAGGGCATCATGATCCTGCCCAGCGAATTTGAACTCGGCGCTCCGCTCATGTCGCAGCTCGGCCTCGCCGGTGACGTGCTGTACGACCTGGAGGTGAACCCGAACCGTCCTGACGCCATGTCGGTGGCCGGCGTGGCCCGCGACCTGGCCGCGCGGCTCGGCGTGCCCTTCCGGATCCCCGCGCCGGTCGTCAGCGAGACCGGCGAGGACGTCTCGACGGTCGCATCGGTGGAGATCATCGACGCCGATCTCTGCGGCCGGTTCGGCGTGCGCGTCATCCGGGACGTGTCGATCGGTCAGTCGCCGCTGTGGATGCAGGCCCGGCTGACGCTGTGCGGGATGCGCCCGATCAACTCCGTGGTTGACGTCTCGAACTACGTGATGCTGGAGCTGGGCACACCGAACCACACGTACGACCTGGCGCTTGTGCCCGGCGGTCACCTGGGGACGAGGCGCTCGGCGGGTGGAGAGCGTCTCGTCACGCTCGACGGCAGCGAACGCGAGATGCTCCGCGGCGACGGCCTGATCGTCGACCGCGACGACAGGCCCATCGGCATCTCGGGTGTGATGGGTGGCGAGAACACCGAGATCGGCGACAGCACCACGGCAGTGCTGCTCGAGCTCGCGTGGTGGGATCGCCTGTCCATCAGCCGCACCTCCCAGCGGCTTGGCCTGCGATCAGAAGCCTCGATGCGCTTCGAGCGCGGCACCGACCATGAGCTCGTGCCCATCGCACTGGACCGGTTCTGCGAACTGCTGGACCGGGTGACCCCCGGCGGCGTGTCGGTGTGCCGCGGCCGGCTCGACGGCCGCGGCGATCTGCCCCCGACCACCCGCGTCCGTGTGCGCCCGGCCCGCATGAGCCACCTGCTGGGGCGGCCATTCAGCTCCGATGAGCTGCGTGGCCTGCTCGATCCCATCGGTCTGCAGTGCACTGAGTCTGATGACGCCGCTCCACGCGGCGCTGAGCCCGATGACGGGGCGCTGGAAGTGACCATTCCCAGTTTCCGACCGGACGTGGTCACTGAGACTGACGTAGCCGAGGAGGTTGCCCGCCACTATGGGTACCAGCGACTGGGCCGCACCGTCCCGCGTTCACCCGAGCCGGGTCGACTGACGCCGGCCCAACGATTGCGTCGCGACCTGCGGCGTGTGCTCGTGGGGGCGGGCCTGTCCGAAGCCATGCCTAACCCGTTCCTGGCTCCCGATGCCGTGCGCCGGGCCGGGATCGACGGCGCAGATCCAGTACGACTCCTGAACCCGCTCGCGACCGAGGAATCCGTCCTTCGACCGTCGCTGCTCCCGGGCCTGATTGCCGCAGCTGCGTACAACTCCTCCCATCGCAACGACTCCGTGTCGCTGTTCGAGATCGGTGTGGTGTTCGGCCCCCCGTCGGCGGGAGACGCCGACACAGCCGCTGCAGACACGTCTGCCGCAGCGGTGCTGCCCACCGAGACAGAACACCTCGGCGCCATCTGGGCGGGCGGCGAAGCGGCCGACGCAGTGCATCTGACCGAGCTCATCGCGACGGCATTCGGTCTCCGCCTCTCGCTCACGAACGCGAACGACCTTGACGGCATGCACCCTGTGCGCGCCGCTCAGGTGTTGCTGGACGGGCAGGCTGTCGGCGTTGTAGGCGAGGTCGACCCGGTGGTCTGCGAACGCCACGGTCTCTCGCAACGCTGCGCCTGGCTCCAGGTGAACGTGGAGCCCCTGCTCGCGGCGGCATCCGCCGCCGCCGAGCGGCCCTACCGACTGGTCTCCACCTACCCGTCCAGCGACATCGATTTGGCATTCGCCGTACCGAACGGCGTCCAAGCCTCACAGGTGCGCAGCACGCTGCTCGCTTCAGGCGGCGACGAACTGCGCTCGGTCGACCTCTTCGACATCTACCGAGGCGATCAGATGGACCCAGGCACGCGCTCGCTGGCCTATCGCCTGCGGCTGCAGGCCGACGATCGCACGCTCACCGACGAGCAGGTAGCCGACATCCGCCAGCGCTGCATCGACGCCGTGGAGCACGCCCACAGCGCAGTGCTGCGCTGAGGCATCGAATGCACCGGATCGCTCCCGTCGAGTGTTGACGGATCGGCCTCAATAGCCCAGGTCGAGGTACACGGGGCCGATCAGTGGCTCGCCCGCAGCCCGCAGTGCCACGTTGGCGGTGACCCGCTCGGCCAGCAGCACGAGGCCCATCTCGGGTGTGTTGCCGATATGGGGCGTGATGAGGCAGTTCGGCAGGCTCCACAGCGGGTGGCCGTCAGGGAGTGGTTCGGGGTCGGTCACGTCCAAGGCGGCGCCGCCGATCTGGCCGGCCCGCAGCGCTTCGACGAGGTCCTCCGTGACGATGTGCCCGCCGCGTGCCACGTTCACGATCCAGGCGTGATCGGGCAGCGCCGCCAGCTCGGCCGCGCCGATGACGCCTGCGGTGTCGGGCGTCAGCGCCAGCGCGAGGAACAGCACATCGGCGCCCGGCAGTACCTGTGTCAACTCATCCGGTCCGACGACGCGTGCGGCTCCCGCTGTGTCGCTTGACGCCGCTCCGTGCGGCGCTGAGAGCATGGGGCGGTTGCGTACCACGGTCACTTCGCACCCGAACGGTTCGAGCAGGCGCAGCAGCGAGTCGGTGATGCCGCCGCCGCCCAGCACGGTCACCGACGCGCCGAGCAGGTTGCGGCCCTCGGGGGCTGTCCAATCTGTCGCGCGGGCGTAGGTGGCCATGCCCCGCATGCCGGCCAGTGCCAGCATCAGCGCGTGCTCGGCGACGGGCTCCGCGTACACGCCCTTGCCGCAATACCACTCGACGGCAGGCCGGGCGGTCACGATGTCGACGACCGGTTCGATGCCCGCGTAGGGCAGCTGCACCCACTCAATGGCGGGATTGGCATCGACCAGTTCCCCGATCAGGTGGGCCTGGGTGGGCTCGGCCCACACGAG
The DNA here is from genome assembly GCA_022821985.1 of Acidimicrobiia bacterium. GTDB lineage: Bacteria > Actinomycetota > Acidimicrobiia > Acidimicrobiales > Poriferisodalaceae > Poriferisodalis. The sequence goes on from JAJECP010000021.1 coordinate 138,079, forward strand.
CGCCGATGCGCCGTCCGGTGTGCTGACCGTGCCCCCGCCCCGCACCACCGCTTCGGCCAGCACGGGGCGCCTCCAGCAGTCGGGCTCGACGGCTACCAGCACGCTCATCGCACCGTCGTCCTGTTGCTCTGCGCGTGACGCATCGCCCGGGCTCCTCAGCGGATGTCGGCAGCGAGGCCGCCGTCGGCGCAGATGATCTCACCGGTCACGAAACTGGCTTCATCGCTGCACAGGTAGAGGCAGGCATTGGCGATGTCCTCGGGATCACCGAGCCGTCCCAGCGGGGTCTCTCGCTCGCGCTCGCGCACCCATTCGTCGCTGTCGGTCATGGACGCCGTCATGGACGTGCGGGTGTAGCCCGGCGCGACTGCGTTCACCCGGATGCCGTACCGGTTGAGTTCCAGCGCGGCGCAGCGGGTGAGCATCCACACGCCTGCCTTGGAAACGCAGTAATCCGATCCGCCCGGCAGGGCCATGAGGCCCGCTACCGAGGAGATGTTGACGATGGCGCCGCCCCCGCTGTCGCGCATGCGGCGGGCCACCGACTGGTTGGTGAGCATGACCCCGGTCAGGTTCACGTCGATGACTCGCTGCCACGACTCCACAGACTTCTCGAGCAGCCACCGGTCGCCGCGCTGGTAGAAGTCTTGACCGGCTTGCTCGGGGATTTCACGGCTGACATAGCCCGCATGCGAGATGCCTGCAGCGGCCACGCAGGCGTCGAGCCGCCCGAACGCAGCGACTGCGGCATCGGCCATCGTCTCGTTCTGCTGGGGATCGGCGGTGTTCACCTGGGTCCACGTCGTCGGGCGGCCACGATGGGTGAGCTCGGCCGCGACCGCTTCGGCTCGGTCGGGATCCAGATCGGCGACAACCACCGAGGCACCTTCCTCGGAGAAGCGCAGTGCGCACGCCCGACCGATGCCTGAAGCGCCACCGGTGATGACTGCGACCTTGCCGTCCATTCGTCCCATGGTTCTGCCCTCTGTCTGGTTCGCCTGCGGCGCGCGTGCCGGCGGCTTAACGGCCGGCGGCCATGACGCCGCCGTCGGGGAAGATGATCTCGCCGGTCACGAAGCTGGCGTCGTCACTGCACAGGTACAGGCAGGCGTTGGCGATGTCATCGGGATCGCCGAGCCGCCCGAGCGGCGTCTCGCGCTCGCGCGCCTGCACCCACCGCTCGTTGCCCAGCACCGCGCCGCTCATGGATGTCTGGATGTATCCGGGACCCACGGCATTGACGCGGATGTTGTACCGACTGAGCTCGAGGGCAGCGCAGCGAGTGAGCATCCAGACGCCGGCCTTTGACACGCAGTAGTCCGAACTGCCCTTGAGCACGTTGGTGCCGGCAATCGACGAGATGTTGACGATGGCGCCCCCGCCGTTGTCGCGCATCTTGCGAGCCACGGCCTGGTTCGTGAGCATCACGCCGGTCAGGTTCACATCGAGCACGCGCTGCCACGATTCCAGTGACTTGTCGATGAAGAACATGTCGCCGCGATCGAAGCGATCCTGCCCGGCTTGGTCTTCGATCTCGCGGCTGACATAGCCCGAATGCGAGATCCCCGCTGCCGCCACGCACGCATCGATGCGCCCGAAGGCGTCCACCGCGGCGTCAGCCATCGCGTCGTTCTGCTCCTGCTGCGAGGTGTCGACCTGCACGGCGATGGCATCGCTGCCGACAGCATTGATCTCGTCGACGACGCTTGCCGCACGGTCGGGATTGAGATCGGCCACGACGATCGACGCGCCCTCGGACGCGAAGCGCAGCCCGCACGCCCGCCCGATGCCCGACGCTCCGCCGGTGATCACCGCCACCTTGCCCGCCATCCGGCCTGTTGTGCTGTTCGACGCCGCTCCATGCGGCGCTGGATCACTCGACGCCATAGCCCCTCCTTGTGCTGGTCAGCAACGCTGACCGTGCAAGATCATGCCCTACCGCTGTGGCTCGAGTCGGTTGAAGCAGTTGGTCAGCTCGGGTTGCTGACCCGGGCCTTCAGATTCTCCCGTCGCCCGCGGATGAGCCGCCAGGTGACCCGCTCATGTTTGGGAGAGATACCCATGGCTTGGCGGATGATGCGTTCGTCGACATCTTCGGGTGCCGGGGAGAAGCCGATCTCGGTGGCCATCCGGACGCCGTTGCGGGCGAAGAACGACGAGGCGATGCGCTCGAATTGGGCCAGCACCTCCATCTCGGGCTCCAGTTCGCCGGTCACCGAGCACAGGTACGCGAAATTCTTGATGAACAGCATCAGTTCCTTGGGTATGCGTGCGCCGTTCGCCAGCAGCCCCGAGATGAGCGCCCGGAACTCGGCAGTGAACTCGTCTTCGGTGAGCTCGAGCGGGTCGAAGCCGGGCCGGTCCAGGCGCAGATCGGCAATGACTCGCTCGGGGTCGCTGCCAGGCCCGAACGCACCCAAGTCGATCATGCCGGCGATCTGCGACTGCAGGTCGCCCGTGAGCAAGCCCACCACATATCGCAGGAAGGCAACCCGCTTGGGTCCCTCCAGCCGGCCGGTGATGCCGAAATCGACGAGCCCGATCACGGGCGGCTGGCCCGGTGGCGTGCCTTCGGTGTCGATGAACACGTTCCCGGCGTGGAAGTCGCCGTGGAAGACGCCGGTCATGCACGCCCCGTGAAGCAGCGCATCGTTCATCTGGCGGAAGATGGCAGCAGCTTCGCCGTCGGCAAGATCCTCCGGACGAAGCTCGCTCAGCGGCCGGCCTGCCACCGGGCTCATCACGATCACACGCTCGGTCACGCCGTCGAGCACCGGTTCGGGCACCTGCCAACGTCCGGTGGTGGTGGCCCGAAGGGCACGGTCGACTTCGAAGAGGTTTGCCACCTCGACTCGGAAGTCGAGCTCTTCGGTGATGGTCTCGGCGAACAGCTCCACGAGCGCCGGCGGGTTGGCCAGCGCCGTGATCGGGATGCGACCCACGAGCTTCGGCGCGAGCCATGCCAGCACTGCGAGATCGCGTTCGACGCGCCGTCGGATGCCGGGTCGCTGCACCTTCACCATGACCGGTGTGCCGTCCGGCAGCCGCGCTGCGTGCACCTGCGCAATGGAGGCCGCGGCCGTCGCCTCCGTATCGAATGCAGCGAACCGCGAATCGACATCTCCCAGCTCAGCCTCGACGACGTCGCGGATTGCGGTCCATGGCTCCGCTGGCACCTGGTCGCGGCACAGGCGGCACTCGGCCACGAGCGCATCGGGGAAGACCCCCTCGCCGGCCGCGATCAGCTGTGCCAGCTTGATGTACGCAGGGCCGAGCTTGGTGGCCGCCAGCCGCAGCCGCCGGTAGATCCGCTCCCGTCGCTCGTCGGGATCGAGCCGCCGGTCCAGCAGTCGTCCGGCGTAGACGGCCCAGCCGATGCGAGCCGCCGTGACTGCGAGGCGAACAACAGGGGGGAACTTCGGGCGCGCGATCAGCTCGGGCACGCTGTCGTGGATCGCACGGCGAATCGGGGCAATCGAGGCGAGATAGCGGTCGCGCTCGGCGGATGTTCCGAGATCTGCCTGGACATCGACAGGCGGCAGCGTCCCGGCCGGAACGCGTTCGGCCAGCGGTGGCGCATTCAATCGCAGGTGCATCCGAGACGGTCCCCAGATGCCCAGCGAGAGCGGCTTCCACTGCACGGGCTCGCTGAGCTCGAAGCTCTCGACATGGGAGACGAAGACGTGCAGCGCTTCCTGCAACTCCGCCCGCGCCAGGAATGCACCTAGGCAGTGGTGTGCGCCGCTGCCGAATGCGAGATGCGGATGCTCTCGCGGGAGGGTCGCATCGAAGTCGTACGGGTCGAAGCCGTGTCCGTCTGGATGACCTTCGTGTGCCACTTCCTCACCGTTGCGCGACGCCGCCGCTGCGTCGGTTGCTGCATGAGCCGGACAACCGCCGCTGAGGCTGGCGGCGTGCAGGCCGATCATCACGACGGTGCCCGCGGGGAACAGCAGATCGTTCACCACCACATCGGCGGTGGCGATGCGCATCGCCGTGCGCACCGCCCCGATGTAGCGCAGCGATTCCTCCACATAGGCCGGGATCCGATCCGGATCGGCTCGCAGCGCTGCGTACTGCTCCGGCCTGTCGGCCAGCACGGCCAAGGTGGCACCGAGTTGGTTGCGCGTGGTGTCGGTGCCAGCGATGAGCAATGCCTCGACCATGCCGATGAGCTCGTCTTCGCTCAGCCGGTCGCCCTCGTCAGACACGCCGATCAGTTCAGTGAGCAGATCGTCGGCCGGCTCGGCCCGCCGGCGCTCGATCAGGTCGACCACGTATGCGCCGAGTTCGGCCTGGGCTGTCGCGATGTCACCGAGCCTGCTCACGACGGCCTCGGCGTCGCCGTCGAAGAGCCCGAAGATGGTCTCGGCCCATCGGCCGAACCGGCCCCAGTCGTCGTCGGTCACGCCGAGCAAGCGGCAGATGACCGGCACCGGATAGGGGTCGCACAGCTCTGCGACGATCTCGCCCCCGCCACCCGTCATCAGCGGTTCGAGCAGTCTCGTGGCGTGGGTGGCCATGAAGGGCCGGAGCCGGTCCGCGGCAGCGGGAGTGAAGGCACGACCGAAGAGCCGTCGCAGGCGGCGGTGATCGTCGCCTTCGAGCGACAGCACATTCGGCCGGGCGCGCATGGCCTCGCCGCCGGTGTTCGCGGGTGCGTCCCGGCGGGCGCGCGCCATCAGCGCGTTGAAGTTCACCGTCGTACGCCGCGCGCTGTCGGTCCCGCCGCTGTCTCGCCCTTTGCTGTCGAACCCAGTGCCATCGAGCATGGCGACGCCCGCGAGCATCGAGATCCACGCCGGATCACGCAGGATCGTCCGGGCCTCGTCGTAGCCATGGACGAACAGCCCGAACGGGGTGCGCACCACCCAGTCGCCGGTGCGGCCGAGTTCCCGGCTCATTGCCACCAGATCGGCAAACTCGCCGATAGCAAAGTCGGCGAACGGAACGGCGCCTTCGTCGTCGACCGAGCGGGCCGATGCTCGCTGCGACCCCGGTGCTGTAGCGGTGCTGCTCACAACCCCTATCTCATCACGCACACAGCCCGGTTCCACCGCGCGCCGCCTCGCCACGGACCAGCCGTCACGACAGACTGACGCCATGCGGCCAGCGATCGCCAGCCGCAGCCAAGTGATCAGCGGGCATCGTCGCGGCAAACTGAGGCCATGCAGCGACTCCGCCGGCTGACGGCGATCAGCGCCGTTGCTGCGGTTCTCGCGGGCTGTGCGGTGCAGGAGTCCACCCGCAGTGGCGGCCTCATCGCGCCGGCCGGTCCCACCGTGACATCGATGCCGCCAGCGTCGACGGTCACGACAGCCGCTGCAGAGTCGTTTGACGCGCCCACGGCGTCAGTCCTCGGACCTGCTGAATCGCTTGTCGAGCCCACCAAGGCGGCAGAGACGATCGTCGAGTCCGCCAAGTCGGCGGTCGAGCCAAGCAGCGACCGGAGCAGTGAGTCGGTCACCGTGCTGACTACCGCGGCGGATGCCCCCGCAGTGACGGCCGCGCCGACGATTCCCTCGACGACTGCGTCCGACCCGGTTGCCGATATCCAGCCGGCTGCCGATGTCCAGCAAGTGCTGGCGACTGCAGATCCGCCAGAGGGCTTCAGTGAGGGCGTGCTGGGCGTCACCGGGCCGGCGGGCACCCGGGTGTGGCCGGTCATCGTCGCGGACACCCCGCGGTCCCGCCAGCGCGGGCTCATGGGCGTGACTGACTTCGCATCGCTCGGCGGCTACGCCGCCATGGTGTTCATCTTCGAAGGGGACACTTCAGGCGCGTTCTGGATGCGCGACACCCCGCTGCCGCTGCGGATCACCTTCGTTGGTGCAAACGGTTCTGTGGTCTCGGCGACCGACATGGTGCCGTGCCTGCCGCCGACGCCCGCTGACGACTGCGAGCACTATCTCGCTGACGGTCCGTACCGCATCGCGATCGAGCATCCGCTGGGTCCGGTATTCGACATCGGTCTCATTACGGCCGAATTCGTTGAAGTGGCCATCGAGTAGCACAAGAAGGCGTCGGCACGCGGACCCGGTATCGATCCACCGCCGCACACTTCGAAGCGGTCGTCCGGTCTCGGCCGGAGGCAGGCGACACAGACCCAGATGGCAGCAGCCGAATCGGGCCGCTGCCAACTACGCTGCGATCCCGTGGCCGCATCTTGCGCCAGTGCGCAGCCGACATGACAGGAGTTGGATCGGGATCATGCTGAGATTTGTCGAGGAAATACTGCTCCTGCTGCTGCGAGACGACGACGGCAAGCTGATCCATGTGCCCGAACGCACGCTCGACCGGGTGATCGCTGGCTCGGTGCTCATGGATCTGGCGATGGAGAACCGGATCGACACAGACCTCGAGAAGCTGATGCTGGTCGACCCCACGCCGATCGGCGACGGCCTGCTCGATCCCACGCTGGCGCAGATTGCCTCGCAGCAGGAGGAAAGCGATTCGCGCTATTGGGTGGAATTCGTGGCGGCGCGTGCCGAGGGCATCCGTGAAGAGGCGTTCGCCCGTCTCGTCGACAACGGGATTCTTGAGCGCAAGGATGATCGTCACCTGTGGGTATTCCGCTCCCGCCGCTACCCGATGATCGACGGCAAGGCCGAGCGCGAGGTGAAGCTGCGGATCATGGGGGTCCTGTTCAGCGATGAGATTCCCAGCCCGCGCGACATCGTGATCATCGCGCTGACAGACGCTTGCGGCATCTTCGGCGAGTTGCTCTCGAAGGCCGAGCTGGAGCAGGCGGCGCCGCGCATCGAGCAGGTGCGCAAGCTGGACCTCATCGGCCAAGCCATGACGCAGGCGATCCGCGACATCGAGATGTGGCTGGCCAGCTCCACAGTCAGCCGCTTCATGCTGTAGAGCACATCTGTGCACCATCGCGCTGCGCCGGGTCGCGCAGCGCGCGTTCGCACAACGCGGGCAGGCTCAGTCCTCGAGCGTCTCGCTGCCTCGGTACATGGCCTGACGGCGGACCCCGCTGACGTAGGCCTGCACGGCGTCGTCCGCCGGCGTGCGCTCCGGGTCCCAGCGTCCCCAGTGGATGAGCTGGTCGAGCGGGTGGCGGTAGCGAGACTCAGCGCGGCGGTGCGGCCAGCCGATCGGAATGGTGGCGATCGGCACTAGCGGCTCGGGCACCTCGAGCAGGTCCCGCAGTTCGTGGGCGGTGGTGTCCTCGCCGCCGCCACTCAGCCATGCGGTCGTCAAGCCGTACGCGGCAGCCGCGAGGTGCATGTTCTGCGCGGCGGCACCCACGGATGCCAGCAGGATCTTCTCGTTGTTGGCGGCGTACTCGTCGCTCCAGCCGTCGTGGTCGCTGACCGGGTACGAGTCGACCCAGCGGGGATCACAGAACAGCAGCACGATGGCCAGCGAGTTGTGCAGCCAGTGCTTCTTGTGGACGTGCGGGAAGCCCCGGCAGTGCTCCACCAGCCGGTCGGCCTGCCGCACGAACACGTCGGAAACGGCCAGCACGTCGGCCCGCTCCGCTGCGACGACGAAGTGCCACGGCTGCGTGTTCGCGCCCGACGGCGCCCAACGCCCCGCCTCGCAGATCCCACGCAGCACCTCAACCGGCAGCGGCTCAGGCGGCGGCTCGAAGCTGCGCACCGACCGCCGCAGCCGCAGCACCTCCATCAACGCCTCGAAGCGCGAAGCCGTCAGCTCGTCGTTGCCCGGAACATGCTCCGCCATGCCCGCAAGTTACTTGTGGACCAGGCGCGCATCGGCGGTGATGGCGGTGAACAACTTGTGCGGGTGCCCCTTCTAGAGTCGCGCTATGGCGGCAGACTTGACGGAACCAGAGCAGATCCCGCTCACCGAACTCGACGCCGCGTTCGCCGCGATCATGAGCGAGATCGTGGACACCGGTGTGGCGCCTCACTACGCCGAACTTGCCGTCACTCTGGGTATCACACCGATACGCGCCAAGGCACTCGTCAAGCGCGTCATCGACCTCACGCCAGGTTGGCTGCATCCGGGCACCGACTACATCGCGTCGTTTCCGCCGTTCAATAACCAACCCACTCAATACCGGGTGAGCATTGATGGTGAGCAGCGCTGGTTCGCCCAGTGCGCTTTCGAAGCGCTGGCGATCCGCTGGCTGGTTCCGGGGCAGACCGTCACGGTGGATGCGCCGTGCCTGCTGGGCGGCGATCCCTTGCGGATCGTGATGCGCGACGAAGAGATCCTCTTGATGGACCCGCCTGAGATGGCCGGCTACACCCGCAGCGTGGTCGGTGGCGATGCAGCCACGCGGCCATTCCGCTGAGCGGGCATGAATCTCTTCCGGTCGGAGGAGGACGCCCGCAACTGGGAGGAATACGACCACAGAATGTCGCACCTGGTGCGGCCCGTGGAATGGTGGGCCGACACGTTCTCCGCTCCGATGTTCCGGGAGCGTGGCCGGAGCGACTTCATCTCATGGCTGACGGGCCCCGAGGCCTCCGGGACCTTCGCCGAGCTGCGCGAGCGAATGTCGCCGCCGCGCCCCGACGTACGGGCCACGACGGCGGCAGCGAGCGCGCTCAGCAAGGTTGACCTCAGCGTGGTCGACGGGGCGTCGGCGGATGACCGGAGTGTCGAGCGCAGCCTGATGACAGTGTGGCCCGCAGCCGTGCAGGTCGAGATTGCCCGCCACTGGCGCAACACCGCTCGGGCGATGATCGTGGCCATACCTGCCGAGCCGCTGCCAGATGTTGACCAGCAACTGTGGACCGAGACGCGAAGGTCGGCGGTACGCGATGTTCAGGCAGCCACCGGCTGGTTGGCGCGGGCCGATGTGCGCGCCGGTGATGTGCGGCTCACTCATCGGCTGGCGCAGATGGGATGGCAGGGCGAGGTAGCCGATCAGCCCGCGTGGACGGCCATGGAGCAGTCCGCCCGGGCGATCCTCAAGTGCCAGGCGTTGGCTGAGCTGACCTGACCGGCGTTAGCCCGCCAATGCCAGCACAGCGTTCAGCGTGGCTTGAGCACCTGCCGTCGCGTGCTCGGGGAGAATCGATTCGGCTTCGTTGTGCGACAGCCCGTCGGCGCAGGGAATGAACAGCATCCCGGTGGGCGCAACCATGGAGACGTAGCAGGCGTCGTGGCCGGCCCCCGAGGTGATGTCGACCGGCTCGAAGCCGGCTGTGGCGGCGCCTTCCCGCACTGCATCGACGACTGCGGGATCGAAGACGATCGGCGGCGAGTACCAGATCGGGGTGATCTGGGGGCGGGGGAGCGAACGGCCGCTGGGCTCGCTGACGCCGCTCAATGCGGCGCTGGATTGCGGTCCGAAGGCACGACTCTCGGCAAAGGCCAGCAGCTCGTTGTGCATGGCTTCCAGCGCTGATGCATCGGGATGGCGCAGATCGATGGTCAGCGAGACAGAGCCCGCCACGGTGTTGCGTGAGCCGGTGCCGACCGACAGCGTGCCGACGGTGGCGCGTCCCTCGGGAGCACGGCGAACGGCGATCTCGTCGGCCTCGCACACCAGCCGTGCGGCGGCCACCATGGCATCGGCGCGGTGCTCCATCGGCGTGCTGCCCGCATGCGCCGACTGACCTTCAATCGACACGTCGTACCAGCGGATGCCCTGCACCCCGGTGACCGCGCCGAGCGTCACCTCGGCGGCCTCCAGGATCGGACCCTGCTCGATGTGCGGCTCGATGTAGTGCCCTATGGGTCGGCGACCGGCACCGTCAGGGGCGCCGCATGGGTCGTCTCCGGCATAGCCGATGCGGGCGAGCTCGCTGCCGAGGGTGGTGCCGTCCACTCCCGGCGCGGCGAGCCCCTCGTCCAGGCTGAACGCTCCGGCATAGACGCCGGAACCGATCATCGCAGGCGGGAAGCGCGCTCCCTCCTCATTGGTCCACGACACGACTTCGATCGGCGCTGCAGTGCTGATGTCGTGGTCGTGAAGCACCCGCAGCACTTCGAGGCCCACCATCACGCCGTAGGCACCGTCGTACTTGCCGCCGGTGGGCTGGCTGTCGAGATGGCTGCCGACCACGACTGGTGCCCGCTGCGAATCGGTGCCCTCGCGACGTGCGAACAGATTGCCCATTTGGTCGACGTGGACGGTGCAGCCCAGTTCCTGCACCCACGCCACGAACTGGTCGCGCCCCGCCCGGTCCTCGTCGGTCAGCGCCACCCGAGCGACACCGCCGGCGTTCGTTGCGCCGATCTCTGCCAGGGAATGGAGCGTCTCCCACAGGCGCTGGCCGTTCACGAGGTAGGGGCTCCGGCTCACTGTCGTCACCTCGGTCGCTCAGATGAGCGGGCGCGCGGACGGGGGTATCGGGTACGGGAGCGCCGTATGACCCATGAGGGCCTCGTCGACCGCCGCAGCGCACGCCCGGCCCTCGGCAATGGCCCACACGATCAGGCTCTGCCCGCGGCCCATATCGCCGCACACCCACACACCGTCCACGCTCGTGCGGTAGTCGTCGTCGCGAACGACGTTGGAGCGCGCATCGGTCTCGGTGCCGAGCTGAGCCAGCAAGCCCTCCTGCTGTGGCCCGACGAATCCCATCGCCAGCAGCACCAGCTCGCATTCGAGCTCGAAGTCGGTGCCGTCCACCTTGGCGAACCGGCCATCGCTGAACACGACCTCGTGCGCCCGCAATGCCCGCACCGAACCTGCGCCGTCGTCCAGGAATTCTTCCGTGTTCACCGAGTAGACGCGGTCGCCGCCTTCCTCGTGAGCCGAGGAGACCCGGTAGACCATCGGATAGGTCGGCCACGGGTTGCCCGACGACCGCTCGTCGGGCGGCCGTGGCAGGATCTCGAATTGATGCACCGATGCGGCACCTTGGCGGTGTGCGGTGCCCAGGCAGTCGGCGCCGGTATCGCCGCCGCCGATGATGACCACCTGTTTGCCTGCGGCGTTGATCGGCACGTCGGCCGGATCGAGATCGCCTTCCTGGGCTTTGTTGGCCCACGGCAGATACTCCATCGCTTGGTGGATGCCGTCGAGCTCACGACCCGGGATCGGCAGATCGCGCCACGCCGTCGCGCCGCCGGCCAGCACCAGTGCGTCGAAATCGGCTTGCAGATCCGCCACAGGAATGTCCACACCGACCTCCACGCCAGTGCGGAACTTCGTGCCCTCTGCGCTCATCTGGTCGAGCCGTCGCTCGATGTGGCGCTTTTCCATCTTGAACTCGGGGATGCCGTACCGGAGCAGGCCGCCGAGCCGATCGGCACGCTCGAACACCGTGACGTCATGGCCGGCACGGGTCAGCTGCTGCGCCGCAGCCAGGCCTGCAGGCCCCGAACCCACCACCGCCACGCTGCGACCCGTGCGCGAGGCGGGCAGTTCGGGGCGGACCCAGCCCATCTCGAAGGCCTTGTCGATGATCGCGACCTCGACCTGCTTGATCGTGACCGGGTCGGCGTTGATGCCCAGCACGCATGCGCCCTCGCACGGTGCCGGGCACAGCCTGCCGGTGAACTCGGGGAAGTTGTTGGTGGCGTGCAGTCGCTCGATGGCGTCGTGCCAGCGATCGCGGTACACGAGATCGTTCCAGTCCGGGATGATGTTGCCCAGCGGGCAGCCCGAGTTGCAGAACGGCACACCGCAGTCCATGCAGCGACTGGCCTGGGTGCGCAAGTCTTCGTCGGCGAATGGCTCGTACACCTCGCGCCAATCGCGGAGGCGCACCGGCACCGGGCGCCGCGTCGGCAGCTCCCGGTCGTGCCGCATGAATCCCCGGATATCACCCATGTTCGACCCCGCCCCTAGCCATGCGCAGCCCCTGTGCTTGCTTCGGTGGCGGCTGCGCCGAGCGGATGAACGCGGTGCCTAGCCATGCGCAGCCGCCATGACTGCCTCGTCGGGGTCTTGGCCGAGCTCGGCCGCCGCCGCCCGTGCTTCGAGCACGCGCCGGTAGTCCTTCGGCATCACTTTGCGGAAGCTGCGCACCTCGCTGTGCCAGCGACTCAGGATGCGCCCCGCGGGAGCCGAATCGGTCTCGGCGACGTGCTGGCGCAGCACGGTACGCACCGTCTCGGCGTCGGCGTCGTCGAGCTGGGGTTCGAGGTCGACCATCTCGGCATTCAGGTTCCGCCAGAAGACGTCGTCGGGGTCGTACACGAATGCCATCCCGCCCGACATGCCCGCGCCGAAGTTGCGGCCGACGCCGCCGAGCACCACCACCATGCCGCCCGTCATGTACTCACACGCGTGGTCGCCCACTCCCTCAACGACGGCGGTCGCTCCGGAGTTGCGCACGCAGAAGCGTTCGCCGACCGTTCCGCGGATGTACGCCTCGCCGCCGGTTGCGCCGTACAGGATGACGTTCCCGGCGATGATGTTGTCCTCGGCCACAAAATCCGGGTGTGTGTCGGGCGGCGGTCGTACCACCAGGCGCCCGCCCGACAACCCCTTGCCGAGGTAGTCGTTGGCGTCGCCGTAGAGCCGCATCGTGAGACCATGCGGCACGAATGCGCCGAAGCTCTGGCCGGCCGACCCGTCGAACGTGAAATCGACCGTGTCGTCGGGCAGGCCGTCGCCGCCGTGGGCGGCGGTGATGCGGTGGCCGAGCATGGTGCCGACAGTCCGGTTCACGTTGCTGATCGGCAGCTCTGCCCGCACCAGTTCACGGCGCTCGATTGCCGGCATCGCCAATTCGATGAGCTGTCGGTCGAGGGCCCGCTCCAAGCCGTGGTCCTGGCTCTGGGAGCAGTAGCGATCCTGCGGCCATGGCGTCTCGGGCTCCGCCAGGATCGGCGACAGGTTCAGCCCGTGCGCCTTCCAATGGGCCACCGCCGCGGTCGTGTCGAGCCGGTCCACTCGCCCGATGGCCTCTGGCAGCGACCGGAAGCCCAGCATCGCCAGGTACTCGCGGACCTCCTGGGCGATGTACTCGAAGTAGTTCACGACGAACTCGGGCCGGCCGCCGAAACGCTTGCGCAGCTCACGGTTCTGGGTGGCGACTCCCACAGGGCAGGTGTCGAGATGGCAGACGCGCATCATGATGCAGCCCGAGACCACCAGCGGCGCTGTGGCGAAACCGTATTCCTCGGCGCCCAGGAGTGCCGCCACGATCACGTCGCGTCCGGTCTTCAGCTGCCCGTCGGTCTGCACGACGATGCGGTCCCGCAGTCCGTTCAGCAGCAGCGTCTGCTGTGTCTCGGCAAGGCCGAGCTCCCACGGCGCGCCAGCGTGCTTGAGCGACGTCAGCGGCGACGCCCCGGTGCCGCCGTCGTGGCCGGAGATCAGCACGACATCGGCCTTCGCCTTCGACACGCCGGCGGCGACGGTACCCACGCCCACCTCCGCCACCAGCTTGACGTGGACGCGCGCGGCGGGATTGGAGTTCTTGAGATCGTGGATGAGCTGCTTGAGGTCTTCGATCGAGTAGATGTCGTGGTGCGGCGGCGGGCTGATGAGCCCGACACCGGGCGTCGAGTGGCGGGTCTTGGCGATCCACGGCCAGACCTTGGGCCCCGGCAGCTGCCCGCCCTCGCCGGGCTTGGCGCCCTGGGCCATCTTGATCTGCAGATCGTCGGCGTTGGTCAGGTACTCCGAGGTCACACCGAAGCGCCCTGAGGCCACCTGCTTGATGGCTGAACGCCGCAGGTCACCGTTGGGGTCTGGCACATAGCGCTCCGGGTCTTCGCCGCCCTCGCCGGTGTTGGACTTGCCGCCGATGCGGTTCATGGCGATGGCCAGTGTCTCGTGTGCTTCCGCGGAGATAGAGCCGTAGCTCATCGCTCCGGTGGAGAATCGCTTCACGATCTCAGCAACCGGTTCGACCTCCTCGACCGGGATCGGCCCGCCGGGCGCCGGACGGAGCTCGAACAGGCCCCGCAAGGTCGCCAGTTCGGTGGATTGGTCATCCACCAGCTGCGTGTACTCCTTGAAGATCTCGTAGCGACCGGCGCGCGTGGAGTGCTGCAGCTTGTAGACGGTCTCGGGGTTGAACAGGTGGTATTCGCCCTCGCGCCGCCACTGGTACTCGCCGCCCGCCCACAGGTCACGGTGCGCCGCCTCGGTGGGGTTGTCGAGGTAGGCGAACCGGTGACGCTCGGCAACCTCGGCGGCGAGCACGTCGAGGCCGACGCCGCCCAGCTTCGATGTCGTCCCGCTGAAGTAGCGGTCGATGAGGTCCGCACCCAGGCCCACGGCTTCGAAGACCTGCGCCCCGGTGTAGCTGGCCACCGTTGAGATGCCCATCTTGGACATCACCTTGAGCACGCCCTTGGTGCACGCCTTGATGTAGTTGCGCTTTGCGGTGCGTTCGTCGACTTCGGTGATGACACCGCTGCGCACCATGTCGTCGATCGATTCGAAGGCCAGGTACGGGTTGACGGCGCTCGCCCCGTAGCCCAGCAGCAATGCCATGTGGTGCACCTCGCGTGCATCGCCGCACTCGGTCACCAAGCCCACCATCGTCCGGGTCTTGTTGCGTACCAAGTGGTGGTGCACTGCGCCCGTCAGCAGCAGCGAGGGAATCGGCGCATGCTGCTCGTCGCTGTAGCGGTCCGACAGGATGATGATCCGGGAGCCGCCGGCGATGGCCTCGTCGACCTGTTCGCACACATTCGCCAGTGCCCGTTCCATGCCCGCACCGCCTTCGGTTACGGGGTACAGCCCATCGACCGCGAACGGTCGGAACCGGCCGGCATCGACATCGGGCTGGGCTGCGCCGTCCGATGCGGCGCCATTGGCCTGCGCGGGCGCTTGCTGCAGGTCCTCGTCGATGTACAGGATCTTGGCGAGATCCTCATTCGACAGGATCGGGTAGGGCAGCACGATCTGACGGCACGAGTCCGGGCCGGGCTGCAACAGGTTGCCCTCTGGGCCGATCTTGGCCTTGGTGGACGTCACCAGTTCCTCACGGATCGCATCCAGCGGCGGATTGGTGACCTGTGCGAACAGCTGGCTGAAGTAGTCGAACAGCAGTCTCGGCCGCTTCGACAGCACGGCGATCGGCGTGTCGGTTCCCATCGACCCGATGGGCTCGATGCCGGTGCGGGCCATGGGCGCTACCAGGATTCGCAGTTCCTCGGTGGTGTAGCCGAAGGTGCGCTGGCGCAGTGTCACTGAGGAATGCTGAGGCGTCAGGCTGAAGCGCGGCGGCAGGTCCTCCAGGTGTGCGAGCCCGTCGGCGAGCCAATCCCCATACGGCTCCGCGTTCACGAGGTCATGCTTGATCTCGTCGTCGCCCACGATGCGGCCCTGCGAGGTGTCCACCAGGAACATGCGTCCCGGCTGCAGGCGGCCCTTGCGGATGATGCGGGCTTGATCGATGTCAGCGACGCCGACCTCGGACGCCATCACGACCAGGCCGTCGGCGGTGACCCAATAGCGGGACGGCCGCAATCCATTTCTGTCGAGCACTGCGCCCACGACGGTGCCGTCGGTGAAGGCGATGCTGGCCGGGCCGTCCCACGGTTCCATCAACGAGGCATGGAACTCGTAGAAGTCGTGCTTGTCCTGGGGCATGCGGGCATGGTTCTCCCATGCCTCAGGGATCATCATCAGCACGGCATGGGGGAGACTCCGCCCGCCGAGATGGAGCAGTTCGAGGACCTCGTCGAAGCTGGCGGTGTCCGATGCTCCCGGCGTGCACACCGGGTAGCTGCGCTCGAGCTGGTTGCGTCCATCAGGGTCAGCGAACAGCGGACTCGACAGCGTGCCCTCGCGCGCACGCATCCAGTTGCGGTTGCCCATGACGGTGTTGATCTCGCCGTTGTGAGCCAGCATGCGGTACGGGTGCGCGAGCGGCCATGAGGGGAACGTGTTCGTGCTGAAACGCGAGTGCAGCAGGGCGAGCGCCGATTCCATGCGGGGGTCGACCAGGTCGGGATAGAAGTCTGCGAACTGGCTGCAGGTCAGCATTCCCTTGTAGATGAGCGTGCGGCACGACAGCGACGGGAAGTAGGGCGCGGGATCGATCTCGTGCTCGGTGCGCTTGCGGGCGACGTACACCCGCCGTTCGAGCGCCAGCCCCTCGAGCAGATGGCCCTGTTGAGGGGACGGGGCGGCCACGAACAGCATCCGGAACACCGGCATGGGATCGGTGGCGAACTTGCCGAGCGAGGAAGGATCGGTGGGGACGTCGCGCCAGCCGAGCACCTCGAGCCCTTCGTCGACCATGATCGCTTCGATCGACGCAGCGGCTGCGTCAGGGTCGGCGCGCGGCAGGAACGCCGTGCCGACCGCATAGCGACCGGCTGGCGGGAGCTCGAAATCGCAGACCTCGCGCAGGAACCGGTCGGGCACCCCGATGGTGATGCCGATGCCGTCACCGACGTTGGCCTCGGCGCCCGTCGCGCTGCGATGGTCGAGGTTGACGAGGCACTGCAGGGCCTGATCGACGACTGCGCGGCTCTGCACTCCGGACATGTCGGCCACGAAGCCCACGCCGCACGCGTCATGCTCGAAGGCAGGGTCGTAGAGGCCTTGCGCGGGTGGCGGCGTCGAGAAGGGGCCGGTGCGTACCGCAGGACGATCTTCAGCGCGCGGCGCAGCCGCAGCGTCAGCGGCCGCAATATCAGCGGCCGCAGTGTCATTGATGGGCATCGGCGACGTCCCGGTGAGCTGATTGGATTCCCGTGTCGGAACCCGGCGGCTGCAGGGACGTCGTTGGCCCTGAGAGTGAGCAGTCTACCGGCGCAAGCGGTACACGAAGGGCGCCGCCGGGGGACTGTCCGGTTTTTTGTGTAAGCGGCCGTGATGGTTTTCATCGGATGTGGTCGGCGATCCGGTCGCCGTAGTGGACGGTCAGTGTGTTCAGGATGGTCTTCCAGCCGTTGGTCTTGCCGGTCAGGTTGGACCGGT
>JAJECP010000020.1 GCA_022821985.1 Acidimicrobiia bacterium
CCCCGGCGTCGCCGCCCGCGTCGGCACCCGGCTCCTCGCCCTCACCGCCGCCATCTGGCACAACCAGACCACCCACCGGCCCGGCCCCCCACGCACGCTCACCCCATACGACCACTAGAACCTTGGAACTAACCATCTAGCGCCGGTGTTCAAGTGCGCCGGCACGCCCTTCGAGGCGACGCCCCATGCCCTCTAGCCTGCGGCGTCATGGAATCGACGATGATGGACGTGCCGCTCACCTTGGACCCGCTGTTCGAACGCGCCGAGACGCTGTTCGCGGACAAGGAGTTGGTGACTGCCACCGCAACCGGCATCGAGCGCACGAACTACGGGCGCTGGGCTGAGCGGACTCGGCTGCTCGGCGGTGCACTCGACGATCTCGGCGTTTCCGCGGATGGCCGCGTAGCCACGTTCGCCTGGAACACCGACCGCCATCTCGAGCTGTACTTCGCTGCGCCCTGCTCGGGCCGGGTGCTGCACACGCTCAATATCCGGCTGTTCGCCGAGCAGGTCACCTACATCGCGAATCACGCAGAGGACGAGGTGATCTTCGCCGACCGTTCGCTGCTGCCCCTGCTGTGGCCGCTGGTGGACGAGATGGCCACGGTCCGCCACGTCGTCGTGATGGACGACTCGGGCAGCAGCACCGGACCCGAGATTCCCGACGATCCGCGCATCGTCGACTACGAAGAGCTGCTGGAGGCAGCGTTGCCGGCGGGGTTCCGCGTCGCCGACGAACGCCAAGCGGCATCCATGTGTTACACGAGCGGCACTACCGGCGAGCCCAAGGGCGTGGTGTACAGCCACCGCTCCACCTACCTCCACACCCTCGCGGCGATGCTCGTCGACTCGGCCGGAGTGTGCGAGAGCGATGTGGTCATGCCGGTGGTGCCGATGTTCCACGCCAACAGCTGGGGGCTGAGCCATGCGGCGGTGGCCGCCGGGGCCAAGCTCGTCAACCCCGGCCCCAACCTGGCGCCCAAGCCGCTGGCGGAACTGATCGAGACTGAGCGGGTCACGCTCGCCGCCGGGGTTCCCACGATCTGGATGGGCGTGCTGGGCGAGCTGGAAGGGCGCGACGTGTCCAGCCTGCGAGCCATCCCCTGCGGCGGCTCGGCGGTGCCCAAGGCGCTCTCTGAGGGGTACCGGGAGGCGGTGGGGCTGCCGATCCTGCAGGCGTGGGGCATGACCGAGACCAGCCCGCTGTGCTCGATCGCGCATATCCGCTCCGGACAGCAGGGCCTCGACGACGATGCCAAGGCCGACCTGCGCACCACCGTCGGCACGATCCTGCCGACCGTGGAGTTCCGCATCTGCGAGCCCGACACCACCAATGAGCTGCCCCGGGACGGCGAGTCGTCCGGCGAGCTGCACGTACGCGGCCCCTATGTAACCGGCTCGTATTACAACCGGCCCGACGCCGCAGACTCATTCACCGAGGACGGCTGGCTTCGCACCGGCGACGTGGCCACCTGCGACCCAAACGGCTACATCCGCCTCGTGGACCGCACCAAGGATCTCATCAAGTCCGGCGGCGAGTGGATCAGCTCGGCCGAGGTGGAGAACGAGATCATGAGCCACCCCAAGGTGGCAGAGGCCGCGGTAGTCGCTGTTGCCTCCGACCGCTGGATGGAGCGGCCAATGGCCTGCGTGGTGCCGGTCGAGGGGGAAACGATCACCCACGACGAGCTCATCGAGTACCTCACGCCGCGGATGGCGAAGTGGTGGCTGCCGAGCGCAACCCAGATCATCGACGAGGTCCCGAAGACCTCGACCGGCAAGTTCTCCAAGAAGACGCTGCGGGATCGCTTCGCCGATCTCGTGGTGGAGTGAGCCGGGCGTGAGCACCCCGCACCGCTCCGAGTCTGATGCGAGCGGTCCACACCGCTCCGAACCGCGCCTGCTCGTTTGGCTGGCCCTGCGCTTGAAGGGCCTGGGCGAGATCGATGACGTCGCTGCGATCCACGGGCTCGAGCCCGACGACACCGAGTGGCTGCTGGCGGAGCTGGACGCTGCCGGGCACTGCATGTTCCGCGAGGTCGGCGGGGTGCCGAAGTTCATCCTGACCCCAACCGGCCGCGATGACGGCGAGACCGCGCTGGCCGCTGAGCTGGATGCGGCCGGTGCCCGCGACGCCGTCACGGCGGCCTACCGGGACTTTCTGGCACTGAACCCCAAGATGCTCCAGCTGTGCACCGACTGGCAGGTGCTTCCCGAAGATCACCCGGCTGTTGCTGACGCAGGTCCCGGCGACGGCGGGCGGCTCAATGACCACGGTGATCCGGATTACGACGCGGCCATCATCAGCCGGCTGGACGACCTGCATGGCGAACTTGGCGGGGTGCTCGACCAGCTCTGCAGCGTGATGGCCCGCTACGACAACTACGCGCCCAGGTTCGCCGAGGCGCTCAGCCGGCTGCAGGACGGCGAGTTGGACTACCTGACCAAGCCGATGATGCCCAGCTACCACACGGTGTGGTTCGAGCTGCACGAGGACCTGCTGGCAACCCTCGGCATCAACCGCGCCGACGAGGGCAGCGTTTGACGCCCAGCGCTTGACGCAACATCACGCATCGGCAAACCGACCGTTCCGCCCGATGACCCGATACCGAAACTGCGTTGAATCTCGCTCCTGACCGGTGTTAGCTTCAGCCGCAGAGGTTGCTGCTGCGACTTCGAGCGGCGGATCGCCGTGAGCGGGCCGAGTCAGGATTTTCGGAAAGTGCTCGACGGCGATCCGCCTGCTCGCGAAGCTAGGCACTCACGTCTTTAGGCACCCAACGATTTTCCGACGTTGACAAGCGGGAAAACCAGGCGCAGGCCGTCGAGGGCGCAGCAGTAGTCTCGGAGCCATGAGCGCGCGATTCGGACGAGTGGTTCCGGCGATGGTGACGCCCTTTGCGGCGGACGGATCGCTGGACGTGGATGCTGGGGTGACACTGGCACGCTGGCTCGTCGGCGAGGGCGCCGAGGGCCTCGTGATCACCGGCACGACCGGTGAGGCACCCACCATCACCGACGAGGAAGATTGGGAGCTGTGGCGCGCCGTGGCGGAGGCCGTCACGGTGCCGGTTGTGGCCGGCACCAGCACGAACGACACGGCGCATTCGGTGAGCCAGACCCGCAAGGCCGCCGAGCTGGGCGTGGACGGCATCCTGGCCGTCACGCCGTACTACAACCGGCCCTCCCAAGTCGGCATCGCAGCGCACTTCGCCGCCGTTGCCGAGTCCACCGACCTGCCGATCATCATGTACGACATCCCGATCCGCACGGGGCGCAAGATCAACACGCCGACGCTGCTGGAGCTGGCGCAGATCCCGAACATCGTGGCGGTGAAAGATGCTGCAGCGAATCCGGGTGAAACCGCGAAGGTCATCGCCGAGGCGCCCGAAGGCTTCGAGGTGTACAGCGGCGACGACACCTTCACGCTGCCGCTGCTGGCTGTCGGCGCTGTAGGCGTGATCAGCGTGGCGGCGCACTGGAGCATTCCCGAGCACGTGGCGATGTTCGATGCCTGGGATGCCGGCGACGCCACCAAGGCCCGCGAGATCAACGCCGCTCTGCTGGAGAGCTACGACTTCGAGACCGGCGACGAGGCACCCAATCCAGTGCCCACCAAGGCCATGCTGCGCACGCTGGGACTGCCGGTCGGCGAGCCGCGCCTGCCCATGGGCCCGACGCCCGACGGTCTGGAGGACCGCGCCCGAGAGGTCTACGCCCGTCTGAAGCAGACTTGAGCCGCCGCAAGCGCCGCTCCCCTGCCGAGGGCCCGCCCGCCGGGTCTGACGGCCGCAACGACCGCGCACGGTCACAACGAAGCAGCCGCGCGCGCCGAACACGGCAAGCGCCTGCGCACAGCGCCAAGGGTGGCGGCGACAGCGGCAGCGTCACTGTCACGTTTCTGGGCGGGCTCGGCGACGTCGGGCGCAACTGCACCGTGGTCGAGCAGAGCGGCAAGCTTCTCGTCATCGATTTCGGGGTGATGTTTCCTGACCCGGCGATCATGCCGGGCGTCCAGCACGTGCTGCCCGACATGGGCTGGCTTAACTCGCGTGCCCGCGACATCGTCGGACTGGTGGTCACCCACGGCCACGAAGACCACCTCGGCGGCGTGCCCCACTTCCTGCGCAGCATCGAGGTTCCTCTGTACGGGTCGGCCCTGTCTATGGCGCTCGCCGAGCACAAGGTGACCGAGGCACGCTTGGCAGACCGCACGTCGTTCCATGTCATCGGCGACGGCGAGCGCCGCAAAATCGGCCCGTTCGATGTCGAAGCACTGCCGATCACCCACTCGGTGCCCCAGAGCCTGTGCATCGTGCTGCACACGCCAGTCGGCGCACTGGTGCACACGGGCGACTTCAAGATCGACCCCTCTCCGGTGGATGGTCGGCTGACCGACCTAGAGCGCCTGCGGGGGCTGGGCGACGAGGGCATCGCCCTGCTGATGGCCGATTCCACCAACGCCGACCGGCCGGGCCGCAGCGCGTCGGAGACCGAGATCGGCGCAACGCTGCGGCGGCTGTTCAGCGAGCGCCCGGACCGGCGACTGATCGTGAGCTGCTTCGCCAGCCACCTGCACCGGGTCCAGCAGATCTGCGACGTCGCCATATCCGAAGGCCGCGTGGTGGTCCCGGTAGGTCGTTCGATGGTGAACAACGTCCGCATCGCACGCCAGCTCGGCGTGCTCGATGTTCCAGACCGTGCGCTGTTCGGTGTCGAGCAGCTCGACCGCTTCAATCCCGACGAAGTCTGCATCGTCTGCACGGGCAGCCAGGGCGAGCCCGGCGCGGCACTGTCGCAGATCGCCGGCGGAGCGCATTCCGACGTGACGACCGGTGCCGACGACACGGTGATCCTGTCGAGCCATCCGATCCCGGGCAACGAGCGAGCCGTATTCCGCATGGTGTCGCGACTGGCGCGACAGGGTGCCGAAGTGATCCACGACGGGCACGAGTTGGTGCACACGTCCGGGCACGCTCAGCGCGACGAGCTGAGCGAACTGCACCAGGCGTGTCGCCCGCGCTGGTTTGTGCCGATCGAGGGCGAGTTCCACATGCTGGCCCGCCATGCCGGACTTGCCCGTGAGGTGGGGATGAAGGCCAAGCGGGTGCTGACGCTGACCGACGGCGCCCAGATCACGCTCAAGGGCAACGAACTTCAGGTCCGTGCCGGCGTTCCCGCGCCGTACCACTACGTGGACGGGACGCTCGACGATCCCGACACTGAGGTCATTGGCGAACGCTTGGCCCTGACGGCAGGATTCGTGCACGTGACCGTGGTGCTCGACCGGAAGGGCCATCTGGCGGCAACACCCGACATCGCCTCACGAGGCTGGCTCGACGTGACCAAGCACGCAGACGTCGTCGAGGCCCTCGCCACCGACACCGCACAGGCCGTCGAACAGGCCGTCAAGGGATCACAGCCCAGCCCCGATCCAGACGAAATAGAGCGTGTGGTGCGCCGCGCCACCGGTCGCTTCGTCGGCAACCGCACCCGTCGCCGCCCCGCCATCTCCGCCACCGTGATCCCCCTCGCCTGATCGTCCGGTCCCAGACGATCATGCTCTCCATGACAACGCGCGCGCACCCCCAGTCCCCAATCACCATTCAGCTAACTTGCACCTACCAATAGCCAACCGACTCAACTATCGGATCCTCAAATTGTGCCGGCCACTGCACTGGACATAATCGCACGATAACCATTATGCCGGCTGCTGAAATCGGCAGCGGCATCCGACCATGCGCTACCAATCATGACCTATGACGATCACAACTCTCAGCCCTGGGCGACATTTTCTCAGTGGACGCAACACAGAGATGTCTCGTCTTTTGGAACGAATTCAGGTGCACTTCAACTACCCATCCACGATTGGCACAAAGTCAAAGAATCCTTTACACCAGAGCTAGTACAGAAGGCCGTCCAGTCCGCCATGATTCCAGTGTCGCGATGCGTGGATCCATTTGGCGGTTCGGGCACAACGGCGCTCGCATGCCAGTTTCTCGGCATTCATCCTGTGACTTCCGAAGTCAATCCTTTCTTAGCGGATCTCATCGAGGCAAAACTCTACCCATATACCGCGGCCGCAAGCCTCAGGCGGGACCTAAGTCAAGTCTTGGCATCAATCGATTCTAATGATGCCGTATGCCTCGATGAATTCTATTCCGAAGCACCTGCTACGCTGATCGAACCAGGAAGAAACAGCAGATGGGTCTTTAGCCGTGTTCTCGCTGAGCAAGTCCTGCGAATAAGAAAATCAATTGAGCTAATCGAGTTAGATGCACATCGACGCCTGTTTACTGTTCTATTGGGCAGCGTGCTTGTGCCTTTATGCAATACATACATCAGCGGCAAAGGTCGACGCTATCGACGCGCATGGCAGGACCGCATAATTTCAGCCGACGACGCTCTCACTGCATTTGAGCAATCTGCGGAACGCGCAATTCTACAAATTGAGCAATACGGCCAGCGGCGCGTCAGGACGTACGAGTTGCTGAGAGGCGATAGTCGTATCAACCTCGCACACATCGACGAATGCCAGCTAGCAGTGTTGTCGCCCCCATATCCAAATTCATCAGACTATACTGATGTATACAATATAGAACTCTGGATATTGGGGTATCTTGGTAGCCAGAGTGACAGTTCACGGCTTCGTGCAGCAACTCTTTCCTCTCATGTGCAGCTTAAACGTGATTTCGATTCGCCCCCCGAAGGCTCACCAAGGCTGGACCGAATACTCAGTAATCTGCAAACTGCGCGTGCGGAACTGTGGAATCGTCACATACCAGAGATGCTTGGCAGCTACTTTAGCGAACTGAAACAACTCCTGGAACGGCTTGCCGGGCGACTATCAGTTGGCGCAGAGGCTTGGATCGTTGTTGGTGATAGCCAATATCGAGATGTGCAGATTCCCGTCGCAGAAATATTGTCCGATATTCTGGAAGATAGTAGTTGGGAACGCGTTTCGTTGGAGCAGTTACGAGTCATGAATACATCGCCCCAGCAAGGAGGTCAACGTAGCTTGCCGGAACACCTATTGGTGCTCAGGAAGCACTAGGCCATTGTTTTGGAGATACGTCCTATATTCACTTGCGCTCGCGAACAGCATCCAACGCCATAAATTGATTGCGTTTTGCCGAGCCTCTGCCTTCACGTGGGCGAAGCAATCTGGCTGGTCATCAACATTCTTCCGCATATCAAAACAACATACGGCAGCCCAGCGTGCATTTTTTTCCTGCTGGTAACTGTGTGCTTGCCTAACACCTTCTCCGACGCTGTTGCGAGCCTTACTGTCGCTCACCGCTTCGCCGCCCTGCGTATAGCTACGCAGTACTTTCAATTCAAGAATTCCATAACGCGTGACGACACTCTTGTCGACGGCGTCATGCACTTCGATTTCAAGATCAGTTCGGCCCGAAACTTGCGGTTGCTCGTGTCGTACCCTACAGTATGGAAAACTACCTACTAGCGTCGCCTTTAGCTGGCTTTGAATCTGGTGTTCAGCAGAAGAATAGGGCATATGCCGTCGCGGGTCAGCCCATAACGTTAGACCTGGTGCCGCGGCAGAAGGTGTAACAAAACATTGCTCACAGGCATTGTCAATCGCAGCCTTGACGGCTTCACTGGTAACCTCTCCTTCTATTGGTGTAATTGTTACATCTTCGGGTCTACCCAATCCAAATCGATAATGACGGACCTCGAGAACTGGAGTCCTCCAGTCCAATACTACAGCAGGTAGATCGCCATAGTTGAGGTCGTCACATACCAATTGAAATGCATCTTCATCGGACGACTCATCGAATTCCAAATAGAATCCCGCTACTA
Source organism: Acidimicrobiia bacterium (assembly GCA_022821985.1). Classification (GTDB taxonomy): domain Bacteria; phylum Actinomycetota; class Acidimicrobiia; order Acidimicrobiales; family Poriferisodalaceae; genus Poriferisodalis. The sequence goes on from JAJECP010000020.1 coordinate 7,822, forward strand.
CTTCTTCCGATAACAGCCATACCCTGCCAGCTACAGAGGTTAATCCATTGTCAAACATCGGCACACGTGCAAACTGTTCGCCGCAGTCACCCGGTGCAGGGCTCAACAAAAAAATGGCTATTCCGTTTTCGTCTGGTAGGTCCATGGCTTCAAGATTGGCGCGTCGCTTTCTGATTAAGTTGGCAATGCCGGCCACAAACCGAGTCGGACCTGGTATGTCGGCATTGGCGCCTAGACCCTGGTGTTTGGCGACGGTCATCATGTAATCGGCATCGCTCCAACCAAGCTCCTCCTCCTCGGGTCCTTGCTCAGCCATTGGGATCATCTCGACACACATGCCTTAGATACAAGTGCAGCAATTCAGCCGGCAGAGGATCCTGAACGAAATTTGCAAAATGGTGTGCCGCGTTGGCCGAGCGGTTCTTAGTGCGCAGATCAGCAAAATCTACGACGTTGCCAAATGACACTAGCGGATCGCCGTATGTTCGGTCTCGTAGTGCGATGGCTCCAAGCTGGTTCTCATCTAGTGCACTGAACGCATACGCCAGTTCTCTTAAGAAGACGTAGATATTCGCTTGCTCATCAAATTGAAAGAGCGCATCCAGCAATGAGTCGATATTCGGGTGGTTAAGGGCAAAGTCGGCGTCGAGGTGCCACCAGCCGTCATCGTCGGGTATGTGGCGGATGTTGGCAACCCTCGCGAGGCCCTTCGCGACAAGCCGGTCAAGATCCTGCTGCAGAACCGGATAATATGGGCCACTCGCAACCTTGTAGACAGCACCTTCCAGAACTGATGCATCCCATACGGGGGCTAGTACGTTGGACAAATAGGCCAATAGGTGCACATGTCGTAATGGCAACGGTGTGACGCCAGCACTCTCGGCGCAAGCCAATAGCGAGATCAGTCGTACTTGCCGCGTTAACGCGACTCAGCGTGGTTCAGCGGCACTTGGCGGCACTGAATTTGTACTCATTATGGGACTTTAGCTCTTCCGGGTTAGGCAGAGCCGGTTGATTGACTGGGAGATCCGGCCCGGTCCAAGACTCTTTGAACCGCCGACTGATATTCGGGTTCAAGTTCGATCATGGCTGCCGTAGGCGCGGCTACTGAGAATAGATTGACCACCCTGTCGGCATGCTCCTCGATGGCACTCGATCTTTGGAGCAACTGTGGAATCAGGTCGCCGTCCACCAGGTTAGAGGTGACGATGAGCCGGTTGCCTTTGTCCTGGTCCGCATATTCTCCAAGTACGGTGGCCGCGCGTTCAACGAATATGGCGTCCAATGAGCTTTCGGGAGCGTCGATTATGAGACTCGATACTGCGCCGTCCGCAGCGACCTCTGCTAATGCCATCCGAAAAGCGAGATCAATGAACTCACGCTGGCTTTCAGAAACATCATTGGGACCCGTGCGCCGTACTGCCGCAGTGAAATCGCTCCCGCCCAGGTCTAGACCGAATGCCGGAAACTCAAAGCGCTGGCCTGATTGACCTAGCTGTGTGGCCACCGGTGCCCAGCTGAGGTTACATTCCTCGAATAGAAACTGAGCTGCATAATGTTCGAATGCAGCCCGAATCTCGTTTGCTCGTGCGGCAATAGTACGGTTTCCTGCCTCTACGATCTGCTCGAACTCATCACGCTTGAGCACCAAATCTGCTTCCATGGAAGTGACACGAGCCGCCAACCGCCGCAGCTCCAGTCGCCGTTCCTCAAGTTCCTCGGATTCAGCAGGCAAGCGACCATACAGCGACTCGATACTAGAGCCTATATCTTCTAGCTCGCGCCGTAGCTCGCGAGCTCTGACTAGGGATTCCTCTCGTTCATTTCTTGCTGCGGACAGCGCAGATCGTGCACCGTGTAGTTCACTATCTGCCGCCTCAAATGCCTGCACCAGCAATTCAATATTCGGCACGACCGCCGGCACGCCTTCATCAATATCGTCCGATTCAATACTGGATCTACAAATGACACACTGGCCCTGTGTGATCTGCTCGCCCATGGACTCGGCAATCTCAGGTGCGTGACTTCCACATACTAGACAGCGCTTATTGCTCATTAGTTGAGTGAGTATGTACTTGACTGTATCGGAAGCGGACGGCATGTGAGACATTATGGCCGACAACTGAGCATGTTCTAGTTCCCGATACTGTGACTCTCGCCGGTGTTCTGATGTCAGTGCTCTTAGGCGCGCATGCTCGTAGGCGGTGTCGTAGCCCTCTAACGCTTCAACAGCTTGGTCCAGTAGTGGCCCGATGTCCTCACATCTTGCAATAAATTCATGTATAGCAGTGCGTGTTTCGGCCTCTCCGGCCTCTAGGGCGCTCTCGTTCTGGAGGTTAGAGCGTTCGCGGTTCGTCACAGCACGCAGGTTTCGCATGTCAGTGTCGAGTTCCAGTATTTCTCGTTCGCGCTCAGCCCAATCTTGTCCGACATCCATTCCCAAACACATGATCCGCAACAACTGACGCTGAGCGGAAGGATCCCAGATAAGCGAGCGACGCCGTTCGAAGTAGAAGACTAGATATTGAAGTAGCAGAATCCAGTCGCCGAACTTTTGAGTTCCGGCGAGGGTGCGGATTTGTGTTTGATAAGTTTCTTCGGCTGCTTCGAGTGTATTTCCAGCTACTGATAGCCCGGTTAGTGACAGATTCGATAGATGTCGCGAGACAATAACACGTGTTCCGTCAAGGCTAAAGTCGATCGTCGCAATTGCGTTGACAGCCTGATCCGAAACGCGCTCAGACAAGACACGGCGGTTTCGACCGGTCAGGACTCTCGCGTCGATACTCGCGTTGCCCAATTGTGATCGACTTACCAGTGCCGGTATGTCAAACGGCCCTGTGAGTAGTCGATATAGAATCGTAACTAAAGTGCTCTTTCCCAGTCCATTGGCGCCTAGCACGAGCGTCAAGCCTGGGAGAAAATCTATGTGTAGTCCCTCACGAGATTCCGACCCGGGATACATCCCGTAGCCATCTACGTCAAGGCTATGGAGGATCGGCAACGTGATCATCGGAACCTCGGGGCAGAAAACGCAAGGCGAACGGAGATCGTAGCCGGAGCCATCGTTCCCGTCATCTGTAAGTCGTCATTCGCTCTAGCGCACGATGTAGCAACGTCACGTGCATTCCACTGATTTCCTATGGCCGATGGTGCCTGTGCTCCACAGGCCTAGGCAGTGCGTGCTGCACTGGGATGAGTTAGGCTCTTCCTGACGATCCTCCCATGCAACCTTGGCTTCCATGCAACCTTGGCTTGGAGCGCGCCGGGCCTAAGCGATAACGCGGACCGGGTGGGGCACCGGTTGGTTAAAGAGGTAGCCCTTGCGGTTGAAGGGGACGTGGTCGGGCTGGGTGTTGCCGGCGGAATCGGTGGCTCGCGTCATCACGGTGTGATGGCCCGCCGGTGCATCCCAAGTGAACTCGAATCGGGCCCAGCCGAGGCGTGCCTGTGGGCCCACGAGATGGGCTTCGCGCCACGATTGGCCTGAATCGTCGCTCCATTCGACTGTGGCGATCCTGCATGCTGGCGAATGGGCGTAGCCGCCGATGCGGTGCTCACCGGCGTCAAGCTCAGCCGGCCATGGCAGCGCGAGCGCGCTCTTGATGGTCTGGGTGGTCGCCACCTTGCCTTCGGCTTGGCCCTCGAGCGGGTATGCATTGCCGATCAGCACATAGGACGAGGTGTTGTTGCGCGCCCACTGCTGATCCGCCGAAACCACGATTTGGCGCAGCCACTTGATGCTCGTGCTGCCCACCCATCCCGGCACGAGCGCCCGGAGCGGGTAGCCGTGGTCTCGCGGCAGCGTGGCGCCGTTCATGCCGTGCGCCAGCAGCGTGTCAGGGTCCATTGCCTTGGCGATGGGGATGACACGGCGGAAACCCGCCTCGGGCGAGTCGATGTCCATGCCGATCAGCATCATGCTGACGGCGTCGTCGCTGATGCCCGCTGCGCTCAGCACGTCTGCGAGCGGCACGCCGGTCCACGTGGCATTGCCGACAGCACCAGTGCCCCACTGAGTGCCCTCGGCCGCCTGACCATTGACCAGGTCGAACATGGCCCGGTGGTTTCCGGCGCATTCGAGGTACGCCTCCAGCGTTCGGTTCTCCATGGAGAGCACGTCGTCATAAGACAGCTCAAGCTCCGTGGGCACGGCGTCGCCGGTGATGCTCAGTGACCAGTGGTCGACATCGACATCGAGGCTGATCGAGTTATTCCGCACGAAGAAGAACCGTTCCGGCGTGATCAGCCCGTCCATGTTCTCGAGACGGGCTTCGAGGCCCGCCGTGTTGCGCACGACAAACGGCGCCGGATCCTTGAACCACGGCGACGTTTCGGCGGTTGGAGCAGTAAGCGCTGGCGCAGCGGACGGAATCCGGGTCCCGGTGCATGCGGCCAAGACGGCTGACGCCCCGCCTGCTGACAGCAGCCACAGGAATCGGCGACGGCTCATCCCGCGTTCATGGGCCCACTCCCAAAGAGGATGGGACCGATCGACTGTCATCACCAACTACCGCTTGGCTATAGGTCCATAGTCGCCGGTCATTGATCCACGTCGGTTGTGTGTCCGTTCGCCGGCACTGGTTTGCTGGCCTTGAGAGCTACGTCTGCGCGGGCGTAGATGGCTTTGCCTCGCAGCTTCGCGGCGGGCTTGATGAGGCCCCATGTCTCGGTACGGCCACCGCCGTGTGGTCCTGAAGTGCTGCGCTCGTACTTCCAATCGCCTCGATCGAGGAACGCTACGTCAACCCGCCAGATCACCACCTGCCGATCGGATTCGTAGGTCTTGGTGGTGTCGACCAAGTAGCGCCAGACGATGTACCACCCAGGGTGGTCGAAGTGCGCTTGCACCTGCCATGGCCGAATGCTGGCCTTCGACTCCAGCGAATCCTCCGCTGAAGGCGGCGTGGAACTGCCACGGCGTTGCAGATCGGGGAACTTGCCCGCTGCTACGTCACGATTGCGATTCTTCTCATAAACGCTGTGCATGTCGAGCGCTTTGGTACCCCATATGCTCACTAGGCCGCTGAACATGTTGGATTGCTCGAAATAGACCTCAACCAGTTCGGTCAGTTCACGTTCGATGTAGTCCACAGCGTTGCGGATCGCAGGAATCGTCAGGCCGCTGGGCAGCTCGACGCTGTCGTCAAAATCGTTGGGGCGCATCTGGCAAGTGGCCGCACTGCATCTCGGCCAGTCGGGGAATTACGGCTGCGGCTTGAGCGTAGAACTTGGCGTCGATCTCGATGCCGACGCTGGCAAGGCCGAGTGCCTCGGCAGCGGCGATGGTTGCTCCTGACCCCATGAACGGATCGAGAATGACGCCATCGCCCAGCGGCAAGGCTGCATGTACGAGTTGACGCATGAGTACTTGAGGCTTGAGCGACGGATGATCGGCGATCTGGCGCTCGATACCACGAGCTGGTCCGCATTCGATCAGGTCCCTGAACGGCATCTCGTCGGAGATGCGGCGCAGTCCACCTGTGCCCCAGCGGCGCAGGTTGTCGCTGACGCGACCCTCGATGGGCTTGCGGAACAGACCCCAAGGTTCCCAGCTCGCCCGAGGCATGACGCTGACGCTGGGATATTCGTCATGGGCGTTCTTGGGACGGTCTCCACCCCGCAGCGTCTTGACGATGCGGACGATCTCGCCGCGCTTCTCGAATCCGGCTTTGATCATGGGCCCATAGACCAAATGCGACATGACCGGCGTAGTAGCGATAAACACGTGGGCGCCCGGCACCAGTACTGGCAGCACCAACGTCGCAAACTCGGTGAAGAACTGAGCGACACCGTCCCTGTCGGCATCTGAAAGCGCCGTGAACCGCGGCACGGGGCGCCGACTGGCACCGTCATAGGACGGCGGCAAACGCCAGATTCCGCCCCTCCCGCTGCGCTGCTTGGCGATCTGCGTGGGGGTGTACTCGACTACGCAATACGGCGGGTCGGTCACGACCGCGTGGATCGAGTTCTCGGGCGCAGTCGCCAGCCACTCAAGTGCGTCAGCGTGATGGATCGTATATCCACAATCGGGATCCGCATCGGGGGGTACAGCTTGGGCCAAGGTCATGCCGAAATCAGTTCACTGTATGAGAGCCGTTTGCCGACCACTCCGGAGGCATGCGCGAACCATAACGATGCTGGCTGCTTCTAACGGCGATGCTTGCCATGTCCCAATGGTGGCAGGGGGATGTGACAGAAAGACCGACGCTGATCAGCGAATTGGCACCATCCCGTGAAGCCCCGCACGAACTAGAGCTGCAGGTACGTATCGAGGCCGATCGTGACGCCGGGGTACTCGCCGATGGACTTGCAGGCGAGCAGCACACCCGGCATGAACGACACCCGGTCCAGACTGTCGTGGCGGATGGTGAGCGTCTCGCCGGCCGTGCCCAGCAGCACCTGCTGGTGCGCCACCAGCCCCCGCAGCCGGACGGAGTGAACCGGAATGCCGCCGGGGCCCTTGCCGCCGCGCGCGCCCGGCACCACCTCGTCACGGGTGGGATCTGGCCCCCAGTCATCGGAGGCCTCTGCCATCGCACGCACGGTCTGCATGGCGGTTCCAGAGGGCGCATCCACCTTGTTGTCGTGATGAAGCTCGATCACTTCGGCCGTCGGGAAGAACGGAGCGGCGAGCTCGGCGAAGCGCATCATGAGCACCGCACCGATGGCGAAGTTCGGGGCGATGAGGCAATTGCTGGCGGTGAACGCAGCCCGGCACCTCTCGTAATCGTCGGGATCGAGGCCGCTCGTGCCGACAACGGCATGCACGCCGTTCTCCGCGCACCATGCCAAGTTCTCGCGGGCTGCAGCGGCAACCGTGAAATCGACAGCCACGTCGACGGCCACCGCGTCGACGTCGGCGATCGATGCGACGATGTCGATGCTGTCGGTGACGTCTCGCTGGCCCGGCGCACCGGGATCCACACCGGCCGCCAACTCCAGGTCGTCGTCAGCGGCAACCGCCTCGCAGACGGTTGCGCCCATACGCCCGCCCGCGCCGAACACCAGCACTCTCACGGTGGTCACGCTAGTAGCGCGTCAGAACGCCCCGTTGTGTGCGAGCAGGACGCAGTACGGGCCCGCCCGCTGGTTGAGCCGCTCAGCGGCGGCCGCGGCGCCGGCCTGATCCCCGTCCGGACTGCTCGAGCTCAGGCCCGAGGTCGCCGTAGACGTCCTTCGCGATCTGCTCGAAATGCTCGCCGAACGAGACGTCCTCACGGGCAGTGCCGCTCGGTGCCGATGCAACGCCGCCCTCGTCGTCGCCGTCGGCAGCAGATGCGTCTGCACCATCGCCTGCCGTCACCGCGGCGGCGACCGGCGTGCGGGACCGGCGTGTGCCGTTGCCGCTGCCGCCCCTGTCCCGGTCGCGGCCACGCTCACGCCGCGGCGGCGCGCCGTCGTCGGCCCCGTCGGCATCGCCCTCGGAGCCGCCGACCTGGGTCGGATCGGCCGGCGAGAGGCTGATCTTGCCGTTGGGGTCGATCTCCTCGACGATCACGCTGACCACGTCACCGAGCTCGAGCACCTCCTCGACCGAGTTCAGCCGCCGGCGGCCACCCAGCTTGGAGATGTGCAGCAAGCCGTCGGTGCCGGGCAGCACGTTCACAAAGGCACCGAACTTGGTGATGTTGACCACGCGGCCCTCGTAGGTGGCGCCCACGTCGGGCGTCGGCGGGTTGACGATGAGCCGGATCTGCCGCTCGGCCTCTTCAACGACCTCACGGTCGGTAGCGCCGATGCTGACCGTGCCCACGGTGCCGTCGTCGTCGACGTTGATGTCGGCGCCGGTCTCTTCCTGGATGGAGTTGATGACCTTGCCCCGCGGTCCGATGACCTCGGCGATCTTGTCGATCGGGATCTCGAAGCTGGTGATCTTCGGTGCCGTCTCGCCCACGTCGGGCCTCGGCTCGGCGATCGCGGCTCGCATGACCTCGAGGATCTGCAGGCGAGCCTGCCGAGCCTGTTGCAGCGCCTGGGCCAGCACCTCGGCGGGAATGCCGTCGATCTTGGTGTCGAGCTGGAGCGCCGTGATGGCGTCTTCGGTGCCGGCGACCTTGAAGTCCATGTCGCCGAAGGCGTCTTCGGCACCCAGGATGTCGGTGAGCGTCACGTACTTGCCGTCGGCATACACCAGGCCCATCGCCACGCCGGCGACGTGGTCCACGATCGGCACGCCCGCATCCATCAGCGACAGCGATGATGCGCACACCGACCCCATGGAGGTGGACCCGTTGGAAGTGAGCACGTCAGACACCAGCCGGATCGCGTACGGGAAGTCTTCTTTGGACGGAATGACCGGAAAGATCGCTCGCTCGGCGAGTGCGCCGTGGCCGATCTCACGCCGCTTCGGGCCCCGCATGAAACCGGCTTCGCCGGTGGAGAAAGGCGGGAAGTTGTAGTGGTGCATGAACCGGCGCCGGTCCTGAGGATTCAGGGTGTCGACGATCTGCTCCATCCGGGACATCGCCAAGGTGGTGACGTTCAGCACCTGGGTCTCGCCGCGCTGGAACAGGCCCGATCCGTGAGCGGTGCGGCCGAGGTAACCCGCGACTGACGAGAGCGGCCGGACCTCGTCTGTGGCGCGTCCATCGATACGAAAGCCGTCGGCCACGATGCGCTCGCGCACGATCTCTTTCGACAGCGACCTGACGGCCTCGCGGATCTGATCCTTGGCGCCGTCGAGATCGGCGAACTCTGCGGCGACCTCGTCGACCACGGCGCTGCTGGTCTCAGACTGTGCCGCCTCGCGGTCAGCCTTGTCGGCGATCGCCATCACCTCACGCATGCGGTCGGTGGCGACCTCGCGGACGCGATCGAGCACCTCGTCGGAGTAGTCCTTGCTGGACGTGTACTCCATCACCGAGATCGGCCCGGATTGCTCCTCGACCAGCCGGCGCAGCGACTTCTGCATCTCGATGATGTCGTCGATCCACTGCTTGGAGGCTTCGAGCCCGCTCGCGAGCACGTCCTCGGTGACCTTCGGCGCGCCCTCGGCGTAGTACTCGAAGGCCTTCTCGGTGCCGCCGGCCTCCACCATCATCACGGCGATGTCGCCGCTGTCGAGCTGGCGACCGGCCACGACCATCTCGAACGTGGCGGCCTCGGACTCTTCGTGGGTGGCGAAGGGGATCCACTCGCCGTCGGTGGAGTAGGCGATCCGCACGCCGGCGATCGGGCAGTCGAACGGGATGCCGCTCAGCCACAGGGCGGCCGACGCCCCGTTCAGCGCCACCAGGTCGTACGGGTTGACGTGGTCGGCGCCGAGGATCGTGCCCACGATGTGGGTGTCGTGGCGGTAGTCGCTCGGAAAGTTCGGCCGCAGCGGGCGGTCGATCAGCCGGCACGTGAGGATCGCATCGTCGGATGCACGCCCCTCTCGCCGGAAGAACGAGCCGGGAATCCGGCCCACTGCGTACATGCGCTCCTCGATGTCGACGGTGAGCGGGAAGAACGATGCGCCGTCGCGTGGACGGCTCGACGCTGTTGCGGTGACGAGCACTTGTGTGTCGCCGATGCGGGACGTGACCGCCCCGTTTGCGAGCCCGGCGAGCACGCCGGTCTCGAAGGTGATGGTCTTGTCGGTGCCCGCGATGGGACCGGTGACCGAAATGGCTTCAGCCATGTCTGCTCCTGTTGTGGGGTGGGGATCGGTGGTCAGCGCCGGAGGCCGAGCTTTGCGATCAAAGCCCGGTACCGCTCGACGTCGTTGGCGTTCAGGTAGTCGAGCAACCTGCGCCGACGTCCGACGAGCTTCAACAGCCCTCGGCGGCTGTGGTGATCCTTGTGGTGGGTCTGGAGGTGTTCGGTGAGGTGGTCAATGCGGGCGCTCAATTGAGCGACCTGCACCTCTGGCGATCCGGTATCGGCCTCGGAATGGCGATGTTCGTCGATCACCGAGGCCGCTGGACTTGATCTCTTGGCACTCATGCCGTTGCTGTATTCCCTCTGTGTTGCCGTCGCACGGCCGATGGGAGGCCTGCTGCGACGAACTGGCCGGACAACCCGGCCGTGGTCTTCTGTCTCTTGTCAGCCGTGCAGGCTACCAGCAGAACTGCGGTGCACCCGCTGGGGAGGCGGCGAGACCCCCAGCTATGGCATCAGTGCCAGGCGAGTCAGGTGTGCAGGCACTTTGCGGCGTCTTCGATGTCTCGGCGAAGCTGAGCCTTCAGTTCGTCAACGCCGTCGAAGCGGCGCTCGGGCCGCAGCCTGCGGACGAAGCGGACCTTGGCCGTCTCGTCGTAGAGATCGCCGCGGAAGCCGATCAGGTGCGCCTCGATGAGCGAGCGCTCTGCGAACTCGTAGAACGTCGGGCGGCGGCCGATGTTGACAGCCGCCGGGTATTGGGCGCCATCAGGGCGTACGTACCAGGCGGCATAGACACCGTCGGCAGGAATCTGCAGGTCGGGAGTGGTGGGCAGGTTGGCGGTGGGCACGCCGATCTGGCGGCCGCGGCGGTCGCCGAGCGTGACGATGCCACGGACTTCGAACGGTCGCCCGAGCAGCCGGTGGGCCCGCTCCACATCACCCGCAGCCAGCGCTTCACGGATCGACGTGGACGAGATCACGTCGCCGTCGCCGGTCATCTGCTTCACCAGCGGGAGCCCGACTACTTCGTAGCCGTAGGTGGCGCCGACCTGGCGGAGCGTCTCGATATTGCCCCGGCGTCCCTTGCCGAAATGGAAGTCGGCACCGACCACAACAGCCCGTGCTGACAGGCATCTGACGAGTATCTCCTGTGCGAACTGCTCGGCAGGCACCGCCGCCTGCGCTTCGTCGAAGGTGACCACCAGCGTGAAGTCGACGCCGGTCTCGGCCAGCAGTTCGAGCTTGTGGTCGAGGTCGCACAGCAGCAGCGGGGCGGATTCCGGTCGCACCACCGTGGCGGGATGACGGTCGAAGGTCACGACCGCCGTCGCGCATCCCCGTTCCGCTGCGAGGCGATGCATCTCCGAGATCACGGTCCGGTGTCCACGGTGGACGCCGTCGTACTCCCCCACGGTCACGACGCTGCCGTGCTCGAGCACCGGGCACCAGTCCAAGTCGCGGATGACCTCCATGCGCGCAACGCTACTCAGAGGCCGGTCCGCGCACGCTCTACGACGGCAGGACCGTCGCCCGCAGGCGGCCGTCAGCGCGCTCGTGTACCGCGACGAGCCGACCGTCGGGATCGACGAGCGTCCACGGACCTGAGCCTTCGTAGCGATCAGCGGCCAGATGAGCGCCTTGGCGAGCGTTGGCGGCGTCATAGTCGGACAGACGGATCTGGAGCAGGTCACGAACCAGCTCGCCGGGCGGTCGCAGCGCCGCCTGTTCGGGGAGCTCGGCCTCGGCCAGCGAGAACGAGCCGCTGCGCGTCCGCCGGAGCGCTCGAATGTGAGCCCCGCCGCCCAGCGCACTCCCCAGGTCGGCGCCGAGCGTGCGGACGTAGGTGCCGGCGGAACAGTCGACCGACGCCCGGTACACCAGCGGATCGTCAGTGGGCTCCACATCGAATTGGTAGACCTCGACCTGGCGCGGCACGCGTGCTGCAGCTTCGCCCGACCGGGCGATCTCGTGCAGGCGGCGACCGCCGACACGGACGGCGGACACCATCGGCGGCAGCTGGGAGATCGTGCCGACGAAACCCGCAGCCGCGTCGGCAACCTCCGCCGATTCGAGATCCATGCACCAGGTCGCGACGATCTCGCCGGCAGCATCGAGCGTGCTGGTCTCGACCCCGAACACGATCTCGCACTCATAGCTCTTGCGGCCTGCGGTGGCGAATCGCAGCAGGCGCGTGGCACTGCCGATGCCGACCACCAAGACGCCCGTTGCGGTCGGGTCGAGCGTGCCGGCGTGGCCGATACGCCGCTCGCCGAATCGGCGGCGCAGCAGCGCCACTACGTCGTGCGAGGTGGGCCCCGGCGGCTTGTCGACGATGACGCTGCCATGAACGGTGGCCGGACGGCGTCGCGCCATGCCGTTCAGGATTCCTCGTCGCGCAGGTCGGACAGATCGGCCAGCAGGTCTTCAATCCGCTCGGCGGCAACAGCGCCCCGGTCACGGCGGAAGCGAAGCGTAGGAGTGCGTCGCAGGCTGGTGCTCGCACCCAGAGCCCTCTGGAGACGGTGATGGTGCTCATCGAACGCCGCAGCGGCCCTGTCTGCAGCATCGTCGTCGCGCACGTCGTAGTGCACGACGGCGACGCTCAGCTCACGATCGACATCCACACCGGCGATCACGATGCCCTCGAACGACTCGTCGAGCCGTTCCATCTCCGATGCCACAATGCCGCGCACGAGCTGGGCAACCCGATCGGTCCGCTCGTATCCGTGCGCAGTCGGCATCGTGCGCCGCCGACGGCGGGAGCGACTGGCCATCGGGCGGGTGCGCCGTCAGGCGACGCGGGCGATCTCGCGCTCGGTGTACGTCTCGATCACATCGCCCTCTTTCAGATCAGAGAAGTCAGAGAGACCGATACCGCACTCCATGCCCGCGGACACCTCAGCGACGTCGTCCTGGAAATGCCGCAGCGAGGAGACCGCGCCCTTCCAGATGATCGTGCCGTCACGCAGGAACCTGACCTTGGCGCCGCTGCGCACGCTGCCGTGCTCCACGACGCAGCCGGCCACAGGTCCCACGCCCGAGATGCGAAAGACCTGGCGCACCTGTGCCTCGCCCACCACGATCTCCTCGAATTCCGGCTCGAGCAAGCCGACCATGGCGTTCTGCACATCGGAAATGAGGTCGTAGATGATCTCGTAGAGCCGGACTTCGACGTCCTCGGTCTCGGCCGTCTGGCGGGCGTTGCGGTCGGGACGCACGTTGAAGCCGATGATCGTGGCTTCCGATGCGGCTGCAAGCTGCACGTCGTTCTCGTTGATGCCGCCGACACCGCGGCTCACAAAGGACAGCTTGACGTCTTCGCGCTCGAGCTTGCGCAGGCTGTCGGTGACTGCCTCGAGCGAGCCGTGGACATCCGCCTTGAGCACCAGGTTGAGGGTGGCCGTCTCGCCGGCCTGCACCTGCTTGAAGATGTCCTCCAGACGGGCTCCACCTCCGCTTCCGCCGGCGGTGCCGGCCAGGCTGGCCTGGCGCTGCCAGTGCTCGCGGGTCTCCGCCACCTTGCCCGCAGTCTTCTCGTCGGGTGCCACGACGAACAGGTCGCCCGAGCGCGCCACCTCGCCGAGACCGAGCACTTCCACGGGCATCGACGGACCCGCCTCGCTGAGCGGGGCGCCGCGATCATCAGTCATGGCACGCACGCGGCCCCACGCGGCGCCGGCGACCATCGGCTCGCCGATGCGCAGCGTGCCGCGCTGCACCAGCACCGTCGCAACCGGGCCGCGGCCGCGGTCGAGATGGGCCTCGAGCACGATGCCCACCGCACGCCCTGACGCGGGGGCCGTGAGCTCCTCGAGCTCGGCGACGAGCAGGATCTGATCCAGCAGCTCGTCGATGCCCTCACCCGTCATCGCCGACATGGGCACGGTGATCACCTCGCCGCCGTACGACTCGGGTACCAGGCCCCGCTCGGCGAGCTGGGCTCGCACCCGATCGGCATCAGCACCGGGCCGGTCCATCTTGTTGATGGCCACAATGATCGGCACGTCGGCCGCCTGCGCGTGGTCAATGGCTTCGGCCGTCTGCGGCATGACGCCGTCATCGGCGGCCACCACCAGCACGACGACATCGGTGGCCTGCGCTCCCCTGGCGCGCATCGCCGTGAAGGCCTCATGGCCGGGCGTGTCGATGAACGTGATCCGGTGATCGCTGCGCGTGGTCTGGTACGCACCGATGTGCTGCGTGATGCCGCCCGCCTCGCCCTCGACGACGTTCGAGGAACGGATGCGATCCAGCAGCAGCGTCTTGCCGTGGTCGACGTGGCCCATGACCGTCACCACGGGCGGCCGGATCTGAGCGCCCTCGTCAACCAGGTCGACTTCGAGTGCCCGCAGCAGCTCCTCTTCCTGCTCCGCGCCGGGTTCGGTGATGCGCACTTCGGCGCCGAGCTCGGCAGCGAAGAGCTCGATCATGTCATCGCTGAGCGACTGGGTGGCCGTCACCATCTCGCCCTGCTGCAGCAGGAATCGCACGATGTCGGCGGCCGAGCGATTCAGGCGGGCGGCCACTTCTTGAGCCGTCGATCCGCGTTCGATGACGATCTCACCTTCGGGAACGGGCGCATCTACCGGCGTGTAGGCGGTGAGCTGCTGAGGCTGCAGTTCCTCGCGCTGGCGACGACGGCGGCGGCGAGGCCGGCCTCGTGGACCGCCTCGCGGTGCTCCCCGCGGACCTCCCGGACGAGCACCGCCGGGGGGTCCGCCCGGACGGCCTCCGGGGGGCGGCGGCGCCCCAGCGTGAGCGCGCCCGCCGCCTGGCCCGCCTCCGTGCGGACGGTCACCGCCGCCCGCGGGACGCCGGAACCCGCCGGGGGGACCGGAGCGGTATGGGGCCCCGCTGCGTGCTGATGTGCGGGGAGGACCCGGCGGCGGTGGAATCGGCTTGCCAGATCCCGAACGAGGTGCTGCGGGCGGGGGCGGGATCGGCCGGCCGTCGGCAGACTTCGGCGGCACCGGCAGACGAGAAGGAGGCGGCGGCAGTGCAGAGCCGGCCGCTTCGTCCGGCGCCGGCCTCGACGGCGCGGTTGGTTCCTCCGCGCGCGCTGCCGGACGCCCGGATGGAGGCAGAATCGGCCGCGCGGATTCTTGGCCGCTTGAGGTGACCAGCCGCCGTGGTGGCGGTACCGGTGGCGGGGCACCCGCAGACGGCAGCGTGCTCGGCGGCGGCGGGGTGCCAGACGGCGGCATGTCGGGCGGAGCGCTCGGTGCCTTCGGCGGAGCCGACTCGGCCGCAGCAGCAGGTTGAGCTTCTGTCTGGGGGGATGCTTCTGCGGCTGGCGCGGCCGCGGGTGCCGGTGGCGCGGCCTCGGAGGCCGGTGCAGTTTGCGCAGCCGGCCTCGACTCAGCCGGAGCCTTGCGAGCAGGGCGGGTTGCCGGCGGCGACTGCTGTGCCTCCGCCGAGTCGTCACGTGGGGTTGCGCGCGAGGTCGCGGCGGCAGCCTTCGCCGGCGATTTCCGAGCCTTGCGTGCCTCAGGCGGCGGCTCGTCACGAATCAGTCCTTCACGCGCGGCCTTGCGCCGGACGCGGTCAGCCTGAGCGTCCTCCATGCTGGACGAGTGCGTCTTCACACCGATGCCCAACGACTCGCATACGTCGAGCACCTCGGTGAGCGTCATGCCCAGCTCTTTGGAGAGCTCGTGAACGCGGACTTTCTTCGGCAAGCGGTCGGTCTTTCTGTCGGAAGATCTGTCGAGAGTTGACGGGGCGCCCGGCGGGGCTCAGGGAACGAAACGGGGACGCGACGAGACGGGCCATCGGCCTCAAGGCGCCGTCGAGTCCGATGGAAGCGTACTGGGGTCGGTGTGAGCCTCTGCAGGGGCCTCGGCCACAGCATCGTCGGCCGGCACAGCGTTGCTGGTTTGCACAGCCTCACTGGTCTGCACAGTCTCACTGGTCTGCGCAGCGTCGCCTGCTTCGTCGCCGTCCTGATGCTCGGTGACGGCTTCGGACCACTGGCCCGCCGTGATGGCTTCGCTGCCGTCGGCGGGAACCCAGGTCTGCTCGCCGGTATCAGGGTTCGTGACCCATTCCCCCTCTGCCCACTCCTCTCCCGAGTAGCCGGCTTCCTCCTCGGCAATCTGGGTCTCGCTCTTGATGTCAATGCGCCAGCCGGTCAGCCGGGCCGCCAAGCGCGCGTTCTGACCCTCGCGGCCGATCGCCAGCGACAGCTGGTGATCGGGTACGACCACCTCGGCAACACCCTCTTCGGAATGAAAGCGAACTTCCCGCACCCGGGCCGGGGACAGCGCCTTCGCCACGAAGTCATGGAGGTCGTCGGAGAACGGGACGATGTCGATCTTCTCGCCTCGCAGCTCGTTCACGACCTGACGCACCCGGCTGCCGCGGGCACCCACGCACGCACCGACTGGATCAATGTTGGGGTCATTCGACCAGACGGCGATCTTGGTGCGGTGGCCGGGCTCGCGCGCACAGGCCTTCAATTCGACGACGCCATCGGAAATCTCGGGGACTTCCAGCTTGAACAGCTCGCGGATCAGTCCTGGATGCGTGCGCGACACGACGATCTGCGGACCCTTGGCGGTCTTGCGCACCTCCACGATGTACGCCTTGAGGCGGCTGTTGGGCTCTGGCCGCTCGTAGGGAACCTGCTCGGACTGGGGCAGCAGCGCCTCCACACGTCCCAAATCGAGCAACGTGTAACGGGCATCGTTCTGCTGGATGATGCCGGTGACGATGTCGCCCTCGCGCCCCGCGTATTCGTCGTACTTCATGTCGCGTTCGACTT
This sequence comes from Acidimicrobiia bacterium, assembly GCA_022821985.1. GTDB lineage: Bacteria > Actinomycetota > Acidimicrobiia > Acidimicrobiales > Poriferisodalaceae > Poriferisodalis. Next base: position 24,173 of record JAJECP010000020.1, read on the forward strand.
CGCGGATGCGCTGGTTCAGGACCTGCCGAACGGTCTGGGCCACGATCCTGCCCAAGTCGTGCGGCGTGTCATCCCATTCGCGCACAACGTTGCCCAGTTCATCGACTTCTTGGGCGTACACCGTGATGTTGAACGACTCGTCGATGATGACGTAGGCCTGCTCGGCGGCACCCTCGCGGCGCTTGTAGGCCGATTCGAGACCGTTCGCGACCGCCTCGAGCAAGACCTCGGTGGTCATGCCCTTCTCGGCAGCGAGTGCTTGGAGCGCTTCCATGATCTCCGGGCTGTTCATCGTCCCTGCCTTCCTCGGCCCTTGTTCGGCGGTGAGCCCCATTCGAATGTCGTGCGGGCTTTGGCGATGTCACCGAACGGCACCGACAGCGTCTGACCAGCTCCCGGCTGGATCTGTTGCTCCGCGGCGGCATTGCCGGAAATCTCCTCGATGCGGATCGAAACGGCGGATCGGTCGGCTTCCAAGATCTCGCCGACGATGCGCCGGCGCAGCGGTCCGCTCGTGCGAATGACTGCTCGCTCGCCGATCGCACCTGCAAAGTGCTCTGGACGCCGCAGGCTGCGCTCGAGCCCGGGGCTGGACACTTCGAGCACATAGCGGCCGTCGATCAGGTCAGCGGCATCGAGTGCGGCGGACAGCCTGCGGCTGAGCTTGGTCAGCGCTTCAACGCCGATGGCGCCGCCCTCCGATGCCGTGGCCAGCACCACGAGCGTGCCGCCTCGCCATTGAACGTCGTAGAGGGCACAGCCGGTCTCGGCGGCGATCGGCTCGGCGAGTGCGGTGAGCTGCGAAGGGTCGACGGCAGATGAGGTGTGCTCCGGGGCGCGCGAGGCCGCAGCGGTGTCAGTCATCGCAACCTCCCTGTCCGCGTCGCCCCAGCCGACCTCGGGGCTGTGCCTGCGGTACCAGCCCTTGCGGCCGAGCCGCAAGGACCCGACCCACAAGAACATGGCGCAGAGCCCTGGTCCGACCGAAACTGTCCTGAAAGTACGACGCTACCAAGGCGTTCAGAAGGTTCCCGACCGCGATGTGGCCCGATCATGCCGATCATCACCCACGACTCACCGGCAGCGGCGGCTCGATCTACTGGTTGGGAGGCCTAGCGGCGCCGTATGAGGGCGACGCGCTGGGCGGCCTGATTGACGTCGTCGCCCTGCTCGCTGACGAGCGCGGCGCGGTCGGCTTCGGCGGCTGCCGCTGCGCCGGCCTCCGCCCGCGACAGCGCCGCCTCGACGCCGTCGGCAGCGACGATCTCAGCCCAACTCACCAGCGCCGCGACCATCTCGTCCTCAGGCACCACAGACACAACCTGGCCCTTCACAAACAAGTGACCGCGGGATCGGCCCGCGGCAATCCCCAGGTCGGCACTGCGTGCCTCACCCGGTCCATTCACCACGCAGCCCATCACGGCAACTTGCACGGGCAGGTCAAGGTCACGGAACGCTTCTTGCGCCTCCTGGGCTACCGAGATCACGTCGACTTCGGCGCGGCCGCACGACGGGCAGGCAATGAGATCGGTGCCCGAACGTTCCCGCAGTCCCAGCGCCTGGAGCAACTGCTGGCCAGCGGTGGCCTCCTGGACGGGGTCGGCGGTGAGGCTGTAGCGGATGGTGTCGCCGATGCCCTCGTTGAGCAACGTCGCGATGCCCGCAGTCGCCTTCACCAAGCCGGCAGGCGGTGGGCCGGCTTCGGTGACGCCGAGATGCAGGGGGAAATCGACCTCGTCGGCGAGCATCCGGTACGACTCCACCATCAGGGTCACATCGCTGGCCTTGACCGAGATCTTGACGTCGTCGAACCCCACCTCCTCGAAGTAGCCGAGCTCCCGCTTGGCCGACTCGACCAGCGCGGCAGGCGTCATGCCGAAGCGCGATTCGATATCGGGATCGAGGGAGCCGCCATTGACGCCGATGCGGATCGGCACGCCGCGATCGCGGGCCTCCGTCGCCACAGCACGGATCTGGTCGGGCTTGCGGATATTGCCCGGATTCAGCCGCAAGCACGCCACTCCGGCGTCGAGCGCGGCGAGCGCGAGCCGGTACTGGAAGTGAACGTCGGCCACAAGGGGCACGGGCGAACGCGGAACGATCTGCGCGAGCGCCTCGACGGCCGCTATGTCGTTGGCTGTGCAGCGCACGATGTCGGCGCCCGCACCGGCCAGCGCGTAGACCTGCGCCAGCGTGCCGTCGACATCGGACGTCTTGGTGGTGGTCATCGACTGCACCGAAATGGGTGCCCCGCCCCCGACCGCGACCGAGCCGACATGCACTTGGCGGGTGTGCCGTCGGGCGTAACTGGCAGACGTACTCATGGCGCTGCAAGTCCTAGCGTGCGCGCGGCTTGGTCAACTCTCCCGTGGTGATGCCTCATGTTTCCCGCTCTTGTTCGCTCCGCTCACGGGCCGCTCGGGCCACGGCTTCGCCATGCGGCTCAGCCTCCTACAGATCGATCGGGTTGGCGATGTCGAGGTAGAGCAAGCCGATGGCCAGCAGCGCGAGCGCAGTCACCACCACGGCGACAACGGGAGCCAACGCCCGCGGATCGCTGAAGTACCGGTCGCGCCCGCCGCGCTCCCGCCAGCGCTCATAGGTAGCTATCGCCACATGGCCGCCGTCGAACGGCGGCACCGGCACCATGTTGAACACGCCGAGGAACACGTTGACCATGGCGAACATCAGCGCTCGCTCGGACCACCCCCAGGAGGTGTCCGAAGCCAAGTCCACGATGCCGAAGACCCCCAACGGCCGCGTGCCCAGGTCGTCGTTCGCCGAGGGATCACCAGGCGGCGACACAATCCGGTCGATCACGACGCCGAAGTTCACAAACAGCGACCAGATTCCACGCACTGAATCGACCATCGCCCGCCCGACGTCGGCGAACGCGCGGGCCGTCGCTGTGGGCAGTCCGGCCGTCTCGTAGGTGACCGCCTGGCTGGCACGAACGCCCAGCAGGCCCCGTCCCGTCTCCGGGTCTGCCGCCAGCGTCGCCTCGGTGGCAAGGAGCGTGCCGTCCCGCTCGATCTCCAGCAGCACGGATTCGCCTGGCCGCGCCTGCACCTGCGATACGAAGGCGTTCCAATCCTCAGTGACGACACCGTTCACACCCACAATGCGGTCGCCCACCTCGATGCCAGCCGTGCCGGCCGGAAGCGCCACGCCGTCCCGCTGGCTCATCACCTCGGCAACCTGCCAGCGGTTCTCCTCGAGAGCGGGTGCGCCGAGCGCTGCATGCAACACCACGTAGGCGACCAGCGCCATCACCAGGTGCATCAGTGAACCGGCACACACGACAAGCAGCCGGCGGGGATAGCTCTTGACGCGGTAGGCCCGGTGCTCGTCACCGGGCTCCACCACATCGCTGCTCGACATGCCGATCACGCGTACATAGGCCCCGAGCGGCAGGGCGCGCAGACCGTAGGTGGTTTCGCCGCGGCGGAAGCTCCACAGCCGCGGACCGAAGCCCAAGAAGAAGTCGGTGACCTTCATGCCCACTGCACGTGCGGCCGCGTAGTGGCCGAACTCGTGCATGACCAACACACCTGCGAGCACCACCGCAGCGCCGACGGCGAACGGGTAGCCCCATGCCAACAGCGCCAACACCACAAGCGCTGCGACGCTGCCGACGGTGCGGGCGACGGAGCTGGGCGTCGGCGCCTGCGGTTCGTCGGTGTGGCCCCTCATGCGCGGATGCCCATCACCGCAGCAGCCGCAGAGCGGCGGCCCCCGCGATCCGCAGCGATGACCGCGTCGACGCTGTCCGCAGCGGCGCCATCGTGATCCTGCATCGCATTCGAGATCACACGCTCGATTTCGTGCCAGCGCAGCTGCCCGGCCAGGAATGCACTGACGGCATGCTCGTTGGCGCCGTTCAGCCACGCGGGTGCGGTGCCGCCTGCTCGGCCTGCGTCGTACGCCAGGCGCAGGCAGCCGAAGGTCTCGGTGTCGGGCAGTTCGAAGTCGAGGCGACCGACCGTCGACCAGTCGACAGCGCCGAACGGCGTCCCGATGCGTTCGGGATAGGCCAGGGCATAGCCGATCGGCAGGCGCATGTCCGGCAGGGAGAGCTGCGCGACGGTGCTGCCGTCGGCGAAAGTCACCATCGAGTGAACCACCGACTGCGGCTGGATGACCACCTCGATCTCGTCGTAGTCGATCCCGAACAGCTCGTGTGCCTCGATGACCTCGAGGCCCTTGTTCATGAGGGTCGAGGAGTCGACCGTGATCTTCGGCCCCATTGACCACGTGGGGTGCGCCAAGGCGTCCGCGGTGGTCACCTCGCGCAGTTCGGCGGCGGTGCGCCCGCGGAACGGTCCGCCGCTGCCGGTGAGAATCAGCCGCTCCGGCGGTGCCGACTGGCCGGCGAGGCACTGATGCAGGGCACTGTGCTCGCTGTCGACCGGGATGAGCTCGGCGCCGGGCACTGCGCGCAAGGGCTGCACCAGCGGTCCCGCGGCGATCAGGCTTTCCTTGTTCGCCAGCGCGAGGCGCCGCCCGGCCCGAAGCGCGGCCAGAGTGACACCCAGGCCCGCGAAGCCCACCACGCCATTCACCACGACATCGGCCGTACCCGCGAGATCAGCGAACGCGTCGGCACCGGCCAGAACCTCGACGCCGGCGGGCAGCACGGCACGCAGCTCCGGCTCCAGCCCAGCATCGCCGATGGCGACTGCTGCGGGCGCGAACTCGGTGGCTTGGGCCGCAAGTTCGCTCACGGAGCTGTTCGCCGCAAGAGCGACTGCCCGGAACCGGTCCGGCTCGGCGCGCATGACCTCCAGCGTCTGGGTGCCGATCGAACCCGTCGAGCCGAGCACCGCGACGGTCGTCGCGCCCATGGGCCTAGCCGACGACGAATGTGCCGACGAAGTACGCCGCCGGCAAGGAAAAGAGCAGCGCGTCGAAGCGATCGAAGACACCGCCGTGACCGGGCAGCAGGCTGCCCATGTCCTTGATCGCCACATCGCGCTTGACCATCGACTGCGTCAGGTCGCCCAATGGTGCTGCAAGTGCGACGGCGAGGCTCAGCCACAGGGCGTCCAGCAAGCCGCCGGTCCACGGGAACACGCCAGGGAAGCGATTCAGCACGAGCGTGGTGATCACCACCGAAAGCACGATGCCCCCGATGAGACCCTCGTGCGTCTTGCTCGGACTGATCCGCGCCGCGAGTCGGCTCTGGCCGGTCGTTCGACCGACGACATAGCCACCGACGTCGTACACCACCGTCCCGATCACGGCGGCGATCAGCATCGAGTCGCCGTTCGGCTCGCGCAGGATCAGCGCAGCGAATGATCCCAAGCCGCCAATCCACAGCAGACCGAGTGCCGTAATGGCCATATTCGCGGTGGGATGGTCTCGCTCGACGCCGAACAGGAACCAGCAGAGGATGGTCACCGCTGCAACGGCCAGCACGATCGGATACGCCTCGACACCACGCAGGTGCACAGCGACGGTCAAGCCTGCGACGCCCGCAAGACCTGCCAGCGTTGCCGGACGGTAGCCCAGCGGCCGGGCGGCCCGGTAGAACTCTGCTGCGGCCAGCACCAGCACGATCGCAACGAGCGCCACGGTGGCTGCTTCGCCCAGCCGCAGCGCGCCGAAGAACAGCGCTGCCAGCACGGCGCCCACCGCAATGGCAGCCGGCAGGTTGCGACCGGTGCCGCCGGAGTCTGCAGGGGCATTGTGCAAGACGGTCCGGGCTTCGTCGCTCACGACACCACGCTCCTCATAGTCCTGGTTCCCCTCGCGCCAGTGCGATGCAGACGCATCGAGCTGAGCCCATTGAGCGAAGCGGTCAGTTTCGGATGGTGCGGCACCAGCCTCCGACGGTACTTCGGCAGCGGTCGGGGCCGCGGCGACAGGCGCTGGATCGTCTGCGGACGGCGCGGCAGTCTCAGCGGCGGGCGCCACCGGCATGTCGGCTGGCGTCGGAGGAGCATCAGCAGGCGGGATCGGCGGCGGGGTTGTCTCATCGGGCGATTCGAACAGCGGTTCAAGGTTCTCTGCAGCAGGTGCCTCGGGTTCGGGGGCGGCTGGAGTCTCACTGGCCAGACGCGGGTCGTCGGGAAGTTGGGGGAACAGGCGCGAGCCCCCGCGGCGCTCTGGCTCCGTGGCCGTCACTTCGGGTTCCGCGGGCGGCACAGCCGTCTCGTCCGACGCAGGAGCGTCGTCAGAATCGAAGTTCACCAGCGGCCGGGTCGCGCCCAGCGGATCGCCAGCATCCGCCGGATCGCTGGGATCGGAACCGGAGTGGGCCGGCGGATGCGCGCTGCTTTCGGACATCTACCTTCACACCTGCTCGGTCAAACCTCGAGGAGTTCTTGCTCCTTGGCATCCAACGCCCGGTCAATGTCTCCGACGAATTTGGCGGTGTCGGCGTCGAGCTCCTGTTCGAAGCTGCGCTTCTGGTCGGCGGAGATCTCCTTCTCCTTTTCGAGGGTATCGAGATCGTGACGAGCGCTGCGACGCAGATTGCGCACCGCAACGCGCCCGTCCTCGGCCATCTGCTTCACCACGCGTACCAGATCCTTGCGCCGATCCTCGGTCAAGGGGGGGAAGAGCAATCGCAGGACATGGCCATCGCTCGATGGATTGATGCCAAGGTCAGACTCCATCACCGCCTTGGAGATTGCGTCGAGCGCGCCCCGGTCGAACGGCTGGATGACCAGCATGCGTGCCTCGGGCACCGAGAACCCCGCGAGCTGCTGCAACGGAACGGCTGCGCCGTAGTAGTCGACTTGCAGCTTCTCGACCAGCGCTGGTGTTGCGCGGCCCGTCCGGACGGTGGCGAAGTTGCCGCGGGCATGTTCGACAGCGCCGCGCATCCGTTCGCGAGCGTCCGCACAGATCTCAGCGGCGAATTCGCTCACCCGACCAGCGTAGCGATGACCTGTCGGGAGTGACCGTCACCTCTCAGCGCACCAGCGTGCCGAGCGCTTCGCCTTCGACGACGCGGCGGAAATTGCCCTGCGTCATGAGGTCGAAGACCACGATGGGCGTGGCATTGTCCTTGCACACGGCAATTGCCGCGGAGTCCATCACCGCCAGCTCCCGGGAGAGCACTTCAAGAAACGTGACTTCGCTGAGGAGCTGAGCATCCGGATCGGTCTGCGGATCGGCCGTATAGACGCCGTCGACACCGGAATGAGTGCCCTTCAGCACGACGTCGGCGTCGACTTCCGCGGCGCGCAACGCTGCCGCCGTGTCGGTCGTGAAGAACGGGTTGCCGGTACCCGCCGCAAAGATCACTACCCGGCCTTTCTCCAGGTGGCGCACAGCCCGGCGCCGGATATAGGGCTCTGCGATCTGTGCCATGCCGATGGCGGTCATCACACGGGTGGGCACTTCTCTGCGTTCGAGTGCATCTTGCAACGCAAGCGCATTGATGACAGTGGCGAGCATGCCCATGTGGTCGGACTGGGCGCGGTCCATGCCGCCGATCGAGCCCGCCATGCCGCGCCAGATGTTGCCGCCCCCGACGACGACAGCGATATCAACCTTCAACGAGGTCCAGACGTCGGCAATCTCCGACGCCAGCGAATCCACCACAGCGGCGCTGACGTTGTTCCCTCCGGCGTCGGCCAACGCCTCGCCCGACAGCTTGAGCACCACCCGCTTCCACTCACGGGCTGCGTGTTGGCGCGGATCTTCCTTCTGCGGCTCCGGGGTCTCCGCCGCAGCCACAGCGATGCTCAGCGGCCGATCTCGACTTGGGCGAAACGCGTCACGTTCGCCGATCCGACGAGATCGGCGATCGTTCGCTTCTCGTCCTTCACGAACTTCTGCTCCATGAGCGTGTGCTCACGCAGGTAACCCGTCAGGCGGCCCTCGACGATCTTCGGCAGCGCAGCCTCGGGCTTGCCCTCATTCCGGCTGATTGCCTCGAAGGTGGCTCGCTCCCGGTCGAGGACCTCCGTTGGCACGTCCGAGCGCCGGATGTAGGTCGGGCGGTTGCTCGCGATATGCAACGCCACATCGTGAGCAAGCTCCGGCGTCGCCCCTTCGATCTCCACGAGTACAGCATTGACGCCGCGGCCATTCTGCTGGTGGACGTAGGCGTCGATGCAGGAGCCAGCGGGGGCCTCGAAGCGCTCCACGGTGCCGACTGCGATGTTCTCTTTGAGCGTGATCTTCAGATCGTCGATGACGGCTGCCGCTTCGGCGACGGCAGACGCACCGCTTGCGATCACATCGGTCAGCATCTTGTCTGCCATTGACAGAAACCCGTCAGACTTGGCGACGAAGTCTGTCTCGCAGCGCAATTCGACGATGGCTCCGACGGAGCCGTCGCCACTGTCAACCACGCGAGCCACAACGACGCCGTCGCTGTTGTCACGATCTGCTCGGGCCGCGGACTTGGCGATGCCGTTCTCGCGCAGCCACTGCGCAGCCGCGTCGGCATCCCCATCGCATCGGGTCAGCGCGTTCTTTGCATCCATCATCCCGGCGCCCGTGGCGTGGCGCAGGGCCTGTACGTCCTTCGCTGTGAACGCCGCCATGTCAGGACGCTCCCTGTGATGCAGATGACGGGGCGAGGGATTCAGCCTCAGTCGCATCGTCCGCCGCCTCCGCCGTTTCGGCGGCAGGCTCGGCGGACGCGGACGTATCGCCGGCGGGCTCGTCCGGCGCAGATGCCTCGGCGGCGGGGACTGTGTCACCACCGACATCAGCCGCTGCGGCAGGGGCCTCAGCCGACCGCATGTCAGGAACGGCAGCCGCCGCGGCGGCCTTCTTGGCCTGGTCGGCAGCAATTCGGGCCTCGCGGGCTGCGGCCTCGGCCATGGCAGCCCGCTGCGCCTCGGCCTGCTGTGCGGCGATGCGTGCCTCTTCCTCAGGCGAGCGCTCGCCTGCGGGAGCCACGGCCACGCCGCTGCGCTCGGCCATGTATCGGCCTTCCAAGGCGGCGTCGGCGATGACACGGCACAGCAGTTCGGTCGAGCGGATGGCGTCGTCGTTGCCGGGGATGACGTAGGAGATCGGATCGGGATCGGAGTTCGAGTCGGCGACGGCGACCACCGGCAGCTTCAGCCGAACAGCCTCCGCCACCGCGATGTGCTCCTTCGGGGTGTCGAGCACGAAGACGGCGTCCGGCAGCTTGTCCATATTCCGGATGCCGTTCAGGTTGCGCTGCAGCTTGGTGAGCTCACGGGTGTGCAGCAGGGCTTCCTTCTTGGGCATGTTGTCGAAGTCGCCTGCGGACTGCATTCGCTCGTACTCGAGCATCTTGGTGACCCGACCGCGGATCGTGCGGAAGTTGGTCAGCATTCCGCCCAGCCAACGCTGGTTCACATAGGGCATGCCGCACGCATTGGCATGGCGTTGGATCGGATACTGGGCCTGGCGCTTGGTGCCGACGAACAGGATCGTGCCGCCACGGGCCACGGTGTCGCGCACGTAGGCGTAGGCGTCTTCGAGGAGTTGGAGCGTCTGCCGGAGGTCGATGATGTAAATGCCGTTGCGCTCGCCCCACAGGAACCGTTCCATCTTCGGATTCCAGCGGCGGGTTTGGTGGCCGAAATGCACGCCGGCGGCGAGCAGGTCGGACATGGTCACAACAGCGGACATGAATGCTCCTCCCCACGGTTCGAATCTCTGCACCGGGGACGACGCCGCTTTGGCAGCGGCGACCGTGGGGTCGCCCCGGCTGGTCAGTGAATGGTCGGTGGCATTGTGATCTCGGCGAGACGCGCTGGCGCAGACTCGGGCTTCCGGGAGACTCGGCCTCCTGAATGCCAGGCCTCCGTCGGCGTAAGCCTCAGAGCACCGCATTGCCGACGCCGGAGTGTAACCAGCGCAGTTGCAGGCGATACACGGCGGGCGACGAGGGGACGAGATGCGGGCGGCCAAGCGAAGGCTGCCCACTTGGGCTGCCACGGCTGCCGAAAATCTGAGCCGGGTCGAGGTAGATCTCGCCCCGGCGCACGCCGACATGCAGCCGATCGCCCGTGGTGCCGAGTTGTTGTCGTTGCTGGACCCGCTCGCCTCTGCGCACGCCGATCGACGCAACCCCCGAGTACGACACTCGCAGACCGTCGGGATGGCTCACCGTGACATGCAATCGCCCGCCTACCGGCCCGGCGAAGCTGACGACTCCATCGGCCGCAGCCCAGAATGCCGAGCCGGGCTGCGTCGCGAACTCGAGGCCGCGATTGCCGGGTCCGTACGGGTTGTCCGGCGGCCGGAATGGGTCCACGACGGTGCCCTGCACCGGCCAGATGTAGCCGAGCGCCGGTCCAGACTGTGCGGGCACGGATTGTGCTGGCACGGCCTGTGCCCACGCCGGGCCGCTTGCGACAGCCAGCACAGCCGCGCCCGCAACAGCGAATGCGATGGTCAGGCGCGCGGGTGTGCCGACTCGTAGACCTCCCGGAGACGCTCCTTGCTGACCCGCGTGTAGATCTGCGTGGTCGCGAGTCGCCCGTGGCCGAGCAGTTCCTGCACCACGCGCAGGTCGGCTCCGCCGTCCAGCAGATGCGTGGCGTAGGTGTGTCGCAGGGCATGCGGATGGGTCGGCGTAGCGGCGTGACGATCCAGGATCCGCTGGACGTCCCGAGTGCCGAGCCGGTTGCCGCGCAGGTTCACCAGCAGTGCCGCAGGGTCGCGGTCGGCCGGCTCGCGCAGCCGCTGCCCGTCGAACGCGTCGCTGCCGCCATCGCGCCACGCGGCGAGCAACGCCATGGCCGGCTCGCTGAGCGGCACCCGGCGATGCTTGGCGCCCTTGCCGATCACCTCGATGTGAGCGCTGCCGGGCCGGAAGGCACCGCGATCGAGCTGGCAGAGCTCGTTGACGCGCAGGCCGCTGCCGTAGAGCAGCTCGAGCACGAGCCGGTCGCGCAGCTCGGTCGGATCGTCTGGCACGGTGCCGTCGCCCAGCATCTCGGACACTTCGGCCGCACCCAGGACGCGTGGCAAGCGTCCCGAGCCAGCAGGCGCGACTAGCCCGAGTGCCGGGTCGACCTCGATGGCGCCTTGGCGCGCCAGCCACCCGAAGTAGCGCCTCAATGCGGACGCTTTGCGAGCCACCGAGCGTCGCGACAGCCCGCGCACCGACAGGAATGCGATGTAGCGGCGCAGCCAGCGCCGATCGACGTCGCTGGGTCCGTTGAGCCCGGCCCGGGCGGCCCATTCGGCGAACTGGCGCAGATCCGACCGGTAGGCGCGCTTGGTGGAATCCGATGCCGCAGTCAGCGACAGAACGAATTCGGGGACTCGCCACACCGGCGGCGTCCCGGTCTCGGGATGCGACATCGCCAGACCCACAGTCACCAGAACCACAGTACCGATGGGTCCCCACCGGTTCGCAAGCCCCGCCAGGGCAATCTCGGGCACTCATCGGGCCTTCTCCCACCAACCACCGGTTTCGCTGGCCCAGCCCGACAGCTGCAACCGGCCCAGCGCCGACGCCAGCTCGCCGAGGCTGGCACCGGTTTGCAGCGCCAGCTCGTCGAGCGTGCGAGGCCCGGCGGTGAGCTCGTCGAGGATCTGGCGGTCGAGCGGCTCGTCCGGCTGCGACCCTGCGGCGACCGCTGCGGCCGTTCGGGCCACGGTGCGGCCCCGCGCATCGCGCTCGGTCTCGCTGCGCTCACACGCTGGCCGGGCCGGGGACTCGGCGTCCAATGCCGACAGCACGTCGGCCACCTCGCAAACCGGCGCGCACCCGTCAGCGAGCAGCCGGTTGGCGCCGGCTGAGGCCGCGCTGGTGATCGGCCCCGGCACAGCCATCACCGGCCGGTCCCGCTCGGCTGCTGCGTCGACTGTGTACATCGAGCCGCCCGTCGTCCCGGACTCGACCACAACCAGCACCTCGGACAGTGCCGCCACGATCCGGTTGCGCGCCGGGAACTGCCAGTGCGCTGCACGCCGGCCGAGCGGGTACTCGCTGAGCAGTGTCCCGCGTCGTGCCACATCGGCCCACAGCGTCCGGTTCGAGGCGGGGTACACCTGGTCGAGCCCGCTGCCGACGACGCCGGCGACCGGCCCGCCCGCGTCGAGCGCCGCTCGCTGAGCGATGCCGTCGATGCCGGTCGCCAATCCCGACACCACTGCCACCCCCGCCGCTGCGAGGCCCGCCCCGAGTTGCTGTGCCACTGTGCGCCCATACGCAGTGCATCGCCGTGTGCCCACAACGCCGACGCGCCGGATCTCCGGATCGATCGCAACGCCCTGGCCGAACAGCAGCGCAGGAGGCTCGGGATCTGACTCCCAGATCTCGGCTGCATCGCTGCGAGCCGGCACAGATAGCCAGATGCCCTCACGCGCATGCATAGCGAGCAAGTCGGCGCCGACGGGATGCCCGCTGATCGCCGCACGCTCGAAGGCCAATGCGGCCTGCCGCCGCCATGTCGCGATCAGCTGCTCATCCACACCGCGGCACGATCGCAACGCCGTCAGCACCGCAGCCCGCCCGGCACGCAGCTGATCGATGGACTCAAGGGCGTCACGGCTGCTCAACAAGGCACGCAGTCGCGCCGGGCCCATGTGCGGCAACGAGCACAGCTCGATCAGCGCACCGAGTTCCGCTCGCTCGGCATCGGAACGGCCGACGGTGCTCACGGCGTGACCCTCCCCGCCGCTGTCTCCGCCCCAGCTCACGCTGCCGTGGCAGGCGCGTGCAGCCTGCCCACGCTGGCGCGCAGCGTGAGCGCTTCGTTGAGACGTTCAGCATCGATGAGTGGTTCGTCGCTGGCGAGATCGCACAGCGTCAACGCAACGCAGCGCACGCGGTGCAATCCGCGGCCGCTGAGCAGTCCACCACGCAAGCGCTCGCGGAGCACGGCGTGTGCCGCTGGCGTCAGCGGGGCGAAGTGCTCGAGCTGCGCGCCGGACAGCTCGACATTGGCCTCGACACCCCGAGAGGCGGCCCGCTCGCGAGCCGCCGCCACCCGGCCAGCCACGGCGGCGGTCGGCTCGCCGCGGATGCCGTCGAGCAATTGGTCGGGATCGGGCGGCCGCACTTGGATGCGGAGATCGAAGCGGTCGAGCAGCGGCCCCGAGAGGCGCCGGAGGTATCGCTGGCGGACGAGGTCCGAGCAGCGGCACGAGTTCGGCCGACCGGCTTGGCCACACGGGCACGGATTCATGGCCGCCACAAGCAAGAAGCGAGCCGGAAACGCGCACGTGCCCAACGCTCGGCTCACTCGAACGACGCCTTCTTCGAGCGGCTGGCGCATGGCATCGAGCACGCTGGGCGCGAATTCGCCGAGTTCATCGAGAAAGAGCACGCCGCGGTGTGCGAGCGAGATCTCTCCGGGGCGAATCGCATTCGTGCCGCCGCCGATCAGCGCGGTCACCGTGGCGGTGTGATGGGGACTGCGGAGAAGCGGCCGAGTGGCCAAGCCGGTGGGCAGCGGCAACCCTGCTGCCGACTGGACCCGCGTGGCCTCCATCGCACACTGCCGGCTGAGCTCGGGCAGCAGGCCCACCAAGCGCCGGGCCAGCATTGTCTTGCCTGCGCCCGGAGGTCCCAGCATCAGCAAGTGGTGACCGCCCGCCGCGGCAACCTCGACCGCTCGTCGAGCGGAAGGCTGCCCGATCACGTCGCTGAGATCGGGCACCGGCACGGGGGGCGGCTGTGGCGGGACCGGCGGCGGATCGGGCCACGGTGCGCGGCCTGCGAGCACCGACGCGAGCTGGCCCAGCGTGCGAACCGGGTGAACGTCTCGCGGATTTGCTGCGAGCGCAACGTGATAGGCCTCGGACGCAACCACGACCGCACGGTCGCGGAGCGCGTCGGTGAGCGGCAGCATGCCGGCCGTGCCCCTGACGGCTCCATCGAGGCCGAGTTCGCCCAGGAACGCCTTCCCGCGCAGCGACTCGGCTGGCACTTGCTCGGTGACTGCGAGCACGGCCACTGCCATCGCCACGTCGAGAACCGCGCCCCCTTTGCGCAAGCCTGACGGTGCCAGGTTGACAGTGACGCGACTGTCGGGCCAGTCGAGTCCCGATGACAGCACCGCCGCCCGAACCCGGTCACGCGCTTCGCGACAGGCGGCATCGGGCAGCCCGACAATGGTGAACGACGGCAGTCCGTTCGAGGTGTGCACCTCAACGGTAACGACGTGACCGTCGACGCCGACCAGCGTCGCGGTCGTTGCGGTAGCCAGCATGGGCCTCCTCCGGCAACTCGGACCGGACGCGGCGCCGAGGTGGCGCAGTCCGGATTCGACGAAGAAGCCCGCTTGGGGGCCACGATCGGTACAGCGGCGTCGGTGACGACTGACCTGCTGAGCCTGCATCACGGCACGCGAGCCATCGCTGCAGCCTCGACGGGGGACCGTACACCGGAGCCGCCCATAACAGGCTGGCATTTTCTGACGCCACGCGGCCGAGCCGCGCCGGGCGATACTGCACGAGTGGGATACGACCCGTATCGCAAGCACAGCATCACCCGGCTCGACTACGTGCTTGTTGCCGTTGCCTCGCTGGTCGCGCTCGGCCTGGTGCTGTGGGCGGTGCTGGCCTGATGCCGCCGATACGCCAACTCGAGCCCGTGCCCGGTTTCGAGGTGCGACGGGTGCAGCCTTTCGAAGCGGTCAAGCGATACGTCTGCGGCGGCTGCGGCAACTCCATCGAGGCCGGTACCGGCCATGTGGTCGCCGTGCCGATCGATGCTCCCGATCTCCGGCGTCACTGGCACTGGGGTTGCTGGCAGGCACGCGACCGGCGGCGGCCGGTGGGGTGAACAGCGTCGGCCGCTAGAAGGCCCCGGTGAGCACCTCTACTTTGCGGCCCATCACAGACGCGGCGTCACAGCGAATCGGACCGCTCCAACCGCCCCGCTGGCGCACGTAGTGCGCTGCGAGCCGTCGGACCTGCTGCTGCTTACGCGCGGTGATCGCCTCGAAGCCCGTACCGAAGCGATCACTGGAACGGGTCTTCACTTCGCAGATCACCAAGTGGGTTCCGTCGGTCACCACGAGGTCCAGCTCCCCGAGCTGGCATCGCCAATTGCGATCCAGTACGCGGTAGCCGCGCTCGGCATACCAGCGCTCGACGAGTCCTTCGCCGTACCTGCCGAGTGCCTGACGCCGAGCGGTCACGCGCGCCCCGCGTCCGGCCCGCGACCGATCGTGTGCCGCTAGAAGCGCTTCTCGGGAATACGCGCTGCCTTGCCGACGCGGTCGCGCAGGTAGTACAGCTTCGCTCGGCGCACATCGCCGACCGCTACCCGCTCGATCTTCGCGATGGTGGGAGCGTGCAGCGGAAATGTCCGCTCGACCCCGACGCCGAAGCTGAGCTTGCGAACCG
Source organism: Acidimicrobiia bacterium (assembly GCA_022821985.1). Taxonomy (GTDB): domain Bacteria; phylum Actinomycetota; class Acidimicrobiia; order Acidimicrobiales; family Poriferisodalaceae; genus Poriferisodalis. The sequence goes on from JAJECP010000020.1 coordinate 39,425, forward strand.
TGAAGGTTTCGCTGATGCCCGACGAGTGCCGTGCGATCACGTAACCCTCGAACACCTGCGTGCGCTGGCGGTTGCCCTCGACGACGCGCACATGGACGCGCACGGTGTCACCAGGGCCGAAGTCGGGGTGATCGTCTCGAAGACGAGCCTGGTCGACAAGATCGGTGCTGCCCATGGCGATCCGACTCCTGTGATCGGCGTGACGACGAACACCGCAGGCTAGTGGTCAGTCCGCGGATTGCCGCAACGAGAGTTCGAGGCCGAACTCTGTGAGGAGCTCTCGGTCTGCCTCGCTCACGCCTCGTGCTGCCAGCAGATCGGGGCGCTCTGCCGCAGTGCGGATGAGCGCCATCGCCTGGCGCCAACGACCGACACGAGCGTGGTCGCCGCTGCGCAGCACTTCGGGCGCGTCGAGTCCGCGGAACGATGCGGGGCGCGTCCACTGCGGGTGCTCCAGCAGCCCGGTCGCGAAGCTCTCTTCCTCGCTGGAAGCCTCGTTGCCCAATACACCGGGCACCAGCCTTCCGACCGCCTCCACGACAACCATGGCGGCGAATTCGCCGCCCGCCAGCACCACATCGCCGACGGAAACCGAGCCGTCGACGAGCTCGGTGCGGATGCGTTCGTCCACGCCTTCGTAGCGGCCGCACAGCAGGCTGAAACCGCCTGAGGTTGCCAGCTCGGCGGCCATCGCCTGATCGAATCGCCGGCCGCCAGCGTCGAGCAACAACAGCGGCCGTGGAGGCGCGACCGCCTCGACAGCCGCAAAGACCGGCTCAGGCATCAGGATCATGCCCGGCCCGCCTCCGAAGGGAGCATCGTCGACCGTGCGATGGGCGTCTGTGGTCGCCAGCCGCAGGTCCCAGCAGCGGATGTCGAGCACGCCGCTGCGTCGGGCCCGCCCGAGAATGCTCAGCTCGCACATGGCATCGAGCTCGTCGGGGAAAATGGAGAACAGGTCGATGCGCAGCTCCGCCGCCGGCCCCTGCGCCGGAGTGGGTTGGGCGCTATCCGAGCTCGAAGAGGCCATCGGGTACCTCCACGTGGACGGCACCGGGTTCGCTGCGCACCACGAAGGTCAGCGGCACGAGGTGCCCGGTGTCGAGCTCGAGCAGATCCGCCGCCGGATTCGCCACAACACCCGTGATCACGCCGGCGTCGAATCCGTGCTGATCGATGACCGAGCTTCCGCACAACTCGTGCACCCAGAGCTCGTCGGGATCGTCCAACGGCTCAGCAAACACTGTCGTTCCGGTCAACGCTGCCGCAGCATCACGATCGTCGATGCCCTCAAAGCTGACGAGCCATCGATTGCCGTCGAAGCGGGCACGGGACACCACTCGCTCCCCTGCTGCGGTGATGAGCTTCGAGCCGACATCGAATCGCTCCAACCGGTTGGTGACAGGGTGCATCACGACGTCGCCGCGCACACCGTGCGCGCGCCCGACAGTCGCGATCTCCAGCAGGCCTGCTGGATGGGATTCAGTCCCGGAAGTCGATTTCGACCTGGACGCCATCGCGATGGGCTGCGGCGCGCACCAGCGTTCGGATGGCGTTCGCGACGCGACCTCGCTTGCCGATGACCCGGCCGATGTCATCCGAGCTCACCGTCGCCGTCAAGCTCAGCTTCGAGCCTGACTCCGCGATCTCCACTTCCACTTGGTCGGGATGCTCGACAAGCTGAGCGATGAGATACAGCAGGACCTCTTCGGCAGTGGTGGTCTCGGTGTCTTCGCCGGTGTGACCGTCGGTCACTGGGCCTCCCCAGGTTCAGGAGACTTCGGCTCAGGTGCCCCATCCAGGAGCGCTGGCTCATCGGCAGGCACTTCTGCGGAAGTCTCTGGTGAGTCGTCTGCACCCGGCTCGGGCGTATCGAGCACCAGATCGGGCGTAGGTGCGGGTGCGGGCTCGGACGATGCAGCTTGCACAGCCTCAGGGCTGCTGTCTGCGGGCTCAGAGGAGCCCTGCGAGCGGAATTCGTCCCACGCGCCGGAAATCGTCAGCAGCTTGGAGACGGTGTCGCTGGGCTGAGCCCCGTGGCTGAGCCAATGGACAGCGCGCTCATTGGCGATCGAGATCGCAGAGGGCTCCTGTCGAGGGTCGTAGGTGCCGATGATCTCCAGAACGCGGCCATCGCGTGGCTTGCGGCTGTCGACTGCGACGACGCGATAGCTCGGCTGCTTCTTCTTGCCGGTGCGCTTGAGGCGCAGACGAACGGCCATGTTGCTCCCGGTTAGGTGTATTCGGATGGGGGCTCGTTGGGGATCGGCGAGCCAAGCAGGCCGCCGCGCCGACGAACGATCCTAACGGGCCACTGCTCGCCAACCCCTTGGAGGCTGAGCCGAATGGCGAAGCCGTGGCCCGAGCGGCCCGTGAGCGCAGCGAACAAGAGCAGGAAGCAAAGCGTGGCACCACGGGAAGTTCCGCCAATCCGCGCACGCTCTTGGAGACGCGCCCGCTGTGGAAGCGGATGAGTGCTCAGCGGCCGGGCAGCTTCAGGTCGAGCGCATCCCAGTCGATGTCGGCGACCGATGGCTTGCCTGCCCGGGACGCTCCCTTGGGCGTGGCCCTGCCTCCCCCGCCAGTGCGCGAGCCGCCCCCGGCGCTCTTTCCACGCTTGCGAGCAGCTTTACGGCCGGCCGGACGACGCTTCGAGCCCAGACCCATCATGCCGCCCATCATCTTGCGCATCTGGGTGAACTGCTTGAGCAGGTTGCTGACCTGCGCTGATGACGTGCCGCTGCCGGCAGCGATGCGGGCCCGGCGGGAGGCGTCGATGATCTCCGGCGACACGCGCTCCGCCGGCGTCATCGACAGCACGATGGCTTCGGCGGTGGTGATGCGATCATCGTCGATCTCGGCATTGCGGACCTGATCGGAGACGCCCGGCATCATCGAGACGATGCTCTGCAGGTTGCCCATCTTGCGGAGCTGACGAAGCTGATCCACGAAATCGTCGAGCGTGAATGTGCCCTCGACGAGGCGCTGAGCGGCCGCCTCCGCCTCTTCCTGCTCGTAGACGCGCTCTGCCTTCTCGATGAGCGTCATCACGTCGCCCATGCCGAGAATCCGGCTCGCCATGCGGTCCGGATGGAATTGCTCGAAGTCGTCGATCTTCTCTCCGACCGACGCGAAGGCCACCGGGCGGCCGACGACCTCGGCGACTGACAGGGCCGCACCGCCGCGAGCGTCGCCGTCGAGCTTGGTCAGGATGATCCCGTCCACTTCGAGCGTTGCGTGGAAGGCCTCAGCGGTCGCAACAGCGTCCTGGCCCACCATGGAGTCGACGACGAGGAAGGTGTAATGGGGTTCGACGGCGTCCGAGATGCGCGCCACCTCGGTCATCAGCTCGGCATCGACCGCCAGCCGGCCCGCCGTATCCACGATGAGCACATCGCGGCCGGCATGGCGGGCGTGGGCGAGTCCGCCGGCCGCACAGGCCACAGGGTCGCTCGCTTGGCCCCTGTCGCCTGTTTCGCCCGCTTGGCTCCATACCTCCACATCGATGCTGCGGGCCAGCGTCCGCAACTGTTCGACGGCTGCGGGACGCTGCAAGTCGGCCCCCACCAGCAGCGGGTTGCGGCCCTGGGACTTGCACCACTGGGCCAACTTGGCTGCAGCGGTCGTCTTGCCGGAGCCCTGGAGTCCGGCCAGCAGCACGACGGTGGGCGGTTTTGACGCGAACTGGACGTTCAGCGGGCTGGTGCCCAGGATGTCGATGAGCTCGTCATTGACGATCTTGGTGACCTGCTGGCCGGGCGTGAGGCTGGCGGTGACCTCACCGCCGACGCTGCGCTCGCGGACCCGCTCCACGAAGCGGCGCACCACCGCAACATTGACGTCGGCCTCGAGCAACGCCAATCGGATCTCGGCCAGTGCCTCGTCGACGTCGGCAGGACGCATGCGTCCGCGACCCCGCAGGCCCCGCAGAGTCCCGGACAGGCGTTCAGTCAGCGTGTCGAACATCACTCATCCCTACTAGCCGGCATCGACGCCGAGCAGCGCATCGACGTAGCTGTCGGCGTCGAAGTCGACGAGATCGTCGGGGCCTTCGCCGAGCCCCACCAGCTTCACCGGCAGGCCTAGTTCGGCCTCGATGGCGAAGACGATGCCGCCCTTGGCCGAGCCGTCCAGCTTGGTGAGCACCACGCCCGTGACATCGGTGGCCTCGGCGAAGGCCCGCGCTTGGCTCAAGCCATTCTGACCAGTCGTGGCGTCGATGACGAGCAGCGTCTCGGCAACAGCGCCCGGTTCACGATCAGCGACCCGGCGGACTTTCGCGAGCTCATCCATCAGGTTCTTGCGGTTCTGCAGCCTCCCGGCCGTGTCAGCAAGGACCACGTCGGCACCGCGGGCCGCCGCCGCGCTGACGGCGTCATGCACCACCGAGCTGGGATCCGCCCCGGAGCTGCCCGAGATCAGCTCCGCCCCGCATCGATCCGCCCACGTCTGCAGCTGCGAGGCCGCGGCTGCGCGGAAGGTGTCGGCGGCCGCCATCACCACAAGCTGACCGTCCGTCGAGAGCCGGGCGCCCACCTTGCCGATCGTGGTGGTCTTGCCCACACCGTTGACTCCCACGAACAGCCAGACAGGCGTGGCGCCCTCCCGGTCCGGAGCGGTCGCGTGCAGCGTGCGATCCGCATCAAGCGCTGCGCGCATCTGGTCAGCCAGCGCTTGCACCAGTTCGTCGGCATCGATGATGTCCTGATCGGCGGCAGTGCTGCGCAGGCGTTCCAGTGTGGCCATCGTGGTCGCCACGCCGACATCGGCGCCGAGCAAGGCCTCTTCCAGGCTCTCCCACGCGGTCTCGTCAGGTTGCCGTCGGTTGATCGACGCCAGGCGCTCGCGCAGCGTGCGGCGCGATGAGGCCAGTCCCGAGCTGAAGGTGGCTGGGGTCGGCGCCCGCACCGCGACCGGCTCATCGATCGCCCGTGCCGCAGGTGGGGACACGGCGACAGGCGTGTGCGGCGATGCCGGTCTCGAGCGCCGCTGCCTTGCACGATGAACGAATGGAAGGGAGCCGAGGAGCACCGTAGCCACGACAAAGATGACAATGACGATGAGAACTGTCGTGGTGCTCACTGGTCGGCAGGCTACCGAGGCACCGTCGCGGGCTCCCTGCCGTGCTCCGACTCGGGCTGTTCTGCCATGGGCTCGTCGGCGCCGGGTGAGCCGCCAGCAGCGATGAGTGCGGCCGCTTGGGACGGCCGCTCCGAAACGACCACGCTCGAGCCGCCGGGCGGCATGGACACGCCGTACAGGACGTCAGCGGATTCCATCGTGCGTCGTTGGTGGCTCACGATGATCAACTGCGACTCCCGCCGGAACTCTGCCACGAGATCCAGGAAACGCTGCAGGTTGACGTCGTCGAGCGCTGCTTCGACTTCGTCGAGGACGTAGAACGGCGACGGCCGACTACGGAAGACAGCGAAGAGGTAGGCCAGTGCCACCAGCGAACGCTCGCCGCCCGACAGCAGCGACAACCGTCCGATGCGCTTGCCGGCTGGCCGAACATCAAGTTCCACACCGCACGTGAGGAGCTCTTCGGGATCGGTCAGCGAGAGCCGGCCCGTGCCGCCCGGGAACAGCGTGCCGAACAGTTCGGCAAAGTTCCGGGCGACATCTTCGAATGCGTCCGCGAATGTGGCGATGATCTCTGCGTCGATGGCACGGATGACCTTGTGCAGCTCTCTGCGGCTGTTGCGCACATCCGCCAGCTGGGTGGCCACGAATTCGAAGCGCTCCGAGGCCTCCTCGTATTCCGACAGCGCCAGCGGGTTCACCGGGCCCAGACGGTTCAGATCCGCACGAAGTGCCCGCTCGTGCGCCGAGGCGGTGACGCCGTCGGGCAGCGGCGGCGGCGATGCAGCAAGCGCCGTCGCCGGGTCTGCGTTGAAGTCCGCACGCAGCGCCGAGATCAGGGCGTCGCGCTTGGTGCGCCGTTCCGCATCCGCCACGTCGAGAGCCGCCAGCTCAGTGCGCAACTGCTCTAGGCGGGAAGCAGCAGCGTCGCGCTCGTGACGGAGTGCATCGAGACGTTCCGTGAGCTGCCGAATGAGCTCGGTGCGGGCCTCGTGGCGAGAACGCAAGTGGCGCGCCTCGGCATCGAGGCGTTGACGGTGCTGCGAGAGCAGCAGCGCAAGATGATCCAACCCCGACACGATGACTTCGGCCCTGTCCAGCCGAGCGGCAGCGGCTGCGTGGGAGCTCTCGTGACCTGCGAGACGCTGGGAAATGGCACCGAGCCGCTCGGCGAGCGCCGACCGGCGCTGCTGCTGCGCGGCGGCCCGGTCGTGGGCGGCCTGAGCCTGAGCGGCCTGCCGGGCCGCAGCAGTGGCGATGCGGCGCCGCAGCGTCTCCGCTGTGCGCTGAGCCTGCTGGAACGCATCGAGCGCGGCCCGGTGCACCTGCTGTGCCGAAGCCCACGCTGCGGCAGCCTGACGATGGTCGTGGGTCAGGTCGTCAATCCGTCCGCGGGCGTGATCGAGCGCCGCGGTGGCCGCAGCCGGTCCCGTGCTGCCGATCCGCCAACGTCGAGGCCCGAACCGGTCGCCGTTTGCCGTCACGAAGACCGCGTCGCGGTCGGCCAGCGCGCGGTCGTACGCGCTCGACCAATCGCCTGGAACACAGATCGCTGCACCGACAACGGCGTCCAGCAACGTCTCGAGCTCGTCGCGGCACCACTCCGGAGCTTCGACAGCCACCTGCAGATGCGGCCGCACCAACTCGCCGTCTGCTGCCTGGCGGCTCGGTTCGCGAGCGACGGGCAGCTTGTCGAGCGAGATCACCGAGCCGTTCGTATCGCTGTCAGCAAGCGCTGCAAGCGCCGCGGAAGCTGCGCTGTCATCGCGAACGACGACTGCGAGCAGCGCTCCGTCCGCAGCAGCCTCGGCGGCAGCCTCCCAGCCGTCATCGATCGTCACCAGATCGCCGAGCACACCGACGACGCCGGCCACGCCATCCAGCGCAGCGATGCCGGAATCGGTGCGTGCAGCGGCGACGGCCGACGCCAACGCCTCGAACCGCCCGATCCAGTGCTGCAGCTCCTCCGCCGAGCTCCGCTGATGCTCGTCGGCCTCTGACAGCGTGGCGGCTGCGGTTGCGAGACGCGCTTCGGCCTCGGCACTGGCCTCTTCAGCCGCATTCACCGCCGCATTGTCGCCGGTCTCCAAGTTCGCTTCGTCCGGCGGTTCCTTCGAAGGCGAAGACTGCGCGGGGGCTGCGTCGATCTCTGCCAGTTCGGCTGAGACGCGTGCGTGCTCGTCGGTCAGCGTCACCACTACGTCGGAATCGAGCAGGGCGTTGCGCTCTCGCTCGACTGAGCGCATTCGCTCATACGTCTGGCCGATCAAGCCGCGCGCCCGCTCCGACAGCGACACCGCCCGCGGCAGCCGATCAGCCGGCTCGGCTGACAGTTGTGCGAGCTGTGACTGCGCGCCGTCGATCGCCCCGTCGATGTCGGAAATCGATGCCGCCGCCGCTTCCTGCTGGGCTGCGAAGGTGACCCGCCGAGCGTCGGACGTGCTCTGCCCCGCCTGATGTGCAGCCAGCTCACGTCCCGCGTTGTAGAGCTGAAGCTCGGCCAGTTCTGCGCTGATCTCCCGGTGCCGCTGAGCAGCGGTGGCCTGCCGCTCCAGCGGCCGAAGCTGGCGACGCAGCTCACGCTGCAGATCCACCAGGCGAGTCACATTTGCCTCGGTGCCCTCCAGCCGCCGCTCGGCGCGCTCCTTGCGGCGACGGAACTTCAGCACACCGGCCGCTTCCTCGATCAGCGCTCGCCGTTCTTCGGGACGGGCTGCCAGGACCTGCTCGATCTGGCCTTGGGCCACGATGATGTGCTGCTGGCGGCCGACCCCGGCGTCGTTGAGCAGTTCCTGCAGATCGAGCAGCCGGCAGGGCGTCCCATTGAGTGCATACTCGGATTCGCCCGAGCGGAACAACGTGCGAGTGATGGCTACTTCTGCAGTCTGCGTGGGCAGCGTCTGCGACTCGTTGTCGATGATCAGGGTGACTTGTGCTCGGCCCAGAGCCGTCCGGCGATCAGTACCCGCGAAAACGACGTCGTCCATCCGCTGGCCTCGCAATGCGCGCGGCCCCTGCGCACCGAGCACCCACGCGATGGCGTCGACGACGTTCGACTTGCCGCTGCCGTTCGGGCCCACCACCACCGTGACGCCTGGCTCGAAGGTGAGCGTGGCTGTGTCTGCAAACGACTTGAAACCGGACAGTGTCAGGGAGCGAAGGAACACGGCAGCTCGAAGTGTGAGGGTTGGCGTCTACACCTGATAATCGCAGTAGTGGTGCGTCACACCCCGGATGACCGTGGTGAGGACATCGCCCCGGCCATTGCGGCATCGCTCGCCCGCCCGCCCGAAGACTTCGAGATAGGGATCGAAGCCCCCTGACTTGCCGAAGATGTCGAGATGGCCGCTGGTGCCCGAACCCCGGTACTTGATGGAGTTATGAACCGTTTCGACGATGGCGCGGTAGAGCCGCCGCACTTCTTGGGTGTTCAGTTCGCTGGCAACTCGTGCATGGGAGAGGCGCGCTGCATGCAGCACCTCGTCGGAATACATCGGTCCGAGCCCCACGACGAAGGTCGGGTCCAAGAGCAGTTCGCGGATGGTGTCGGAACGACCGCGCAGCATGAGGGCGAAGTCGGTCCAGGGCATCGGCATGTCAACCGGGTCGAAGCCGAGATCGACCTGGTCCGGGAACACTTTGTGGTAGCGGTTCTTGGCGATCACGCGCAGCGTCGCCTCAGCACCTGAGTCGAGCAGGCGCAACTGTCCGCCCTTGGTGAACGTCAGCACGACCTTGGTGTCGGGATCCTGGGGCGTTCTGGACGTGGCCCGCCGCAGTGACCCTGTAGCGCCGAAGTGCGCCACCATGACCTCGTCCGGCTCAAGGTCGAACAGCAGCAGCGTGCCGTCGCGAGACACCGACAAGATCTTCTTGCCTTCGAGCAGGTCGGCGAACTGCTGCTTCGACCGCATGGCCGGCAGTGCCTTCTTGGTGCCCGGGACATCGACCGTTTTGACCCGGCGGCCCGTGATTTCCTTGTCGAGATCGCGTCGGGCGATCTCGATCTCCGGCAATTCAGCCATGAGCGGGCTCCTCTGCATCGACAGGTGGATCGTCAAGGTCTGCGAGGCGAATGCACGCAGCTTGCGCCGCGCGACGCTCGGCAGCACGCTTGGTGGAACCCTCGCCGCGCCCCCAGACCTCATCGAATACGCGCGCCGCGGCAACGAATTGAGGGCGGTGCGCAGGTCCCGAGCTCGACACGTCGTAGGTGGGCTCGGTGCCGAATTGCCTAGCCACGAGTTCTTGCAGCCGGTTCTTTGCTTCACGCGTGCCCGGCTCGCTCGCCGCTTCGGAGAGACGCTCGCCCAGCAGCCGCTCGACGATGTCGCGAGCAGCACCGAGGCCGCCGTCGAGAAACACGGCGCCCAGCACCGCTTCGAGCCCATCGGCCAGGATCGACTCCTTGTCGGCGCCACCGGTCGCAGCCTCACCCTTGCCCAGCAGCAGTGCCTGCCCGAGCTCGCAGTGCCGAGCGGCTTCGGCCAACGCGCCGGCGTTCACCACGGCGGATCGCACCGCACTCAGGTCACCTGGTCCGAGATCAGGCCAGCGCGTCACTGCAAGCTGGCAGACACACAGACCCAGCACGGCGTCTCCGAGGAACTCCAAGCGTTCATTGGAGGCCACCTGCGATCCCGTCGGCTGTTCCACGTTGCGCTCATGGCACCAGCTCCGGTGCGACAGCGCCTCGGTCAGAAGTCCGGCGTCAGCAAAGCGATATCCGACACGCCTCTCAAAGCTGTCGTGCTCAGCGAGTTCGGCGACAGCGGCCTCCACGTCAGCCGACGCGCTCCATCACGTAGTCAATGGCATCGCGCACGGTCTTGAGGTCTTCGAGGTCTTCGTCTTCGATGCGAAAGCCCACCGTGCGGTCCGACAGCTCCTCTTCCAGCGCCTCGACCAGTTCGATCAGTGCCAGCGAATCGGCTCCGAGGTCGTCCACAAACGAGGACGACTCGGCGACCGCCGAGGGTTCCAGCTCCAAGATGTCGGCGAGCTGGTCGCGGATGAGATCGAAGACCTCCTCGCGCTCGGGGGGACTCTGGCGCACGTGAGTTTCGGCGGGCATGGCGGCCACGAGCCTACCGGTGGTCCGCAGGAGGCGACGGGAGGCTGACGGCCGCCAGCTCGCCCAGCAAATCAGCCTCGACCATCCGGTGGGCGGACCTGATGGCGCTCGTGATGGCCTTCGGACTCGACGAACCGTGCGCGATCACACAGACTCCCCGAACGCCGAGCAGCATCGCTCCGCCGATGTTGTCGGCGCTCATTTCGTCGGCGAGCGGCGCCAGCAGGCGAAGTGCTTCTGCGCCCGCCTCCCCGCCCTCGGCGAGACGTTCGAGGATCAGACGCACGAAGAACGACGCCGTGCCTTCGAGAGATTTCAGGAGCACGTTGCCGGTGAAGCCGTCAGTGACCACGACATCGACGGGGCCGTCGAGGAGATCGCCCCCTTCGACGTTGCCGTAGAAATCGATCTCGTCGTCGGCCGCAAGCAGCTGATGAGTCTCCTTGACGAGCATGTTGCCCTTCTCGGGCTCCTCGCCGATCGAGAGCAACCCGACCCGCGGTGCCGCCACGCCGAAGCGGATGCGGCTGTACGCCGAGCCGAGCCGGGCGAACTGGTGCAGCCACTGGGCGCTGCAGTCGGCCATCGCGCCCGAGTCGAGCAGCACGCGTGCAGTGCGGCCTCCGGGGACGGGAAACGCTGTCGCTATGGCCGGGCGGGCAACTCCGGGCAGGCGCCTGAGCCTCAGCAGGGCTGCGGCCGCTACGGCACCGGTGTTGCCGGCGCTCACCATCGCCGAGGCCTCGCCGTCGCGCACTGCGTTCACCGCACGGCTGATCGACGAGTCCTTCTTGGTCCGCACCGCACGGCTCGGCTCCTCGGACATCTCGATGACGTCTGCGGCCTCGATCATCGGGAGCGACTCGCCGCCGACAGCGGCGATCGCATCGCGGCGACCCACGAGGACGACATCGAGGCCCTCGCGCACGGCCTCCAGCGCACCCTCCACGACCGCAATGGGGGCATCATCGCCGCCCATTGCGTCCACGGCGACCGGCAGCGTCATCAGCCCGGCCCCGAGGTTGCCATTCGGCTCTGCCCTAGGCGATATCGAGGGCTTGGCGACCGCCGTACCAACCGCACTGCCCGCAAACTCGGTGGGGCAGCTTTGCAGCGCCGCAACGGGGGCACAGGCTCCGCGGCGCCTCGGCCAGACGCCACGCCGCAGCGCGACGCGAACGCGTCTTGCTCTTGGATGTCTTCTTCTTGGGGACTGCCACCGTTCGGGCTCCTCGATCGGATCGACTCCTCGAGCGGACCATGCAGCCTATCCATTGGCGCTCCCGACCCGATACGCGAACCGGATTTCAAGAGGTCTCATCCGTGCGGCCCCGCAGCGCCTCCAGCGCCTCCAGCGCCTCCCAGCGCGGATCTGCGAGCTCCGCCGAGCCGCCTTCGGACGCTTCTTCGCTGGCCTCGGCGAGCTCTGCAGGAAGGTTCGGGCACGGCTCGGGATGCGGGCACCGGATGGCCTCGATGGGCAGCTCCAGCAGCACCGCCTCTCGCACCATCGGAGTGAGGTCTGCGTATTCGGGGCCGAGCCGGTATTGCTCGCCCTCACGAGGCTCGGAGGTGAACACCTCGCGGACCGCCGTCCGCACCTCCCCGTCGAGCAGCAGCCAGCAACGAGCGCACGGACCCCTCCAAGCGGCAGTGACCTCACCGGCAACGCTGAGTCCGCCGCCGATCAGTTCCAGCGCCACAGCCACATCGACATCGCTGTCGAGCGGCACTTCGACATCCGCGATGCGCAGGACGTCTCGTGATTCAGGGTCGAGCAGTGCTGACGCTGGCACCGTCGCAGACCACGCGAGCTGACCGTCCGAAATCAGTCGCAGGGGCACAGACAGGGACCCGTGACGGTCCCCCTTGCTCACATCTGATCCTGGTCGAACACCACTGGATGAGTATCGGGCGGACGAGCATCGGGGCCACGGCCGGCTGGTCCGGGTGCTCCAGTGCCAGCGGCTTCTCCTCCATGGTGCGCAGGCGGAGCACTCGGTGATGCAGGAGTCACCGGCGTCGCGGCACGCTTGCCGAGCTTTCGCCGAGCGGCCTGTACCGCAATCTGAACTTGGTCGACAGCGCTCGCGAACTGCGCGAGCTGCCGCTCGCAGTACTCATCGACCTCGTGGCGGCGGCGACGGGTTTGGATTCGGGCGTCGTCGAGCAGCTGGCGCGCCCGCCGCTCGGCTGCACGCACGACCTCGGTTCGCTGCACCATCTGGGCGACGCGGCTACGGGCCTCATCGATGACCAGATTGGCGTCGACACGTGCCTGGGCGAGCACCTCGTCACGCTCGCGAAGCAGCCAGCGAGCCTGGCGCGTCTCGTCGGGCACTGCCGCCAGCGCAGACTCGAGCAGGGTCATCACCTCGTCCCGGTTGATCATGACCGAGGTGGACAGCGGCATCGGGCGAGCGGCGTCGATGATCTCCATGGCCTCATGGATGAACTGCTCGGCCGTCACCGAGGCAGGGCGCGGGGCGAGCGTTGCCGGGCCACGAGCGTGCGGTGACGTCGGCGTCTCCTCTGTCGTCGCCGCAGTCTCGAACGACGGCTGCCCGAACGGAGCTTGCGGCTGGGGCACTGCGGGGTGAACCCCCGATTGCGGAGGCGCCTCGACGCCCCCCTCGGACATGCTCATGTGCCCGCCTCCTGCGTGATGTGCTGCTGCAATCGAGCGGCCACCGCGGACGGGACGAGGTGCGAGCAGTCGCCGCCGAACTTGGTGATCTCCCGGATGTAGTTGGAGGCGATGAAGAGATGCTCGGTCCGCGGAGGGACGAAGACGGTCTCAACACCGGTGACCGAGTGATTCATGTGCGCCATGCGCAACTCCGACTCGAAGTCGCTCTGGCTGCGAAGCCCCTTCACGATGACATCGGCACCGAGGCGCTGAGCAAGGTCCACGACCAGTTCTCCGAACTGCACCACCGAGACGTTGCCGAGATGGCTCGTGGCTTCGACGATCATCGCGACGCGTTCGTCATCGGAGAACAGGGGCGTGGCCTTGGCCGGATTCCGCATGGCCGCCACCGTGACCGAATCGAACAGCCGGGACGCCGCAGATATCACGTCGAGATGCCCGTTGTGCACAGGATCGAACGAGCCTGGATACATCGCCATGACCACCGAAAACGGTCCCTCCGGATCGATCCGTGTCCAGTGGGGCGACCGTACCGCGCCGCGGTCGCGAATCGAGGGACCCTCCCCGCTGAGCCGGCGGCGAAGCGTGGCCCAGATCAGCCTGCGGTTTCGGTGTCGGGGACGATGAGATCCCAGCGATCGCCGCAGTCAGCACAGCGGTAGGCGACGACATCTCCGGGCTGGAAGCCCCAGTCCGGCTCCGGCACACTCAGCAGGCCGCAGCGCCCACCGCAGTCGACGCAGACGATCTCTGCGGGCACTGCGAGGTCGTCCATGGTTGCAGTGTCGCACCCACGTACGGTGGCGCCATGCGCGTTGTCGGCGGCGCGTTGGGTGGCCGTCGCCTGGAAACGGTTGCTACGGATGCGATCCGGCCGACATCGGACCGCGCCCGCGAGGCCATCTTCAACATGCTGGTGAGTCTGGGGTTGCCCGAGGACATCACGGTGCTGGACCTATTCGCCGGCTCCGGCGCGCTCGGCATCGAGGCGCTCTCGCGCGGTGCCGCGCACGCCACGCTCGTGGACTCCGACGCAGCGGCCTGCCGAACCATCGCAACGAACCTGACAGCACTCGGCATCAGCGATCGCGCCACGGTGATTCGGTCCGACGTCGGCCGGTACCTGGCGGCCCATGGCGATCCGGTCGACCTTGCATTCGCCGATCCGCCCTATCGGTTCGACGGCTGGAGCGATGTCCTCGACACAGTCAACGCCAACGTGCTGGTGTGCGAATCGGACCGCGAGATCGAGCCCGGTTCGAACCATGCGTGGCAGACGCATCGCGTGCGCCGCTACGGCACGCCCGTCATCACCGTTCTGGTGCGTCCCGACAGCAAGTGTCATGCCGCTGTGAACAGGTCGTGTTGATCGCCTACTGGCGGCGATCGGTCGTCTTCGGTCGGGGAGCCATCGTCACCCGTATCTCGAACCATCGAAGTGGGGCCGGCAGCTTCCCTGCCCTCACTGTGGCCGCGACTATCCGCCGACTGGTTCGCACCGCCTGTTCGCACTTTGCTGACTGGTTTGCGTGATTGGGCTGGGTTGTGCGGATGTGCCGGGTCGGGTGGGGCCAGCCGAAACCGGCCGTCGCGGACGATCAGTCGCCAGTTATGGTCGTGGATGAGGTCGTGGCATGACCAGCACACCAGCACGAGGTTGTCGACGCGTGTCTTGCCGCCGCATTTCCACGGAATGATGTGGTGCGCCTCGCATTCGCCGGGGGGTTCGCCGCAGCCGATGCATGCGCCGTCGCGCGCGATCAGGGCGCGGCGCTGAGCCGCGGTCGGCGCCCGGCTGGCAACGGCCTCGTATAGCGGTGTGAAGTCTGCGCCGCACAAGACCAACGACAGGTCGGCGCCGCAGAGGAGCCGATCCAGCGTGCTCGGTGGGATGGGACCGGCGCCGCCGATCTCGGCAATACCGCCGGGCTTGCCCAGCAGTGCGTCGAGATCGGCTCGCACGATGATCTCCGTGACCGTGCGACGCTGCTCAAGGCCGATCAGATCGTCCGCCGACGGCGTTCGAATCAGCGCTGCTGAGGTCTCAGAAGACTCCGCTCCGGAGTGGTCTCCGGCGAACGGACGGTTTGCCGACGTGGGTACCTCAGAGGACTCCGCGGCAGCGCCAGGGCCAGCAGCAGCGCCTGTCGGGGCCGTAGCAGTCGATGGGGCGCCGGCGAGCAGCCTGTCGAGGGCGTCGGCCATGCGTTGATCACGTGTCCGAACAACAGCTTCGACCCGCGTGCCAGGAGGCGTCGTCCCATTGACGGCAGCTCCGTTTTCGCCTGGGTCAGCGGTGCCTCCCGCGGCATGGGTGCTGTCGCGGAGCTTGCGTCGGTCGGCGCGTCGAAGCTGTTCGGCTGTGTCGCGCAGGCGGCTCTGGATTCGTGCGCCCATCTCGGCGTCGAACGCACCGCGCATCTGCACGGTGCCGTCTTCGCCGTTCCAGAACCGCACGCTGCGGTTGCGCCGATTCCGGCGGTGCTGTGCTTCCAGGTTGGACGCGCTCTGGTGCTGGATCGTCCAGCGCTGGGCCGCCTGCGCGAACTCGTCTGCGGGCAGTGCCTTGGCCATCTCCACCAGGCCGGCATCGTCTTGGACTGCATCGGGGCTGGTCTTGCGTGCAGCCTGCGCCAGGCTCGCAGCGTTCGCGAAGCTGATCTCGCCCTCGGCGACTGCCGACTGCGCGTCGGGCAGCGCGGCCAGTTCCGCCGTGACCCGGACGTTGCGGGCAGCCTCGGATCGGGACCGGCCGCCGACTTGGCTCAGCAGCCCGGCGCCCCCGTCGCCGTGCCGTTCACGCTGGGCGACCAGCGAAGCGGCTCGGGTCTCCAGCAGCTCAGCCTTGGTGCGCAGGGACTTGGCGAGACCTAGTGCGCGCCGCAGTTCGCCGGTCGGTGCCATCTCGACGCCGTCGAGGGCTGCGCTGAGGGATTCAAGCGCCTGCTGCACCTGTGAGAACATACGTTCAACATAGCCGCTGCATGTGACAAGAACGCCTATTCAAAGCTATTCAGTTCATTACAGATATGTTACATCTAATTATTGGCTATAATAGTCAATATCAGTAAATTACATATCCAAAGCACTGACGGGTAGTCATTGCGGGGTTCGATGATTCCCGCAATCAGCCTGTTCGCTCACACCCAAGCCGGACCAGTCGCGCCCACGCGACGCCCTGCAAGCCCAAAGCGCCACGGAATCACCTGAACTTCGCCGCGGAACTACGCTCAGCGCTCTCATGGAGGAGTTCCTCATTGACCGGGTGCCGCAGACGTGGACGGCGCCGTCTGGGTTTCCGAACTCCCTTGCAGCGGTCCAGCTGTTCGTCCAACCGGGGCGCAATGGCCTAGAGGTAGCGGTCGCGACAGCCACCCGCAAGCCGACCGTGGCCGATCTGCGTGCCGCATGGGCGGCCCGACGGAACAAGCGGGCTGCACCGGTGCTGCTGATCGTGTTCTACCCATCGCCTGAGGCTTCAGGCGGCGAGTGCGTAGCCCTATGCGGTCCGACAGGCGACCATCCGGTGCCGCATCTCGATGTGGAGGTATCCCAAGCCGAGCGTCTTGCCGACGTCGCCCTCAGCGAGCCGAATCATCATGCGGCCACCCGCCTGCTGATGGCCGCCCTTCCGGAACTGGACTCGCCGTTTCCCGGCCTCCATAACTCGGGCTTGCTCGCAACCCAGGAACTCACCGCGGGCGTCCCGCTGCGCCCCGACTGGGCATCGGCCAGAGGCGATGCCGCTCCGCTGCTCGGAAAGCGAGGCCGCCGGCTCATCGAAGGATTGGGCTACGAGATTGCGACGCTCGCCACAAACGCCTCGATACTGATGATTGCCGGTCGACGCGAGGCAATTGCGGTGTTCTGCGACGACAGCGAACCATTCGAAGCTCCGTCGGACCGCTTCGACGGCATGTCGCCTGTGTCAAGAGCCTTGGCGCTGGCGGACCGGGAGAACGTCGACTGGGTGGTGCTCACCCGCGCCTCGGAGATCCGCCTCTACTCGGCACGGCCCGGCATCGGCGTGGGCCGCAAAGGCCGGGCGGAGACATTCGTGGAGCTGAACCTGTCGCTCCTTGCTTCCGAGCAAGCCGGCTACTTGGGGCTGCTGTTCTCGGCCGCCGCCATCGCGCACGGCGGCTCGCTGCATGAGATCCTCGACGACTCCGAGCGCTTCGCGGCCGCCCTCGCCGTCCGGTTGCGCGAACGGGTCTACCACAAGACGGTTCCGGCGCTGGCTCAAGCCGTGGCCGCACGGCTCAGTCACGACACCCCCACCGGCGGCATCAGCGAAACCGTCCTCGACGACGCTTACGAACAAGTCATGGTCATCTTGTTCCGGCTGTTGTTCGTCGCCTACGCCGAAGACAAGGATCTGCTCCCCTACCGCAGCAACGGCCGCTACGCGGACCACTCGCTGTCGCGCATGGCTCAACGACTCGCCGATGACGAGCACAACGCCAGGACTCATTTCGACAAGCGCGCCACCGACATGTGGGATGACGTATGCGGCCTGTGGGATGCGGTCAACGAGGGCAACGCCGACTGGGGCGTGCCGACCTACAACGGAGGCCTGTTCTCTGAGGATCCGAAGGTCAGCCCTACCGGCGCAGCGATCGCACAGTTGCGCCTCACCAATGCCGAGTTCGGCCCCGCTCTTGCGGCGGCGCTGGTCGACCATGGCCCTCAGGGGCTGGGTCCCGTCGACTTCCGGTCGCTGTCGGTGCGGGAGTTCGGAACGATCTATGAGGGGTTGCTGGAATCGAAGCTGTCGGCTGCACCTGACGACCTGACCGTCAAGAGAGTCAAGGGCGACCTGCAGTATGTGCCTGCCGGGGCGAACGACGACGTGGAAGTGGAAGCCGGCGAGGTGTACTTCCACAACCGTTCCGGTACCCGCAAGGCAACAGGTTCGTACTTCACCAAGCCGTTCGCGGTGGAACACCTCTTGGACCATGCGCTCGAACCGGCGCTCGACGACCACCTCGCCCGTCTCGACGCGTGGCGAGAGGCCGACGACGACGCAGGAGTGGCAGCGGCATTCTTCGACTTCCGGTGTGCTGACATCGCAATGGGCTCCGCGCATTTCCTGGTGGCAGCGGTCGACCGCATCGAAGCCCGTCTGTCGGCATGGCTGTCGCTGCACCCCGTCCCCGCGATCACCGCGGAGCTGAACAGGCTGCGAAACGTCGCCATGGACGAACTCGGCGACTTGGGCGACGGCATCGAGATCGAGACCGGCTCGCTGCTGCGTCGCCAGATCGCCCGCCACTGCGTCTATGGCGTCGACAAGAACCGCGTCGCCGTCGAACTGGCGCGCCTCGCGATCTGGGTCCACACCTTCGTGCCCGGCCTCCCACTTTCGTTCCTCGACCACAACCTCGTCCATGGCGACAGCCTCACCGGCGTCGGCACTCTCGATGAGGTCGTGGCTGCATTTGATGCCGACGCCGATCCTGCGGCACCCAGCCTGTTTCGGAGCCAGCTCATCGGCCTGCTGGAGAATGCCGAGGACGCGCTGCAGCGGTTGGCCCACACATCCGATGCCTCCAAGCACGAGATCGACGAAGCACGGACAGCGCACACCGATGCGAGGGCAGCAGTGGCAGGCGCTCAGGCAGCCTTCGACGTCATCACTGCGCACCGCGCCGGGGTGTGCGACCTACCGGAGAACTTCGATCCGGCCGTCGTTGTCAAGCTGGCCGCCGACCCGCAAGTGCGCGACGAGATCACGCGGTTGATGCCAGTTCACTTCCCGGCCGCTTTCCCCGAGGTGTTTCTGCGGGAGCGCCCGGGTTTCGACTGCCTCATCGGCAACCCGCCTTGGGAGCAAGTAGTCGTGCAGGAACATGTGTGGTGGGGCATGCACCTGCCGGGCATTCGGGGGCAGTCGGTCAACAAGATGAACGCTGCAATCGAGGGGTTCCGCCGACAGCGGCCTGACCTTGAGGCTGCGTTCGGGCTGGAACTCGACTATGCGGAGAGGATGCGGAGTCTGCTCCGCCAAGTATTCGAGCGGATGGGTTCAGGCCGCACCGACTTCTACCAAGCGTTCGCTTGGAGAAATCTCGACTTGACCGCCGAAGGAGGTCAATTTGGTCTGGTCCTGCCCAACACCGCGACGCAGGCTGCTGGCATGACGAACTGGCGCCACCAGATTGTCGGCGTCGAAGACATCGCTTCGTCGGTAGCTGCACCGAGAGAGAGAGAGAGAGAGAGAGAGAGAGAGAGAAGGCCCCCGGATCACGGTCGCAACGCTCATCAATCACAAAGGCTGGGTGTTCGAGGGAGTACACAACTCCTACACGGTGGCTCTGGTCACTGTCACGCGCAGCTCACGGTTGTCACCTGCCTCAACACCAAGCAGTGGACATTCGACGACGTCGACGGTCGGTACACGATCGCCCTCGTCGCGGCGCGCAAGCGCAGTCGGGCAGCCGAGCCATGGGGGTGGCTTTGAGACCTCCGCTGATGAGCCGCACGTAGCGATTTACCCGGGACCAGCCCGCTCGCTCGCTCACTTTCGAACGCTGGTTGACGGCAAGCCTGAACTCGTGCCGACCGCCGAGTTCCGCAGGTGGTCCGATTCGTTCGCGTTCCCGCAGTTGCCGAGCCGTGCGGCCTTTCGCGTGTGGCGCCGCATGAAGCGGCACCCGAGGATGGACGGCACCGACGCGCCTTCTCGCTCCGAGCCCCCCCCCCCGCTTGGCGAGTCCGGCCTCTCCAGGGAGACCTCAACGCGACCAACGACAAACATCGCTTCGTCCTCGACAGTGGCGAGTCCGCCCGTTCGCCGAACTCCACGCGACTTTCGACAAGAAGCGGTTCCTCCTCGACGATGGCACAGCCGCCCGCACCGCGAGCTCGACGCCACCAATGACAAAGCCCGGTTCATGATGGACGAAGGTGCGCTGGTGTTGCGCGATGCACCCGATACATGGTTCGTCTATGCCGGAGCCTCGTTTGACGTCTGGAACCCGGACACCGGTGCCTACTTCGCTTCAGTAAACGCTCAGCAGATCACCGACCACCTGCAGCACAAGCGACAACGGCAACACGGAACGTCGTCGTCACCATTTGCCGAGTTCACTGACGACCACATCGGCGACGCCGACACGCTGCCATGTCTGCGTCCACGCATCGCATTCCGCGATGTGACCAACGCAACCAATACCCGCACAATTGTCGCGGCCTTGGTCCCCGGCAACATCGTCATCACGAACCAGGCGCCCTATCTCCTGTGGCCTCGAGGCCAGGCTGCCGATCAGGCATTCCTCTTGGGAGTCCTGTCGTCGATGGTGCTGGACTGGGTCGCCCGCCGGGTCGTCGAGCTCCACCTCAACTTCCACATCTTCAACAGCCTTCCGATCGCCGACCCCGGTTCTGAACACCCGGTGCGGGATCGGGTGGTGGAGATCGCGGGACGGCTGGCTGCTGTCGATGACCGGTTCGCGGAGTGGGCCGCCGAGGTCGGGGTGCCCGTCGGCTCAGCGAATGATGAGGCGACCAAGCAGGACCTGATTCACGAGCTCGACGCCTGCGTGGCTCTCCTGTACGGCCTCGATGAGGACGATCTCGAGGTCATCTACACCACGTTCGACGAGAAGCGGCCCACCCGTTACGTGGACCGGCTCGCGGCGGTTCTCGAGCACTTCAGACGACTGCGATGACGCCTTCCTTGCTCAGGAGAGATCGGCTTCACCACCCGAACGGATCAACGCGGCGGGTCTCCTGCGGATTCAGCGCTGCGTCCCAGCCGCATGGTGCTTCAACAAGAGGTCGGCGTCATCGGCCTATCGAGCGCCGCAACGTCGGACTCGCTGACGTCACGGTCGCCCACCACCGGAACGGGACGCGTGAGGTGCCAGAAACGCATCGCTTCAGCGACCCCAGGCTTGGGCAACGACTGCTCCAGCACGCGGTCGACTGTCGGGGAATTCTGCGTTTGGCTTTCAGTCACCGCCGCCTCCTGTCTCGGACTGAACGCTACCGCGCTGGATCAACACCGAGCCCCATTTCCTGCGAGCGGCTCGACGCGCGGCGAGAGTCCCGTGGTCATTGAGCCGAAGCCCGAACTGGCGCTCAACCGTGACGGCCAGACCGTGGCGCAGGCGCTGAACGGGTTCATCACCCACGCCGCTACCGGCTTCGTGGGCGGTGCCGCGGTGGACATTGCAACCGCCTATTTCAATGTCGGCGGGTACTCCCTGCTGGCCGACGCACTCGACCATGCATCGGGCGTCCGGCTGCTGCTGGGCGCCGAGCCGCAGCCGCCGGAGAACCGCCGACGAGCACTGCACGCCGAGCCGGCTCACCCGGCACGGGCAGTTCGCGCCCGCATGCAGAGCGCGCTGGCCGAGCAGGAACAGCTCCTCCGTGTCGAACGCGACCACTTGGGATTCAGCCGCCAGTCCGACGCAGCGGCACGCCGACTCACCGATTGGCTGGCATCGCCGGGCGTGGAGGTGCGACGTCTCGAGGGCCGATTCCTGCACGGCAAGGCTTTCGTGGTTGGCGACCGATCGCATGGCGTCGTGGCCGGATCGTCCAACTTCACCTACGCCGGACTCGCGTCCAACCTGGAGCTGAACCTCGGCAACTACGCACCGTACGTCGTGACACAAGTGCAGGAGTGGTTCGACGAGCTGTGGGATCAGGCAGCCCCGTACGATCTGGCCGCCCTGTTCGAGGCGAGGTTCGAGCCGCACTCACCACAGCTCGTGTACCTGCGGATGCTGTGGGAGCGATATGGCGACGAGCTGCAAGCCGAAGCCGATGCCGAGGGCGCCCCGCAGATCCACCTCACCTCGTTCCAAGCAGACGGGCTGTGGCGGGCGCGCCGCATACTCGACGAGCGGCACGGTGTGTTGGTGGCCGACGAGGTCGGTCTCGGCAAGACATTCCTCGCCGGCGAGCTGATTCGCGAAGCCGCCCTGGAGCGCCGCCAGAAGGTGCTGGTGATCACGCCCGCCACGTTGCGCGACGGCCCGTGGCGTGCGTTCCGAGCCGAGCACAACCTGCCGATGGAGCTCGTGTCGTTCGAGGCGTTGATGGGCGACGGGCGACTCAACCCTGAGCACGCCACCGGCACCAAGCTCGAACAGCGCTACGTCACCGACTACGCGATGGTGGTGATCGACGAGGCGCACAATCTGCGCAATCCGTCCACGCAGCGGGCACAGGCGCTGCGACGGCTGCTCGCCGGATCGCCGCCGAAACAACTGGTCATGCTGACCGCTACGCCGGTGAACAACAGCCTGTGGGACTTGTACCACCTGCTGGGGTACTTCCTGCGCAACGACGCGGAGTTCGCCGATGCCGGCATCGGCTCGCTGCGCGATCACTTCGCCAAGGCCGTCGCGCTCAACCCCGACGACCTGACTCCTGAGCATCTCTTCGACGTGCTCGACGCCGTGGCCGTGCGCCGCACCCGTTCGTTCGTGAAGCGCTTCTACCCCAACGACATCGTGCGCATCGGCGGGCACGACACGCCGATCGTCTTCCCGACCCCTCGGGTCCGCAAGGTGAACTACGACCTCGACGCGGTCTTGCCCGGATTCTTCGACCGGTTCGCCGCTGCGCTCGATGCCGACCCCGACCTCAGTGCTGGAGCATCTGACGCTGCCGGGGCCGATGATCCGGCAAGCACCAAGAGCAAGGTGCCCGACGCACCGGCGGACACAAGTGCCCTCACACTGGCGCGATATGCACCCTCGCGCTACCGGCTTGACCACGCGATCGACACCTACGAGCTGCAACTCACCGGGCTGCTGCGCTCGGGCCTGTTGAAGCGATTCGAATCGTCGCCCCATGCCTTCGCGGAGACGTGCGAGCGCATGGCGAACAGCCACGACGCGTTCCTGTCCCTGCTCGACGGAGGCCGGGTGGGCACCGGGGACGTGCTGGCGGATTGGATCGCCGCCGACACCGATGATTTCGACGACAAGCAGCGCGACGCCTTCTTGGACCACCTGGTCCACGTCACCGACGATGCTGCAGAATTCGACATCGAGCGGTTGCGCCAAGACACCGAGCGTGACCGAGACCTGCTGCGCGACTTTGCAGCCGAGGCACGCACTGTGACACGGGACGCAGATCCGAATCTGGCTGCCCTCACCGACGAGCTTGCCGCTATCGCCGCCGACGCACGTGCCCATGGCATCGGTGCCGAAGACACCCGCGACCGGCACAAGGTGCTGATCTTCAGCTACTACGCCGACACCGTCGACTGGATCGTCGAGCACCTCGAAGCGGTGACCCACACCGACGCTCGGCTCGCTGCCTACCGGGGGCGCATCGCTTCGGTGGCGGGCAGCTCGGGCTCTGCTGACAAGGAATCGGTGCTGTGGGGATTCGCCCCACGCACCACCGATGCGCCCGAGGGCCACGACGACGACCGGTACGACATCGTGGTGGCAACCGATGTGCTGGCCGAAGGCGTGAACCTGCAGCAGGCCTGCCACATCGTCAACTACGACCTTCCGTGGAATCCGATGCGCCTCGTGCAGCGTCACGGGCGCATCGACCGCATCGGCTCACGCCACGCGGAGGTATTCCTGCGTTGCGTCTTCCCGGACAGCCGGCTGGACGACCTGCTCGGCCTCTCCGAACGACTGCGCCGCAAGATCGCGCAAGCAGCGGCCAGTGTGGGCGTCGGCGAGATACTGCCTGATCAAGGCAAGCATCACGAGCTCAACTTCACCGAGACACGCGAGGAGATAGAACGCATCCGTCGCGAGGACGCAACCATGTTCGAGCGAGGCGGAACCGCGAAGGGCGTCCTGTCGGGCGAGGAGTTCCGCCAAGAGCTGCGCCAGGCAATGGAGGACGCAGATCTCGCGGAGCACATCGCCTCGCTGCCCTGGGGCTCGGGTTCGGGAATGGCAGCCCGCTCAGGCGACG
Organism: Acidimicrobiia bacterium; assembly: GCA_022821985.1. Classification (GTDB taxonomy): domain Bacteria; phylum Actinomycetota; class Acidimicrobiia; order Acidimicrobiales; family Poriferisodalaceae; genus Poriferisodalis. The sequence goes on from JAJECP010000020.1 coordinate 63,136, forward strand.
GGCGAGCCGGCTACGTCTTCTGTGCCCGCGTCGGCGACCACCCGGCGCCCCTGTTCCGATTCGTCGGCCGAGATGGGTCAACTTCTGACGAGGTGGTGGACGAGTCGCTGGCCTGCCTCGACCTCGCCCGCCCGCCTGCCGGCTTCGAGACACCGCGCACATTGGGAGACTCCGATGTCGAAGGCGCATTCGAGGCGTGGAAAGTTGCCCAAGACGACATAGTCCGCAAATGGAACGTCATGTCCGACAAGGCGAACCTCGAGCCGCGGATTTCGCCCCGGCTGGCTCGCGCCGCACAAGCAGTGCGTGACCACTCTCCGCCGGAGATGACACAAGACGACATCGACCGCACCGTCGACACGATCACTGCTCCCTACCCGGAGCGAACGATCCGAACGCTCGCTGCGGCGCTCAAGAGCTCGGCGAACCGGGCCGAGCAGGCCGTCGAAATCATCAGGGTGATCGACGTGCTCGGTCTGCAGCCCTACGAGCCGCCCGAGCCGCTGCCCGAGATCACGCCCGACGACGTCTACTGCGTCACCTGGCTCGCCCTCGTGTGACTGGCGTCAGTCGTTGTCGGTGATGGTGCCTTGTGCGCGGTCGTCGTCCAGGGTGGCATGGCTGGTGTCGGACAGGTACAGCCGCAGCACGAGCGTCTCGGTTCCCTCGCCGCCGGCGCGGTCGTCGATGAGGCGGATCTGGACGGTCTTGGAGGTGTCGCCGACGGCGAAGACGACCTGCCCCCATTCGGGCAAGTAGTCGCTGTAGGCCGTCGCAGTGCCGCCGAGCACCGAGTAGTACACCGTCACCGGCCCGGCTGCGGGCCCGGTCATCTCCACGGTGAAGGTGACCGCGCCGTCGCCCTCGCCTGCCGACGCGTCGCCGGCCGTGATCGACGGCTTCGACGGCGGAGACGCGGGGTCGTCGTCGGCCACCGCCACCGTGGCCACACCGGCGGTCGCCGACACCGTGTAGCCGATGTCGGCGCCGACCGTGGCGGTGACCGACCCGTCGGCCTCATCAGCGCTGTCGTCGGCCGTCGCGACGGCGAGGGCGAGGCTGCCAGAGACCGGAACCGTGACCGTCCGCGACCCCGTAGTGACGCCGAAGTCGCCGGCCTGGGCCACAGTCACCTCCACTGTCAGCGGCACCGACGGCGGCGGGTCGGCAGTGATCGTGAACACCGCGTCGCCGCCCTCTGCGACCCCGCCGCCGGCCGCGATGCTGACCTCGGGGTCAGCAGGCTGCGGCGGAGCCGGATCGTCGTCGTCGGCGACTGCGACCGACGCTGCGCCCGCCGACTGGGACACGGTGTAGCCGGCGCCGACGCCGACCGTCGCGGTGACCGACCCGTCAGGCTCGTCAGTGCTGTCGTTCGTCGTCGCCACCGTCAGCGTGGCGCTGCCCGAGACCGGGACCGTCACCGTCCGCGAACCCGGCGACACGCCGAAATCGCCCGACTCAACCACCGACACGGTGACGGTCAGCGGCGCCGCGGGCGCCGGGTCGGCGGAGACCGTGAACACCGCGTCGCCGCCCTCGATCACGCTGCTGCCGGCCGTGATGCTGACCTCCGGAGTGACAGGCGGCGGGTCGTCGTCATCGGCTACCGCCACCGTCGCCGAGCCCGCTGTCTGGGAGACCGTGTAGCCGCTGCCGGTGCTGACCGTGGCGGTGACCGATCCATCGGGCTCGTCAGTGCCGTCGTTCGTCGTGCTGACCGTGAGCGTGACACTGCCCGAGGTGGGAACCGTCACGGTCCGCGTGCCCGTCGCAGCGCCGTAGTCGCCGGTCTGGGCCACGGTCACGTCCACTGTCAGCGGCGAAGACTGCGCCGGGTCGGCGGTGACGGTGAACGCGGCGTCGCCGCCCTCGATCACGCTGCTGCCGGCCGTGATGCTGACCTCAGGATCGGCAGCCGGCGGCGGGTCGTCGCACTGTTCGAGGGCTTCGAGGGTGCGGGTGACACGATCCCAGCGGCCGAACATGAACAGGCCCTCATTGACACGGGACTGCTCCACAGTCATCGCCGCCTCGCCGTTGTCCACACCCAGCGCGGCCAGCACCCGGTTCCACCGCAGCACATGCGCCGCCCCCGAATGAGCATCACGCCAGCCAGTCACCACCGGCACCGTCACCGCATCAGACGGCAAAGACGGCACACACACCACCACCGGCGGAGCGTCGTCGTCGTCATCATCGGCGACCGCCACCGACGCCGATCCGGCGGTCCCAGACACCGTGTAGCCGGCGCCCGCGCCGACCGCCGCGGTCACCGAACCGTCCGCCTCGTCGACCGAATCGCCGACCGTGGCAACGGTCAGCGTCGCCGTGCCCGACGCAGGGACTGCGACCGTCCGCGAACCCGGCGACACACCGAAATCGCCCGATTTGCTGACCGCCACCGTCACATCCAAAGCCGTCGACGGCGCCGGGTCGGCAGTCACCGTGAACACCGCATTGCCGCCCTCATCGATGTCCGCGCCAGCGGCGATGCTGATCTCAGGCGGCGCGACATAGCAACCCATGGCCGCGTTGATGGGCGCCCAGCCAGGCCACGGCTTGCCGTCGCTGAACGTACTCACCGCCTCAGGGGTGACCGACGCAGGGGTGACCCCGCCCGGCGGCGCAGGCAACGGATCGGCACCGAGATAAGCAAGAATCTGCCAGAACAGCGTCTCGCTGCCGCCGTTGTTGTCGACATGCCACACGAACCCAGCACGAGCCCGACCGATGGCCGTCGCAACATCACACGCCGGATCGTCGTCGTCTTCGACGGTTGCAGTGTCTGACTGAGGAGCGCCGAGGGTGTAGCCGGCGTCTGTATTCAGGGCGGCGGTGACGACGCTGTTGTGCTCGGCTTGAGAGTCTGGCTCCGTCCCGATAGCGATGGTTGCATTGGTTTGATTCGCAGGAATCGTGACGTCGGCGGGCAGCGTGCTCACGAGCATCTGGCCGGTTTCGTGCACCGTGAAGCCGACGCTGAGAGGCACCGACAGAATCCCGCCGCTGCGGGTGACCACAAGCTGAAGATCGTCGCCTTCGGTGACTTGGTCGTCGACAAAGCCAAGAGACACGGTTGGGTTCGGCACAACGAGCGGTTCGGTGAACAGCCACGGCCGTGCCTGCTTGATGGCCAGCACGTTGTCGGCAGTGATCTTGAACTCGATCTCGATCGCATAGTCGTCGCCGGTCTGGACGGCGTACAGCGTCTTGAAGTGATCGTGGATCGTGGCGAGATTGCTGCGCAGCTGCTGCATCTGCGCGTCGGTCATGAGCAGCTGTCGTGAAGCCTTCAGGTTCGAATACGACAGCACCGTCGCAATACCGTTGGCGTCGAGGAGGATCTCCTCCGGCCGTGACAGCGGTTCGGGGTTGGTGACCAAGTCCTCACCGACTTGTGAGTTGACGTAGAACATACCGTCGCGATGCGTGAATGGGTCATAGCTGACGGCCACGCCGTTGACGAGTTCGTCTTCGTAGTTGGGGTGTACGAGCACTCCCATGGCAACCGTGGTGTGGTCGACGCGATGAAAGTCGCGTTCGCGAAATGCACGGTAGTTCCACAAGCTGGCCCAGACGCTCTTGATCGACTTGTCTATGCCGTCATCTGCCGTCTCGTCAGGATCCTGGGTTTTCGAGCTGTAGAGACCGGCACCGCTGAACGATGGCAGATCCTCGTTGTTCGTGCTCGAACGGTACCGTAACGACTGTCCGTCCGGATACCTGGCGTGCATCGCAGTCAAGGCGTCAGTGATGAACTTGGGTGTGGCGGCATCCTTGATGGCGTCACGCAAGTCGTCCAGTATCTCTTCTTGGATGTCATAGTCAGCCTGGAACTTGGCGTGAGCCAGCATCTGCGTGACGGCGCTGGCCAGCGTCGTTCCGGCGGCCAGCGTGATCTTTTCGTCGTCGGGCCATTTCTTCTTGCCGAGCAGAGTTTTCTCAGTGACCGTCGCCTGCTTCATGAATTCGTCATAGAAGTAGAACGGAATCGCGAAACCGACCGGTGCAGTACCATCTGGCAGTGAGAGCTGTGTAAGCTCGGCAACGTTGGCGGCCTTGACGCCAAAGGCAGTCCAGTCAGCGAACTCTACGTCAGCGAGCGATGCGATCTCGGTGACGCTCAAATCACGCTGCAGCGTCTGCGTCTGTGCTGGCCGCAGCTTCTCGTAATGCGCATCGACTTCGGCTTTGGATGCTTTGCGAACGGTGTACCCATCCGCCGTCACGGAAAAGTGAACGTAGCTTCCGATAAGTGAGACGATGGACTCCTCATCCAGTGCATCCCGAATGAACGCATTGGGGAGACCATTCTGGATAGCCCGCAAGTTCACATGCGACAACGGCGTCTGAGGGACCGTCGTGATCGTCCCAGCAACACGGGGCAGATCATTCGGAAGCGAACGGTAGATGGCAACATCGTACGGCAATGGACGCTCTCCGTCCTCCATCAACCGAAGACGACCATATCCTTCCGCCTGATTCAGCGAAACAAAGGCCACATCGGGCAAGATGTCCTTCCGCAACAAGACGTTGACCCTCGACGCATCGAAGTCTGCCTTCTGGCGATTGTACTGGCCTAAAAACGACCAGCCGATAGGATGGTAGGCGAGATTGTTGTCGAGAAATGGCATCGCTGACGCGAGAATCTCATGCGCTCGCTCCACGCGTGTGAACGAAAAATCGTGCCAATGGGCCGACGATGGATCAAATCGGTAGACCCCCAGAGACCCGTCAGGAGCGACGACATTTGGGTGATAGATGAGTGTGCCTCGTATTTCATCACGGAATGTGTCGTGGAAGCCCAGCTTCTTGGCGAAAACCCAGTGCGAAATCGTATTGTTGGTATTCATGAAATAGACAGTCGGGCGATCAGACAGGGCGTTCAGAATCCAAAAGTTGACGTACTCCACATCTCCAAAGTAAGATCCGCCGATCGGCACACTCTTGCGGGCAAGCGTCTCGAATGCGCTGCGATTCGGAAGGGCCACAGCTCCGAGGGCATTCTTGCTGATTTGCCCGGGATTCACGGGATTGTGAGTTCCCAGATCTGCGAGTTCGGTGAGATCGTCAATGCAATCGCCGTCGATGTCGGCAGGCTGGCTCGCCGAGTATTTCTCGACGAGGTAGCGATCGGCACTCAACGGACTGAGATTGTCCGCGAGAGAGGTCGTCCCGTCCTCCCCCAACACCACGGCGATCGGCAGGTCTGTCGTGGGCGAGCTGCTGTCGATCCTGACGTAGAGAACAAAGTAGTCATCAGTGGTCGAGGCGACTTCGATCGGGACGTCGGTGACAGTCACAGATGCAGGAGCCGGCGCGACCCAGCCAGGCTCGCACGGCCCTGGCGGCGGGGTCGCCGCGCCCGCAGCGAGCGGCAGCAACGCAGCAGCGGTCAGCACGCCAAGGGCCGCAGTCAAGCACCGCAATAGCGACCTGCCGCGCAGCCGGCCGACGGGGAAGAGGCGCCTGTTCGCATCGTCCGAGCTCACCACTGGCAGGGCCGCGTGATTCCCGCTCGCCATGCCGTAGACATTACGTACCCTGACCTCCTGCCAAGAACCGTTCAGCAGTTCAGTGCCATTTTCGAGGAGGTCGAGCCAGTTCAACCTGCTTCGATGTCGGCGATCACCCTTGGCGATGGCGATCGGATCACTCGGCTTCCGTCCTGCGATCAGCTGCGCTGCAGGTAGTCGGGGTCGCGCCGGCCGGCAAACCAGTCGACCTCGTCTGCCAGCGCCGGATGCGCATCGAGGTCGCCGTCGGCTGCGATGAGATCGGCGGCGGCGTCGCGGGCAGCCTGCACCCAGTGCAGGTCGCGGACCAGCGACGCCAGCTTCAGATCGCTGCGCCCTGACTGCCGCTCGTCGAACAGCGTGCCCTCGCCGCGGAGCTCGAGGTCGCGCTCAGCCAACTCGAACCCGTCGTTCGTCGCGGCCAACGCGCTCAGCCGCTCGACAGCAATCGCTGTCGGATCCTCGTCGCTGACGAGACAGCACGACGACGCATGGCCTCCCCGGCCCACCCGACCTCGCAGTTGGTGCAGCTGCGCGATGCCGAATCGGTCTGCCGACAGCACCACCATGACCGTGGCATTCGGGACGTCGATCCCGACTTCGATGACGGTCGTTGCGACCAGCACGTCGAGATCGCCCGCCCGGAATCGGGCCATCGTTGCTTCCTTCTCGGACATCGGCAGGCGCCCGTGCAGCAGACCGACCCGCAGGCCCGCCAAGGCGCCCGCCGACAGCTCTGCGTGCGTCTGCTCCGCCGAGCGCGCGTCGAGACTCTCGCTCTCGGCGACCAGCGGGCACACCACATAGGCCTGACGCCCGGCTTCGATCTCGCGCTGCACGTCGATCCACATCGATTCAGTCGCAAGGGGACCGCGCACCCACTGCGTGGCGATGGGTGTGCGACCCGGCGGGAGCTCGTCGAGCACCGAGACGTCGAGATCGCCGTACACCGTCATGGCCGCCGTGCGGGGAATGGGAGTGGCGGTCATCACCAGCAGATGGGGAATGCAACCGTCGTCACGTCCGCTCTCGCGCAGCCGAGCACGCTGCGACACGCCGAAACGGTGCTGCTCGTCTACCACCACAACGCTGAGCGACGCGAACTTCACCGACTCTTCCAGAAGCGCGTGCGTGCCGACGACGATGTCCGCGGAACCGGTCGCAACCTGCACCAGCACCTCACGACGCTGCGTCGCCGAGCTCGAACCGCTGAGCAGGCACAGGCGCAAGGGTCGCTTGCCGCCGAGCCTCCCGTCATCGGGCACCTCGAACCCGTCGAGCAAGGCGCGCAGGGCGAAATAGTGCTGCTCGGCCAGCACCTCCGTGGGCGCCATGAGCGCGCCCTGGTGGCCGTTCTGCACCGCAATGAGCAATGCGTGCAACGCCACCAGCGTCTTGCCCGAGCCGACGTCGCCCTGCAACAGGCGGTGCATCGGACGCAGCATGCTCATGTCGGCGTCGATCTCGGTCATCGCACGCTGCTGCGCTCCTGTCAGCGTGTACGGGAGTCGCCGGTGAAATGCCCCGATGAGCGTGCCGGTCGGCTCGTGTGCGAGGCCGAGTTCATGGGCCTCGCGCGCCAGGCGCTGGCTGCGCAGCATCAGCTGCACCCGCATCAGCTCGTCGAACACCAGCCGATCCCGAGCCGCCCACCGGTCCGCCATCGACGGCGGTTCGTGGATGTCGGCCAGCGCCCGCGACCGGCTCGTGAGCCCGAGTCGCTTGCGCAATCGACCCGGCAACGGATCGGCAATGCCGCGGACTGAACAGCGCCGCTGCGCCTCGGCGACCCAGTTCGCGACATCCCATGTGACGATGCCGGCGGTCTCCGACTGCGGGTAGATCGCCACGATCTTGCCCGTGCGATCTGCCTGTCCCCTACTGTCCGTGGCGGAACCGCCGCCCAGCACATCGACCACAGGGTTCGTCATCTGCTTGCGACCCCGGTAGTCCTCCACCTTGCCGAACAGCGCCACGCTGCGACCTTCGGTGAGCTGACGCTCACGCCATGCCTGATTGAAGAACACGGCGCTCAGCACGCCGCTGGCATCGGTGACATCGACGCTCACCAGTCGCCGGCCCCCGCGTAAGCGGCGGCTCGATACCGACAGCACGTCGGCTACCACGGTGATCTCCGACCCGATCGCGGCCTCGCTGATCGGCGCCTGGGCTGTGCGGTCGACGTAGCGCCGGGGATAGTACGTGAGCAGATCAAACACGGACTCGACGCCGACTTCGGCCAGGGCTTTGCGGCGCTGACGGCCGACGCCATTGAGCCGATCAACGCCGATCGCGTCGAGCTCCCGCAGCGTCAGCGGGCCCTTCGCCGCTGTACCCGGAGCATCGGGCCCGACAGCGGCATCGGAGACCTGCGCCGCTGACGGTTCCGATGCAGCGGTGCCCGGGCGCCGGCCCTGAGCAGGCTGGCTGCGACGGGGTGCGTTCATTCGAGACCGAACAGGTACGGGTAGTGGTCCTGGCCACCGACGTGCCGCTCAACCTCGACGTCGGACCAGTGCTCGGCAAGCCACGCCATCACTTCGGCGGTCTCGGCGGCCTGAGCGGTCGCTCCCTCGATCAGCGTGAGGATCTCGTGGGCCGGGGTGAGCATGCGTGCGAGCAACCCGACCGCTGCTGCACCGGCCGTCTCTCCCGTTGCGACGATGCCCGATTCGTCGAGGCCGATCCACTGGCCGGCGGCGACGTGGCCGACAGATGCCGTCGTGTCGCGCACCGCTTGCGTCACTTCGCCTGCGGCGACCGCGGCGGCTGTCTCCCCCATGGACGCGGCATTGTGCGTCGCATCAGCGGCGGGGTCATAGCCAATGAGCGCAGCGAGTCCCGCTGGCACCGACGTGGTAGCGACGACCTCCACCTGTTTGTCCGTCTGCGCATCGACCTGGCGGGCAACTGGGACGATGTTGGAGTTGTTGGGCAGCACCACGACGTGCCGCGACGGTGCGGCAGTGACCGCTGCGAGCAGTTCTGCTGTCGAGGGGTTCATTGTCTGCCCGCCGGTGACGATCTCCTGGGCGCCCAGCGCCGTGAAGAGCTCGTCGAGCCCCGTCGCAGGCGAGACTGCGACGACTGCGCATTCGACCTGCGGGCGATCCGCCGGCGCGGTGCTGGGCTCGGCAGGCATTGCGTGCGCACCGTGCTGGCCTGCGTGCGCACCATGCGCACCGAGGCCAGCGACTTGCTCGTGAAGATCGGTGATCTGGATGCGGTGCGGTCGCCCCACGTCTATGCCCGCCTCGATGACGGGGCCGATGTCATCGGTGTGGATATGGCAATTCCACAGCCCGTCGCCGCCCACCATCACGATCGAATCGCCCAAGGCATCCCAGGCAGACTTGAACTGGTCGATGTTCTCATCGGGCGCCGCGAGCAGGTACATCACTTCGTAGCGAGTGCCAGACGGATCGTGCACGTCATGACCGCCGCCATCGCCGGGGCCGAGGTGACTGTGCAATTCGGCGCGTTGCTCAGCGACAGGATCGACAGGATCGCTGGACAGGCTGGTGCCCGCGTTCCCGTGAGCGATGACGGCAGCCACCTCGGCCGGCAAGTCGACCTCGTCCGGCAAAGGGCGCCCGTCGACCACGCTCAGCAGTGCGTCGAGCAGCAGCAGGTAACCGGCGGCACCCGCGTCGACCACTCCAGCGTCCGCCAGCACCGGCAGCTGCTGCGGGGTTGCCTCCAGCGCTGCCTGGCCGGCTTGCCGTGCGCTCTCGAGCACGGCTGCCAGCGCCGTCGCGCCGGTGCCCCGCTCATCGGGGGCGAGAGCTTCGAGCGCGCTCTGCGCCGCCTGGGCTGAAGCGCGGGCGACACTCAGGATCGTGCCCTCGACGGGCCGCATGACGGCACTGTCGGCAGCGGTGCTCGCGGCAACCAAGCCTTCGGCGAGCAGCTCGGCGTCGATGGGCGGATCGCTGTCGGGATCTTCGTCCCCGGGAGCGAGCGTGGCCGCAAGGCCCCGCAACAACTGGCTGACGATGACGCCGCTGTTGCCGCGCGCGCCCATGAGCGCGCCGTGCGAGATCGCTCGGCAGATGTCGCCCCTGCCGGCTCCGGACAGGAGCAATTCCTCGGTGACCGCTGCGAGCGTCAAGGCCATGTTGGTGCCGGTGTCGCCATCGGGCACCGGATAGACGTTGAGGCGATCGATCGTGACCCGGTGCTGGTTGAGCGCGGATTGATAACGGCGCATGACCTCGGCCAGCGCTTCGCTGTCGAGAGAGGGCACAACCCCCACGGATGTATGAGCGTTGCAGTCGCCCATGGACGCCGAAGCTACAACGCGCCCGCGGCGACCGGTTGGTAGCGTTCCGGGGACTGCGCGAGCCGCCGCTGCGGCCGGGCAGATTCCCTGCCACTGGAGGCGCGTGTGCAAGGCGTCATCAAGTCGTACGACCCGGCATCGCGAGTCGGGATCGTGACTGACGATGTCACGCGCTCCGAGCACGAACTGGCCCCAGATGCCCTGGACGGATCCATTTTCCGGATGGTGCGGCAAGGCCAGCGAGTGATCTACGACCTGGACGAACGGGGGCTCGCCACACGGCTGCGTCTCGGCTCGGAAGTGGATCTGGGAACACCTGATTGGATCACCGCCGGGGGGGAGACAGCGTGATCTGAGGCCGGCGCAGGCGCGCCGGCCGAGGAGCGAGTTACCAGTCTCGATTCGTGCGCGAGCGCGAGACTCGGACCCGGAGGACAATTTGCCTGCGACCACTCACCGTCAGCTGATCGATTGGGTCGATCATTGGGCCGGCGTGCTGCGGCCCGATGCAGTCCATTGGTGCGACGGCTCACAAGCAGAGTACGAGCAGCTCTGCAGCCAGATGGTGGAATCGGGAACCCTCATCCCGCTTGATTCCGACGCGCGCCCCAACAGCTACCTCGCCCGGTCCGATCCGGGCGATGTCGCCCGCGTCGAGGACCGCACGTTCATCTGCACCGAGCGCGAGCTGGACGCGGGTCCCAACAACAACTGGCGCGCACCTGATGACATGCGCGAGGAGCTGCTGAAGCTGTTCGGTGGCTCGATGCGCGGACGCACGATGTACGTGGTGCCGTTCTCGATGGGGCCGCTGGGCAGCCACATCGCGCACATCGGAGTCCAGCTCACCGATTCGCCCTACGTGGCAGCCTCCATGCGGATCATGACCCGTATGGGTCAAGCCGCGCTCGACGTGCTCGGCGACGGTCCCTTCGTGCCGTGCGTTCACTCGCTCGGCGCGCCGCTGGAAGCGGGTCAAGCCGACGTGCCCTGGCCGTGCGATGCCGACCGCAAGTACATCGTCCACTTCCCCGAGACACGCGAGATCTGGTCGTACGGATCGGGCTACGGCGGCAACGCGCTGCTGGGCAAGAAGTGCTTTGCCCTGCGGATCGCATCGACGATGGCCCGCGACGAGGGTTGGCTGGCGGAGCACATGCTGATCGTGGGCGTGACACCCCCCGACGGCGAGACCGTCTACGTGGCGGCTGCGTTCCCGTCGGCCTGCGGCAAGACGAACATGGCGATGATGATCCCGACGCTGCCCGGCTGGAAGGTGCGCACCATCGGCGACGACATCGCCTGGATGAAGTTCGGAGACGACGGCCGCCTGCATGCCATCAATCCCGAGGCCGGCATCTTCGGTGTCGCGCCGGGCACGGGCGACGACACCAATCCGAACGCGCTCGGCACGATGTGGGGCAACTGCATGTTCACCAACGTGGCGCAGACGCCCGACGGCGACGTCTGGTGGGAAGGTCTCACGCCGGAGCCGCCCGAGGGCATCATCGACTGGCGCGGCAACGAGTGGTCGGCCTCCGGCGGCACGCCCGCTGCGCACCCCAATGCCCGCTTCACGGCGCCCGCCGGGCAGTGCCCCTCGATTGCGCCCGAGTGGGAGGATCCCGCCGGCGTGCCGATCTCGGCGATCCTCTTCGGCGGCCGGCGAGCAACCACGGTTCCCTTGGTAGCGGAGGCGTTCGACTGGGAGCACGGCGTGTTCCTGGGTTCCCAGATGTCATCGGAGAAAACCGCTGCCGCCGCGGGCGCCATCGGCGAAGTGCGGCGAGATCCGTTCGCGATGCTGCCCTTCTGCGGCTACAACTTCGGCGACTATTTCCAGCACTGGCTCGACATCGGTCACATGCCGGGAACCCAGCTGCCAAAGCTGTTCTACGTGAACTGGTTCCGCAAGGACGCCGACGGCAACTTCATCTGGCCGGGCTTCGGCGACAATTCCCGGGTGCTGAAGTGGGTGGTGGAGCGCGTTGGGGGCCACGGAGAGGCCGTGCCGACAGCGATCGGCCTGGTGCCTCCGCCCGAGGCGCTCGACACCAGCGGCCTCGACCTGACCGATGCCGAGATCGAAACGCTGCTCGGTGTCGATGAAGACGACTGGCGAGCCGAGATCGACATGATCGAGGCGCACTACCGCAACCTGGGCGAGCGCCTGCCGCCGCCGATGCGTCACCAACTCGACCTTCTGGAAGAGCGGCTCGGGCTCTGACCGGCTGCGCCGCACGGCCCCAACGGCCGGCCCGCCGGGATCGTCAGCTGCCCAGGAACATGGCTCGGATGGCGAGCCCCATGATGAACAACGCGCCGAGGCCGAACAGCTCGTAACGACGGTGTTCCAGCTGCTGGCGGTAGGCGTAGACGAAGAGGACCGCGACTGCGCAGCAGACCCCGTAGAAGACGTGGAAAGCCGGGGCATCGACCGCGGCAGCTCGCATCAGGATGACTCCCGAGGTGAGCTGCACGAACACCAACACCCATGCGCCGCCCAAGAGCCACCACAGGCTGCGGTGGCGCAGCGTTTCCCAGCGCCTCGCCCCGAGCGCCCACAGCCCGGCCGCTCCGTTCGACAGCACCATCGCCCAGCCCAGCGCCGTATGGACCGCCGCCCAGACGTCAGCGCTCACTGAGGCGGCGACTGTGCCTGATGGTCTCGCCGCTGAGGCGGCGAGACGTGCTGCGTGAACAGGTGAATGAACATCAGCAGGTTCCGGGCGTCACCGTGGCCATTGGCGAGGTTCAGTTCGCCGGGACGGCGGGCCTCGGTGTCGCTGAGCTTCATGACGTCGAGCGCCCGCAGGAGCCCGACCGGTGCGCCGGCGGAAACCAACTCGCCGATGTCGCGCACGATGTGACGGCCCCGAAGTCCCTGAGATTGGATGAGGCTGCGCAGCAACAGGCGGGCCAGCGCGCAGGCACTCGCCGGAGACACGTCGGCGACGGCGACAGCTTCGGCATACAGCGGCACGAGCTTGCGATCGAGCCCTGGAGGTGCGTCGCTCGGCTCCCGGCCTTCCTGCTCGCCGGCGCTGGCCGGTCCCGCAGCGTCGGCTCCAGTGTCAGAGAATGCGCTCAAAGCACGACCTTCTCGTTGCGTCACCTATTGTTTCCCGCTCTTGTTCGCTCCGCTCACGGGCCGCTCGGGCCACGGCTTCGCCATTCGGCTCAGCCTCTCAGGCGACGGCACCGGTGTCGCGCAGCTTTGCGATGTCGTCGGGGTCGTAACCGGCGATGGCCAGTACCTCATCGGTGTGCTGGCCCGGATGCGCCGGCGGCCCCTGCACGGCCTGGACTGTGCGGCTGAAGCGAGGCGACGGGCTCGGCTGGATCACACCGGCCACCTCGCAGAACACGTCGCGATGGACGTTGTGCGCGTGCTGCGGGGCCTCCTCCAACGTCAGCACCGGTGCGAAGCACACGTCGGTGGCATCCATGATCTCGCACCACTCGTCGCGGGTCTTCGACCTGAAAACCTCCGCAATGCGGTCCTTCTGGTGCGGCCAGCGGCTGCGCGAGTGCTGCTTGGCGAACTCAGGATCCTCGTCGAGGCCGGTCAGGCGCAGCAGCTCGGCGTAGAACTGCGGCTCGATCGATCCGACCGAGATGTAGTTGCCGTCGGCGCACTCGTACACGTCGTAGAAGTGGCTGCCGGTGTCGAGCAGGTTGGTGCCGCGCTCGTCGTTCCAGACCCCGAGCGCCCGCATGGAATGGAACATCGCCATGAGCGTTGCGGCACCGTCGACCATGGCTGCGTCGATCACCTGGCCTTGGCCGGAGCGCTGCGACTCGAACAGGGCGCAGGCCACGCCAAACGCAAGCAGCATGCCGCCGCCACCGAAGTCGCCCACGAGGTTCAGCGGCGCGATCGGCGGCTCTCCCTTGCGGCCAATGGGATCGAGTGCGCCGGCCAGCGCGATGTAGTTGATGTCGTGCCCGGCACCCATGTGATAAGGGCCTTCCTGACCCCAGCCAGTCATGCGGCCGTAGACGAGTTGCGGGTTGCGTGCGAGACACTCGTCGGGTCCGATGCCGAGCCGCTCCGTCACGCCGGGCCGGAATCCCTCGATGAGCGCGTCGGAGTGCTCTACCAACCGCAACAGTGCCTCGATCCCGTCGGAGTTCTTGAGGTCGAGGCCGATCGACGAACGGCCACGGGCGAGCACGTCGATCGGCGGGGTGTCGGGGTCGCGGTCGCGCACTCTGGCGGCGCGGTCGATGCGGATGACCTCCGCCCCCATGTCCGAGAGCATCATCCCGCAGAACGGCCCGGGGCCGATGCCCTGCAACTCGATGACGCGAACGCCTGTCAGCGGTCCAGTGCCCATCGTCACTCCCGATCTCGTGGTTTCCCAGCGGTTGATCCGCGGGCAACGCTACTGCGCGCTGGCACGAGCCTCCCCGGCCGGGTTTGCTGACGGTGCCGGTACCCCCAGCGCTCGCGCAATGCCGTTCGCAACGCGCCGGACGGCGGCGGGCGTGCGTGTCCCCCACCAGAACAGGTCCTGGCCGTCCATGAGATGGACCGGGCCATACGCGTCGAGCTCGTCGAGATTGCGGCGGTGCCACTCGTACGGTTCGGTGGGAGCGAGGACCAGATCGATTGGCTCGCTGCGCAGATCCTCCTCACTCAGGGTGGGGTATGGCTCAGCCCGGTCGGCGAACGCCACCTGCACGCCGCAGTACTCCAGCAGGGAAACACCGTATGTGGCGGCGCCGACGGTCATGTACGGCCGTCGCCAGATCGGCACGAACACGCGCACGGGCTGCTCTCCCCCGCCTCCGCCGCCGGGCCGACGCAGTGGCGGCAGCTCCGAGCGCTCCGGCAGCGGTTCTGGCAGCCAGTCGACGCCGACTCGGCTGGCCAGCCGAGCCAGTTCCGGCACCACATGGTCTAGCGACGCGATGTGCAGCGCCTCGACCTCGATGCCGCGGGCGATCAGCGCGTCATGGTCCTCTTTGCGGTTCTCTTCTCGATCTGCGACCACGAGGTCGGGTCGCAGCTCGGCGATGGCCTCGATGTCGGGGTTCTTAGTGCCGCCGACATGTTCGAGATCGGGTCGCTCGCAGAAGCGAGTGCACGCGATCGGGTCTGCGCCCCATGCAGCCAGCGTCTCCGTGACGCTCGGAACGAGGCTGATGACTCGCACCGACAGCAGGCTAACGAAGGTCCAGGTTCGGTCTAGGTTCGCCCCGTGAGCGATGCGGCGCCCGCAACCGATCCGGGTGAGGCTCTCCCGCCCGACGACGGACTCGATTCCGCCCAGCGTGCCGCGGTCCGCTCCCCAGCTGCGGCGCTGTTAGTGGTGGCCGGCCCGGGAAGCGGCAAGACCCGTGTGCTCACGCAACGAATCGCGTGGCGAGCCGCCACCGAGTCGATGCAGGCACAGCACGCCGTGGCAGTGACATTCACTCGCCGCGCGGCACGGCAACTCTGGTCGAGGCTCCGGGAACTGGACATCCACGACATGGGTCCGATCGGCACGTTTCACTCGATCGCCCTTGCCCACGTGCGGCAGCACGACGCAGACCGCGGCCGGGCAGTGCGCAAGATCCTGCCGAACCGAGCGACGCTCAGCGGCGAGCTCTCGGAGCACCTCCAGCATGCCTACGGTGCGAGGCCGCCGATCACCGTCGCCAGGGCGCTGCGCGAGATCGACTGGGCGAAGGCGAACGATCTGTCGGTTGCCGACTACCGCGACGGACCGGCGCTGCGGCGGCTCGGGCCCGCCGCCGCGGAGGCGGCAGCTGAGCTCTACGACCGCTTCGAACGCCTCAAGTCGCGCCGCCGGCTGCTCGATTTCGACGATCTGCTCGCCGAATGCACGCGCCTGATGCGTGCCGACGAGCACTTCGCTGCCGCGCGGCGCTGGCTGCACCGGCACTTCTTCGTCGACGAGTTCCAGGATCTCAACCGGCTGCAGTGGAACTTGCTGCAGGAGTGGATCGGAGGTGCCGAAGCGGTGCACAGCGGCGGCGCCGACATCTGCGCCGTCGGCGATGCCGACCAGGCGATCTACGGATGGAACGGTGCCGACAGCCGGTATATCGCCGAGTTCGAGCGCCGTTTCGCAGGGGCGCAGGTCGTCCGGCTCGAGCTCAATTACCGCAGCCACCCCTCGCTGGTCACCGCCGCGCAGGCCGTCATGAACGCCGACTCCGAGCCGGTCGCTACAAACATCGGCAGAACGGCACAGTCGCCGGCACGACCTCACGAGACCGGTCCCTCGCCAACCGTGACGGCGTTCGACGATGCTGTGGCAGAAGCCGCCGGCATCGCCAGATGGATCGCCGATCGTCATGTCGGCGGCGTGCGCTGGGATTCGTTCGGAGTCCTCGCCCGCACGAATGCCCAACTCTCTGACATCGCCGCCGTGCTCGACGCTCGCGGCATCCCCTGTCGCCTCAGCGGGCAGCGAAGCCCGTTCCTGCAACTGCCCGCCACCCGGCAGGTGCTGGAGCGCCTCCGCACGACCGGTGATCGGTTCTCGACAGCAGTCTCCGACATGCGAGCTGACGTGCAGGATGCCGGGCCAGGCGATGCATCCGAGCCAGCGCTGGCGCGAGTGCTCGACCTCGCCGACGCCTATCTCACCGAGATGTCCCGTACATCGGGCCGCACGTTCAGTCGCAGCGGCCCTACCGGAGAGGGCTTCGCCACGTGGGTCGGCTTGCTGTCGGCCAGCGACCGCGAACTCACCGCAGACCTGTTCGACAGCGACCGCTCGGGCGTCCGTTTCGATATGCGAGACGGAGCAGTGACACTGGCGACGTTTCATGCGGCGAAGGGCCTGCAGTGGCATCACGTCGTGATCGCCGGTGTGGAGGAGGGCCTGGTGCCACTGCGCCGCGATGATCCCGAGGAACGGCGGCTGTTCTACGTCGCAGTCTCGCGGGCCGCCCGCACGCTGCATCTCACCTGGGCACGGCACCGATCTGGGTCTGGCGCGGCAGACGGACCTCGCAGCCCCTCACCTTGGTTGGCACAGATCGCGGCCGCCACCGCCGAGCCCCCACCGCTGTCACCAGACGACGCTGCCTCCCGGCTCGCCGCCGCCCGAGCCGTTCTCGACAACTCAAGCGAGCGCTGAGCGGATCAGATCGCGAGATCAGCGAATACCGGCGTGTGGTCCGAGGGCTTGGTGCCCTTGCGAGCGTTGCGGTCGATGAGGCAGAACTGCGTGGCCGCGACCACCGGCCCGGTGCCCAGCAGCAGGTCGATGCGCAGGCCGTGGCGCTTGTAGAACGCGCCGTCCCGATAGTCCCACCAGCTGAACAGGCCGTCGGCGTCGTAGTGCTCGCGGAAGATGTCGGTGAGCCCCCAATCGCACACCTCCGCGATGGCATCTCGCTCGGGATCGGTGACGTGGGTGCGCGGCTCGGGGTTGTCGGGATCCCACACGTCCCGGTCGTCGGGGCACACGTTGAAGTCGCCGCCGACCAGCACCGGCTCGGCGGGATCGCACGTGGCCTCGAGGTGAGCACGCAGGCGTCCCAGCCAGTCCAGCTTGTAGTGGTAGTGCTCGTGGTCGACGGCGCGGCCGTTGGGCACATAGACCGAGCTCACCGTGACGCCGCCGCAGCGGGCCGAGATGATCCGTGCATCGGGGTCGGGCTCACGACCGTCGGCGAAGCCAGCGACGGGATCGTCGATGCCAACGCTCGACAGAATGGCCACGCCGTTCCAGCGGCCTTCGCCGTGATGCACCGAGGCATAGCCCTGCGCCTCGAAGTGCAGGTACGGGAACTGCTCGTCGGACATCTTCGTTTCTTGCAGCAGCAGCACGTCCGGCTCGGCATAGTCGAGCCACTCGTCGACCCGTTCCAGCCTGGCGTTCAGACTGTTGACATTCCACGTGGCAATCCGCACGCCACGGACGCTAACTGCCGAAATCAGCGGGCGAGCGGCTTGTAGGTGATGCGAGTCGGGCCTGCATCGGCGCCCAGCTCGCGCTTGCGGAAGGCCTCGTAGTCGGTGAAGTTGCCTTCGAACCAGCGCACCACGCTGTCGCCTTCGAAAGCCAGCACATGGGTCGCGATCCGGTCCAAGAACCAGCGGTCATGGCTGATGACCACGGCGCAGCCGCCGAATGACTCCAAGGCGGCCTCGAGCGCACGCAGCGTGTCCACGTCGAGGTCGTTGGTGGGCTCGTCGAGCAACAGCACGTTGCATCCGCTGGTCAGCGTCCGGGCCAAGTGCACCCGGTTGCGCTCGCCGCCTGCGAGGTCGCCCACGCGCTTCTGCTGATCTGAGCCGGTGAAGTTGAACGATGCGACGAAGGCCCGGCCGTTGACCTCGCGGGCACCGTCCAAGCCAGTGATGCGGAGCGTGTCGTGCCCATCGGTGATCTCCTCGTAAACCGTGCGGTCGGGATCCAGCACCGCCCGTGACTGGTCCACATACGCAATGTCGACCGTCTCGCCGATGGTGATGCTGCCCGCATCGGGCCGCTCGTCGCCGACCAGCAGCCGGAACAGCGTGGTCTTGCCGGCACCGTTCGCGCCGACCACCCCGACGATGCCGCCTGGCGGCAGCCGGAACGCGAGATCGTCGAACAGCAGCTTGTCGCCGTAGGCCTTGACGAGACCCTCGGCATCGATGACCTGCGAGCCGAGACGCCGTGACATCGGGATCGTGATCTGCAGCGCATCTGCTCGGCGCTGCTCATCCGCAGCCTTGCGATGCGTCGCCAGCAGTTCCTCGTACGCGCTGACGCGTGCCCTGCTCTTCGCTTGCCGGGCCCGCGGCGACATGCGCACCCACTCCAGTTCCTGGGCCAGCGTGCGGGCTCGGGCGTCGGACTGCCGCTGCTGCGAAACAAGCCGAGCGTTGCGGTGCTCGAGCCATGCGCTGTAGTTGCCTTCGAACGGATGCATGCGGCCGTGATCGATCTCGAGAATCCAGCCGGCGACGTTGTCCAGGAAGTAGCGGTCGTGGGTGATGGCCACGACTGTCCCTGAATAGTCGGCCAGGAACCGCTCGAGCCATGAGACCGATTCCGCATCGAGGTGATTTGTCGGCTCGTCGAGCAACAGCAGGTCCGGGTGGGACAGCAGCAGGCGGCACAGCGCCACGCGCCGTCGCTCCCCTCCCGACAGCGTGGTCACGTCGGCATCGCCAGGCGGCAGACGCAGAGCGTCCATGGCGATGGCGACCTGGCGGTCCAGATCCCAGGCATTGGCCGCGGCGATCCGATCCTCCAGCTCTGCTTGGCGGGTGCCGAGCGCGTCGAAGTCAGCATCGGGCTCGGCCCAGCCGGCCATCACTTCCTCGTAGGCCGTCAGCAGGGCGGCAGTCTCGGCAACACCCGCCATCACGTTGCCCTCGACATCGAGCGCAACGTCGAGTTCGGGTTCCTGGGGCAGCAACCCCACCGACGCATCGGGCGCCAGCCTCGCGTCGCCCACATAGCCGTCGTCGAGGCCGGCCATGATGTGCAGCAGCGTGGACTTGCCCGAGCCGTTGTGGCCGATCACGCCGATCTTCGCACCCGGCAGGAACGCCAGCGTGACGTCGCGCAGAACCTCCCGGTCGGGCGGGTAGAAACGCCCGAGCTTGTGCAGCGTGTAGATGAACCCTGACTCCATCAGTGCATCGCCATCAGCACGTCACGGGCAGACGGTCATCGCAGCTCGAAGCCGACGAGTGCTTCCAGCTCGCGCAGGGCCTCGTCGGGATCGGTCACCTTGATGGCCGCCATGCCCATTGCTGCAGCCGGCTTGCAGTTGATGCCGAGGTCATCGAGGTATGCCGTGCGGGCCGCGTCGATACCGAGCCGGTCACAGGCCAGCTCGTAGATCCGCGGATCGGGCTTGCGCAGGCCCACTACCGACGACTCGATCACCACTCCGAACAGCTTCATCACCTCGGCGATCGCCGCGGCCGTGGTGGCATCCCGGGACATGCCGGCGCCGTGGCCCGTTCTCACGTTGTTGGTGATGCAGCCCACCGGCAGGCGCGCGGCAAGGATCTCCAGCGCACGCACCATCCGCGGGCGCAGCCCGCCGCTGAGGCACGCCAGTACCTGCGCGCCCGATATCTCGTGTCCCCGGTCGGCAGCCTCTGCCTCGAACAGCTCAGCGAACTCGTCGACGCTGACCTCGCTGCGCTCCAGTCGCGCCCACGCATTGGTGTCGGGATTGGTGGCATTGATCTGCCGGATCGTGTCGCGCGGCACGCCGATGCGATCCTCGTAGCGGTTGAACGCTTCGAATGGGCTCTCGGTGATGACACCGCCGAAGTCGAACAGCACGGCATTCACGGTCGCCGAAGCAGATGGGCTGTTGCCTCCGGTGCGAGGCGATGGACCGGCTGTGCTGGCGGGGCCGCTGGACACGGACCGGCACGCTATCCACGACGCGGCCGGTCGTCACGATAACGCGCACATCGCGCGATTATCGGGCGACGATTCGCGCGTGACGCGCATGAATTCGCGCTCATCGCGCGAATATCCACCTAGAGCGCGCGAGCGTTCGCTAGGGTCCCGCCATGGCTACGGACACTTCGGCGTCGTCATCGGAGACCGCAACGCAGACCACCGCACCCAAACGCAAGCGGTGGAAGAGCAGGGCAGTGTCGCGCACCGTGGACGCTGGCAATTCGGCCTACTGCGCCGTCTGCGATGAGCTCATCAAGTTCCGGGCGCGCATCCGTGCAGAGCAGATCATCTGCAACGTGTACGTGAAGAACCGTTGGGATCGCGTCGAGCACTACCACCCGGAGTGCTACGAGGAAGCCGGCGCCCCCTACGGCGAACCCAAGGGCTAGGTCGGGCGCCCGGCCGCTTGCGCAGCGGGCGCAATAGCTAGAGCACTTGGCTCAGGAACAGCTTGGTGCGCTCTTCTGCTGGCTCCGTGAAGAAGTGGTGAGGCGTGCCGACCTCCACGATCTCGCCCTCCTCCATGAAGATGATCCGATCGGCCACCTCACGTGCGAAGCCCATCTCGTGCGTCACGACCATCATGGTCATGCCCGAGCGCGCCAACTCCTCCATCACGTCGAGCACTTCCTTGATCATCTCAGGATCGAGTGCCGAGGTGGGCTCGTCGAACAGCATGACGCGCGGTTCCATCGCCAGCGCCCGCGCGATCGCCACACGCTGTTGCTGACCGCCCGAGAGCTGGCCGGGGAACTTCTGCGCCTGTTCGGGAATGCCGACGCGCTCCAGCAGCGATAGCGCCTGTTCTTCGGCTTCAGGCCGCGATTTGCGGCGCACCCAGATGGGTGCCAGCGTGATGTTGTCGATGACCGTCAGATGCGGGAAGAGGTTGAACTGCTGGAAGACCATGCCCACCTCGGAACGGATCTTCTCGATGTTGCGCAGGTCGTTGGTCAGCTCGATGCCGTCGACGATGATCTGACCGCTCTGGTGAGCTTCGAGCCGATTGATGCAGCGGATCCAGGTGCTCTTGCCCGAGCCTGACGGCCCCAGCACAACAACGATCTCCTGCTCCTTGATTGTCGCGGTGATGCCGCTGAGCGCCTGAAAGTCGCCGAACCACTTGTCCACACCGCGGCACACGATCATGTCGTCGCGTGCCGCCAACTCCTCTGAAACTGCGACGGTCGCGTCACTGATGCTCACGTTGGGCCTCCTTGGCCGTGGTTACCGTTCGCCCACACCGAGACGTCGCTCGAGCCGTTGGCTCTGCTTCGACAGCATGTACGAGAACACCCAATAGACGAGCGAGACGAACAGCAGGCCCTCTCGCTTGATGCCCAAGAACTGCGTCTGGGCCGGAATGACGCTGTTGGCCATGCGCAGGATGTCGAAGACACCGATGATGGCCAGCAGCGAAGTCTCCTTGAAGGTGGCGATCACCTGGCCCACCAGCGGCGGTATCGACGCTCGCAACGACTGAGGCAGGACGATGAAGACCGTCCGCTGCACCGTGCTCAGGCCGACGGCGTCCGACGCTTCGTACTGCCCTCGCCGGATCGATTGCAATCCGCCGCGGACGTTTTCGGCCAAGTAAGCCGCCGAGAACAGCGTGTATCCCAGCGTCGCCGAAGCGAACAGGCTGATCTCCATGTTCGCCGGCAGGAACAGCGGCAGGATCACGACGAAGAAGATGAGGATGGTGATGAGCGGGACTCCCCGCACCACCTCGATGTACGCCGTCGACATGACCCGGAAGATCGGCAGGCGCGAGGTGCGAGCCAGCGCCAGCACCACCCCCAGCGGAAACGAGAGCATGAGCGTGAACACGGCCACCACCAGCGTGACGGCGAACCCGCCGATCAATGCCTCAGTCGGGGTCTCCACAGTCGACGGCGTGTTCATGACTGTCGCGAAATAGTGGAACACGGTCGTGATCACGAACCACGCCAGCACCAAGCGTCTTCGCTTCGCGGCCTCGCCCGAGAAGTTGTGCGCCAGCAGCGCCATCACAGCCAGCAGCAGGAAGCTGATGCGCACCTTTTGCAGCATCGGATACCAGCCCATGAAGGCAGCCACCCAATGGAAGGCGGCGAGACCCAGCAGTGCTACGGCGCTGATGCGTCCGAATTCCCCGATGCCGTCCTTCGTCAGCCACCGCAGCACGATGCCGCCGCCGATGCCGAACGCCAGCGCCAGCGGCATGTCCACCGTGAGGATGCGGTCCCAGTCGAGGTCTGGGTCGCGCAGCACCACCCAGTACAAGACAAACGGCACCAGCAGCCATGTGCAGCTCACGACAACCCGCAGCCGGGCCAGCACTCGCTCGTCAACTCGTGAGCGCACCCAGCGGCCGACGATCAGTGATGCCACAGCCAGCACCCACATGACCGTCCACGGCAGCTTGGTGGACATGGCCACCGTGCGGCCCGGTTCGGCAATGAACTCTCCGTCTGCGAAGGCGTAGTGGCCCCACGGGTACACCCATGCCGAGATGACCGGCACCGCCAATGCTCCGACGGCGAAGTCCAGCGCCTGCACCGCAGAAGGCGAACCGTCGCTTCGTTCCGGAACGCGGCGCAACGCCAGCGCGATGACGGCAAAGATCGCCGCCACAAGCCACCATCCCCAGCGGTCCGTCATTGCCTCGGCGAACGACTGCCGCACCACACCATCGCCGTCGCGTACGGTCTCGCCGTCGGCCCCGACGAGCACCGAGGGCTCCCGCAGGACGATGCCGACTGCAATCGCAACGGCTGCTGCGTTCAGCCCGTTGGCGATCTTCCGCAACCGCAGGCCGTCCCCCCGGCTCGCGAAGAGGCCCAATGACAAGCCTGCGAGCACTGCCACGACCCCGACGCACACCCATACGCGCACGTACTGCTCCTCGGGATAGGCGTGAGTGAAGATCAGCCGTAGATTGGTGCGGACGGCGTCCCAGCCTCGCTCTTCGCTGAACACGAAGTTCAGAAGGCCGCGCGCAGAAAAGAGCACGAAGAGGCCGAAGGCGACAGTCAGAAACGAATTGAACGGCGTGGGGAACAGGTTCTTGCGGACCCACTCACCCGGCGAGCGATAGGTCTCCTCCGCGGGTCGAGCCGCAACACGCTCAATGACGGGCTTGTCGCCGATGACCGGTACGTCGCCGCCGTCGGCCATCTCAGCGCTCCACGATCCGCATGCGGACGTTGAAGAAGTTGACGACCACCGAGATGGTCAGCGAGCACGCTAAGTAGAACAGCATCCAAATAGAGACCACCTCAAGCGTCTTGCCGGTCTGGTTGTAGACGGTCTGGCCTACCTGCACTACGTCGCTGTAACCGATGGCGATGGCCAGCGAAGTGTTCTTGGTGAGGTTGAGATACTGGTTGCCCAACGGCGGCAGGATCACTCGAAAAGCCTGGGGCAGGATCACCCTGCGCAGCATGGTGGTGCGTCGCAGGCCGAGCGCCTGTGCCGCCTCGCTCTGGCCCTTCGGCACAGCCAGGATGCCGCCGCGCACTACTTCCGCGATGAACGCCGCTGTGTAGAGCACCACGCCGAAATACACGGCCGCAAGCGCCTGAATCAGGTTGAGGCCCGCCGGGCCGTAGTTCGGGAAGTTGCCGAGCTGCTCAATGTCTGGCCGGTAGGCGGTGATGGGCACGCCTGTGCGGCCGTCGCCGAACTTGTCGGCGATCACCTCGAACAGATCGCGTCCTGAATTGATGATCCAGCTCGACAGCCCGGGCCAGCCCAGCGTCACGAACAGGATCACCAGCACTGCGCTGGCGGCGGCGAAGATGATCCGGAAGTAGTCGTCGTCGATCAGCTTGGTAAGCCCGGCAGGAGTGCGGTGGCTGGCCAGGAATCGCCGGATCCACTGGACGGCCGCGGCAATGGCGAGCAGCGAGATGACCAGTTGCACGATGCCCGGCGTCAACGCATCTACGCCCGAGGCGATTGCGTCGAAGATTGCGCCCACCCACCCCAACGCCGGGTGTGCGAACCAGCCGACCGCAGCGAACACGGCGACCACGCCGGTGAGGCTGAGCCATGGGTAGGTCTGCTGACCGGTGAGGTCGTGGCGTCGCTCCTGACGGCGCATCACCTGCCAGCCCAGCGCAGCCCCCACGATCACGAAGATGATCCACTGGTAGAAGCCGTCGCCGATCGTCACCCGCGGGATCGAGACGCCGGTGTTGGAGATGTGAAGCCAGCCATGAATGGGTCCCTGGTCGGTCTCGACCCGTGGCAGGCTCGCAATGACCACGAAGATCAGGATGATCTGCACGAGCAGCGGGATATTTCGCAGCGTCTCCACGAACACGCTGCTGGTGCGGCTCACAATCCAGTTGCGCGACAGCCGCCCCACGCCGACGAGCACTCCCAGGAGCGTGGCCAGCGCGATGCCGGCGATCGCGAGGCGGATGGTGTTGACCATGCCCACCCACAGCGCTCGGCCGCTGGTGTCGGGGTCGGTGTCGATGCCCGAGCCGAGATCGCTGCCCAGTGCAGTGCCCAAGAAGTCATACCCGGTGGCGATGTCTCTGGCTTCGAGGTTGTTCTGCGCCTGCGATGCCAAGAAGAACAGGCCCAGCAGCACCAAGATCAGCCCCACCACCTGCGAGAGCCACTTGACGACGGTGGCATCGCGGTAGAACGGCGGACGCGTCCCCAAGGTGCTCAGCGAGGCAACGTCCCCCGCGGCCCCCTCATTGCTCACGGCACGTCACACTACGCGACCCTCAGCACCGCGTCGCCGATCCCTCCAGACGCGCAGCGGCCCCCGACTCGGCGGAGTCGGGGGCCGCTTTCGGCTGCCCGGGCTGTGCCCGGTCAGAGATGCTGGCTCAGCGTGCCGGCGGCGCGTAGATCAGGCCGCCGTCGAGCCAGCCGGCATTGGCGGAGCCTTCGCGCGACAGGCCGACCCGGTTCAGGTGACGGGAGTAGATCTCGTCGTAATTGCCCACCTGGCTGATCACGCTGTGGAAGGCGTCCGCAGACAGGCCCATGGCCGTCTGCAACTCGCCGTCGCCGCCGAGCAGGCGAACCGCCTCGGCGTCGAGTGAGCCATCGCCGAGCCGGGCGTCGACGTTGCCCGAGGTGATGCCCTTCTCATCGGCGATGATCGTGGCATACACGGTCCAATTGACCACATCGGCGAAGCGTGACTGGTTCTGGCCGTAGGTCGGGCCCAGCGGCTCCTTCGAGATCGGCGTCGGCGGGAAGATCACCCACTCCTCGCCGTCGGGCTGCTGGTTGGCCTTGCGGCCGACCAGCGCCGAGCCGTCGGTGGTCACGATGTTGCACGCACCGTTGATGAAATTGGTGGTGACGATGTCGAAGTCCTCGAACGTGTTCAGCTGAATCGACACACCCGCCGCGTCGGCCGCATCAGCGATGTTCTGCTCAGTCGTGGTACCGGCATTGGTGCACACGATTGCGCCATCGATATCGGCGACCGTCGAAGCAGAAGTGAAGCCGTCGCCTGCGCGCGCCATCAGCTGCTGGCCGTCGTAGTAGGTGGTGGGGCCGAAGTCCATGCCGACCTCGGTGTCACGGCCTTGCGTCCAGGTGGTGTTGCGCATCAGCACATCGACTGCGCCCGTCTGCACTGCCGTGAAACGCTCGGCTGCGGTGAGCGGCACAAACTCCACTGCCTCGGCATCGCCGAATATCGCCGCAGCGACAGCCCGGCAGTAGTCGGCGTCGAAGCCGGTCTGCGAGCCGTCTGGCTGGGTCTCCGAGAATGCAACGGCGGCACCCGATACGCCGCACTTCAACTCGCCACGCGCCATGACCGTGTCAAGAAGGTCGTCGTCGGCTTGCACCAGCTCGACCTCGGTGGCATCAGTCGCCGCGGCATCATCCGCTGCTTCGGTCGTGGCTGCGGGCTCGTCGGCCGCCTCGTCATCGTCCGAGCCGCACGCGGCGCCAAGCAGCGCCAAGACAGCCAATAGGCCGCCGAAGCGCCGAACCAATCGTTTGGACATTGGAGGTGATTCCTCTCGTCGGAGATGTGTTGTGCAAGCCACCGGCACATGAGCGTGGCCGGATGATGCCTGCTGTCGTCCCATGCTAACCGCACCCGCGAACTGGTCCGAACGGCATCGCCAGGTCTGTAACCAAGCTGTAGCCATGTTCCCAGCAGGCAGACTGGCGTCATGGCCCAACCCGACGACCATGCTCTTGCCGCGCGCGTGGCCACCGAGACCGGGGCGCTCCTGGTGGAGGTCCGCGAGCGGCTCTTCAGCTCAGGAGCCGGGACCTGGGAGGTCCGCGACACCGGAGATTCCGAGGCCCACCGGCACATCGTGAATCGTCTGGCCGAAGCACGGCCCGCTGACGCCATCCTGTCCGAGGAAGGGCGCGACGATCTCGCGCGCCTGTCTGCGGAGCGGGTCTGGATCGTGGACCCGCTGGATGGAACGCGTGAGTATTCCGAACCCGGCCGTTCGGACTGGGCGGTGCATGTGGCTCTGGTCGAGAACGGTGTGCCCACCGCAGGCGCCGTGGCGCTGCCGGCAGTCGGGCAGACGCTCTGCACCGACCCCAAGCCACTGTTGCCGGCGCCGCACAACGGGCAGCCGCGCCTCGTCGTGAGCAGGTCGCGCCCGCCGGCGGCGGCGGTGATCATCGCTCAGGCGCTCGACGCGGAGCTGATGACACTCGGCTCGGCAGGCGCCAAGGCCATGGCCGTGGTGCTCGGCATGGCCGACATCTACGCCCATTCGGGAGGCCAATTCGAGTGGGACAACTGCGCGCCCGCGGCAGTGGCGCGCGCGGCCGGCCTGCACGCCAGCCGCTGCGACGGATCGGAACTCGAGTACAACTTCGCCGACCCGTGGCTGCCCGATCTGCTCATCTGCCGCCCCGAATTCGCCGCCGACGCCCTCGAGGCGCTGCGGCAGGTGATCGAAGGCGAAGCCTGAGATCACCCAGCAAGCACAGCATCGAAGGCGAAGCCTGAGAGCCGCCGAGGGGGACACATGGAGCTGAAGGCAACGAAGTACTCCGTCGAGGGTCCGATCGCGACGCTGACGCTGTCACGCCCGCATCGCCGCAACGCCTGGACCGGTCGGATGCACACCGAGATGCGCTGGGTGCTGGAGCGAGCGGAGCAGGATGCGGGGGTCCGCGTGGTCGTGATCACCGGCGAGGGGCGCGACTTCTGTGTGGGCGCCGACACTCAAGCCCTGGAGAGCCACAGCGAAAAGGGTGGCTACGACCCCGGCACAGCGGCCGATCTGGCGACGCCGGGCTATGGCGTGGCACCCGAGTTCGACCAGAACTTCGCGTTCATGATGGCGCTGGAAACCGTGACGATTGCGGCGGTGAACGGTGCAGCGGCGGGCGCTGGGCTGGTTCTGGCCTGCTATTGCGACCTGCGGTTCGCAGCACCGGATGCCAAGCTCACGGCCGCCCACGGGCCGCTGGGGCTGCCCGCAGAGTTCGGACTCTCATGGGTGCTCCCCCGTCTCGTCGGCATCACGCGGTCCAACGACCTGCTGCTGTCGAGCCGCAAGTTCCTGGCCGCCGAGACGGAGGGCTGGGGCCTGTTCAACGAGATCGTCGAGGCGTCCGAGCTCATGGACCACGTCTACGAGTACGCATTCGACATGGCCGCCCGGGTCGCGCCCAGCTCGCTAGCCACGACGAAGCGGCAGATCTACCTGGACCAGCACCGCGACGTGGGCACTGCCGTCTCCGAATCGGATCGGCTGCTCAACGAGATGATCCCCAGCCCGGACTACCTCGAAGGCGTCCGCGCACTGACCGAGCGGCGGCTGCCCGACTGGCCTCAGCGCTGAGCGACCACAGCACCAGCACCGAAGCAGCAGCGGCGACATTGCTGCGGTACCTCCGCAGAATCGCAGGACTCGCATAGTCCCCCAGCATCGGCATCAGCAGATTCAAGGCCGCCACAGCATCGGGGGCCGCCTGCGCGGCTGCAGCCCGGTGTCGAGTCGGCGTCGGATCGATGCCGCCTGCCCCCGACCGGCAATCATGATGAAAAAGAATGCAATGCAAACTATGAAATTGATGAAGATAATGAAGAAAAAGAAGGAGAGCTGTTGCGGGGCGTAGACTGTGCGCATGGACCCGCAGCGACCTCGCTATTTTCCTGACGAGGCCGACGCGCTCGACGCTGTGCCGTTCACTCCTGGCTTCGGGAGCACGCCGCCGTGCTTGGTGGGCAGGGACGAGCTCATCCGCACGGTGTGCGCCTCGCTGGCTGGCGACCCCGCCAGCGAGGGCGCGACGAACGTGCTGCTTGCCCCGCGAGGGCTCGGCAAGACCGTCGCGCTCAACGAGATCGAAGACGCCGCCCGAGCCGAGCGCGGATGGCTGGTGGTCGCGGTCTCAGGCACCGACGGTGATCCGATCGCCGAGACTCACAAGGAAGTCTGCCGCGCGATGGAATCGTGGGGGCAAGCACAAGGCGAACCCGCTGGACGGCACGTATCGGGAATGAGCGTCGGCATCGGCGGCCTGTCGGCGGCTCTTTCGGTTTCCGAAGCCCCCGAGCCGCGGCGGACGAGATACGGCGACGACTTGAGGCGCGATCTGAGCGAGCTTGCCAGCGCCGCCGCCGAAGCTGGTTCCCGGGTGCTGCTCACGATGGACGAGATGCACGCGATTCCGCTGGCCAAGGCCCGCCAGCTCGGCTCATACATCCAGCACATCGCCAAGCGCGAGCGGAGAGGCCTCGTGTTCGTGGGCGCTGCGCTGCCGTACATCGCCGAGACGCTGCTGGCAGACCGCAAGTCGACGTTCCTCCAACGCCTCGCCATCCACCGGCTGAGCCCGCTGTCGGAGCCGCAGTCGCGCCGCGGCCTGCAGGAGCCGATCCGCGCCCACGGGGGGCATATCGAGCCGGGCGCGCTCGACATCGCCACGGCAGCGGTCGGCGGTCATCCGTACATGCTGCAGCTCGTGGGCGACAAGATGTGGCGCGCAGCAGGCGGCCCGGGCAACACCATCACCGCCCGACACGCAGGCGCAGCCGCAGCACAAGCCAGCGAATCGCTGGAAGACCATCTGTTCGCGCCGACCTGGCAGAGCCTGTCAGACACCGACAAGCGCTTCCTGGCCGCCATGTCCGCCCTCGCCGGCACCGACAGCGCACCGCGCGTCGCCGAGATCTGCGAGACAGCCGGCATCGGCCAATCCAGCGCCAGCGCCTACCGCAGACGACTGCTGCTGTCAGGCATGGTCAGCCCCGGCGGACGAGGCCGGCTCAGGCTCGCCCACCCCGCAATTGCGCCATGGGTGCAGCGGACCGTCACCGCCTCCCCACCTGCCGCTGAGGGATCTCTGCCATCAAAATGAGCCTCGGCACAGACAAGGACTATCCCGCAATCGACGTGCCTCGCCATGGAATGCGTCTGAAGATGTCCAGTGCCGGTGCTGAGTCTCGAATCCGATCAGTCGGCGGTGACAACTGTGAACGCTCGCCGGTCATGATGGCCGGGTGGCAGCGGCGCGCTGGCTGGGAACGGCATCGGTATGGGCAGCCGCAGGCACGTGGGCGCTGCTGGCCGCGCACGCCGCCGTCACCGATCTGCGCGAGCGACGCATATCCAGAACAGCCTGCTGGACAGCCGCCGTGCTCATCGCCGTGCTGCTGGCAGTCGCGGCGATCGCATACGGCCGCCCCGCACATCTGCTGAGCGTCGCAGCAGGCGCAGCCGCGGTGCTCATCGCAGGCGAGGTTCTCTATCGCTCGCTGCCCGGCGCGGTCGGCTACGGCGACATCCGGCTCATCAACGCCAGCAGCATCCTCACCGCATGGTGGGGACCCCAATGGCCCTGGTGGGCGCTGCTCGCCGGCGCAGCGCTCGCCGTCCCCCAGGCTGCCGCGGCGCACGCACGCCACGGACCCGCCACCACCATCGCCTGGGCACCCGCACTCGCAGCAGGCACAGCGCTCATCGCCCTCACACGCCTCGCCGCACACGGCACCGCCCCATGACAAGGAAGCGCCAACAGACCTTGGGCAGCGCCCGGACCGGCTCAGCATTGCGGCAGCGTCAGCGGGACGGCGGGCGCTGCGATGCGGTCGGGGTCGGTTGCGGCCGCTGCTGTGGTCAGCAGGGCAGGGCCTGCTGCGGCTGCGTATACCCGGTCCAGCCGTCCGGGCCACAAGGCGCTGAACGGCCCCACCGTCTCGCCGGTCACCTCCACCCGCACCCAGCCCGGCTGCCCGGCGCCGGGACGGCGCGAGGCGTCGACGCCGCTGTGACACCAGTCGCTGCGCACCACCGACGCCCCCGGCGTCCACCAGCACCATCCCGCAGCGTTCACCGCGGCCGTGCGCGCGACTGCGTCGTGAGCAGCCTGCGCCATCGACAACGTGCCCGGATGGGGGTCGGCGCCCGGATGGGGGCTGTCGTCGTGCTCAGATGCCAGCCCGGCGTCGGCCGCCGCGGCCCACGCCGCCCGCAGCCCTGCCGACGCCGCCGCCTCGGCCTGCGCGCGTGCCCCGCTCACCACAAGCGCCTGCGCTGCGAGCACCACCAGCAGCACCACCATCGCCGGCCACAGGATCAGCAGCGGCAGCACCTCCCCGCGCTCGCCGCGGCAGACGCCGCTCGACCCGGACGGGCTGCTCGGCGGCACAGCGGACATCACGGCGGCTCGGTCCGCAACGGACCGAGCCGTTCACGTTCGCCTCGCACGCCCTGCAGGGTCGCACACCGGCAGCTTGTGCACCTCGAACCAACCGCTGCGCGCGCACGCCAGTCCCGCGTCACCGTCGCCGTTTGTCGGCGATGACCACGGTGTGCGCTCGCCGGTCGTGCCAGCTCTGGCCTGTCGCCCCACCGGTGCCGCGCAGGTACGACAGCTTCACGCCGAGCGCCATCGCCCAAGGCGCCATGAACACCAGCGGGCCGGCCAACGCCAGCACTGACAGCACCAGCACCAGCGCCGGCAATGCGACCATGCCGAGCGCAACCACGCCCGCGAACGGAGCAGCAAACACCGCCAGCGGCACCGCCGCGCGAACCCATGCGACGCGAGTGCTCAGCCTCGCCCCCGACTCCTGCTCAACCAAACGCAGCCCCAGAGCCCGCTTGCCCAAGGTGCGACCGAACCTTGCTTCGCAAACCCCGTGGTACACGCAGTCGGCCATCGCCCACACGAACGGGAACATCACTACGCCGATTGGCAAGTAGGCGTCGGCGCCGAACAGCGACTCGCGCTCGTACACCACAGCCACGACCGCGGCCAGCAGCGCCGTAATGGACGAATCGACGACATGCGCCAGCAACCTCGCCAGCAGCGAAGCAGCCGGCACCCGACGACCGTCATCGAACACAATCAGCATCTCCGCGTCCGCGTCCGCAAAATCGGTCGAAACGCGTCCGAACGCTGCTGGTTCCCCTATCACATATCGCTCTTCCTGCAGCAGCCGCGATAAACTCAGTTGACAGGAATCTCCACGCGGTATTCATCTGCGCATTCCTCCAAGATCGCCCGGTCCCCAGAAGCAGCAGCGCGGCACTGATCGATCAAGTGGTCTGCCCAAGGCTGGGGGGCACCGGGATGCCACTCGACCGGCACCGCATGCTCCGGATGCTCCCTCACGACCGCGCGAAACGCATCAACGAAATGGCGATGCCGTTCATTCAACAACTTGTCGCGTTCCCCGATCGCGAGCGTCGGGTAGTCGTCTGCATATTGGTGGCACCCATGCCGCAAATCGACGAACGACTCATAGTCCAAGCCGTATTCACTCTCATAGCGCTCGAACTCCGCGTCCCGCTCCGCGCGCAACGCTTGTCCGTCATTCTGGAGTCGTTCCGGGTCAATATTCGGATCTTCATAGAGCCTCACACCCGGATAACCTGCATCTGACGCGCACTCATCGAGCGCATCCCTGAAAGCAACACCGAGCGCTCCGTTCTCGCCAAGATGCTCCGGCAGATTCGCACGCGCCGCCGCGAGCACCAGCCACATCTGCAGCTCAAACCAGTAACGCTCTCTAGGGTGACCCTCTGCCTCGTTGTCGAACCAACGCTCTTCCTCCGCGCGCTCCAGGCCGGACTCGGCGTCTGTGCGATATTTGGCATAATAGTTCTCATCCGCCACGAATGAATCTACGAGCCCTTGAATGCCGAGATCCCCATCGGTGTACGCATACATCCCGTATGTCTGCTCTTCGCTGCCTCGGAGAACCCAATACGCAAGCGCTCCGGTCGTCAGCAATACCACGCCTGCCAAGGCTAGGAGCACTCGACCTGTACTTGCATGTAGCAGCTGTGGAATACGCATAACTGGCGCTTCGCGTTTGCGCGTGGTGTAGGCCGGTGAGGGTGGCTTATGACGGACCCTTATTGGAGGGGAACAACGGCGTCAGGGTTTTCTTCCACGAATGTGCGTACTATGTCGAGGTAGAAGTCTCGCTGCAAGCCGAGCAAGCGCTCGCGCTCAGACTCTGACAATGTCGGATACTCGATAGCATACTTGGCGCATTCGTGATTCAGATCTAGAAACTCATGCTCCGTGAGCCGATACTCGACCAAAGCGGCTTCGAAGTACGTGAGAGTATGATTGTGCAGTTGGAGACCCTCATAGCCGGCAGCCGAAGCACAGTCGTCCAGCGAATCATCGTACGCCTGTTCAAGGGCGCCTCCCGGTTTGAGTTCATCGGGTAATGAGTCGCGAGCACCGATCATTCTCCCCCTGATCAGCTGCTCGAATATGAATCGCTCGCGCTCCTGCTCGTCCGCCTCGTTCTGAAACCACTCGTACTCCAAGTCCCACGCCGCGATTTCCTCCTCATGAGTCCGGTAGCGTGCGTAGGTGTCTAGTGACTCGATGTACTCGTCTACGATTTCCTCAACACCGACCTCAGCTTCAGTATACGAGTCAGAACATGCTGCACTCAAGGCCAGCATTAGGCTGGCTACCCCTAGCAACCATGCCCGGTAACGACACTCATTCAAACGCCTGCTAAGGGCTCCAGAAGTTTCACTTATGCGATTCTGCATGTTCTGTCCTCCACAGAGCATCGCGCTAGCCTTGATTCTCATATCTCGAGTAGCTAACTGGAACTAAATCAAGGCCGAACTGAATTAGTTTGGCTATGTCTGTGCAGTCTTCCAGTCCGCTACGATCGAGTGTCCACGTGTATCGAGTCGAGGTCTCCACCTGAGTCCTTTGGTTTGCATTGCACAGAATCAAGATGTCGTCTCGAATACGTCGGTTGGTCTCGCCGACGAATTGGCTGTTCCAGATGCCTCGATCTGTGTTGTGATCGAAGTGGACCTTGATGCGATACGGGTTCTTCCAATTGAAATCGTGTCTCATGCATGCATAGACAATCGGCACTTCTGTGCCGTAGAAGTCCGCGTAGTCGACGAGGTACTCCTCGTTTACCAAATCCCGGATGAAATACAAGTGATAGTCATGCGCGAGGTCGAGGATTCGGGCTTCCACCCACCCGATCAATCCCGCAGGAATGCTGCAGCGGTCAACGCCGAACTGGAGCCACGGATACAGCGCGCTCTCAGGATCGAACAGATCGTCGTCGTCTGTGGGATTCTCCTCGGAGGCTCCGTAGCGCAGCGTGCCCCGCGCATCAAGGAACCCCGCCAGAGTCGCGCCCTTGCCGCCGAGACGGAGATTGCCCAACTGGAACACATCCTCCAGATGCTGGCGTGCCGACGGCGTCAGAACCGCGAGTGTGAACTTGTAAGCGAGCTCCGGGAACTGCTGCACCGTCGGCGCCGTCGCATATCGGGGGATGACCTCCACCACATAATCACCGGCCCGCACATTCGCAACCAACCGCTGCCGACGATTCGTCGGCTCCTCAGAGAGCCTCAACGGGACCGGAGCACC
Organism: Acidimicrobiia bacterium; assembly: GCA_022821985.1. Lineage (GTDB taxonomy): Bacteria > Actinomycetota > Acidimicrobiia > Acidimicrobiales > Poriferisodalaceae > Poriferisodalis. The sequence continues at coordinate 97,161 of JAJECP010000020.1, forward strand.
GGGCCGGCCGTCGCTCCCGAGCGGCCAAAGGACAACATCCATGTCCGGCAGCGACTTGTACCAATGAATGGGGGCGAATGGATCGATAGGCGGCTCGTCGGTACGCACATACAGATCAAGCTCCATCTCATAGGTCGCACGCGATGTCACACCTGACGGCACGCTGAGTTCGTAGTAGGCGGCAACGCGCCCCGTCCTGGATACAGATGCACACTGATTCTCGTAGATCCTTGCAACAACCGTCTCACGCCATTGCCGTCCGAACGCATTCACCCGACCGTCGGGGGACTGTCCGGTTTTTTGTGTAAGCGGCCGTGATGGTTTTCATCGGATGTGGTCGGCGATCCGGTCGCCGTAGTGGACGGTCAGTGTGTTCAGGATGGTCTTCCAGCCGTTGGTCTTGCCGGTCAGGTTGGACCGGT
>JAJECP010000031.1 GCA_022821985.1 Acidimicrobiia bacterium
CACCCAAACCGCCTGACAGACACCCCAGCGCCGGGCCCACACAGCCCGCCAGAACCTCCAGCAGACACCCCCAAACCCGCCCGCACACACCCAACCAGCCACAACACCGGGCCTCCCGCCAAATTTCAGCACCCTGCTAGAGGCAGAGCGGAGAGAGGAATCTTCGCATCAGATCACCGCAGATCGAAAGAAGTCCACCATGTTCGCGCTGGCGAACTGGCTCGCCCGCTGTACTCCGAATCGCTCGACCAGCCGGCTCGACAGGCGCGCGAAATCGGCCGGCGCCTTCAAGGTGTCAATGAGCGAGAGCTCGTCGGGGTCGACCAAGAGCTGACGGCCGAGTATCGGGTCGACGGTGCGCACGAGATCGTCGATGAAGTCGGCACCGATGACGACGTGACGGTCACCCGCGATGGCTGCTGCGTGCTCGATGTGATCGATGAAGCCATCGAGCGTGGGTGCCGATTCCGAAATGAACGGTCCGAAGGCATTGATCCCGACGAATCCGCCCGAAGCCGTCACCAAACGGATCTGCGCATCGGTGAGATTTCGTGCATGGCCGCACAGCGCTCGGCACGACGAATGCGTTGCCACGAACGGCGCTGTCGTCAGCTCAGCAACGTGCCCCACACCGGCGTCGGAGAGGTGGCTGACATCGAGCACCATCTGCAGACGGTCCATCTCGGCGATGGCTTCTACGCCGAGCGAAGAGAGCCGACCGCCGGTGCCTCTTTCCGCTGTGCCATCGGCGAGCATGGTGCGCCGGTTCCACGTGAGCGATGCGAGGCGCACACCCAGACGGAACAAGGTCTCGAACATGGAGAGCGACGAGCCGATGGGTTCGGCGCCCTCTAATGCCAGCAGCAGAGCTATCCGGCCGCTGTCGATGACCGAGTCGATGTCGGAACCGTGCTCGACAATGGCCACGTCCGCCCGATGCAGCTCCGCTATCTCACGGGTGAGGGCGATGATCTCCAGCGTGCGCCTCAGGGCAGCTTCGCCGACGAACTGTTCTTCGGTGAAGATCGGGAGCACTTGGAACACGACGCCGCCTGCTCGCAGGCCCGGCAGCCAATCGTCGCCGAAGGGATCAGCGACACCTCGCTCCCTGCGGTGCATACACGCCAGCAGCAGGTCGTTGTGAGCGTCGGCGATCGGCAGTTGCATTTCAGGCGAGCGGTCCGACAGCCTTCACCAAGACCCGGCAACCGCCGCCGGGCACGTAGGTCATCGGCACCTCGGTGATCGCAGTGATCCGGATGCGGTCCGGGTGGGCGCCGGACCGGACGGCAGCATTCGCCGCCAGCTCCTTCGCATCGTCAAGACACTCCTCGCGGCTCGTGCGGTCATAGCTGTAGACGCGGTCGACGGTCCCCGACGCCTCGGCGATGCCGGCTCCGTAGGCGTTTGCCACCGAGTAGTGCTGGGGCCTCAGCACCTGCGAGGTCCCGGGCACGCGTTCGGCGATGAGGTGCGCGCCGCCGCCGACCGCCAGCAAGGTGATCTCGTCCCGGCTCGACTTCATCCGATCGCTCATGATCGACACTTGGTCATCGACCCAGGCCAGGCTGTCGCGGACGAGGCCGGCGTCGATGTGGGAGACCAGCTCCGGGCTGCCGAAGCCGTCCAGGCGCCCGGATGCCAACGACACGTCCGAGAGGGTCATCGTGTCGCCCCCGACGCAGATGGCTTCGGTGGCCACGGCGTAACCGACGGAATCGGGGCCGATGGCCAGGTCCGAACCGTTGCTGGCACGCGCGTCGCGCACGATGGTGCCGCCGCCGAGTCCGATGGAAATCAGATCCGGCATGCGGAAGTTGGTTCGCACACCGCCTACCTCGATGGCAGCAGTCGACTCGCGCGGGAAGCCGTCCACCAGGATGCCGGCGTCGGCCGAAGTGCCGCCCACATCGATGACGACCGCGTCGTTCACCCCGGCCAGTGCGCACGCGCCCCGCATCGAGTTCGTGGGTCCTGATCCCAGTGTGAGCACCGGAAAGCGCCCGGCTTCAGCCGCAGTCAGCAGCGTTCCGTCGTTCTGTGTGAGGTACGCGTCAACGGTGAGGTCGTGGGCAGCGAGGGCCGCACCGAACCCGTCCACGACGCTGGACGCAACGCTCAACAGTGCTGCGTTAAGGATCGTCGCGTTCTCGCGTTCGAGCAGGCCGAGTGAACCCACTTGATGGCTCAGCGACACCGGAAGGTCCGAGCCGAGCTCAGCGGCCAGGATGTCGCCCGCGCGCAGCTCATGGTCGCTCGTAGCCGGGCTGAAGGCAGCCGACACGGCAATTGCGGCGCATCCCGCAGCCGTGGCCTCAGCCGCAAAGCGCCGGATGGCATCGGTGTCCAGCGGCGCAATCTCCGCGCCGGTGTACTCGTTGCCGCCCTCGATGATTGCCGAGGCGCCGATCACCATGTCCCGGATGTCAGCAGGCCAGGCTGCACCCGGGCGCACGCCCAGCGACGAGGGGGCCGCCAAGCGCAGCACTCCCACGGTGTCGAGCCCTCGACGCTGGATGATCGCGTTCGTCGGGTGGGTCGTTCCGAGCATCGCCTTGGCAACCAGCGACTTGTTTACGTCCGAGAGCAGTTCGTCGATCGACTCCCGGATGCCCTCAATGGGTTCGGGAGTGGTGGCGACTTTGACTGCGCGGACGACATTGCCTGCGCTGTCGATGACGACTGCGTCGGTGTTCGTGCCCCCGACGTCGATGCCGATGCGGAACTCGTCGCCCGTGCTCATGCTGGAAGCTCCACAAAGTCGATGTCGTAACCGAATGCGCGGGGCCCGACGAGGTCGAGCATCCCGTCTTGATGCCATTCAGGCGCACACGGCATCCCGATCACGATTACCCGGTTCCCGTAGGCCAACGCCTCGGTGGTGATGGGCTCGAAGGTCTCGCAGTCAAGCAAGCAGATGAGGTTGGGAGTGGTGATTGCGGGCTCGCCGTCGACAAAGGCGATGAGATTCTCGTTCTGCACCTCGATACGCATCGTTGCGTCGAGACCGTCGAGATCCTCGAGGATCACCGTGGAGCGGGCGAAGCCGTCGGTGGTTCGCCGGTCGAGGTCCATCACCTTGCCGGTGAAGAACTTCTTCGACCCGGACTCACTCACGAACCGCTCCCAGGCCCCCTCGTCACCGTCCTTCACGGCTTGGAGCAAGCGGCCCACTTCGGTGCAGTACGTGAGCGAGCCCTGTATCGCGTGCTCCGCGACCTGCGCGGCGGTGAGGGGATAACAGCTGATGGAGTTGGCGAGCCCCAGCTGGATGACCGCGGTGCGGGCGAGTGTTTCGGCGACGTGATTCGTGGTTGTCTCGAAGACTGCCTGATTGCCCTTCTCGTCCGCGACAGACAGCGGCCCGGCCGGCAGACCGGCGAGTGTGAAGACGGTCATCTCGATCTGCGGGAACGCACGACGCATCGAGTCGGCGTTGACGATCGGCAGGCCCATCTCGGCGGCCGTGGCGATGGGCAGCAGGGTGTTGCACCCACCGACCTCGATGGGCATGATCGCGGCAGGCTCCTTGCCGAGGTAGGAAGCAAGCGCCCGGACCCCGCCGACGTACTCGGTGCCCGCAGGAATCTTCTCGAGTATCACTGTGGGAGCGCCGATCACCGCCGTGGTGAGCACCAGTGCATCGGGCGGCAGGTCGGCGGCATCCACCACCTGGACCGGGCCGTAGGTCTCCAGCGCTTGGTGGGCCACGAGCTTGGCGATGTAGGGGTCTCCGCCTCCCCCAGTGCCGAGAAGCGTCGCGCCGAGGCAGAGCGCCTCGATGTCATCGGCTGTCAGCGTTTCCATTGCCTCTCCGTCACATGGTCGGTGATTCGAACTCCGGCGGCGGGTCGCTGTGCAGGCTCACAGTGCCCGTGGCGGACCGATGGCCGGGCTTGCGTGTCAGGGTCGGAGGTCGATGTCGATCACTGGCTCCACGATCGGAATCCACTCTCGCTCTCGGGCCGGCACCGAGTCGTAACCGCCGACTCGACTGGTGCGCCAGCCGTGGTCAATACCGAGCCCAGCGAGGAACTCGGCGTAGCGCAGCGGCGCGGTGATGGCATCGATGACCGGTGCGCCGATCTTTTCTTGCACCTCGCGATAGAAGCCGAACTCGATGGTGCAGCCCAGCACGACGGCGTCTGCACCGTCGTCGCGGACAGCGCGCTCTGCTTCGTCCAGTATCCGCTGCTGCGTTGCTGATGGATCGGCTTGGAACTCGTCGACGCTCATGTCCAGCACCCGGAACGACGCCAGATGCCCGCCGTACCCGTACTTGACGACGTTCTCGTGCATTTCGGGTATCCACTTGCGGCGTCCGACAAGGATCGATATGCGCTCTGCGACCGTGGCCGCGACGTGCAGGCATGCCTCGGCTGGAGCGGTGACCGCCATGGGACCTGCCAGCTCGCGGGCGCCGCGCAGGAAGGGGTCGTAGAAGCAGCCGATGACTGCAGCGTCATAGCCGCGTTGCTCGGCAGCCCAGCGAACAACACCCATCGTCGGTCCCGCGACGACCGCTTCGAGGGCATTCCATTCGAGGTGCTGCGGGCCGACGCCAGGCAGCGAGCACACGTCGACGCGTGTGGTTGCTGCAGCTTCGCGACGCAGCTCCTCACCGATCGGTGCGTCGTATGCGTTCGTGCCGACCGGGTTGATCCACAGAATCCGAGCCATCTGCCGTCTCGCCTCCCCGTGCGCGGACGTCAGAATGCACCCTATGTGCGCACCTGATCGCCAGATCTTGTGCAATCAGCTCGACTCGATCTCTGCAATTGTGCAAGAGGCACTGATTAATCGAAGAATCGCTCCGGATCGAGTTCGCGTTCAAGCCGTGCGGCGTCGCCCGTGAGCCCGTGGCCGCAGATCACGTCAGCCGTCAGCGACGCTATTGCCGGGGATGTCTGGATGCCGGTGCCGCCTTGGCCAGCACACCAGACGAAACCGTCGATGTGAGGATCGAAACCAACGACGGGAATGCGGTCGGGCGCGAACGTGCGCAGCCCGGCCCAAGTGGACCGAACCGAGCGAATCTCAAAGCGGGTCGCTTGGTTGACCGCCTCGATCCCCCTGGCTACGTCGATCTCACGCGGCCGGGCATCGCAGGGGCTGTCGAGATGCTCGTCGGCGGGTGATCCCAGCAACTGACCCGGTCCTTCCGGCTTGAAATAGAAGCTCTCGTCGACGGAGATCACCAGCGGCCAGCCCTCGGCATCCAAGCCCGACGAGAACGTGAAGATCGTCCGGCGGAGGGGCCGTATGCCCACAGCCTGCGCACCGGCCAGCACCGCAACCTCGTCTGCCCACGCGCCTGCAGCGTTGACGACGACATCGCAGCTCAGTGCGCCTGCAGCGGTTTCGACCTGCCATTCGTTGCCCTGCCTGACGAGTTCACGGACCCCGTGTTCTCGAAAGATCGTGACGCCGTGCGCGCGGGCACCCCTCACGTATGCCTGGTGCAGCCCGGCGACGTCGATATCGAAGCCGCCGTACTCGATCACCGCTCCAGCCAGCCACTCGGGGTCGAGCGCGTCGCAGATCTCGATGGCGCGAGCAGCGTCGATCGACTCGCACTCGGTGCCCGTGACCTGGTTGGCTTCGACCCGTTCACTCAAGTGGCCTTCGAAGCCGGCCGGTGCCACCCACAGGACGTTGCGTGGCACGAGCACCGGGTCAGCCGCGAGCCCATTCGCATCCGAATCGAGGAAAGCCCGGGACGCAGCGCTCAAGAGCCGATTTGCCGGCTCGCCGTACGAGGCCAGGAACTGCGCGGCGGAACGACCAGTGCTGTGAGCGGTCAATGTCGCCTCGCGCTCGACCACGGCAACCTGACGGCCGCGCTCCGCCAAGGCGAACGCAGCAGATATTCCGGCGATGCCGCCGCCGACGATGACCGCATCGAATGAGCGGGACATGTCACCGTCCATGGTTCACGCCGCGCCTGCGTTGCGGGGTGTCGAGCGCATCTTCGAGGACGTTGCCGTAACGGTGTGCAGTCTGGCTGATGGCTTGCTCCCGGAGCCAGTGAAGCAATTCAATGCGGCCTTCCGCCGTCACCCTGTCAGCGCAGACGTAGATGCCGTGGCGGTTTGCGGCGTCTCTCACATCTGCGACGCAGGTCCCCAGCAGCCGCACACGCTCCACGCCAAGCAAGTCGAGCCGGGACGCGAACTCGGAAGCTGATTCGCGGGACGCGTGCGACTCGATGAGTCGGACGCCACATCGATCGGCTGCTGCTCGTGCGCGCTCGACGTCTCGCGGGGCAGCGTCAGACTCGACTCGGAGCGCCATGGAGGGAAGCGGCCGGTAGCGGAACACATTGGTCTCGCAGAACAAGCCTGAAGGGTCGTGCTCGATCCCGAACTCGTTGTGCCACATCTCCGTGTCGCTCTGACTCGCTGCTTCAAGCCACTCATCGTCGCTGAGGCTGGTTTCGACGGGGAGCCATGTGCCGAGTTGGGACACGTAGTTCGGGCCGCCGGCCTTTGCGCCAGGACCCACTGACGAGCGTTTCCAGCCTCCGAAGGGCTGTCGGCGAACTATGGCGCCCGTCGTGACCCGGTTGACGTAGGCGTTCCCGACTTCGACCTTCTCGAGCCAGCGATGCTGCTCTCCGGGGTCGAGCGTGTGGAGACCGCCGGTCAGCCCGTACGCGCTCGAATTCTGAATGTCTATGGCATGGTCGAGCGATTCGGCCTGCATGAGACCCAGCACAGGGCCGAAGCACTCGGTTTCGGCGAACCACGAGCCGGGTCGGACGCCGAGACGCACTCCTGGTGTCCACAGCTGATCATCGATTCGACTCGGCTCGACCAGCCACTCTTCGCCGGCGTCGAGCTGTGTCAGGGCACGCAGCAGACCGCGATCGGGGGGCCGAATGACCGGTCCCATGGCGGTCGCGAGGTCGCTGGCTTGGCCGACGGCGAGGCTCGTCACAGCGTCGACGAGCTGGCGCCGGAGCCGGGGCGACGAGTACACATCCCCCACGCAGATCGCCAGGCTGGCCGCGGAGCACTTCTGGCCGGAATGCCCGAACGCGGACGACACGAGGTCCCTGACGGCCAAGTCGATGTCTGCGTTCGGCGTGATGACCATGGCGTTCTTGCCCGACGTCTCTGCAAACAGGCGCAGGTCGGGTTTCCACGACAGGAACATCTGCGCCGTGTCGTACGCACCCGTGAGGATGACCGCGTCGATGCCTGCATGGGTCACCAGGTAGCGGCCGGTCTCATCGTCAGGCGTCCGGATGAAGCCCACCAGACCGGAGGGCAGCCCAGCAGCCCAGCAGCATTGCGCCACCAGCTCGGCGCAACCCGGCGTCTCGGGCGCCGGCTTCAGGATGGCCGCATTGCCGGCTGCCAACGCGGCGAGAACGCCACCGGACGGGATGGCGACCGGGAAGTTCCACGGCGGCACGACCAACACCGTGCCCAATGGCCGGAATCGGGCGTGCTGGTATCGGGTCAGATCGCGCCCGCGTTCGGCGTACCAGCGGGCAAAGTCGATCGCCTCGGAAACCTCCGGATCTGCTTCGGCGACCGTCTTGTGGCCCTCGCGGATCATCATCGCCACCAAGTCGCCTCGCCTGCGACTCAGTTCGTCAGCCACCGTCCACAGCAGCTCACGGCGTTCGTCTGCTGGTGTGGCCGCCCACTCGCGCTGCGCGGCGGCGGCCGCGCTCACGACCGAGTCCACCTCCGCCCGCTGGCGAGCGACGGCTGCGATCGGGCCGCTCGGATCATCGGACCGGGCCTGGGTCACGACCGTGCGCGACCAATCCCGATTGGCGGGCAGTACCGGATCGGTGTCGGCTTCATTGAAGAATCCGATGCTCGGACGAGCGCCTTCGGGACGGCGGCGGTCCTGGCAACGACGCGGGGAACTGCTGGTCGCCCAGCGTTCCGCAACTGCCGCACGGAACTTGCGGGCTTCGAAATCGAAGACACTGCTGCGGGGCCGCAAGCCGAACAGATGATGGATGAAGTTCTCGTCGGAGGCGTTTTCCTCCAGGCGCCGGAAGAGATAGCTGATGGCGACATCGAAGTCCTCTTCGGCTACCGCCGGGGTGTAGAGCAGCACGTCTCGCCCCTCATCGCGAAGCAGAGCCGCCTGGGTGGGTGCCATCCCTTCGAGCATTTCGAACTCCACGCGGCGGCGCACACCGCGCTGGCCGGCGAGCAAGTCGGCCCAGGCCGCATCGAAGAGGTTGTGGCTGGCGAGTCCGATCCGGACTGATTTGGTTCGCTCTGCGGTCAGCACCCAGTCGAGGCACCGCTTGTAGTTGGCGTCGGTCTCGGCCTTCGTCGCATACGGCGCCTGGACCCAACCGTGCATCGCTGCCTCGACGCGCTCCATGGCGAGGTTCGCACCCTTCACCAAGCGGATCTTGATCGTGCCTCGACGGTTGCCCGAAGCAGCCTTCTCGTTGTGCCATTCGACAAGATCTCTCAACACGTCGAAGGAGTCCGGGAGGTAGGCCTGCAGGGCAATCCCTGCGTCGATGTCCGCGAACTCCGGTTCTTCGAGGAGCGACTTGAACGCACTGGTGGTGAGTTCAAGGTCGCGATATTCCTCCATGTCGAGATTGACGAATGTCGCTGGCTGTGTGGCGGCTGCGGCCCGGAGAAGCGGGCGAAGTGCGTCCAGCACCCGGGTGAGCGATCCGTCGAAATCCCAAGGGTTGAGCTGCGACACGACCGATGACACCTTGACCGACACATAGTCCACGTCGGGCAGCATCAGCGTGTCGAGCACCTCGCGGTGCCGTCGTCTTGCCTCAGCGTCGCCGAGGACGGCTTCGCCGAGCATGTTCACATTGAGCGCGAAACCATCCAGAGCCCTGTCGCGCAGATGACCAGCGAGCCGACCCGGCTGTGCGTCGACGACCAGATGCCCCACGAGCGAACGCATCCGGCGCAGCGCGATGGGCATGACGAGGTGAGGCAGCCAGCGGCCCAGTCGCGCCCCCGCTCGAAGCAAGGCCCGGTCGAGAGTCGAAAGGAATACGGGCAACGGCGCTTCATTGACCAGCGATGCAAGCTGATTCGCTGCCACGGCGCGACTCTCCGGCCGAATGACGCGATCGACAAACCGCATCGCGAAGATCGTGGCCGCTTCATCGGTCACGATCCCAGCCAGACGCCGAGACGTGGCGCGTTCTCGTCGAGCAGTTCTTTGACCCGCGGCATCCAGCCATCGGACGACACGCGCAACGGCCTCGTCCGTGAGCAGATCGGCGTCGCGAGTCATCAATCGACAGCTTCCTCCACCTGCAATTGGACCCAGACCACACCTAGGCGAGCGGATCGAGTACCCGAAGGGCGAATGTAGGTATCGGCCGCGCGCGCCAGCGATAGGCACATCGCCACCCCAAGCTCCCCCAACAGCGCACTCTGCCCTACGCACGTCGGCATCTGCACACGGCCGGAAATAGCGCGCTCCGAAAACAATTGCGCTCTCGGTGATCGCGCGCATCACACTCGTCGAATGGAATCTCGTGGACCTGTCAGACCCCGACGGCCCAAGATGTCGAGCTGCGCCTACATGGAGCCTTGTAACTCTGCAAGTTTCCCTTGTAACCTGAGGCCATGGCCCTTGCGCACTATCGAGTTTCTGAGAGAGGCCAGATGGCGCTGCCGGCTGAGACACGCCGCCGCTGGGGAATCGCTGACGGCGGCGCAGTCGAGATCGCCGATCTCGGCGCGCTACTGGTTGTGGTGCCCGCGGGCCGCGGCGGATTGCGGGCAATGCTCAGCGAGGCCCTCGAGGACGCCGGCGGCTACCAGTCGCTCGCGCGCCGGGTCGCTGCCAGCGAGCCTGATCTCGCTTGAGCCTGTGGCTCCCCTATGCCCGAGTCGTCCATGAACGATGTCGTCCTCGTGGACGATCACATCCTGCTGAGCCTGCTGCTCGGCGAAGAGCCGCGAGAACTGCGGCCCCGTGGCGGCATCATCGCCACAACCGGGCTGTGGTACCACCGGCTTTGCCGTGCGCTCGCCGCTCAAGACGTTGTCGGGTCGATGTCGCGCCGGCTCGGAGGCGTGTCGCCCGAAATCGCGGTCGACGTCATCGCGACCGTCATCGAGCTGCCGGAATCGATCGAGCTGATGTCGCTTCGCACCCTCGGCTGGCCGATGGGCGAAATCGTGCGTGACGGTGCGCGCCTCAACTTGCTCTCGCTCGAAGCCCTGGCTGCCGCTCGCGTTCTTGGTGCGGAGATCTGCTGCGCCCAAGGCAACGACAACGAACCCCTCCAAGACGCCGCTCGCACACACGCAATCCCAATTCGCAGCGTCCACCTCTGACCAGGCATCGCCGCCGAAACGCGCCGGCCCACCGCAGGCGCTGAATCCCAAGTCGGCGAGCCTCACGAAATCGACTTGGTGCTGCATGGCGGCGCGTGTGATGCTCCAGGTATGAATTTCATTACTTTCTCTGCTTTTTCAGACGAGGTGTCAGGCATAGTGCATGAATATTTCATGCTAGATTCATGCAATGGCGAATCTTCAAGTGCGGAACGTGCCCGATGAACTCCATGAGCGGCTGCAGCGCTGCGCACAGCAGCGCAACTGTTCGATGAGCGCAGTCGTGCTGCAGGCCCTCAAGCGCGAACTCGAGTGGTCCGAATGGCAAGAACGATGGGAGTCGATTCCTCCGCTGGACATCGAAATCGACGTCGTCGCCACCCTCGACGAAGTGCGTCGCGAGCGAGATGAGGAACTCTTTGGACACCTACGTAGTTGACTCGTCCGCTGCGATTGAGTACCTGCTGCGCACTCCTGCAGGACTCGTGTTTGCGGACACGATCGCGGAATGTTCGTTGGCTGCGCCCGAGCTGTTCGATGCCGAAGTCGTCTCGGCGATGCGCCGCTTCGTGGCCAACGAAGCCATCTCCGTAGCGCGCGCCGAGGCGCTGCTCGACAACCTCGCCGCGTTTCCTATCGAGCGTGTCTCACATCGCTTCCTGACACGGACGGCATGGCGCTACCGCGACAACGTCACGGCCTACGACGCCATGTATGTCGCCGTAGCTGTCACCAGGGGTGCACCGCTGCTCACGGCCGACGGCAGACTCACCCGCGCACCGAATCTTGGGATTGCCGTTCATCACATCCAGCTGAGCTGAACGGCGGTCGGGTCAGCCGAGGAGGCCCATTCCTCCGACGGTGTCGCGCTCTTCGACGAGTTCGGCCCAGGAGGCCTCGATGCGGGAGCGGCTGAACTCGTCGAGGTCGAGGCCGGTCACCACGTGGTACTGGCCGCCTGCGACGGTGACCGGGTACGAGGTGATGATGCCTTCGGGTGCGCCGTAGTCGCCGGTGGACGGGATGCCCATCGACACCCAGTCGCCGCCGGGCGTCTCCGAGGACCAATCCCGCATGTGATCCACCGCGGCCGACGCGGCCGAGGCTGCCGAGGAGGCGCCGCGGGCGTTGATGATCGCGGCGCCGCGCTGCTGCACGGTGGGGATGAAGTCGTCCTCCAGCCACGCTTGGTCGTCGACCAAGGCCGCTGCGTTGTGGCCGCCGACCTCGGCGTGGAAGATGTCGGGGTACTGGGTGGCGGAGTGGTTGCCCCAGATGGTCATGCGGGTCACGTCGTTCACCGACACGCCTGCCTTGGCGGCGAGCTGGGCGACGGCCCGGTTGTGGTCGAGCCGGGTCATGGCGGTGAACTGCCCGTCGGCGATGCCGGGCGCATTGCGCATGGCAATGAGGCAGTTGGTGTTGGCCGGGTTGCCCACTACCAGCACCCGCACCGAAGGGTTGGCCGAATCGCTGAGCGCCTTGCCCTGGGTCGTGAAGATGCCGCCGTTGGCCTCGAGCAGGTCGCTGCGTTCCATGCCGGCCTTGCGGGGCATCGAGCCCACCAGCAGCGCGTAGTCGGCACCCTCGAAGGCTTCGTTGGGATCCGACGTGCCGGTGCGTGACGCCAGCAGCGGGAACGCGCAGTCGTCGAGCTCCATCATCACGCCGTCGAGCGCGCCCATCGCCGGGGGGATCTCCAGCATCCGCAGCTCGACGGGCTGGTCGGGGCCGAGCATGGCCCCCGAGGCGATCCGGAACAGCAGGCTGTAGCCGATCTGGCCCGCTGCACCGGTCACAGCAACACGTACTGGATCGTTCACTGCACTCTCCTGATTCGACGTGCCGGGCACCCGCCCCGGCCGCGTGCGTTTCTAGCGCAGCATCTGTCCCTCTGCACCCCGCTCTATGCCGGTCAGTCTCGCTGTGCCAGGCCGGTAGCGGCCGGGGGAAGCTTGGCCCGGTAGGCATCGAGGAATCTGGGCCACCAGCGCTGCCAGAACTGCTCGGAGGTCTCGTCGAGCGACCGGACGATCTCGGCGACGAATGACGACATCGAGTGCGAGTTGCGGTAGAGCTCGCTGTGGATGCTCGCTGCCGCGTGAGCGGCCATGAACGCCTGCCGCGCCCGGCTTCCCGCCCAGTCGTCGGGCAGTGCTCGGGCGGGCAACAGCGGGTCGTCGCGATGGATCGCCTCCGCTTCCGCAGTGGCAGCGAACATGGCAGCGGCGAGCTCCTCGCCGCCGAGGCGGTCGGCATCCGCTTCGATCGCTGCGAGCCTGAGTTCGAGAACGCCGTAGCGATCGGCGAGCTCATCGAGGGGCCAAGTGCGTCTTGCGAACTCCGCCGGATCGTCGTCTGTGGGCTCGGCGTCCTGGGCCGCGACGAGGCCTGTGCGGATCGACGGCGTGACGAAGCTGCGCACCGCATCAGGCACTTCGAGATGCTCGGCGAGCTGGGACACCAGATCGAAGAGGTCGTGCGGGTGCACGTACAGCCCCGACTGGATCGGTGCAGCACCGAGCTCGATGAGCAAGCGACGCAGGGCATCGCGGGCAGCTCGGCGCCGCTCGGGCACTTCGAATGCCGTGAGATGCCACCATCCATCCCACGGTTCGAGACCTGCATCGACGCGATGCGCGTAGGCGGCCCAGCCGATGTCGCTCTCGATAACCGCACGGCCCGCAGCGGTCACTCGGAAGCTGGCGCCGCGGCCCCGTCCCGCATCGCGAACCAGGAGCCCCTCGTTGGCAAGCCGGGCCAGGCAGTCGCGCACGGCCTTGTCGCTGTGGCCGAGTAAGGCCGACATGACGAAGATCGGCTCGGCGTGCAGCGCGCCGTCGGTACCGACAGTCGACAGCACCAGCGCGCGGGTCGGGAGCGAGATGTGCGGCTCCGCTGGGTGATCGCTCAATGCTGACTCCTCGCTCTGATGCCGTAGAATATCAACGGCCGTTGATTTGATGCGGCATTTCGCGTATGCTGCTCGCATGAGCCCTGGCCAGATGGTGTTCGACCCCGATTCGGCACTGCCCAACGTCGCCTATCGAGACCCCGCGATCTTTGCCGCGGAGCTGGATGCGATCTGGCACGGCGACTGGGTGTTCGTTACGACCGCCGATGCCGTGCCCAATCCCGGCGACCAGCTGCCGGTGATCGTCGGCAGGCAGCCGGTGCTGCTCATCCGCCAGCAGAACGTCGAACTCGCTGCGCTGTCGAACCTGTGCGCCCATCGAGGCACGCTGCTGGTCGACCGGCCGGCCAACACCAAGCGGATCCAGTGCCCGTACCACGCATGGACCTACGACGGCGGCGGGCGGCTGCTGTCGGTGCCGCACGCGCCACGAGACGCCGTCTACAAGCCGGCGCACTGCCTGCCGACCTACCGGGTGGAATCGTGGCACGGACTGATCTTCGTCAGCCTGAACCCCGAAGCGGAGCCGCTTGCCGAGCGGTTCGCCGCGCTGGAGCCGCACGTCGCCGCACACGGCCTCGACGCCGTGGCACACCGGTCAGAACAGCAAGAAACGCAGGAATGGGCCTGCAACTGGAAGCTCGCGATTCTCAATGCGATGGAGAGCTACCACCTGTTCCGGGTGCATCCCGAGACGCTCGAGCCGTTCTCGCCCACCAAAGGCGCCTACTACATCGCCGGTTCTGCTCGGGCGACTGCCACGGGCGGCTCGACCTCCTCCGGCGACGACTACCTGCTGATCAGCCTTCCGCCCGGGTTTGTCGGCGCGTTCAACTCGGGCGTGTTCTTCTGGCAGGCCGTCCACCCCATCGATGCCGAACGATGCGCCGTGAGAACCGGGGCTGCCTGGGGCACGACATCGGGCGCGCGCCCTCCCAGCCGGAGCCGGATCGCGAACTGGTTCAACCGCCAGGTCGACGGCGCCGGATACGGACTACCCGACTTCCTGCCCGAGGACAAGGCGATCTGCGAGCGAGGACAGCGTGGTGCGATCGGCGACTTCGCTCCCGGCCCGCTCGTTCCGATCGAACGGGTCGTCGCCGATTTCGGGCACTACCTCAATTGGCGCCTCAACGGCGTGGAACCACCGGCAGTGCACACGGCCCCCGACACAGGAGAGAACCGATGATCCAGAGCTGGGACGATCCACCGCTGACCCGCCTCCGACGTCCCTGGATGACGTGGGCCGGGCTGGCCGCCCTGTGGGTGTTGACGTTCTCCGGGCAGTACTGGATGTGGTCGGCGCTGTTCTTGGGCTGGGCCGCCTACGACATCGTCACGGGCGAGAGCAGCTTCATACAGCGCGTCACCCGGCGAGGCGACCCGGTCACCTATTGGCTGATCGTCGCTTCCTGGGTGGCGCTGTCATTGCTGTGGCTGCTCTACCCCGACGGATGACGAGCGCGCCGCCGCGCTGATTCAGGTGGCTGCAGCGGCCGCGTCGACGGTATTGGCCAGCAGCATGGCCCGGGTCATGGGGCCGACGCCGCCGAGGCGGGGGGTCACCCAGCCGGCCACCTCGCCGACTGACTCGTCCACGTCGGACAGGATCTTGCGACCCTCACGGGTGATGCCGCCGCCGACCACTGCCGCACCGGGCTTCACCATGTCGGGCGTGATGAGGCCGGGCACGCCGGCCGCGGCGATGACGATGTCGGCCTCGCGGGTATAGGCGCCGAGATCCGCCACGCCGGTGTGCACGACAGTCACCGCCGCATTCGCCACCGGCCGCTTCAGCGCCATCAGCAGCGCCATCGGCCGGCCGATCGTGAGGCCGCGGCCCACCACCACCACGTGGCGCCCCTCCACCGGCACCCCGTAGTGCTCGAGCATCACCTGGATGCCCCGCGGTGTGCATGGCAGCGGTCCGTCCACCCCCATCACGAGCCTGCCCAAGTTCACCGGGTGCAGGCCGTCGGCGTCCTTGTCGGGATCGATGGCCAGCAGGGCCGCTTCCTCGTCGAGCTGGCGGGGCAGCGGCAGTTGGACGATGTAGGCGTGCACGGCCGGGTCGGCGTTGAAGCGCTCGATGACCGCGTCCAGCTCGGCCTGGGTGATGTCGGCGGGCAGTTCTTCGTGAATCGACGCGATGCCCACCTCGCCGCAGTCGCGGATCTTCGCCCCCACGTAGCTGTGCGATGCCGGGTCATCGCCGACGAGGATCGTGCCGAGTCCCGGCTGCAGACCCTCGGCTTCGATCCGTTCTCGCAGGTCGTCCTTGATCTGTTCGGCCAGCGCTTGGCCGTCCAATAGCACCGCAGTCACGGGCTGCCACCGTAGTAGCGCTGCGACGGGACGCTCGCCGTCTGCCGAACGCGCTGAGGGACTGGCACACGGCAGCGGACGGCCGCCTGTCTGAGTCAGCCAGCGACGGCGGACGACTCCTGCCGGTGACTTGCCAACAGCTGGCCTACGGCGTGACGCAGTTCGTCGAGTGTCCAGTCGGCTGAGGTGGCCTCGGCGACTATTCGCAGGGCTTCAAGTGCGAGCTTCGACGGATCCTCAACAGCGTCAAGCAATTCCAACAGGCTGTTTTGCAGAACAGCCGCCTGTGCTTGATCCGCAGCGAGCCAGTCCTCGAGCATGCCGACGGTGGAGCGAGCAGGGTGCGTCGCTTCTGCCGTCGCGCGGACCATGAGCGCGACTGTACACAGCGGTTCGCACAGGTCCTGATCGAATTCGCTTCTCGCCCGCGAGTCCGCGCTGGCAATCTGCGGCTGATGGAATCCAGGCGATTGACCTCGGCCAGAGAGCTGCGCGCAGTTTTCAACGCGTTCGTCTGGCCGCGGATCGAACACGGCGAACTGGATGAGCTCGTGCTGATGAGCGGGCGAGCCGCGGTCGCGTCAGGTCAACCGCACGGAACGATGAGTGAACTCGTCGGCTACTACGACTCTGGACGGCGAATCGCCGTAGCGCATCGCTTTGTGATGCCGGACGGCGGGTTAGGGGGATCGGGAAGACCCGACCCGAAAGAGGTTCGACACGACGGCGAGCTTCTGCGCCTGCGGCGCTGATGCAGCTTGCGCAGCGTGGGTGATGCGGCGGCGAGGGCGCGGTCGGCGGCGGCGAGAACTCGGCCGGGCGTGCCGGGGGTCTCATTGTCGATGAGGTTGCCCATCACTTGCAGGGTGAGGCGGGCGATGGCGTCGGTGCCGACCGCCAGCCGCAGGCCGGCTCGCAGGATGCGGGGGTGGCCGATGAGGAACGAGAACCGGCGGCCTGTCCGCAGGAACGCGTCGAATTTCTCGGCGACGATGCGGTCGTAGGTGTCGGCAACCGCGGGCGGATCTTCGGCGAACAGGTCGGCCACCAGAATCCCGGTTTCGAGGCCGTAGTCGATGCCCTCGCCGTTCATCGGGTTGATCAGCCCCGCTGCGTCGCCGATGGCCACCCAGCCGGGACCGTGCCGCTTGGTGGCGCTCATGGGCAGGCGCCACGCCCGGGGCCGCTCCAGGTACGGGCCGAGCTGCCAGCTCTCGGCTACCAGGTCGCGGTAGCTGTCGCAGAGCCGGTTCAGGTTCAGGTTGGCGAAGCCCTTCATGGTGTTGAGGGCGCCCACGCCGATATTGACTGTGCCGTCGCCGGCGGGGAACAGCCAGCCGTAGCCAGGAACTGCAGTGCCCTCGGCGTCGCGCAGCGTCAAGCAAGCCTCGAGGTACCCCTCGGCGTGGCGGGGTGTCTCGGCGTAGGTGCGGATGGCCAGGCCGAACGGCTCGTCGGGATCGCGCAACGCACCCAGCATGCGGGCGGCCTGGCCCTGGGCGCCGGCCGCCAGCACCACCAAGTCGGCGGTCCAGCGTTCGCCCCCGGCCGTTACGCCCACCGCCCGGCCGTCTTCGATGATCGGCAGCGCCTCGGTGCCGAAGCACAGCTCGGCGCCGGCGCCAGCGGCGCCGTCGCACAGCGCGCTGTCCAGGCGGCGGCGGGGCCAGACTGCGCCGTAGGGGCCGAACTGCCCGTTGGCGGGCCAGTCCAGTTCGCGCACGCGCCGTCCGGCGATCATCCGCAGCCCCGCGATGCGGTGCGCCTCCTCCAGCGACACGCCCAGCTCGTCGAGCGCAGCGACCGCCCGCGGCGTCAGGCCGTCCCCGCAGACCTTGTCGCGCCCGGCAGGAGCCTTCTCGAACGCCGTCACCTTGATGCCGGCGCCCGCAGCACGCATGGCCGCCGCCGCACCGGCGGGACCGGCCCCGATCACGATCATGTCCCGGTGCGGCACCGCTACAGCCTGCCGCCGCCGACTGCGGATCGCTCACCGGTCGCTACGTTCTTGCCATGACCGAAACGCTGACGGGCACCGATCGCTCGGCTGGGATCAGCTATGACGAGCTGTTCGACAACGACACGCATCCGGTATCGGACGTCCTGCGGCGAGTCGGCGAGCACCTGCCGGGCAACACGCGGGTGCCGGCCCGGGTGTACTACGCGCACGACGTCCATGACCTGGAAGTCGAGCGACTGTGGAGCCGCGCGTGGCAGCTCGCCTGCCTCGCCGAAGAGATCCCCGAGGTCGGCGACTACCACGTCTATGACATCGCGCACCTGTCGTTCCTGATTGTCCGCACCGCCCCCGACCAGATCAAGGCCTACCGCAACGCCTGCCTGCACCGGGGCCGCAAGCTGCGCGAGCACCACGGGCGGGGCGCGTCCAGCCTTCGCTGCCCCTTCCACGGCTGGTGCTGGGAACTCAACGGCTCGCTGCGGGAGATCCCCTGCCAGTGGGACTTTCCCGATGTGGACATGGCCGACTACGGGCTGCCCGAGGCTCTGGTCGACACTTGGCACGGGTTCGTGTTCATCAACCCCGACCGCGATGCCGCGCCGCTGGCCGACTACCTGGGCGACCTGGCCGACCACTTCGAATTCGTGCCGTTCGAGCGCCGGTACAAGGCGGCACACGTCTCCAAGCTCATGCCGATGAACTGGAAGACGTGCCAAGAGGCCTTCATGGAGAGCTACCACGTGGTGGCGACCCATCCCACGCTGATGGAATCGCTCGGCGACGCCAACAGCCGCTACGACACCTTCGGCAACTACAGCCGGGCGATGACCGCCACCGGCGTGCCCAGCCCGCATCTCGACGGGCAGCCCCGCTGGGAGCGCATCGACGACGGCAAGGAGTACGGCCGCTGGCGGCATCCGCTGAGCGGCCACATCTACGAGCGCAACGACGAGGGCCAGGTGGCCGTCACCAACCTGGACGGCAACGTCAGCACCTTCGACGAGCACGGCAACCACATCGACGGTGCGCAGACCCAGGCCGACCCGCACCTGTGCAAGTGGATTGGCGGCCCGCTGCCACCGGGCCTGGAAGAGATGCCGCTGATGACGCCCCATCCCCCGCCGGAGGTGACCAACGTGCGCGGCTGGCTGGCGGACCGCAAGCGGGCCCAGGTGCAACGGCAGGTGGGCGACGCCGTCGACGTCGAGGCTGTCAGCGACGCCGAGCTCATCGACTCGATCTTCTTCTCGGTGTTCCCGAACTGGTCGCCGTGGGGCTGCTTCAACCCGATCATGTACAGGTTCCGGCCGAACGGCGACAACCCCCAGGAGTGCATCTTCGAGGTGATGCTGTTTCCGCTGGCCCCGCCCGATCCGGCCGATCGACCGACACCGGCGCAGGTGCGTCACCTCGGCTTCGACGACGACTGGACGCTGGCGCCCGAGCTGGGGCCGCTGTCCAAGATCTTCCAGCAGGACTCGCTCAACCTGCCGCTGGTGCAGCAGGGCCTGAGAGCCCAGGAGCAGCAGGAGGTGATCTTCGCCTCCTACCAGGAGACCAAGATCCGGCACTTCTACCAGCTGTACTTCGACGGGTTGGGGCCGCGCATCGACCGTTCGACAGGTGCGGTGGCTGCTGTCTCGGAAACCGCTGTGGACGTGACCGCGCGCGAGAACGGAATTTCCGACTGAGCTCTCAGTCGCGCTCGCTGCCGAGCCTGCCGCCTGACCACCACGACTCGAAGCGCGGCTCGATCGCCGACCAGACCAGCTCGACGATCGGCCCGCTCGGGGGCACGACGTAGGCGAACACGCCGTAGCGGTCGTCGGGCGGCGCGGACGCTGCTGCAACCTGCCAGCCAGCCTGCAGGCAGCGCTCGGTTTCCGCAGCCACGTCGTCGACCCACACGCCCACGTGATGGACCCCGGGCTCGTCCAAGCCGTCCCAGATAGTGCCTGGTTGGCCAGCCAGCAACTCAAGATGCTGTGGCCCTTCGCACGAGTAGGTGAAGGTCAGCTCAACTGATTGCAGACCTTGCTGCGGCGTCCACACCTGCTGCGCTGCGTTGTGCTGCACCGATGCCCAGCTCACGCCCAGCGTCTCGCCCATCTCTGCCATGGCCGCATCCAGGTCTGGCACCCGGATCCCCGTGTGGAAGAGCCGCTGGTAGTCGATCATCGGATTGACCTCCCGAACCCGGCCATACTCGCGCAGGGGGTGCCGGGATGAGCCGTGAGACGCTTGTCGAACTCACACGCAGGACGCTCGAGCACGCCCGTGCGGGAACGGTGCCGCTGGCCGGCGACATCGGCCGGGTGCCGGCATCCAACTACTACGACTCCGATCGCTGGCAACTCGAGATGGCGCGGGTGTTCAAGCGCACTCCCCTGGCGCTGGGCTTCACCTGCGAGCTGCCCGAGCCCGGCAACTACAAGGCGCTGGAGGTCGCGGGCGTGCCCGTCCTGCTGTCACGGGGCGCCGACGGCCAGATGCGCTCGTTCGTGAACATGTGCAGCCACCGCGGCTCGATCGTCGTGCCGGAGGGAACCGGCACGGCACGGCGCTTCACCTGCCCGTACCACGCGTGGAGCTACGACAGCGAGGGCCGGCTGGTCGGCATCCTCGACCGTGACGAATTCGGCGACCTCGACCCCGACGGCCATGGCCTCACGCCGCTGCCCGTCGCCGAGCGAGCCGGCATCATCTTCGGCGCCTTGACCCCGGGGGCGCCCTTCGACATCGACGCCTACCTCTGCGGTTACGGCGAGATGCTGGCCCATCACGAGTTCGCGAGCTGTGCCTACGTGGGCAGCCAGGCCGTCGACGGGCCGAACTGGAAGGTGGCCTACGACGGCTATCTCGACTTCTATCACCTGCCGATCCTGCACCGGGAGTCTTTCGGGCCCGGCTACTCCAACAAGGCGATCTACGACGCGTGGGGTCCGCACCAGCGGGTGACCTCACCCGACCGCCGGTTCCTGGCGCTCGACAATCTTCCCGAGGACGATTGGCCCGCCGACCTCCTGACCGACGGCGTATGGACGATCTTCCCGCACGCCTCAGTCGCCGGGTTCCAGGTGAGCGCCGACGGCGTTCCAGGCGGCGGGCGGATGTACATGATCTCGACTCTGTTTCCCGGCGACACTCCCGACACGTCCCGCACGGTCCAGCACTTCCTCGCCACATTCGAGCTCTCCGAGCAGCTCGACGGGCTCATCGAGGCCCAGAAGGCCTTCCTGCTGCACGTGGTGCGCGACGAGGACTACTACAACGGCAACCGGATCCAGCGGGCAGTGAAGACCGGCGCCAAGACCGAGTTCTTCTTCGGTCGCAACGAGGCTGGCGGTCAGCGCTTCCACGGCTGGGTCGATCGCCTCGTGGCCGCAGAGACCGACGACGACTTCGCCCAACTCTTCGCTGGTGCTGAGGTGTCCTTCCAGCGTTAGCTGGAAGCAAAAGCACAGTCAGCGTTAGCTGGAAGCAACAGCACAGTCAGCGCTAGTTCGCGGGGGGCTCAGTCGCTGCGCGAGGCGAGCCAGTCGGCAGTGGCCTTGGCCATCTTCGAGCCGTCATATCCGATGCGCTGGGTCGGCTCCACCTCGAGGATCACCCGCCGGGGCGAGTCCAAGAACGAGACGAACGCGGCCTGGCCCGCTTCGTTGCCCGGCCAGAGCGCCGCAGCGAGCGCCGGGTAGAACCAAGCCTTGGTCTCAGCGTCGTCGTGGACGGTGCACGTGCCCTTCCACGTGATCGCCTTGTTGCGCGGCATCGGCGAGCCGGTGCTGGTGACCACGACGCACACCCGCGGATCACGTCGCACAGCACTGATGCGCGCCCGCTGGCTCGACGCCGTCAGCCAGAAGCGGCCGTCGCGCCAGACGTACGACATGATCACGCCGACGGGCCAGCCCTCGCGGTTCGCCCAGATAAAAGTGCACTCGTTGTGCGCGAGGAGCAGCTGTTCCTCGACGTCGGCGTCGAGGTCGTACACCGTGACGTCTTCGTAGTTCTCCTCGGGGTGGGCCTCCGACGATGGCTCCGGCATGGCGTGACTCCGTTCGGCATTGGCATCGGCCGCCTGTGTCCATTCGTACAGGATCAGCTCGTCGTGCGCGTCGCCGCCTCACGACGGTTCGGCATGATCGGAGCCACGCCGTCGACCGGCCGCGGCCGCGAGCGGGAGCATCACCAGTTCATGGGCGAACTCCAGCACCCGCACTGCAATGGCGAATGCCGCGGCATCGCCGACCCCGAAGCGCTCGGCCAGCAGTGCCGCAACCACGACCTCGCGCACGCCGAGCCCTGCCGGAGTGATGCCGACCATGCCCACGACGATGCCTGCCGCGGTCGCCCCGGCAATCAGCCAGATGTCGGCGCCGCCGGCGGCAAGCAGCGCAGCGGCCAGCAATACCGAGGCCATGAGACGCTGCGCCACTGCCAGTCCGTAGATGAACGCGGCCCGCCACACGGCTGGCCGCTCGGCGTTGAGCGCGTCGGTCTGCATCCGCCCCGACAGCCATCGCAGCACAACCACCCGCTGCATCAGTCCGTCGATGCGGCGCCACCACCCCCCGGCGCCCGCCAGTGTCCACGGCAGCGTCACCAGGCCGGCGGCTGCGCCGACGCCGATCACGATGCGTGCGAGCCAGCCCCCCGCGGTGCCCAGCCAGTCGGCCGGTGCCCACAGCGCAGCGAAGACTGCCGACCAGCCCACCAGCGTGGCGGTCTCCACGATCACCGAAGCGCCGGCTGCGGCCCGGTTCACGCCGAGCGGGGCGGCCAGGCCGGCTCGGGCGACCACTGGCACCAGCCCGCTCGGCAGGTAGCGCGTTGCCTGGGACAGCATCCAGATGCGCAGCGCCGGGCCTTGCGCCAGCGGCGTGCCGTAGCCGCCGATGAGCTCACGCCATCCGAGTGCCAGGCACCAGGTTGCGGTCATCGACACGATGACAGCGGCCACCAGCCCGATGGCATCCACCTGGAGGTCGATCTGGCGCAGGTCGTCCCAGTAGCGGACGGCCAGCCAGACGATCATCGCTGCGGTCGCCAAGCCCAGCGTCCACCTCACGGCAGTGCCGGATCGCTGCCGTTCGGCGAGGCTGCCGTCGGATCCGCTCACGGCTGCACGCTCGTGATGCTGCGCATCAGCCAGGTCCGGCGTCCCCGGCACTTCTGGCACCCGGCCGGCATCCCGCCGAGCGTACCGGGGTCCCGGCGAGCCATCCGGAGCGTCGACGGAACGGCTCCAAGCAGGACCGCTGCGAGACTGGGCGGGTGCGTGTGGTGTTGGTTGCACCGGGGTTTCCGACGTCGCTGGACGATCACCACAAGCCCTTCCTGCTCGATCACGCACGAGCGCTGGCCGGTGCAGGTGCCGAGGTGACGGTGGTGTGCCCCGCTCACCCCGATGCGCCGCGCCGCCACGTGGTGGGCGACATCGAGGTGCACAGAGTGCGCTTCGCCCCCCGCCGGATCGAAGCACGGGTAGCGCTAGGCGAGAGCTACCGGGTGTTCTCCGGATTGTCGGCGCTGTGGGTCGTCCCGATGATCGCCCGGCTGACGCTGGCCGCAGCCCGCCAGGCACGTCGCCGCTCGGGTACCGGCGCAGTGATTCACGGCCACTGGTGGTTCCCCTGCGGGCTGGTGGCCGTTGCTGCCGCGGCCCTTGCGGGACGGCGGACGGCCAGCGTGGTGCACATTCACGGCTCCGACGCCGCAGTCACCACCAATGCCATCCACCGATGGCTGGCACGCCGGGTACTGCGCCGCGCGAGCGCCGTGGTGACGGTCTCCGAGGACCTGCAGCGCTGGGCGTCATCGCTGACGCAACGACGTCGCGGCCTGCATCCCCCGTCGAGTACCGAGTCAGCTGGACGGCATTCCGGACCAGTTCTGCAGATTGTCTCCATGCCCGTGGGAACTGACCGGCTCGGGCCCGCCACGCCGACGCCGGCTGACGGACCGGTCGTCGCCCTCGGCCGTCTCATGGCCGAGAAGGGTTTCGATGTGCTGATCGAGGCTGTGGCGCTGATGGAGGCAGCCGAGCGACCCGAGGTCGTCATCGTGGGCGACGGACCCGATCGTGCTCTGCTCGAGGCGCTGGCGCTGCGGCGCGACGTGAACGCAACCTTCACCGGGGCCGTGGCGCCCGGCGAGGTCGGCGAGTGGTACCGGCGGGCCCGTCTGGTGTGCGTGCCGAGCCGGCGGGAAGGCTTCGGCATGATCACCGCGGAGGCTCTCACTGCAGGTCGACCCGTGGTCGCCACCGCCGTAGGCGCCGCACCCCATTTCATCACCGAAGGCGTCAACGGCTTCCTAGCGCCCCCCGACAGCGCTGGCGCTTTGGCGGCGGCGCTCAACAAGGCCCTGCAATCAGAGCTCGCTGCCTCGGCCTCGACAACAGCCGTGACGCTGCCACCGTTCGGCGCCGAGGCCCACGCTGCAGCGCTGCTCGAGATCTACGCCAGCGTGGCTACAGCTCAGCGACGATCTCAGCCATGAGCTCGCCGGCCTCGGTGGGATTCAGACCCACCCGCACGCCAGCGTCGCGCAGCGCATCCATCTTGGCCGCAGCAGTGCCCTTGCCCCCCGAGACGATGGCACCAGCGTGGCCCATCTTCTTGCCCGGAGGCGCAGTCACCCCTGCGATGTAGCTCGACACCGGCTTGGACATGTTGTCTTTGATGAACGCAGCAGCCTCTTCCTCGGCCGAGCCGCCGATCTCGCCGATCATCATCACGGCCTTGGTGTCGGGATCGGCTTCGAAGGCTTCGAGGCAGTCGATGAACGACGTGCCCGGCACCGGGTCGCCGCCGATGCCCACACAGGTGGTGACGCCGATGTCTTTCTGCTGCAGCTCGTACAGCGCCTGGTAGGTCAGCGTGCCCGACCGGCTGACGATGCCCACCGGGCCGCCCGGCTTGGCGATGTGCCCTGCGGTGATGCCGATGTTGCACTCGCCCGGCGTGATGATGCCCGGGCAGTTCGGGCCCAGCAGCCGAACGTGGGGATAGTCGCGCTTCAGCATGTTGAAGAAGCGGGCCTCGTCGTGGGCCGGCACGCCCTCGGTGATGCAGGCGACGAACTCGATGCCCGCCTCGGCGGCATCCATCACGGCGGTAAACACACCCGGCGCGGGGATGAAGATGCAGGAGGCGTTGGCGCCCGTGGCTGCGACCGCTTCGGTGCAGTTGGCGAACACCGGCACGCCTTCCACGTCGGTGCCGGCCTTGCGGGGGTTGGTGCCCGCCACCACGTTGGTGCCGTAGTCGCGGTTCAGCATGCCGTAGTAGCGGCCTTGGGAGCCGGTGAGGCCCTGGTAGACGACCTTGGTGTCGGAGTTGACGAAAATGCTCATGTCCTGAGGCTCCCGTGATCAGGCCGCGGCCATCGCGACAGCTCGACGGGCAGCGTCGAGCATGGTCGGTTCCATCACCAGCTTCTCGTTGAGGTGAGGGGCGAGGATCTCGCGCCCCTCCGCAGCGTTGGTGCCGTCGAGCCGCAGCACGATCGGCGCTTCGATGTCGACGGCGTCGAGCGCCCCGATGATGCCGTTGGCCACTTCCTCGCCGCGGGTGATGCCGCCGAAGATGTTGATGAAGATGGCCCGCACGTCGGGGTCGTTGTTGATGACCTCGAGCGCGTTGGCCATCACCTGGGCGTTGGCGCCGCCGCCGATGTCGAGGAAGTTGGCGGGCTTGCCGCCCACCTGGTTCACCACGTCGACCGTGCTCATGGCCAGCCCGGCGCCGTTGGCGATCACGCCCACGCTGCCCGCCAGGCCCACGTACTGCAGGCCCTTGGCGTGGGCGGCTTCCTCACGCTCGTCACGGGGCTGGGTCTCGTCGTACTGCGTGTAGTCGTCGTGGCGGAACACGGCATTGGCGTCGAGGGTCACCTTGGCGTCGAGCACGTGCACCCGGCCCTCGGGCGTGAGGATCAGCGGGTTGATCTCGACGAGGTCGGCATCGCCCTCGGTGTAGGCCACGTAGAGCTTGCGCATTATCTCGACGGCCTGATCGGTGGCGGCGGGGTTGAGGTTGGCGCCCTCCACCCACGCTCGGGCGGCCTCTTCGGTGAGTCCCTCGGCCGGATCCACCAGCACCTTGCTGATGGCGTCGGGATTCTCGGCCGCCACGGTCTCGATCTCCACTCCCCCTTCGGCCGACAGCATTCCGAGATGCTTCTTGGCCGAGCGGTCCAGCGTGAAGCTGGCGTAGTACTCCTCGGAGATGTCTGACGCCTTCTCGATCCACAGCCGTCGCACGATGTGGCCGTTGATGTCGAGTCCCAGGATGTTGGACGCGTGGTTCTGCACATCGTCGACGGAGGCGGCGAACTTCACGCCTCCCGCCTTGCCGCGCCCGCCGGTGTGCACCTGTGCCTTCACCATCACCGGCGTGCCCAAGCGCTCCGCGGCGGCCACTGCTTCGTCGACGCTGAAGGCGACTTCGCCGTCGGATACCGGCATGCCGTAGCCCTTGAAGAACTGCTTGCCCTGATATTCGAAGAGATCCACGGCGGGGAGCATAGGAGCGGAGCCCTGCCGCCCGCTGTGAAGACTCTTGGGAGCTCCAGGCCTCTAGGTGCGGATGCGGCGGAGGTTGGCGAAGCTGGCGACGAGAGTTTTCGGGCCGAGGTCGGCGAAGTGGACGGTGACCTCCCAGTCGTCGCCGTCGGGCCGTACGTCCTGCACGACGCCGGCACCGAAACGGTCATGCAACACGTCGTCGCCGACGCCGTACCCGAGGTCGGTCGAGGGGGCCGGTTTCGGCTCGCCCATCCGGGCGGCCACCCGGCGGCGGGCCTCCTCCCGCCGCGACTCGCGGCCTTTCGCCGCGCTGTCGTCGTGGCGGGCGGGATCGCTGCGGGGCTGGCTCCGGCCCGCCAGCTCCGTCTCGCTGAGTTGGCTGTACTCGCTGGGCTCGCTGGCCCGCCGATTGGCGCCCCAGTCGCTGGTGACGGGTCGCCGCGAGCTGCCGAGCCGCTGGGTGTCGTCGGAGCGGTCGTCCAGCAGGTCCGCCGGGATCTCGTCGATGAAGCGGCTGGGCGGGTTGTAGCTGGTCTGACCGTGCAGCATCCGGCTCCATGAGTGCGTCAGGTAGAGCTGCTTACGGGCCCGGGTGATGCCCACGTACGCCAGCCGTCGCTCTTCCTCCAGCTCGTAGGGATCGGTCATCGAGCGGTGGTGCGGGAAGATGCCGTCTTCCATACCGGTCACGAACACGATGTCGAACTCGAGCCCCTTGGCGGAGTGCAGGGTCATCAGCGAGACCTGAGAGGCATCGGTCATCTCGTCCACGTCGCTGACCAGCGACACCTGCTCCAGGAACTCGTCGCACGACTCGAATTCAGCGGCGGCGCCCGCGAGTTCTTCGAGGTGCTCCAGCCGGCCGTCGGATTCGACGGTGCCCTCATCGTGCAGCGCCTGGATGTAGCCCGATTCGTTCAGCGCCACTTCGAGCACGGCGGCGGGACCCTCGTCGATGCGTGCCCGAGCACGACTCATCAGCTCGCGGAACTGCTGCAGGCCGCCGCGGGCGGTGCCGCGCACGCCCAGCGATTCGACACGGTCGATCACCTCGGCAAGCGATGTGTCGCCCCGTGCGGCCGCATCGTCCAGCTTGGCAATCGTGCGGTCGCCGATGCCGCGGGCGGGCAGGTTCACGACCCGCTTGAGCGACACCTCATCAGACGGGTTGACTGCGGCCCGCAGGTAGGCCAGCGCGTCCTTGATCTCGCGCCGATCGTAGAAGCGAGTGCCGCCGATGATCTGGTACGGCACGTCGTTGGCGACGAGCTCCTCTTCGATCACGCGCGACTGGGCGTTGGACCGGTAGAACACCGCAGCGTCAGACCAGTCGATCCGGCCGTCGCCGTGCAGGCGGCGCAGCTCCGCGCAGACGTAGTGCGCCTCGTCTTCCTCGTTCGTGCCGCGGTAGCGGATCGGCTTGGCACCGCCGGATTGATCGGTCCAGAGGTTCTTCGGCGGCCGTCCGAAGTTGTTGCGGATCACCGAGTTGGCGGCATCGAGGATCGCCTGGCTGGAGCGGTAGTTCTGATCCAGCACGTAGGTCGAGCTGTCATCAAAAGTGGCGCCGAACTCCAGGATGTTGGTGATGTCGGCGCCCCGGAACGCGTAGATCGACTGGTCGGAGTCGCCGACCACGAAGACGTTCTGGGCGGGCCCGCTCAGCAGGCCGATCAGGCGCACCTGCGCCAGGTTCGTGTCTTGGTACTCGTCGACGAGGATGTGCTCGAAGCGCTGCCGGTAATGCTCGGCCACATCGTCATGGGCACTGAGCAGCTCCACGCCCAGCATCAACAGGTCGTCGAAGTCCATGGCGCCGGCGCGCCGCAGCCGCTTCTGGTACTCGGAGTAAACGCGGGCCACTTCACGGTTGAACGGCCCGCCGCCATCGGGCGACTCGGCCCGCTCCGCAGCCTGCGGCGGCGTGGTGAGCTGGTTCTTCAGCGTCGAGATCGCCGCGTGCACGGCGCGCTCGTTGAATCGCTTGGCATCGAGGTCGAGGTCTCGCACCACATAGCGGGTGAGCCGCCGCGAGTCGGCCTGGTCGTAGATGCTGAACGTGCCGGGGTAGCCGAGCACATCTGCATGGCTGCGCAGGATGCGAGCGCAGGCGCTGTGGAAGGTGGAGATCCACATCCGCTGCGCCACGGGACCGACGAGGCTGCCGATGCGCTCGCGCATTTCCCCCGCCGCCTTGTTGGTGAAGGTGATGGCCAGCAGGCCGAACGGGCTGACCTGCCGATGGGCCAGCAGGTAGGCGATGCGGTGGCTGAGCACACGCGTCTTGCCCGATCCGGCCCCGGCCACCACCAGCGCCGGACCATCACCGTGCAGCACGGCGGCCCGCTGACCAGCGTTGAGCGGCGCCAGGATCGGATCGTCGCCTGGGTTCATCGGCTCGGCGCTCATGAGCTGCGGGCTCACGGGTTGTCGTTCGGTCGGCGCGGGCTGCGCCACGGGCGAGGGACGAGCGCGCGTCGGCTCACGTCGTGTAATCGGCGTTGATGCGGACGTACTGGTCGGTGAGGTCGCAGCCATACACGGTGAACGAGCCATCCGCGATGCCCAAGTCCACCGAGATCAGCACCTCGTCCGACGCCAAGTACGCCTCAAGCTCGGCGAGGGCTTCGGCCGTCGCGGGCGTGGGGTACACCTCTTGGTCGCCGAAACGGATCCTGACGCGGTCGGGGTCGATGTCGGTCTCGTCGCTGCACTTGCCGATCGCCATCGCGACCCGGCCCCAGTTGGGATCGCGGCCATGCACGGCCGTCTTGACGAGCGGCGAGTTCACGATGACCTTGGCTACCCGCTTGGCTTGCGCGTCATCACGGGCGCTGTTCGCCGTCACCACGATCAGGGTCTCCGCTCCCTCTCCGTCGAACGCAAGTTGACGTGTCAGGTCCAGGCTGACGGCGCCCAGCGCAGCCTCCAGTTCGGCCTCGTCGACCGGCCCCGCGGCGCCGTTGGCCAGCATCACCACCATGTCGCTGGTGGATGTGTCGGTGTCGACGCTGAGCGCGTTGAAGGTCACATCGCAGACCCGGCGCAGCATGGCGTCGAGCCGTTCGGGAGCGATCTCGGCATCGGTGGTGATCACCGAGATCATCGTGGCCATATCGGGCTCGATCATTCCCGAGCCCTTCGCGATGCCCACCACCATGGCGGCACCTGCTGAGGCGCTCGCCGTCTTGGGATGCGTGTCGGTGGTCATGATCGCCGTCGCAGCGGCAACGGCATCGTTGCTGTCGAGCGCTGGTTCTGAGCCTGCGATCAACCGGTCGAAGTACGTGTCGATCTTGCCTTCGGGGTAGGGCACGCCGATCAAGCCGGTGGAGCCGACCAACACTTGGCCGGGCTCGCAACCCACCAGTTCCGCGACCCGATTCGCGAGGTTCGCTGCGTCTCGCTCACCCTGCGCGCCAGTTGCCACGTTCGAGTTCTTCGATATGACCACCACAGCCTGCACTCGCCCGTCGGCAACGTTGGCCTGACTGCGACGCACGCTGGCCCCCGAGAAAAGACTCTTGGTAAACACACCGGCTGCGGCCGCCACCCGATCAGCCGCCAGCACCATCACGTCGTCGGTGTCGTCCTTGATGCCGATGTTGCCCACATGGCAAGCGAACCCCGCCGGCAAGTCCACCGATGCAGCCGCATTCGCGGCCCCTGCTGAAGTCGTCTCGTTCGAGCCCATCGGTTCTGACGCCATCCCTTCTGAGGCACGACGAACCCTCGCCGCGCATTGACTGCGGGGCATGCACTCGCCGCAGGGCCACGGTAGTTGTGGCCGCCCGCCAAGCCTCAGACAATTCGGCGGATCGGCTCAGCGATCGCTGTCGGGCACGGTGAAGCGCTCATCGACAAGCCATGTTCGGCGGACGCGTAGCCACGTTCTGATTTGACCAGTTTCTGCACCACAGAGCTGGCCGATGAGCCGCGACCGGGCGGTCGCGTCGCACCATCAGCGCTTGAACAGGTCGCGTTGGGCGGCTTGCTTCGACCAGGCTCGATGACGGCGCTTCTCGGCAATCCAGCGATATACGCCTCGTCCCATCTCGAACGGGAAGAGGCTCTCCAACAGCAGCCTCGCAAGCCACAGAAC
>JAJECP010000041.1 GCA_022821985.1 Acidimicrobiia bacterium
GTTCTGTGGCTTGCGAGGCTGCTGTTGGAGAGCCTCTTCCCGTTCGAGATGGGACGAGGCGTATATCGCTGGATTGCCGAGAAGCGCCGTCATCGAGCCTGGTCGAAGCAAGCCGCCCAACGCGACCTGTTCAAGCGCTGACAGCGGGGCCTGCCATCAGTCACAGTTCACGCCCCTTGACTTTCTTTGTCGCAAATGCATGGTTTGCAGACATCAAACTGCATGAATTGCGGCCTGAGCAGAGGGCGCGTGCGAGTTGGTTCAATAGCAGTCGTCGTTTTGGCGCAATAGAGGTCGTCGTTTTGGTTCGATACGAGATGTCGGTTTGGTACGATAGCGCATTCTGGAAGGGAGCCGACGCTGAGCGCTGAGTATCTCCCTCGAATCGTGGACGCCGAGCTCGACGTGCTGTGCGCCGAGCTGCCGGCTGTCGCCGTGGAAGGCCCGCGTGCAGTCGGCAAGACCGAAACCGCGCTGCGCCGCGCTGCCACGACGCACCGTCTGGACGATGCCGCCGCGCTCGACATTGCGCGTGCGAATCCGGCGCGGCTCGCCGAGGGTCGCCCTCCGGTGCTGATCGACGAGTGGCAGCGACTGCCCGAATCTTGGGACGTCGTGCGCCGCGCCGTCGACGCCGACCCCTACACGCCTCGCTTCCTGCTGACCGGTTCGGCGGCGCCTGCCGAACTGCCGACACACAGCGGAGCAGGCCGGATCGTCACGGTTCGGATGCGTCCACTGGCGCTCGCCGAGCGGAAGCTGTGCCAGCCCGCGGTGAGCCTCGGCGAGCTGCTGGGCGGCACCCGGCCCAGCGTCGAAGGCGCCAGCCCGCTGACGCTCGCCGACTACACCGCTCAGATCACTGGTTCAGGATTTCCCGCCGTGCTCGGGCGGTCGGAGCGGGTCGTGCGCACTTTCCTCGACGGCTACCTCGACCGGGTCGCTGAGCGCCATGTTCATGAGCAGGGACGCACGATGCGCAGCCGCGCCGCGCTCCGCCGCTGGATGGCTGCCTATGCGGCGGCCACATCCACGAATGCGACGTTCGAGAAGATCCGCGACGCCGCGTCTCCGGGCGAGGCGGACAAGCCGACCAAGGCGACCACCATTGCCTATCGGACAGCGCTCGAAGGACTGTGGATGATCGAGGAGGTCCCGGCCTGGCTCCCCGTGCGAAACCACCTGCGTCGGTTGGCTGCTGCGCCAGTCCACCAGATGGCTGACCCCGCCCTGGCTGCTCGGCTGCTGGAGGTGGACGCCGACGCGCTCGCCGACGGCCATGGGGGCGGCCACGACCTGCCCCGTGACGGCAGCCTGCTGGGCTCGTTGTTCCAGTCGCTGGTCACCCTGTCGGTGCGGGTGTACGCGCAGGCGAACGAGGCCAAGGTGTTCCACCTGCGTACCCAGGGCGGCGAGCACGAGGTGGACCTGATCGTCCAGGGCCCCGGAGGCCGCATCGTGGCTCTTGAGGTGAAGCTCACACGGACTGCTTCCGACAGCGACACCCGCCATCTGAGCTGGCTCGCCGAGCGCCTCGGACCGGTCTTGGCCGACGCCGCCGTCATCACCACGGGACCCGAGGCATACCGCCGCCGCGACGGCATCGCAGTCATCCCAGCGGCCCTGCTCGGTGCTTGACCCTCGGATTCGCGCTCGCCGAGCCGGGTGATGACTGCGCGATCGGCCGCAGTCGACTGAGTGTTGAAGCCCGGGCTGGGGCGGGTCGCATTTTCATGCTGCCGCACAACCTGCTCGAGGTGATCTCGTCGCGGATCGTTAACGAAGCGCCCGGCGTCAACCGCGTCGTCTACGACATCACCTCCAGATCCTTCGGCACCATCGAATGGGAATAGGCGAATGGGACATAGCTGTGCTGCGCCCCCGCTCGCGGCCGACGCCGTCAGTTCTATAAGACGCAACTCAAATGGCATCTGCCCTGCCGCACCCCGAGACCTAGGCTGCGGATTCGCCGGTGAGACCGAAAGAACGCACGATGCTTGACGACAACCACCAAGTTCGGCTGTTCTCCGTGGCAGGCGTCAAGGGCCAACAGGAAGCAGAGCAACGGGCCACCGCAGCCCTGTTGTCGGTGCTCACCATGGTTCGGACGCTGTCCCGACGTCTGCTGGGGCCGCTCGGAGCAAGCAAGGCGGACAGGGCGGCGGTCGAGGCGTGCACCGAAGTGCCGTACAAGACGGCCGACGGCGAAACGCCGCGATCCGACGGCGTGATACGCGTGAGTTCCGGTAAGCACGCGTTCACTGCTTTGGTCGAAGTAAAGACTGGCGACAGCCCGCAGGAACTCAGCCAGATCGAGAAGTACCTGAAGCTTGCCCGGGCCGAAGGCTATGCCTGCCTGATCACGATTTCCGGCGAGG
The DNA here is from genome assembly GCA_022821985.1 of Acidimicrobiia bacterium. Classification (GTDB taxonomy): domain Bacteria; phylum Actinomycetota; class Acidimicrobiia; order Acidimicrobiales; family Poriferisodalaceae; genus Poriferisodalis. The sequence continues at coordinate 2,379 of JAJECP010000041.1, forward strand.
TCGCCCCTTCGACGGCGCACATCCGACGCCACGGGCGGATTCACTGCGCGTCGGCTCGGTCAAGTTCCATCACCTCTCGTGGACACGGATTCTCGCAGAAGCGGTGCAGCGGGTCGCCCATCACGGCGTCGACGACGAGGAACAGGCTTGGATCGCCGCAGAGCTCATCCGCTACTTGGAGCATCCCAACAGCGGCATCGCTCAGGCCAGCGACATGGGTATGCACTGAGTCAGTGTGCGGGACAAGGCGCGTGACGGGCTGCTCGGCAAGCCAGGCCCTGAGGCGTTAGACGTGTGTCGCCGCTGGGATCAACTGCATCACACCACAGCGATGCGCCTCGGTGCTGAACTCGGAATCGATGTGCGTGAGGTGATTCCAAAGGCACAGCGCGACGACCCGAGCCTGCGCTTCAGGTCGCTTGCTTCGGAACTGTGCGATGGCAGCCTGCTCCAAGGCCGCTTGCGCGTGCCAGGAGCGGTTGGCGACATCACAGTCACCGCCACATGCCCCGGTGTGTTGCGTCTGACTGCGCGTGACGGGTTCGAGCCCTCGTCGAAGCGGCTTCCTGCCTGCTCTGGAGGGTCATCTTGTACGGACCGGCGGCGACGCACCTACGGCGGCATTCCGCCGGGGAGTACATGGACTGGTTTCTTCCCTATTCCCCCGGCCCCAACAACCACGTACCGAATCTGAGCAGAATTGCGTGCGAAAGGGAATCCCGATGGTCCTGTTAGGTGTGGCGTCAGTTGTTGTTTCTGCTGTGGCGCTGCTGGTGCTGGTGTGGCTGTACTGGTTGGAGCATCGTCCGTTCGTTGTCTGTTATCTGGACAACACGGACGCGGCGCTGCCGTTGTTGACTGTCTGCAATATCGGCAAATCGCTGGCGACGGATGTCACGGTGAAGGTGCCGCCTCTCGGGCTTCCCGAGCGCAGGGCCGAGCCAGGACTCCGGGAGTATGGGGCTATCGCTCCCGGGCAGAAGTTCCCGTACCTAGATGGTTAGTTCCAAGGGGTGGGGTCCGCCGTTGGTGGGGTGAGGGTGTCCAAGCTCGGGGTGTAGTCACGCTTCGATCTTGGAGGTTCTCGGCATGGGCCCGGACTTGGACACCCTCGCGACTGCACTGTATGTGA
>JAJECP010000030.1 GCA_022821985.1 Acidimicrobiia bacterium
CACCCAAACCGCCTGACAGACACCCCAGCGCCGGGCCCACACAGCCCGCCAGAACCTCCAGCAGACACCCCCAAACCCGCCCGCACACACCCAACCAGCCACAACACCGGGCCTCCCGCCAAATTTCAGCACCCTGCTAGATGTCGAGGGCGTGGCCGTAGCTGCTGCTGTGGGCGACGATGAAGGTCCTGCGTGGGTCGACCGCCGCGCCCATCATCACTTCGAATGCCTCCTGCGCCGCTCGCGCATCGCCAACGGTGATCTGGCGCAGCACTCGCGTCTCGGGGTTGAGCGTGGTCTCGAACAGTTCGTCGTCGTCCATCTCGCCGAGGCCCTTGAATCGCGTCAGCCGGTAGCGCCGCCCCGCTGCGTCCAACTCGGCGATCAGCGTGTCCCGTTCTGCCTCGGCGTACACGAACCGCTTCTCCTGACCGATCGTGAAGGCGTGCGTCGGCGGCTGGGCGGCGAACACCCTGCCGACGTCGAGTAGCGGGCGCATGTAGTGGTACACCAGCGTGAGCACCAGGCAGCGAATATGACTGCCGTCTACGTCGGCGTCGGCCAGCAGCACGACGCGGCTGTAGCGGGTCTGATCCAGATCGAACGCCGGTCCTGAGCCGCCGCCCACGGCGGTGAACAGCGCTGTCGCCTCCGCGTTGTCGAGCACTGCTTTGGCCGTGCCTTTGCCGGCGTTGACCACCTTGCCACGCAGCGGCAGCACCGCCTGCCAGGCACTGTCACGCGCCCGCTTGGCCGGCCCGGCGGCCGAATCGCCCTCCACGATCAACAATTCGCCCCCGGGATGCAGCCGGCAATCGGCCAGCTTGGCCGGCATGCCCCCCGATCCCAGCGCTGCCGCCTTGCGCCGCTCGTCAAGAGCGCGGCGGGTGGTCACCCGGTTCACCACGGCGTTGGAGATCTTGTCGAGCACCGCCTTCACGTGGGTCCGCTTGCTCGATGCCGACGTGCCCGAGAACCAGTCGCGCAAACCGTCGCGAACGATGTTGTTGACGGTGCGCTGCACCGGGGGCGTCCCGAGCTCGCGCTTGGTCTGACCCCGGAATTGGGGTTCGGGAAACGTCACCCGTACTACAGCTACTAGGCCCTCCTGCGCGTCGTCGCGCTGGGCGCGGGCGTCATCTCGCAGGCGCCGCAGCTTGCGCAGATCGGCGTCAGCCAGCGCCCCGTTCACGGCAGTCGTGAGCGCCCGCTCGAAACCCGCCACATGGGTGCCCCCGTCGGGCGTGGGAATGGTGTTGACGAAGCTCACGATGCGGGCGTCGAACGATGCACACCAGCGCATCGCCACATCCACCTCGCAATGACGGACGACCTCGGTGAGCTGACCGTCCACCGGCACCTGCTCGGTGAAATCTTCGGTGCCGTGCAGCTCGATCAGGCCGCCCACTGGCTCAGCATCGCCTCGCAACTGCTCGACGAAGTCGGCCAAGCCTCCCGACGACATCAGTTCCTCAGACGTGATCGGTTCGCGGCGGCGGTCAGTCAGGGAGATCTTCACCTTGGGCACGAGGAAGCACGTCTGCTTCACGCGCTCACGAACCTCGGCGTAGCTGATCGAGGCATCGGCATCGAACACGTCGGCATCGGGCCAGAAACGCACCCTCGTGCCGGTCCGCTTCGGTGACACCTTCCCCACGATCTTGAGCGCATGACCTCGCCGGAAGCGCCCGGCAGCGTCGGTATTGCCTGCCTCACGGTCCCGAAACTCCAGCCGGTGGGTGCGGCCATTGCGGTCGACCTCGACCTCCATGCGCGATGACAGCGCGTTGACCACCGAAGCGCCCACGCCGTGCAAGCCTCCCGACGCGCCGTACGCGCCGTTGCCGAACTTGCCCCCAGCATGCAGCTCGGTGAACACCACTTCCAGCGCAGTCACGTCGCCTTCCTTGATGTCGACGGGAATGCCGCGACCTTGGTCGGCGACCTCGTAGGAACCGTCGCCGTGGAAGGAGACCTCGATCAGCTTGCCGTGCCCCGCAGCCGCTTCGTCCACGGCGTTGTCAATGATCTCCCACAACAGGTGGGTGAGCCCGCCAGAACCGGTGCCGCCGATGTACATGCCGGGTCGCTTGCGGACCGCTTCGAGGCCTTCCAGCACCTCGATGGCGTCGGCGTCGTATACGCCGGTTCCCGCCGCTGCGGCGGGAACGATCGGTCGGTTGGGACCATCGTCGGCTGTGGGGTCGATAGTGGTCATGCTCATGCGAACCGATCCTGACCGAGAGCAACGATTCTGAGGCCTGTCCGCCGGGCCCGCAGGTTGCGCTTGGTGGGCGCCAGCTCTGGGCGCACCGGCGTGGGGTCGGGCCGCTTCGGATCGCCGTCGTCAGCCACGATGGCGGCGATCTGGCGATTCACGCCGACCCATGCGTAGGCAACGCATGTCTCGAAGCCGCCGAAGCGCACAGTCGGCGAACCTGCGGTGCCTCGGCCCTGAGCGGGCACCTCGGACATGTCGGTCACTTTGAGCGTGCCTTCATCGGTGACCGCAGCCACCAACGAGCCGAACGCGACCTGCGCGGCAGTCAGCACCGTGGCCCCTGCAGCAAGCTTCATGGCGTTCACTCCCCCGGCGTTCGGCCCCTTGGGAGCGAAGGCGTCGGACGCCGTGCGCAGCACATGACCGGTGGAGGACACGACCGCCAGCTCGGATCCGTCAGGTGCCTCAAACGCGGCCACAAGCCGGTCGCGATCGCGCAGCGTCATGGCTGAGGCGCCGTCGCGGCGCGCCAGCAGCTCGGCTGCATCGACGCGCTTGCCGGTACCGCTGCGAGTCACCAGCGCTACGAGGCCCGCACCGGTCTCCGCGGCAAGCAGCGCCACAATCCGTTCGCCCCTGGACAGATCGAACATCTCGCTCTGGGGCGCTCCCCTGCTGCCGCGCGCCATCTCGGGAATCACCCGCACATCCACCGTGAGCAGTCGTGCCCGATCGGTGAGCGCAGTCACCGTTTCGAGATCGGACACAGTGACTTCTGCCGCCAGCACATCGTGGCGGCCGGGCTTGGCTGCGAGCGGGTCTTCGGCATGACGGCGCCCGAGCAAACCCGATGTCGACAGCGTCACCGTGCTCACACCGGCGACTGCCACTCCCCCACCAGCCACTCCAGCCAGCGCTCCCCTACCAGCCGAGCCGCCATTGGCTGTCTCGGCCGCCTCGTCGGCCAGCCGTGCTGCTTCGGCGTCGACCTCCGCACGTTCCACCAGCTTGCTGCGGCGGGGCACCCCGAACTGTTCGACCAGTTCGTCGAGTTCGGTGGCGACGATCTGGCGACGGCGTTCGTTGGATTCCAGAATGGCGAGATACGACGCAATGGCCGTACGCAGCTCGGTCAGCTCGTCTCGCAGCTTCTGCGTCTCCAAGGCCGTCAACCGCCGCAACTGCATGTCGAGAATGTGGTTGGCCTGCACCTCGGTCAGGCTCAGCCGCTCGATCAGACCGGCACGGGCAGCTTGCACGTCGGCGGAGCCCCGGATGATGGCGATCACCGTGTCGATGGCGTCGAGCGCGATGAGCAGACCCTCCACGATGTGCTCGCGTTCGCGCGCCCGATCCAGCCGATGCTGTGTTCGGCGCACGATGACGTCGAGCCGGTGGGTGATGTAGTGCTCACACAGCTCCCGGATGCCCAGCGTTTGCGGAACTCCGCCCACCAAGGCCACGTTGTTGATGCCGAACGACTCCTCCAATGGCGTCCGCCGCCACAGCTCGGCCAGCACCTGTTGAGGGTCGGCGTGCGGCTTGCACTCGATGACCAGCCGCAGCCCGCTGGTGCGGCCCGACAGGTCGTTCACATCGCCAACTTGGTCGAGCTGTCCTGCCTTGACGAGTTCCCGGATCTTGGCGAGCACCCGCTCGGGCCCCACCATGTACGGCAGCTCGGTCACCACAATGGCCTGCCTGGTGGCCGTCAACCGTTCGAAATGCACCGTGGCGCGGATTCGCACCGAGCCACGACCGGTCTCATAGGCCTCGGCGAGCTGCTCGTCCCACAGCACCCTGCCGCCCGTGGGGAAGTCGGGCCCTGGCAGCACTTCCATTAGCGTCTGGATGCCCGGGCGGCGCTGGGCGCGGCGCAGCACCAGCTTGATGGCCTCGGCAACCTCACCGAGGTTGTGGGGCGCCATGTTGGTGGCCATGCCCACTGCGATGCCGCTGGCGCCGTTCACCAGCAGGTTCGGCAGCAGCGCCGGCAAGCAGGTGGGCTCGGTCCGTTCGCCGTCGAAGTTCGGAGCGAATTCGACGGTGTTCTCGTCGATGTCGGCCACCATCGTCATCGCAGCGCCTCGCAGCCGAGCTTCGGTGTAGCGGTAGGCGGCCGGCGGATCGTCGAGGCTGCCGAAGTTGCCCTTCGGCTCTACCAGCGGCACCGACATAGCGAAGTTCTGGCCCATGCGGACCATCGCCTCGTAGATCGCGCTGTCACCGTGGGGGTGGTACTTGCCCATCACCTCGCCCACGACCCCAGCCGACTTGCGGAACGGCGAGCCGGGTCGCAGTCCCAGATCGTCCATCACATAGAGGATCCGCCGCTGGACCGGCTTGAGGCCGTCACGAACATCAGGTATCGCCCGCGCCGTCGTGACCGACAGCGCATAGGGCATGAACGAGTCACGCATCTCGTCGGCGACATCGATCTCGTGGATCTCGCGTGCGATCGTCGTCGGTGCGGTCGGTCCGGCCATCGTCGGAGGCCCTTTCAGGGACTGGTGGTGTTGCAGAGCTACAGGCGTGCGTGAGCGCGCCACGAATGCCTAGGTGAACCGCGGTAACGCGGGGCACCCGGTAGCTGCTTTCGAGGGTACGACGATTGCCGTCCCCCTCCGAGGAATTTTCTCGCAGGCCTCCGATCGGGCCCAGGAGCACCTGCGGCGCTGCGTGATCCCGTGCCGCCAAACCGGAGGCACGCCACTAACCTCCCGCGAGTGTTGGTGAAGGCGCCGTGAGCCGTCGCCTCGAAGTCGAGTTGACCAGCCGGCGTGACGACGGCTCGTGGACATGGCGCGCCGCAGGAGCGAAAGAGCCGAAAGGCGTGCTGGATGGCGGCTTGCTGCCAAAGGGCGCCGCTGCGGGAGATGTTCTGCGCGTCGACGCCGAGTTCGAGGTCGACGGCATCTTCGTCACCGAGGTGCTCCCGCCCAAGGCTCGCAGCGGCAAGCCACCCGCAGAGCGCATCGAGCTGATCGGCCCGCCGGATCGCGGCGCGGGAACGACGACAACCAGGGTGAGCCGCGGTCGTGACGGCCGCAAGCGCAGTGGCGAAGGCGAGCGAGGACGCCGCCGAAGCGGCGAGCGAGACTCGCGAGGCTCCCAGCGCAAGCGCCAGGGAGCACGCCGGAGCCGTGACGGTGCCGCAGACTCAAGCGGGGACAAGCCCCAGCAGCGCAAGCGACGCGAGGACGAAGGTCGTCGCAGGCGTGAGGGCAGCGGCAAGCGGCAGGCGCGAGATGCCGACGTCCAGAAAAAGCCCGATACCCCCGACCGCCCCCCGCGCCCCAAAGCGCGCAAGCTCCGCCCTGGTCGTAAGCACCGTGAGGCACTTATCGCCTCGCTGCCGGCCGAGCAGCAGGTAGTGGCCGAACAGGTGGTACGCGGCGGCCTCGCTGCGGTGCGGGCCGAGATCACCGAACAGAATCGCAAGGCGGCTGCCGACGGTGCGCCCGAAGTGCCGGCCGAGGGTGTGCTCCAGCTCGCGGAATCACTGATCAGGCCAGTGCAGATCGCCGAGTGGCGCGACCGCGCCGACGCCGCTATCGCCGGCATCGAACGGGTCGACCTGCGCGACCTTCGCTCCGTGCTGGTAGCTGCCGAAGACTTCGCCCGCGACGCAGAGACCCGGGATCTGGCCGACAAGATCCGGGAAGGGCTCAACGATCGCGTCGAGCGCAGCCAGCATGAATGGCACGACGAGCTGCGGACCACCCTGACGGAAGGGCGCGTCGTGCGAGCGCTGCGCCTCAGCTCCCGCCCTCCCAAGGCCGGCGCGCCGCTTCCCCCCGAGATCGCTCAGGAACTGACATCCCAGGCCAATGCCGCGCTGGGCACCGGAGCTTCCCAGCACCGGATCGCCGTTGTGCTCGAGGCGGTGGCGTACTCGCCGGTGCGGCCCTATGTGGTGCTGCCTGCCATTCCGGCCGAGCCGACCCCCGAGCTGCTCGAAGCGGTGCGCAAGGTGGCATCTCGCCTGCCCGAGGTGGCAACGGCCCTGGGTATCGACCCGACCGAGGCGCGCCCGCGCAACCAGTCACGGCGCGGCCGCGGGCGCCGACCGAAGGGCGAGGCGGCGGAGGCTTCGGCCGAAGCGGGCAGCGACACCGAAACCCCCACCGAAGACGCTGACAGCGAGGACGCTGCCGGGGCACAAGTCGAGAATTCGGCAGACGACGCCGAAGCACCGAGCGAACCTGTGGTTGAAGCCGCAGCCGACGACGCTGGCACGTCGAGCGACAGCGAGAACGACGCCAGCGATTCAACCAGCGAAGACGTGGCGGTCGAGGAAGTCACGCATCCCGCCTGACAGCGAGACTGCACCCGACCTGATCTCGTCGAAGCCCACGAAACGGGCGTCGGCAGCGTCGTCGCCGGCGACCGGCATCGCATCGGCGGGGCACTCCACGGCGTAGTCCAAGATCACGAAGTGCAACTGCTCGCTGATGTGCTCGGTCACGCCGACGAGTTGGCCGCACCGCACCACGAGCCCGGTCTCTTCGGCCAGTTCGCGCTCGACGGCGTCGCTCAGAGACTCCCCGGGCTCGACACGCCCCCCAGGGAACGCCCACAGTCCCTCTGCCGGCGGTCGGCCACGGCGCACCAGCAACACGGAGCTGCCGCGCACCGCAACTCCGCCGACACAAACTTCAGGAACCGGCTCGCTCACGGCGATTCGGGAGTCGGCTCGCTTGGAGACTCAGTGTCCGGCGCCAGCTTGCGGTGCAGCACCAGCAGACGTGCAGTGAATCCGAATGTCTCGAAGAAGTTCTTGGTGGCACGATTGCCCGGCAGCGCCAGCGAATCGACGCCCACGCAGCCCCGCTCAGTGCACCACTGCAGCACCTCTCCGATCAGCACCTCCCCGACGCTGACCTCGCGGGCGCCGGGAGCGACATACAGGTCGGCGACGCGCCCCAGCATCTCTCCGGTCTGCAATGGTTCGACAACCGCAACGGCATAGCCAACCGGCGTGCCGTCGATCTCTCCGATCCACACCGCACTGTCGGAATCATCGAGGGCCTCTGCAATGCTCTGCTCGAACGGCCTCGTTCTCACCTCCCGGCGCGACCAGACCCAGCCGCCCCGCGCATCCACCTGCTCAGCCACGGCGTCTGCCGCCATCTGCGCGAGCACTCCCACGTGCTCGCTGTCGGCAAGGCGGGCCACTACGTCCATGCGGAGCATTCCATCAGGCGAGGCCCCCGGGGCTCGACCGTCAAGCGGGTTCGGCAGACTGCCGTCGGGCCGTGGCTTCCTCGGCGCCCAGGCGTCCCAAGATGCCCTCAGACAGATCCACGTGCGTCAGCATCGCAGCCACTGCCCGGTGTCCTGCGGTCTCGGCGATCTGGCGATACATCTCGGTCACGACCCGCCGGTAGTCCTCGTGCCCCTGAGGTTGTGATCGCAGCTCGATGAGGTGCATGGCCTCACGAGCGTTGAACTGCATGCTGTAGCGCACGCGATAGGCCATCGACACGGCATACGACGCCTCGAGCGTCCCAACCGCCTCGGCAAGCGTGTCGTACAGCTCGGCTGACAGCTCCATCACCTCGTCGTAGGCCTCTCCCCCGCCGGCTGCATCCACGAGCGCGGGCACGGAGTATCCGTGCTGTGGGCTCAGCGGCTGCCATTCGATGGTGAGCAGCCGGTGCCGCTGGAGGTCGCGGAAGCTGCCGTAGTCGGCGAGCACATCGAACCGGTAGTCGAGGCGTTCGAGCGCCCGGCCCGGCCGGTGGCGCCGGTTCGTCCGTTCGCCGCAGTATCGCTTCACCAGCTCCATGCGCTCGGCCTCGGTCATCTGGGCCACACGGGCAGCGATCTGCGGTTCTCCCAGCGACGTGTAGGGGTACAGCATGGCCGCCAGCATCTTGTCCTCGCCGGAGGGATCCCAGTCGGTCAGCTGGACCTCGGGCACCGGCTCCGGTTCGTCCGCGGCGAAGAGGTCTGCAGCGAATTCCGACATCGCAACCCGGTTGGCCTCGAGGTAGTCCGACCACACGACGCCCCGGTCGGGTTGGTCGACGCGCCGCAGGAACGAGGGGATGACTTTGCGCAACTCGGTCAGCATCATCTGGGCGTAGCTGCGTGCCTCGGGCAGCGGGTGCGCTCGCATCCGCAGCAGGAGTGCTTCGTAGGCCTGTCCGCTGCCGAAGATGCCGACGTTGGACAGGCTGGCCGCCGGCAACAGACCCCTCGCCGCGTCGAATGCCTGTGCACGGATGGCCCGCCGGCGCGCGAGGTCGCTGCCGGCGGCGGCACCGGCTGTCGCATCGGGATGCTCGGTGAGCCAACCGGTCATGCGGCGGACCATGTCGCCGTAGGCGTCGAACATGCGGTCCACGTCGCCGACGAATCGAGTCCCCGCACGCGAGCCCATCACCTCGGGCGGCCGGTGGTACCGGTACCGCCCTTGGACTCGCTCGTCGTAGGCGAGGTAGCGGGTGGACTGCTCGAGGTACGACATCAGCCGCCCTCGTTCGAGGATCTTGGTGAGCAGGTTGGAGGCCTGCTCGCATGCAAGATGCACGGCTCCGAGCTGCGCCACCGAGTCGTCGCCGTATTCCACGAACACGCGCTGGTACAGCTGCTCGGCGCGGGCGACGCCCACCGTGGCGTCGATGGTCTCGTCGCCGGAGATGTCGAGGTCGTCCACGAATTCGTCCAGCAGCAGCCGCCGCAGGCTCTTGTGCGTCCTGGAGTAACGGGCGAAGAGCGCCCCCTTCACCACTTCAGGCAGGTTCACGAGTGCGAAGACCGGCTGGCGCAGATTCGTCACATAGCGCCGCAGAATGTCCTGCTCGGCAGACGTGAACGTCTCGGTGGTGTAGTGGATCACCGGATCACCGGCAGGTCGGGTCGGCGGAGACACTGCGCCGATGGTATGGCCCATGGGCAAGCGGCAAGGGGATGTCACAGGGCGCACGGAACAGCGTCAACTCAGAACACGATCACCGCTGCGTCGGGTCGGATTGCGAGAATCAGCTCGCGGCATCTGCCGACCCGCTCGCCATCGAGCCAGAGTCCGAGCGGCCGGTCGAACCGATGCCACCAGCGCTCCACACGCCGCACGGCGATTGCCGGATGCGGCACGTGGGCGCCGGACCGCAGCCGCCGACGGGCCAGCGCTCTTTGGGCCACGCTGAGCCCTGGCTGGTCCAGACCGGTGCTGAGCACGTGCAGCCGTCCGTCGTTGGGATGGGCTGCGGGTGCCAGTCGCCACGGCCCGAGCGATTCGGCACTCATGGCAACCACGACGGGGCCTCGCCACCACGAGTTGCGCGCGATGGCCCCGACGCAAGCCCAGTGCGTCTCGCCGTCCGCAGTTACCTCGATGAGGTCAATGGGCGCTGTTCGCGCGTGTCCGGAATGCAGGCGATCCGCACCGCCTGCCGGTGCGCCCACCACGCGCCACAGGTCGCCGCCGACCACGCCGACCGGCGCCGCCGGCGCGTCACCGGTGCGCTGGCAGGTGGTCAACCGGCGCAATTCGGCATTGCTGCTGGCGATCGGCGCCCCATCGGGCAGCATCGCTGCGGTTCCCCACGGCTCGTTGCGCCGGACCGTCACGTGAGCCTGCGCGTGCGTGTCACCACCGGCAACGACACGAAGCCGTCTCCCGGCGCCGCGGTGACAGATTCCCCCACCCGGCCATCGGAGACTCGGGCAGCTGCAGCGACGACACCGTGGTCGAGTGCCGAACAGGCATCGGCTGCGGTGCGCCGCGTGCGCTGCTGGGAGGCAACGCCTGCGATCCGGTCGACGAGATCGATGAGCTGGCGCATCTGGCGAACGAAATCGCCGCCAGAGGGCACTTGGTCGCCCCCCGCATCGCCGTGCCACAGATCGGTGTATGCCGTCCCTCCAGCCCAGGCATGGGCAATGGCGAAGAAGGCTGCGTCGGGCGCGCGCGACGGCGCCACGCTGTGCTGTCGCTCAGCGCTGTTGATCTGTGACGCCAGCTCGAACATGTGCGCTGCCCTCTCGCGGGAGTCGTTGTCGGGGTAGCGGGGCGCCGGCGGCGGCTGGCTGCTGCGATGTTCGTAGGTCAGCACCGACACCAGGCCGGCGAGTTGAGCGGGCGCCACACCGTCGAAAACGCCGTCGCGCAAGCACAGCACCGTCAGCAGATCGCACTCGTGGAAGACGGACTTCAGGCAGTCACCGGTGGCGGTCAGCGACCAGCCATCCGCACAGCCGAAGATGTTCAGCACCTCGTTGGTGGCGTCGAGCTGGCGGGCCAGCCCTCCCTTGGCGAGTTTGATCCGATCCTTCAGACGGCTCACCCGTGCTCCCACGCGCTCGGCGTGACGCTCCGCATCGACGAGTGCCCGGTCGGTGCGGCGGTCGGCAGGCCTGCCGCGCCGGTGCCGACCCGAGCCCGACGACCTCCCGCGTGCCGATGCGTGCGACTGCGAACGGCCACGACCGCCCCCCATCGACCGCAGTCGTGCCCGGGCCTCGCGCAGCGCTTTGCGTTCCACCTCGAGTTCCGCGGTCCACTGGCCGACCCGGCGATCAGCCCGCCACTGGGCGAACGATCGCTGCAACAGCTCGACTGCCTCGTCGTGGGTGCGGCTGGCAATGAGGTTGGCGACCATGTTGTACGTCGGTCGGAATGACGACTCCAGCTCGAAATCACTGCTTGCGACCAAGCGGGCCGTCTCGTCGAACGCCGTCTGCGGATGCCACAGCGTGTACGCATAACCGGTCTCGTCGATGCCGCGGCGACCCGCCCGACCGGTGAGCTGGGTGTACTCACCCGATGTCAGCAGCGCAAAGCCCTCTCCGCGGAATCGGCTGAGCTGCTCGATCACCACCGAACGGGCAGGCATGTTCACGCCCACCGCCAGCGTTTCCGTTGCGAACACCACTGCCAGCAGTCCGGCCGAGAAGCACTCTTCGATGGCCTCCTTGAAGGCCGGTATCAAGCCTGCGTGGTGGGCCGCGACACCGGCCGTGAGATGCCCCAGCCACTCGTCGTAGCCGAGCGCGTCGAGATCACTGGCCTCGAGATCCGCTGTGTGCGCCGCCGCGATCTGGCGCACGCGATGCTGCTGAGCGGCATCCAGAAACGCCGCCCCCTCAGCGACGAGCGTCCGGGCAGCGTCGTCGCAACCCTGACGGGAGAACACGAACACGATCGCCGGCAGCCTGGCGCTGGCAGCCAGATGCTCGACGATCTCCGAGCGGCGCGGACGGGCCGGTCGCGCGCCTGCCCGTCGATGCCGGCGCTGGCCGCCGGATCGGGAACGTGCCTGCTCGACTATCCGTTCGATCTCGGGATTCGGGCGGCCGTCCCGCAGCGTCGGCAGATCCACCAAACGGCGGCTGTGCCGCTCGTAGAGCAGGAAGCGATCTTCCAGGGGCACCGGACGCTGTGAGCACACCACCGCCGTGCACCCGCCTGCAGTGGCTTCGACCCACGACGCGAGCTCGTTGGCATTGCTGACCGTGGCCGACAGGCACACCAGTCGCATATGCGGCGGCGTGCTGATGATGACCTCTTCCCAGACCGCTCCCCGGTAAGGATCCTGCAGGTAGTGGACCTCGTCCAGCACGGCCATGCCGAACTGCGCGATGTGCGATGAGCCGGCGTACATCATGTTGCGCAGCACTTCGGTGGTCATGACCACGACATCGGCATCGGGGCAGATGACGTTGTCGCCGGTGAGCAGGCCTACCCGTTCGGATCCCAGCCAGGAACGCAGCTCGCGCAGCTTCTGGTTCGACAACGCCTTGGTGGGCGCTGTGTAGGCCGCACGTTGGCCGGCCTCGAGTGTCGCTGCGATGCCGTACTCCGCAACGAGGGTCTTGCCCGACGATGTCGGCGCAGCGACGAGCACCGACTTGCCCCGATCCAGCGCGGCGAACGCCTCGGTTTGAAAGCCGTCGGGCGAGATGCTCCGTGCACTCAAGAGCTCCGCGAACAGCGTTGGCGCTGCGGTCCCGTTCGCAGTCACAGCGTCGGTCCGGCCGCAGCGGGGCTCTGCTCGCTCTCCTTCGGCGACCGGCGGAATCGGCGCCGCAGCGGGGGTTCACCGCTGCGGCGGCGGAGGACGAGGTAGCCGACCAGGATCGACAGCTCGTAGAACACGTACAGCGGCACCGACAGCGCCGCGAGTGTGATCGGATCTCCCGACGGCGTGATGATCGCCGCGCCGGCCACGATTCCGACGATGGCGTAGCGGCGGGCCCGATTCAGCTGCCGCGGCTCGACGATGCCGGCGAGCTGGGCGAAGATCAGCACGATCGGGAACTCGAACCCGATGCCGAACGCCAGCATCATGAACGTCACCAGGCCGAGGTAGGCACCGGGTCCGAGCAGCGGGTCGACGGCGTCGCCGCTGACTGCGATCAGGAAGTCCAGCGCCCGTTCGAACGTGAAGTAGGCCAAGACTGCACCGGCCGAGAACAGCACGAACCCCGCAATCACGAACGGGATCGCCCACCGCTTCTCCCGGCGGTCCAGCGCCGGCGTGATGAACCGCCACAGGTGCCACAGCAGCACCGGCATGGCCAGTACCACGCCCAGGTAGGCCGACACCTTGATGCGGGTGCGGAATCCCTCCAGCGGCGCGGTGATCACCAGGCTGCACGGCCGGTCGATCTCCTGGGCTACCAGCACATTGCAGTACGGCGGCAGGAATACCTCGCGGAGCAGCCAGTCATAGACGATCAGCCCGACGACCATGCCAAGCCCGATGGCCACGATGCTCCAGATGAGCCGGTTCCGCAGCTCGGCGACATGATCCCAGAAACCCATCACCTCCGGCCGGGGCCGGCGGCGCCACCGGAGCCTCACGCAGCGCCGTCTCTGGTCGCGTCATCGCCAGCCGGGTCGCTAGCTCTGGGCTGCTTGATCTCGGCTTGGTCACCCTCCGGCTGTTCCGCTGCAGCGTTCGGCTGCTTGGTCTCGGTATCGGCGCCTTCCAGCTCAACCTCCGAATCAACTGACGCAGCGGGACGGGCGGGCGGCGATGCAGGTTCGACTATGGGCGGCGAGATCGTGGCATCCATTTCCTGGCGAACGGTGGTCGAGAAGTCGCGCACCTGCCGGAAGGCGCGGCCGATGCCCCGGATTGCGCCCGGCAGCCGCTTGGGGCCGAGCACGATCAGCGCCACGAGCACGATGATCAGCACCTCGTTGGGCTGCAGGCTCACGGCTCGATGGTAGAACCCCGACCCTGCGCAGCGGTTCTGTGCCGCGCACGCACAGGCGGACCCGTGTGCAGCGACTGCTAACCCATCAGAAGGGCAGCACCCGGCGAGCGGCCCACCGCACCGCCAGGCCGAGCACCCGCTCGGCAGTGGCCTGGCGCAGCGACGGCACGTCCAGGCTGTCGATTGCGGCGCGTGCTCGCATGACGTCAGCGCGCACCGCCGCAGCGGCATCTGCGATCGACGCCAGGCTCTGGGCCGTCGCACGCAACTCCATCGCCAGCCGTCGGATCATGACGATGCTCACCACGGCGAGCACGCCGAAGGCAACGATGGGCAGCAGCCATATCGCCGGCACAAGTGGCACGATAGAGGCGTGCCCCCTCAGCCATTGCCGTCACTGCGCACGCCTCCGATCGCGTTCGCACACCGCGGCGGGCGAGCGCACGGCCCCGACAATGCCCTTGACACGTTCGCCCTGGCCCTGGATATGGGAGCGACGGGCCTCGAGACTGACGTCTGGTTGAGCCAGGACGGTCACCCCATGCTGGACCATGACGGCATTGCTTGGCACCGGGGCGTGCGCCGTGCCTTCAGCTCGTTGCAACGGGAGCGCATCGGTGACGACATTCCCACGCTTGCGGACATGTACAAAGCATGCGGCACCGACTTCGAGCTGTCGGTCGATCTCAAGGACCCGGCGGCGGCAGATGCCGTGATCTCTGCTGCTCGTGCCGCGGGCGCGGAGGACCGCCTGTGGCTGTGCCACGGCGACTGGGATCTCCTGGTCGACCTGCGCGGGCGCACGTCTGCCCACATCGTCGATTCGACCCGGGTGCGGCGCATCAAGGAGGGCCCCGAGCGTCGGGCTGCGGCGATGGCCGTTGACGGCATCGATGCCGTCAACCTCCCCGCCAAGGACTGGACTGGCGGCCTCGCGGCCCTCTTCCACCGATTCGAACGCCTCTGCTTCGGGTGGGACGTGCAGCACACCCGCCTGGCGACAGCGCTGCGGGACATGGGCCTCGACGGCCTGTACGGCGATCACGTCGACCGTCTGCTGGCCGGCCTCGAATCATCGAAGACTCCGGGCGGGTCCGCCCCTGCGGGCGATATCTGCGAGACACAGCCCGCCTGACCGTGATCGGCGTCGATCGCGGCGCTGGAGATCTACAAGCCGCCGAGGCGGGTGGGCGGCCAGAAACGTGCAAATGCCCTCCCAACGATCTCGCTCTCGGGAATCGCGCCGAAGACGCGGCTGTCCTGGCTTGAACGGCGGTTGTCGCCCATGACGAACACGTAGCCGGCAGGCACCAGCACTGGGCCGAAGTCACGCGTGTACACCTCGGTCGACAGGTAATGCTCATCCACCGGCGACCCATCGATGATGAGCCTGCCATTCACCGCTTCGACCTGCTGGCCGCCGACCGCCACGACTCGCTTGATGAGCTCTGCAGTCTGCGCCGGTTGCATCGAAGGCGGGGTGCGAAACACGACAACATCGCCGGGTTCGGGATCCCCGATGCGGTAGCTGAGCTTGGAGACCAGCAGTCGATCCCCGATCTCGAGCACGGGCTCCATCGACTCGGACGGGATGTAGAACGCCGCGATGAGAAACGTCCGCATCAGCAGCGCGAGCGTCACCGCGGCCAGCAGCACCCATGTCCACGACAGCAGGCTGCGCGTGCGCCGGCTCATAGCCCGCCGAACGAGCGGCTGCCGAGGCGGCGGCAGATCCTCGGGTTCGTCGGGAATGCTCATGCCGATGCCGCCAGCCACGCTGCTGCCGCCCCCAGCCACAGGCAAGCCTGCTCGTCGCTCTCCAGCGGGCGGCCCATGGACCTCACGCTCAGACCGCTGCCAGCAAGGGCATCTGCGACTGCAATCGGCTCTGCTCTGAAGGCCCGCTCTCCCAGCTCATCGATCCATGAGGCATCGCCCGCCGTCGGGTCGAGCTTGCTGCTCGCCGGGACTGGAACGACGGTCCGAGTGGGCGCCAGCGCTGCCATCGCCCGAGTGTGATGGCTTATGCCACGGTGCCGTAGGCGCTCGTCGACCGAAGATGCACGTGCAGCCAGCGCTGTCGCCGCTCCGAGCCCGTCCAGCACGGCTGCGTGGCCGACGAGATCCAGCGCCGAGAAGCCCAATGGGCTCGCAGTGCCGAGGTGCCCTAACCCCGGCGCGACGACCACACGCTGGATGTCCCGCTCCGCCAGTGCGGCCACGCCAGAGGCAACGGTGACTGCCTCGATGGGGGCCCCGAAGGCCTGCCCAGCACTGACCGCCGTCGCGATCATTCCTTGCTCCAAGCACGTGGCAGCGAGATCGCTGAGCACGAACGGCAGCGCTCCGCCATCGGTCATGACATAGCCCGGCGCCTCGCCGGAAACACCGTGGACTGTTGCGGCCAGCGCCAGCGCATGGCTGTGCAGCACGCACAGCACCACCCGCACGCCCGCGAGCGATGGCAGGGCCAGACCGATGTCAGCGGGCCGCGCCTCACGAGGATCAGCGCCATCGGGCGCTGTCTCTACAAGGGCAGTGCGATCCGTTCCGGCCCCGCCGGCCGCCTCCTCGAATGCGTCGACGGGCAGCTGCTCAGCCAGATAACGGGCCTTCATGACGCGCCCCGGCCCCCGGGCGCCCCCGAATGGCGACGTGAGGTTCGTGTGCACCACATGTGCCCCGCCGGTGCCAAGGCCGAGATCCATTGCCGACGTGTTCACGAGCAGCTCGTCGCCAGCCGCGACCGGGCCGCACAAGTCCGTGAGCGCATACGCCTCGCTGCCGTCGGACAGGGTCACCCGCGCCAACCCGGGCCGCACGTCACGCACCTCGGCGGCTCGTAGGCGCGCAAAGCGCGGCATCTGCTGCTTTCAGCCAGCTGAGCGCCGGCGCACACGGTCCACGGTGCACATCACAGCGACTCGATCAACTTGTCGACACGCTCGTCGTGCGAACGGAACGGGTCCTTGCACAAGACGGTTCGCTGCGCCTGGTCGTTGAGCTTCAGATGCACCCAGTCCACGGTGTAGTCACGGCGCCGAGCCTTGGCCTCGCGAACGAACGCCCCGCGCAGCCGGGCCCGCGTCGTCTGGGGCGCTTCCTCGGTGGCCCGACGCACATCGGCGTCATCCAAGACTCGCTCGACCAATCCGCGTCGCTGCATCACATAGAAGACGCCTCGCGTCGAGTGGACGTGGTGGTACTGCAGGTCCAGCAGTGCGATGTGCGGGTCGTCGAAGCCGACCCCAGCGCGGTCGGCATAGCTCGTGAGCAGCTTGTGCTTGATGACCCAGTCCACCTCGCGGTCGAGCTGCAGCGGGTCATCAGCGATGGCTGTCATCACGTGCTCCCACATCTGCAGAGCACGCGACTCCTCCTCGGTGAGATCGTTCGTCTCGGCAAAGCGCAGGGCTCGTTCCAGGTACTCCGACTGGATGTCGAATGCGCTCACTTCACGCCCATTGGCCAGGCGCACCTTGCGTCTGCAGGTGATGTCGTGGCTGATCTCGCGGATCGCCCGGATCGGGTTCTCCAGCGTCATGTCCCGCAGCACCACGGCGGGATCCTCGAGCATGCGCAGCATGAGTGCAGCCGCGCCGATCTTGAGGAATGACGTGTACTCGCTCATGTTCGAGTCGCCGACGATGACGTGCAGGCGCCGGAAGCGCTCAGCATCGGCGTGCGGCTCGTCGCGGGTGTTGATGATCGGGCGGCTGCGGGTCGTCGCGCTCGACACGCTCTCCCAGATGTGCTCCGCTCGCTGGGTAATGCAATACCGGGCGCCCTTGGCCGTGTTGAGCACCTTGCCTGCGCCGGCGTAGATCTGCCGAGTCACCAGGAACGGGATCAGCACCTCGGCGTAATTCGAGAAGTCGTCAGCGCGGCTGGTCAGGTAGTTCTCGTGGCACCCGTAGCTGTTGCCGGCCGAGTCGGTGTTGTTCTTGAACAGGAAGATCGTGCCGTTGAACGCCTCCTCGGCCAGTCGCTCGGTGGCGCTGGCAACGAGCTGTTCGAGGATCCGCTCCCCCGCCCGGTCGTGGCACACCACGTCATAGACGGAATCGCATTCGGGCGTGGCGTATTCGGGATGGCTGCCGACGTCGAGATACAGGCGCGCCCCGTTTGCCAGGAACACATTGCTGGATCGCCCCCACGACACGACCCGGCGGAACAGGTAGCGCGCCACCTCGTCGGGGCTGAGGCGCCGTTGTCCCCGCAGTGTGCACGTGACGCCGTACTCGTTCTCGACACCCATGATGCGCCGCTGCACGGCGCTCACCGTACTTCCGATCTAGGAATCTTCCTGATCGGAGTCGTCGTCGCCGAGGGCGGCCGCCACCTCGTCGTCCTCGAGACGCCGGAAGCACCGGCGGCGGTGTGTTGCGTCTTCGAGGTTCGACTCGAGCAAGGCCACCTCGAGATCCGGTGCAGCGATCTCACGCTCGGGACCGGCGAGCGCCGCGCGAGCCAGCCGGATGGCTGCGTCGGCATCGAGCTCAGGGTCGTAGCCCTCAGCCACCCGCTCGCGCACCGCGTCGGCATCGCCCCCGATGCAGCAGTACGCCTCCTCGTCCATGACGGTCCCGTCGTACTGGATCCTGTAGAGCTGGTTGGCCTCTTCGCCGATCCCCACCTCCACCACCACGATCTCGACCTCGAGCGGCTTGAGCTCATGGGTGAAGAACTGCCCCAGCATCTGCGCGTACTGGTTGGCGAGGCTGCGAGCTTCCACGTCTGAACGGGAGTACTGGTAGCCCTTCAGCTCAGCGTGGCGGACACCCGCGATGCGCAGCTGATCGAACTCGATGTAGCGGCCCACACCACCGAAGGCGATCCGGTCGTAGATTTCCGACACCTTGCGCAGCGTTGCGCTGGCGTTCTCCGCAACCAGGGCGATGCCGCTGCCGTATTCCAGCGTCACCAGCGAGCGTCCCCGGGCGATTCCCTTGCGGGCATAGTCGGCCCGGTCTTGCATGAGCTGCTCAGGGCTGACGTACATCCCGGGCATGCTCATGGCGACACCTCGCTGCGGCTGCCTCCGGCAGAACTGAGATCGCCGCCGGCTGAGTCGGCGCGGGCTGCTCCCCCGCTCCCGCCGCCAGAGAGCTCGGCTTGCAGATCAGCGAATACAGCCCCTGACTCGGCGTCGCTGAGCTGGCGGAAGCCCTCGCTCCCGATTGCCGCGAGCACCGGGTAGATGCCGCGCACGGGATCGGGACCGCCGGTGGCGCTGTCCTCGTCGGCAGCGTGCCACAACGCCTGCACGCTGAGCGTCAGTGCTTCGGGCTCGCTCAAGTCGTCACGGAAGCCGAGCTTCAGGACCGTCCCGGCGTGCAGGCTGCCCGAGCCGGCCGTGGCATAGTCCTGCTCCTCGTAGCGGCCACCGGTCACGTCGTACTGGAAGAGCCTGCCCCTTCCGTCGGCGGGGTCGAATCCGGCGAAGATCGGCACTACCGGGAGGCCGCGCATCGCCTGGGGCAGGTGTGCCCGAAGCATCTCGGCCAGCTGGTTCGCCTTGCCCTCCAGGCTCAGCGGCTTGCCTTCGATCTTCTCGTAGTACTCGAGCTGCAGCTGGAAGAGGCGGACCATCTGCACGGCCGGGCCTGCGGCACCGGCAATGGCCACCGCCGAATAGGAATCGGCCGGGAAGACCTTGCGCATGTCGCGGTGACTGATGAGGTTGCCACTGGTGGCCCGCCGATCGCCCGCGACAACCACTCCGTCGGAGCTGCGCACCGCCAGCACGGTGGTGGCGTGAGAACCCTCAAGGGAGCCGAAACCCCCCTCCGCGGCAGGAACCTGCGCGAGACCGGCAAATGGCTCGCTGCCGGTGCGCCGCAGCAGTTCGAGGAAGCTCGCCCCCGGATCGTCCCCTGGGGCGAAGAAGGGCATGGGGGTCACTCGCCGCCCTTCTGCACGTAGTTCTTCACGAACTCCTCGGCGTTGGTCTCGAGCACATCGTCGATCTCGTCGAGCAGGTCGTCGAGTTCCGCCTTCAGTTCGGTCGCTCCTTCAGACGAGGTGTCCTGCGGTGCGGGACTCTCGGCTTCCCTCGGAGCCGACCGTCGCATCTGCTCGCGTTCTGCCATCTCGGGCCTCCTCCGGTGTCGATTGCTTGGGTCTCGAATGCGTGAGAGTTCCGATTGCCGCTTGCGTTCGAGTCTGAACCTGGCGGCTAATTTCCCAGCCGGCGCAACAGCTCGGCTGCGTCCCGGCACTCGTCCAACAAGCTACCCACGTGCGCTTGGGTTCCTCGCAGCGGTTCGAGCATCGGTACGCGACGCAGCGGATCAGTTCCGATGTCGAACACCATCGAGTCCCAGTTGGCGGCCACGATCTCATCCCCGAACTTGTCGAGGCAACGACCCCGGAAGTAGGCACGTGTCGTCGGCGGCGGCACCGAGACCGCTTCGTCCACTTCGTCGTCGGTGGTGACCCGCTCAAGTCCGACGCGTCGGGCCAGCGACTTGGACGGTCGCAGGTCGTGATACTGCAGGTCGAGGGCGGCGAGCTTCGGATCGTCCCAGTCGAGGTCGTGCCGCTCGGCGAAAGCCTCGTACAGGCGCAGCTTCGCCACCCAGTCCAACTGCGTCGCGAGCCCCATCGGATCCGATTCCAGCCCAGTGAGCATGGCTTCCCAGCGATCCAGGATGTCATTGCCGACGTCGTCGCCGCCGACGGGATCCAGACCATGGCTCTGCGCATACTTCCGGGCCAGGTCCAGGTACTCCCATTGGACGTCGATGGCCCGCATGCGACGGCCGTCGACCAGTTCGATCAGCCCCGACAGGGCGGTGTCGAAGCTCACCTGACGGAGCGCCGCCACTGGCACGAGAGGCGTCAGGGGCTCAGGCACGAAGTCGTCGTCGATCATCGCCAGCACCAGCGAGGTCGTGCCCACCTTGAGGTACGTCTGCAGCTCGCTCATGTTGGCGTCGCCGATGATGACGTGCAGTCGCCGATACTTGCGCGTGTCGGCGTGCGGCTCATCGCGGGTGTTGACGATCGGCCGCTTGAGCGTGGTCTCTAGCCCGACTTCCTCCTCGAAGAAGTCCGCACGCTGGCTGATCTGGAACGGCCGGTTCCCGAACGGTGCCGGCGAGCGGTCATCCATCGGGACCTCGACGCCCAGCTTGCCGGCGCCGCAGAAGATCTGGCGGGTCACGAAGAACGGCAGGATGTGCGTCACCACCCTGCCAAAGGGCACATCGCGGTCCAGCAGGTAGTTCTCGTGGCAGCCGTAACTGTTGCCCTTGCCATCGCTGTTGTTCTTGTGGATCACCAGCTCTTCGTCGTCGGGCAAGAGGTTGTTGGCAGCCTGCATGGACCGGATGAGGATCTCCTCCGCGGCCCGGTCGTACACGACGCATTGGCGTGCGTCTGAGCACTCTGGAGTCGACAGCTCAGGATGCGCGTGGTCGACGTAGTAGCGGGCGCCGTTGGTCAGCACGGCATTGACCAGGTGCGTTTCGATCTCGGGCGCCAGCGCGTCGAACTCGTTGAAGCCCCTCGCGTCGGCGCCGGGCTGCTCGTCTTCGAAGTCCCAGCTGACGCGCTGGCACAGGAAGCCGTTGACGTAAGCGTTGATGATCATCGACGACGCCGCCACGGGATTGGAGTCGCCCGTGCAGCGATGGATGATGCCGAACTCAGTCTCGATGCCAACGACCTTGTGAACCGCCACCGCGCGAGACCCTAGCCCTCAGGCCCGCGAACCCCGCAGAGCAGCACCTGGCGCCCGTTGGCCGTGCAGTGCTCTACAGGTACTGGCTGGTCTGCACCCGTTCGATGGCTCGGCCGCCGAGCGCATCGCTCTCGTCGGGATCGACGAGCGTCCGGATGAACACGATCCGTTCGCCCTTCTTGCCGGAGATCTTCGCCCAGTCGTCGGGGTTCGTCGTGTTGGGCAGGTCTTCGTGCTCGCGGAACTCCTGGCGGATCGAGCCCATGAGGTCGTCCAGCCGGATGCCGCTGCTGCCGGTGGCAAGCGACCGCTTGATGGCGTTCTTCTTGGCCCGGCGCACGATGTTCTCGATCATGGCCCCCGACGCGAAGTCCTTGAAGTACATGACTTCCTTGTCGCCGTTCTGGTAGGTGACCTCGAGGAATCGGTTGAGGTCGTCGGGGCGGTACATCTCGTCGACGGTCCGCTCGATCATGATCCGGACGGCCTTGTGGGGATCGCCGCCTCCGAGGTCGGCGACTTCCATCGGGTCGATCGGCAGCGTCGGCGTGAGATACGTGCTGAAGATCGACAGTGCCGCCTGCTCGTCGGGACGGTTGATCTTGATCTTCACGTCGAGTCGGCCAGGGCGCAGGATCGCCGGATCGATGAGGTCTTCCCGGTTCGAGGCGCCGATCACGATCACGTTGCGCAGGCCCTCGACGCCGTCGATCTCCGCGAGCAGCTGGGGCACGACCGTCGACTCCATGTCGGAGCTGATGCCGCTGCCGCGCGTGCGGAACAGCGACTCCATCTCGTCGAAGAAGACGATCACCGGCCAGCCCTCGGAAGCCTTCTCTCTGGCCCGCTCGAAAATGCGCCGGATCTGGCGCTCGGTCTCGCCCACGTACTTGTTGAGCAGCTCGGGACCCTTGATGTTGATGAAGAAGCTGCGTGCGCCCTGCTGGCCGGAGACCTCCCCCACCTTGGCTGCCAGCGAGTTGGCGACCGCCTTCGCGATCAGCGTCTTGCCGCACCCGGGCGGGCCGTAGAGCAGGATGCCTTTCGGGGCCGGGAGGTCGTAGGTGCGGAACAGGTCCTGGTGCAGGTACGGCAGCTCCACGGCATCGGTGATGAGCTCGATCTGCGTGTCCAGCCCGCCTATGTCTTCATAGGTGACGTCTGGCACTTCCTCGAGCAGCAGATCGTCCACTTCGGGGCGTGGCAGGCGCTCGAGCACGATGTTGGAGCGCACGTCGAGCAGCAAGTTGTCGCCCGACCGCAGCGGCTCGTCGCGCAGGTCGCCTGCGAGCTCCACGATGCGTTCCTCGTCGGCGCGACCCGTGACCAGCGCACGGAAGCCGTCGGAGAGCACCTCGTTCAGCGTCACCACCTCGCCGGACGTCTCGGGCCCGCGGGCCAGCACGATGTTGTACGACTCGTTCAGCACCACCTCGCTGCCTTCGACCAGCTCGGTCTCCGCCAAGTCGGGGTGCAGGGCCACGCGCATCTTGCGCCCGCTGGCGTGCACATCCGCCGTGCCGTCGTCGTTGCGGGACAGGAACGTGCCGTAGGCCGACGGCGGCTGGGTCAGCTTGTCGACCTCTTCGCGCAGGGCTGCGATGTGCTCTCGCGCCTCGCGCAGGGTGTAGGTCAGCTTCTCGTTCTGCGAGACCGCAGCCGACAGCTGACCCTTCGCCTCGAGCAGGCGTTCTTCGAGCGTGCTGACCCGCGCCGGCGTGTCGGCCAGCTTGCGCCGGAGCAGCGCGACCTCTTCCTCGAGCGTGCGCATGCGGCTGCGGAGCACGCCCGCATCGGCTGCGCTGCTGCGCTGGGACTCCTCGTCGCCCTGGTCCATGCGCGGCCGACACTACCCTGACACTGCTGGCAAGACGCGACGCCTGCCCGCTTGCCAGTCCGGCCGCTGGGCCGGGGGCGATCAGTGCCGTGCAGGACGCGCGCCGACTCGGTAGATTTCATAGGTGGCTCGGTTCCCCCCTTCGGGCCGCCCCACAGGAAGGGTCGTTACACGATGAAGGTCTGGATCGATCAGGATCTGTGCACCGGTGACGGGCTCTGCGAAGAGATCGCACCCGATGTCTTCACGCTGCTCGACGACGGGCTTGCCTACGTGAAGGAAGGCGACAAGATCTTCTCCGAACCGGGTGGTGTCGAGGGGCTCGCAGAGTTTCCCGATTCGCAGCTCGACGCCGTGATCGAGTCCGCCGAAGAGTGCCCCGGGGAGTGCATCTTTATTGAAGCGTGAGCTTCAATAAAGCGACAGGCACAGATCGAGGCGTAGGCCGAGATAAAGCGACAAGCTCAGATCGAGGCGTAAGCCCCTGGTCTCTCGTCATCTGAGGCGACAGTCGCCGCTGGACGTCACGCTGAGACTCGCCGGTTGTGCGTGGATCACTGCATCGCCGCGATAGTCAAATCGCACATCGACTCCCGACGAGCCGAGGAAGCCCAGCAGTTCGCCCCGGCTGAGCGCATATCCGACGTCGTCGGGTCCAGTCGCGGTGGCGAACGCCACACCGACAACGCCACCCCGGTCGACCAGCGGCCCGCCGGACTGGCCCTTCTGGACGTCGGCCGCGAGGAAGTACACGTTTCGCCCGACTCCGTCACCCCACAACCCCGATGCCAGTATCAGGTGCTCGATACGCGCCGGCGACACTTCAAGCCGCTCTCCTTGTAGGTAGCCGATAACTGCCCCGGTGCTGCCGAAACGCACGCGTTCGATTTGCAGCGGCGGCACAGCAGCATCGGAACGCAGCAAAACGAGGTCTCGTGCCGGGTCGAACCCGACAATGTCTGCCGGTGAGGTGACGAGCCCATCGCCGCCGCCCGCGTTCCATGCAATCTCGACGCTTGATGATCCGGCAACAACATGGGCCGAGCCGACCAGCAATCCCGGCGCGACGGCGAACCCCGAGCCATGAGATACCGGTCCGCAGCCGAATGCATGCACCGCGACGACGCTGGCCAGTACGCCGTCATCAACCGCCACGGATAGGGGCGGTGCACCCAACCAGACTGGTCCGTCGGGACTCGGGATCGAGGCGACGCTGGCGACCGGCGACCTTCCCCGGCCGGAATCGTCGGGATCTGCTCCGCAGGCAACCATCGTGCCGACCAACAGCACAGCGCCCAGCAATCGTGCCGTCCGCAGCACCAGCCGTCGGATCGGTCGATCATGGCGCCGCCACGATGCGGCAGCGCGGGTCACGCAAGCTCGTGTCACGCCTCGATCAATCGGGCGTGAGTCAGAAAGCCGGTGTGGGCGACCATGCGGTGATCCGGCCGCACGGAAGCTCCCTTGACATGCCAGCTCCGGTGCATGACCTCGATGGTCTCGATGAGCGCCCATGGTCCGTCGTCCAGCGTGCGGCGCAGTTGCTGCACCTGGGTCACTGACGGGTTGTACGCCACCAGGATCCCGCCGCGCCGCAACCGCTCGGGCAAGTGCACCGCGACCCGCCAAGGCTCGGGGATGTCGAGCACCGCCCGGTCGTACCGGCGCTCGGGAGAACTCAGTCCCCCGGCAGCCCTGGTCCCGGCATTGCCCAGTGCCGGATTGCTGCGGGGCAGATCGACCGATTCGTAGGCATCGCGGAGCTGGACGTCATAGCGATCCAGCGCTTCGGCACCGGCAATGCTCTCCACGTTCTGGACGGCTCGCTCAGCAAAGTCCTCCCGCAGCTCGTAGCCGGTGACATAGGCCCCGCAGCGGAGCAGGGTCGCCGACAGGGCACCTGAGCCCACACCGGTCTCGAAGACCGCCATGTCGGCTCGAACGTCGGCCAGCATCCATATCGCACCGAGATCCTTCGGATAGATCACCTGCGCGCCTCGCGGCATCTTCAGTACGTGATCAGCGAGCGTTGGGCGCACCGCCACGAAGCGGGCACCCGATGCGCTGCGGAACTCCGAGCCTTCTGGCGAGCCGATGATCTGGTTGTGCGGCACGACTCCAGCATGAGTGTGAAACTCACCGCCAGAGCGCAGCGTCACGAGGTACCGGCGCTGTCGACTGTCGACCATCAGCACTGTTTCGCCGGATTGCAGCTCGCCGTCCTGCAGCTCGTCGGGTTGCTTCACGCCCCCTCCGCCGCTGAGCGGATGCCGTCATCGTCAGGTGGCACGTGTCGGATCATGAGCTGTTCGCCCGGCGCCAACTCGCCGCGGTAAACCACGTCCCGCTCGCGTTTGGACCATCGAACAAGCAACCGCAGCCCGCTGGCCATGATCGCCGCGGCCAGCCATATCCCGTTGCCGGTCCGCGCCCGTCGCCACAGTGCATCGGTGGCTCGGGCCGGCATGCGCCTCAGCCGCTTCGCCATGGGGTTCAGCTTCTTATACCCGGACGATTTCGACAAGCGTGCTGCGTCGGCGACCCCTGCGACGGCCGAACAGGAATGCGGCCAGCACGAGGCCGGTCCCAACGGCGGCAGCTACCGCCACAGCGGCGCTGGACACCTGCTCGGCTGCGTCACCCGCTCCACCGACGAGCTGTCGCACACGATCGGAGATGTCCGAGGGCGTGATGCGCTGGCTATCTGTGCCCGATCCGGTCCCAGCACCCCGGTTGCTGTCAGCCATCGCCATCCTCCGCTGCATGCTCGTCTGCCCGTGGTGCGGCCGGTTCCGGCGCAGCGGCATCGGTGTGCCTGGGCCGGACAGCGCGGATCAGCAGCGCAATCGCCAGTAAGAGAAACACTGCGCCAGCCACATGGGGAACGAATGACCAGTTCGCGTTGAAGAGGTCAGTTTCAGCCTGCAGGACGCGCACCACCCCCAACGCCCCGAAGATCACTCCCAGGCTCACGCCGATGGCGCCGATGAGCCCGAACAGCACATATCTGCCCAGCCCGCGCAGCGGACCCACCGTCTCTTGGACGATGTAGGACCGCAGCATGCCGACCAATTCGGAAATCTCGGCGCGCAGGCCGGAGTCTCGTCGAGGCACAGTCACGGCGACGCTACCGTTCGCCCAGCAGTTCTTCCACGCCGTCGAGGATCTCCCCGATGACGTCTACGCGGCTGGCGGGGTCGGGAGCGCACAGCAGGCTGTGGCGGTCGAACGGACCCGCGGGCACCAGCGACGCAAGCTGGAACGACCACGCCGATGCTCCAGCAGACGCAACGGCGAGTTTTGCGAGCTGATCGTCGATGGCTGCCGACTCGGCCGCGGTCACTCCGAGCGCTCCGATCTCAGACGCCCGGGCGCGCAAGCGGCGAAGTCGGGCCACGGTCGCTTTGCGCTCCTGGGCGGGCACGTCTGCAGGATCGTCGGGCCAATCGCAGACCAGAGCCCGGGGGTAAGGGTCGTCGACCAGCCACTCGACGATCCTGATCCGCCGATCGCCAGTGGCCAGCATCACCCAGCGTCCGTCGGGCAGTTCCTGGTGCTGGGCAATGGTGGCCAGGCAACCTACGTCGGCGCGCACATCGCCGCCGCCGACCTCGCTGCCGCGCTCGATCATCACGACGCCGAAGGGGTCATCGTTGCTGGTGCAGCGCCGGGCGAGGGCCCGGTACCGAGGCTCGAAGATGTGCAGCGGCAGCACAGCGCCAGGCAGCAGCGGCGATCCGAGAGGGAACATCGCACGCTCGCGTGCGACATCGGACTCAGCACGCTCGCTTGCAACGTCGGACCCAGCACGCTCGCTTGCGACATCGGGCCCAGCATGCTCGGGATCCTGATCAGGCAGGGGCACGGGTCAATCCTCGCAGGGCCGCGGCGTCTCCGACGGGGTACCGCAGGAGCTGTCCGGCCAATGACTCCTGCAGTTCCAGGCCGAGGCGGCCCTCGGGCGGCACGCCGTTCAGCATCTGCGCGAATGTCACCGTCCCGCTGTCGGTCTCGATGAACCCGGCGAGAGCATTCACGCCGGTGAGCAGGCCGGTCTTCGCATGCAGCCGACCCGCTGCGGGATGCTCGGCGAACCGGTGTGAGAGTGTCCCCGTGTGTGCAGCAACCGGCAATCCCGCCCCGAAAGCAGAGTCGATGCCGAAGCGATCCAGCAGCGCGGCGAGGAAGCTGCACGTCACCATGTTCTGCCGGTCCAATCCCGAACCGTCCACTACTGCAGGCCGCGACTGATCGGGCAACAGGTCCGACACGATCCGCTCGGCGGCCGCGGCACCAGCCGGCGTTGAGCCTGCCCCCGCACTGCGCAGACCGATCTCGCGCAGCATCATCTCCGCGGTGGTGTTGTCGCTCTCGCGCAGCATCTGCTGGATGATCTCCACCAGCGGGGGCGACGTGAGGCGAGCGATCTCGCTCATGCCGCTCGGCGCCGCTGACACGTCGATCTCGACGTCCACCGAGACACCTCGGACTCGCAGCAGGTCTGCCAGTGTGGAAACGAACCAGCGCGCCGGGTGCTCGGCCGCAGACAGCGTCGTGGTGAAGCCCGTGATGCCGTCGTTCAAGTTCAGGGCCGACAGCGGGCCGCTGTTGAGCTGCGTGATGTACCGCTGCGGCCACGTCTCGGGAAATCGCGTCGTGTCATAACGAGATTCGTCGGCAATGAGATTGCCCCGCAGCGTTTCGATGCCGAGCGCGACGAGGTCGTCGGCCAGGCGTTCCATCGGAGTGCGCAGCTGCGGCTGGCGCCGGTGAGAATCTGCATAGGACTGCGTCATGATCAGCGGATCACCGCCGCCGACGACCCAGACGGTGCCGTCAAGGACGCCGTCGACGATCTCCGCATCCGTCAGCACCTGGGTGACCAGCCGCTCATCGGCATCGACCACGGCCAGAGCTGCTGCGGCAGTGATGAGCTTCTGCACGGACGCGGGGATCACCGGTTCGGCATTGCTGGAGAACACTTCGACGCCGTCGATCCAGATCGCGAGGCAGTGCGGCTCGGGCCAGTCGGAACTGAACGCGGTCATCTCATTGCCGATGTGGTGCTGCTGTGCCGCTCGCCACAGCGCGTCGGGTACGCGCTCGGCGCGAAGCATCGGCGGCGTCGACGCCGACACATCGACGCCGGGGGCAGTCGCGGCGGGGTCGTCAGGGTCAGCCGGTTCGGCTGGGCCGAGCACAGGGGTGCGCAGCGACGCCGCGTGTGCGGCCGCATCGTCGGCTGTGTTCCCCGCGCGCACCGCCGCCAGCGTCGGCAGCAGGCCGGCTGCTGCGATCAACAGCATCAGCACCGCTGCGCGCAACGGTTTCATGTCACTGGCTCGGAACCGCCGTCTGGAACTGCGCCTTCTGTGTGCGCGCCGCCCAAGGCCGCACGGTGCTCCCTCGCGCCGCCCAAGGCGGCGCTGTGCTCTCTCGCACCGCCCAGTGCGGCGCCGAGCGCTGCGGACAGCTCGCCGGCCTTCGATCGGACCACCGCGGGTCTCGACTCGGCCGTGCGGCCGATGAGCAGCTGTGTGAGGTGCTCATCGACCGGCTGGGCGATCAGATCCCAGTCCTCGCTCAAGCCCCCGCCAATCACCACCATCTCCGGATCGGTCAGGACACAGAGATTCGAGATGCCGAGTGCCAGCCAGTATGAGTACTCGCCGAGCACCTCCAGCGCCCCGACATCGCCATGGCGCGCTGCGGCGGTGACATCGGGACCCCGCACCTCGCCGCCGAGACGCTCGCCAGCCAACCGGTCCAACGCAGAGCCCGACGCGTACATCTCCCAGCAGCCCCGCCTCCCGCACGGGCAGGCGCGTCCGCCCGCCTCGACGATCATGTGCCCCGGCTCGCCGGCGAGGCCCAAGCTGCCGCGCAGCACCTCGCCGCGGAGCATGAACGCTCCTCCGATGCCAGTGCCCACAGCCACCATGACGCCGTGATCGATCCCTTGCGCCGCACCGTCTGCCAGCTCCCAGCGCGCAGCGCAGTTGACTTCGTTGTCGAAGCTGATCGGCATGTCCAGCGCTGCGCTGAGATCGGCGCCCACAGTTGCGCCGTCCACACCGGTCAGATTGGGAGAGATCGTCACTCGCCCGTCAGTGGTGATGAGGCCTGCCATGCCGACGCCGACCGAGACCGGGCCCGGCTGGGGCGCGAGTTGGCGCACCATCCCAGCCAGCGTCGTGACCAGATGCTGCGCACCCGCCGGGGTGGGCTCGCGCACGGTGTGCAGCAGCTTGCCCGCACCGTCCGTGGCGACGCCGAAGATCTTCGTGCCGCCGACATCGAAGCCGATGTGCACAGCCGATGTCGCTTCACGGGCCGCTCGGGCCACGGCTTCGCCTATCGGCTCAGCCTCTGGTCAGAGCTTGCCCAGAATCGAGGCGCAGCTCGACACGTCGACGGCGCCTGCCGGCTCGACCTCGAGCGCAGTCACCGTGCCGTTCTCGATGACCGCCGCGTAGCGCCGGGAGCGAGAACCCAGGCCGAAGCCCGAGCCATCCATGACCAAGCCCATGGCCTCGGCAAAGTCGCCGTTGCCGTCAGCAGCCATCTCGATGCCCTCTGCGCCCTGCGCCTGCGCCCAGGCGTTCATGGTCCACGCGTCGTTCACCGAGACGCAGACGATCTTGTCGACACCCTTGCCCGCAAGCTCGGACGCACCTTCGATGTATCCCGGGAGATGGACGTTGCTGCAGCCCGGGGTGAATGCGCCCGGCACTGCGAACAGCACCACCTTGCCGCTGCCCAGCATCTCGCCGGACTGCACGGGCGCAGGCATGCCGCCCTCGTCCAGTACTCGCAGTGTCACATCGGGAATCTGGTCGCCGACCTCAATCGCCATTGCTTCGCTCCGTCCCTGCTCGTTGTGTGGGGAACATGTGGCTCGCAGCGTATCCGGCGCCCGAGCCCCGGGGCTCAGCGGATGGCCGGCACCTGCACGCTCTCGATCCAGCGCAGCAGCTCGCCGTAGGTGGACACCGACGGCAGGTCCGGATTGGCCTCGGCTACCGCCTCGGGACATCGGAACAGGCTCGCCGCATCAGCCGCCCTCAGCATCGTGAGATCGTTGTAGGAGTCGCCCATGGCGGTCACGTGGTAGTTCAGCGCACGGTACGCCTCGACGGCGCGCCGCTTGGCATCGTCGACTCGACGTCTCCACCCCGCCAAGCGCCCGTCGGCCACGTCAAGACGATGGCAGAGCAGGTGGGGGTAGCCCATCAGATCCAGGAAGTGATCGTCGAATTGCTCGAACGTGTCCGACAGCAGCACCACGACCCAGCGCTGCCGGAGCTCGTCGAGAAACTCCCGCGCTCCCTCCAGCAGGGGCAGCTCAGCAATCACGTCGCGGATCTGCTCGAGCGACACGCCGTGCGTGTTGAGCACATCGATCCGGTACCGCATCAGCGCGTCGTAGTCCGGCTCGTCACGGGTCGTACGTCTCAGCTCGTCGATGCCGGTGCGTTGGGCCACCGCTATCCAGATCTCGGGCGTCAAGACGCCCTCCATGTCCAACGCGATGACCCTCTGCACGAGCGCCGATTCTGTCACGCACACAGCACCACGCCTCATGACTGCCTGCGCCGCCTCGAAGCACATCGAGGCAGGCCCGATACTGTTGAGGCCGAGCCGCCGTGTTCGTTGCTGGCGGCCGTACCGGACAGCTTTTCCTAGAGGGGTTGCTCGTGCCGAACGCCAACGGTCCCCAAGTCCGCCTGCCCACCAAGATGGCCCATTGCGTATTTCGCACTGACGACATCGCAGCGGTGCGCGATTGGTGGTGCACCGTGCTGGGGGCGCAGGTGGTCCACGAGAACGAGTTCATCTGCTTCATCTCCTATGACGATGAGCATCACCGCATGGCCTTCGTCAACCGGGGCCAGCCGGGTCGATACGAGTCGCGCAACGGCACCCTCGAGCACATCGCCTACACCATGGGCACGTTCGGCGACCTCATGGACCACTACGAGCGTCTGCGTGCGGAGGGCATCCTGCCGGTGCGCACCATCAATCACGGGCCGACCACCTCCATGTACTACGCCGATCCCGATGGCAACGGGGTGGAGTTCCAGGTCGAGAACTTCGCGACGATGGCCGAGTGCATCGAGTTCATGAACGGACCGGTCTTCGCGGAGAACCCCATCGGAGTGGTCTTCGACGCCGACGTGCTGCTTGAGCGGTTCCGCCGCGGCGACCCGCTCGCCGAATTGGTTCAGCAAGGCTCAGCTCCGGCTGCGTAACCCCCCCCGCCCGGAGGCAACCAGTGAGCAACACCGTCCACCGCAACGTCTACATGACCGACGAGCTGCAGGCGATCTATGACCAGACGGTCGCTTTCGTCGCCAATGAGGTCACACCAGTCGGCGATGCCTGGGAGGAAGACGGCCAGGTGCCCCGCGAGATCTACAAGCGCATGGGCGAACTGGAGATGTTCTCGCTGCGGGTGCCCGAGCGGTGGGGCGGGCTCGGCCTCGGCCCTCTTGCCTCAGCGACGTTCGCCGAAGCGCTTGGCACCTCCACCTACGCAGGCTTTGAGGCGAACATCCTGGTGCACACCGACATGGCGTTGCCACACCTGCTCAATGCAGGCACTGATGAACAGCTTGAGCGCTGGCTGCCGTCGATCCAGTCCGGGGACACCATGATGTGCATCGGCGTCACCGAGCCTGACGCAGGATCCGATGTGGCGGGATTGCGCACAACCGCGGTGCCCGACGGCGATGGGTGGCGCCTCAACGGCACCAAGACGTTCATCACCGGTGCCGTGTACGGCGACATCGTCGCACTGGCGGCGCGCACGAACCCCGATGACCGCTACGGGATCTCCATGTTCCTGGTGCCGACCAACGCGGACGGGTTCGAGGTGGCCAACAAGCTCGACAAGCACGGCTGGCGCTGCTCGGACACTGCCGAGCTCGTGCTGCACGATGTGTGGCTGGGGAGCGATCACCTGCTCGGCGAGGTGCACCGGGGCTTCTACGCCGCCATGCAGAATTTCCAGAATGAGCGGATGGTCATCGTGGGGATGGGCATCGGCGCGGCGCAGGTCGCTATCGATCTGACCAACGCGTACACCCAGCAACGCAAGGCGTTCGGCGGTTCGCTCTACGACTTGGGGGCCATCCGCCAGCGCATGGCGATGAATCAGGCCAAGGTCGACGCAGCGCGCGCCTCGATGTACCACGCCGCATGGCTCAAGGAGCAGGGCATCGATGCCACCAAGGAGATGTCCGGCGTCAAGGCATTCGGCGCCGAAGTCGTGAATCAGGTGATGTACGACTGCATGCAATTCCACGGCGGCATCGGCTACATGCGCGAGTCGACCATCGAGCGGATGTGCCGCGACGCACGCATCCTGCCGATCGGCGGCGGTGCCACCGAGGTCATGCTCGAAGAGGTCGCGAAGCGCAGCTACATCGACGGCTAGCGGGATTCGAGCAAGTCTCGTACCGAGCCGGCGAACCGTGCTGCCGGGGCGCCGTCGAAGGCTCGATGGTCCCAGGTCAGTGAGAGGGTCAGGACGGGCCGAGGCTCAGGCGCGGCATCTGCCCACACGGTTTCGTTGCGGATGCGACCCACGCCCAGGATCGCCGTGTTGGGCGAGTTGATGATCGGCGTGAATGCATCGACGCCGAACATGCCCAGGGCAGTCACGGTGAATGTGGCGCCTTGGTAGTCGTCGTATCCGAGTGTGCCGTCGCGAGCCCCAGTGGCGAGGCGCGTGGTCTCCGAAGCGATCTCATCGAGACTGAGCCGGTCGGCGTGGCGGACAACCGGCACGAGCAACCCATCGTCAAGCGCGACAGCAAGCCCGACGTGGATGTCGCCCAAGAGCGCCACCGCATCGTCGGTGACCTGAGAATTCACCCGAGGGTGCCTACCGAGCGCAGCCGCCGCCGCAGCGATCACATAATCCGTGTAGCCCGGCACCACCGCTACGACAGCATCTGCGTCCCCGTCACGCTCGTCGGCGTCATCGCCACGAGCAGCTTCGACGAGGTCAGCCCGCTCTGCTACCACGGCGCTCATGTCGACATCCATCGTGAGCGTCAGCTGGGCCATCGAGCGGAGCGAAGCGCTCATGCGCTCGGCGATCACGCCCCGTATCCCCCGCAGGGGAATCTGTTCGGTCGGGGCCTGCGACAGGGGCGGCGCAGCTGAACCTTCATCGGCGGATCGTGAGCTGAGATCAGCCAGCAAGGTGCGGACATGCGCAGCCACATTGGCACGCGAGATGCGCCCGTCTCCAGCACTGGCGGGCACGCGGCGGAGATCGACGCCGAGCAGATCGGCAAGTTGGCGAGCTGCGAACGTCGCCGGCGGCTGCGCCGGCGCGCCTGGCTCAGGTGCCGCGGATCCCGCGATGCCGGCCGGCCCGGCCGCAGGCGCTGTGGCCAGAGCCTCGTTCGCCGCTCGCACATCGCGCTCGGTGATGCGGCCCTTGGGCCCGCTTCCGGCCAACGTTGCGATCTCAACCCCCAGCTCTCGGGCCAGCCGCTTGGCCGCCGGCGACGCCAGGATCCGCTCGCCGGGTGCACGCACAGGCGCTGTGGGGACAGCTTGCGGGGAGGGCTGGGATGCGGGGACGGCCGCCGCCTGCACCTGCGCCGCAGCCGACGCTGCATCGGCGGGCGCCGGAAGCTCCTCGCCGGCTTCCAGAAACCAGCCGATCCGCACGCCGCAGGGGTATTCCACGCCGATCTCGCCGGTTTGAGCAAGCACACCGCTGCCCGAGGCCTCGATCTCGGTCTCGACCTTGTCGGTTTCCACCAGCAGCACTGCCTGCCCTGCGGTGACCTCGGCACCGTCAGGCACGAGCCAGCGCAGGATCGTCCCCGACTCCATCGTCAGGCCCAGCTTCGGCATTGCAAACTCGATGGCCATCGGCGTCCCTTTGCTCAGCGGCCCGCAACCGCAGGGCCGAAGGGGTAGCGCCGTCGCTGTGCTGCCGCAACCGCCGCACCCACGTCGATCACGTACGGACCATCCGGATTGACGGTGATATCCGCCCCCTCGCCCCGACCCAGCACGATCTCGCGTTCTCCGTCCAGCGTCAGCACGCCGGGACCCGACAGGGTGATCGGCTGGCCGAAGCGCAGCTGCTCGCAGTGTGCGACGTCGATGTCGGAGTAGGTGCCGGGCATCACAGCTGCTCGGATGCGTCTGTAGCTCTGTAGATCCCGTGCATTCCCGGACGCGCACCCCAAGCCGACATGGATCCCGCCGGGTTCCTTCCTGCCCACAGGTGCAACGGCGGCAGCGACGGCGGCGAGTCCGACCGAATCCGGCTCGGCAATGGCAGCCACGATCTCGCTCACCGACCCCAGATCCCAAATGGCGCGTGCTCCCACGAACGCGCTCCTCACGAGGCATACGTCAACGAGCGCCACCTCCGCGCGCTGGTTCCCCTCCGCCGTGATGTCGATGATCTTCGCCTGCCACGTCACCTCGGCCGCATCGGCATGGCCGCTCGCCACGGCTCCCGCAGCGAAACCGGCGACGGTGGCCTCAGTCGGGATTGGAAACACGTTGTTGGTGCCGACAGCCAGCGGCACCAGCGGTGCTTCGCGCCACCCCGTTACGACATCACGCTGGGTGCCATCACCGCCGAGCGCAACGATCGCCCCCACGCCTTCGTCACGAAACTGCGCGGCGGCCAACTGCGAGTCACGCCCGGTGTGCCAGCCATGCGGTTCGGCGACCTCCACCGATCCCGGCACCTCCAACCCCGCCAGCGCACGTTCCCCCAACCGTGCCCGGTCGCCGCTGATCAGCACGCGCTCGGCGCCGCCCTCGATCGCACCCACCACGGCGCGCCGTATCGCGCCGATCTTGACGGCGTCCGACACGGGGGTCGCCCCCGAAGTCAGCCGCCTGACGTCTTTGCCGGCCAGCGGGTTGGCGACGATTCCGACTGCTGGGCCGGCCGCCGAGTCGGCAGCCTCGCTCACGCGGCCGCGAGTGCCCGGATCCGCTCGCCGATCATCTCGGCGTTGGGAACCCATTCCTTCTCGAGCACAGGGCTGAACGGCACCGGGCTGAATGGTGCGCCGACGCGCTCGATCGGAGCATCCAGGTAGTCGAACGCCTCCTCGGCGATCTGCGAAGCGATCTCGCCGCCGAGGCCGCCGAACCGGACGGCCTCGTGCACCACGGCCACCCGGCTGGTCCGCTGTGCCGACTGGATCACGGTGTCCATGTCCAGCGGCTGGAGGGTGCGCAGATCGATGACATCGCACTCGATGCCTTCCGCGGCCAGCGCATCTGCCGCCGATGTGGCCTCGTGCACCATCCGGCCGTAGGTCACCACCGTCACGTCGTCGCCTGATCGCACGGTGCTTGCCGTTCCCAGGGGGATCTCGTAGAGCTCTTCGGGAACCTCGCCCTTCAGTCCCAGCAGGCGCTTGTGCTTCACGAACACTGTGGGGTTGTCGTCGCGAATGCACGAGACAAGCAGGCCCTTCGCGTCGTAGGGGTTCGACGGCATGACCACCTTGAGTCCCGGGATGTGGCACAGCATCGCTTCGAGGCTCTGGCTGTGCTGAGCCGCCGCTGACAGCCCGGCCCCAGCGCTCGTGGTGATCGTCATCGGCAGCGTGGCCTTGCCGCCGAACATGTACTTCAGCTTTGCCGCCTGGTTCACGATCTGGTCCATGGCCACGAGCATGAAGTCCATGAACATCACGTCGACGACCGGGCGAAGGCCGCTCACTGCCGCCCCAGTGCCGAGGCCCACGATGGCCTGCTCGCTGATCGGCGTGTCCACGACTCTCATGTCGCCGAAGCGCTCGTTCAGCCCGCGGAACGAGCCGAACACTCCCCCGGCTCGGCCGACATCCTCGCCGGCCACGAACACGTTCGAATCGGCGTCCATCATCTGCGCCAGCCCCTCGGTGAAGGCAGCTCCATAGGCGATGCGGCGCTCCTCGGTGTCGGTTGGGGGTGTCATGCGGTGGCTCCTGAGTACGCGGCCTGCGTATAGACGTCGACCAGCAGGCTGTCGGGATCGGGCAATGGGCTCTCCTCGGCAAAGGCGATCGCAGCTTCGATGTCTGCCTCTGCAGCGGCGTGCACTGCTTGGGCGCCGTCGGCGTCGAGCACGCCGGCGGTTGCCAGCCGATCCTCGAACAGCTCGATCGGGTCTCGCTGCTTCCACTGTTCGAGCTCGTCGTCGGACCGGTATTTCATGCCGAGGGTCTGCACGCCGTGATGGTTGTAGAAGCGGTAGGTCTTGGCCTCGATGAACGAGGGTCCTTCGCCCCGGCGGGCCCGACTGACTGCCTCGTGTGCGGCTTCCCATACGGCGACCACGTCCATGCCGTCGACGATGGCCCCGGGCATGCCGTAGCCGGCGGCGCGGTCCACCACGTCGGTGATGGCCATCGTGCGGCCACGTGGCGTGAACTCGCCGTACTCGTTGTTCTCGCACACGAACAGCACCGGCAGCGACAACGCAGCCGCCATGTTGGCAGCCTCATGGAATGCGCCGATGTTCGAGGCGCCGTCGCCGAAGAACACCACCGAGACCCGGTCGCTTCCCCGGTACTTGTTGGCGAAGCCGGCGCCTACGGCGATCGGCACGCCGCCGCCCACGATGCCGTTCGCACCGAGCATGCCCAGGTCGAGATCGCAGATGTGCATGGAGCCGCCCTTGCCCCCGCAGTAGCCGGTGGCCTTGCCCATCAGCTCGGCCATCATCCCGCCGTAGTCGCCTCCCTTGGCCACCAGGTGCCCGTGCCCTCGGTGGGTCGAGCTGATCTGGTCGTCATCGTCGAGGTTGGCGCACACCCCGGCGGCCACGGCCTCCTCCCCCACGTACAGGTGCAGGAACCCGGGCAGCCGGTTCTGCTCCGCGAGCCGGCCGGCGGCTTCCTCGAAGTGGCGGATCCGCACCATGCGCCGGTGCAGATCCAGCAGTGTCTCTGGACTCGGATCCATGCGAACCCCCTCGTGGCACGGCTCCAGCGCGCCTCACACTAGTTCTGGCCCTGTGCGCCGATCACGGCTGCGTTCGGCCCGTCCGTCGCCGTCACGGGTTGGCGACTCCGTTGCCGTCACGGGCGACGCGTAGTGTGGCCCGGTGGCTCCCGAACCAGATGCACCTCCGATTTCCGAACCTCGTTCGATTCATCCCAGCGGGCCCGATCCCGGCATCGGGCGCGGCGGCCTGCGCTCCGCAGCCTGGTTCGACATCGAGGGCGATCCGCTCATGTCGGCGCTGTACCTCGAGCGCTACGCCAACTATGGATTGACTCGCGAAGAACTTCAGTCGGGCAAGCCGATTATCGGCATCGCCCAGACCGGCTCAGACCTGTCGCCGTGCAACCGGCACCACCTCGAGCTGGCCAAGCGGGTGCGCGAGGGCATCCGCGAGGCGGGCGGCATCGCGTTCGAATTCGGCGTGCATCCCATCCAGGAGACCGGCAAACGGCCCACCGCTTCGCTCGACCGCAACCTGGCCTACCTGGGCCTCGTCGAAGTGCTGCAGGGGTATCCGTTCGACGGCGTGGTGCTCACGATCGGCTGCGACAAGACCACGCCGGCGTGCCTGATGGCAGCCGCAACCGTGAACCTGCCGGCCATCGCACTGTCGGTCGGGCCGATGCTGAACGGCTGGCACGAGGGGCGCCGCACCGGCTCGGGCACGGTCGTGTGGAAGGCGCGGGAGCTCTACGCGGCCGGCGAGATCGACGACACCGGGTTCATCGATCTGGTGGCGTCCTCGGCCCCGTCGGTCGGCTACTGCTCCACGATGGGCACCGCCACCACCATGAACTCGCTCGCCGAGACGCTGGGCATGCAGCTGCCGGGCTCCGCGGCGATCCCTGCCCCGTATCGCGAGCGGGCGCAGATGGCCTACCGGACGGGTCTGCGCATCGTCGAGATGGTGCGCGAAGACCTTCGACCGACGGACATCATGACTCGCGAGGCCTTCGAGAACGCCATCGTGGTGAACTCCGCCATCGGCGGGTCCACCAACGCCCCGATCCACCTCAATGCGATCGCCGCGCACCTCGGCGTGCCGCTCGACAACGACGACTGGCAGAAGCACGGCTTCGCAGTGCCGCTGCTGGTGAATCTCATGCCTGCCGGGGAGTACCTCGGCGAGGACTATCACCACGCCGGCGGTGTGCCCGCGGTAGTCGGCGAGCTGATGCGTGCCGGGCTGCTGCCTCACCCCGAGGCGCTGACCGCCAACGGTCGCAGCATCGGCGAGAACTGCGCAGACGCCGCGATCATGGACACCGATGTGATCCGCGCTGCGGGAGAGCCGCTCCTTGCCGACGCAGGTTTCATCAACCTGTCGGGCAATCTCTTCGACAGCGCCATCATGAAGACCAGCGTCATCTCCGACGAGTTCCGCCAGCGTTACCTGTCCAACCCTGACGATCCCGACGCCTTCGAGGGCCGCGCCATCGTCTTCGACGGGCCGGAGGACTATCGGGCCAACATCGACAATCCCGAACTCGGGATCGACGAGCACTGCATGCTGTTCGTGCGCGGGACCGGCCCGGTGGGCTACCCCGGCGGCGCCGAGGTGGTCAATATGCAGCCGCCGGCAGCGCTGCTGGTGCGCGGCATCCACTCGCTGCCGTGCATCGGCGACGGTCGCCAGTCCGGTACGTCAGGCTCGCCGTCGATCCTGAACGCCGCGCCCGAAGCCGCCGTCGGCGGCGGTCTGGCGCTGCTGCGCACTGGCGACCGCGTCCGGATCGACTTGCGGCGCGGCAGCGCCGACATGCTGGTGGATGACGACGAGCTGGCACGGCGCCGCGCCGAGTTGGACGACGCCGGCGGTTACCCGGTGCCGCCGTCGCACACCCCGTGGCAGGAGATCCAACGAGGGATCGTCAGCCAGTTCGACGAAGGCATGGTGCTGCGCCCGGCAGTGAAGTACCGGGACACCTCGCGCACGCACGGCACACCGCGCCACAACCACTAGCGGCCGGATGACGACACCCGGCGTGCCAGAACGGTCTCAGCGATGATCTGGGCACTGCTGGCGCTGCTGGCGGGATTGGTCCTGCTGGTGGTAGCCGGAGACCACTTCGTGGCAGGTGCATCACGCCTGGCCACGGCACTGCGCATGCGACCGGCCGTGATCGGCGCAGTGGTTTTGGGCTTCGGGACCTCTGCCCCCGAGATGGTCGTGTCGGCGCTGGCGTCGATCAACGACAACCCGGCGCTGGGCGTGGGCAACATCGTGGGTTCGAACGTCGCGAACCTGAGCCTCGGCCTCGGCGTGGCGGCGCTGCTGATGCCGATCCCGTTCTCCCGCACCGCGCTGCGAAGGGATGTCCCGTGGTCGGTGGCGACCGCCGCCATCTTCGCGGTGCTCGTGATGGACGACTACCTCAGCCGGCTCGAAGGCGGGCTGCTGGCAGCGCTGATGGCGATCACGCTGGTGTGGCTCATCCGCACGTCGCGTGACGACGAGCGACTGCCCGATGCGGATGGCGCTCCCGGCTCGACGGCACGCGATGCCGGGGCCGCGTGGCGCAATCTGGTGCGGGCGGTCCTGGGCCTGTGCGGGGTGATCATCGGTGCCCAACTCGCTGTGGAGGGCGCCATTGCCCTTGCCAAGCATTGGAACCTGAGCGGCGGGTTCATCGGCTTCTCGATCGTGGCACTCGGCACGTCCCTGCCGGAGGTGGCCACCGTCGTGGCGGCGGTTCGCAAGGGCCATACCGAGCTGATCGTGGGCAACCTGTTCGGTTCCAACGTCTTCAACAGTCTCGCCGTAGGCGGGGCAATGGGGCTCGTGGGCGCCGGCGCCATCGACGATCCCTCGCTGACGGGCCTGGGCATCGGGGCGATGATGGCCGTGGTCGTGCTGGCCTATCTGGGTGCCTTGGTGGGCAAGCGCGCCGGACGCATCGACGGCGTCGTGCTGCTGGGCATCTACGTCGCCACCATGATCCTGCTCGGCACCGGCTAGGACTCGTTCCGCTGATCGTCGCTGCTGGCTGTCGTGCGCAGCGTGCGCCCGCTCACGACGCTGACTGCTCGTGACCGGGGCTGGTCTGGAATGAGC
Organism: Acidimicrobiia bacterium; assembly: GCA_022821985.1. GTDB lineage: Bacteria > Actinomycetota > Acidimicrobiia > Acidimicrobiales > Poriferisodalaceae > Poriferisodalis. The sequence goes on from JAJECP010000030.1 coordinate 39,965, forward strand.
GGTGGCTATTCGTACCAGCCGGCGCCGAGCAGCACATCGCCGCGGCGCACCACCCACGAGTGCTTCGGTGCGTCCGCACCGGTTACCGGATGGGTGAAGATGTAGCTCACCCAAGCGCCGCCGCTGCCCTCGGTCACCGCAGCGAATGCCTCGCCGTAGTCGTAGCCCGTGGAGTCGATGCGATCGCGGGTAGTGCCCACCAAGTCGGGCCGTGCGGGGTTGGCGACCGTATATATCGCACCATCACGGTCCTCGAGAACGAAGACATACCAAGGGCCGTCGGCGCGGCCGGTGTCGTTGTAGTGCTCGATCGTGGCGTCGAGGCCGTGCTCGTCGAAGTAGTCGACAGCGTCGCTGACCAACTACTGTGTGTAGTCCTGAAGCTCTCGCTGCGGCGCCTCGCCCATGGTCGGCGCCGACCCAGAGCACCCGGCAATCGCGACAACAGCAACCGCGCACAGCAATCCCGACCAACGTCTCACGCTTCGCATGGACATCACGCTCCTGAGAGGATCCGGCAGCGTACTGCTACGGGCCGGCCCGAGAAATGCCCCGTTGCCAGATCCACAGCAGCACGATGCCGATGAGTGAGCACACCGCCGACGCATAGAAAGCGCCGACTGTGGCACCGACGAGCCACGCCGAGACGCCCAGGATCGGCCCGCCGATTCCCGCAGAGAGCTCGAAGAACATCGTGAAGGTGCTGACGGCTCGCGCACGTTCGTTGGGCGGCACGCCGTCTACTGCGGCGACCATGAGCGCCGGATAGAGCAGTGATCCTCCCAATGCCAGCACCACGGTTCCCGCATACAGCCCGAACGGCGTCACGAAGGTGCCCATGATGACCATGCCGAGCGCCGCCCCGAACAGCGCCACCGTCGCAGTCTTGGTGGTTCCGAGCCGGTCCGGGAGCTTGCGGCCGAGGACTCTCAGAACCAGCACGAGCATCCCGTACAGGAAGAAAACCGTCCCGTAATCGCCGAGATCCTTCTCGGCCGCCAGTTTCGGCAGGAAGCCCTGCAACGCCGGGAAGATGATGATTCCCATCGCCAGGATCACTCCGGGCCAGACGGCGTGCCGGTGGAACAACCGGCTCATGACGGTGGCCCCCTGGTCACCGGACGCGGCGATGCTCGCTGGGCCCGGAGGCTCGTCGGCACTCCTCACCTCGAACACCGTGGGCTGAGCGATGCTCGGCAGTTGACGGGCACCGAAGGTCGTCCCGCTGGAATCTGACGAAATTGCCTGGCCGCTCGGCGCCGGAGTTGGAGCCGGGCTCGGAATCAACAGCGATTCCTCCCGGGGCAACAGCATCCCGATGGCCGTGGCAGCCAGCATCAGCGTGCCCGACACGACGAACGCCACATCGAAGCCGTCGAGCGCTGTGGAGGCGTCGCCCCACGCTCGCGCAGCCTCCCCGACGCCTGGGCCGATCGCCATGCCGCCGTAGATCGATACCGAGAACCAGCTCAGGGCCTCCCCTCGCCGGTGCTCCGGTGCCAAGTCGCTCACCATCGCTGCGCTGCCGACGAAGAAGGCCCCTTGGAATGCCCCGATCAGCAAGCGCATCAGCAGGATCACGGCATAGGTGTCTGCCCACACGTGGCCATAGGTCGTGAGGGCGGTGAGCAGGCAGCCCGACACCACCAGGAACCGTCGACCCTTCTGGTCGCCGAGGATGCCGATGGTCGGCCGAGCGGCAATCGCAGTGACAGCGAACACGCTGATCGCAAAGCCGACAGCCACGTCCCCGCCGCCGGTCTGTTCGACTACGAGCAGAGAGATCAGCGGCAGCAGTGTCGAGAACGAGACAGCCGAGCAGAAGGCGCTCAAGTTCAGGATCAGGAACGGAACGCTGAACAGGCGCGTGGGCTCGCCAAGGGGCGGAGCGGCGGGTGCCGCTGTGAACGTCGTCTGCGACATGGGGCCCTGGCCTCGTTGACGCTGAGCCCGGAATTCGATGCGGGCGGGCGGGTTCCGGTGCGCCATGCTAGGGGCGATGCCCGAGACGCTGCGGGGAATTTCCAGTCGATGAATGCTGCGATGAACGCTGCAACATCGGTCGTGCGCGGGGCGTGCCATCACGACTGTCCCGATACGTGCGCTTGGGAGGTCACGGTGCGCGACGGCGTGGCCGTGAACCTGCGTGGCGATCCCCGCCATCCGTTCACTGACGGGCAGCTCTGCCCCAAGGTGAACCCGTTCCTCGATCGGGTGTATCACCCGGACCGGCTGCTGCGGCCCCTACGACGCGTCGGACCCAAGGGCGAGGGCCGGTTCGAGCCGGTCGACTGGGATGCCGCGATCACCGAGATCGCCGACCGGATCGGCACCGCCGTCGCGCAGCATGGTGGCGAGACGGTGCTGCCGTACTCGCTCGACGGCACCCAAGGGCTCGTGCAGAAGGGCGTGCTGGCCGATCGGTTCTTCGCAGCGCTCGGGGCCACGCAGCTGAACCGGCACATCTGCGGCGTGACCGCCTGGCACGGGGCTGCCGAGGTGCTCGGCGTGCCGCTCGGCGCAGATCCCACCGAGATCGCGAGCGCCCGCACCATCGTGCTGTGGGGCACCAACACGCTGCTCACCAACCGCCACCTGTGGCCGTATGTGGAGCAGGCTCATGGCAACGGCGCCAGCGTCATCGTCGTCGACCCGGTCTCCACGATGACCGCTCAACGCTCCGACTGGCACGTCCAGCCGCGCCCCGGCACCGATGTCGCGCTCGTGCTGGGCATCATCGGCGTGCTGGACCGGGACGGTCTCATCGACGAGGAGCGTGTGAGCGCCGCCGCTTCGGGCTGGGCCGAATTGCGTGCCGAAGCCGAGGCCCTGGGCCTTGAGAGCGCGGCCTCGATCACCGGTCTCGCTGAAGCCGACATCATCTCGCTGGCCCATCGCATCGCGCAACAGCAACCCGCTGTGCTGCGTGCGCTCATCGGTATGGAACATCGTGAGCACGGTCAGGACATTCACCGGGCCGTGGCCGCCTTGGCGGTTGTGTCGGGTTCGGAGTACATGCGCTCCACGCAGGTGTACTTCGACACGGCATTTGCCGACATCGTGCCGCCGCCGGGACCGCAGCGGACCGTCAACATGTCAGCTCTCGGTGCGGCGCTCACCGATGCCACCCTGCAACCGCCGGTCACCGTGCTCGTGAACTACGGCTGCAATCCGGCTGCTATCACGCCCGACCAGAACCGGGTGCTGGCGGGCCTCGGGCGCGACGACCTGTTCGCGGTGGTCATCGAGCAGTTCATGACCGACACCGCCCGCTATGCCGACATCGTGCTGCCCACCACCACCCAGATCGAGCATCTCGACTTGATGAACGCGTGGGGCCATCTCTACGTGTCGCTGAACCTGCCGGCCATCGAGCCGCTCGGCGAATGCCTGCCGAACACAGAGATCTTCCGGCGACTGGCCAGCGCGCTGGCCCTCGACGCATCCGGCCTCGCCGACAGCGACGAACAGATGGCGCGGGACCTGCTTGCGAGCTGCCACCCCTGGCTCGACGGCATCACCTACGAACGGCTCCAGCGCGACGGCTGGGCACGGCTCGCAGTGCCAGCGGGCTGGTCTGCGCTGGCCGACAGGGAGGTTCCTCTCCCGCCGTCAGGCGTAGATGCCGGGGCGCAATCCCGCTCGCTTGGGCCGATCCGGCTCGGCGAGCTGCGCTACCGGCCCGCCGCGGAATCGCTCAGCGGCGACCCGGAACTCGTCGAGCGCTATCCACTGGCGCTGATGTCGCTCAAGCAGCATCAGCGATTTCTCAACAGCCACTACGGCGGGTTCGAGCACCACCTGCCCGACCCGCCCCGGCCCCGCCTCGACATCAGCGCCGCCGATGCCGAGGCGCGTGGCATCGCCGAGGGCGAGCGAGTGCGTGTCTACAACGGCCGCGGCGAGCTGTTCACCACTGCTGCCATCTCCGACCGCCTGCAGCCCGGTCTGGTGACGATGCCCTTCGGCTGGTGGGCTGGCGAAGCCGATGCGCGCACGGTCAACGTGCTCACCAATGCAGCAATTGGCGGCGACGATCCCGACGTCGGCTCGGCTGCATTTCACGACACCCTCGTCGAGGTGGAGGCTGCTCCTGATGTGCGGCAGCCAGCCGACCGCCCGTCGTCGTAGCCTGCCAAGGCGATGAACGTCGCTCAACTGCTCGAGCGCTTCCCTCACGACGACACCGTCGTGCTGATCGACCGCTCAGCCACACCGCCCGAGCGGGTCACCGCGTCGGCGCTGCGAGAACGAGCTCTGCGCTGCGGGGCGGGCCTCGCTGCCCGCGGCCTGGCGCCGTTCACCCGCGTCGGGCTGCTCGCCGCCAACTGCGGCCAGTACTACGACGTGATGTTCGGGGCGCCCGCTGCGGGGCTGGTCTTCGTGCCGCTCAACACCCGGCTTCCCGCCGAGACGCAGGCATACATCCTCGACGACGCCGACGTGCGACTGGTCATCTCCGATTCCGAGCACGCACCGCTCGTACCACCCGACATGCCCCACATCATCATCGGCACACCCGAATGGGACGCCCTTGTCGCCGCCGATCCCCTCACCGCGGTCGCCGATGTGGACGACGACGACATCGCCGTGCAGATCTACACCTCGGGCTCGACCGGGCGGCCCAAGGGTGTGCTGCTGACGCATCGCAACATCACCTTCACCGTCCTCGAGTACGGCGCAGCGATGCCGGGCGAGGTGATGCTGGTCTCGGCTCCGCTGTACCACAAGAACGCTTCGATGTCCTCCAAGCTGGCGTTTGCCAATGGAGGCACGGTGGTGCTCCTTCCGGGCTTCACGGCTTCGGGCTACATCGAAGCCATCGAATCCCACCGGGTCACCATGTGCTCGGGCGTGCCCACGATGTTCGCCCTCGTCACCGCCGAAATCGCCTCCCGTGTCGCCGCTGGTCAAGAGATGCCGGACTTGTCGTCGGTGCAGCGGGCTTTCATCGGCTCTGCGCCCCTGACTGAAGCCCTGTACGACGACGTGCAGCGTTTGCTGCCGCAGGCGGTCGTCTCCAACGGGTACGGCACCACCGAGGCGGTGCTCGAGTTCGGTCCCCACCCCGAAGGCAAGCCCAGGCCCAAGATCTCTGTCGGCCACCAGCACCCCAAGGTGGAGTTGCGGCTCGTCGACCCGATCACCGGCGAGGACGCTGACGCCGGCGAGCTGTGGGTGCGCTCGCCCGGCGTCATGACCGGCTACCACAACCTGCCCGACGTCACTGCCGAACGTCTCACCGACGGCTGGTACCACACGGGCGACCTCATGACTCGCGATGAGGATGGCTGGTACTACTTCGTGGGCCGCGTGGACGACATGTTCGTCTGCGCCGGCGAGAACATCTACCCCGATGCCGTGGAGCAGATGCTCGAGAAGCACCCCGCGGTGCACCAGGCCGTCGTGGTTCCGGTGCCCGACGAGCTGAAGGGCCAACTGCCAGCAGCATTTGTACGTGCCGAACCTGGCCACACGCTCACGGTCGACGACGTCAAGCGCTACGCGCTTGCCAATGGTCCCGCGTACGCCCATCCCCGCCATGTGTGGATCGTTGACGAGATCCCGCTGGCCTCGACCGCCAAGATTGACCGCAACGGCTTGGTCGCCCAGGCCGCCGATCTGGTGAAGGCTGACTCCCCCTGAACAGCGAGCACGCGGATTCGGATAGCGCGGCCGACGCTGCAGCGCCGCCCCACTCGCCGGAGAATCGCCCCGTGCCAGCGAGCCCTACATCGAGGCTCCGCAAGCTGAGTCGCAGCACCCTGAATATCGCCAACGAGATCCGCCAGGACTGGGCTCAGCACCGCATCGCCGGGCTCTCCGCCGAGATTGCATTCTTCGCCCTCTTGGGGCTCTTCCCCGCCGTCATCGTGTTCGCAGCGCTGCTGGGATCGCTCGACGTGCTGATCGGCCAGAGCGCGGCATCCGGCACCGAGGATTGGCTGCTGCAACGGATCAGCGACACCTTCGGAGACCAGAACACGCTCGACGCCACGGTCGCCGATCTCTTCGATCGCTCCGACGCACGGGTCGTGACCGTCGGCATCGTCGTGGCTGCCTATGCGTCGTCGCGCGGCTTCATCGCCGTGGTGCGTGCCTTGAACGTGACCCGCGGCCACCACGGCGCTCGCAGCTGGCTGTCGACCCGCTTCGTGGGCTTCGCCCTGACATTTCTGACGTTGGTGGTCGCCGTCGTGGTGGCGACGATGGTGGTCGTGGGGCCGCTGTTCGGCGGCGGCTCCGAGCTGGCTGGCCGACTGGGCGCTGGAAGCTCGTTCAGCACGGCGTGGGACTGGCTCCGGTGGCCCGTCGTCTTCCTGGCAGTCGTGGCGTGGGCGGCAACGGTGTACCGGATCGCCCCGCGCCACAAGCTCACCTGGCGACGAGAAGTCCCGGGAGCCCTCCTGGCAACCGTGTGGTGGCTGGCCGTATCAGTTGGATTCGGTGCCTACCTGCAGCTCGCCTCGAACGGCGTCAACGCCATCTTCGGTCTGCTCGGCGGCGCCCTCAGCCTGCTGCTGTGGCTGTACCTGCTCGCCATGGGCCTCCTCGCCGGCGCCCAGCTCAACAGCCTCCTCGACCGCCACCGCCTGCAGGCTTTCGACCAACAGGCATCGCCCGAGCCGCTCTCCTAGGGTGGCGGGCATGTGGATTCGTCTTCGTCAGATTGCTGTTACTACTGCCGACTTGGCCCAGACCTCGGCGGACATCCAGAGCGTTCTCGGCGTTGAGCCGTGCTTCACCGATCCCGGTGTCGGCATCTTCGGCCTCAAGAACGTGCTGTGGCCGGTGGGCACCCAGTTCCTCGAGTGCGTCACGCCGATCCAAGACGACACTGCTGCCGGCCGGTACCAGCAGCGGCGCGGCGGCGACACGGGGTACATGGTCATCACCCAGGTCAGCGACGTTGCTGCGCGCCGCGCCCACGTCGACGAGATGGGCATCCGGATCGCATTCGAGATGAACTTTCCTGACGAAGGCCATGTCGGCATGCAGCTGCACCCGGCCGACACCGGCGGCGCGTTCTTCGAGATGGACCAGATGACCGGACCCACCGGCGACGACGTCGGAGGCGCTTGGACGCCTGCCGGCTCCTACTGGGAGCCCTACGTCTGCACCGACAGGGTGAGCAATATCGCCGCCGCCGAGCTCCAGAGCCCCGACCCGCAGCGCTTGGCCGAGCGTTGGAGCCAGATTGCGCAGATCGACCTCGACACCGATGCCGACGGCCACCCCACGATCCAGCTCGACAACGCCACGCTGAGGTTCGTGCCCGAAGCCGATGGCCGCGGCGAAGGACTCGGCGCCATCGACGTCACCACCGTCGACCGCGAAGCGGTGCTCGCAGCAGCCCGCACGCGGGACTGCTACGTGAACGACAGCCAAATCGCGCTCGCCGGCCTGCGCGTCAACCTCGTCGACGCCGGCTGAACGGGCTTGCCGGCACTTACCGGACCGCGCGTCAATCTCTTCGACGCCGACTGACACGGGCTTGCCGGCGCTCGTCGGCCTACCATCGGCATCCGCCGCAGGTCGCCGCTCGGTTGCGACCACACAGGGAGGTTCTTGCCGATGAGCGAGATCGTTGACCAATTCAAGCGCTCCGTCGCGCTCTTCGACTCGGTGGTGGCCAGCGTGCCCGACGATGCCTGGGGCAATGACACGCCATGCGCCGACTGGAATGCAAGTGAACTGCTGCGTCACCAGTGCGGCGTGCTCGACGCGCTCGCCGGTATCGCCCGCACCGGCGAGGTGGGCATGCCCCAGATGGCCGACGATGCCGGCGATCCGGCGGCCCAGTGGCAGGCCACCCGCGAGGGCGTGCTCGCCGCGATCGACGGCGCCGACCTCTCCGCCGAGGACAAGTACTGGTTCGGGCCGATGAGCTTCGAGAACTTCGTGGGCATGGTGCAGTGGGACCCGCTGACCCACGCATGGGACCTGGCCCAGGCCAGCGGCAACCCCATCGACCTGCCCGACGACCTGTGCGAGGCCACCCTCGCCCGGGTGCAAGCCTTGGGCGACATTCCCCGCAAGTGGAGGCTGATCACCGACGCAGTCGATGTTCCCGACGACGCGCCGATGTCGCACCGCTACCTCGGCTACGTCGGGCGCCAACCGTGAACGCCGCCGCTGAGAGCGAGGCCGGCCAGACAGACGTCGGCAGCGAGCGTGCCGAGCCGCAGCGCTGGCAGATCGGCGACGTGTCCATCACGTCGGTCTCGGAGGCCGCCACGCCGACCTCGCCGCGCTTCCTCTACGACGGCGTCAGCAAGGGCGGCGTGCTGGCCCGTGCTGAGGCTGCGCCGTGGCTGCGCCCGCACTTCGTCAGCGACGACGGCTACCTGTTGCAGCGCATCCATACCTGCGTGATCTCGGCAGGCGAACATCGCATCGCGGTGGACACCTGCGTCGGCAACGACAAGGAACGCACCAACCCGCTGTGGCACCGCCAGCAAGGTCCGTTCCTCGACGACATGGCCGCCGCTGGCTTCCCGCCCGAGTCGATCACCCATGTGGTGTGCACCCACCTGCACGTGGACCATGTGGGCTGGAACACCTGCCTGAACGCCGACGGCGAATGGGTGCCCACATTCCCCAACGCGGAGTACCTGTTCTGCGCGCCCGAGTACGACTACTGGGCCAATCACGAAGACCTCTTCGGGGATGCCGTGTTCGAGGACTCGGTGGCTCCCATCGCCGCCGCAGATCGCGCCAACATGGTCGAAGCTGTCGACAGCATCTGCTCAGAGGTGTCGTTCCAGTCCACGCCGGGCCACACACCGGGGCACCTCTCGGTGGTGATCTCCAGCGGCGGCAAGCGAGCGATCATCACCGGCGACATGGCACATACCCCGATGCAGCTCGCCGACCCCGACCTCAGCTCGATGTTCGACACCGATCCCGACGAAGCGCGCCGCACCCGCCACGTGGCGTTCGGCGACTGGGCCGACGGCGAGACCCTGGTGATCGGCACCCACTTCGGGGGACCCACCGCCGGCGTCATGGTTCCCCACGAAGGCGCCTACCGCCTCGACTGCGACTGACGTCCAGAGGCTGCGCCCCGGGCCACGGGGTCCGCCAGCAAGAGTGCTAGTGGCCGCTTCGCAGCAGCCGCGCGATGCCTGACATCAGGCGATCCGGACGGTCCGGGCGCAGTTCGCGCTGATCCGCGGCACCAAGCAAGGCGCGGCTGGCGCGCACGCCGAGCCAGCGCAGCGGCTCCGGCTCCCACCGACGCGAGCTCACCCCTACCCAGGGCAGGCTCGTGCGCTCGGTATCGCGCTCGGCGATCAGCTCGGCCATGGTGCGGCCAGCCAGGTTGGACGCTGCGACGCCCTCGCCCACGTAGCCGCCCAGCACGCCTTCGCCGGTGCGCGGGTCGAAACGCACGCCGGGCAGCCAGTTGCGCGGGATGCCGAGCACCCCGCCCCAGCGGTGGGTGACACGCGCCTCGGCGACCTGCGGCAACATCTCGGAAAGCACCCGCCAGATTCGCCGGTGCATACCCAGATGCGTCTCGGCAGCGGGCACGATCCGGGAGCCGAAGCTGTACGGCTCCCCGGTGGCGCCGAAAGCGATCCGGTTGTCGGCAGTGCGCTGTCCGTAGGTGACCATGCGGCGATCGTCGGCGAAGCTCGGCCGGTTCGCGAGGCCGATGTCGTCGAAGACTGCATCAGGCAGCGGCTCGGTGGCGATCATCCGCGAATAGACGGGCAAGATGTCCCGCCGCAAGCCCTGCAGATCTCTGGTGTACGCCTCGGTGGCGCGCACGATCACCGGGGCCCGAACTTCGCGGCGGCCGCGGCTCATCGGCGAGCCACGAGCGCCCTCTGCGGCAATCTGCACCGCACCGCCGTCGAAACCGGTGACACGTGACTGCTCGTAGATCTCCACCCCCGCCGCTTCGGCGGCGCAGGCCAGCCCCAGCGCCAGCTTGGCGGGATCCACTACCGCAGAAGGGCCGAGCAGGACACCGCTGCGCACATCGGTGGCGTTGAGCTGCTCGCGTGCTTCGTCAGCATCGAGCAGGCGGATCTCGTCTTCGGTCAGCCCGAAGCTGCGAGCTTCGGCTATCTCGGCGACCTGCCGGTCCGCTTGGGGACCCGTGCGCGCCACCCTGATGGTGCCGCCTTTGGCGTAGTCGCAGTCGATGCCCTCAGCGGATGCCACACGCCCGATCTCGTCGACGGCGTCGAACACGGCTCGCACCAGGCGCCGGGATTCGGTCGGGCTGGAACGCCGCGCGTAGTCGGCAACCGAGCCGGCCAGCTCCCCCACTGCCCAACCCCCGTTGCGTCCCGACGCACCGAAGCCGCAGTGGTGCCGCTCCAGCACGACCACACGCATCGCAGGCTCCAGCTGCTTGAGGTAGTAGGCGGTCCACAACCCGCTGAATCCCCCGCCGACGATGGCCACGTCGACGTCGAGATCACCCTCGACAGCGGGACGGGGCGCGACAGGCGGCTCGAGCCGGTCGATCCACAGCGGCGTCGTCGATGCCGTCTCCAGCGACCAAGGATCCGAGCTGAGTGCAGCGGCCATCCCCTTCGAAAACTACTGCCGCTGCCAGCCGCTTCCCGGCGCAGGGATAATCTCTCAGCCGGCGGCTGAGTGCGGCAGGCGCCGCGGGGGAGCTGCGATGCGTGAGATCGAAGCCGTGTCAGTCGGCGAGCGCTCGGGCCTGCGATACGCCCGGATCCGCCCGGAGTGGGCTGCCGAACTGGAGGCCCTGGAGCTGGCCTCCCACCCGACCGCAGACCGCGCCGACCTCTACGACGCCCAAGGCTTTACCCAGCTGGCGCAGGACTTCCCCGAGGGCTGCTTCGCAGGGTTCGACGGTGACGAGCTGGTGGCCATGGGGGTCGGCATCTGCTGCGATTTCGACTGGGAGAACCCGATTCACACGATCGCCGATCTCGTCCCCGAAGACCACAGCGCCAGCGGGCACGATCCCGACGGCCGCTGGTACTACGGCACCAGCATCGCCACCCGGCTTTCCCACCGTCGCAAGGGCATCGGCGCTGAGCTCTACGTGCTGCGCAAGCAGGTCTGCATCGATCTCGGCTTGGACGGCATCGTGGCAGGCGGCGTCATCCCCGGCTACGCCGAGCACAAGGAAAACATGAGCGCCGACGAGTACATCGCCGAGGTCCGGGAAGGCCGGCTGTACGACAGGACGCTGAGCTTTCAGATCGAGAACGGGTTCGAGGCAGTGTGCGGCCTGCCGAACTACATCGCCGATCCGGCAACTGACAGCTGGGCTGCCTTGATCGTGTGGCGCAACCCACAACTACAGAGCGGCGCGTGAGCGACAGCACCGATCCCGCGGCGGGCGGAGGAGGCTTGATCGCCGGCTCCGACGCCGAGACCCTCGGCGACCAGGCATTCCGCTCAGACGACCTTCACGGCCGCAAACCCGAGATGACCTATGGCGGCGCGCTGTCGTTCCTGCGACGCCGCTACACCCGCGACATCGCCGACGCCGACATCGTCGTGTCGGGCATCCCGTTCGACATGGCGACGTCGAACCGGCCGGGTGCTCGGCTCGGTCCGCGCGCCATCCGGGCAGCGTCAACAGGACTCGCCGAGCTCGACGCCTACCCCTTCGGATTCGATCCGTTTGCCTTTCTCGCCGTGGTCGATTACGGCGACTGCTTCATCGACTATGGCCACCCCACCGAGGCCGTCGAGCGAATCGAGGCCCACTGCACCGAGATCTTGGCTCACGACGCGCAGATGGTGACGTTCGGCGGCGACCACTTCGTCACCTACCCGATCCTGCGGGCCCATGCGGCCAAGCACGGGCCGCTGTCGCTCATCCATTTCGACGCGCATCCCGACACTTGGCCCGACGACGAGGGCCGCCTCGATCACGGCTCGATGTTCCTGCGAGCGCTGCAAGAAGGCATCATCGACCCGTCTGCGTCGGTCCAGATCGGCATCCGCACCCACAACGATGACGACTACGGGTTCACGGTGCTCGGTGCGCCCTGGGTGCACCGCAACGGACCCGCCGCGGTGCTCGAGGTCGTGCGGGAGAAGGTCGCCGACCGCCGGGCCTACGTGACCTTCGACATCGACTGCATCGATCCGGCATTCGCCCCGGGCACCGGCACGCCGGTGTCAGGAGGGCTCACCACCGCGCAATCGCTGGAGATCGTGCGGGGCCTCGCCCCCTTTGACATCGTGGGGATGGACGTGGTCGAGGTCGCCCCCGCGTACGACGTATCGGAGATCACCGCCCTGGCGGCCGCAACGCTCGCTCACGACTTCATCTGCACGCAGGCCGTTCGTGCCGGGGCGCCTGCACAGCCGCTGGGGCTGACATGAGCAGCGAGGACATGTCGTCCGCGCCATCGCCCGATGCTGGTTCCAGCGTGCCCGCCGTGGAAATGCACGGCATCTCCAAGCGATTCGGTGATGTCGTGGCAGTCGACGGCGTTGACCTGCAGATCGGCGACGGCGAATTCTTCGCATTGCTCGGGCCGTCAGGATGCGGCAAGACCACCACGCTGCGGATGATCGCCGGCCTCGACATCCCCAGCGAGGGACGCCTGGCGATCTTCGGCGAGGAAGTCGCATCGTGGCCTCCTGATCGGCGACCGGTCAACACCGTGTTCCAGGCCTACGCCCTGTTCCCGCACATGACGGTGGCGCAGAACATCGCATTCGGACTGCAGATGCGGGGCATCCGCGGCCCCGATGCCGACCGCCAGGTCGCTGAGGCCACCGCCCTGGTGCAACTCGAAGGCATGGAGCATCGCCGGCCTTCGCAGCTCTCAGGCGGCCAGCAGCAGCGCGTCGCTCTCGCACGAGCCCTGGTGAATCACCCCAAGGTGCTGCTGCTCGACGAGCCGCTCGGAGCGCTCGACCTGAAGCTGCGCCAGGAGATGCAGGTGGAGCTGAAGGCCCTGCAGCGCGAGGTGGGCATCACGTTCGTGTTCGTCACGCACGATCAAGAGGAAGCCCTGGCCATGAGCGACCGCGTGGGCGTCATGTCGGAGGGCCGGCTGCTGCAGGTCGGCACGCCAGCAGAGGTGTACGAGCATCCCGCGAACCGCTTCGTGGCCGACTTCATCGGGCGCACCAACCTGCTCGAAGGGGTCACCGAGGGCCCCGCCGCGGTGCGCCTCGACGCCGGCGCAGTGGTAGCCGCCGCGAACGAACTGGCTGTCGGCTCCCCGGCAGCGCTGAGCGTGCGCCCTGAGCAGGTGCGGCTGCATCGCCGCAGCGAGGCGCCAGCGGGCGCCCCTTGCCTCGACGGCGTCATCACCGACGCCACCTATCTCGGGCACGCGTTCGTGTACACGGTCGCGATCGGCCCCACCGCCGGTGCCAGCGGGACGCACGCAGGCGAACGAGCGGCCACCATCACCGCACGCTCGGAAACCGGCTCAGCGGCGCTCGCCGCCGGTGAACCCGTTTCGGTCAGCTGGTCGCCCGAGGCGACGACGGTGGTCGCGGACTGATGCCATCGCTGCGTCGCGCCAAGCCTGCAGCGGCGCAGTCGACAGATGCTGGACCCGATACGCCACCATTGTTGACCCCTGCAGAACTGGCCGCACAGCGCAGGAAGCGGCGCACCGGCACGCTCATCGCCACGCCCGGAGCGCTGTACCTGCTGATCTTCTTCGTGGTCCCGCTGGGCCTCATCACCGTGTACTCGTTCGCGACCCGCACCTCCACGGGCCGCACCTCGCTGAGCGGCTGGAACCTCAACTCCTACGAGCGCATCGCCGACGACGTGATCCTCGGCATCATCGCCCGCTCCGCCTGGCTGGCATTCCTCACCACCGTGCTGTGTCTCGTGGTCGCCTACCCCTTCGCCTACTACCTGGCCACCCGTCCTCCCCGGCTGCGCGCCCGGCTGCTCGTGCTGGTGATGATCCCGTTCTGGACCAACGGTCTGGTGCGCATCTTCGCCATCCGTTTCCTGCTCGGATCGAACGGCCCCGCCTCGGCGCTCAGCGAGGCGATGGGTTTCGGCACGTTCCGGATCCTGTTCACCCCCACTGCGGTGGTGCTGGGCATGGTGTACGGCTTTCTCACCTTCATGGTGCTGCCGCTGTACGTGGCGCTGGAGCGCATGGACTGGCGCCTGGTGGAGGCCGCCCGCGACCTCTACGCGAGCGGCGCGAAGGCCTTCTGGCGCGTCACCGTGCCACTCACCCGCTCGGGCATCGTGGCGGGCTGCGTGCTGGTGTTCGTGCCCAGCTTCGGCTCCTATGTTGTGCCGGAGATCCTGGGCGGCGCCAAGACACTGCTCATCGGCTCGTACGTGGCACGCCAGTTCCAGGCCGCTCGCAACTGGCCGCTGGGCGCGGCGCTGAGCGTGCTGGTGATCGTGGCGATGCTCGTCGCGGTGGCCATCAACCAGCGGAATTCCGCCAATGCCGAGCGAACCCAGGGCGTCACGCGATGAGAAGTCACAGGCCGTGAGCACCCTGGGCACCGCCGGCACCAAGCGCTCGGCCAGGCACCTGCTGAAGGCCAATGCCTGGTTCGTCTTCGCGTTCCTGTATGTGCCGATCGTGGTCCTGGTGGTCTTCTCGTTCAACGACTCCGAGCGGGTCAACGTCTGGCAAGGCCTTTCGGCGCGCTGGTACGGCGAGGCGCTGGGCAACACGCAGGTGATCAGCGCCCTGCGTGTGTCGCTCATCGTGGCGATCAGCTCAACCATCGTGTCCACGGTGCTGGGCACCGCTGTGGCGCTGGCGCTCGACCGCTACCGCTTCAAGGGCCGGCGAGCGCTGGACGGCACCGTCTACCTGCCCATCGTCATCCCCGACATCACCATGGCCGTCATGCTGCTGGTGTTCTTCGCCGAGGTTTTCAAGCTCATCGACACGATCGGCCCGAGGTTCACGCTGGGCGTCACGACCATCGCGCTCAGCCATATTGCGTTCAACATCTCATTCGTGGCTGTGGTGGTACGCGCCCGTCTCGATCAGTTCGACCGCACCCTGGAGGAGGCAGCGCGTGATCTGTACGCCACGCCGTGGCGTACGTTCAGGAGGGTGACGCTGCCGCTGATTGCGCCAGGCATCGCCGCGGGCGCCCTGCTGGCGCTCACGCTGTCGCTCGACGATGTCGTCATCTCGGCCTTCACAGCGGGGCCGGGGGCGACCACCCTGCCGGTGTACGTGTTCAGCTCGATTCGCCAAGGTGTGACGCCCGAGCTGAACGCCATCTCCACGCTCATGCTGACAGCCTCGATCACGCTGGTGGTGGCCTCACTCGCCCTGCAGCGGCCGAGGAGCACCACGCCGTGAGCACGGCCATCTCGATGTCATCGCACTCAAACACAGCGGCGTTCCGCCGGAACGCCCACAAGGGAGGAACAATGACCAACCCATCTCAGAGCACAGGGCGACTTCGACGAAGTCGCTGGCTTGCGCTCATCGCCGCCGCGGCCCTCGTCGTCGCTGCCTGCGGCGATGGCGACGACGAGGATGCCGAGCCCGCGGCCACCGAAGCAGCCACGGCAGCCGCCGACGAGGCGCCCGCCGAGGACGCGGGCTGCGCGCCAGGCGAGATCGACGGCGATCTGGCGTTCTACAACTGGGCCGACTACATGGACGAGGAGCTGCTCCTCGCGTTTGAGGAGGAGACCGGCATCAGCGTCGACTACTCGGTGTACGAATCCAACGAGCAGATGCTGACGCAAGTGGAATCCGGCGCAGCCATCTACGACCTGGTGGTGCCGTCGGACTACATGGTGGCGCTGATGATCTCGGAGGATCTGCTGCGCCCGCTCGACTTCGACGCCCTGCCCAACGTGGCGAACATCGACGACGCGTGGGACAACCCGCCCTTCGATCCTGAGCACCGCTTCCACGTGGCCTACCAGTGGGGCACGACTGGCATCGGCATGACCTACGACGTGCTCGACGCTCTCGGCGGCGAGTCCAGCTGGGCGGTCATTTTCGATCCCGACACCGCAGCACTGGTGCCAGGCAGCATCTCGTTGCTCGACGATGCGCCCGAGGCCGTGTCAGCGGCCCTGAAGTACCTCGGCTACAGCATCACCGAGACCATCGAAGCGGGCGATGAGGAAGCGATCCGCGAGGCCGGTGCCCTGCTCAAGGCCACCAACGATCGGCTGCTCAAGTACGACTCGGTGACGTTCGGCGACGACTTGGTCAACGGCGAAGTCGACGTGGCGCACGGCTGGAGCGGCGGCTTCGCGCAGGCATTCTTCGAGACCGATGCGTATGAGACTCACGTCTACACGATCCCTGTCGAGGGCGGCGTGCGCTGGGTCGACACGATGGCCATCCCGCACAACGCGGATAACCCGTGCTCGGCCCACGCCATGATGAACTTCCTGCTCGACGCACAGAACGGCGCTGCGCTCACCAACTACACGTACTACGGCAGCCCGAACGAGGCGGCGACGCCGTTCATCCTGGATGAGATCCTCGAGGACCCGGGGATCTACCCGCCGCCGGACGTGTACGAGCGGCTGGAGCTGATCCCCCAGATGGGCGACTTGGGCCTGATCGTGCAGGACATGCTCACCGAGGCCAAGAGCTGAGACGGTGACCTAGCGGGTGGGCGTGCCTCAGTTGCGGGGCACGTCCACCCAGGGCACGTCCTTGTCGATGCGGGGCTCGCCCGGCAGGCCGAGCACTTGCTCGCCCAGGATGTTGCGCATGATCTCCGACGTGCCGCCCTCGATGGAGTTGGCGCGCACCCGCAAGAAGCCGTGCTGGACGCCGCCGTCGGAACCGTCCACCGACAGGTCGCCTGGACGGCGGAACGTGTAGTCGTAGCCGACGAGCCCGTCGGAGCCCATCATGTCGACCGCACAGGTCATGAGGGCCTGGTTGAGCTCGGCGAACGCCAGCTTGGCGATCGACATCTCCGGCCCGGGGTTGCCCTTGCGCCGGTTGGCACCCGCACGCATGTTCGTGAGCCGCAGCACTTCGGCGCGGGTCCACAGCTTCGTCAGCCGATCGCGGGTGACATCGTCGCGATCGGCATCGTCACGCTGGTTCCACAGCTTCACCAGCACCGAGATGGGCCCGGAGCCTCGCTTGGGCGGGCCGGCGCCGCCCGCACCGATCGCGTTGCGCTCGTTCATCAGCGTGGTCAGCGACACCCGCCAGCCGTCGCCCACGTCGCCGATGCGGCTGGTGTCGGGCACGCGCACATCAGTCATGTAGACCTCGTTGAACTCGGCCTCGCCGGTGATCTGGCGCAGCGGGCGCACCTCCACGCCCGGCGACTTCATGTCGAGCGCGAAGTAGGTGAGCCCGCGATGCTTGGGCACCTCGGGATTGGTGCGGGTCACCAGCATCCCGTAATCACCGAGGTGAGCCAGGGTGTTCCAGACCTTCTGGCCGTTCACCACCCACTCTTCGCCATCGGCAACCGCGCGGGTCGCCAGCCCGGCGAAGTCGCTGCCCGCACCCGGCTCGCTGAACAGCTGACACCACACTTCCTCGCCGGTGAACATCGGCCGCAGGAAGCGCTGCTTGACGTCGTCGCTGCCATGGGTGTGAATGGTCGGCCCGGCCAGATGCGCGAAGAAGGTCACCGGCTTCATGGGCCGGGCGCCAGCCGCCCGCAGCCGCTCCTCGACCCGGCGCTGCAGCTTGGGGCTCACGCCGAGGCCCCCGTGGCCCTCGTCGAAGTGCACCCACGCCAAGCCTGCGTCGAATTGCGCGCCGCGGAACTCGGCATAGCTGAGCTGCCGGGGATCGTGCGAGGCAAGCAGCTCGTCGATGGCAGCGTCAACCCGCGCAGCAGCGGGGTCGACGGCCGCGTCGGCAGCCGGGGCGTCAAGCGTGTCGGTCATGGCGCCAGTCTGCCAGCAGCCGGCGTACTTGGGGTCAGTAGCGGTCGCCGGAGAAAGACGGGTCGCTCTTGGCCAGGAATGCCGCTGCCCCGTCGGCCATGTTGCGCGGGATCAGCACCGCTTGGTGTCCCATCTCGACGTCGAGTTGGTCGGTCAGATCACGCTGCGTGGCGCCGTCCACGGATTCCCGGATGCGGCTCATGGCGGCGGGCGAGCTGCGCCGCAGCACGTCGGTCACCTGCCCCACGGCCGAGTCGAGCTCCTCGTCATCCACCGTCTTCCACACCAAGCCCCAGTCTTCGGCCTGATCGGCAGTCACCCGCTCACCGAGCAGCGCCATGCCGAGCGCACGGGCACGGCCCACCCGCATCGGAAGCTGCCAAGTGGTTCCCAAGTCAGGAACGATGCCCAACCGGGGTCCGAACGTCGCTACAAAGAACGCCGAGCGCGCCGCGATCGCCACGTCGCACGACAGCGCCAAACCGATGCCGCCGCCTGCGGTGACGCCGTTGATGCGAGCCACGGTCGGCACCGGGCACTCGGCCACTGCCCGGATGGCCGGGTGAAACACGTTGTCCATCGAGTCGGTCGTGGCCTCGCCCGCTGCATCAGCGTCGAATCCTTCGGCGTCGCCAGCGGCCGCATTGCGCAGGTCGGCGCCTGAGCAGAAGCCGCGGCCTTCGCCGGTGAGGACCACCACTCGGATGCCATCGTCGGCAGCAACCATGCCGAAGGCCTCGGTGATGTCGTTCATGAACTCGTCGTTCATGGAATTCAGCGTCTCGGGACGGTTCAGCGTGACCGTGGCGACGTCGCCCGCCGCATCCCGCTCAACGCTGTACATAACGGTGCCGTTGGACGGCTGGGTGGTGGCGCTCATGACGGCTACTTGTAGCGATACGTGATGCGACCGCGACTGAGGTCGTATGCCGAGACTTCGACTTGCACCCGATCTCCGGGAAGGATCCGGATGTGGTGCTTGCGCATCTTGCCGCTCAGGTGCCCCAGCACCTCGTGGCCGTTGTCGAGCTCAATGCGGAAGTGCCCGCCCTTGAGCGCTTCGACGGTCTTTCCTTCGAGCAAGATGGCGTCGTCTTTGACTTTCGGCACGTGGTTTCCCTGGTCGGCGGGCAGAAAATGCGTGCCCACCGCGGTGAACACGCAGGCCCCGAGAGGGGCGACACATCATGGTAGCCGAGCAGGTCTGAAACCGCCCACGGACCCTGTCTCCTGCAGGAATCCAGACCTGGCGACGCCGTCAGTGGCGCTTGACGCCGCCGTATTTCATGCGTGTGTCCGACATCGAGGCGAGCCGCACTTCGTCGTCGTTGATGCCCGCCGCCACGAGTTCGCCCATGAACAACGTGTGCGTGCCCAGATTCACGCTGTGGCGCACCTCGCAGTCCATCCATGCGGCAGCATCGACAAACACCGGTGCCCCGGTTGCAGCTTCGTACACCGACCAGCCGTTGAGCGTTCCTGTGCTTGTGCCGTCAGCAACGGCTTCGTATGCGGCGGGTTTGGAGAATTTCACGAACGGCCGGGTGTTCTCGGCGTCCCAGAGATTCACCGTGAAGCAGCCGCCGTCAGTGATCAACCGGTGAGTCACGGCCGTGTTCTCCACACCGATGCCGATGATCACCGGCTCCATCGAGAGCTGGGTGATCCAGCTCGTCGTCATCGCATTGCGCTCGTCACCGGACCTCGACCCCACGAGCGCCAACGCATTGGGAATCTTCCAGGTCACCCGGTTGACCAACTCGTCGGGCAGCTCCGCAGCAGTCATGGCTGCACACTAGGCAGCGGAGCGTCACCGGCCCGCACCACTGCTCCTCAGGGACCGGCGAAGAGCGCGCGGCTAGCGTAAGCGGCACGGCCTCGGGCCGACCGGCTCGAGGGCAGCGAGCGCGTACGCGCCAAGCACGGGGACGGCGACATGGCGTATGACCTGAAGATCACGGGCGGCACGATCATCGACGGGACGGGAGTGCCCCGCTACGTCGGCGACGTGGGCATCTCCGACGGCAAGGTGGTGGCGCTCGGCTCGGCGCCGGCAGAGGCCGCCGAGACCGTGGACGCCACCGGGCGCATCGTGTGCCCCGGGTTCGTCGACATCCACACCCACTACGACGCGCAGATCATGTGGGACCGGCTGGTGAGCTGCTCGCCCTGGCACGGCGTCACCACCATCGTGATGGGCAACTGCGGGTTCTCCGTAGCGCCCACCCGGCCCGAGCACCGCGATCTCATCATGCGCACGCTCGAGAACGTGGAGGGCATGAGCGTCGATGCGCTGCGCGCCGGCCTCGGCGACTGGGGCTTCGAGACCTTCCCGCAATACCTCGATGCGCTCGAAGCCAATGGCGCTGCGGTGAACATGGCGGCACTCATCGGCCACACCGCCGCCCGCATGTACGTCATGGGCGAAGAAGCAACCGAGCGCGAAGGCACGCCCGAAGAGATCGCCGCCCAGCGCGACCTGGTGGCAGAAGCGCTGCGGGCCGGTGCACTCGGCTTTGCCACGTCCAAGGCGTCGACCCACGTTGGCTACGAAGGGCGACCGGTACCGAGCCGCGCTGCGACCACCGACGAGATCGTCGAGATCGCCCAGGCGCTGGGCGATGTCGGCGGCGTGATGCAGGCCACGGTGGGACGGGGGCTCAACCACGACGAGTTCGCCCGGATTGCCGAGACCACGGGAGCACATGTGAGCTGGACGGCGCTGCTGGGCTCAGCCCGGGGGCCGGGCAGCCACCGCGCTGACCTGGAGCGTGCCCGCGAGATCGCCGACCGCGGACTGCCGGTCTTCCCGCAGGTCGCGGTGCAGCCCATCCAGTTCGAGATGAGCTGGAAGGCGCCGTTCATCTATGAAGCGCTGCGCTGCTTCAACCCAGTGTCACAGAGCGATCTGGAAGGCCGCAAGCGCTACTACGCCGACGCCGATTGGCGGGCCGAGTTCAAGGAGAAGGCCGGCAATGGCGGCAAGATCGGCGACCGCTGGGCGCGCACCGAGATCAGCTACCTGCCGCACAACCCCGCACTCGAGGGCCGCAACATCCAGGAGATGGCCGACGAGGTGGGTCAAGACCCGGTGGATTGGGTGCTCGACGTGGCCCTCGAAGCCGATCTGGAGATGCGCATCGTCCAGGACGTGATCAACCACGACCCTGACGACATCGACGAGCTGCTGCACGATCCCACGACGGTGATCGGGTTGTCCGACGCCGGAGCGCACGCCAGCCAGCTCTGCGACGCCAAGTACTCCACGGAGTTCCTGCAGACCTTCGTGCGAGGCCGGCAGAGCTTCGATCTCGAGACCGCCATCCACATGCTGACCCAGCGTCCTGCTGAGGTGTTCGGCATCTCCGACCGGGGCACGCTCGCCGAAGGCAAGCCCGCCGACGTGGTGGTGTTCGACGCCGACGAGGTCGGCCACCTGGGCAAGCGGCGGGTGTACGACCTGCCCGCCGGCGCAGACCGGCTGATCTCCGATGCGAAGGGCATCGATGCGGTCGTGGTGAACGGCACGATCATCCGCCGCGACAGTGCCGACGCGGTTGATCCGCATGGCCCGCTGCCGGGCAAGCTGCTGCGCAACGGCAAGGGCTGAGCAACCGGGCTGAACGGGTCCATCTGATCGGCCTTGCCCGGCCCACTCGTTGCACGGCGTAAGCCGCATGGCAGGCTTGCTGCCGTGATCGACCTGCGCTCCGACACTGTTTCCAAGCCGACGCCCGAAATGCGGGCGGCCATGGCAGCCGCTGATGTCGGCGACGACGTGTGGGGCGACGATCCCACGGTGAACGAGCTCGAGCGCTACACCGCCGAATTGCTCGGCAAGGCGGCGGCACTGTACGTGCCGAGCGGCACCCAGTCGAACCTGTGCGGGCTGCTGGCGCATTGCGAGCGGGGCGACGAGTACATAGTGGGCCACCACGCCCACACCTACATGTACGAAGGCGGCGGCGCAGCGGTACTGGGCAGCATCCAGCCACAAACGGTGCCGACCGACGAGACGGGAATGCTGGATCTCGAAGCGGCCGAAGCAGCCGTGAAGCCCGACAACAGCCATTTCGCCCGCACCAAGCTGCTCTGCCTGGAGAACACCATCGACGGCATGGTGCTCACGCCGGCCCAGCATCAGGAGGCCCGCGACTTCGCCGACCGCCACGGCCTCGGGCTGCACCTCGACGGTGCCCGCCTCTGGAACGCAGCGGTGTCGCTGGGCTGCTCCCCCGCCGAGGTGGCCGACCCGTTCGACACCGTGTCGGTGTGCCTGTCCAAGGGCTTGGGCGCTCCCGTCGGCTCAGTGCTGTGCGGCACCGATGAACTGGTCGGCCGGGCCCGTCGCTGGCGCAAGGTGCTGGGCGGCGGGATGCGTCAGGCCGGCATCATCGCTGCCGGCGGGCTGCATGCCCTGCAGCACCACATCGACCGGCTGGCCGACGATCACGCCAATGCGCAGCGGCTCGCAGCCGGGCTCGCAGCCATCGACGGCATCACCGTCACCGGCTGCAACACCAACATGGTGTTCTCACAGCTCGATCAGAACGACCCGACGCTCGGCAAGCGTGTCGAGGGCCGCGGCGTGCTGGCCGACTGGCGATTCGGGCGCTCCCGCATGGTGCTGCATCTCGACATCAGCGAGGCCGACGTCGACACTGCGCTCGAAGCCATCGCCGCTGAACTGGCCACCTGAGATTCGCTTCGCGCGGATGCGATGCCAGACCTACGGTCACGAGTAGGGCCAGCCTCTCCGAGTGCGAGCTACAACAAGCCTGCTCTGACCACACTCGGTTGAGGCTGGCCTCCCGCACAACTATAGGCGGCGCCAAAGTCCCGAGCCTTCGAATTTTCGGTGCGCTCAGTCGGCGATGAGCTCCCGATCGGCCGTTCGCGGCTCGCAGACGTAGTCGTCGAGGTTGGCTTCGGAGGTCATGGCGAAGTAGTCGACGTTGCGCCATGGCGAGTTGACCACGATGCGGCCAGCCTCGTTGCGGTAGTAGCTGGTCATGCCGGGATGCATCCACACCATGTTCTCGTGGGCATCGTCAACGCGGTCGCGATACTCGTCGTGGACATCTCGCCGCACTTCCACCGAGCCGAGCCCTTCGGCGCACATCTTGGCGATCATGTCCATCACGTAGCGCACCTGCATCTCCACCACGAAGATCAGGCTGCCGCCGTGGCCGGGCTGCAGGTTCGGCCCGTACAGCGTGAAGAAGTTGGGAAAGTCGGGCGTGACCGTGCCCAAGTAGGCGCTGGCGTCGTCGTCGCCCCACGATTCGCGCAGGCTGCGGCCCGAGCGGCCGGTTGCCTCGTAGGTGGTGATGAACCGCAGCACGTCGAAGCCGGTGGCCAGCACCAGCACGTCGGCTTCGCGCTCGGTGCCATCCGCGGTGCGGATGGTTTGGCCGGAGATCTCGGCAATCGAATCGTCGACAAGCTCCACCTTGGGATTGCGCAGCATGCGGTACCAGCCGTTGTCCATCAGCATGCGCTTGCCGAACGGCGGGTAGGTGGGCAGCACCTTGTCCAGCAGCTCGTCTGCCCGGTCGCCCAGCTCGTCGATCACGTAGCGGGTGAAGTAGGCCCGGTGGGCGTCGTTCTGGGCGTTGAGCGACCGCTCGGGGTGCTCCCAGTCGGGGTCCTTCTGCAAGGCGGTGTGGATGCGGTCGTTGAACGTCCAGCCCAGCCGCACCCGGTACCAGGCCCGGTACAGCGGCACCGCCTCGAACAGGGTCCTCATGGCGTCGGGAACCGGCTTGCGGAACTGATCGAACGGCGCAGCCCAATGGTTGGACCGCTGGTAGATCGCCATCGATTCGACGTCGTGCTGGATCTCGGGTGCGGTCTGCATGCAGCTCGCCCCATTGCCCACGATCGCCACGCGCTTGCCGGCAACATCGGCATCGGCGGGCCAGCGTGCGGTGTGCCACGTCTCGCCGCTCCAGGACTCGAGGCCTTCGATGTTGGGGCGGATCGGCGGGTTGAAGATGCCCGCGGCGCTGATGATGACGTTGGCCTCGATGATCTCGGTGGGACCGTCGACGCCTTGAGCATGACCGTTTGCTCCGGGTGCCGTTGCTGCGCCGTCGTCGCGGCGCCGCAGCCCTGTCTCGTCGGGCGTGGCGCTGAGGCCGAGCCGCCCGGTCTCCCAGCGGCCTTCGTTGTCGGCCACGTGGCGCACCTCGGCCCGCCAGACCTGCCGCTCGGCGTCGTAGCTGACACGCTCCACCGAGGTGTTGAAGCGGATGCTGTCGCGCACTTCGAAGTCGTCGGCCACCTTCTCGAGATAGCCGTGCAGCTCGTCGCGCAGGCAGAAATACATCTTCCAGTCGTGCGGGGCGAACGAGTACGAGTACAGGTGGTTCGGCGTGTCGACTCCGGCACCCGGGTAGCGGTTCTCCCACCACACGCCGCCAACCGTGCCGTTGCGTTCGACCACCTCGTAGGGCACGCCGGCCTGCTGCAGGTTGATGGCAGCGCACAGCCCAGAGGCACCAGCGCCGATCACCAGCACCTTGAAGCCAGGCGGCACGTTGATCGGGTCGTGGTCGAGGAACTTGGCCAGGCCGAGCTGTGCGGCAGTGAAGGCGCCGTACTCGTCGGGCACGTGCTCGCCCATCGCGGTGCTGAGCATGCGCACGATCAACGCGTCGTCGGGCTCGCCGATCGCCATCGGGCGGCCGTCGCGCCATGCGGCAATGGCTTCGAGCGCAGCCTCCCGAACCTCTTGCTGATGCTCGGGAGCCAGGCCGCCCGTGTCGTTGTCGCCGAGTCCGGGCTGGCGCTTGGGCCGGTAGGGATCGTCGAGCCAATGCAGCTCGCCCGTCATCTGCACCAGCACCATCAGCAGCGTCGGGATGTTCGCCACAGCTACCGCAGCAGCAAGCGTCTCGTCGTCCACATCGGGGCGGCCCGCCGCCGTCGGGGCGCCGTAGTCGGCCGCATGGGCTCCGTTTGCTGCACTGGTTCCGGACATCTCTGACATCGCTCCCCCTCTGACCCAAGGGCCAGCGTAGGACGTTGCGCCGGAGCGGACCCGGTGTGCCGCAGCCGCTGCGTCGTAGCGGTCTCTCGGCGTGCCAGCTGATCAGGTCGCCTCAGGCCTGCTTAGTCAGCTCGCCCCTCAGGTGGTGCAGCAGCTCGTTGCGACCCACAGCTGCCATCCACAGCTCGGAGATCAGCGTCGGGTTGTCGGCAGTGCCTGTCCCGACGATGCTCAGCTCTCGGCGCACCAGGGTGACCTCCTTGGCGGTCGGGGTCAGGCCCACGTGCTTGCTCGCCAGCTCGATCGCCAAGCCGTCCGATGTGGTGCGCACCCGTCCGAGACAGATCTCGGTGACACCGGACGGCTGTGCGAGGGTGAGCTCGATCTGGCCGTCCCCCACGGCTCGCAGGTAGCCAGCCTCTGAGTGCAGCGGTTCGCCGGTGGCCGCGTTGCGAGTGCGCTGGGTCATCGACACGAACGGCTTGCCCACATGGCCGAACGTCAATTCCTCGGTGTAGGCGAATTCGTCGATGGTCGGGTACTGGCCCGTGCCCCCGCCCTGCCAGGTTCCCAGCAGCGGGGCGAGGGGCACGCAATGCGGGTGCAGCTCAGCCATGGCCGCAACCTAGCGGGGAGCCCTCCCCGGTCAAGCCTCTAGGGTCTGCGGCCATGAGCGCAGCCTTAGAGGTCGGATTCGGTGTCAACGAAACGCACCGGGTCACCGACGAGATGTCCCCGCCGCACCTGCCCAACAAGGTGCTGTCCACCCCTGACATGGTCCGTCTCATCGAAGGCACCTGCCTGTTTGGCGTCCAGCCGCACCTCGCGGAGAACCAGACGACCGTAGGCATCCACATCTGCGTCAGCCACGAGGCCGCTGTCGCCGCAGGCGAAGACGTCGTGGTGGCGGGCGAGATCAGCGAGATCGACCGCCGGCGCCTGGTGTTCGACATCAAGGTCACCCACGGCGACACGCTGATCTCCCAAGGCACCCACCAGCGGTTCATCGTGGGCGGGTGAGGAAAGGGGCTAGCCCTGGCGCTGCCTCATCTGCTGCACGAAGCGGATGATCCGCATCGTGTCGAGCGCGGTGAACCGCCCGATCGGCCCCGTCGAATAGCACGCTTGAGCCACCTTGCCGCTCGGGGACAGGATGAACCCGGTGGCGTGCAGGATGCCCCGCCCCTCCTCGGTGTAGGCGCCGGTCAGCGATGACACCTCGGCCATGTCTGCGCTGTGCAACATCTTCACCGTTCGCAGCTGCAAGCCGTCGGAGAGGCCCTGCGTGGTCTCCTTGTCGTCCACGGAGAGCGCCACGACGCTGGCGCCGAGCGACTTGAGCAGCGAGCCGGCGCCGTCGAAGTCAACCAACTGTTGACGGCAGTACGGTCACCAGTGACCCCGGTACACCAACACCACACCCCAGCCATCGCCGAAGACGCCGGGGATCGTGACCTGCTGATCCTCGAGGTCAGCCAGCGTGAGTTCGGGGAATCGATCCCCGCTGTCGAGCTTCATGGCTTCACGCACCTTCCTGCCGTCGCCAGCGGACGCTACCGCCGAGTGCGTCGTTGAGTCCCACGACCACTCGCCGCTGACGGCAATACTGGCAGTCTGCGCTGAGAGGCGCGAGAGGGGGCGTGCAGCATGATCGACTGGCTCGGCATCGGCCATCTATTCGAATTGACCGCCGGCGAGGCGGTGCTGGGGTTCCTCACGCCGCTGTTCGTCTGCGCCTTCGCATTCGTGGCGCACATGATCCTGCCCGCCCGTCGCGTGACGGGCTACGCCACCAACCGCGACACCGGCGAGCCCCGCAGCTACCGACTCAACGGCATCTTGGTGTTCGTGCTTGCCCACATCGTGTGGGCGTTCGAGCTGTTCGGGCTGCCACGAGACTGGTTCTACCGGTCGACCATGTACGCAATCGCAGGCGGGGTGATCACCGCCGCCATCGCGACCGTCTTCGTGGTGTTCAGCCAGCCCGAGGGCGAACAGAAGAACCCGTTGAAGGCGTTCTATCTCGGACGTGCGCAGGAGTTGCAGTTCTTCAACAACCGCTTCGACCTCAAGATGTACTTCTACATCGTCGGCGGCACGATGCTTTCCCTCAACGCTTGGTCCGCGTTGGCCTGGCACGCCGACTTCGTCGACGACGTCAACCCCGGCCTGGTCCTCTACGTCATCATCAACTCTTTCTACGTCTTCGACTACTTCGTGTGGGAGCGAGTGCAGCTCTACACCTACGACCTCATCCACGAGAACGTCGGGTTCAAGCTCGTCTGGGGCGGGCCCTTCGTGTGGGGCTGGATGTTCGTGCTGCCGCTGTGGGGCTTGGCGAAGCACCCCGATCCAGGCTTCTCTGGCGGACCGATGTACCTCTGGCTCATCGGCAGCGCAGTGCTGTTCGTGGCGGGCTGGGTGATCTCCCGCGGCTCCAACATGCAGAAATACACGTTCAAGCGCTGGCCCGAACGCTCCTTCCTCGGCATCAAGCCGGAGGTGATCGTGGCGGGCGACCGCAAGATCCTCTGCAGCGGGTTCTGGGGGAAGGCCAGGCACTTCGGCTACTTCGGCGAGGCCCTGTACGGGCTGTCCAACGCCTTGGCGTTCGGGCACTTCACCAACCTGTGGGCCTGGAGCTACTTGATCATGATCGCGACCTTCTTCGTTCCCCGCCAATTCGAGGACGACAAGGTCTGCGCCGAGAAGTACGGCGCGGAGAAGTGGGCCGAATACCAGGCCCGGGTTCCGTACCGGATCCTTCCCGGCATCTTCTAGCGCCGACTGGCCGCAGCGGCACCGGAGAGGAGGCCACCCATGTTCGACTGGCTTGGCATCGGTCACCTGACCGAACTGACTGCGGGCGAGGCGGTGCTGGCATTTCTCACGCCGCTGTTCGTGATGGCCGCGTTCTTCGTTTTGCAGATGGTCATTCCCGGAAAGCGCGTCCCCGGTTACGTCATCGACCCCGAGACCGGCCAGCCCCGCAGCTACCGCCTCAACGGGCTCGCAGTGTTCGTCGTGGCCCAGGTGCTGTGGTGGTTCGAGCTCACGGGCATGCCGCGCGACTGGTTCTACCGCTCATCGCTGTACGCCGTGGCGGGCGGCACCGTGCTGGCCGTCATCATGACGCTGATCGCCGTGTTCAGCCAGCCCGAAGGCGACGTCAAGAACAAATTCCTGGCGTGCTGGTTCGGCCGCGCCCAGGAGATGCAGTTCTTCAATGACCGCATCGATCTCAAGATGTACTTCTACGTGGTCGGCGGCACGATGCTGTCGCTCAACGCCTTCTCCGGCGCGGTCTGGCACTACGACAACGTCGACAACCCCAATCCGGGCGCGTACCTCTTCGCAGCGTTCTTCACCCTCTACGTCTTCGACTACTTCGTCTTCGAGCGAGTGCAGCTCTACACGTTCGACATCATCTACGAGCGCCTCGGGTTCAAGATGTTCTGGGGCGGCCTGTTCGTCTACGGCTGGATGTTCATCATCCCGATGTGGGGCATGGCTGCGCATCCCGATCCTGGCCACGCAGGGGGCTGGCGGGCGCTCTGGCTGATCGGCGCACCGGCGCTGTACCTGGCAGGTTGGTGCATTAGCCGTGGCGCCAACATGCAGAAGTACACGTTCAAGCGCTGGCCCGAGCGCACCTTTCTGGGCATCAAGCCCGAGATCATCGAGGCCGGCGAGCGCAAGATTCTGTGCAGCGGCTTCTGGGGCGCATCCCGCCATCCCAACTACATGGGCGAAGTGTTCTACGGGCTGGGCCTCGCCGTGGCGTGGGGACACTTCGGCAACCTGTGGGCGTGGCTCTACCTGATCTACGTGTTTGCGCTGTTCAGCTACCGCCAGATGGACGACGACAAGCGCTGCGCGCAGAAGTACGGCCCCGAGAAGTGGGCGGAGTACCGCGAGCGGGTCCCCTACCGCATCGTTCCCGGCATCTACTAGGCCGGCGCTCGAGCCTGCACGGACCCGGTTTGCGGGCCGGCCGAGGGTGACGTCGGTGGGCGCTGCAGGACTCGAACCTGCGACCCCCTCCTTGTAAGGGAGGTGCTCTCGCCAGCTGAGCTAAGCGCCCCCGCAGCCGGGTTTGGGAGGCTACCGGCCGCCGCCTGAGCCAGACCCCGGCTGCCGAGCGTGTCGGCTCAGCCTCTCAGCAGGGCCGCCAGTTCGGGCGTGCTGGCAGCGATGGGCCCCCGGCGCTCGCTGTGGCTGAGGTGAAAGAGCTCCCTGCCGTCGGCCTCGCCATACCATGCGCCCGCTTCGCTGCAGATCAGGATGCCTGCGGCGTAGTCCCAGACGCCGTGATTCGAGTTGAGGTCCAGGTACGCATCGAGCCGTCCGCAGGCGACTGCACAGAGGTCGAGCGCGGCGGAGCCCAGCACCCTTACCTGCCAGACCGGCAGCTCGGCTCCGGGCCGCCCCGACACGCCGATCACCGCGCGTGCGCCATGCTCACGCCCGCTCGATGCAATCGGATGCCCGTCGAGATGCGCTCCCCCACCGGCTACGGCAGTGAATTCCTCACCCGAGACGAGGTGGCGGACAAGCCCGGCGACAGGCGTCATGACCGTGGCGCCAGGGCGGGCGGCGGCAGCGCTGCCGCTGTCCACGACGCAGAGGCTGATGCAGTAGTGCGGGATGCCGCGTGAGGCATTGGTGGAGCCGTCTACTGGGTCCACGATGACGGTCTCGCTGCCTGATCCAGCCCGCAGGCCGGACTCCTCGCTCAGCACCCCCACACCAGCCTCATCGAGCACGGACAGCGCCGCAGCGTCGGCCACCTGATCGACTGCGTACTGGTCGGGCCGCTCCCCGCCGTCCTGCCAACGATCGAAGCCAGCCAGCGCCGCCTCAACCGCATCGGCAGTGCGCCGCAGCAGATCCAGCCAATCGTCGCTCTCTGAATTCACTCGTCGAATGCTGCCACCCGGCGCTATAACCTCCGCGCATCACCACAGCGCCGCGTGGGGAGCATCCCGATGGCAGCGATCGACATCTCCGGCTACATGGCGAGCCTGAAAGACCATGCGCATGCGCACGGCTTTCACATTCACGACGAGCGGCAGTTCATCGAGACCTACAGCCTGCGCCAGACCTGGGAGATCGACCTGCACCCGGCTGAGGCCTGCGGCGGCCCGCTCGACCTTCACCTCACGCTGGAAGCCGATCCGCGCACGATGCTGTCATTCGAGGAGGTGCTGTGGGCGACGCCAGAAGACGAGCTGCCTCCCGATGAATTCTGGTTGCCCCTGATGTTCACTTGGGCGCTCCCGCCGCTGGATCGCAGCCCCGACATGCTCGTGCTGGCGACCGACCTGGCCGGCCTCGGCGGCACAGCCCTGCCGGTCGAGGTGTCCGCCATCGATTCGCTCACATCGGTGACCGACGCAGCGAAACGGACGCTGATGATCGTGGCACGCAAGGAATTGTCGCTGCAGGCGCTGCTGCAAGGCGAGGACGACATGTGCGAGCCCTTCGACCGGTGCACGAAGATCTGCGACTACCTGCTGCACCACGCACACGACTGGTACGAAGAAGTCCCCTCGTAGCCACCGACGCACCCTCGCCCTCGTCGCGTCGCTTCGGCGCTGCCGTCAGGTGGGGTTGATCACGACCCCGGCTTCGCTGACCCGGCCCGACGCGATGTTGCGCTCGAATGCCTCGGCCGCCTCGGGCGTACCGACTGGGTAGAAGCAGCGGTACAGGTGCACGCCTGCCGCGGAGCCGGGCTCGTCGTCGTCATCGCTGCCGGTGATGCTTGATCGGGCGGGTGCCGCCTTGGGCACCTCGATGAGCGCCGGTTCCTCGGCAAAGCACAGATCCTGCGCGTACTTGCAGCGGGGAGCGAACTTGCAGCCGGTTGGCAGATCGGTCATCTGGGGCGGCTGGCCGCCGATGATCTCCAAGCGCGCATGGCTGTCGTCGGTGACCTTGGGGATCGACCGGAACAGCGCCTCGGTATAGGGCATCCTCATGTCGCTGAACAGCGTTGCGGTGGGTGCGCGCTCCACGATTCGCCCTGCGTACATCACGATGATCTCGTCGGTGCGGCCAGCCACGATTCCCAGGTCGTGGGTGATGAGCACCAGCGACATGTTGCGCTCGGCCCGCTGAGCTTCGAGCAAGTCCAGGATTTGGGCTTGCACAGTGACATCCAGCGCCGTGGTCGGCTCATCCGCGATGAGCAGGCGAGGGCTGCACGCCAGGGCGATGGCGATCACGATGCGCTGGCGCATCCCGCCCGAGAGCTGGTGGGGATACTCGTCGATGCGCCGGTGCGGCTCGGGAATGCCCACCTCTTCGAGCAGATCGAGCGCAGCGCTGCGTGCGGCGCGCGCCGACAGGTCGCGATGCACCCGCAGGCCCTCGCCCACCTGCTTGCCGATCTTCATGACCGGGTTCAGCGAGCCCAGCGGATCCTGGAAGACCATCGCAAGCTGGGGTCCCCACATCTCGAGCAACTCACGACGGGCCAGCGACATCATGTCGATGCCGTCGAAGCTGACGTTGCCGGTCGAGGTCACCCGGGATTTGGGCAGCAGCCGCATGATGGATCGGGACATGACCGACTTGCCTGAGCCGGACTCCCCCACGACGCCCAGGCGAGCACCCCGACGCAGCGACCAGTCGACCCCGTCAACGGCAACCAGCGGCCCGACGGGGGTGTGGAAGGTGGTGCGCAGCTCTGCCACATCGAGCAGCGGCGACTCGTCCAGCGCCGGCAGATCCGGCGTCGAGGCGTCGCTCACGACCCGCCGCCAGAAGCCGACGCCATCTCGACGCGCACAGGCGCCGATTCGCCGACGAGCGGTGTGTGGCAGGCCACGAACCGCCCTGGCGCGATCTCTCGCATCTCGGGCTCTTCGTCGATGCAACGCTGCGCCGCGTGCGGGCAGCGGGTACGGAACCGGCAGCCCGACGGAGGATCCATTGGCGAGGGCAGCTCGCCGCCGATGCGCCCCGACCCCAGCTCAGCCTCCGGATCAGGCTGCGGAATCGCCGCCAGCAGTAACTCCGTGTACGGATGGGCGGGCTCATCGAACATGGCATCGGGCTCGCTGACCTCACAGAGCTTGCCCAGATACATGACCGCCACTCGATCGCTCACGTTCTTGACCACCGCCAGGTCATGCGCGATGAACACCAGCGTCAAGCCCATGAGGTTCTTGAGATCCTCGAGCAGGTTGAGAATCTGCGCCTGCACCGAGACGTCCAGCGACGACACCGGCTCATCGCAGATGATCACCTGCGGCACGCTCACCAGCGCACGGGCGATCGAGAGCCGCTGTGCCTGCCCGCCGGAGAACTCCCACGGCCGGCGGTCCATGGCATCGTCGGGGTTGATGCCGACGTAGTCGAGCACCTCGCGGACGCGCGGCTCAGCCTGCTCGCGCTCGGCGTCGCGGTTCGCCCGGTAACACCGCAGCAC
Organism: Acidimicrobiia bacterium; assembly: GCA_022821985.1. Taxonomy (GTDB): domain Bacteria; phylum Actinomycetota; class Acidimicrobiia; order Acidimicrobiales; family Poriferisodalaceae; genus Poriferisodalis. The sequence continues at coordinate 72,206 of JAJECP010000030.1, forward strand.
CCACCGGAACAGGAGGGCGTCGACGACCGCCGAGGCCACCAGCACGGCCAGCTTGATGCCTCCGTCAAGACCGGCGACGTAGAAGACCTGAAGGACCACCATGGCGCTCAACGTCGTTGCGACTCCACTGGCACCCGCCCGCTCGGGCTTCGCTACAGACAGCACGAGCCATACCGCCAGTACAGCGGTAAGCAGAATCAGCCCGCCGGAGTTCAGCCATTTCGCCCAGCCTCCGAAACTCGACCAGGTGCGCCACAGCATGAAGGCGCTCGCGCCCGTGGTGACCACGACACCCGCGAGCCCGACAGCACTGGACACCTCACCGAACTGGCGCGACATCAAGCCAAAGGGCAGCATCACTGCGAGCAGCACCCAGGTCAGGCCGAGCAACAGGGCAATTGCGCCGGCCAGCAGCAACAACGCGAGCGTCGGGAAGCCGATGATCGCTGCAGGCACCTGCGTCCAGCCCAGCCACCCCTCGGCGGCACGCTCCTCGACGGTCTCGGAGAGGATCCACAGCACGAACGCCACCGAGGCCAGCCGGCCCACGATGCGCAGCGGGGCTGCAGCTCGCCGCAACAGGTTTTGCAGCAGCTCGCCGATGCGGTCCTGCCACACCGCCATGGCGGTCCGCCTCGACACGTTCTCCAAGGCGATGAACAGCGGCTCGGCCACGATGTCGCGCACGCGGCGCCGGGGGTTCAGCGACGAGATCGGATCCTGGTAGATCATCTGCAGCCGCGGCCGCACCTCGCGTATGGCGTCCTCGTCGAGTTCGGTCAGCTCCCGGCCGGCGAGCTGCACGGTGCCCGAGGTGGGCCGCGGCAGTTGCAGGATCGCCCGCCCAGTCGTGCTCTTGCCGCAGCCCGACTCGCCGACCAGCCCGAGGGTCTCGCCCTCCTGCAAGTCGAGCGACACACCCGAGACCGCGTAGACCGTCCGGCCGCCCGCCGCGGGGAACTCGACCACCAGATCCCGCGCGCTCAGGAGCGCATCCGGGCGCAGATGGGCGTTTCCGCTGCCTGCCATCAGAGACCTGCCCTCACAACGGGACCCTCGCAGCCCTGCCTTCGCAGCGCGGCCCTCACAAGACCGACTCCCTCGGCTCGAAGTACTGCTGCAGCTTGTCGCCCACGAAGTTGAGCGCCAACACCGTCACAAACATGACGATTGCGGGCATCAGGCTGATGTGCGCGGCCACATCAAGGTTTGTGCGCCCCTTGTTGATCATGTCGCCCCAGGTGGGCGTCGGCGGCGGGACGCTCAGGCCCAGGAACGCCACCGAGCCCTCCACCACGATCAGGCCCGCCATGATGATGAGCGAGTAGCTGACGAATGAGGGCGCCACATTCGGCAAGATCTCACGGAACAGCACCCTGCCGTCTCGGGCCCCGAGAGTCCTGGCCGCGAGCACGAAGTCCTGCCCGGCCCAGCTCAAGGTGGCGGCACGCACCACTCGCGCTATCGGCGCGATCGACAGCAGCACGAAGGTGAACACCAGGATGAAGATGCGCCGCTTCGCTTCGCCGTCCAGGAACAGCACCAACGCCAAGAAAAGGATCAGCGGCGGGATCACCAGCGATGCGTTCAGCGTGGCCGTGAGCCAGCGATCGACCCGGCTGCTGAAATACCCCGAGACCATGCCGAGCAGGCCGCCGATCACCAACGCCAGCACGGTGCCGACGGTCGAGATCACGAGGCTCACCTGCGCCCCGTAGATGACGCGGCTGAATACATCCCTGCCGACCCCGTCATTGCCGAACCAGTGAGTCAGGCTGGGCCCCTGTTTCGAGGTGCCTGGGAAGGTTTCCGCAGGGTCCTTGATGGGCAGCACGTCGGCGAACACGGCCGCAAGGGCCAGCACGACAAGGTATGCCACCGCCAACCAGAAGATGAATCCCAGCCGCTTACGCACGAGCGCCCACCTCCCGGCCGCGCAGCCTCGGATCCAAGGCCAGGTACAGGAAGTCGGACATGGTGAGCACCACGATGTAGAGCGTCGAGATCACCAGCACGCCGCCCTGCACGGCGATGAAATCGCGTTGGGTCACGCCCAAGAAGATGTACGCCCCCACGCCTGGAATCGTGAAGATGAACTCGACGATCAGCGCGCCGCCGATGAGCAGGCCCACAGTCAGCCCCACCACGGTCAGCAGCGTGAAGCTCGACGGTCGCAGCGCGTGGCGCCACAGGATCCGTCGCGTCGGCAGTCCTTTGCTGCGAGCCAGATCGATGAACGGCAGGCGCAGCGTGGCGATCATGTCCGACCGAAGCAAGCGCATGAACACGGCCGCTTGGCCCATCGCCAATGCCAGCGACGGCAGCAGCATGTGCTTGAAATGCAGCACGACATCCTCGCCGAGCGGCACATAGCGCGCGGCTGGCAGCACGCGGAATCCGATCTCGTTGCCTGCCACGCTGAGCCCGCCGATGGACAAGAAGAGCACGAGCATCACGGCAAGCACGAAGTTCGGCGTGGCCAGAAACCCCAGCATCACGTTGTTGATCGTGCCGTCGGTCTTGGTTCCCTGCCGGTAGCCGGCCCAGATGCCCAGCGGGATAGCGAAGCCCAGGGCGATCACGACCGAGTAGGCCATGATCTGCAGCGTCGGGGTCATCGAGCGCGAGATGCCGTCGGCTACGTCCTCGCGCAGGACGATCGACGTTCCGAGGTCACCCGTGAGCACGCCGCCCAGCCAGTTGCCGTAGCGGTTGAAGAACGGCTCGTCGAGGCCGAGCTCAGTGCGCACGATCGCAATCTGGTCCGCCGTGGCCGCAGGACCCAGGATGTTGATGGCGGGGTCGCCTGGGAGGCTCGCCATCAACGCGAACACCACGAACGACACACCGACCAGCACCGGGATCACGCCGACGATGCGACGCAATGCGTAGCGGCCATCGGCGATGCCGGCCCCGATGGTGCCGATGGCGACGAGGACGCCGAAGGTCCAGCTGAACGGGGGTCGCCAGAACCAGGCCCACGCGATCGTGGCCAGCAGCGCTGCCGCGATGATGCGACCGAGCTGATCGCGAACAGCCTGCTTCATGCCCGTCGTGCCCCCCTTCGAGTGCCGTTCATACACCAATGCACCGCCTCAGCCCTGACAATCGCCGTCTTCGCACCAGATCTGGGCCACGTGGTGTGCCCCGGAGTTCACGGCAAAGGCGCCGACGTCGCTGCCCGGGATCGGCAGATCGGTGAGGTTCTGCACCCGGGGATTGGCGATCACGCCCCACAGCGTCCAGTACGTCCACAGGTTCCAGACGTTGCGCCCGAAGGCCCGGTTCACCTCTTCTGCGGCCTCACGCCGAGCTTCGGGGTCGGGATTGTGGCGGATGACGTCGAATGCGGCATCGATGGCGGGGTCCTGGAAGCGCCCCACATTGGAGGCCAGCTCGGGCACTGTCGGGTCGATCGGGAGCGCAGTCACCGAGTTCCACCACAGCCACTGCTCGATCGGGTCCACCCCGCCGTGGGCGCGCAGCCCCATCATCTCGTACAGGCCGGCCAGCGCCAGGCCGAAGTACTGACCCTGCTCGATGGGCTGGATTGACACCGCAATCTCATCGCCGAAGGCAGCCCGCCACATCGACGCGATGAGCTCGTTCGACTCGACGTTGAACGGGTCATTGGTGGTGTTGAACCCGAACGCCACCGGGTTCTGGCCGCTGTCGGCCTTGCACTGGGCGAACTCGGCCCGAGCGGCATCAATGTCGTACGTCGGGTAGCCCGAGTCGTCCAGGTAGCCCATGCTGCCGGGCGGGAACGGCCCGTTGGCCGCCCGTACCAGGCCCCGGAGCCGCTCGCTGACGAATCGCTCGCCGTCGAACGCGTGCGCGAGCGCCTTGCGGCAGCTCAGGTGCACCAGCGGGTTAGCCGCATTGAGCCCGTGCGGGTCCATCTCGATCGGTTCGTCAAGCCCCCGCAGCTCGGCGAGCACCGGGTTCACGCCGGATGCCACATTCATGATGGCGAAGTTGGTCTCGCCGAAGTCGTTGGCTTGCAGCAGCACGAAGTCGGGGTCACCTTCGTACTTGGCGATCTCATCGGCGTTCGAGGTGTGGATGATGTCGAACTGGCCCGCTCTCAGACCGTTGGTGCGACCGACGATGTCCACGGCCACCACGAACTCGATCTCGTCCAGGTACGGCAGGCTCTCGCCGGTGATGCCGTTGGGGCCGCGCCAGTAGTCAGGGTTGCGCTCGGCGATGAAGCTGTTGCCGTTGCCCGGCGTGTAGCTCACGTACTTGAACGCGCCCAGCCCCACCGGTGCCGACGGATCGCCGGTGGCGCTGGCCAGCCCTGCAGTCCGCTCCTCAGCCGACAAGGGCGAGAACGGCGAGGTGTACATCGGGTTGTTGGGCAGCGTTTCCAGCCATGCCGGGGAGAACATGAAGCCGCAGCCATTCGCCCTCGACGCGGGACCCGGCCCCGTCGCGAACGGGATGGACGTCTCGTAGTAGACGTACTGGCCGTCGCCCCAGACATTCTCGATGCCCAGGTAGCCGGGCCCGACCTGCTGGCTGAAGCGACACAGATTGATGTTGTAGGCCACGGCCTCGCCGGTCAGCGGCGTGCCGTCGTGGAACCTGATGCCGTCGCGGATCCGGAGCGTCCACGTCAGGAAGTCGTCGCTGGCCGTCTCGGTCTCCACCAGGTACGGCACGATGTCGCCGTTGGCGTCGGTGACATACATCGACTCGGTGATCGCCCGCATGATCATGCGGCAGGAGATCGCGCACAGCGCTGCGTAGGGCGCGAACGGGTTCGCCGTGTCTGCCTCTATGCCGTACACCAGCCGGCCGCCATGCACCGGGCCGCCAGCAACCTCCCGGGTGTCCTCGCCGGCGGCTTCACCGGCCTCGCGCGCCTCGACGACCTCCGCCTGCGACTCCCCCAGCGTCGTCGCGACCTCACCGGCTGCGTCGCTTGCCGAGTCATCGGCGGCCTCGGGCGCAGTGCCCGAGGTGCCGCCGGTGCTGTCGCTGCTGCTGCAGGCGACGGCAATCAGCGCGAACGCTGCCGCTGCTGCCAGCGAACGCGCTCGCGCCAACTGCCGCCTCCTCCTTCGTTCTGGTAGGTGCTCAGCCCTGGCAGTTCCCGTCTGTGCACCAGATCTGCGCCAGGTGGTGCTTGCCGGAGATCACCGGGAAGGCGCCCTCGGCATTGTCGGGGATCGGCAGATCGGTGATGTTCTGCACCCGCGGGTTGGCGATGACCCCCCACAGCGTCCAGTAGGTCCACAGGTTCCAGACGTTCTTGCCGAATGCTCGGTTGACGGCTTCAGCCGCCTCTCGTCGGGCCTCTGGGTCCGGATTGTGGCGGATGACCTGGTAGGCCGCGTCGATCTCGGGATCCTGGAAGCGCCCGAAGTTCAACGCGAGCTCAGGCACGCCGGGGTTGACGGGGCTCGCCGTTGCCGAGCTCCACCAGTACCACTGCTCAGCCGGATCCACGCCGCCGTGGTTGCGCCAGCCCTGCATCTGGAACACGCCTGCAAGTGCAAGCCCGATGTATTGGCCCTGCTCGATCGGCGCGATCGTCACCGCGAGTTCGTCGCCGAAGGCGTCGTTCCACATCGACACGATGAGCTCGTTGGACTCCACGTTGAACGCGTCGTTAGTGGTGTTGAACGAGAACGTCACCGGGTTCTGGCCGCTGTCGGCCTTGCACTGCTCGAACTCCGCCTGTGCAGCCTCGACGTCGTAGGTCGGGAAGCCGGAGTCCTCCAGGTGGCCCACGCTGCCCGGCGGGAACGGGCCGTTCGCGACCTGCACCAAGCCTTGGTGGCGTTCGTTGGCGAAGCGCTCGCCGTCGAACGCGTGGGCCATCGCCTTGCGGCAGCTCAGATGCACCAGCGGATTGGTCGAATTGATGCCCAGCGGGTCCATCTGGATGAGCTGGCTCGCATCGGTGGGGTCGCCGCCGCGCACGAAGGTGAGCACCGGGTTCACGCCGGACGCGACGTTGATGAGGTTGTGGCTGGTCTCGCCGAAGTCGTTGGCCTGCAGCAGCACGAAGTCCTCGTCGCCCTCGTACTTGGCGATCTCATCGGCGTTGGCCGTGTGAATGATGTCGAACTGGCCGGCTTTCAGACCGTTGGAGCGGCCCTGGATGTCCACGGCCACGACGAATTCGATCTCGTCCAGGTACGGCAGGTTCTCGCCCGTGATGCCGTTCTCGCCACGCCAGTAGTCCGGGTTGCGCTCGGCGATGAAGCTGTTGCCGTTGCCCGGCGTATAGCTCACGAACCTGAAGGCGCCCAGCCCGACCGGCGCAGATGGATCGCCAGTGGCGTGCGCGAGGGCCGCCTCGCGAGCGGCCTCAGGCAGCGGGGATGCCGGTGAGACATACAGCGGGTTGTTGGGCAGCGTTTCCATCCATGCCGGGCTGAACATCTGGCCGCAGACTTCGGCGCGTCCTGCCGGGCCGACGCCGGTCGCCAGAGGCTGGCCGGGGCTGGCCGTGACCGTCACCGTCTGGCCTTCGCCGGTGACGCTGTCGATGCCCAAGAACGCCGGGCCGGTGAGCTGGCTCAAGCGGCAGAGGTTGATGTTGTAGGCCACGGCCTCACCGGTCAACGGCGTCCCGTCGTGGAACTTGATGCCGTCGCGGATCGTGACCGTCCAGGTCATGTAGTCGTCGCTGTGCTCCTCCGACTCCACCAGCAAGGGCACGATCTCGCCGTCGGCATCGGTGATGTACAGCGAGTCGGTGATGGCACGGAAGATCATGCGGCAGCTGATCGCGCACGACGTGGCGTAGTGGACGAACGGGTTGGCCGAGTCGGCCTCGATGCCGTAAACGAGCTTGCCGCCATGGACCGGGCCGGTCTCGGTCTCGCGGACGTCCTCGCCCGTGGCTTCGCCGGCCTCGCGGGCCTCGACCACCTCTTCTTCCTGCTCGGACATGGTGGTGGAAGGCGCTTCGACAGCAGCCTCGGTGGTGTCTGGATCCGCCGGTGCGGCGCCGTCGCCGGTGTCGCCGCCGTCATCTCCGCCGCCGCAGGCGACTGCGATCAGGGCGAAGGCGGCGAGCACCACGCCCAGCCGAATGCCGAACGAGCGCCGCGACCCTCGGCGGCGCCTGCTCGTGAGTTGATCGGCATGGCGCCGCGAGTGAGCTGTGTGCATCGTGGATTCTCCTCCCCACTGCGCCACCGCGGCGCTTTGCGCGAAACCTACTAGCCCCGTTACCGGGCTCTGTACCCGGCCCTGTTCTCGGCTCGGGCCCTCGTTTGGCTTGCGACCGTCGTGCTCGCTGGGCCGGTACGGTGCGGCCGGGCCGGTAGCTCAGTGGTCAGAGCAGGCGACTCATAATCGCTGGGTCGTGGGTTCGATCCCCACCCGGCCCACCCACTGTCCGGAGTGCACAACGACCACGACGTCGGCCGCGCGCAGGACGACCGCGCCGTCAGCGGCGCACTATGACTCAGTATCGTTGCTCCGCACGTTCGGGGCGCAGCGCGGCCCGTTCGGTCCGGGGTAGCTCAGTTGGCAGAGCAGCGGACTGTTAATCCGTTTGTCGTGGGTTCGAGCCCCACCCCCGGAGCTCTCTCACCCAGTTGGCTCTGCTTCGCCCAACGAATCAAGCCAGACTCGCATGGCCTGGACTGCAGCTATGCGCCTGTCGAGATCCAGCAACTCAGGCTCGCGCTCGCGCAGCCATCGCAGATGTCGGTGGCGGAACTCCAACTGCGCATCCGCAGAAAGGCTCGGGTCAAGCTCTGTCCTGGGGACGTCTCCGCCTGCGCTGACACTGTCGATCGTTGTGCGGACAAAGTGCCACATGTCCATCGCCACGCGGTCTTTGGCGTCTTCTTCGCTCACGTGCGCCCCTGCGACATCAGCAGCGAGCAGCAATTCGGCAACAGGATCGACATTTACATCGGGCGGGTCGTCCTGCTCCGGGTCGCCTCCCGATGAGTTGGTTTGCGATGAGTGGCCTGCTGTCGCGGCACGCTCGCGCCAGCCCTCGTCGCTCGTCATCTGCGCGAATGCCTCGCGTCCCATGGGCGTCGCGAACATCTCGGGCACCATCAGGCTGAGCACGTCGCTGTGGGGGGAAGCCGCCGCCGCCAGCAGTTTCAGGTCCCTTTCGGCTTGCTTGCGAGCGTCGGGTTTCCGCTGGCGTGCGCTGCGCCGCTGGGAGCGCGAGGTACGGGTTTCGCCCGAGCCGCTGCCTAAGCCGCTCCCGTCGTTGGCGTAGGGAGGACCGTCGTTGGAATAGCCGGTGTCGTCGTAGTCGCCGCCCGGATAGTCGGAGTACCCAGCGTCGTCGTACCAGTCATCGGAATAGGCATGATCGGCCGCCTCGTAGCTGCGCGCAGTCTCACGTCGCCGCTCGGCGGCCGCACGATCGTCCAGACGGTGTCGGGCCGCGTCAACGCGTTCGCGGAACTTCTCGACATCCATCGGGACGCGATCGGCAATCGGCCGCAGATCGCCGTCCAGCAGGATCTCCGGCGGATACACGGCGAACACTTCGGCCGCGTCGTCTGCGGCGCGATCGCGGCCTGAAGGACTCTCGAGTTCGGCACGTTCCAGAATCCGCTCGGCCCGGAAGGTGTGCAGCGGTTGAGCTTCGTCCAATGCCCTGCGCAGCGCAGGCGGGTTGCTAGCTGCAAGGTCGCCCGGATCGGATCCCGGCGGGAGCGCCGCGACGAAGATGTCGAGTCCGAACTCCCGCTCCCATTGGTGTACCCGCTCGGCGGCGGTCTGACCCGCTGCATCCGCGTCGAACGCCAGCACGATGCGCTTGGCTGAACGTGAGAGCAGTTCGGCGTGCTGCTTGGTCAGCGCTGTGCCGCAGGTGGCAACGGCCTCGGAGACTCCGGCCGAGTCGCAGCCGATGACGTCGGTATGGCCCTCGCAGACCACTATTCGTTCCGAGGTCCGGGCAGCCTGCTTGGCCAAGTGGAGCCCGTAGAGCACCTTGCTCTTGTCGTAGACCGTGGTGCTGGCAGTGTTCTTGTACTTCGGACCCTTAGGCGGCGGCTCACCGGACCGAGGCAGAACGCGTCCGGCGAAGCTGACTACACGGCCGCTCGCGTCGCAGATTGGGAACATGACACGGTCCCGAAAGAAATCCGATTCCTGTTCCGCCGACGCCAGCCCGGCCTGCCTGAGCAGATCCACCGGGGCGCCGAGGTGCTCGCACAGCGCATCCCATAGCGGCGGGGCGTAGCCGAGGCGCCACTTCATCACCGTCTCGCGGTCATAGCCGCGCCGTCGCAGGTACGCCCGCGCCTCGCCCGCGTCGGGGCTGCTCATTAGGCGCTCGTGGTAGAAGCGAGCAGCACGCTCCAGCAGGTCCAGCAGCTCTTTGCGGCGCTGGTTGGCGCGCTGCGCGCCGGGCGCGTCGTAGGTGAGCTCGATGTTCGCCGCGGCCGCCAGCTGCTCGACGGCGTCGGTGAAGTCGAGGTGCTCGGTCTCACGCAGGAACGTGATGGCATCGCCCGAGGCCTTGCAGCCGAAGCAGTGGTAGAAGCCCTCGGCGCCGTTGACGCTGAACGAGGGGGTCTTCTCGGTGTGGAACGGGCACAGCCCCACATGGCGGCTGCCGACACGCTTCAGGCTCACCCGCCTGCCGATGAGCGCGACAAGATCGGTCGCCTCGCGCACACGCTGCACGTCGGAATCCCGAATACTCATGTTCACTGCGACGCTAACGATTTGTCAGCACCTGAGTTGGCCCAGTTCGTGCCCTGCTACCGGTCCTGCCGGCAGGCTCGCTCTTACCCGACCCCTGCACCGGCGAGAAGGGTTTGTGCGGCGGCTAGGCGGGCTATTGGTACGCGGTAGGGCGAGCATGAGACGTAGTCGAGCCCTGCTCGCACTGCGAATTCGATGCTGGCCGGGTCGCCGCCGTGCTCGCCGCAGATGCCGGCGCGCAGGCCTGGATTGGCAGCGCGCCCTCGCTCCATCGCACTGCTCACGAGCTCGCCGACGCCGGCACGGTCCAGCGAGGCAAACGGATCGGCATTCAGCAGCCCATCGGCGACATAGGGCGCAATGACCTGCGTCGCCGTGTCATCGCGGCTGAAGCCGAACACCATCTGGGTGAGGTCGTTGGTGCCGAAGCTCGCGAACTCCACGCCGCTCGCCAACTCGCCGGCGATGAGGCAGGCACGGGGCGTCTCGATCATGGTGCCGACCGGCGGTGCCGTACCGGCATCGGCACCTTTCCACGCCGAATGCACCGCGCCCACTGCGGCCGCCAGCTCGCCGGCGGTGGACACGAGGGGCACCATGATCTCCGCACGAGGGTCGCCGCCCGCGCCACGACGGTCTGCCACGGCGCCTGCGAGCGCCTCCACCTGCGCGGCATAGAGCTCGGGGCGCAGCAGCCCGAGCCGCACGCCGCGCACACCGAGCATCGGATTGTGCTCGTGCCACTGCGCGGCTTCGTCGGGATCCGCGCCGGCAAGGAACTCGTGCATGGGCGCATCGAGCAGCCGGACCGTGACGGGCAGCCCATCCATCGCCGCCAGCAGCTCCCGAAAATCTGCTCGCTGGGCCGCTGCGAGATCGTCGACGTGCTCGTCGTGCCCGCGCAGCACGACGTGCTGCACGATCTCCAGCCGGTCGGGCTCCAAGAACATGTGCTCGGTGCGGCACAATCCGATGCCTTGCGCCCCGAGTTCGCGGGCCGTCGCCGCATCAGCCGCGGTGTCCGCATTGGCGAGCACGGCGAACCTCCCTGCCGCGACCCGATCCGCCCAATCGAGCACCTCAGCAATCTCCGCCGGCAGCACCGAACCCGGCTCCGTACCCGCACCAGCACCGCCGACAGTCGACCCGGCGATCTCACGGTCGCCGAGCGTCACCGCACCGGTGGATCCATCAATCGAGATCGGCGTGCCATTGGCAATACGCCGGTCACCGACCATGAAGCAATCGACCTCCACGGTGATCTCGCGAGCGTCGCACACGGCCGGAATGCCCCAGCCCCGCGCCACCACCGCCGCATGGCTCGCCAGCCCGCCCCGGGCGGTCAGGATTCCCGCCGACAGGCCCATCGCCGCCACGTCGGCGGGGGTGGTCTCGGTGGCGACCAGGATCACCGTGCTGCCCGCGGACGCCAGATCCAGCGCTGCCTCGGAGCCCACAGCTACCAGCCCCGACGCCGCCCCCGGCGACGCCGCCAGACCGGTAGTCAGCACCACACCGGCATCGCCCGCAAATGTCGGGTGCAGGGTTGCTACCAGCTCGTCGAAGCTGAGATCGGCGACGGCCTGCTGCTGGCGAGCGCTCAGTCCGGTCTCAGCGTCCGCCATTGCGCTCAGAGATCCAGGCGGCCGGTGAGATGTTCGACCAGTGCGTCGATTGGCACACGGTCCTGGGCCATCGTGTCGCGGTCACGCACGGTCACGCAGCGATCGTCGACAGACTCGAAGTCGACCGTCACGCACAGCGGCGTGCCGATCTCGTCCTGGCGGCGGTAGCGGCGGCCGATGGCCTGAGTCTCGTCGTAGTCACACATCCAGTGCGGCTGGCACATCGCCAGCACCTCGCCGGCCAATGCGGGAAGCGGTTCCTTGCGAGACAGCGGCAGCACCGCCACCTTGTACGGCGCCAGCCGCGGGTGCAGCCCTAGCACCGTGCGCAACTCGTCGTTGACGGTCTCTTCCCGGAACGCAGCCAGCAGGAAGGCCATCAGCGCCCGCGTTGCCCCCGCCGCCGGCTCGATCACATGCGGCACGTACCGCTCGCCGCTCGCCTGGTCGAAGTACTCCAGCTTCTGGCCCGAGTGCTCGGCGTGCTGGCGCAGGTCGTAATCGCCGCGGTTGGCGATGCCCTCGAGTTCGCCCCAGCCCCACGGGAACAGGTACTCGACATCGCTGGTGCCGCTGGAGTAGTGGCTGAGCTCGTCGGCGTCATGGGCGCGCAGGCGAAGCTGGCCCGCCGGGATGCCCAAGTCGGCATACCACTGGAGCCGCTCGGCGAGCCAGTACTCGTACCACTGCGGGGCCTCGGCGGGCGGTACGAAGAACTCGAGTTCCATCTGCTCGAACTCGCGGGTGCGGAACACGAAGTTGCCCGGCGTGATCTCGTTGCGGAACGACTTGCCCACCTGGGCGATGCCGAACGGCGGGCGCTTGCGGCTCGTCTCCAGGATGTTCTTGAAGTTGACGAACATGCCCTGGGCGGTCTCGGGGCGCAGGTACACCTCGGCGCCCGCGCCCTCCACCGGCCCGGCCTGGGTGCGGAACATGAGGTTGAAGGCCCGGGCCTCGGTGAACGTGCCGCGCCGGCCGCAGTTCGGGCACACATCCGGGTCGTCGAGCTGATCCTGGCGGTGGCGGGTCTTGCAATAGGTGCAGTCCACCAGCGGGTCGGTGAAGTTCTTCAGGTGGCCCGATGCCTCCCATATCTGGGGAGGGCCCAGGATGGACGCGTCGAGACCCACGACGTCGCTGCGCATCTGCACCATGGAGCGCCACCAAGCGTCCTTGACGTTCCTCAGGAGCTGCGCCCCGATCGGCCCGTAGTCGTACGCGCTGCGGAAACCGCCATAGATCTCGGCCGAGCCGAAGACGATGCCGCGGCGCTTGCAGAGATTGACGATCTTGTCGAACAGCGCGGGATCGGGACCCGGCTCTTCGGATTCGGCGCCAGCGGTACTCGTCACGAGCGGCAAGGGTACTGACGGCCTGCGAGGGCTCCGGGGCGAATTTCGGCGGGCGGAGCTTCACCGGCTACGCGCCGCTCATTGTTGCCCGCTCGAGTTCGCTCCGCTCACGGGCCGCTCGGGCCACGGCTTCGCCCGCCGGCTCAGCCTCCTAGGCTGACTGCCATGCGGCTGCGCGACACCACCGTGGTCTTCCTGTGTGCATTCCTCGGCATGATGGTGCTGTTCATGCCGCTGCCGGTCTTTGGCGGCCCGTACGAGGACATTCAAGAAGGTCAGGTCGACTGGACCTGCTCGATGCCACTGTTGAGCTTGGCCCCGCCCGACGTGGATCTTGACGAAGTGCGCGACGCAGTCGACGCCGCGATCACCGAGATGCGCACCACCGGGCAAAACTACGTGCCGCCCGAGAGTCGGCATCCGCTGTGCGGCGGCTTGGCCCGCACCCAGGTGGTACTGGCGCTGCTGGCGTTCGCCGGCGCCTTCTGGCGGGGTCGCAGGTGGTGGCGCTCGACCGCAGACGTTCGGGCGGAGAAGCGCTTCAAGCGGCTTCACGAGAGCGTCGAGAATCCCCAGGGCCGTAGCCGAATCTTCCGCTAGCGGAGCAGGTCGGCGCTTCGGAGGCGCCGGTCCATGTGGTACTCCCACATGCGTGTGACGGCGGCTGCGGCCCCGTGCGTGTCGGAAGACGGCTCGACGTCGAGCACCGCATTTACCCGCCCGTCGATGATCGAGCGCAGCATCTCGAGCGCGCCGCTGGACAGGGATCGGCCGCGGCGGTGGGTGGCGCAGGTCACGCCGCCGCTGGCGGGGTCGAACGCCACGATGGGCGCATCATCGCAGCCGCTGCCCACCACGCACCCGTCGAGCATCGGCGCGGTCCCCTCGTGTGCCAGCAGACGCAGCAGGAACGCGGGCAGCAGCATCTCAGAATGGGCCCGGTCCAAGCGGCCCAGCGCGCCGATGAGCATCTGGTATGGCACCGGGTCGTCGCCCCGGTCGTGCACCGACTGATCCACTGCCTCGGCGAGCGTCATGGCCGTGCCCAGCCGGTCGAGATCCGAGCGCAGCGCGGGCCAGCGGTCGAGGGTCACAGCTCCCGTCACAATGTCGAGCTCGCCGCGTCCCCGGTAGAGCTGCAGATCGACATGCCGCAGCGGCTCGACGTGACCGGCCAGCTTGCTTCGAGTGCGCCTCGCGCCCTTCGCCACCGCGCGCACCTTGCCGTGCCCAGAGGTGATGACCGTGATGATCCGGTCGGCCTCGCCGAGCTTGGTGGTGCGCAGCACCACCCCCCGGTCCCGGTACTGCATCTGCGGGGACTTCCCCTTCGCTCTGTCGGATTCGCTGTGCCAGATTCGTTCGAGCCGGCGGGTGCTGTGTTGACTCCTGCGCAGTGTGGTGGCGTGCGGCCTCAGCGGTTCAGGCCGCCGAAGCGCCGGTCACGGGCCTGGTAGATGCAGATGGCGTCGAACAGGTCCCTCCGCCGGAAGTCGGGCCAGAGCGTGTCGGTGAACACCAGCTCGCTGTAGGCCATCTGCCACAGCAGGAAGTTCGACAGCCGGTTCTCGCCTGAGGTCCGGATCATGAGGTCGACCTCGGGCATCTCGGCGTCGTAGAGATGCTTGACGAGCGCTGCCTCGTCGACCTCGTCTGCGGGGACACCCGAGCGCACCAGGCCGGCGGCAGCGTCGACGATCTCGGCCCTGCCGCCGTAGTTGAACGCCACCGTGAACGTGAGGCCGGTGTTGGCCGCCGTCAGTTCGACGGCCTCGTCGATGCGGGCCCGGACCCGGCGCGGGATGCGGGCATCGGGCCGCCCGACGAAGCGGATCCGCACGTTCTGCTCGTGCAGCTCGTGGCTGCGCCGCACCAGCAGCGACTCGTTGAAGCCCATCAGGAACCGCACCTCGGACGGCGGGCGACGCCAGTTCTCCGTGCTGAACGCGTACACGGTGAGCCACTGCAGACCGATTTCGGCCGCGCCCTCGACGGTGTCGATCAGGGCTTCCTCGCCGGCTGTGTGACCCTCGGTCCGCGGCAGCCCACGCGCCTGGGCCCAGCGTCCGTTGCCGTCCATCACACAGGCCACGTGAGTCGGCAGGCGCGTCACGTCGATTCCCGCACCTCGGTCCACACTGCGCAGGGTAGAACCCTCGCCGCCGCAGATCGTTGCGCCCGCCGTCCAGAATGGAGGCAGATGTCCGACGAGCCATGGGACCTTGCCCCTGCCACCAGCGTCGACGACGCCGCTGCGGCACTCGTCGAGGTGATCGCAGCGCTTCCCGGCGGCGGCGAGCAGCGAGACGGCCAGGTCGAGATGGCAGCCGCAGTGCATGACGCGATGGCCGGCGGGGGCACGCTGCTGTGCCAAGCAGGCACCGGCGTGGGCAAGTCGCTCGCCTACCTGGTACCTGCCGCACTCGCTGCGGCTGCGGGCAAGCGAGTGGTGATCGCCACAGCGACGCTGGCGCTGCAGGACCAGCTCGTCGGCAAGGACCTGCCACTCGTGGCCGGCGGGATGGCCGAGCGGCTCGGACGCCCCGTCCGGTGGGAAGTGCTCAAGGGGCGCAACAACTACCTCTGCCGCCATCACTTCGGCGAGCACGCCCAGCAGCAATTCGACCTGGGAGACAGCCCGGCCACAGCCGCAGAGCTGGCCCGGCAGCAGCAGCTGTCCGAGATCCAGCAGTGGGTGCCCCGAACGCGCACCGGCGACCGTTCGGAGCTGGCGGCCGCGCCCGACGCGCGCGTGTGGTCATCGGTGTCGGTGACCAGCACCGAGTGCATCGGCGCCGAGCGCTGCCCCGAGGGCCACCGCTGCTTCGCCGAAGAAGCCCGGGCCCGCTCAGCGAGGGCCGGAATCGTGGTGACCAACCAGCACCTCTACTGCATCGACCTGTTCGGCGACGGCTACCTGTTCGGGCCGCACGACGCCGTGGTGTTCGACGAGGCCCATCAGCTCGAGCCGGTCGTCACCCAAGTGGCCGGGCTGGAGATCACACCGGCGGGTTTCACCCGCCTGGCCACAGAGGCGCGGGCGGTGGGCGCCGCCGGAACGGCTGCGGATGCCGTCGCCGATGTGTCGAACCGCCTGGCCGACGAGCTCGGACCTCTGCGCGATACACGCCTAGGAGCGATCACCGGCGACCTGGCCAGCCTGCTCGAAGTCGCCGACAGCCGCGTCGCCGATCTCGCTGCCGAGCTGCGGTCGGCCGGCGACGACGCAGCCGATCTGGAACGGCTGCGCGTCGGGCGGATCGCAGCGGAGTCGCTCACTGCGCTGCGTGCCGCGCTGGACCCGCCGCAGGGAACGGTCATCCTGGTGGAAGGTCGCGGCCGGCTGCGCTTGGCGCCGCTCGACGTGGGAGACCTGCTCGCGAGCCGGCTGTGGGGCCGCCAAGCGTGCGTGCTCACCAGCGCGACGCTCGGCCCGCACTTCGTCGGCCGACTCGGCGTGCCCACCGCCGACCACGCGTATCTCGCAGTGGACAGCCCGTTCGATTACCCGGCGAATGCGCTGCTGTACTGCGCTCGCCACCTGCCCGCCCCCACCCGCGATGCGTACCGGACAGCAGCCATCGACGAAATGGCAGAGCTCGTCGCCGCAGTCGGCGGACGCACGCTGGCGCTGTTCACAAGCTGGCGCGCACTCAATGACACCGCTGATGCGCTCACTGAACATCTCAGCGACATCCGGGTGCTGCGCCAGGGAGGCGATCTGTCGAACGCCGCGCTGCTCGACGCGCTCGGCGACGATCCCGCCACGGTGGTGTGCGGCACGATGAGTTTCTGGCAGGGCGTGGACGTGGCCGGACCGGCCCTGTCGCTGCTGGCGATTGACCGTCTCCCGTTCACCCGGCCCAACGAGCCGCTCGCGGCAGCCCGGCGCGAGGCGGCAGGCAGCGATGCCTTCATGACTGTCGACGTGCCGAATGCGGCAGACATGCTGGCCCAGGGAGTGGGCCGGCTGATCCGCACCACCGTTGATCGCGGAGTGGTGGCGGTGCTCGACTCGCGGCTCGCCACTGCCGGTTACCGGTCGCGCCTGCTCGATCCGCTGCCGCCCATGCGCCGCACCGTCGATCAGGCCGAAGCAATCGAGTTCCTCTCCTCCATCCGCAACCAGCACGCCTGAGCCCGCTGCGGAGGACGGCAGTGCCCTCTGCTCCCGCGATCCAACAGTTTGCGAAAAACCCCAGAAATACAGCGTTTTTCGGCTCACATATACCACCCAGTACCCAAAGAGTCAGGCGAAACGCCAGCGGACGGCTGCGAACCTAGGCGGAACGCTTCTGCGCCAACCCGAACGCTTGCCGTGCTTGCGGCGTGTCGTAGCCGAGCCCGCGGAGCGCTTCACGCTGTTCGCGCGGAGCAAGCGCCAGCAGCTTGCTTGCGCCGTCGCCTTGCCCGTCTCGGCGTGCTGTCAGCCGCCATGCCGTCACAGCGGCAGAGATGCGGCGCTCAGCAGCGTTGTCGGCTTCGCAGGATGCCACAAGCGGCAGTGCGCCAGCTTGCTGCGTGCGGGCGCTCAGGAGCCGTCAGCAGCCACGAACACAACGACGCGCAAGACCCCTCAGAGCCGACCCGAAGCCGACCCTGAAGGGTCCCGCAAGTTCTCTAGGGCACCCGCTATGCAGGCAGGCGCTACAGCGCACCTGAGCGCACCGGCAGCACGTCAGACACTCAGCCTGACGAACCCGCAGCCTCAGCCTCGCGACGCTGCTGGCGCTTAGCATCACGCTGATGCAACACAACAGCACGCCAGAGACAAAGGCCGCCGCCGCACAATACAGCAGCAATAACCACCAACATCGGAACACCTAGGCCAAGCAAGGCAACAACTGTCCAGTAACTTGCAAGAGCCACACAAAAATATACGAACATATATTTCCGCCCTGTACGTGTTTTCCGTGGTGCCTCCGTAGCGCTCATGAATTCAGGATAGCACGTAGCAGTCATCGGCCCAACGCCTCACAGGCGTCGGCCCAGCCGTCGGCACAATCGCGCTCGTTCTGAATCCGGTTGAACTCGCTTTTGTCGATCTGGCCCGCCAGCCACATCTGCGTGGCTTTGTCTACGTCGTCGTCGTCAATACGGCCGTTGCGGTTGAAGTCGCCGGGAATGCCGGAGTCATCGTCTTCAGTCTTGCTTTCGTCTCCGTCGTCGCTCTCGCCGTTATCGTTGCCACTTGGGTGACCGTTCCCAAAAGCAACAAGCGCTGCAGCCACCGTGGCACTACATACACCTGCGCCCCCGCCTATCGCCCATGAAACCCAGGCTGGCGCTGCTGCGCCCCCTGTGGCAACGGTCGTTTTGACAGCTAATGCAACCAATGCAGTGCAGCCCGCAGTTGTGGCCAAGCTCACAATGAATACTTGCACGGGTTCAGGTGTTTTGTCCCAAACACGCTGCATCTCTTTGCCAAATTCTGCTGTTATTTCGGCGTTTTGCAACGCTGATTCGCCGGTGTCTTCTGCAATCTTGTTGAGAATGTCACGGACTTTCCTTGTAACGCTGTCGCCAACGTTTTTGATGGCAGCGAGTACGTCCGAATCTGGGCATTGTGCCGGACGTGCGGGCGGCGCGTAATGCGTACCAGTGTTGGCATCGTTCTTGTTGATCGTCTCGATCAACGCCCTCGCATAGTCGCCGCAGGGATCGGTACTGCCGCCGGTGCCTGTTCCTGTTCCTGTTCCGGTTCCTGTTCCGGTTCCTGTTCCTGTTCCGGTTCCTGTTCCGGTGCCTGTTCCTGTTCCGGTGCCGGTGCCGGTGCCCGAACCGTCGCTGTCGCCGCCGCCGGAGTCATCGCCGCCGGAGTCATCGCCGCCCGAGTCATCGCCCCCGCTGTCGTCGTCTTTGTCGGCGTTGGGGTCGTGGTTCTCGTTGGTGGACGGGGCCGGGTAGCAGTTCGGGTAGGTGCCGAGCATCCCCTCGCCGCACTTCAGGTTTCGCTGAACGGGCGTGTGGTAGTGGTTGTAGCTGGTCTCGTTCCAGCACTGATTTCCCGCGAACGGGTCATAGGCGCAGCGGCGCACGGTGACGCCGTGAGCGCCGGCGGGCGCTGCCGCTATCACGGTGAGCGTGGACGCCGCCACGAGCAGCGCGCACAGCGCCGCGAGGGTTCGTTTGGTCATGGGTGGGTCCCTCCGTCCGGAAGACAAGTCGAAGTGACAGCTACGACCGCGCCAGCCGCACGGAGGGAACCCATGCAAAGTGATGCCGTTCCGTTTGGCTGGCGCGGCCTTTCCGATCCACGGGAAGGGCCACGGTCGTAGCTGTCGGGCGCGACTCTCGCGTGTCGTGCGACTCGTGTCAAGCGCGTGTCCGTCGAGCGCTCGCTGTCGGGCCGCAGGGACGCTACCGCGACGCTGGGGCACCGTGCCGCATTGGTCGTTGTGGGCTTGGTGGTTCTGTGCCGTGTTGGCTTGTCGGGCAGCGTGCGCCGTGTTGCCAATTCGACGATGCCGGGACGCGCCGACGCGGGCACATTGCGCCGCTGTGTCCGCTGTGCCAGTCAGCCGCCGCCGCTTCGCCGTGTTCTGGCGATCCGCGCAAGCTGGGCGGCTGCTCGGCGCAGGCCGGGGTCGACAGCGTCGCGTTGCTTGGCGGCGCGCCGCCGCCATGCGGCTTGGCGCAGTCTGCGCTTGTCGGCCCGGTAGGCAGCGTCACGAACGGCGTGCGGAGACATGACGGGCAGTATGAGCAACACGCCGCACGTCGGGCGGCAAAACAACACGCCGAGACGGGCAGCGTGCCCGCGTTGGCGCGTTGTGCCGCTGCGCGGCGTTCAGAACAGCGTCAGGCGCACCACGGCGAAGCCGTCGGCAGGCTCAGGCTCGCCGCCCGGTGCGCCGCGGCGGCGCTCGCTCGGCGTGCTCGCCCAGTAGCCAACAGCAGGCTCGCCCGAGCACCCCAGCGCATCGCCCAGCTTCCGGCACTCAGCCTGCACCGGGCAGCCTTCGCACACCAGCCGCGCAGCCGCATACTCGCCGCCCGCATTCGGCCCGCGGCTGCGCACGGCGGGGAACCACAACGCCGCAGCGGCCCAATCGGGCCGGTTGGCCGGAGCGCAAGCAGCCTGATGCTGCCAGCCGCCCGCAGCCGCAGAAACAGCCTCAGCAGGCGGGCGTAGCCGTGCCTCGAAGGCAGCCTGCTGGCCCGCCGTGCGCATCGTGCCCGCCGCGCTCATCGTGCCTCAACCCATAGGTTCAGGCCGCGCAACACGGCCTCTTTGCCGCAGTCACGCGACCAACACTTGACCACCGGGCCGCCGTTGTCGCCGCGGCGCAAGCTCAGATTGCGCTTCGTGCCGTTGTGCGCCGGACAGCGGGCGCGCCATTCGTCGCCACGGCGCACAGCGCCCCACGGCCCCAGCGCCGCCGCCACATCGTCGAAGCCGGCGAACGGCTGACGCTGACGGCCTCGATCGCTGCGGCGAGACGGGCGCTTGTAGCGTCTCGGCTTCGGCTGCGGCTGCGCTTGGACCTTCGCACGCTTCGCGGCCAGCACGCCGCCGAAATGGGCCATGTCCGCGCCCGGCATCGGCACCATGGCCACGCCGTCACGCTCCCCACAAGCACAGTCCATAGCGCCGAGCACGCGCCCCGGATCGGCGCGCCAGTCAGCAGACAAGTCGGCTGCGCAGACAAGCAGCCGAGCGCTAGCGCCGCCAAGTTCACGCCAGCGCAGAACAGCGTCAATGGAGCGCTGAGCGCCTTGGTCGGCGCTGCCGCTGTCATTGTCCGCTATCGCCACCAGGTGCGCCCCAGCGGGCGCTATGAGGCTGCTGACGGCTTCTGTCGTGGCGACAAGCTGCCCGACGCCGACAGCGCCGACAACACACTGCGCCGCATCGGGCCACGGCTGCCAAGGCTCAACGAGAGTCAACGCCGTGAGATAGTCAGAAATCCCTTCGGCCAGAACAACGACAACCGGCACATTGCGGCGCTTTGCATCCTCAGCCACAAGCGGCAGTTTGTCCAACCCGACACAGAAGCCTGCCCGATCCGCATACGGGCGCTCACTTCGTGACAGCGTGCGCTTCGACACAATCTCGGCGGCGTGCTCAGGATACGCCGCACGCCAGCGCTCTAAATCCGAATCGCAGAAAACGAATTGTCCGCCCAGATCAGTCAAGCCGATTTTGCTGCTGGCGTCAGGCACAACGGCAGGCACATAAACACACGGCTGCGGCGCAATCACTCGCGGCAACGGCGAACGCCGCCTATCGACAGCGTGCGCGTGTGCCAAAGCACCTTTGTCTATGAAACGCTCAACGGCGTACTGGCGGCACATTGCGCCGAATTTCGCACTAACAGTCATCGTTCAGCCTTTCGTCGGCTGCGGCACTCGTCGACTCAGAATCGGCAGCAATGTGGGCAATGTGGGCAATGTGGGCAAGTTCCAAACCCTCCCCATAAATATTTTCCTCTTCTTCCCCTCGCGTGTAGGGGTTTTGGGTTAAGCCCATATTGCCCATATTGCCCATATCCGGGCCTGTTTCCGCGGAATCCGAAACGCCAGCGGACTCAAGCCCATAGGTTCGCCTTCGGCTGCCAACCCGATGCCATGCCAGACATAGACACGCTTGCCGCCGCTTTCGACACATTCCAACCCGCGGGCTTCAGCCATCTCTTCGAGCTTCGTTCTGAGCACTTTGCGGCTTATGGCACGTTTGCCGTTGGCTTCAAGCCATTGTTTCAAGTCGGCGTTCAAGTCCGGCTGCCGTGCTTTGGCGTTGGCTGCGAATACGCATCGTTCGGCTAGCCACATATCGAATGGGCTTGCTTCTGCGCGGTACTCGGCTTTGGCCGCTTGCATTGCCGCAGGCACGTTCTGCAGCACCGGCAGCCGGTCGGCTATCACCCGTTGCGCCCCGTCGATTATCCAGCGCAAAAGCAGCGGACCTTCGTCTTCGACTATCCGCCGCCAAACATCCTCTTGGCGCTCGGCTTTCGGTATCTGCTTGTCAAACGGCAGGATGGCAAGCCGTTCCATGAGCGCTTCGTCCACGGTCGACCGGAATACAGGCAGATCGTTGGCTACGAGCATGACGGTATGCGTCGGCTCGAAGTCGAAGCTGTTTGCGTACAGGAACTTGCCGCTCAGCGGATCGCTGCCAGTGATGCTTTTCATGACTGCGGCGTTCCAGTGTGTGCCTTCGTCTACTTCTGAGACATAGGCGAATCTCACATTATGCAGCTTCGCAGTGTCTCTTTCGAGCTTCGCAGCGTCAGCGCCGTTGCGGACAAGAACACTCAAAGGGATCAGCGCCGCATAGTCGCCAAGCACACCGGACAGCATTTGAGGCAATTGGCTTTTGCCGGTGTCTTTCGGGCCGACAACAGCAAGCAGCCTTTTCGCGTCGCTGTAGCCGGTTGCGGCATATCCGGCGAACGCTTGCAGATAGCCGATTACCGCAGTGTCGCCTTGCGCCCAGTCATTCAAGCATCGTTCAAGCAGTCTGCCTTCTATGGAAGCACCGGGCGGCGCAGGATCGCATACGGTACGCCGCAGCATCATGTCTGAATGCCGATACGGGCGCATGATGCCGGTAGCCAGATCGACTACGCCGGACGGGCACGCCAGAAGCTCCGGAGGCTCGGCCAGCTCTTCGGCTGATATCAGCACCGTTTGGTTCGTCGCCAGCAAGTCGACAACGTCTCTTGCTTTCTTGGCGCTCGACAGCGTTCGCGCTTCGCGCTTGGCGTAGCCGAGCGCTTTGGCGGCGCGGTCAAGCTCGGCTTCTGCTTGCTTGTCTGCCTTGTCGGCCTCGCAGGCTGCCTCTGCGGCTTGGAGCGCATCGTTGGCGGCTTCGAGCATGGCGGCGGCTTCCGCTGTCAGCACGCTGTTCACATAGGCCAGAAGCGCCGTCTTGCGCTTGGTGGCATCACCCGGCACCGGCAGCCATCCTTTGCGCTTGCCGCGCCAAGAAAGCCACCCGAGCGCTGGACTGTACCGAATGCCGAGCTTCGTTTCGTTGTCGCCGTCGGCTGAGCTTTCGAGCAGCACAATGGCGGCACAAGCAGCGTCAGACAGCGTTTCGCCTTGGTCGAGTGTCTGCGCTTTCAGCGTGTCCAAGCTGACAGCAAGCTTCACAATGCTGCTGTCTGAGGCTTCCGCGGCGGCGCTGACTGCGGCTTCGAGCGCGGCCAGCGGATTCGCCACGTCGGCCATTTCGGCCATTTCGGGCGCTTCGGCTTCGTGCTCTTTGTGCGCCGTGGGCGCTGTGTGCGCTTCGGCCATGTCGGCCATTGCGCCGCTGTGTGCCGTGCCGTCGTGGGCTTTGGCCGTTTCGTTCGCTTTGTCCATTGCGGCGACGCGGGCGCGAGCCGCAGCGTCAAGGTCGGGCGCAGGCTTGGCGGGCGCTGCCATCGTCGGCCTCAGCGTGCTGCCCGGCGCTGGCGTGCGGCTGCTGATCGGCCCGCCGCCGGTCTCTGCCGCATATTCGGCGTGCTGTTCGCGGTTGCGTGCCAGATAGCGAGGCTCGCCGTCGGCGGGTACTGGTAATCCCTTCTGAGACATCTTGTGCCTCCTCTTCGTTGGGCTTCGCCGCGTCTGCCGACACTCGAAGCGTGTTCAACTACAGCTATAGCCAGCGATTGCCGAAGCGGTAACGAATTGGCTGCGGCGGCTGCCGTGCGGCCCGGAAAGGCGAGAGCCGGGCGCTCCAACTTGCGCCCGGCTCTCAGCGGTTGTTCGTTCTTTACCGGTCGGCAGTACCGGCGGCGGCGGCGAGCCTGCTCGAAACGAATCCGCAGACAGCAAGCAGAGTAGCCAACCTCGCCGCAGCGGGCCGCTAATGGCCGGCCGTGTCAATCCGGGCCGTGGGCGGCAGAAGTTGGCTACGCCTTCGGCATGGCAGCAACGGAAGCCACGGCGCGAGCCATTGACATACTCGCGTGTAGCGGGCGGCTGCGCGACGGCGAGCGTGCCGAGACGCTGATAGCGGCCTACGGCGTGCGGGTTGTGGCGGAGGCACGTTTGAGGCTGCGGCGTGAGTCAGCCGCAGAGAGATGGGCATAGCTGAACCTAGATGGTTAGTTCCAAGGTTCTAGTGGTCGTATGGGGTGAGCGTGCGTGGGGGGCCGGGCCGGTGGGTGGTCTGGTTGTGCCAGATGGCGGCGGTGAGGGCGAGGAGCCGGGTGCCGACGCGGGCGGCGACGCCGGG
>JAJECP010000037.1 GCA_022821985.1 Acidimicrobiia bacterium
TGGCCGAGGACGACTGGGCGGGCTGGAGCGGCCTGCAGGCGCGCCTCGGCGACCGCGTGCAGCTCGTCGGTGACGACGTGTTCGTCACGAACATCGAGCGCCTCCAGCGCGGCATCGACGAGCGCGCGGCGAACGCGATCCTGATCAAGCTCAACCAGATCGGCACGCTCACCGAGACCCTCGACGCGATCCGCCTCGCGCACTCGGCCGGCTTCGCCACGGTCATCTCGCACCGCTCGGGCGAGACCGAGGACACCACCATTGCCGACTTGGCTGTAGCCACCAACTGCGGGCAGATCAAGACCGGCGCGCCGGCACGGTCCGATCGGGTCGCCAAGTACAACCGGCTGCTGCGCATCGAGGAAGAGCTCGGCGAAGATGCTGCGTACCGGGGCGGCAGCTCGCTTGCCCGTGACCCATAGACCCCGTTTCCCAGAGGCACAGCGCCCATGAAGCCCTCGAGCCCATGACTGCAGCGCCGGCGGACCTGCCGACGCAGGCCCGCCGTCGGGACGGTCGACCCCGGCCCCTGGCGGTGCTCATCAGCTTGGTCATCGTGGTGAGCGCCGTCGGCCTGCTGGCGGTGCTGCTGTTCCCCTGGCAGTCGCTGACGTCTCAGCGGCGCAGCATCGACCACGCCGCCGACACGCTCGAGCGGCTGCAGGCGGAGACGTCCCACCTGACCGTCCGAGTGGCCGAGGCCAAGGATCCGGTGGTGGTAGAGCGGATTGCGCGTGAGCAGCTCTCCTTGGTGCGCGAAGGCGACACCCTGTATCGCCTCAATGTGGATCCTGCCGACGTGATCACGCTGCCGCGCTCGTGGCCGCTGCCGGGCGTGGCCCACCTGCTCGGCGATGGCGAGGGTTGACGTTCGTCAGTCGGTCATGATCTGCAGGGCCCGCCCGATGATCGCATCGCGGTGAGTGTCGGGCTCCACACCGCTCTGCTCGAGCGACAGGCGGATCGTGCCCACAGCGGCTGCCGCACGGATCCGATCCTCGACTTCGGGAGAAGATCCGGTGAGCCAGGCAAAGAGGTCTCTGGCTTGGGCTCGGAGCCGTTGACCGACCGCGCTCTGCTGAACGTCGACGTCGTCGGCGACGAGCCGGAACGCCACGATGTCACGGGCCAGCAGGTCGAAGTAGCGATCGAGCACCTCCCGCAGGGCTTCCGGCGTCGGCTCAAGTTGGGCCATCCTGGCGATGATCGTCTCGCCGTCGCGCTCCATCGGCGCCAAGACCCCGGCGAGCACGTCTTCCTTGCCGGTGAAGTGGTAGTAGAGCGCTGCCGGCGTGAGGCCGAGTCCTGAGGTGAGCTGCCGTATCGACGTACCGCGGTAGCCCTGCCGGGCGAACAGGTCACGGGCCCGCCGCAGGATCGAGTCATGCGTGTCCGGCGGTGCCGGTTCGCTTGCGCGTTCCGGCGTGCCGCCAGTACCCGCTCTGGCCCCTTCGCCGGCCACATCGCCAAACTACTGCTGCGCTTGCGGGGGGCTTGTCCTCGTGTCTGCGCGTGACCGCCGCATGGTGCATGATGGTGCGCGCTCGGCCCTCGCGGCCGCGTGCAACGCCGCCCGGCCTCACGGCCGCGGAACAATATGCTCGGCCCCGAGGCCGACGAGACGGGAGAGGTCATAGTGGAGATCAGCGTC
Organism: Acidimicrobiia bacterium; assembly: GCA_022821985.1. Lineage (GTDB taxonomy): Bacteria > Actinomycetota > Acidimicrobiia > Acidimicrobiales > Poriferisodalaceae > Poriferisodalis. The sequence continues at coordinate 1,652 of JAJECP010000037.1, forward strand.
ACGGTGAACGGCGAGACTCGTACCGGCGATGTCGAACCGCGCACGCTGCTCGTGTACTGGCTGCGGGACGATCTGCGGCTGACAGGCACGAACATCGGCTGCGATACGTCCTCGTGCGGCGCCTGCACAGTGCATGTGAACGGCGAATCGGTGAAGTCGTGCACGATGCTGGCGGTGCAGGCTGACGGCGAGGACATCCTGACCATCGAGGGCCTGGCGCCGTCGGAAGACGAGCTGCACCCGATGCAGGAGGCCTTCCGCCAGAACCACGGCCTGCAGTGCGGCTACTGCACTCCGGGCATGGTCATGGCGGCGGTGTCGCTGCTCGAGGAGAACCCCGACCCGTCCGAGCGAGATGTCCGCTTGGGACTGGAAGGGAACCTGTGCCGCTGCACGGGGTACCACAACATCGTCAAGTCGGTGCTGGCCTGCGCGGCCGGCGAGACAGCGGCCTGAGGGGAGCGCAGCAATGATTCCTGCAGCATTCGACTACGTACGGGCCGGCTCCGCGGAGGAGGCCATAGCGCTGCTCGGCGAGCATGGTGACGAGGCCAAGCTGCTGGCCGGCGGCCATTCGCTGCTGCCGATGATGAAGCTGCGCTTGGCGGTGCCGAGCGTGCTCGTGGACATCGGCCGCGTCAGCGATCTCAGCTACATCACTGACGGCGGCGACCACATCGCCGTCGGTGCGCTTACCCGCCACCGTGCGCTGGAGACCAGCGACCTGCTGGCCGCCGAGTGCCCCCTGCTGGGCCATGTGGCCGGCGAGGTGGGCGACCCGCAGGTGCGTCACCGCGGCACCATCGGCGGCTCGCTGGCCCACTCCGACCCGGCATCCGACCTGCCGGCGGCAGTACTGGCGCTGGGCGGCACGCTCGTCGCTCAGGGTCCCAACGGAAGCCGTGAGATAGCTGCTGGCGACTTCTTCACCGGCTACTTCGAATCGGCGCTGGCCGACGACGAGATGCTGACCGAGATCCGGGTCCCGAAGGCCCCCGGCGCCGGCTGGAACTACCAGAAGTTCAACCGGCGGGCCCAGGACTGGGCGATCGTCGGCGCTGCTGCGGTGACCGTCAACGGCGGCACGAACGTGGCGCTCGTGAACATGGGCTCAGTGCCGCTGCGGGCCAGTGCGGTCGAGGCGGCGCTGGCAGGCGGGGCGTCAGCGGCTGATGCCGCTGAACAGGCTGCCGAGGGCACAGACGCCCCCACGGATCTGAACGCCACGCCCGACTACCGCAACCACCTCGCACGGGTGCTCACCCGCCGGGCACTCGAGGCAGCCGGCGTCTCCTAAGAGGCCGCGCCGATAGGTGGGCCTTCTCGCTGTCGCACCTGTCGTCTCCCGCTCTTGTTCGCTGCGCTCACGGGCCGCTCGGGCCACGGCTTCGCCTATCGGCTCAGCCTCTCAGTCGGCGTTCAGGTGGGAACCCGTCGGGCGGTTGCCCGAACGCGGCCCGGCAAAGAGCTGTCAGTCCAGCAGACCGGTGGCTTGGCCACCGTCGATGAGCAGACCGGTGCCGGTGATGAACCTGGCCTGCTCGCTGCACAGGAATGCCACTGCAGCGCCGAAGTCGTCGGATTCGCCGCAGATGCCCATCGGGTTGCTCTGACCGGCCTGCTCGCGGTCCATCATCTTCGCGACCCGGTCGGTCCAGTGGGTGCCGGGCTGGGCGGAGTTGACGGTCACGCCATCGCCTGCGACCTCGCGGGCCGTGATCTTGAGGAAGCTGGTGAGACCGGCCCGTGCAACGGAGCTGGCAAGCAGGAACGGGATCGGCTGCTTGACGCCGACGCTGGTGATGGCGCACACCCGGCCCCAGCCGCGTTCGCGCATCGGCGGAACGGCCACCCGGCACATCTCGATCATGGCCTTGCAGTTCATGTCGAAGGCCATCTGGTAGGCGTCGATCTCGGTGCTCTCGAACATGCCCGGAGGCGGGCCGCCTGCGTTGGTGACAAGAATGTCAACCGAGCCGAGACCTTCGATGGCCTGCTCGACGAAGCTGCGACCCTCATCGGGGTTGCCCAGATCGGCAGTGATCGAGAGCACCTCGCCGTCGATCTGCGCGGCGGCTGCCGCCAAGCGCTCGGGGTCGCGGCCGCAGATGGCCACCCGCACTCCCTCGGCCGCAAGCGCCTTGGCCGATCCGAGTCCCAGCCCTGCTGAGCCGGCAGCTACTGCCGCGGTCCGTCCTGAGATTCCCAAGTCCATCGTCGATTCCCCTGTCTCAACCGGCCGCGACAGTTCCCGACTGGTTTGTGGTCGCCCGGAACCGTAGCCAACAGCCGACCGCCCCTGCGCAGCCCTCGTGCGCCGTAGCATCGAAGTGTGAGCGTGACCGCCGCGCCGCCGACGCACGACGAGCTCGTCGCGAAGATGACCGGTGGTATGACGCGGCCGGATCTGCCCCGGTTCGAGGGGTCGGACCGCCTGCGCGCAGACGGCCGGCCCAAACCGGCCCTTCGGGCGGAGCTGCGTCGCATCCCCAACTTCATCAATGCGATCGAGGTCATCGCCACGATGGCGGCGCCGGTGGCGGTCATCGCTGTGGTGGTTGCCATCGGGCACTGGCTTGCTGTGGTCGCGGCAGTGCCCATCATCGGCACGCTGCAGCTGCGGATGTTCGTGCTCCACCATGAGGCGGCGCACCGGCTGCTGTTCTCGAATCGCTGGCTGAACGACCGCATCGGGATCAACCTCGTGGGCTGGTTCCCGTTCGGCACCGGCGCACACCACTACCGCCGCGGCCACGCCAACCACCACCGCGACGAATTCGGCCCCCGCGAGCCCGACTTCCTGCTGTATTCGTTCTATCCGATCGCCTGGCGGTCGCTCCGTCGAAAGTTCGTCCGGGATGCGGTGGGCGTGTCGGCATGGCGCATCGTCAAGCCCCGGTTCACCGGCTTGGCCAAGCTCAAGTTCCTGCCGCTCAGCCTGCGGTTCTTCGCCGGTCAGGCGATCGTGTTCGCGGCGTTCTGGCTCGCAGGGCACCCATGGCTGTACCTGTTCTTGTGGGCGGTGCCTTTCTTCACCTGGTATCAGATCATCAACCGGCTGCGGGCCATTGCCGAGCACGGCGGTATGACCCGCACGGCCGACCGTCGAAACACGACGCATCACATCTGCCAGAGCTGGCTGGCCCGGGTGCTGTTCGTGCCGTATCACGTCGGATATCACCTGGCTCACCACGTCGATTCGGGTGTTCCGGCCCGCAACCTGAAGCGGCTGCAGCGGGTGCTGGAAGAAGATGGCTACCTGCCGCCCGAAGCCGCATGGCCCACGTATCGCTCGCTCTGGCGGGCGCTCGCCGCAGGGTCACCCGAGCCCACATCGCAGCAGTCCTGAAGCGGCCGCCGGGGCAGGCCGACGGACCGGGGTCGCCGTCGAATACGTTTCGTGGCCATGTCGCGACTGAAATCCGCCCAGCTCGGTTCGAACTGCGGTCTCCAGGTGTCGGAGCTCTGCTTGGGAACCATGAACTTCGGCGTGCCCGGACGGGGCCACCAGGGCGACTGGACCCTAGGCGTCGAGGAGGCCCGTCCCATCTTTGAGGCCGCCATCGAGCGCGGCCTGTACTACTTCGATTGTGCCGACATCTACGGGGTAGGTGCGTCCGAAGAGGTGGTGGGGCAGATCTTGCGTGAGCTGCTGCCGCGCGAGAAGTACGTGCTGACCACCAAGGTCTCGATGCCCATGGGGCGCAACCCCAACGAGGGCGGCCTGAGCCGCAAGCACATCATGGAGGGGGTCGACAATTCGCTGCGCCGCCTCGGTGTCGACTACGTGGACCAGCTGATCATCCACCGCCACCCGCACGGCATCCCCGGCAGCGCGCAGACGCCCATCGCCGAGTCGCTGGAAGCGCTGCACGATGTGGTCAAGGCGGGCAAGGCGCTGTACCTCGGCGGTTCGTCCATGTTCGCCTGGCAATTCGCCGAGCTGCAGCTCACTGCCGAGATGCGTGGCTGGACCAAGTTCGTGTCGATGCAGAACCACTACAACCTCATCTACCGAGAGGAAGAGCGCGAGATGAACCCGTACTGCGCAGCCACCGGCGTGGCGCTCACGCCGTGGTCGCCGCTGGCAAGGGGCATTCTCACCGGGTCCTACCAGGGCAGTCTCGACGCCGGCACAACCGACCGCTCCAAGGGCCAGGACCGTGCCCGCACTGAGAGTCTTTATTTGGGTGAGCGCGACTTCGACATCGCTGCGCGGGTGTCCGAGGTGGCCGAGCGACTCGATGTGCGCCCCGCCCAGATCGCCTTGGCATGGCTCACCAACAAGCCCGAGATCACCGCGCCCGTGGTCGGCGTGTCCAAGATCAGCCAGCTCGATCATCTCGTCGAGGCCACGACCATCGAGCTCAGCGCCGACGACACGGCCTACCTGGAAGAGCTCTACCAGCCCGTCGAGAACCTGCTCTCGCTCGGCACCAGTTGAGACCGAAGGAGGTCGGGCGATTCACGACGGCGGCCGGCACGTCGATGATCGCTGTGGGCTGAGCGCGACGGTTGGTTGAGTCCTGAACTTGCCCGCATTTCAGAATTGAACAGCTTTCATGGTTTTCACCGGTTTCGTGAGAGATACTGTGCAATTGGGGAGCAGGCAGACGGCCAGGAGGACTCGGGAAGCGGCGATGGCGTACTTCGATCTGGGCTCGTACCGGTGGCCGGTCACGACATCCGACGCTGAGGCCCAGCTCTGGTTCGACCGCGGCATGGCGTGGTGCTACGGCTTCCATCACGAAGAGGCGATCGCCTGCTTCGAACGAGCGCTGCTGCACGACGTCAACTTCGCCATGGCGCACTGGGGCATCGCGTACGCCATCGGGCCGAACTACAACAAGCCGTGGGAAGAGTTCGACGAGGACGATCTGCGCACCTCGCTGGACCGGGCCCGGACCGAGGTTGCGGCAGCCGCGTCTGCCTCAACAGGCACCGGCGATCTCGAACGAGCGCTGATTGGGGCGCTGGCGTACCGCTACCCGTCGCACCCCGAGGTACCCGACGAAGGCGACTTCGGGCGGTGGAACGACGCCTACGCAGACGCGATGCGCGAGGTCTACCAGTCCTACCGCGACGACCTGGATGTCTGCTCCCTGTTCGCCGAGGCGATCATGAACCGCACCCCCTGGGAACTGTGGGACTTGGTCACTGGCCATCCTGCGGAGGGCGCGGGCACGCTCGAAGCAGTCGATGTGCTGGAGACTGCCTTCGAGACGCTTGATGCCGAGGGCGCCAACAGCCACCTCGGCTTGCTGCACATGTACATCCATCTCATGGAGATGTCGCCGCATCCGGAGCGGGCCCTGGCCGCCGGCGACCGGCTCGTCGATCTGGCGCCCGACGCAGGGCACCTAGTCCATATGCCGACCCATATCGACGTGCTGTGCGGCCACTACCACAATGTCGTCACCCGCAACTCGGCCGCGATCGTGGCTGATCGGAAGTACCTGGACCTCAAGGGTCCGATGAACTTCTATTCCGCCTACCGCTGCCACGACTATCACTTCAAGGTGTACGGGGCGATGCTGGCCGGCCAGTACGCCCCAGCGCTCGAGGCGGCCGAAGAGATGAACCGCACGCTGCCGGAGGAACTGCTGCGAACTGGCTCGCCGCCCATGGCCGACTGGCTGGAAGGGTTCGTGGCGATCAAGCAGCACGTGTTCGTGCGCTTCGGCAAGTGGCACGAGATCCTCGACCAGCACCTGCCCTTCGACCAACAGTTCTATTGCGTCACCACCGCGATGATGCGCTACGCACGCACGGTTGCCTACGCCTCGCTGAGCCAGGTCGATGACGCGCTGGCTGAACGTGAGGAGTTCCTTGCCGCCAAGGCCCAGGTGCTGCCCAGCCGCACGCTGTTCAACAACACCGGCCTCGACATCCTGACGGTGGCAGAGGCCATGCTGAACGGCGAGGTGGAGTACCGGTGCGGCAACTTCGACGTCGCCTTCGATCATCTGCGCCACGCGGTGGAGCTCGACGACAACCTGCCCTACGATGAGCCCTGGGGCTGGATGCAGCCGACACGCCATGCGCTGGCCGCGTTGCTGTCGGAACAAGGCCAGTTTGACGAGGCCGAGGCGCTGTACCGGTCCGACTTGGGCTTGGACGACCAGCTGCGCCGGCCCTGCCAGCACCCCGACAACGTCTGGAGCCTGCACGGCCTGCACGAGTGCCTCGTGCGCCGGGGGGAAACGGTGGAGGAACCGCTGATCCGCCAGCGCCTCGATCTCGCCATCGCACGGGCAGACATGCCCATCACCGCGTCCTGCTTCTGCCGGTTGGAGGCGATCTCATAGCGCGGCGTGCGAAGCCGTAGCCTTGATCGCTGTGTTCACAGCGCCCGGTACCACTGCTGATGTCTCGGCGGCGCTGACCGAGCACGGCTACCTGCCCGACGAGGGGCTGTCGACGGTGGTGTACCTCTCCGTCACGATGGGTCGGCCGTTGTTCCTCGAGGGCGATGCGGGCGTGGGCAAGACCGAGCTGGCCAAGGTGCTGGCGGCCTGGATCGGCGGGGAGTTCATCCGCCTGCAGTGCTACGAGGGCATCGACGCCGCTCAGGCGCTCTACGAATGGGACTACACCCGCCAGCTCCTCCACCTGCGCACCGCAGAGGCTGCGGGACGCGCTGCAGCCGACGCCGAGGCCATCGAGGACGAGCTGTATTCGGAACGCTTCCTGATCCGCCGGCCGCTGCTGCGGGCCATCGACCACGACGACGCCACGCCCGCAGTGCTGCTGATCGACGAAGTGGATCGGGCCGACGACGAGTTCGAGGCGTTCCTGCTCGAGGTGCTGTCCGACTTCACGGTCACCGTGCCCGAGCTGGGCACGATCACCGCGGCCCGGCCGCCGCTCGTGGTGGTCACCTCCAATCGGACCCGCGACGTGCACGACGCGCTCAAGCGCCGCTGCCTGTACCACTGGGTCTCGCACCCGTCGGTCGACCGTGAGGTCGAGATCGTCAAGCTCAAGCTGCCCGATGTCGACGGCGCGCTCGCACGGCAGGTGGCCTCTGCTGTGTCGGTGATGCGCGAGATGCGGCTGTACAAGCCCCCTGGCGTCGCTGAGACCATCGACTGGGCCACGGCGCTGGGGCGTCTCGGCGCAGCCGAGCTCGACACCCCGATGCTTGAAGCCACGCTGGGAACGGTGCTGAAGTATCGCGAGGACCAGCAACGTGTTACGTCGGTCGGGATGGAGATGATCATGGCCGCCGTCGCCGAGGCCTGAGAGCCGCGTGGCTGAGCCCCGGGCCCGAGCGGCCCGTGAGCCCAATCGCATCAGCACAGGGAACAAGAGCGGGACGCCATGAGTGGCGCCACCGGCACGGACCACGGTGCTCCCACGCCGACGCATGACGGCCACGTCAACGAACCTGAGCGCTTGGCCTCGGCCTTCTCGTCGATCCTGCGTGGCGCGGGGTTGGTCGTCACCATCCGCCGTGTCATGGCATTCACCGAAGCGCTGCGGCTGCTGGGGGTTGGGGGCCGTGAGGACGTGTACTGGGCAGGCCGTGCGACGCTGGTGGGCAGTCCGGCCGACATCGGCGTCTACGACCGGGCTTTCGCGGTCTTCTGGGAGGGTCGCGCGCCCAGCGGGATCGTCGTGGAGCTGCCGCCGATCTCGGTGACCCTGGCTACCGACACAGACGACGACAGTGGCGCGGCGCCGCCGGGCGACAGCGATGAACCCGATGCCGGCCCGACGCTGCGGGTCCGCTACAGCGATGTCGAGACGCTGCGCCACAAGGACTTCGCCGATTGCAGCGACGGCGAGCTGTCTGAGCTGCACTCGCTGATGGGCGAGCTGCGCTTCCAGGCAGTCACCCGCCGCTCGCGGCGTGCCGTGCGGGCCAAACGCATCTCCCGGCGTCCCGACCTGCGTCGCACCATCCGCCGCGCCTTGCGCACGGGTGGTGAGGCGATACGGCGCGAGTTCTTGGTCGGCGATCGCAAGCCGCGCCGTTTGGTGCTGCTGCTCGACGTGTCGGGATCCATGGAGCCCTACGCCCGGGCGCTGGTGCGGTTCGCTCACGCCGCGGTGATCGGCCGCACCCGGGTGGAGGCATTCACGATCGGCACGCGGCTCACCCGGGTCACCCGCGAGCTGTCATCCCGCGATCCCGACGCCGGCTTGGCGGCCGCTGCCGACTCGGTACAGGACTGGTCGGGCGGCACCCGGCTGGGCGCCACGCTGCACGAGTTCAACGATCGATGGGGAGTGCGGGGCCATGCGCGGGGAGCCATCGTGGTGATCTGCTCGGACGGCTGGGATCGTGGCGCACCTGACGAGCTGGCCGAGCAGATGGCCCGTCTGCACTTGGTGACCCACCGGCTTGTCTGGGTCAACCCGCTGAAGCACACTCCCGGCTACGCGCCGCTGGCTCGTGGCATGGCTGCTGCCTTGCCGCACGTCGACGAGTTCATCGAAGGCCATTCCTTCGATTCACTCGAACACCTGGCTGCAGCCATCGCGGCTTGACGCTCGCAGCATCGCGACATCACCCGACGCACGACCTTCCGATACCGCAACAATGTCAATAGGGAGACTGGGGATATGGACGAGATCTTGGATGACATCGACCGGTGGCAGGCAGCTGGCCAACGAGTGGCCGTGGCGCGGGTGGTGGACATCGAAGGCTCGGGGCCACGCGACCCAGGCGCCGCGATGGCCGTGAACGAAGAGGGCGAAGTCGCCGGCTCGGTCTCGGGCGGTTGTGTCGAGGGCGCTGTGGTCGGCGAGGCACTCGAGCTGCTGGGTGGGCGGCGGGGCCCGGGGATCACCACCTTCGGCTACAGCGACGATGAGGCATTTGCCGTCGGGCTGACCTGCGGTGGCACGATCCACCTGTTCGTGGAGGAACTCGACTGGTGAGTGCCGAGTCCAATCGCGGCAGTGCCGGCATCTACGAGGCATTCCGGGACGCCATCCGGGCCGAGGAGCCAGTCGCGCTGGCCACGATCATTGACGGCCCTGACGCTGGCGCGAAACTGCTCGTCCAGCCTGGCGAGGCGGCCCTCGGCACGCTGGGCGACCCCGATCTCGACCGGGTGGTTGCACGCGATGCCCTCGGCATGCTGGATGCGGGCATCAGCGAGGTGCGCCACTACGGCCAGCACGGCGAAGCCCGCCAGATGGATCTCAGCGTGTTCGTGGAGTGCCACGCCCGGCGCCCGCACATGGTGATCTTCGGCGCTGTCGACTTCACCCGGGCGCTCGCCTCGCAGGCCAAGCTGCTCGGCTACCGGGTCACCGTGTGCGATGCCCGGGAGGTCTTCGCTACGAAGCGCCGCTTCCCCATGGCCGACGAGGTGGTGGTGGACTGGCCTAATCGCCTGCTCGACCGCATCGGTGACGACCTGGGACCCCGCGATGCCGTCTGCGTGCTCACCCACGACCACAAGTTCGACGTGCCCGCCATCGTGGGCGCGCTGCCCACCCGGGTCGGCTATCTCGGCGCGATGGGTTCCCGCACCACCCATGAGAAGCGAACCGAGCGTCTCCGCGAGGCCGGAGTCACCGATGAAGATCTTGAGCGCGTCATGGCCCCCATTGGCCTCGACATCGGCGGCCGCACGCCCGAGGAGACGGCAGTATCGATCGTCGCAGAGATCATCGCCTCGCACACCGGCCGCCAAGCTCCCCGCCTGAGGGATGGCGAAGGTCGCATCCACTGAACCCGGCGGCAGCCGCCCGGTAGCGTCAGCGCGATGGACTTCACCCAAAACGAGGACCACGAGGCGATCCGCGAGGGCGTGCGGCGCGTCTGTGCAGACTTCCCCGACGAGTACTGGCGCGAGCGCGACGAGAAGCACGAGTTCCCCTGGGACTTCTACAACGCGATGGCCGAGGGCGGCTGGGTCGGCATCGCCATTCCGGAGGAGTACGGCGGTGGCGGCCAAGGCATCACCGAGGCATCGATCGTGCTGGAGGAGGTAGCTGCCAGCGGGGCCGCCATGAACGGCTGCTCAGCCCTGCACCTGTCGATCTTCGGCATGGAGCCGGTCCGCAAGTATGGCTCGGAAGCACTGGCCAAGGAGATCCTGCCGGGTGTCGCCGACGGCTCCATCCACGCCGCCTTCGGCGTCACCGAGCCCGACGCCGGCACCGACACCACGTCGATCCGTACCCGGGCCGAGCGTGACGGAGACGAGTACGTGATCACCGGTGCCAAGGTGTGGACCACCAAGGCACCGTTCTGCGACGTGTGCCTGCTGCTGGTGCGCACCACGCCCAAAGAGCTGTGCGACGGCCCGACCCAGGGCATGACGCTGCTGCTGGTCGACCTGCAGGACCCAGCAGTCGACATCACCCCGATCCCCAAGGTGGGCCGCAACGCCGTGGTCTCGTGCGAGGTTCGTTATGACGGGCTGCGCGTGCCGGTAGACCGTCGCGTCGGCGAGGAGGGCGAGGGCTTCCGCTACATCCTCGACGGCCTCAATCCCGAGCGGATCCTGATCTCGGCTGAGGCGCTGGGGATCGGCCGGGTCGCCTTGCGTCGCGCCGCCGAGTACGCGAAGAGCCGGGTGATCTTCGGCCGCCCGATCGGCCAGAACCAGGGCATCGCCTTCCCCCTGGCCGACAGCCATGCCCGCCTGCACGCAGCCGAATTGGTGGTGCGCGACGCGTCGTGGCGCTACGACAACGGCCTGAGCTGCGGCGAGCAAGCCAACCTGGCCAAGTACCTGGCGTCGGAGGCGGCGTTCGAGTGCGCCGACCGGGCCATGCAGACCCACGGCGGCTTCGGCTACGCCAAGGAATACGACGTGGAGCGCTACTGGCGCGAGGCGCGGCTGATGAAGATCGCGCCGGTCAGCCAGGAGATGGTCATGAACTTCGTGTCGTCGAAGGTGCTCGGCCTGCCTCGCTCGTACTAGCCGAGTTCAGCGCCAGGGCCCGAGCGGCCCGTGAGCCCGTATCGAATCGAGACTGGGAACTAGAGCGGGAAACGACTGGTGACCTAACGGGAAGGTTCCTCGATGAGCGCATTCGTGGAGGAATGGCGGCCAGTGTCCACGGCGGGAGTGCTGCTGGCAGCGGGGGCTGGGACCCGGTTCGCAGGCCCGCGGCACAAGCTGCTGGCGGACCTCGACGGCCAGAGCGTGGTGAGTCGTGCCTTGGGCTCGCTGCTCGAGGCGTCGCTCGAGGCCGTCGCGGTGGTCACGGGCGCGGTGGATGTTTCCGGGGTGTTCGCAGCGACCGGCAGCGACATCGCCGTGATCGACAACGATCGCTGGGAATCGGGGATTGCGTCATCGGTTCGCTGCGCTGCTTCGTGGGCGGCCCGGCAGGGCCACGAGGCGATCGTGGTGGGCCTGGCCGATCAGCCGTTCGTGACATCGGCGGCGTGGCGGACCGTGGCCGCCAGCGTGGCCCCGATCGCCGTCGGCACCTACGACGGCCGGCGGGGCAACCCGGTCCGGCTGGCACGCGAGGTTTGGCCGTTGTTGCCGCATGGCGGCGACGAAGGCGCCCGGACGGTGATGCGACGATTTCCGGAATTGGTGGTGCCAGTAGCCTGCGAAGGGTCACCCGACGACATCGACACCGTGGAGGATCTGCGCCGATGGAGCTGAAGAGTGAATTCCGTGTTGGCATACCTGTCGAGCAGGCGTGGAGCACGCTGACCGATGTCGAGTTCATCGCGCCGTGCATGCCAGGCGCGCAGCTCACCGAGGTCGACGGCGATGAATTCAAGGGCGGTGTGAAGATCAAGGTGGGTCCGATCACGGCGCAATACAAGGGCGCCGCGAAGTTCGTCGAGCTCGACGAGGCCAATCGCCGGATCGTGCTGGAAGCTTCGGGACGGGACTCTCGCGGCGCGGGCAACGCAGCCGCAGAGGTGACCGCCGAGATGACGCCCGACGGCGATGGCACGGTCGTGTCGATCGCCACCGACCTGAAAGTCACCGGCAAGGTGGCGCAATTCGGCCGCGGCGTGATGGCCGACGTCACCGAGAAGCTCATAGGTCAGTTTGTGGATTCGCTCGAACAGAAGCTGTCCGAGATCGGCGACCAAAGTGATGCCGACGCCGCAGCGGACGATGCTCCGGCGGATGACGCTGAGGCGTCAGACGAGACCGGCGAGGCGTCAGACTCGTCTGGTCCGCGCCAGATCGAGATGGCCGAGCCGGAACCGGTCGACCTGCTCGAGACAGCGGGCCGGCCCATGCTCAAGCGCATCTTGGCGCCGCTCGCGGTGGTGGTGTTCTTCCTGTTCAATCGCCGCCGCAGGCGCAAGCGTCGCCAAGGCTGAGGGCTTGCCTACCGGCTCAGCCTCGTAGGGCGTTGCTCGTTCGTTGCGCCCCGGGCGCACCCCTGACGCCCACTCAAATCGACGTGGTGGCTGCCTTGCTCGGCCGCCCGCCCCAGTGCGCCTTCGATGTGGCCGTGGCCCACGCCGACGGGCGGCCGGTGGTGATTGCCAATGCTCCACTGCTCGATGATGGGCGCCCGATGCCCACCCGCTATTGGTTGGTCGATGTCGACCTGCGGCGGCGGGTGTCCCAGCTCGAGGGCGACGGCGGGGTCCGGGCGGCTGAGGCGGCTGTCGATCCCGAGGCGCTGTTTGCGGCGCATGATCGCTACGCCTCCGAACGAGATGCGCTGGTGCCCCCCGATCACCGCGGACCACGCCCGACGGGCGGCGTCGGGGGGACGGCGCGAGGCGTGAAGTGCCTGCACGCGCATCTGGCGTATCGGCTGGCGGGCGGCGATGACCCCGTCGGCGAATGGGTAATGGCACGGCTCGGCGACAGCGGCGATGTGTCGGCCATCGAACGCTCCGCGACCGCGCCGGCATCCGGCCAGTCGGCGCTCGCCCCAGCTATCGGCGAAGCTGCGCCGTCGTCAGCACGGGCGTCGGCGTCGGGAGAGCCGACGCGTACGCGTGTCCGACCGCAGCCGCTGGCGGGCTCTGATGCAGGTTGAGCCGTCGCCGGGTCCGGTTGCAGTCGTGGACTGCGGCACGAACACCACGCGCCTGCTCATCGACGACGGCGAGGGGCTCGGGCAGCGGCTGCTGCGCATCACCGGGCTCGGTCGAGGCGTCGACGCCGACGGTCGGCTTCGAGACGATGCCATCGGCCGTGTCGTCGACGTGCTGGGGGAATACCGCCAGATCATCGAAGACCACCGGGCGGTCTCAGTACGGGCTGTGTCCACCAGTGCCGCGCGCGATGCCAAAAACAGTGCGGAATTCCTGCAGAGGGCCAGCGACGCGCTCGGGGCCGATGTCGAGCTGCTGGATGGCCATGCCGAGGCCGCGTATGGGTTCGCCGGGGCCACCATCGGCTTGACCGATGTTGCCGGCCACGGCACGCCGTCCGACTCCGACGCTGCGGCAGCTTCAGCTCTCGCGGAGGGACGCGCTGCGCTGGTGCTCGACATCGGCGGCGGCTCAACGGAGTTCGCCTACGGCATTCCGTCGGCAGACGCCCATCCGGATGCCGCGACCTCCGTCGACATGGGCTCTGTGCGGTGGACGGAGAGATTCCTGGCATCGGATCCTCCTCGGCCTGAGGAGTTGAGTTCCGCGATCTCGGTCGCACGCCTGCATCTCGACGACATCGACCGCGATCACCCGGTCATCGCACGGGGTGCCGCGACCGCGCGGCTCGTGGGTGTCGCAGGCACGGTCACGACGGCGGCTGCGGTGGAGATCGGCCTCGATCCCTACGATCCCGAGGTCATCGACGGGTTCGTGCTCAGTCGGGCCGCGGCCGAGGATGTCTTCCGCACGCTGGCCACCGAGCGGCTGGCCGACCGCGTCCACAATCCGGGCCTGCACGTCGATCGGGCGCCCGTGATCGTGGGTGGCTGCTGCATCCTCGTTGCGGTCATGCGTCACTGGGACATCGACGAGTGCATCGTGCGCGAGCGCGATCTCCTCGACGGCATAGCGGCTGAGCTCCGCGAGGCGCAGTCCAGCCCGGCGGCCGAGCTCCGCGACGGCGCCGATGCCGCTCGGTGAGCGCCGACGGCGCGCCGGTACTGTGCGCAGCGTGAGTCGCCTGCGCACCGAGCGGCTCGAGCTTCGCCCGCTCGTGCCGTCGGACTTCGCCCAATGGAACGAAGTCCGCGAACGGTGCCGCGATTGGCTGGCGCGCTGGGAGCCCCGCCCGCCCGCGGGCGCGCCCGATCCGTCACGCGACCCTCAGGCCTTCGCCAATCGCTGCCGTGTCCGTGAACGCGAGCGCACTCTGGGCACGGCCTTCGATTTCGGCCTCTGGCACGAGGGCTGGTTCTGCGGCGAGATCAACGTCTCCCATGTGGCACGCGGGGCATTCCAGAGCGCCCACGTGGGCTACTGGATCGACGAGCGGCTGGCCGGCAAGGGGCTGGTCGCCGAAGGGCTGCTGGCGGTGTTCGGGTTCGCCTTCGACCAGGCCGGCTTGCACCGGGTGCAGGTGTCGATCATGCCGCGCAACGCCGCCAGCCTGCGGGTGGTGTCCAAGCTGGGGCTGCGCTCGGAGGGCATCGCGCAGGGGTACATCCAGATCGCCGGCGTGTGGGAAGACCACCAGCGTTTCGGCCTGACGCTGGAGGAGTGGCAGGTGCGCCGGGAAGAGATGGCGGCGCAGCTGCGGGCGGCCCGGCTGGGCCGCTCTCCGATGCCCACCGACGGGCAGGCGGAAGCAGCCGGCCAACCTGGCGGTAACCGCGGCGGCAGCCCGGCTCAGTCGTCGGGGTCCGACAGCCAGGCCTGACCCGGCTCGCAGTCGGCCGAGATCGGGCACCAACGGCACGGCGGTCCGGGCACGCGCCGCGCTTCACGCCTGTCCGTTCGCAAGCTGATGAGCCGGCCGATGCCGTCGACGGTGCGACGCAGTGCGCTGTCGAGCACTCCGGCCGTCACAGCCTCGTGCTCGATGCGGCCTTCGGCAACGTAGAACGAGCCGATGCCCAGCGGCGGCACGCCCACTGACAGCGTCTCCACGAGCGCGTAGAACCGCAGGTCTTCGGGGTCGGTCGGCGTGCGCGATCCGGTCTTGAGGTCGATGATGACCTTGCCGGCACGTTGAAGGCCGTCGGGTCCGCCCAGCGGCGCAGGTGATCCGAGCGTGAGGTCGTACTTGCCGTTGAGCACGAATGCACCGCCGCACAGCCGTGCGCGGGCACGGACCTCGGCGGCGGGCCGCCAGGCACGCTGCATCGGCGGGAACGTCTCGCCGAAACGTGTGAGCAGTGCAACGCAGTTGGCGGTCAGATCGGCGAGCTCGCCGGCCGATGCGCGGGCCAAGAAGCTGCCGAGGCTGTCGTCGTCGGCGACGAGCCGTTCGAGAGCGGCATCGACGGCGTCCTCGGGTTCGAACCGCCGATGGGTCGACAGCTCGACCGCCTTGTGCAGCACGGTGCCGCGCGCCGTCGGTACCGACCATTCGAACGGAGTGTCGGCATCGGCGAGGTGTCGCGCTTCGCAGCCGAACACGCCGGCGAGGTCTCGCTTGGAAATCCACACGCCACGACTGTCGAGGCTGCGAGCCGCATCGACCAACTCGGTCAGCGCTGCTTCCGCGTCGTTGCGCAGCTCGTTGGCGAAGCCGGCCGGATACGTGGGACGGTGCTCTGCCGGCGTGCGGATCGCATGCAGCGCAGCCTGCTGCGCAGGAAGCAGTCCCGGAGCGGTCTCAGCCATGTGTGCTCATTGTTGCCGTCCCCGCACCCGCTGCGGCACCCGCCTTTTGATGTAACACCTCTCAGTGATGATGGGCACATGCCAGCAACACCTCGTACTCATCCTCCTGCAGCGCTCCGGCTGGTCGATGCCTCGCCGACTCGCGGGCGCTTGCACCGAGCCCTCAGTTCATCGGCGGCAGATGCCGGAGTTCTCGGCGATTCGGGTGCCGACCCGTCAGGCCGCTTCGCGCTGACAGCGCGCGCCCTGGCCGCCGCTGCACGCGAGATGGGCCTCAAGGTGCCCAGCTTCCAGAGCCCGCCGCGATCGGATCAGCTCGACCGCTCTATCCAGCGCAGTCGCAACGGCGATTGCGTGGTCGCGGTTCGCGTCCGCGGCCGCCCCTTCGCAGCGGTCGTTGCCGACGTCATCGAAGGAATCGTGGTGTGCAACCGGTTGGATGCGTCGGCAGCGGGTGTGGCGCGAGACGGGCTGTGGCGCGAGATCGAGGGCAGCCACGACGCCTCCGCTCCTGTCGCCGGCGCAGCAGGGTCCTGCACTGAAGCGTCGGAGAGCGAGCATCGCAAGCCGGGCGCGGTCGTAGAGCCGTACGCCTTGGACGAAGCCGCCTAGCCATTCAGTGCGTCGCCTCCGGCCGGGGGAGCGAGCATGATGGGCGCTGAGGAGGCAACGAATGCGCCGACTGGCCCGGGTGGCGGAACTGGCAGACGCAGAGGGCTTAAACCCCTCGGCTCCCACGGGAGCGTGCGGGTTCGAATCCCGCCCCGGGCACCCCGGTAGTTCGTAGCGAGCCCGGCGATCGCGGCACCGCAATTCGTTTTCGATTCACGCTGAGCCACGAGTAGTCTTGGATTCAGAGGCCAGCCACCCCGAGCTTGGCAGACGTACCGCAAATGGCGTCACTCGGGGGGCTGGCCCTCTCGCGAACATATGCCGCCTCCCCTCGAATTCTCGAACGAATTTCGGCAGGAAGCGTCAGCGGCAGGCGGCGTCGCGCAGCGAGGCGGCGGTCTCGGTGCCTGGTCCGAGCCGGCGGGCGGCGGCGTCGCAGCACCGCTCGGTCAGCGTCCGGTTGAGCGGCGTGGGGATGCCGTGGCGCTCGCCGAGTTCGCAGATCCGGCCGTTGAAGTGCTCGACCTCGACGGTCGGGCGGCGGAAGTGCAGGTCCTGCCAGGTCGACGGGTAGCTGTAGAGCGACGGGTCGGAGACATCCCGTGGTTCGCGCTGACCCGGCTTGCGCAACCGGGCGATCCAAGAGTGAAGATCGCTGCCGTCGTCCATGACCGGTGTGATCCCCGCAGCATCGAGCACGTTGGCCGCTTCTTGCTGGATGTCGGCCATGAAGAAGCGATTCTCCTCAGCGCAGAACCATTCCTGAACGGGCAGATCGACGAGCGCCGAGAAGGCATTCGTCAGGTTCATCACGAGCTTGCCCCACTTGAGATCCACTACCCGCTCAACGAGCGATGCGCGCATCTCAGCGGCAATCAGATCGTCGACCACGCGTGCGCAGAGGTCATCGGATCCCGCGGGCCAGCAGCCGATGTCGGCCCGGCGTGCGCCGGTATGGGTCACCACGCCGGGCTCGTCGATGCGGGCGCCGATGCGAACCATCACGCCGTACGCGCGCAAGCCCTGCGCGAGCAGCCATTCCTCGTTGGTGACGCTGTTCTGGAAGCAGAACAGCGGCACATCGGCGTACAGCCCACGATGCTGCTCGATCGCCTCGAAGGTGTGCTGCGTCTTCATCGTCAGCAGCACCACGCTGTTCGCGTCGAGTTCCAGCTCGTGTGCAGTGCGCACAGCCGGCAGCCTGAAGCGGCCCTCGGTGCGCCCCGAGATGCGCAGGCCCTCTTGCTGCAGTGCTTCGAGGTGCTCACCGCGTGCGATCAGCGCCACCCGGCGATCCGCTTGGGTCAGACGAGCAGCGAGCACGCAGCCGATCGCCCCGGCCCCATGAACGATGTAGTTCAGCTCAGCATCGCCCTCAGTCGAATCCGTCGAATAGCGATCTGGTGCAGAGTCGGCTGCCACGGCGGTACATCGTGCCAGACGACGCAGCGCTGGGGCGCATGGCTGCTCGACCATGCCGATGCGCCGGTGTCAGGACGGCGTGGGATCGTCGGCTCAGAGCACTCGTCGCCACGGGGCGGCGAGGACGTTGGGCGCGAGCCATTCGATGGCGTCGCCTGTGTGAAGCAGCAGGCCTGCTCTGGCCTCTTGGCCGTACTCGGCTGCGAAGGCGCGCAGGCCGCCGATGTCGCGCAGCCGGGGCCGCCGGGTCGCCTTGACTTCGACAGGCAGCAGCCGGTTGTCGGCTTCGATCACGAAGTCGGCCTCCTCGCCAGCGGTGGTGCGCCAGTGCAGCACCTCTGCGCGCTGCATGCGGGCGTCGCGCCAGGCGAGAAGATCGCCGAGCACCAGATTCTCAAGGTGCGCGCCTGCGGGTTCGTCAAGCTGAGCCAGATGCAGCGCCAAGCCGACGTCTGCCCAGTACAGCTTGGGCGACTTGATGAGCCGCTTGGTGCGATTCACCGAGTACGCGGGCACCCGCACGAGCAGATGCGAGGCTTCCAGCAGGTTCAAGTAGCGATGCACGGTCGGCTGCGCGAGCGCCACGTCGCGGCCGAGCTCGGTCTGGTTCACCGTCTGGCCGAGTCGCAGGCACGCGGCACGCGCCAAACGGCGGAAATCGGGCAGCGCAGAGATCGACGACAGGTCTTGCAGGTCTCGCTCGAGATAAGTGCGCACATAGCCGTCGAACCAGATCGATCGCTCAGCACCGTCGGCCAGATGAATCGACGGCGTCGGCATGCCGCCTCGCAGTGCGCTGTCGCGCCAATCCGCGGACTCGTCAGGCTGCGCCGCCACCAGTTCGGCCCACTCGCTTTCAGGTTCCGCCAGCAGCTCCTCCCAGATGCCGCATCGTCCCAGGCCGAGCTGCTCGCGACGGGTCATCGGCCGCAATGACAGATAGCTGGCCCGCCCGGCCAGCGACTCCGAGACACGCCCCATGAGCAGCAGATCGGCCGAGCCGGTTAGCAGGAACCGGCCCGGACTGCGCTGCCGGTCGATAGCGCTCTTGACCGCCGACAGCAGCCGCGGCTCGCGCTGCACCTCGTCGAGAATCACCGGCTCGTTTCCGCCTACCAGCGCCTCGGGGTCGCGGCGAGCGGCATCCACTGTATCGAGGTCGTCCAACGAGACATAGCGTCGCGGACCGGGTGCCAGCTCACGCACCAAGGTGCTCTTGCCCGTCTGACGTGCACCGGTCACCACCACCGCAGGCATCACCCGCAGATGCTCCTCAAGCCGGGACTGCACCAGCCGAGGCAATGTAACTCTATGCTTACTGTGAATGATATTCATTCACGGTAAGCATAGACGGCTCCCGGCACTCGATGAGGCATGCAAGCTGACGTGTACGGATCCACGATCTGACGGTGCGACACCGGTCTCGACAACGTCTGGCGCGAGGTCTCTCAGCGCTGAGCGTGGCTGTCGGGCCGGAGTCGTGAGACGGCGCCGTGCTGTGCGAGGTCGGCCTTGGCGTAACGGCTGAGCATTGCCGGGGTGCTCCAGCGGCCGGCCAGCATGGCTTCGGGCAGTTGCGCTCCGGCACGGACGAGTGATTGGGCAGCGCCGACGCGCAGCGAATGGCCTGATGCGTTCTCGATGCCGATGGCCGCGGCTGCGGCCTTGACGATCATGCCTATGGTGCGTGCGCTGAGCCGTTCTGAGGTGACGTCACCGCCCTTGCGGATCCGTCGGAACAATGGCCCGTCGTCGATGGCTGCCGCGCCGAGCCATGCGTTGACGCGAGTCATGGTGGCGCGGCGTACGAACAGCGACACGCCGTTGTTCTCCTGATCGGTCTTGGAGTGCCGCACGGTGACATCGCCGGAGCCGTCTTCGGCCCGGCCAATATCGGCGACGTCGAGCGCTGCAGCTTCGCCGATACGCAGCAGAGCGTCGCTCATCACTGCGATGACAGCTGCGTCGCGCAGCCCAATGGCGTCGCCGCGTGCGGCGGCTGCGTCGGCTGCGCGATCGGCTGCTGCCCAGTCGATCCCGGCAGCTTGACGCGGAGGTCCGGTGGCACGACGATGGACCCGAAGCGTCCTGTCGCACTGCGGGCCGACCGGGTCGGGTTCGCCGAGGCGATTCGCTGCGCACCGCACCGCTGTGACGGTCAGTGTGAGCGTCGAGGGCGACAGCCCTCGGGCTGCCATGGCTGTCAGCACGTCGCTGAGCGTGGTGTCGGTCAGATCAGCGCCGTCCAGCTCAGCCACCACGGCGCGCAGTCGTCCCACATAGGCGCGACGCGTTTGTGGCGCCAAGTCTGCTGTCACGGCTTCGAGGGCGTCGGGTGACAGGTGGCGGGCCGTTGGTTCCATCGTCTGAGGACGTTACCGCGGCTATTGACATATAGCCATACAGATTCGAGTCGTGCCGGCCGCGAAGGCGGAGACAGATGCATGGGTCCCCTCCCAGCGGCCGGCACGGCACCCACCCAAACACACCGCGCGCCCTCGCAGCGAGCAAGACAACTCTTGGCGGCGCTGTGCGCGCTGCTCGCGTTCATGGCCGTGCTGGCCGTCGTGCCGCTCGCAACCGCCGAGCCGGCCGAGGCTCACGAGCGCACCAGGTACCGGTGCGCCTATGACCCGTTCACCAACGTCCGGCAGTGCTGGAGCGAAAAAGTCGCCCACACGCACCGGACCATTCCCGACAACCCCCCGCCGGACACGTCGCCCACCACCACGACCACCGCAGCGCCGCCGAGCTGTCCGGCGGGCACCACGGGCACCCCGCCGAACTGCTCGCCGGTGCCGCCCGACAACACCAACCGGGCGACGTGCCCGGCAGGCACGCACTCAAACGGCGGCGCCGGCCAGAACTGCCACGCGAACCACGACTACAGCAACATCGCCTGCGGCACCGGCTCATGGTCGCCGGGCCACGGCCACTCGACAGTTCCCCGCCCCGCGTGCCCTCCGCCGCCCAAATGCCCCGCCGGCCAGACCGGCACGCCCCCCAACTGCGTCAAGGACACAACCGGCGACGGCTCCGACGACGATGACGGCGGCGACGAAGACGACAGCGGTGATGGCAACGAGCCTGATTGCACGCCGTGGCCCGCCTGCAAGGAGCCGACCAAATACACCGAGGAACAGAAATGCCCGGCCGGCCAGACGGGTACCCCGCCCAACTGCGAAGACAGCAGCGGCGATAAGGGCACCCGTTCGAACCGAGTCCCGAGTACGGATTGCCCGACGAATAAGCACTCGCACAAGCACGACGGCAAGGTCTTCGGCTGTCACCCGGATAATCCGGGTTTTCACGCTGACGGGGTACTCGACAAAATCGGCGAAGAGCTCGGCCCCATCGTGGACGATGTGGGGGAGTTCGTCATCATCCAGGGCACGCAGATATATCTCTGTTCGAAGGCCGGAAAGTTCCTGCGTTTCGTTGGAGCATCGGGCATCTGTCAAGGCACCCTCTACGCCGTTACCGAGGTCCCTTCGACGCTGAACGAAATCATGCCCCCGGATGATGACTCCGACGACGATGACAGCGGCTCCGACGACGATGACAGCGGCGACGGCACCGACGATGACAGCGACGACGACACGGGCGACGGCCACCCCGGCGGAACTGACGACGACGACCCCGATACGACCGACTCGCCGGGGATCACATGGGCCGACGTCCAAAAAGCGATTGCCGACTACCGCGCTGGGCGCATCACTCCGGAGGAGATGCGCAGAGTGTCGAACGGCTGGGCCTGCCAGCAGTACGGCGGCCACTACTGCCGGTATGCGCAATGAGCGCCCCAAAATACCCTGACCCCATGAGCGCGCCGGTTCCTCCGTTTTGGAAACGTCTGCCGAGGGATCGACGCGAGCGTGTTGCGCTCATGGCGACATGGGTTCCGGCGATAATCATCGTCAGACTGCTGCCCGTCTCGTTTTGGCTTGGTTTGGCGATCTTTTTCGGCATCAGCAGCGTTGGAACGTGGGTCTATAGCGCATGGTGGCGGCGAGGACCCTCCTCCGCTTCGCCGCTTCGCTGGGCCGTCACACGCCCCAACCGAGGCGCTGCCGCGGGCCGCTGCCGTTGGTGCGGAGGCAGCGCAGTCGTCGCGGCAATCTGCGGCGGCCGTCCTGACGGTGGCCCGTGTGAGCCGGATCGAGGGGCTCTTGGGCGATCCGCGGGCAGGCCATTACGCGGCGGCTCTGATTGCGGCGCGCAACCGCGGCGACGATGAGGCCGCGGGGCTTTTGGCGATGAGCGCCCGACGCGCTGCGCGCCTCGATGCCCTGTGGCAGCGGCCCCGGCCGGTGCGGCGCCGCCGCTGACGTCCGCCGCCGGCTGGCCGGCTCGATCCGGTCAGGGCAGCCGTCCGCCCCGCAGGGTGCGGCCCCAGCCGCAGCTGCTAGACACCCCAGCAATGGGCCGACTGGTGCGCATGGTTCGACTGCCTCTAGCCGAAACAGCGGCAGCGAGAACGACGATAAGCGCCCCAAACTACCCTGACACCGTGAGCGCCGACGCCGAGACGAAGGCCCAGCAGCGCGAGTCGTGGGTGATGACTTGGGGCCTGTTTTGGCGGGTGCCGCCACGGTGATTCTCATTCAGCGGCTGACGGACTGGCCTTGGTGGATCGCCAGCGGCGTCGCCGTGGTCATAGCGGCTGTGCTCGTTGTCTTCGAATGGGGCAAGAGGCGGCGTCGTGAGGCTGCGGCGAGGCGCGGGGCTGTTCCGCTGGCCGTGCGCTTGGCGGAGGCCGAGGCGCAGCATCGGTACCGCCAGTGACCACGCGGCGGGTTTAGCCGCAGCCGACGTCTTTGCCCTGTGGAGGTGGCCGTGGCCGGTGCAGCGTCGCCGCTGACGGTGGCCGCTGGCGGGCGGGGATCCTGTTGCCAGCGAGCGGATCTCGGCCTTGCCTCTCTTCGACGACGAAAGCCTCTGTGCCGTTGGCCGTGACGCCGCAGCGGTGCGGCTGCGCCGGGCTACCGAGCATGAATCGCCGCCAGACCGAGCGGCCCGCAGAACGCCGCTGAGACGCCTCTGAGGCGTGAATTGCGGCTCCGAATGCGCCGAATACGGCTGAAAAATCAGACAATTTTAGTTCAACTATATGTCATTAGCCAAAGAATATACGGCCACACACGAACGAACGCAAACGCGCGAGAACTACCGCGCAGCGGCGCGGCGCTACCGTGCTGCCATGCGCGAGTGGAATACGACGCTGCCCAACCTCATGGAACCGTGGTTCTGGACACAGTCGGCCGACGAGATCGACGCGGTGATCGCTCGCTATCACGCCGAGGCCCCGCTGGACTGGTTCGAGGAGCCCTACTTCTCCGAGTGGGTGACGCCTAGCCCCGGCTACTGGTGCGTCACACGCCACGAAGACATTGCGACCGTGTCGCGCAACGCAGACGTGTTCAGCTCGGCGCGGGGCATCACGCTCGGCGACAACCCGCCGGAATTCACTGAGTTCTTCAGCTCCATGATCGCCATGGACGATCCCCGTCACGCACGGCTGCGACGCATCGTCTCCAAGGGCTTCACCCCCAAGATGCTCGAACAGCTCGACGGCGGCATCCGCGAGGGAGCACGCGAGATCGTGAACTCGATCTGCGAGCAGGGCACCTGCGAGTTCGTGTACGAGGTGGCAGCCGCTCTGCCGCTGCGCATCGTCTGCGACCTCATGGGCATACCCCGTTCGGAGTACAAGTTCGTGTTCGACCGGACGAACATTATCCTGGGCATCTCCGATCCCGACTTCCAGCCGCCCGACGGCGACCTTGCCACTGCACTGCTGGGCGCCGGTGCCGAACTCGCCGAACTGATGAAGGAAGTGGCCGCCGCGAAGAAGGGCGGCGACGGCAGCGACCTCACCAGCGTCATCGTGAACGCGGAACTCGAAGACGATCGGCTGAGCGAGTCCGACTTGGCCAGCTTCTTCGTACTGCTGGTGGTGGCGGGCAACGAGACCACCCGCAACTCCACCGCTTGGGCGTTGAAGTTCCTCACCGACAATCCCGATCAGCGCGCCATCTGGGCATCAGATTTCGAGAAGGTGGCGCCCACCGCGGTGGAGGAGATCGTCCGTCTCGCCAGCCCGGTGGGCTATATGCGCCGCACCGTGACCCGCGACTACGAGTGCGGTGGGCAGCAGATGCGAGAAGGCGACAAGGTGGCGATGTTCTACATCGCTGCGAACCGTGATCCCGCAGTGTTCGACGACCCGTTCCGCTTCGACGTACTGCGCGATCCCAACCCGCAGTACGGCTTCGGCGGCCCCGGCCCGCACTTCTGCTTGGGTGCCCACTTGGCGCGTCGCCAGATCACCTCGATGTATCGCGAGCTGTTCGAGCGGCTGCCCGACATCGTCGCCGCAGGCGAGCCAGATCTGCTGCGCGCATCGTTCATCCACGGCATCAAACGCCTCGACGCTGAATTCACCCCGACCGCCCCGGTGCCCGCCTGAACGGCTTGTTCGTCGTCTCTTCAATCCGCGTTGCTGCGTCTGCCTCATAGGGTTCGAGCCATGACGAAGCCTCAGATCGCGCCCGCAGCCGGCAGGCTCGGTGTGCTCACGCCTGGCATGGGAGCTGTGGCCACCACGTTCATCGCCGGGGTGCTTGCGGCACGTGCCGGGCTGGCAGAACCGATCGGGTCAGTCAGTCAGTTGGCCCACATCCGGCTCGGCGGCCGGGCGGAGGGACGCAACCCGCTCATCCGCGACTTCGTGCCGTTGGCCTCGCTCGACGACTTGGTGTTCGGCGGCTGGGATCCGATCACGCCCAATGCGCTCGAAGGCGCCCGTACAGCGGGAGTGCTGGAAGACCGTGACCTCGGTGTGATCTCCCGCGAGCTGGAGGGCATCGTGGCGATGGACGCCGTGTTCGACAGCCGCTGGGTGAGCCGGCTCGAAGGCACTCGCACCAAGCCCCCGATGGGCAAGCTCGAAGCCGCGCAGGCGCTGATGGATGACATCGAGCGTTTCCGGGCCGAGAACGAGTGCGAGCGGCTGGTGATGGTGTGGTGCGGCTCCACCGAGGCGTACCAGGAGCCGACAGGGGTGCACGCGAGTGTCGAGGCGTTCGAAGCCGGCTTGGCAGCCGACAATGACAACATCTCGCCCAGCCAGATCTATGCATACGCAGCGCTGATGAGCGACGTGCCCTTCGCCAACGGCGCGCCGAACCTGTCCGTCGACATACCGGCCATGACCGAGCTGGCTGTGCGCCGCGGCGTGCCCATTGCGGGCAAGGACTTCAAGACCGGCCAGACGCTGATGAAAACGCTCGTGGCACCCGGCCTGAAGGCGCGGATGCTGGGCCTTCGCGGCTGGTATTCCACCAACATCCTGGGCAATCGCGACGGCGAGGTGCTGGACGACCCTGAGAACTTCAAGACCAAGGAGACGTCCAAGCTGGGCGTGCTCGGCACGATCCTGCAGCCAGAGACCTATCCCGAGCTCTACAGCGAGATCGACCACGTAGTCCGGATCAACTACTACCCGCCCCGCGGCGACAACAAAGAGGGCTGGGACAACATCGACATCTTCGGCTGGCTCGGCTACCCGATGCAGATCAAGATCGACTTCCTGTGCCGCGACTCGATCCTGGCGGCACCGATCGTGCTCGACTTGGCGTTGTTCTTGGATCTTGCCCAGCGTGCCGGCCAGGGCGGCGTGCAGGAGTGGCTGTCGTTCTACCTCAAGGCTCCCCAGTCGGCCGATCCGGCAGGGCCCGAGCACGACCTGTTTATCCAGCAGACCAAGCTGAAGAACACTCTGCGCGAGTGGATGGGCGAGGAGCCGGTCACCCACTCCGAGGCCGGCTGAACGCATCGCCTCGACGTCCCCAACTGTTCACGTGTTGTTTGCTCTTGCCGCGCCTGCGGTGAAGGGTTCGCACCGTAATTTCGGGATTGTCTCAGGGAGTGTTCAGGATCAATCCAAAGGCTGAATTGCCCGAACTTCCCCCTCCTGAAAGGAGTGACGGCATGACTGAGACAGGAACCTCAGCACCGACTGGAGGACCCGCTGCCAACCGGCGTATCAGACGGTTGGGGACAGCGCTGGCGGCGGCCATCACGGCGGTCATCATTGCCCTCTCACTGGGCGTCGGCAGCGCTGCGGCCCATCACGAGGAAGGTCCTAGGGATCACCACGACGAGGTCATCAGCGTTCACCACGAGGACTGAGGCCTCCAGCAGCACCCGAAGCGGGCCGGTTCCCCCCGACGGCCCGCTTCGGCGCGTCCGGTATCTGCGCCGGGTACGCATTCTCATTTCGCTCTCACGCTGCATTCAGGGACCCTTCAGGTTCATTCGCCATCGTCTGGGTCGTTGCACACAGCCCGGCGAAAGGACTGGCGATATGACCGAATCCGGCGAGACCGACGAGCCCACCGAGGCACCGAGGCGCAAGCCTGGGCGCAGCCGACTGTTGGCGCTGCTGGCTGCACTGCTGCTGGCAGCGACTGCGGTTCTTGCGTTCAGTGCTGGCAGCGCGAGCGCGCAGACCCAGAACGACAACGGCAACGCCGACCAGCAGCAAGCTGACGACGACGCGGACGACTCCGGGGGCACTTGCGACAGGCACGGCGCACGCCGGGGCGGCGGCCACTGGCGGGCCGAAGCGAGTGACACGCTCTCCGGGGTGCTTGGCATCGAGGCCGAGGCACTGCGCGCCAAGCTCAAGGACGGCTCGACGATCGCCGATATCGCTGCTGAGCAAGGCGTTGTGGTGTCCGACGTGATCGACGCCCTCGTGACAGCGGTCACCGACAGGGCGGCCGAGCACGACCGTGAGATCGATGTCGATGCCGTGACCGAGCGAATCACCGCATGGGTCAACGGCGAGAAGCCCGCGCGGGCCGAAGGATGGTCCGGCGAGGGTCGTCGGCACGGCGGCAAGCGCTTCGGCGACAGAGGCTTCGGCGGCCATGGCCACGGCAGCAATGCAGGAGCGTGGTCAACCTCGACCTAGAACCAAGCTGCGCTTGGCGTCGCAGGCTCACGAAGCGGGCCGGTTCCCTCTCCGCCGGCCCGCCTCGGCGCGCGCGGGCAAGCCAGTACCTTGCGTCCGTGACCGCCGGCAGCACGACGATTCCCGTCATCGACATCTCACCGAGTGCATCCGCTGAGGAGGCGTGCGCACGGATCGACGCAGCGTGTCGAGGCATCGGCTTCTTTGCGATCACCGGCCACGGTGTTGCGGGCCAGCTGCTCGACGGCGTGCTCGACGTGGCTCGGCAGTTCTTCGCCCAGCCGCTTGCACACAAGAACTCGCTGGCGATCGAGCTGTCGGACCATCACCGCGGCTACGCCGGCGTGGAGGGCGAGCTGCTGCAGCCAGGTCTTCGAGCCGACTACAAGGAAACCCTCGACTTCGGCCCCGAAGTGCCGCTTGAGGACCCCCAGCGCTCGCCGCTGGAAGGACCGAACCAATGGCCCGGCCTACCCGGCTTCCGTGACGCCATCGAGGCCTACCAGGCTGCCGTGCTGGAAGCGGCGAAGCGGCTGCTGCGCCTGATCGCGCAAGCGCTCGGCCAGGAGCGGTCGTTCTTCGACCAGCGCTTCGAGCGCCCGCTGGTCGGCACGCGGCTCATCCGCTACCCGGCCGTGGCCGAACCGCAGCCCGACCAGCTGGGCTGCGGCGCGCACAGCGACTACGGCTGCGTCACCCTGCTGCACATCGACGGCACCGCCGGACTGCAGCTCGCCGACATCGAGGGCAAGTGGCACGACGTCATCGCGCCGCGCGGCAGCTTCATCGTGAACCTGGGCGACATGCTGGCCCGCTGGACCAACGACCGGTACCGCGCCACCGTTCACCGTGTGCAGTCGCCGCGCACGGCGGACCGCTACTCGGTGCCGACGTTCGTCAACCCGTCCTACGACACCATCGTGGAGTGCCTGCCGAGCTGCCTCGGCGAAGGCGAGCAGCCGAAGTACCCCGCGACCACCTCGGGCGCCTACCTGCAATCTCGCTTCGACGAGACGTTCGCCTACCGCCAGTAGCCGCCGTCGGGCCTCAGGCGCATCGCCGCTGGGCCGCCCGGCTCACACCACAGTGAAGACGGCGCGGCGCATCGCCGGTCAGACGAGCAGCGGATCGGTCAGCACTTCCACCAAGGCGGGACCCGGGTGTGCCAAGGCCTCGCTGAGCGCGTCGTCCAGTTCGTCTGCCGCCGTCACCTGGCGGCCCATCGCTCCGCACAGCTCTGCGAACTCGGCGAAGCCCGGGTTGTGCAGCGAGGTCTGCCACACGTCGAACTCGGCTGCTCGCTGCTCCTTGGAGATCTTGCCCAGCTCGCCGTTGTTGAGCAGCACGTGGGTGATGTCCATCCCGTACTTGACGGCAGTGGTCAGTTCCATGGCGTACTGGCCGAAGCCGCCGTCACCCGACACCGAGACCACCGGCCGGCCGGCCCATTGAGAGCCAGGTGCGCGCTGGGTCGCCGCCCAGCAGCCCATTGCCGCCGGGAACGCGAAGCCGATCGACCCCAGGTACCCCGACATCAGCACGGTCTGGCCGCACGGCTCGAAGTAGCGGCCAAAGGAATAGGCATGGTTGCCGACATCCACCGGCATGACGGCATCAGCCGGCACGAGGCGACTCAGGGCCTCGAACACGACCGCAGAGTTCACGCCGCTGCCGCGGTCGTCGACCTGCCGACGCTGCTTCTCGGCCCGCCAGATGTCCCAGCGCGCCGCCACCTCGGCGGCGGCCGAAGGGCTGCCGGCCCTGCCTGCGAGCGCCCCGACGAGCGCTCGGGCCGCCACACCTACATCGGCCAGCATGGGCACGGTCACCGCATGGAATCGGCCCAGCGCCATCGGGTCGAAGTCCACCTGCACGATCGGCTTGTACGACGCGATGCCGGTGTGGTTGGCGAACGACACGCCGAAGGTCACCAGCGCGTCGGCCTCGTTCATGAGCCAGCTCGCGATCGGGGTGCCCGAGCGGCCGAGCACGCCGCAGGCCAGCGGGTGCTGGTCGGCAATCAGTCCCTTTCCTTTGAAGGTCGTGGCCACTGGCGCATCGATGGCCTCGGCCAGCGCCACGATGTCGTCGATGCTGCTGCGGGCGCCGTGGCCCACGATGATCATCGGCCGCTTCGAACCCGACAGCACCTCTGCCGCCGCATCAAGCGCACCGGCGGCAGGCGACACGCCGCGGTCACCGGTGCGGCCCTGCGGCGAGCCGGCCGGTCGCTCGGGCGCAGCCGCCGGCAACACCTGCACTTCATCCGGCAGCACGAGGTGCGCCACGTCGCGCTCCACCAAGGCGGTCTTGCAGGCCAGGTTCATCAGCTCGGCTGCGTCGGAGCCCGCTTGGACTGTCGCCGAGTAGCGGGATACGTCGGCGAAGGCCGCGGAGAGGTCGGTGTCCTGGAAGGCGCCCCGGCCCCGGACGCTCGACGGCACTTGGCCCGACAGCGCGAGCACCGGCGCACGGTCCATCTTTGCGTCGTACAGCCCCGTGAGCAGGTTGGTGCTGCCGGGTCCGGCGATAGCGAAACACGCTGCAAGGCCTCCCGTCAGCTTTCCGTAGGCGGTGGCGGCGAACGAGGCGGCACCTTCGTGCCGTACCCCGATGAATCGCAGCGTGCCATCGGCCTCGGCCTCGCGCAGCGCGTCTGCGAATCCCAAGTTCGAGTGCCCGACCATTCCGAACACCCACGCCACGCCCCACGCCGTCATCGTCTCGACGAGCTGGTCAGACACGGTGCGGGATCGGCTGGGGGCGATCGGCAGAGCGACGTACACGCCGTCGGACCTGATCTCGGTGCGGTATGCAGCCGGTGCATCGTCGAACGGCGGCGGCGGTGTGCCGTCACGTGGCGAATAGTCGTAGCCGTGCCACGGGCAGCGCAGCCAGCCCCCCTCGATGCTGCCCTCGCCCAAGGGACCGCCCTGGTGGGGGCATGCGTTCGCGAGACACCCGAAGCCCGACTCCGTTCGAGTGACGCACAAGCTCTCACGCTCGACCGTGACCGTCGTGACACGGCCCACGTCGAGTTCGTCGACGCCTATGAGCCGGTGCCAGGCGAACTCGCTGGCGGGCAGCTCCGGCGCTGCAGTGCTGGGCGCCGGATGCTGGGATGTGTCGCTCATCGTTCACCCCTGTTCGACTCACGCTCATCGTCGCACACTGCGCAGGAACACCCGTAGTCGCGAAGCGACGCCAGACACCTCTGCGCGGCTCTAGCGTTTCCGGCGTGCTGTACCTCGTGCGTCACGCTTCCGCAGGCGATCGGCGTGCCTGGCGCGGCGACGACAGCGCGCGACCGCTGGACCCGATGGGCCACGCCCAGGCGGAGGCGATCGCAGCAGCACTCGCCTCGGCACCGATCCTGCGAGTGCTGTCGAGTCCCAGCGTTCGCTGCGTCCAGACGATCGAGCCGCTTGCGGCAAAACTCGGCATGGACATCGAGATCTCGACCGAGCTGGCCGAGGGCGCCGACGGCTGGCGAACCGAAGCGTTGGTGGAGCGCCTGTGCGGCGAGGCGGGCGACAGCGTGCTGTGCAGCCACGGCGATGTCATACCCGAGGTGCTCTGGCGCCTGTCTTACCGTGACATCGACGTGAACCCCACACGCTGCAAGAAGGCGTCTGTGTGGGAACTGCATGTCGCCGGCGGCACCGTCAGCCATGGCGTCTACCGCTCCCCGCGAAGTCTCGGTGCTCGATTGGAGGATCTGACGTGAAGGCGAGCCGGCACTACTACGTCGAGTCGTTCGACACCGTCTCGCTGGCGCCGTACCGGATCAGCAGATCACCGTTCGCGCACCGCTACACCACCCCCGAGACCGTCCACGCGGTGTACTGCAACCGGCTGTACCCGATGAAGTCGAGCTTCGACGAGAACCCCATTCCCGCCTACTGGAAGCTGCGCCAGGGCGTTCTGCTGTACGACGTGCCTGAGATGCCACTGGCAATCGAAGGTCCCGACGCCGCGCGGCTGCTCGAGCGCGTCCTGGCGTGCAGGGTCGCCGATCTCGGCATCGGCCGGTGCCGGTACGGGCTCGCGTGCAACGACGACGGCTCGATCCTGATGGACGGCGTGCTGATGCGCCTCGCCGAGGACCGCTTCTGGTACGTCATCGCCAACGGCGAGTTCCTGAGCTGGCTGAAGGCGCACGCCATCGGGCTCGATGTGCAGGTCTTCGACCCGCGCTCGCGGGTGTTGCAGATCCAGGGACCCACGTCGCTCGATATGGCCGATGCGGCGATCCGCGGCGGGCTGCCAGCCGATTTTCGCTACTTCCGCGCCGGCTTCTTCGAGGTGTGTGGTCAGACACTGTGGGTGTCACGAACCGGCTGGACGGGCGAGGCCGGCATCGAGATCTACTGCAACAGCGGGCCTGAGCCCACCGACCACGACGCATTGTGGGACGGCCTGTTCGCCTGCGGCGAGCGCTTCGGCATGGAATTCAGCACCGGATCGTCCATGGGAATCCGACGCATCGAGGCTGGAATCCTGGACAACGGCAGCGACATCGAATCAGACCTGACGCCCTTCGGCGCTGGCCTCGGCCAATTCGTCCGGCTCGACAAGGAGGGGTTCATCGGCAATGCCGCGCTGGAGCGAGCCGACCGCAGCCAACTGCTGTTCGGCCTGATCTGCCCCACGGCGATGCCCGAGCCCGGCATGGCGGTGGGCTATGAAGATCGCCACGTC
This sequence comes from Acidimicrobiia bacterium, assembly GCA_022821985.1. Classification (GTDB taxonomy): domain Bacteria; phylum Actinomycetota; class Acidimicrobiia; order Acidimicrobiales; family Poriferisodalaceae; genus Poriferisodalis. The sequence continues at coordinate 33,019 of JAJECP010000037.1, forward strand.
GGGCACGTGACCATCGGAACTTGGTCGCCCACGCTCGATACCGGCGTCGGCTACGTGCGCTTCGACCGATCGCTCCCCGGCGACGACTGGCTCGCCAAGACCGTTCACCTGCACGACCATGACGGCACGCGGCACACGGCGACGGTCGACACGCTGCCGTTCGTCGACAAGGAAAAACAGTTGCCGCGCGCCGCTTGGGGCGGCCCGGCCGCAGCCGCCGGCTGATGTTGACGCTCGACGCGGCGGCGGTGCGACAGTCCACGCCGTGGAACGAGTTGATGGAGGCAATCGAACGCCTGCTGATCGACCGCAACGCCTCGGTGCCGCAACGAGAAATCCATGATGTCGGCTTGCCCGACGGCGGCACAGGTTCGCTGCTGGTCATGCCCGCCTGGGTCGACTGCGAGGTGCTCGGGGTAAAGGCGGTGACCTACTACCCGTCCAACGCCGGCACCGATCTGCCCACCATCAGCGCCGGCTACCTGCTGTTCGACGGCCAGACCGGCCAGCTCAGCGCCGTGCTCGACGGCGATGAGCTCACGCTGCGACGCACCGCGGCGGTCTCCGCTCTCGCTGCCGACCGTCTGGCCCGCCCAGACGCCCGTCGCCTGCTCGTGGCGGGCACCGGCAAGTTGGCGCCGAACCTGGCGCTCGCCCATGCCGCAGTCCGCGATTTCGACGCCGTCGAGGTCTGGGGTCGAAGCCCGCAGCGCGCCGCCGCAACAGCGCAGCAGCTCGTCGAGCATGGTCTGTCGGCACAGCCGGCCGATTCGCTCGACGAGGCCGTCGGGCGAGCTGACGTCATCTCCTGCGCCACGGGTGCCACCAGCCCCCTGTTGCGGGGTGCCCTCGTGCGGCCGGGCACGCACATCGATCTAGTGGGGGCATTCCGGGCCGACATGCGAGAGGCCGACGACGAGGCCGTCAGGCGGGCGACGCTGTTCGTCGACACGCTCGACGGTGCGCTCGGGGCGGGAGACCTGGCACAGCCGCTCGACGCCGGGGTGATCTCCGCCGGCGACATCGCTGCCGACCTGGCGTCGCTCGCCGCCCTGCGCCACCCGGGCCGCACCTCCGACAGCGAGATCACCCTGTTCAAGTCGGTCGGCTTCGCGCTGTCCGATCTGGCCGCCGCCAGGCTCGTGCATCGACGGATCGCAACCGGGTCGGCGGGCGCACCAGATGCGGACGCATCACGCTGGTGATGGTCCGAACCGGCAGCCGTCGCCTCGGCTGGGGCCTCGCAGCGCTCGGCATGCTGCTGGTGTCCACCGATTCGCTGTGGGTTCGTGTCTCTGGCGCCGATGCGCTCGACATCGCCTTCATCGTGGGCGTGCTGTCGCTGTTGCTCTACGGCGCCATGGCCCTGCGCCAGGCAGCGGTCTCGTGGGCGTCGCTGCGGGCCGATAGGTGGCCGCTGCTGGCCATCGGCGTGCTCGGCGCGATCAGCCAGCTCACGTTCATCTCGGCCATCACCCACACCGAGGTGCCCAACGTGGTGGCGATCGTGGCGTCCGCGCCGGTGCTGGCCGCGGCGTTCGCGTGGGTGACCCTGCGAGAGCGGACGTCACCTCGGGTCGGCGCGGGCATAGCGCTCACCGTGGTGGGCATCGGCATGGTGGTGTCGACGTCAATCGGTTCGCCCAACCTCTGGGGCGACTTCCTCGCTCTCATCGCCGTGATCTGCTTCGCCGCCAGCACCGTCATCTGGCGCCGCCATCGCGACATGAGCCGTCTCATGGGACTTGCCCTGGCTGCGTTGCTTGTGGTGATCCCCACTGCGTTCGTCGCCGATCCGGGCGGGCTCGACGCCCCTGCCTGGGCAGCCATCCTGGCCATGGGCCTGGTCTGCAATCCGCTCGGCCGCCTCTCCTACAGCAATGCGCCCAGGTACGCGCCCGCCAGCGAAGTCGCCCTGTTCGCTCCGGTGGAGACCGTGGCCGGCATCGTGTGGGCGGCGGTGTTCCTGAGCGAGTACCCGGCGGCCGTCACCTTGGCAGGCGCGGTCGTGGTGATCTTCGGGATGCTCTACGCCACCGTGCTCGATCGCAGGGGAGCAGCGGCGTTCGGCAGCGACTGAGCGGTTGCGCCCGCGGTCGCGGCCGTTCTGCCTCGGCTTCACGCCCTGCCGGGCCCTCGGGTGCTCGCCCTGGGAGCCGTTCGGGTCTTCGTGCTGCCGGGCCTTCGGGTCTTCGCCCCACAGTGGGCTCGGATACTGTCCGAACACATGGCGTCGGAAACCGAGACGGACGCGGCTGCATCCGAGTTCGAGGAATTCCCTGAGCTCCCACCGAAGCGACCCAGCCGCCTGTCCCGCCGTGCCTACGAGCGCGAGCTCAAGCTCTTGCAGCAGGAACTTGCCCGCCTGCAGCGCTGGATCCGTCACAACGGGTTGAAGGTGGTCGTCATCTTCGAAGGCCGCGACGCGGCCGGCAAGGGCAGCACGATCAAGCGCATCATGGAGCGGCTGAACCACCGCGTGGTGCGGGTCGTCGCGCTCGGCACACCCAGCGACCGCGAGAAGACCCAATGGTGGTTCCAGCGTTACGTCGAGGAGCTGCCGGCGGCGGGCGAGATGGTGATCTTCGACCGCAGCTGGTACAACCGCGGCCTCGTCGAGCCGGTCATGGGCTTCTGCACCGAGGAGGAGTACGAGGAGTTCCTGCGGTCATGCCCCGAGTTCGAACGGATGCTGGTCCGCTCGGGGATCATCCTCATCAAGTACTGGTTCTCGGTCAGCGACGAGGAGCAGGAGCGTCGCTTTCGGAGCCGGATCGCCGACCCGGCCCGGCGTTGGAAGCTCTCCCCGATGGATCTTGAGGCCCGTGCCCGCTGGGTGGAATTCTCACGCGCCAAGGACACGCTGTTTGCCCACACCGACATCAAGCAGGCACCGTGGTACGTCGTCGATGCCGACGACAAGCGGGCCGCGCGGCTGAACTGCATCGCTCACCTGCTGTCGCAGATTCCCTACGAGGCCGTGCCGTGGGAGCACGTCGAGCTGCCTGAGCGCGAATCGGCAGGCGGGTACGTGCGGCCGCCGATGTCAGACCAGACCTTCGTGCCCGAGCTGTACTGAGCAGCCGTCGCGGCCAGCCGAGGCGTCGTGAATCTCGGCCGATGGCCTGAGCCGAACGGCGAAGCTGTGGCCCGGGCGGACTGGGCGAGGTCGCTCAGGACTGCGCGCTGGACTCCATGTTGATCTCGAGCAGTCGCGCGGCAATCACCCGAGCGTCGTCGAAGCCGGCGACGAAGTGGTCGCCCGGCACCCGATGCAGCACATCCAGCGACTGCAGGCTGCCCTCCGGCAGGCTGTCGACCCCGATGACGATGCACTCTGTGTCGTGCTCCATCGCGGCGTCGATGAGCTGCTCCACCACGAGCGCAGCGCTGTCGTCCATGTAGCTGGTCTCGGTGAAGTCCAGGATCACCACCTCGTGCTCCTGGATGTCCTTGCTGATGGCGATCCGCAGCCGGTTCGAGGAGGCGACGGTGAAGCTGCCGCGCATCTTGACCATGCCGACTCGTGCGGAGAACGCATCGAATTGGCTGACGTCGACCCGGTCGCTGTCGGCGAAGAACACGGCGTCGAGCATCGGCACCGACAGCACGCTGTCGAGCTCCAGACGCTCGAAGCGACGGCTGGCTGCAAGAGCGGCGGCGACGATGCCCGCGGCGATGGCCACCAGCAGGTCGACGAACACGGTCAGACCCAGGGTCAGCAGCATCACCAGCACGTGTTCCGGCTGTACCCGGTACAGGTGCGTGATCAATCTCCAGTCGATGAGGCTGAGCCCGAGCCACAGCAAGATGCCGGCCAGCACGCCATAGGGAATGCTGTCGATGAGGCCCGAGAGCACGATGATCAGCACGAGCGCCGCCACCGCGGAGACGACGCCTGAGACACGAGTCTGTGCTCCGGCCCGGATATTGGACTGAGTGGCACCGGGCGCGCCCGCGCCCGGCAGACCGCCGAACATCGCGGCGATGGCATTGCCGAGTCCCACGCCGAGGAGCTCTCGGTTCGGATCGTGCTGGTGCCCGGTCAGCGAATCGGCGGCCGAGGCGCTCAGCAGGCTGCTCAGCGAGCCGATGAGAGCGATGGTCATGGCGGCCCCGACGGCTCCCCAGAAGCCTGCACCCGGCATCTCCATAGCCCAGAACGACGGTGCCTCGATCACGTCTGCGATTCGCGGCGCTCCCTCGAAGATCCATGCGCCGAGGATGGTTCCGCATACCAAGGCGCCGGCCGCCGCCGGCACGTACTTGCGCCACCGCTTCGGCCATCCGGCGCAGATCACGAAGGTGGCAACCGCCACGCCGAACGCATGGAAGTCCATGTCGCGGGCGGCGTCGTCCCAGTGACGGATCGAATCGATCGGGTTGCCCAGGAGGGGGTCGGCGCCGAAGAACGGCAGCACCTGCAGCAGCACCACCATGACCCCGACACCGCTGACGAAGCCCGACGTCACCGAGTGGGGCGTGTACTGGAACAGGCTGCCGATCCGCAGCAGCCCGAAGAGCACCTGGATGATCCCCGCGATGAAGATGATGGCGAGCGCTTCGGTAGCCGAGTCGGCGTACCTGACGAGGACGAACGACACGGCAAGCGCCACCGGCGCCGTTGCAGCGGATATCTGCACTCGCGTGCCGCCCGCGACAGCAGCAAGCAGTCCGACGGCGACTGCGCCCCACAGGCCGGCGATCGGGCCCAAGCCCGACACCACGCCGAACGCCAGGGCCAAGGGCAAGACGACAATCGCCGAGACGATCCCGGCTCGAAGATCGGCACGGAGGTTCCCGATGTCGTAGTTCATGTCAGACCTCACCGCGTGCAATGCACCCGCGGGCCACAGTAGTTCAGGCCCTAGCGGCTACCTACGAATCCGAACACCTCGGATCATGTCGCAAGCTCCGCCGCTGAGCTTGACGGTTCGGCCGAGCAAGCTCAGCCGAACATGCCCCCATCCACCGTGAATTCCTGGCCGGTGCAGTAGCTGCTGGCGTCGGAGGCGAGGAACAAGACCACCCGGCCCACCTCTGCTGGCTCGGCGACGCGCCCGAGAGGCACACCGCGCAGAATGCGCCGGGTGCGGTCGCTGTCCTCGGTGAACACGTTGGTCTGCGCCAGCATCTCGGTGTCGATGTAGCCGGGGTGCACAGAGTTCACCCGCACGCCGCGACGCCCAAGTTCCTTTGCGGCCGACTTCGTCATGCCGCGAACCGCCCACTTGCTGGCGCTGTAGGCGAACGACCCGGCGGTGCCCATCAGTCCCGCGACCGAGCTGATGTTGATGATCGAGCCCGACTCGGCCTCTGCCATTGCCGCGCCGGCCTTCTGCATGCCCAGGAACACACCGCGGGCATTGATCGCCAGCATGCGGTCGAAGTCGGCAGTGGAGGTCTTCATCAGACCCGCGCCCTGAAAGATGCCGGCGTTGTTCACCAGCACGTCGATGCGGCCGTGGCGACCGACCACGTCGGCCACCACCGAGTCCCACGCCGCGTCATCGGCAACGTCGTGGTGCAAGTAGTCGCACCCCAGCTCGCCCGCAGTGCGCTCGCCTTCGTCGTCGAGCACGTCGGTGAGCACCACCGTCGCTCCCTCGTCGGCAAAGAGCTGGCCTTCGATTGCGCCCTGCCCTCGTGCACCGCCGGTGATGATCGCAACCCGTCCGTCCAGAACACCCATCTGCTGTCCCCCTATGTCAAATACGGTCGGCCTCGCGCCACACCTGCGCGCGAGTGACGGCGAGACCCTAGACCTCGACGGACACGGGTGCCGCTGCTGTCGGCGAACCAGTCGGGATCGCTCAGTGATGGCTGGCGGCATGCAGCTCCCGGAGGATGCCGGTGAGCTGCTCGCCGTCGCCCGGCGTGTTGACGGGAATCGAGAACTCGATGCGGTCGATGTGGGGGCCGTACCGCTCGGCGAGCAGCCCGCCGATCCGGTCGTAGGTGCCGACGGTGGCGATGGTATGCAGCATCTCGTCCGACACGATCGCCGAGATCTCGTCCCAGCGTTGAGCCTTGGAGAGGACCGCCGCTCGCTCTGCCTCGTCCGTCCAGTCGTGCACATCGAAGGCTGCCCGGTAGGCGGGTGTCGAGAGGTAGAAGCCGACGCGCTCGCGCACCGTGCGGGCCACGGCGGCCAGGGTTGCCTCGTCCGGTGCCGTGGCGACGAGGGGTTTCATGCACCATTCGACTTCGTCGGCGTCGCGCCCGGCCCGCTCGGCGCCGCGAGCGACCGCGGGCGCCATCACCTCGGTGATGTAGCGAGGCGAGCACACCGGGTGCAGCCGCACACCGTCGGCAACCTCGCCGGCGACAGCGCACATGTTGGTGTTGATCGCGGCGATGTGCACCGGGACACCGGGGTGGTCGATCGGGCCGGGATCGAACAGCGGCACCATGAGGTTCAGGCTGTAATGCTCGCTCTCATACTCCAGCGGCGTGCGGTCCTGCCAGCAGCGCCACACTGCGCGTACAGCGCCGACGTAGTCGCGCATCCACGGCCCCGGTGCTGACCACTCCATGCCGTAGCGGCGCCGGATATGGCCGCGCACCTGTGAGCCCAGTCCCAGGATCGACCGTCCCCCAGATGCCTTCTGCAACGTCCATGCCGACAGAGCGGTGACGGTCGGCGACCGCGGAAATGCCATCGCCACCGAGGTGCCGAGCCCGAGCGTGGTGGTTGCCACTGCCGCCATGGCGAGCAGCTGGTACGGGTCGTCCTTGGTCTCCTCCACGACGAGAGCGTCATAGCCCAGTGCCTCGACCTGTGCAGCGGCTTCGCCGATGCTCGTCACGTCGAGCGGGACATCGGGTGCGCGCAGCCCGGGGTCGAGCTTGCCCAGCGGCAGCAGCGTCTCGGTTTTCATGATTCAGCCCTCCACGAGCAGGCTCGGTGTGCCGCCTGCCACGAACCTGTCCAGCTGTGCCAGGAACAGGTCGTCGTTGCGGGCTGTCATCCCGCTGCCGGCACCGCCGATGTGGGTGGTCATCACGACCTTGGGGTGCTGCCACAGCGGGCTGTCGTCGGGCAGCGGCTCGACATCGAAGACATCGAGCACTGCGGTCGCCGCACGGTCGCCATCCAGCCACTCCAGGAGAGCGTCGGTGTCGATGACTGGGCCCCGGGCCACGTTCACCAGCACCACGTCGTCACGCAGAGCCGACAGGAAGTCAGCGTCGACCAGCCCGCGGGTCTCCTCCGTGAGCGGGCAGGTCAGCACCACCACATCGGCGAGCGGCAGTTCATCCGCGATGGCCTCCATCGTCACCATGGCGTCCGTGGCCTTGAGATCGGCATCGTCGGCCACGCTGCGGCGAGCGCCCACGACGGCTGCGCCGAATGCGCGGGCCAGCGTGGCCACCTTGCGGCCGATCGAGCCGAAGCCGACGATGAGCCAGCGGCTGCCGCGCACCTCCCGCCAGGGAACCTGCAGCCAATCGCCAGCCCGGCGCCGGTCGATCCGTCCCGCCCAGTCATGAAACGTGCTCAGCACCAGCGACATCGTGTGCTCGGCGGTGGCATCGTTGGGCGCGTCGCTGCGGCTCAGCTGAACGCCCGCGGCAAGAAGCTGCTGGAACGGCGGTGCATCAGTTCCCGCCAAGCAAGCCTGCGTCCAACGGAGTGTTCCCGGGGCCAGTGCCGCATCGACGAAGGGCGCCAGGTTGCCGCCGAAGAGCAGCCCGATCGAGACCCAAGCGGCGACCGGTGCGTAGCCGGCGTCGCCGGTCGGCACGCCGCCCGCATCGGCGATGACCGAGCCGTCGTTGAGCGTCACGCCCTCACGGCTCCACAGCAGCGGCGTGATCACGTGATCAAGCGCCGACAGCCGATCGGCCAGTCGCCCGTAATCGTCGGCGGGCAGCAGCACTTGGGGAGAGTCCACGCAGGCACGCTAGGCACTCCCAACGGCCGCTGCCTTCACGGATCTCTGCGGCCGGTGCCATGTCGCCCACGATGTGATCGCCGCTGATCTGCGCCGCTGCGGTGCGCTGGCCGCACAATCGACTGGTGACAGCCATAGGGTGCGCTGCGATGCGGACCGGCGACGCCCCGAGCGCGACGGCGGGCGCGCCTGACGAGGTCGCTGCGACCGAAGACGGCCCGATGCAGCGTTTCGGCCTGAACTTCGTTCTGGTCGCGACGATGGTGCTCGGACCGTTCCCGATCATGGCGCCAGCCGTGGTGGCGGTCGACCTCATCGGCGATCTCGGCATCACGACCGGTGCGTTCAGCGTCGCCCTCACCGCCAACACGGTCGTCGCAGCACTCTTCGCGCCGCTGTCAGGCCGTATCACCGATCAGATCGGGCCGAAGGTGTCCACGGTGCTCACGATCGGCACTGCCGGGGTGGGCCTGTTCGGCATGGCTTTCGCGCCGAGCGTGTGGCTGCTCATGGCGGCAGCGGCGTTCTCAGGCCTCGGTCAAGGCTGGTGCAATCCGGCCACCAACAAGCTCATTGCCGAGCGCGTCCCGGAGGGTCGTCGCGGCACCATCACCGGCCTGAAGCAGTCCGGCGTCATGTTCGGCACGTTCCTGTCGGGTGCCACGCTGCCGACACTCGCCACCCTGTACGGCTGGCGCTGGGCGACCGGCATCTACGGGGTGGTGACGCTGGTGTGCGCGCTGGGCATCGCGCTGTGGTTGCGGCCCGACGCCAAGACCGGCAGCGAGCCGGTCTTCGCCTACGAGGCGCCGCCGGGTGCGGTGTTCGCCGTCGCGCCCGCGCAGCCCAGGGTGGTGCGCATGGGGCTCGCGGAGCGCCGATTCATCATCACGATCACGTGGTTCTCGCTGCTGATGGGCAGCGTCGTGGGCGGCGTCGGCCGCTTCCAGATCCTCTTTGCGGAGGAATCGCTGGGCTGGACCAACTTCTGGGCCGGATGGGCCAGCGCCCTAGCCGGCGTGACTGCAATCGGATCGCGCATCTGGTGGGCCCGGCTCACCGAGCGGCGGGTGCACCCCGCGAGCGCGTTGGCCATCCAATCCGCGTTCACGGTGGTGGCGATGGCGCTGCTGCTCGGCGCGGCAACTGTCCACAGCAGCCTCATATGGGTGATGTCGCTGCTCGCCGGGTTCACGATGATGTCGTGGAATGCCGTTGCGATGCTGGCCATCATCACCGGCATTCCCGTCGCGCTGGCAGGCCGGGCGTCGGGCATTGTGATGCTCGGCTTCATGTCCGGACTCAGCATCGGAGGTCTCGTCACGGGCTACGTCGCGGAGTGGACGGGCAGCTTCAACTTGGTCTGGTCGGGTTTCGCAGTGCTTGCTGCCGGCGCGACCCTGCTGGCGCTGATCATGCGCCGCCAGTGTCGCGGCGCCCCCCAACTCCGGGGTGCCGAGCCTCCAAAGGGGTTTGCCGACGCGACCTAGGCTGACGGCCATGGGGGACGACTTCGGCATCGAGTACCAGAGCGGTTTCGGCAATGAGCACGTCACCGAGGCAGAACCCGGCGTGCTGCCGATCGGCCAGAACAGCCCTCAGCGTGTCACCCACGACCTGTACACAGAGCAGCTGACCGGCAGCGCGTTCACCGCGCCAAGGGCGGACGCGCTGCGTACCTGGATGTACCGGATCCGCCCGTCGGTACGCCACGTCACCGCGCTGCGCGACATTGAGGCGGGCAACCTGCGCACCTCGCCCTGCCGTGAGGGCACGCCACCGGTGGCGCAGCTGCGCTGGAGCCCGATCGGGGTTCCCGACGAGCCCCTGAGCTGGCTCGAGGGCCTGTGCACCCTTGCGGCCAACGGCGACGCCCACCTCGGCACGGGTGCCGCAACGCACCTCTACGTCGCCAATCGCTCCATGGACGACGAGGTCTTCGCCAACGCCGACGGCGAGATGCTGATCCTGCCCCAGCAGGGCGCGCTGCGACTGGTGACCGAGCTCGGCACCCTCGCCGTTGGGCCTGCGGAACTGGCCACCGTGCCACGTGGCGTCAAGTTCCGCGTCGAGCTGATGGAGGAATCCGCCCGGGGCTACGTGTGCGAGAACTACGGCGCCCCGTTCCGGCTGCCCGACCCAGGGCTGATCGGCGTGGATGCGCTCGCCATGCCCCGCGACTTCCTGTTCCCAATGGCTGGCTACGAGGCTGACGACCGACCCACCCGGCTGGTCTTCAAGCACGGCGGCCGCCTGCTCGAAACGCACCTGCCCCATTCGCCGCTCGACGTGGTGGCCTGGCACGGCAACTTCGCCCCCTACAAATACGACCTGCGCAACTACTGCCCCCTGGGGCCGCTGTTGTTCGACCATCCGGCGCCGTCCATCTGGACATTGCTGACGTCCCCGTCAGACACGACGGGCACTGCCAACGTCGACTTCGTGCTGTTCCGCGAGCGCTGGGCCGTGCAGGAGCACACGTTCCGGCCGCCCTGGTACCACTCCAACGTGATGAGCGAGCTGATGGGGCTCATCGAGGGCACCTACGACGCCAAGCCCGAGGGCGGATTCCTGCCCGGCGGCGTCAGCATCCACAACGCCTTCCTGCCCCACGGTCCCGACATCGAGGCCTACGACGCCGGCACCACGGCCGAGCTCGAACCCCGCCGGATGGCCGACATGCTCGCCTTCATGTTTGAGTCGCGCTATGCGTGGATCCCCACGGCGTGGGCTGCCCAGTTGCCTGAGCTGCAGAGCGACTACGCCGACGCATGGACGCCGCTGGATGACCGCAGCGCCCTCCGCCGCAACGGCGACGGCTGAGCGCTTGTTGCAGTGGAGCGTCGGCTGATGGCTGCGACACGAGCGAGTGCGGATCTGGGCGGCCGGGTGGCGATCGTCACCGGTGCCGGGGCACGTGGCGACGGCATCGGCAACGGCCGCGCTGCGGCGATCCTGCTGGCCGAGGCCGGCGCGCATGTGGTGGCGGTGGACCGCAAGCCCGAGCTCGCCGAAGCGACGGTGGGGATGATCGCCGCCGAGGGGGGCAGCGCCGTCGCCGTCGGTGCCGATGTGACCGTCGAAGCCGACTGCAAGGCGATGACCCAAGCTGCGCTGGATAACTGGGGCCGGCTGGACATTTTGGTGAACAACGTCGGCATCGGCAGCAGAGGGACGGTGGTGACCGAAGAGGTGGACCGCTGGGAGCGGGTGATGGATGTGAACCTGACGTCGATGGTGCTGGCGTCTCGGTATGCGATCCCGGCGATGATCGAGCACTCGGGCGGGGGAGCGGTGGTCAACATCTCGTCCATCTCGGCGCTGCGGCCCCGCGGCATGACCGCGTACTCGACCTCCAAAGGGGCGATCATGGCGCTCACGGCCGCCATGGCCGTCGATCACGGCACCGATGGTGTGCGGGTGAACTGCGTGGCCCCCGGACCCGTGCGCACACCGCTCGTCGGCGGCGACGAGATGCCCGACGAGCTCGCCGAAGCCCGTCGACGGGCCAGCGTGCTGAAGATCGAGGGAAATGGCTGGGATGTCGGCGCGGCGGTCAGGTTCCTGTGCACCGACGAGGCCCGCTACATCACCGGCCACACGCTGGTCGTCGACGGCGGTGTGACGCTGCGAGGACCGACTCGGGCCTCGCCGCGGGGCTGAACCGGACGCCGCCGTCACTATTCGCGCTGGCTGAGCTGGCTAGCCGCCGCCGAGCCGCCGCGCCGATCGGCTATACCCGCTGCTGGCGGAAGCCGCTGGCGTAATGCGTTTCGGGCAGGCGTCTGCTGCCAAACAGCTTCTCGCGCAGCGTTCCCGGCTGGTACTCCCGCTGCACGAGACCTCGCTCGCGCAGCACCGGCACGACACCTGCGATGAAGTCGACGAATGTACCGGGGGTGGTGGCATACACCAGGTTGAAGCCGTCCACGCCCTGGTCCAGCCGGCGCTGCATCCCGTCCGCGATCTGCTCGGGCGAACCCACCAGGAATTGCCCGGCCATGTTCAGCTTGATGAGGTCGCCGAAGGTGCGGGTGCCCGGCCGCGCCGAATCCAGCAGCGACTTCACCGGGCCGCGCACGCCTTCGGTGTTCAGCGTCTCGAGCGGCTGGTCGGGGTCGATGTGGCTCAGATCGATGTTGAGGTTTCCGCTCAGGTGTGCCAGACCTGCCTCCAGCGAGAGCGTCTCGAGATAGTCGGCGTGCTTGGCCTTCGCCTCGGCCTCCGTGCCGCCCACGATGGGGGACAGGCCGGCGATGACTTTCACGTCATCGGGGTGGCGGCCGACCGCACTCACCCGGCGCCGGATGTCCTCGGCAATGCGTGTCAAGCCCCGCGAGGCCGCCACGACAAACACGCATTCGGCGTGTTTGGCCGCGAAATCGCGCCCACGATCCGACGAGCCCGCCTGGTAGATCACCGGCGTGCGCTGCGGAGACGGCTCCGCGAGGTGCGGTCCGGCCACCGAGTAGTACGGGCCCTCGTGGTCGATCGGCCGCACCCGGTCAGGGTCGGTGTAGACGCCGCGCTCGGTGTCGGCCACCACGGCATCGTCAGACCAGCTGCCCTCCCAGAGCTTGTAGCAGACGTCCAGGTAGTCCTCGGCTCGCTCGTAGCGCGTGTCGTGCTTGGGCAGTCGCGGGTAGCCGAGGCTCTGCGCGCCGTTCTGCAGGTACGAGGTGACGACATTCCAGGCCACCCGCCCGCCCGTGAGGTGGTCGAGCGTGGAGATCTGGCGGGAGAAGGTGAACGGGTGCGCCTGCAGCACGTTGCTGGTGAAGGCGAACCCCAGGTGCTCGGTGACCGTGGCCATGGCCGGGATCAGCAGCATCGGGTCGTTCACGGGCACCTGAATCGCCTCGCGCAGCGAGGTGTCGGCGCTGCCCCGGTAGGTGTCGTACAGCCCGATCACGTCCGCCAGGAAGATGGCGTCGAAGCACCCGGCCTCGCAGATGCGGGCCAGCTCCAGCCATGGCTCGAGCGACGTGTATTCCCGCTGGCGGGTGTCGTCGCGCACCCACAGCCCCTGCTGGATGTGGCCCACGCAGTTCATCGTGAACGCGTTCAGGATGATGCGCCGGCCGCCCGGCCCGCCGCCACTCGCCTGGGGGCGGTCACGCCCTGCTGCTGCCGCCACGGCCTCAGTCTCGCGCCGCCGTCACTGCGCCGCCCGCTCGGCTCAGCGGGAGTTGGGACGCGAGGTCGAGACGTAGATCTCGACAATCTCGGCTGGCTCCCCGACGGCTCGGATGAGGCCGTCGTCCAACCAGGCGACTCGGTCGCAGAAGCGTTCGACCTCCGACATGTTGTGCGAGACGAGCACAACGGAGCCTGCCGCCCCGCAGACGTCATCCATGCGCTCGGCCGCGCGGCGACGGAATTCCTCGTCGCCCACCGTGAGCGCTTCGTCGATGAGCAGGATCTCGGGAATGCGGGCAGTCGCGATGGCGAAGTGAAGCCGGGCTCGCATGCCTGCGGAATAGGTGCGCATCGGCCGGTCGATTGCCTCGCGCACGCCGGCGAAGTCGATGATCTCGTCCATGCGAGCCTCGATCTCCGATCGAGAGAATCCCAGGGCCAGTCCGCCAATCAAGATGTTGCGCCGCCCGGACAGGGCAGGTCGCATCACCGACGACACGCCCAACAGCGAAGGCCTCGACCGGCCTCGAATGCTGCCCGACGCCAGGGGCAGAAGTCCGGTCATGGCCGACAGCAGTGTCGACTTGCCCGAGCCGTTGGCTCCGATCAGCCCGAGCGTCTCGTGCTCGTGAAGATTCAGCGTCACCCCTCGAATCGCCTCGATGGACCGGTACCGGCGACGAATCCGACCTCGTGCGAAGCCCTGCTTGAGCCCCTTGGCCGGTTCCTCGTACACCCGATAGCTCACGTGAGCATCGCGAATCTCCACGGTCACCGATCCCGAGGCCGTCATCATGCGCCCAGTCGCTGTTCGGAGCGAAAGAAAACCCAGAAGCCCACCATGGGCATCACGAGGCTCCAGGCGACGGTGCCCACCAGCACCCAGCCGTCGACGGTGTGCCCCAGCAGGCTCCAGCGAGCGCAGGTGATCAGGTCGTAGATCGGGTTCAGCGCAAAGGCACGCCGCCAGCCGGGGCTGTGCACGAATGCCTCGACGCTGAAGATGACGCCCGAGGCGTAGAACAAGAGCCGGAACAGATGCGGGAGGATGTGCCGCAGGTCGGGCACAGCAGTGCCGATTCGTGCAGAGATCAGCGCCGATCCGAAATTGAAGACGAACTGCGCCGCGAGCACGATCGGCAGCAGCAGCCAGCGCATCGACGGCCTCTCGCCGGTGGCCAGCACCGCGAGCAACGCCAGGATGATCGCGGGAATGAACGCAGCCGTCTGACCGTTCACCGATGATGCCGGCAGCAAGATGCGCGGGAACTGAATGGACCGGATGAGCCCGAGGTTCTGCGTGATGGAGACCGCCGCCTCCTGCACGACTCGCTGGGTGAGGTGGAACAGCACGATCCCGACGATCAGGAAACCCAGGAAGTTGTCGACACCGCGGCTGGTGTCAATGACCACGCCGAAGATCAGGAAGTACACGCCCACGAGCAGTGCCGGGTTCATGAGGTGCCAGAACTGCCCCAATGTGGTGTCCATGTTCTGGGCACGCAGGTCTTGTGCTGGCACCACGATGGCGAACTCCCGTCGGCGCCACGCCTCGCGCAGGTAGTTGAGCGGCGTGGGCCGCGTCGTCAGATCGATGAGGGGGCGCAAGGCGGCGCTGCGGGGGCTCGACGCGTTGCTGCTCTCGCCGTCCACGGGAGTCATCCTACGAATGCGATGCGAGATCTCTGGCGTAGCGGGGCGACAGCACCGACGTCCTGCGAGACTGGGGCCATGAGCGGCACCGTGGACCTCACTGCGAACGAATCCGAACTCCAGCGCTATCTCGACGAAGTCGAGGAGAACGGCTACTGCATCGTCGAAGGCGCCATCGAACCCGAGTTGGTTGCCGAGATCCGCGAGACCGTCGCCCGGGTCGAGGACGAGCTGAACGTGCAGCCGAAGGGCAATCGCATCGAGGGGTTCGCCACCAAGCGCATGTACAACCTGCTCCACAAGGACCGGTCGTTCTGGAAGCTGCCGATCCACCGCAATGTGCTGCCGTTCCCGCAGCACCTGATGGAGCCCGGGGCGATCCTGTCGGGCACAACGTGCATGCACATCGGTCCCGGCGAGGTGCACCAGGGCCTGCACTCCGACGACGGCCTCGTCGATCAGATCGACGTGCCGCGGCCCCGCCCGCCGTTCATGGTCACGACCATCTGGGCGTTCACCGACTTCACTGATGAGAACGGCGCCACCCGTCTGGTGCCCGGCTCGCACCGCTACGACCACGAGCCCCAGCCGGGCGAGAAGCCGGAGTACATCGCAGCCGAGATGCCTGCTGGCTCAGTTCTGATCGTGAATGGCGGCACCTGGCACTGCGGCGGTGCCAACACGTCCGACGACGACTGGCGCCTGGGTATCAGCGTGCAGTACTGCCGGGGCTGGATGCGCCAGCAGCAGAACCAGTACTACAGCCTCGCCCCCGAGGACGTCCGCGACATGCCCGACGAGCTGGCGGCGCTGTGCGGGTTCAGTCTCTACCGGGGGATCATGGGCCACATCGACGGTGCCAGCCCCGGCCGGTTCCTGGGCGCTGAGGGCCTGGCCGAGACCGCATACGCGGCTCGAATCAAGGCCATCGACGAGGGCGAAGAGATCGGCGGCATCGGCACCGCTGATACGGCCTAGGTCACGAAGGCAGAAGGGACGCCATCATGGAACTGCGCGATCGGGTTGCGATCATCACAGGCGGCGGAGGCGGCATCGGCGGAGCTACCGCTCGGCACTGGATGGCCGAAGGTGCTCGCCACGTCGTCGTCGCCGACTACAACGCCGAAACCGCCCAGGCGGTTGCGGACGAGATCGGCTGCGAGGGCGTCGGGCTCGACGTCACCGACGAAGCGGCCGTTGCCGATCTCGTCGAACGCACGCTCGAGGCGCACGGCCCGATCGATGTCTTCTTCTCCAACGCCGGTGCCGGCGCCGACGGCGGCGTGGATGCCTCCAACGACGCATGGCAGTCTCAATGGGAGCTGCACGTGATGAGCCACGTGTACGCAGCCCGTGCCGTGCTGCCTTCCATGCTCGCCCGGGGCGAGGGCTATCTCGTGCACACCGCCAGCGCCGCCGGACTGCTGGCGGCCATGGGCTCGGCGCCCTACTCGGTCACCAAGGCAGCCTGCATCAAGCTGGCCGAGATGGAGGCGATCCTGCACGGCGACGACGGCATCCGGGTCTCGGTGCTGTGCCCGCAGGGCGTGAACACCGCCATGGCCCCGCAGCGACTCGCCGATGGCGGCACCGACGGCATCGTCGAGCCCGAGTTCGTGGCGCAGGTCATCACCGAGGCGATGGCCGAGGAGCGGTTCCTGATCCTGTCCCACCCCGAGGCCCAGACCTACGTAGAACGCAAAGCCTCCGACCCCGATCGCTGGCTCAGAGGCATGCGCCGCCTCCGCCAACGCTCCCTCGACGTCGAGGAATCCGCTTAGCTCCCAGTGCCGAGCAAGGCAGTGCGGCACGTCGTAGCGTTGCCGCCATGGCTGATTCCGATGTCAAGGCACTGACGGGGGGGCTCGAGCTCCCCGACTTCGAGACCACGGCGTTCACCACGCCCCCGCCCCTGGCGGAGGCCAAGGTCGCCATCGTGACCTCGGCGTCGCTGCACCATCCCGACCAGGACGATTTCGAGCCGATCGATACCGGCTACCGGGTGCTCGACGGCAGCCGTCGCGATTACATGTGCGGTCACTGGAGCCCCAACTTCGACGCCACCGGGATTGCCCTCGACCTCAACACGGTGTTCCCGATCGACCGTCTCGATGAGCTCGCCGCCGACGGCACCATCGGCGAGGTCTCCGACATCCACCTGTCCTATGCCGGCAACCAGTTCGACCTGTCCGGCGTTCGGATGGACTCCGGGCCGGCGGGGGCCAAGTTCCTGCGTGACCACGAGGTGGACGTGGTGCTGTTCACCCCCGTCTGACCACTGTGCACGCGTACCGTGAGTACGCTCGCCCACGTTTTCGAGGAAGCCGGTATCGCCACCGTGGCGCTGGGCTCCATCGGCGCCCACATCCAGGGAACCGCCCCGCCGCGAGGCCTCTGGTGCGACTTCCCGCTGGGGCGCCCGCTCGGCAAGCCCAACGATGCCGACTTCCAGCACCGGGTGCTGGCCCACGCCTTCGGGTTGCTCACCTCGCCCGAGCCGGTTGTGGAGAAGTTCGCGGAGTCGATCGACGACGACGGCACCGCCACCATGTCGTGCGAGCTGCCGCCGCGGCACGACCCCAGCCTGCATCCCGCAGTCGACGAGGCCAACGGGCTGCGGCAGGCCTACGACCGGGCCGTGGCCAAGCTGGGGAACCGCACCGGCGCGGGGCGAGTCGTGGCCGCCGACGACATCGGTGCGGCCGTGCAGTCGTTCGTGCGTGTCGCCGAGGGCACACCGTGGAAGGAAGCCGGCATACCGGGCATTCCGGCGCGGGTGGCACAAGACATCCGCGGCTACTACGAAACCGCCGCGCTGGCGTTGGCCGAGCACGCACCGGCCCCGTGGGCCGGCGCTCGCTGGTTCTTCACCTCCACTGAGGCGGGCCGCACGATCATGGCCGCCCGCAAGGCCATGGCCGACGCCGGCGAGAAGCAGCCCATCTGGTTCTTCCTGGCACCAGGCGACATGTAGCGGATGCCGCCTCGGGCGGCAAACCGCACAGATGAAGCTCATCTCGTGACTGTGCCCATGAGACGGCAGCCCGGCGGCGTTTCGTGCTGATCGGCCGGCCCTTCCATGGCTGGCGCGTGGCGTGGGCCGGCTTCTGGGTGCTGTTCATCGTGTACGGCCTGCAATTCAGCTACGGCACCTTCGAGGGCGCCATCAGCGCAGACACCGGCTGGTCGACCAACTGGCTGCAGCTCGCGTACGCGCTGTACATCCTCAACTACAGCGCCATCAGCGTCTGGAGCGGGCAGCTCACCGACCGGATCGGCCCCCGTCAGGTCATCGCCGTGGGCGCCCTGCTGCTGGCTGCCGGCTACCTGGTGCTGTCGTCTGCGCCGAGCTTGGTGCTGGTCTTCATCGGGCTGGCGGTGATCGCGCCGCTCGGCATGTCGTCGTCGTGGGTGCCCGCGAATGCCACCGTCGTGCGCTGGTTCACCGCTCGGCGCGGCTTGGCGACGGGGATCGTGGGCTCGGGCGGCAGTGCCGGCGGGATCGTGGCACCGCCGATCGCTGCGTGGCTCGTCTCCCAGTTCGGCTGGCGCACGGCGATCGCCGTGATGGCCGTAGTCGGCGGCGTGTTCATGGCGGCCACCGCCATGCTGTTCGTGCGCGATCCCGAGTCGATCGGCCAGTATCCCGACGGCCGCACGCCGGATCCCGCTGACCGCCCGCTCGCCCGTTCGCGGGTCGTGTCGAGGCCGGCGGGATTCGTGGTGGAAGCCACCCGCAGCAGCGCCCCCGACGCCGAGAATCCCCGCACGGCGTGGACGGCCTCCGCAGCGTGGCGCACCTCGGTGTTCTGGCGCATCTTCGGCATGTTCGCGCTGACGTTCGTGGTGGTGTTCGTGCCGTTCGCGCATGGCGTCCAGTACGCCCGCAGCCTCGGTTTTTCCTTGCAGTGGGCGTCGGGAGTGATCAGCTCGGTGGGCGTCGGAGGCCTCGTGGGGCGCATCGTGACGGGCCCGCTGTCGGACCGCATCGACCGCCGCCGGGCCGTGGGGCTGGCGCTGGCGGTCGAGACACTGTCGTTCGTCGGCTTTGCCGTGGCCGACAACCTGGTGCTGTTGTACGCCTCGGCGATCGCGTTCGGGCTGTCCTACGGCGGGAGCGTGGCGGTCTTCCCGGCGCTGGTCGCCGACTACTTCGGCCGTACCCATGCCGGAGCGATAGTCGGTCGCTTCTTCGCGACCGCGGGGTCGTGCGCCGCGATCGGGCCGTACGTGGCTCAGCTGCTGCTGAATGCAACGGGGGGCTATGGCTGGACCTTCACCATGGCGGCAGTTGCCAATGCGTGCGCACTGGGGCTCGCATTCACGCTGCCCCGGCCCGGTCTGCTGCCCAAGAGCTGAACGGCCGCTGGGGCCACGGGTTCGCTCTGTGCTGCCCGCTCTTGTGCGCTGCGTTCACGGGCCGCTCGGGCCCGCGGCTCAGCCTCTTGCGTCCCGGGCAGCACTTTGGGCTGACGGGTAGCCTCGCAGATGGCCGCTACACCCGCCGCCGCGGCGCATGAGGGGGATTCGATGGCACTCGCAGACTTCAAGCTCGAGGATCGCTTCGACCGCGTCGAGGGCGATGTCGCCATGTCAGGCGTGCAGGCCTTGCTGCGCGTGCTGCTGGATCAGCTTCGGGCAGACCGCCGCGACGGGCTGAACAACGCGGCCATGGTGTCGGGTTATCGCGGGTCGCCGCTGGGCGGCATCGACTCGCTCATGACCACCAACGCCACCGAGCTTGAGCAGAACAACATCATCTTCGAGCCCGGCCTCAATGAGGATCTGGGCGCCACGATCGTGTGGGGCAGCCAGCTCTCGAATCGCAACTTCGAGGGCCGCTTCGACGGTGTGCTGGGCATGTGGTACGGCAAGGCGCCGGGGGTCGATCGCTCCGGCGACGCCATCAAGCATGCCAACGTCTGCGGTGTCGACCCCAAGGGCGGTGTGCTGCTCGTTGCGGGCGACGACCCCGCTTCGAAATCCTCGACGCTGGCTTCGGAGTCCGAGCCGGTGCTGATCCACTTCCAGACGCCGATCCTGTACCCCGGCTCGGTCCAAGAGGTCATCGACTACGGGCGCTGGGGCTACGAGCTGTCCCGCTACAGCGGGTTCTGGTCGGCGCTCAAGATCGTCACCAACGTGGCCGACGGCTACGCAACCGTGCAGGTCGGCCCCGGCCGTGTGTCGGTCACCCGTCCCGAATTCGAGTGGGAGGGCAAGCCCTGGGCGCACACCCAGCAGGACGCCCTTTTCGGCCCCAACGCGGTGCGCATGGAGCTCGAGATCCACGAGGGCCGCATGGTCGCAGTCGACGAGTTCGTGGCGGCCAACAAACTGAACCGCCAGACCGTTCCCACCCGCGACGCCCGGATCGGCCTCGTCGCCGCAGGCAAGACCTACTACGACCTGCGCGAGGCGCTCGACCGCATGGGCCTCGACGACATCGAGCTGGAGCGCCGCGGCGTCCGCATCTGGAAGCCGGCCGTGGTGTGGCCGCTCGAGCCCACCAGCTTGCGCGAGTTCGCCGACGGGCTCGACGTGATCGTCGCCGTCGAGGAGAAGCGCTCGATCATCGAGACGCTCATGAAGGAGAACCTCTACGGCGTGGCCGGCGCGCCCGTCGTGCTCGGCAAGCGCGACCAGCAGGGCGGCTTCTGGTTCCCGGGCCACGGCGAGATGGACGCCGATCTCATCGCGCGCAAGATCCGGCCGTTCCTGGTGGACCGGCTCGGTCCCGAGGGCATCGGGCCCGCTGTGCCCGAGCGCATCACGATCCCGCTCGCAGTCACCACCTCCAAGGGCGAGAAGGCCGCCGGCCGCACGCCGGGGTTCTGCTCGGGCTGCCCCCACAACCGCTCGACCTGGGTGCCCGAGGGCTCCGAGGCTGGCGGCGGCATCGGCTGCCACGGCATGGCGGCCATGACACCCACCCGCAACGTGCGCGGCACCACCCAGATGGGCGGCGAGGGCTGCCAATGGGTCGGCGCCGCGCCGTTCGTGACGATGGAGCACCGGTTCCAGAACATCGGCGACGGCACCTACCACCACTCCGGTTCGCTGGCGCTGCGCCAGGCTGTGGCCGCCGGCACCAACGTCACCTACAAGATCCTCTACAACGGTGCGGTCGCCATGACGGGCGGTCAGGACATCGACGGCGGCATGGCCGTGCCGGAGCTGACCCGCTCGGTGCTTGCCGAAGGCGTGGCCAAGGTGATGGTGGTCACCGACGACCCTGACAAGTACCCCGCCGATGCCGAGTTCGCCCCAGGCACCGACGTCTGGCACCGCGACCGCATGGACGAAGCACAGCGCCTGCTGCGTGACATCGAGGGCTGCACGGTGCTGATCTACGACCAGGCATGCGCAGCCGAGCTGCGGCGCGACCGCAAGCGCGGCAAGGTGGCCGAGCCCAACACGCGGGTGTTCATCAACGAGGCGGTCTGCGAGGGCTGCGGCGACTGCGGCGAGAAGTCGAGCTGCCTGAGCGTGCAGCCCATCGAGACCGAGTTCGGCCGCAAGACGCAGATTCACCAGTCGTCGTGCAACAAGGACTTCACCTGCCTCGACGGCGACTGCCCGGCGTTCATCGAGGTGGTCCCTGCGGGGAAGATCCCCACGAAGGCCACGGTGGCCACCGAGCACATCGGCGACGACCTGCCCGAACCCGACCGGATCGACGAGGGCAACATTTTGATGATGGGCATCGGTGGCACAGGCGTGGTCACGGTGAACCAGATGCTGGCGACAGCCGCCTTGCTTGACGGCAAGACGGCCAATGGCCTTGATCAGACCGGTCTCGCCCAGAAGGGCGGCCCGGTGCTGTCGAACCTCAAGGTTCGGAAAATGGGCGCCAACGGCGACGACGCCTCGGCGGCGGATCACGACGGCGGCGACGAGGCCAACAAGGTCGGGCTCGGCGAGGCCGATGCCTACATCGTGTTCGACCTGCTGACCGGCACCAATCCGGCGAACCTCGACAAGGCGCTGGCCGGCAAGACCGTTGCTGTCGTGTCGTCGTCGAAGGTGCCCACCACCTCGATGGTGCGTGACACCTCCGCCGAGTTCCCCGAGTGGACGGCCTTCCAGCGGGTCATCGACGAGTCCACCAGTCCCGAGCGCAACGTCTACTTCGATGCGGGCACGCTGTCTGACAGCCTGTTCCGCTCGCACATGCCGGCCAACGTGCTGGTGGTGGGCGCCGCCTATCAGGCGGGCGTGGTGCCGATCAGCGCTTCGGCGATCGAGCGGGCCATCGAGCTGAACGGCGTTGCGGTGGAGATGAACACCCAGGCGTTCCGCATCGGCCGCAAGATCGTGCTCGACCCCGACTTCTTGGGAACGCTCGAGGTCGAGCGGGTCGGCAAGGTCAAGCGTGACATCGGCCCGTCAGGCCGTGAGCAGGATCTCATCGACACGGTGCCCAGCCAGTCCGAAGAGCTGGCACGGCTGCTGCGCATCCGGGTGCCCGACTTGGTGGCCTACCAGAATCACGCGTACGCAGCGGCGTACGCCAGCTTCATTGCCAAGGTGCGTGAGGCCGAGGCCGCAGCGGGCAGCGAGACGGCGCTCAGCGAGGCCGTGGCGACGTACCTGTACAAGCTGATGGCCTACAAGGACGAGTACGAGGTGGCACGGCTGCACCGTTCGGGGGCGTTCCAGCAGGCCGTGCGCGATCAGTTCGGCGACAAGACCGATGTCACCTACAAGCTGCACCCGCCGATCATGCGGCGCATGGGTGTCGAAAAGAAGATCGGCCTCGGCCGATCGGGCGACATGGCGTTCGCCCTGCTGGCGCGGATGAAGGGCCTGCGCGGCGGAGCGCTGGACGTCTTCGGCAAGACCGCTCACCGCAAGATGGAGCGGGAGCTGATCGACGAGTACCGCGGGATGATCGAGCGAGCCCTCGACACGCTGGGTGCAGGCGACGCCGCCGCCTATGCCCGAGCCGTCGAGATCGCCCGGCTGCCCGACATGATCCGCGGCTACGAGGAGATCAAGGAGAACAACGTCGAGCTGTTCCGGGCCCGCGCCGCCGAACTCAACGCCTGATCGTCGAAGCCCTAGGGCATGGGTGACGGTCGTGTTCGACTCCACGGAGGGAGTGCGACCGCCCGGACGGAACGACCGCTGCCCGGGCTGCGGCCACGGTCACGAACCTGGACGACCGTGGCAAGCCATGCTCGCCCGGAGTGGCACCGCGAGCATCGCCGTGCCCCAATGGAATCGGATCATCAAGTGAGCACTCGCGCCGTGATGGTGCCACCGGTCGCGAATACCCGCTGCAGCCGGTGGTGGCTGGGTATGGTCGGCAGCACCGAAAAGGCGCAGATCGGCAGGCTCTAGATGACTCGTGGCGAGGCGATGGCGAACTACAGAGCATTCACGGCGCTCCTCGAAGCTGAGCCTGAAGCGGCGCGCGTCGGTGAGGTCGCATTGATCTGCGACCGAGAGGTCACCGCGTTCTACCCGGATGTCGGGACGGCGTTCGAAACCGGGCTGTCAGTGCACGGTGCAGGCCGGTTCACGATCCAAGAGGTCCGGGACACGCCGCTGTTCTTCGGCGGAATCCCGATCATGCATAGAGTCAGCTGAGTTGCAGCGACCGTAGACCGCGCCTGGTATCGCTTCGGCCGGAGACGGCTCGGCTAACGCCAGATGTAATGTCATGGCATCTCAGGTCAACTCGATGGTAACCATCAAGCAGTCGTCGCCCTGCCGATCAGTTCGCCGACGACTGGCGCGATGCAGCTCTTTCGTGTGCTCCTGGATACGGGTGCCAATGCATCAGGCATCTCGCAGCACGTCGTTGACAGCCTCGGCTTGGGCGATGACGAAGCGCAGTCGGTGATGTTGAACGTACGCACTGTGATGGGACAGGTGGTGGCGGATGGGTTCGTAGTCCACATGCACCCTCCGGTACGAGACGACCAGCTGACGACACAGCCAGCGCCCGGTATCAGTGCCTTGGTTTCCGTGCTGGAGATGCCTGTCGCGGGTTGTGACGCACTCATGGGGACTCAGGTCCTGCGTCACATGGCTCGACAGGTCCTGTTCGACTTCGAGACCGGTGAATTCGAGATCGTCTGGAGCGACTGAGCTGTGTCGCCGTACGATCCACAGCAGGAGTCCGCGGCAGCGCAGCGCGGAGGGTGAACTGCGGGAGGAATGTCTATGGCTGCCAACCGGCCGGAACGGCATACACCCAGCGCACCGGCGTGGAGCGTGGTCGACTTTCCCGAGCTGACGGCCTATTCGATGGTCTTCTCGAAGGGGCCTGACAACGCCGACACGCTGGCGGAGTTGCAGGCGGCGTTGACCGGCGGCGAGCACCGGCCCGACCACGTCGAGCGGGCTCGCGTCGTCAATTTCACCGACGAAGGCGATGATGCCGACGAGGCTCACGGCGATGTCGAGACCGTCTTCATGGCCTACTGGGTCGATCCGTCGGTCTACGAGCGTTGGCGGGATGGCTGCGATGTGCTCGAACGGGACGGAGTCTATTGCGAGACGGCCGTCATCCCGGCGGAGCGCTGGGAGACGATCGCGGGGACCAAGCGGCCGCTGCCGGGCGTGCGCAACCTGACTTCGGTGGACCTCACCGAGCTGCACGACTATTGGGGAGCGGCGCGCGACCGCATGGCGGCCAGCGCGGACGACCTGTTCGATGCCGCTCCGGGTTCGCCGTTGCCGGCCAACTTGTGCCTCATCCGCTCGGGTCAGAAGTGGGACGAGTGCCTCGACGACGAGCGCGAGATGTACTTCACCGACATCGAGCCGAAGCTGCGGGCCGGCATCGAGTTCCTGGCCGCCAATCGCGACTCGGGCTGCATCTCGAGCAGATTCCTGCGAGAGCAGTCCATCGACGGCGAGGATCTCAAGTCCACGAGCTTCGTGGGCTGGTTCGACGACTTGGCGTCACTCGAAGCGTGGTCCCGGTCGCACTCCACGCACCTGGCGATCTTCCACTCGTTCCTGTCGACAGTGCACCTGCTCGGACGGCCGCCGAAGTTGCGACTGTGGCACGAAGTCTCGGTGCTGCCCGAAGGCGGCGTGGAACTCGTGAACACCGAGCTATCCCCGCTGGCCGAGCTGCTGACCTGACGCCCAGGCAGTGGCCGCGGCGCGGCTCGCACGGCGTTCGTAGGCTGGGACGCCGTGACTGACCCCGAGCCGTCGCCGATGCCCGAGGCCCTGAAGGGCCTGGACATTGCGCCGTCGGTGCTGGACCTTGTGGGCCGCACGCCGATGGTCCGGCTGAGGAAGGTCGAGCCGCACATCGCAACGCCGGTCGTCGCCAAGCTGGAAACCACCAACCCCGGCGGCTCGGTGAAAGACCGCGCCGCGGTGGCGATGATCGACGCCGCCGAAGCTGACGGCTTGCTGCAGCCGGGCGGCGTGCTCGTGGAGCCCACTTCGGGAAACACCGGCGTGGGCCTCGCCGTGGTCGCTGCGCAGCGCGGCTACCGGTGCATCTTCGTATGCACCGACAAGGTGGCGCCCGAGAAGGTGGCGCTGCTGCGGGCCTATGGCGCAGAGGTGGTGGTCTGCCCGGTGGCCGTTGCACCTGACGATCCACGCTCGTACTACTCGACCGCGGAGCGCCTGAGGAGCGAGACGCCGGGCGCCTACTCGCCGAACCAGTACGGCAACCCGACAAACCCCCAGGCGCACTACGAGACCACCGGACCAGAGATCTGGGCACAGACCGAAGGCCGCATCACCCACTTCGTGGCGGGTGCAGGCACAGGCGGCACCGTCACCGGCGTAGGTCGCTACCTCAAGGAACAGGATCCCGGCATCCAGGTCGTAATCGCCGACCCGCCGGAGTCGGTGTATGTCGGCGGCGACGGGCGGCCCTACTTGGTGGAAGGCATCGGCGAGGACTTCTGGCCATCCACCTACGATCCCGGCGTCGTCGACCGTGGAATCCCCGTGACCGATGCCGAGTCCTTCGCGATGGCACGTCGGGTTGCCCAGCGCGAGGGCCTGCTGATCGGCGGTTCCGGCGGTACGGCCGTGACGGGCGCATTCGCCGTTGCCGCGGAACTCGATGCCGCCGGCCGCTCGGAGGAGTCGCTGGTGGTCACGCTCATCCCGGATTCGGGCCGGGGCTACCTCAGCCGGGTGTTCGACGACGAGTGGATGGCACAGATGGGGTTCCTGCCGCAGGAGCCCGGGCCCGGAACGGTGAGCAGCCTCGTCCATGGCGAGTTCGTGTTCGTCCGGCCCGACGACACCGTGGCCTCTGCGCGGCAATGCATGGATCGGACCGGATTGCGTGCCGTTCCGGTATGCAAGGGCGAGATGCCCCTGGCCGCTGCTCAGGTGGTGGGCTCAGTGGCCCAAGACGGGCTGTTGGCGGTGGACGGCAGCACCGAGGTGTCTGCGGCGATCGAACCGCCTCTGCCTGCCGTCGGCATCGGAGAACCAGTCGGTCGAATCGCTGAGCTGCTGGCCCGCGCCGACATGCTCGCAGGACCCGAGGCGGTCGTGGTCTATGACCGGGGCAGGCCCGTCGCGACGCTCGGCGCGGACGCAATTGGAGGCAGTTGATGCTGGGCGGCGATCCGCAGGTGTCGGGCTTCGAGGACCCCGACGAGTTCGGTTTCGAGACGCGGGCGATCCGGGCAGGCCAACCCCACGACCCCTACACGGGTGCGGTCGTCACGCCGATCTCGCTGGCCACCACCTTCGCTCAGGAAGCCGTCGGCCAGCCCCGGCACGGCTACGAGTACGGCCGAACGGGAAACCCGACCCGTCACGCCTACCAGGTCTGCGTGGCGTCGCTGGAAGGAGCCCGGCACGGGTTCGCATTCGCCAGCGGGCTGGCGGCGTCGGATGCGCTTCTGCGGGTGCTGCGCCCGGCCGACAGCCTGCTGCTCGGCGATGACGCCTACGGCGGAACGTTCCGCCTGATCGACAAGGTGTTCGGCAACGCGGGCGTCAGCATGGCTGCAGCCGATCTCACCGCCCCGGACAAGATCCGCGACGCCTGGACGCCGAGCACCCGCATGGTGTGGCTGGAGACGCCCACCAACCCGCTGCTCACGGTGTTCGATATCGAAGCCATCTGCACCGTCACCCACGATCTGGGCGGCATCGTGGTGGTGGACAACACGTTCGCCACGCCCTACCTGCAGCAGCCGCTTGCGCTCGGCGCCGATGCCGTCGTTCACTCGGCCACCAAGTACCTCGGCGGCCACAGCGACGTGGTCGGCGGCTTCGTGGCCACCAACGACGACGAACTGGCCGACCATCTCGTCTATACGCAGAACGCCGTGGGTGCCGTTCCCAGCCCATTCGACTGCTACTTGACCCTTCGCGGCATCAAGACGCTCGGTGTGCGAATGGACCGCCATTGTGCAAACGCTCAAGCAGTGGTCGAACGACTGGAGGAGCACCCGGCGGTGCGGTCTGTGCTGTACCCCGGGCTTGTAGATCACCTCGGGCACGACATCGCCTGCGGCCAGATGAGCGGCTTCGGAGGAATGGTGTCGTTCCGGCTGCACGGCGGGCGAGCTGCTGCCGAGCAGGTTGCAGCGTCGACCAAGGTTTTCACGCTGGCGGAATCGCTGGGCGCAGTCGAATCGCTGATCGAGCATCCCGGAGCGATGACCCACGCGTCGGCGGCTGGTTCGGCCTTGGAGGTGCCCGACGACCTTGTCCGGCTGTCGGTAGGGCTCGAAACGGTCTCGGACCTGCTCGACGATCTCAGCGCCGCCCTCGACAACGTATGAAATACGGCCCATAAGCGGCTGGCCTGCAATGATGGGCGGATCAGCCGCCGTAATGCCCGCTGGCGCGCCCGCGCGCAACGAGGAGAGAAGCGATGGAAGGCAACATTGCCTGGATACTGACCTCAGCGGCCTTGGTGCTTTTCATGGTGCCGGGGCTTGCGCTGTTCTACGGCGGCATGGTGCGCGCCAAGAACGCGCTGAACATGCTCAACATGAACATGTGGTGCCTCGGCATCGTGCCGGTGATCTGGGTGCTGGTCGGCTACAGCCTCGCGGCGGGCGAGAGCGGCTTGCCGATCATCGGCGATTTCTCGCTGATGGGCATGGCCGGCATTCACGATGCCGAAGGACTGGCCACGTTCGCCTTCCTGATGACATTCGCAGCCATCACGCCTGCACTCATCTCGGGCGCCGTCGCCGACCGCATGAAGTTCTCGGCCTGGATGGTGTTCGTGCCTGTGTGGTCGCTGCTGGTGTACGCGCCGGTCGTGTACTGGGTGTACGGCGCTGACGGCTGGATCTTCAACCTGCCTGCCCACGACTTCGCGGGCGGCACCGCCATCCACGTGAATGCCGGCGCCGCCGCCATGGCCCTGGCGCTGGTCGTCGGTCGGCGCTCCGGCTGGCCCGACAACCGGCCCGTTCCCCACAACGTGCCGTTCGTGATGCTGGGCGCGGGCATCCTGTGGTTCGGCTGGTTCGGCTTCAACGCCGGTTCGGCCCTGGCGGCCGACGGTGCGGCGGCGCAGGCCTTCGTCAACACGTTCATCGCAGCGGCGGCCGGCATGGTGGGCTGGGCCTTCGCCGAGTACGCACGGCACCAGCGGGTGTCCACCATTGGCATCGCCTCCGGTGTCGTGGCGGCGCTCGTGGCCATCACACCGGCGGCGGGCTTCGTGGGCTCCATGCACTCACTGGCGTTCGGCGCCATCGCTGGCGTGGTCTGCTTCTTCGCCATCGAGGCCAAGTTCCGGGTGGGCTTCGACGACAGCCTCGACGTGGTCGGCATCCACTGGGTCGGCGGCGCGGTCGGTGGCGTGCTGCTCGGCTTCTTCGCCGATGCCTCCGCGGTGCCTGGGGGCGACTTCATCGACGGCGTGTTCTTCGGCGGCGGCGTGCTGCTGTGGAACCAGGTCCTCTCGATCGCCGTGGTCACCGTGTACTCGTTCGCTGCCACGTGGATCATCGCCAGCGTGATCAAGGCCACCATGGGCATCCGGGTCTCGGCCGAGGTCGAGATGGCCGGAATCGACGTGAGCGACCATGGCGAGGCCGCTTACCAGATCGAGTAGCCCTACGGGTGACGGCGGGCCTATTCGTGCCGCCGCTAGGTTGCCCGCCGTGACACAACCCCACGAGACGGCCGACACCGCCGCAGACGCGGAGTCCGTCTACGACGACTACGACCTCGCGCCGTCCGATACCGAAGTCCGCCAGTTCGAGCAGGAGCGGTGGATCCGGCCGCCGGGCGCGACCGAGGTGCTGCTGGTGCGCCACGGTGCGTCCCAGGCCTTCATCCCCGGCGAGCCGTTCCCCATGCTCGGCGACCAAGGCGACCCGGCGTTGGCCCCGAAGGGGCACGAGCAGGCTGAGGCGATGGCCAGCCGCCTGGCGCACGAGCCGATCGACGCGCTGTACGTGTCGTCGCTGCAGCGCACCCAGCAGACGTTCGCGCCCCTTGCCGAACGGCTGGGCATGACCCCGACGATCGAGCACGATCTGCGCGAGGTGGCGCTGGGCGAGTGGGACGGGGGGCGCATCCGCCAGTTCGCGGCCGACAATCACCCTCTGTACGAACGCCTGCACATCGAGCGGCGCTGGGACGTCATCCCTGGCGCCGAGTCGAACGAGCAGCTCATCGGCCGGTGCATGGCGGCACTCGGGCGCATCGCCGACGCACATCCCGACCAGCTGGTGGCTGCATGCGTGCACGGCGGCGTGATCGGCGCCGTACTGGCGCACATCACCGAGTCCACGCCGTTCTCCTTCGGCGGTTCCGAGAATTGCTCGATCACCCAGGTAGTTCGGTGCGACGGCGACTGGGTGCTGCGCCGGTTCAACGACTGCTCACACCTCGACAACCACCTGCACCACGGCTGAAGCTTCACCCAGCCACCCTGAAATCGCCCGATGCACCTGCTGTGCGGCGTGTCGGGGGGGCAACGGCCCAAGCCGTAGGGTTCGAAGATGAAACGCCTCATCGGGCCGCTGATGGCGTTTGCACTCGTGGCTGCCGCGTGCAGTGACAGCGCAACGGACTCATCTCCGGACACCACCGCCACGGCGGCCGTCACCACGACGACCATCAGCGAAACCGCACCCGCCACGACGTCACCTGCCGTCGCCACTGCCCCGGCGCCGGCCACGACCGAGGCCCCTGCTCCGACAACGACCGAGGCGCCGCCTGCCGAGCCGGCCGCAGGCGACTTGGTGTCGGCAGAGCCGGTCGATGCCGGCGAGCTGAACGGTTGGCGCATCACATACCTGTCCACCGGCGTGCAGGGCGACCTAGTGGAAGTGAGCGGGCTGGTCTTCGCGCCGCCCGGCATGCCCGCGAACTCACCCGTCGTCTCGTGGGCCCACGGAACGACGGGCGTGGCGGATGTCTGCGCACCATCAGCGACACATCCGGTCGGCTCTGAGATTCCCATGGCGATTGCTGCTGCAGACCACATTGTCGCGGCCACCGACTACGAGGGCCTCGGCACGCCGGGCGTCCATCCGTACCTGGTGGGCCCCAGCGAAGGCCGAAGCACCCTTGACATCGTGCGGGCCGTGCGCCAGATGGAGCTGGGCGCCAGCGACCGCTACGTCGTCTGGGGCCTGTCGCAAGGCGGTCACGCTGCCTTGTGGGCCGGGCAGCTCGCGGCGTCATACGCACCCGAGCTGGATCTGGCCGGGGTCGTCGCCGCTGCGCCTGCTGCTGACATGAGCGGTTTGATGGACACTGTCGGCACCACGGCGCAGGGCTTCGCCGTCATGGCGGCGTTCGCCATGGCGGCTGCCTATGACGACCTCGACCTTGAGGACTACTTCTCTGCCGCGGCCATCGACCAGATGGGAATCGTCGAGGAAGCCTGCCTCGGCGCTGTGTTCGAGGCCTTCTTCGGGCTCGACGACAGCGCGATGCGCAACCCCGACGGCTGGGACGGCATCAAGCCGGTCGGCCCGCTGGCCGAGGTGCTCGCCGCCAATCAGGCCGGCGGAGCGCCGATCGCCGATGTGCCGGTGCTGTTCGTGCAGGGCTGGGCCGATGCCGTCGTGCTGCCCGAGCTGGTCCGTGACCTGCAGGGTGTGTACTGCTCGCAGGGCACCCAGGTGACGCTTGAGGTGTATCCCAACGGGGGACACGTCGACACCACGTTCACGTCCATGGAAGACACGCTCGGCTGGGTGGCGGATCGACTCAACGGCGTTGCCGAGCCGCATGGCTGTGACTACGTCGATCCTGATCTGGCTGAGATCGAGGCGGCTGCGCAGACCCCCGCCGCCTTCGCCGGCACGCTGCTCGAAGGGTCAACGCCCGAGGGCATCGACAATCTCTTCAGCGAGACCACGACGCCGATCGCAGAGACCTGCCCCGGCACGGCTGCGTTCGGCGGTGCTGAGCCGACGGCCTATTCGGGATCCGTCTGGGTCCAAGACGCCACGACGGGACCGTTCCTCGACGCCTGGATCGCTCGCTTCGAATCGCCCGAGGTGGCGTCGATGGCGCTTGCCGACTTCCAAGCCGAGCTGATTGCCTGCGGCGAATTCGTGGACCCGGGCACGACGGCGCTGGGATCGTTCAGTCCCGGAGCAGATCCCGGCCTGGGCGACGAGTCGTTCGGCGTCGACTACGCGGGCAACGTGGCCGGCTTCCCGGTCAATCGCTACAGCGCCGTGGTGCGCATTGGCGACACGCTGTACGGCTCGGGCCTTGCGGCCCTGTTCACCGAGCCGGACTTCGCTGCCGTGATGCACACACTCAACGCCATCCTCGGCCTCTAGGGGCCTGCGAGGAAGGCACCGAGTGCGGCAGTGAGCATGGCGGGGTCATCGCTGCCGCCGAGTTCGCGAGCCGAGTGCATCGAGAGCTGGGGCGAGCCCACGTCGACGACGCTCATGCCCAGCCGCGAAGCCGTGATCGGTCCGATGGTCGAGCCGCACGGCAGGTTGCCGCGGTGCGAATAGAGCTGGTGGGGCACACCGGCCGCGCCGCACGCCGCTACGAAGCGGGCGTGCGTGCGCGCATCGGTGGCGTAGCGCACGTTGACGTTGGTCTTGACGACCGGGCCGCCGTTCAGCAGCGGCAGGTGCTGGGGCTCGTGGCGCTTGGGATAGTTCGGATGCACCGCGTGGGCCCCGTCGGCTGAGACGCACAGCGAACGAGTCACCGCCCGCAAGTACTGCTCACGGCTGGCGCCCAGCGCGGCCGCGATGCGCTCGAGGGCATCGGCCAAGATCGGGCTGCCGGCTCCGGTGGCGGAGTCGCTGCCGATCTCCTCATGGTCGAACAGCACGACGACCGCTGCCGCGTCGTCGGGAAGCGAACTCAGGCTGGCCAGCGCTTCGAGGGCTGCATGGCACGATGCGAGATTGTCGATGCGACTGGCGGCGTACATCTCCCCGTTGCGTCCCAGCTGGGCCGGCGGCGTGAGGTCGTGCGCCATGACATCCCACGCCAGCACGGCGTGGGGGTCGACCTCAAGCTCGTCCGCCAGAAACTCGTGGAATCCCGCAGAGCTCGGCTCGCCGAGCCCCCACACCGGGGTCATGTGCTGCTGGCGGTCGAGCTTCAGCCCGTCGTTCACGTCGCGGTCGAGGTGAATCGCGAGCTGCGGGACGCGCAGCAGCGCCCGGTCGCAGCGCCACAGCACGGTTCGGGACCCGGCCGCTGGGTCGTCGCCGTCCCCGTGCTGCACCTCGACGCGTCCCGACAGGCCGAGGTCGCGGTCAAGCCACGAATTCAGCAGCACGCCGCCGTACACCTCCACGCCAAGCTGGCGGTAGCCCAGCGTGCCGCTGTCGGGCCGGGGGCGGATGCGCAGGTTGGGGCTGTCGGTGTGCGCGCCGATCACACTGAAGCGCAGCCGCTCAGGGTCGACCTGGGCGCCGGCTCGCACCGCCAGCACGCTGCCACCGTCGCGCACCACGAATCCCTGTGCAACGTCGAGTTCGCTCCATGACTCGCTGCGGCCGGCCTCGACATAGCCGGCCGTCGCCAAGCGTTCGACCGCCGCCGCAGCCGCATGAAACGGCGACGGCGACGCCTCGATGAACTCGAACAGCGAGTCGAGCATGTGGCCCTTACGCGTCGGCGTAGGCGGTGATGATGTCGCGGCTGAAGTCATCGAAGCGGGAACGCGACATCGGATTGGTGATGAGCCGGGTGATGCCGATCGCTGCGTATTTCTCCACCCACTCGGGAGTAGCCATCCCGATTGTCGTGAAGTCGAGTTTGTCGGGGTCGCGCCCTGCCTTCTCCGCGCAGCGCTTCGCATGGTCGAAGAGCATCGCCATCTCGGCGAGGTCGCCTGAGACGGGGAAGAACCCGTCGCCGTGCTCGCCTGCGCGGCGGGCGGCACGCTTGCTGTCGCCGCCCACGATGATCGGGATATGGCCCGACGGCTGGGGGCGGCAGTACACGCGGTCGAATGAAACGTGCTCGCCGTCAAATGAGCAGACGTCCTGCTGCCACAGCGCTCGGTAGGCGTGCAGATGCTCATCAGTGATGTCGCCGCGGTCTGCGAACGGCACGCCCAGCGCATCGAACTCCTCTTCCAGCCATCCGGCGCCCACGCCAAGCAGCACGCGACCCCGTGAGAGGCGATCGAGCGTCGCAACTGCCTTCGCCGTGACGGCGAAGTTGCGCTGCGGCACGATCAGAACGCCCGTGCCCAGCTTGATCTCCGACGTCACTGAGGCCACGAAGGCCATCCACATCAGCGGATCGGGGATGTCGATGTCGTCGCGCTTGCCGGGCATCTTGCCGTCTTCGGCGTACGGGTAGGGCGTCTGGTAGCCCTCCGGTACCACCACATGCTCGACGGTCCAGAGCGATTCGAAGCCCGCTCGCTCCGCCTCCTGCGCATACGCGATGGCCGTCTCACCATCAACCTGCGGACCCGTATTGGCCAGTGTCATGCCGAACTTCACTGTGTATCTCTCCCCACGTCGCCGTAGGTCGTAGTCTGCCCCTATGCGACGCATCTCTGCTCTGTTCGTTGTGCTTGCCCTCGCAGCCGCCGCGTGCGGCGGCGGTGACGATCCGCCTCCCGCCACCGAGGCCGCCGCGCCCACCACCGCTGCGCCGACCACAGTTGCCACTACTGAGGCTCCGCCGCCCACCACCACCGAAGCACCGCCGCCCCCGACCACGGAGGCCCCGCCGCCAACCACAGCGGCCCCGCCTCCCACCACCACTGAGGCTCCGCCTCCCACCACCACCGAAGCCGCCGCGGAGGCCAACGCATTGCCGCCGGCGGTGGAAGGCGCCCTGCTGGAAGGCCAGACACCCGAGGGCTTCGACACCCTGCAGACCGCCACCAACATTCCGCGGGCTGAGACCTGTCCCGGCACACCGGCCTACGGCGGGATCGTGCCGGTGGCGTACTCCGAGTCGGTCTGGGCGGCGGATCCGCTCACGGGTCCGTTCCTCGATGTCTCCATCTCCCGGTTCGAGTCGCCCGACGTGGCTTCGCAAGCCTTCAACAACTACATCGTGGAGGTCATCGCCTGCGGTGAGTTCCCCGAGCCGTCCACCGGTGCGGTGGGTGCGTTCAGCGAAGGCGAGAACCCCGGCTTGGGCGACGAGTCGTTCGGCACCGACTACACGGCCACCTTCCAGGGGCTGCCGGTCAACCGCTACGGCGTGCTCGTACGCATCGGCGACTCCATCTACAGCTCGGGTGCCACCCACGTCTTCGTGGATCCCGACAAAGCCACCGTGTTCGAGGCGCTCAACACCTTCCTCGGCCAGTAGACGATCGGTCGGCCTGACTCGGCGTTGAGATGCCAACGCTGAAAGCGCCGACGCTGAACTACAGCGCGGAGCAGCTGCGCGGCGACGTTTTCGGAGGCCTCACTGCGGCGGTCGTCATGCTGCCGCTGTCGCTGGCGTTCGGCGTGGCCTCGGGCCTCGGCGCGATCGCCGGCCTCTACGGCGCCGTCGCAGTCGGGTTGCTGGCGGCGATCTTCGGCGGCACGCGGACACAGATCTCCGGGCCCACCGCGCCGCTGTCGGTGGCGATGTCGGTGGTGGTGATCGACTACGCCGGCGGCGACATCGAAAGAGCCCTGGCGATCGTGGTGCTCGCGGGGATCGTGCAGGTATTGCTGGGAGCACTGCGTCTCGGCAGCTATGTGTCGTACACGCCCTACCCGGTGGTGTCGGGATTCACTTCCGCAGTCGGGTTGATCATCATCGTGGTGCAGCTGATCCCGCTGCTGGGGCACGAGGTGGCGCTCGGCGGCGTGTCGGCATCCATACGAGCGCTCCCTGATGCCGTGGGCAACGTCGACATCGGCGCCTTCGCGCTCGGCGTGCTCAGCGTCGCCGTCTGCCTGCTCTGGCCCCGCCGCTTGCGCCAGGCGTTGCCGCCGTCGGTCGCTGCGCTGCTCGTCTGCACGGTGCTCAGCGTGCTGTGGATCAGCGACGTGGCGGTTATCGGCGATGTGCCCTCAGGACTGCCCGAAGTGCGGATGCCGTCGTTCAGCTGGGGTGACTTCGGCGGGGCTATAGCGCCTGCGGTCACGCTCGCATTGCTCGGCTCGGTCAACAGCCTGCTCACTGCGATGGTCGCCGATTCGATGACTCGCGATCAGCATCACCCCAATCGTGAGCTGCTCGGGGTCGGTGCCGCCAACGTGCTCATCGCGTTCATCGGTGCGGTGCCCGGGGCGGGTGCGACATCGGCG
The DNA here is from genome assembly GCA_022821985.1 of Acidimicrobiia bacterium. Lineage (GTDB taxonomy): Bacteria > Actinomycetota > Acidimicrobiia > Acidimicrobiales > Poriferisodalaceae > Poriferisodalis. The sequence continues at coordinate 68,348 of JAJECP010000037.1, forward strand.
ACCGTGGCCAATGTCAAGGCAGGCGGCCGCACGCGGGTGTCCGGGGTGCTCTGCGCGGTGGTGCTGGGTGCGCTGGTGCTCGGATTGGGACGGCTCGCCGAAGTCATCCCGCATGCGGTGCTCGCCGGCATTCTCATCAAGATCGGCTTCGACATCGTCGACTGGGACTACATCGCTCGGGTGCGTCGCACCCGGCTCGACCAGTACGGCGTGATGGCGCTCACGCTGACCCTGTCGATCGTGGCGGATCTCGTGGTGGCGGTGGGTGCGGGTCTGATTGCCGCAGCGATGACCGGCGCCCGGCAGTTCGAGCGCCTCGAACTCGACGAGGGCGTGGTGTCGACCCCGTTGCTGGACATGACGTTCCTGTACGCCCCCGGCAGCGACGACGCTGAGGGCGACGAACCCGGCGGCATCAGCCTGGCGAACCTCGATCTCGACGGTCCCGACCCGTTCGCGGCGCGTACCGGACTGCTCTCGCTGCGCGGTTCCTATACGGCGTCGTCGTCGATCAGGCTGTTCAACTCGATCAACCACGATGTCGAAGAGCACGAGGTGGTGATCTTCGATTTCAGCGAGACCCGGCACATGGACGACAGCGCTGCGTTCATGATGGGCCAGCTCATCGACGTGGCGCTGGACTCGGGCGCCAAGTGCATCGTGATGGGACTCGAGGAGTCGCAGGCAACGAGCGTCAGGGAGCTGAACGTGCTGCGCAGCGTTCCCGCGGAGAACTTCGTCGACGATCTCGAGGGCGCCCGGGTTGTGGCCCGCCGGCTCCTCGATAGCCCCGAGGGCGACGAGGCTGGCGAGGGAGACGACGGCTAGACGCCGGCCTTCGCAGCCGCCTTGGCTGCGGCCTTGGCTGCTCGGCGTGCTGCCATTTGCTCTCGGTGTGCAAGCGTGCGGTCGATGTAGGGCGCGATCGCGGGCGTCTTGCAGCCGGTTTCGCCGTGGTCGACCTGTATGGGCCCGATGCGGGCGTCGACCTCGAGCACCGTGCGCCGCAGGCTCTCGTCTTTCAGCCCGATCGCGATGAGCACGCCGTTCATCTCGTGACGCACCCGGTTCGGCCGCTCGGCGATCTCGGCATCGATCTGCGCCACCAGGCCGCGCAATTCGCTGGCGGACCAGATGTCGGCCTGCTCGGCGGTGCAGGCCACGATGAACCAGCCCACCGATGCAGGCCACTCGGCGGGCGAATCCCGCCACTCGTCGCTGAGCTCACGTGCGTGCGGCGACTCGGAGAGCTTCCCGCCGAGCGCCTCGGCGAGGACGTAGTTGTCGACATCACGAAGCCATCGCCGGGCGCGGGTCTTGGTCATCGCAGACGCATCGGCGATGCGCAGCGCCAGCACTCGGGCGTCGTGATTGCCTGAATCCCACAGTTCCGCCGCGAGCGCATGATCTGTCTTGAGCGGCTTCGCGATACGGCCGAGGTCTTTGTAGCTGACGCCGAACATCGGCTCGGCGGCGCCATGGCGCGCGTACACCTTGCGATTCTGCGCCGTGCCGGCGAGCTGCAACTGCGCCATCACATCCTGCAGCGTCGACATAGCACCAAGCCTTCTGAGGCGTCTCTGTTGGATATGTGGAAAACCGCACCGGCTGGCGGAATGTCGCTGCGATCACACATCATCGCACCTCCGCCGGGTAACTGGAAGCTACATCGGACGGCGTGTGCCTGCATACGCCCGCCCCTGCGGAGATCTGCTGCAGGCGCCAGGCAGACAACTCGTAGGGTGCAGGGCCGTGCGCGGGCTTGGCATTCGACACGGCGGGCAGCCGGTGGCGACGATGGCGCTTGGCACTGTCTCGGTGGCGGTCTTCCTCCTGACGCACCGTCTCACCCGCGCCTTGGCGTTCACCCAGGGTTCGCTGCGATTCTCCGCGCTCGAGGGTTACAGCACGTTCGGTCCCTATATCGCCGACTTCTACGGGGCCAGAGAGCTCCTCACCGGTGCGTTCCTGCAGACAGACTGGTGGCGAATCTTCACAGGCGCGTTCCTGCACATCGACCTGCGCCACCTGCTGTTCAACATGGCGGTGCTGTTCTTGCTCGGACGACGGCTTGAGCGTTTCGTGGGTCCATACGTGCTGGCGGGCATCTATGCCGTGTCACTTGTCGGCGGTTCTGCTGGGGCGATGCTGCACCGTCCCGAGAGCGCCGTCGTGGGGGCATCAGGCGCGGTGTACGGCGTGATGGGCGCAGCATTTGTCGTCGAATACCTGCGGGGCGGCAACCCGTGGCGAGACGGGCTCGGCAGCTTGATCATCATCAACGTCGTCATCTCGTTCCTCATCCCCAACATTTCCGTCGGCGGGCATCTCGGGGGGCTGGCGGCAGGTGTGCTGGCCGGTTTCGCCATCGGCGACACCAGCAGGCGGCGGCACCCGCCGACGCTTGCCGAGCGGCTGTCGAACGAGCCCATCGACACACGGATGCGCCGCTCACCGGTCGCGGTGTGGGCTCTGCTGGCATTGATCGGGGCCGCAGCGTTCGTCATCGCACTGGCAGCAGCGACCACGTGGCGCGACCCGCTCTTCTAGCGCCGGAGCGTGAGCACCAGACGCTCAGGGGACCACGTCGGTCGGCGCCGGATCCGACTCGCGGTTGATCACGATCGCCGCAATCACCGCCACGATGCCCACCGCCTCGCGCATGCTGGGCACCTGCGACAGCCACACCAAACCGATCAGCGTCGCCGTCACCGGCAGCAATGCTTGCAGCAGTGCGAATCTCGCCCGGGCCAGCCGCTGCATCACGAGCTGATCGATGCCGTAAGGGATGACGTTCGACAGCACACCTGCCGCCACGCCGCCTGCCAGCAGCAGCGGCGCCCCCGCCGCCGCGCCGAGGCCGCCGGCGCCAGCGGTGCCGTCGATGATGCCCACCGGGCTGATCACCAGCGCCCCGATGAGCATGCCCACGCCCAGCCCGTCCACCGCCATCCCGGCCCGCGCCACCCGGTGCCCCAACACGATGTACCCCGCCCACAGCGCACCGGCGATCAGCGAGAACAGTGCACCGAGCTGGGCCTCTGGCGGCGCGAATCCCGCCAACGCCACCACCCCGCAGACGGCAAGCGCCAGCGCCCCGCTCGAGCGCAGCGTCCGGGTGCCGAATGCCGCCACGGCGATCGGCCCGATGAACTCGATCGCCACCGAGTTGCCGAGCGGCACCCGCTCGATGGCCAGGTAGAAGAACAGGTTCATCGACGCCAGCGCCGCCCCGAAGGCGGCCGTCCAGGCCAGTTCGTTGCGTGACCAGCTCCGTCGCCACGACCGGCGCAGCAGCACTACCACCGCTCCGGCACCGGCCACCCGCAGCAGTGCGACCGTGCCCGGCCCCAGCTCGTCGAACAGCTCGAATGCCGTGGCAGCGCCGAGGTATTGCGACACGGCGCCAACGGTGAACAGCGCTTCGGGCGACACCCTGCCTGCGCTCCAGATGCGTTCGACAGGTGCGCTCAACTAGGTACCTTCCCGTGACAGTGGTCATCTAGGGTGAGGGCCAGACGCATACAGCTTGGCGAACCATGCTGACGCTCGTGCACGATTCAGGTGGCTGCGGCCGTGTGCGACAGGCGCACGAGGTGATTTCGCGAGGACTCGCTAGGCGAATTCAGGGAGGAATATGCGTATGAACAAGAAACTGATGACGCTGTTGGCGGCACTCTTTGCGCTGTCGCTGTTCGCCGCTGCATGCGGTGACGACGGCGACGGCGAGGCCGCCGACACAGCAACGGCACCAGCGGCAACCGAAGCGCCCGACGAGCCGGCCGACGAACCCGTCGACGAGATGATGGACCATCTCGGCGACGGCTCGCTCGGCGAGGTCACCGTCGACGCCGGCGGCGCGGTGCAGATCCGCTCGCTCAATGCCATCACCGGCGACGTCGCCTTCTTCGGCCTGCCGCTCGAACGTGCGGTCATACTCGCAATCGAGGACTACGGCCCCATTCACGGCTTCGACGTCGACTTGGGCACCACGCTCGACGATCTTTGCTCCAACGACGGCGGCCAGGCAGCAGCCCAGATCGTCGTAGCCGATGAGGACGTGCTCGGCGTGATCGGCACGTCATGCTCGGGTGCAGCGGTAGCCGCAGCACCGCTCATCACCGATGCCGGCATGGTGATGATCTCAGGCGGCAACACGTCGCCTGCGCTCACGTCGGACCTGGCGGGCACGCCGGGCGAGAACTACAACGTCGGCTACTACCGCACGGCACACAACGACCTCTTCCAGGGTGCTGCAGTGGCCAAGTTCGTCTTCGGCGAGCTCGGTTTGACCACTGCCGCAACGATCCACGATGGAGACCCGTACACGCAGGGCCTCGCGCAAGCCTTCGCCGACGCCTTCGAGGCCGAAGGCGGCACGATCACCGGGTTCTCGGCGGTCAACAAGGAAGACACCGACATGGTGCCGGTGCTGACCGAGATCGCGGCGGGCGGCCCCGCAGCGCTGTTCTTCCCGATCTTCCAGCCCGCCGGCGACTTCGTCGCCGATCAGGCACCGGGAGTGTCGGGATTGGAGGACACGGTGCTGCTCGCGGCCGACGGTTTGCTGAACACCAACTACCTGGCGCTTCCGCAGACCGCGGGCATGTATTTCTCGGGTCCCGACTCTCGTTTCGGCGAGAACGTGAACCAGAGCACCGGCAAGACGGCACAGGACTTCCTGGCCGCCTACGAGGAGCGCTGGGGCGAGGCGCCTGCTGCCCCGTTCTGGGCCCACGGTTACGACGCAACCACGATGCTGCTCGATGCCATCGCTGCCGCGTCGTACGTCGACGCCGACGGCAACCTGCACGTCGATCGTCAGGGCATCCGTGACTACCTCAACAGCATCGAGGGCTTCAGCGGCCTGATCGGCACCATCAACTGCGACGACTTCGGCGACTGCGGCGCAGCCCGCATCACCGTGGTCCAGAACATCGGCGGCGAGGAGAACGCGGTGGCCAGCATGGACAACGTCGTGTTCTCCTTCGTTCCGTGAGCACACGGGGGCGGGTCCCAAGAGGCTGAGCCGAATGGCGAAGCCGTGGCCAGAGCGGCCCGTGAGCCCAATCGCATCTGGATCGGGAACAAGAGCGGGAAACAATGGCAGTACCACGAGAAGCTGTGCTAATTCGCGCACGCTCTAGGTCGGTCGGTCACGGCCTTCTAGGGTCAATCCGGTGATGGACGAAGGGGCGCCCCCCAGCGGGGCGCCCCGCTCCCGGCCCCCGCGGGCCCGCGCCCGGCTCCTGCGGCCCCGCACCCGGGTCGACTGGTTCCTCACGGTCATCCGGGTGGCGGTGCTGATTGTCCTGACCGTCGGCTTCACGGCCTTCATCGCCCAAGAGATCAACCCCGACAACCCGTTCGCCCGCTGGGCCAACCCCGATGCCACCGGCCTCACCGGGGCGCAGTTCCGCGGGCTGGTGATCTCGGGCGTCGCCCAGGGCTCGATGTACGGGCTGATCGCGCTCGGCTACTCGATGGTCTACGGCGTGCTGGGCTTCATTAACTTCGCCCACGGCGAGGTGTTCATGGTGGGCGCCATGACCGGCATGATCACCTCCAACAAGCTGGCCGACGCCGGCCTGTGGGAGTCGAACTTCATCGGTTCGCTGGTGTTCATCGTGGTGGTGTCGATCATTGTGTCGTCGCTGACGGCGGTGGTCATGGAGCGGGTTGCCTACCGGCCGCTGCGGGGGGCGCCGCGGCTGATCCCGCTGATCACCTCCATCGGCGTGTCGTTCTTCCTGCAGAACGCGTCGGTGGTGCTGCTGGGGCCGGCCAGCAAGTCGTACCCCAACGTGCCGGACTGGGTGAAGGCCAAGCACACGTTCCTGCAGATCGAGGGCGCCAAGATCCTGGTGATCGTGGTGGCTGCGCTGTCGATGGCGGCGCTGTGGTACTACGTCGACCGCACCAAGACCGGCAAGGCGATGCGGGCGGTGGCCGAGGACGCCGAGATCGCGTCGCTCATGGGCATCGACGTGAACCGCACCATCGTGAAGGTGTTCGCGGTGGGCGGTGCGATGGCGGGCATGGCCGGGATTCTGTGGGGAATCCTGTTCCGCAGCGTCATTCACACCACCGGTTTCCTGCCGGGCATCAAGGCGTTCAGCGCGGCGGTGGTGGGCGGCATCGGCCACTTGGGCGGTGCGATGGCGGGCGGGCTGTCGATCGGGGTGGCCGAGTCGGTGGGGCCGCTGCTGATCCTGGAGCCGCTGGGGGTGAGCGGCGTGTCGCAGCTTCGTGACGCCGTGGCGTTCTCGATGCTGATCATCGTGCTGCTGGTGAGGCCGGCCGGACTGTTCGGCGAGCGGCTGCCTGCGGAGGATCGGGCATGAGCCTCACGACGCCATCTGAACCAGGGCCGCCGCCTGCCCCGGAGCCCGCGCCGGAGCCGACGCCCGAGCCCGCGCCGAGCGCTGGCGGCGCCGCCAACGGCCTCAGCAATGACGCGCCGCCGCGCCCGCCGTTCGCGCAGGACTGGCGTCGCATCGCCCGCATGGGAGCCATCGGCGCCATCGGGCAGATCTTCATCTCGCTGTCCAACATGCCGGTCAAGCTCGACGGCCGGGCGATCATCGAGGGCATCCTCAGCCTCGGCTATCTCTCGCTGGTGGTGCTGCCGCTGGCGGCGGGCAGCCGTGTCGGGCACCAGCTCCGGCGCGAGGGCGTGCCGTTCCACCGCCCCGGCGCCCACGAAGTCATCGGCGGGGCCGCCTGCGGCGCGCTCGTCGGCGGGGGACTGTCGCTGCTGGCGATGCTCATCGCCAACTTCGACCTGCGCGAACCGCTGGTGAACTGGAGCCCGATCCTGGCCGACCTGTTGGCGTTCAACCGCGGCACGGCGTTCGCAGTGATCATCTGGCTTGCCATCGGCGCAGCCGTGGGCGCTGCGGGCGGCCTGCTGCGAGTGGTGCCGCCGCTGGCACGGCGCGTGCTGTGGACCATGGTGCTCACCCTGTTCGGCTCGGCGGTGCTCGAATCGCTGACCACCGACCTGGCCGAGGGCATGGGCATCGAGGGGCTGATCGACTGGTTCTATGCCCCCCGGGGCGGGCTCACCATCACCGGTGCCATCGCCCTCGCCGCCGGATCGGGAGTGCTGGCGTTCGTGGCCCGGGGCCGCATCAAGGGGGCTAAGGCCCGCATCGACGCGCTCGAAGGCCCCGCCCGCAACCGGGCGCATCTGGGCTTGATCATGGCTACCGCTGCGGTGCTCGTCATTTTGCCGATGTTCGCCGGCAAGCTCACCAACGAGCTGCTCGCCAACGTCGGCCTGTTCGTGCTGCTGGCGCTGGGGCTGAACATCGTGGTCGGCCTCGCCGGCATCCTCGACCTGGGCTACGTGGCGTTCTTTGCCGTGGGCAGCTACAGCGCAGCGGTGCTCACCGCTGCCACATCGCCGAAGATCCACCCGGAGCTGCCATGGTTTGTGGCGCTCATCGGCGTTGTGCTCCTGACCGGGCTGGTGGGGCTGTTCATCGGCGCCCCAGTCATCCGCATGCGTGGCGACTACCTCGCCATCGTCACGCTCGGCTTCGGCGAGATCATCCGCCTGCTGTTCCTGTCGGACTGGCTGTCGGGATGGTTCGGCGGCTCCCAGGGAATCACCAACATCCCTGGTGCGGAGATCTTCGGCCTGGCCGAGGTGGCTGGCACCGATCCGCGCAGCGTCTTCTACCTGGTGCTCGCGTTCTGCGCGATCGCCATCTACGTCTCGTGGCGGTTGGAGCGGTCGCGCATCGGCCGTGCGTGGATGGCGGTGCGCGAGGACGAGACCGTGGCCGAGGCCATGGGCATCAACACGGTCAACGTCAAGCTGCTGGCGTTCGTGGTGGGTGCCGTACTCGGCTCGTTCAGCGGGGCGATCTTCTCGGCGAAGGTCGGCTCGGTGTTCCCCGCCAGCTTCCTGATCCTGGTGTCGATCGTCATCCTGGTGGTGGTCATCTTCGGCGGCATGGGCAACATCGTCGGCGTCATCGCCGGCTCGGCGGTGCTGATCGGCGTGCTCGGCGGCCCCAAGCAGCCGGGCCTGCTGGCGGAGTTCTCCGAGTTCAAGCTGCTCATCTACGGGGCGCTGCTGGTGTGGATGATGCTGGCCCGGCCCGAGGGATTGATCCCCAGCGTGCGCCGCACCCGTGAGCTGCACCAGGAAGAGCTGGCCCAAGACGCCTGGCTGCGCGGACAGACCGAAGACGACAACGGCGAGGCTCAGTCATGAGCACGGTGGCGCAGCAGCCGATTCTGGAGACGCGTGGCCTCAGCGTGGATTTCGGCGGATTGCATGCGCTCGACGGGTTGGACCTGGCGGTCTACCCGGGCGAGATCGTCTCGGTTATCGGCCCCAACGGCGCGGGCAAGACCACACTGTTCAACGCCATCACCGCCACGGTGGCCGCCAGCGAGGGCGACATCCTCTTCGAGGGCGAGTCGCTCATCGGTCTCGACCCCAACCGGGTCACCTCCCGGGGCATCGCCCGCACCTTCCAGAACGTTCGCCTGTTCGCCAACATGACCGTGCTCGAGAACGTGATGGTGTCCCAGCACTGCCGCACCCGCCAGAGCGTGTTCGGGGCACTGCTGTTCACCAAGGCATTCCGCAACGAAGAGGCCGAGATCACCGAGCGGGGCAAGGAGGTGCTGTCGTTCTTCGGCAGCCGGCTGACGGGCTACCGGTTCGACCAGCCCGCTTACACCCTGTCCTATGCCAACAGGCGGCGGCTGGAGATCGCCCGGGCGATGGCCACCCAGCCGAAGCTGATCCTGCTGGACGAGCCGGTCGCCGGCATGAATCCCACCGAATCGGCCGAGCTGACGGGCCTGATCGGGCGGCTGCGCGACGAGTGGGGCTTCGCGATCGTGGTGATCGAGCACGACATGGAGGTGGTGCGCGAGGTCTCCGACCGGGTGGTGGTGCTGGACCACGGCGTGAAGATTGCCGAGGGCGACTACGCCGATGTGTCGACCGACCCGCACGTCATCGAGGCGTACCTCGGCCACGGGGCATCGACATGAGCAGCGGTGAACGCATCCCGCTGCTGGAGATGCGCAAGGTGAACGCGCACTACGGGGCAGTGCATGCCCTGCGTGACGTCGACTTGTCGATCTACCAAGGGGAGCTCGTGTGCCTGCTGGGCGGCAACGCCAGCGGCAAGTCGACGACGCTGAAGACACTGCTGGGCATGCTGAAGCCCACCTCTGGCGAGGTGGTGCTCGACGGTGAGGTGGTGAACGACCGACCGACGAGCTACCGGGTGGCCAGAGGCATCACGATGGTCCCCGAGAACCGGCGCCTGTTCAAGCGGCTCACGGTGCGCGAGAACCTGCAGCTCGGCGCCTACCTCCGCAAGGACAGCGACGCCATCGCCGCCGACATGGAGCGCGTGTACGAGCTGTTTCCCCGCGTCAAGGAACGGCTCGGCCAGAAGGCGGGCACGCTGTCGGGCGGCGAGCAGCAGATGGTGGCCATCGGCCGGGCGCTCATGTCCCAGCCGCGGGTGCTGCTGATGGACGAGCCGTCGATGGGCTTGGCACCCGCGCTGGTGCAGCAGAACTTCGAGCTGATCAGCCAGATTCACGAGGCCGGCATGACGGTGTTCATGGTGGAGCAGAACGCCAACATGGCACTCGGCATCGCCGACCGGGGATGGGTGCTGCAAACCGGTCGTGTCGTGCTCGACGACACCGCAGAGGCGCTGCTGGCCAACCCGGCCCTGCGCACGTCCTACCTGGGCGGCGGCAAGGGCAATGACGAAGGCGAAACTGTCGCCGGGGACGCTGGCTGACGCCGAACGGCTCAGCCTCTAGTTCTGCAGCGGCAGGACTGCGTTGGCGACGCCTTCGAGTTCGGCGAACCAATCGTCGGGCTCGCCCACCAGCACGGGCACGAACTTTGACGCACCCACCTCGATGAACCGCTGGATCTGGTCGCGCAAGCCGTCCCAGCCGGTCGGGATGATGTCGCCCGGATCGGCATCGGGCGCCCGCCGTTCGAGGATGGCCTTGTAGCCGGGGCTGATCTCGCCGTGGGTGTAGGGGATGAGCACGCCGAAGTGCTCGGGATCCATCCAGCGCTCGTGCTCGTCGGCGGCCTCGTTCACGATCTTCCAGCCGGCCGCCGCAATATCGGGCGTGCAGAACGACGGCAGCCACCCGTCGCCGAAGCGCCCGCAGCGGCGCAGCTCCACTTCCGCCGCACCGCCCAGCCAGATGTCCATCGGCTTCTGCGCCGGTTTCGGCAGCAGCGACACCTCGTCGTAGCGGTACCAATCGCCGTGATGGGTGACGGGCTCGTCCTCCCAGAAGCGTTTCAGCAGCGGCAGGGCTTCGTTGAACATCTTCGCCCGCTCGCGGCGCTCGACGCCGAAGGCCGCCTGCTCGTGCACATCGGCCACGCCCAGCCCGAACGCCGGCAGCAGCCGGCCGTCGGACAGGCGGTCGAGGCTGGCCAGTTCCTTGGCGAGCACGGCGAGGTTGCGGCCGGGCAGCACCAGCACCGACATGCCGAACTTCATGCGCTTGGTGCGGCCCGCCGCGTACGCGAGGCCCACGATCGGGTCGGGGCATTCGCCGCCAAGCCGCTCGCTCAGCCACAGTGAGTCGAAGCCGTTGTCCTCCAGCGCGTCCACGAAAGGGTCGAAGGTGGCGTGGTCGTTGGTGAAGCTGCGCGTGCCCAGCCCGAAGCCGATCCGGATTTTCATGGCTCACACGCTAGGGCACTGCTGTGCGCCGTACCCTCGTGCGCTGACGGGCGAAAGCCGGCCGCAACGAAGGACTGTCGATGAGTGAAACCGCAGTGAACGGGCAGATCGACCTCACCTCGCCGTTCCGGCTCGAAGGGCAGGTGTGCCTAGTGACTGGCGCATCGAGCGGCTTCGGCGTCCGCTTCGCCCGGGTGTTCGCAGCGGCCGGCGCCAAGGTGGCCGTGGCCGCCCGGCGGGCCGACCGGCTCGAGGCGCTGGCCTCCGAGCTGCCCGATGCACTCGCCGTGCGGTGCGACGTGGGCGACGACGATGCCTGCCGAGACCTGGTGGCGCAGGTGGTGGATCGTTACGGGCAGGTCGACGTGCTGGTCAACAACGCCGGGGTGAGCGACGCCATCAACCCAGGCGAGCAGGCCGACGTGGAGAGCTTCCGGCACGTGGTCGACATCAACCTGAACGCATGCTTCCTGCTGGCGGGACTGGTTGCCGCCGACATCATCGGCCGGGAGGCCACGGGCAGCATCATCAATGTGGCCTCCGTGCACGGGCACGTGGCCTCGGCGCCCAACCTGCAGCCTGCGTATGCGGCGTCCAAGGCGGGACTGGTGAACCTCACCCGCGACCTGGCCGTGCAGTGGGCCACCCGGGGTGTGCGGGTCAACGCTCTGTGCCCCGGCTACTTCGAGACTGAGCTGACGGCGCCGATGTTCGACGACGATCGCTCGATGGCGTGGATCAGCCGGAACGCCCCGATGCGGCGCCCCGGGCACGAACACGAGCTCGACGGGGCGCTGCTGTTCTTGGCCAGCGACGCCAGCAGCTACGTGACCGGCAGCTCGCTCATGGTGGACGGGGGCTGGACCGCCCGATGAGTGCTGCCCGCCGCCCCGATCCGCTTGTGCCTAGCGGGGGAGATTGGTGAGCCGGCCGGTCGCATCCGGGCTGCGAGTGGGTGCGGCCGCGCTGGCCGCAGCGCTCGGCGGCGGCTGGTGGCTGGCGTCGGGCCGCTGGCGGCGAACGTGGCGCGCCGACTCGTTGACCGGCGTTGCCACCCGAGACGGGGCACTGCGCCACCTGCAGGCCGAGCTGGTGCGCTCGACGCGCTCCGGCCGGATGGTCGGCGTGGCGTTCTGCGACGTCGATGCCTTCAAGCAGGTCAACGATCAGCACGGCCACCTGGCCGGCGACCTGGTGCTCGTCACCGTGGCACAGTGCCTGCGCGACGCGGTCCGGCCGTCTGACGTGGTGGCCCGCGTCGGCGGCGACGAATTCGTGGTGGTGTGCGGCGGCCTGCGCAGCGCAGCCGACATGGAGATCATCACCGACCGCTTGCATGCGTCGCTCACCCAAGCGCCTGCGAAGAGCGACACTGGCGACCCCTTGGCCGAGATGGGCGTCACCGTCAGCATCGGCAGTGCCACCGGACGCGGCGGCGAGGTCTCACCCGGCGCACTGCTCCACGCCGCCGACCGCTCGATGTACCGACAGAAGGGCTGGCGGTCCTAAGCGTTCGGTTCCGCTGACGGGCTAGCCGAGGGCTGGCGTGCCCTCGAAGTTGCCGGGGTCGTCGGCGGTGGGCAGCACCGGGCGTGCCCGCCAGTCCATGGCCTCCTCGACGCCGTCGATCACCTCAGACCACTCCTCGGCATTCCAGCCCTGGGCCGAACCGAGCACGCTGGCGTCCTGGGCGAGGTGCACGAGGGCGGGCAGCCGTTCCAGGCCCAGCGATCGAACGAACTCGCGATCGGGATCGAGCAGCACGAAATGCTCGTCGGCGAAGCGGCCCAGGAAACTGCGGGCGCCCTGCGCATCGCTGCACACCACGAATGCGCAGCGCACGTCGGCCTCCTCGTACACCAAGAACAGCCGCGATGCCGTCGGCAGGATCCAGCCGCTCTGGTGCGTGTAGGGGTCGATGACGACGCCCATGAGGTTGAACACCACCAGCCATTCGGCCAGCGTGTGGGTGTGGCCGGTGAGCGTCTCGAGCTTGATGTCGGTGGACGGCGCGTCAAGCACGGCAGGCAAACTAGCGCTCCCGGTGGGCGCGGCCACGGTTCATGCGCCGATGCGCCGGTTGTCAGATCGGCGGGCGCAGCAGCTCGGCGGCAAGGGGGCAGTCGGCCCGCTGCCAGCCGGTAGCCGGTTCGATGCCGCCCGGACCCACGACGTGACTGAACAGACCAATCGGCACGATCTCCTCGTCGCATTCCCACGGCTCGTCGGCCACGGCGCTTGATGCGGCTTCGAAGAGCGGCTGTGGCAGCGCCCGTCCCTGCCCGACGAGGCACCACACCTCCACCCCCGACACGTACCCGACCGCCGCAGCGGCATGGGAGCCGCCGGCTGCGATCACGGCTTCGGGCCCGGCGGCAGCAGCCTCCACCAGGATCACGTCCGCGGTCGAGCATGCGGCCGCCAGGCCCGCGAGCGGCACGTCGGTCACCTCGCAGCCGTTGCCGGCAAGCCGCCGGGCCAAGCCTGCGCCCTCGCCGTAGGCATCGATGATGCGCACCTCGATGTCGGCGCGCCGTCCCAGTCCCTCAGCGGCCAGGTCGGGCCAGCCCAGCAGGCACACCGTGGCACCCTCAGGCAGCGCGTCAGCGGCGTGGTCGGCGGTGGCATCGGCTCGCAGCTCGACCGCGAACTCGCGTGCATCCCGGTACGGCTGGGCCGAGGCGCACACCACGGCCGCCATCGACCACAGCGCACCGGCGACCGGGTACTTGTCGAGTATGCGACGGCACACCGTGACCAGCTCCAGCGGGTCCGAAGCGAGCGCGCCCAGCGCCGATGCGGCCTCGCGCACCAGTACGTCCTGCGACAGGTCGCCCGCACGCGCCACATAGCGCAGGTGCTCCATCGGGTGCACGCGCCGACGCTATCCCGTGCAGGTGAACTGATTCGTTGCGGGCCCTGTCGGGCGCTTGGCGGCTCTGCTCAGGCGCTCTGTGTCTGCAGCCGGCGCGCGATCACCTTGAGGCACAGCGTTTCGTCGGCGCCCTCGAAGATCGACAGCACCCGGGCGTCCACGAACAGCCGGCTCACCGTGTATTCCTCGGCGAAGCCGAAGCCGCCGTGAAGCTGCTGCGCCTCGCGGGTCACCCACTCGGCCGCCTTGCAGACGTACGCCTTGATCATCGAGGCCTCGAGCGCTCCGCCGCCCCTCGCCATCATGCGGGCGACCTCGTAGCTGTACTGGCGGGCCGCGGCGATGATCGCCGCCATCCGGCCCAGCTTGGCCTGCGTCAGCTGGTACTCGGCGATCGGCTGGCCGAACACCTTGCGTTCGTCGGCATAGGTGCGGGCCTCGTCATAGGCCGCCTGCATCACGCCCACCGCCCGGGCCGCTGTCTGCAGCCGCCCGTTCTCGAAGCCGGCCATCTGCAGGTAGAAGCCCTGCCCGATCCCGTCGTCGCCGCCGATGAGGTTCTCTGCAGGCACGAACCAGTCGTCGAAGGCGATCTCGAAGCTGTGCATGCCCCGGTAGCCCAGCGTGGCGATGGCCCGCCCCTCGATGGTGCCGCCCCGCTCGTCGGTGAACTGGAAGTCGTGGCCCTCCGACTGGGGCTTCGGCACGATGAACAGGCTGAGGCCACGGTGGGCCTTGCGCCGGTCAGGATCGGTACGGGCCAGCAGCATCAGCACGTCGGCCCGGCCGGCGAACGTGCACCACGTCTTGGTGCCCGAGATCAGCCATCCGCCCTCGGTGGGCGATGCCGACACGACCAGGTTGGCCACGTCGCTGCCGTAGTCGGGCTCGGTCACGGCGACCGCCACCATGGTCTCGCCGGTGGCGATCTGGGGGAACCAGTGCTTCTTCTGCTCCTCGGTGCCGCCGCGCTCCAGTGCCCGTGTGAGGATCTCGGGCCGGGTGATGAGCGAGCCGCCCGCACCCAGCGATGCCCGCGACAGCTCCTCGGTGGCGATGACCATGCCGAGGTAGTCGCTCTCTGAGCCCGAGGCGAACCCGCCGTATTCCTCGGGCACCGACAGGCCGAAGCAGCCCAGCTCGGCCAGCCCGCCGATGATGTCTTCGGGGATGTCGGTGTCGCCCCGGTGGATGTGCTCGGCGGCGGGGGCGATCTTGTCCTCGCCGAAGCGGCGGAAGGTTTCCGCCACGAGCTCGAAGTCCTCGTCGAGGTGGCTGGGTGCGTCGAGGCCGGCCAGCGTCGCCACGTAGGCGGGGTTGCGGTAGGCGGTTACGAAGTCGCGAGCGCCGTCGACGGCGCCGGGCGCGAGACCCCACTGGGCCTCGCGGGCGAACAGCCGAGCGTGGAATTCTCCGAGGGCGTCGGCGATGAAGCCGCAGGCGAGGCGGGCTTCAGCATCGCCCAGCGCACCCCACGCGACCAGCGAATCGCAGATGCGCAGCGCCGAGGCCGTGTGGGCCAAGTCGTACAGGAAGCACTGGTGGTCGTCGCCCATGCCGACCGCATGGCTGCACGCACGGCTCAACGCCGCGTTGCCCACGGCCAGCGCATCGGCCGCCGCCTGCATATCCGGCTCGGTCACAGCAAGGCCAGCATCGGCAGTCATTTCGTCCCCGTCGTCGTCACAGCCGCACAGGCTAAAGCCCGCTCCTGCGCGCGGCCCGGGCAGTGACGGGACTGGGTCCGGTCAGCGAGGACGCTGCGCCGTACGATGGCCCGACCCTTGCACCAGCACCACTGCTCCTGACCATCGCACGGAGGTTCCTGTGACCGTCCATGACCGCCCGTTCGGGCGCTACTTCGAGGACTTCGAGATCGGCGACGTGTACCGGCACTGGCCGGGCAAGACCATCACCGAGGCCGACGATCACCTGTTCTGCATGATCACGATGAACCACCACCCGCTGCACACCAACGAGTGGTTCGCCCAGCACGAAACCGTGCACGGCAAGAACGTGGTGGTGGGCAACCTCGTGTATTCGCTGGTGCTGGGCATGAGCGTGCCCGACGTGAGCGGCGCCGCTATTGCGAATCTCGAGGTCGAGACGCTGACCCACTCGCGCCCGACGTTTCACGGCGACACGATCTACGCGGTCACCAAGGTGCTCGACAAGCGTGAGTCTGGCTCGCGGCCCGACCGGGGCGTGGTGACCGTGGAGACCCGGGCGTTCAACCAGCGCTCCGAAGAGGTGTGCTACTTCCGCCGCAAGGTCATGATCTGGAAGCGGGAAGCTGGGCCCGAGCGCCGCTTCCCCTACAGCGACGAAGCGGCGGTCGGCGAGGGCTGATCGCTTGCGCCACGCCAAGTCGGATGCGCGTGGCTCACGCCACGCCGAACTGATCGGTTGGTGGCGGGCCGAGCGACGGGACCTGCCGTGGCGGCACACGCGAGATCCGTGGCTCGTGCTGGTCTCGGAGGTCATGCTGCAGCAGACCCAGGTGGATCGGGTGCTGCCGTACTTCGAGGCGTTCGCTGAGCGCTGGCCGACGCCGGAACATTTCGCGGCGGCGGAGCTGGCCGACCTGCTTGCTGCTTGGCAAGGACTGGGCTATCCGAGGCGCGCCCGCAACCTCTGGCAGGCGGCGGCGATCATCACCGAACGGCATGGGGGCGGGGTACCCACCGATCTCGACGACTTGCTGGCGCTGCCCGGAGTGGGTCGGTACACGGCACGTGCAGTGCAGGCCTTCGCCTTCGGCATCGACACCGGTGTGGTGGATACCAACGTGGGCCGCATCCTGGCCCGCTGGCAGGGCCGCCGGCTGAGCCCGCGGGAGGTCCAGCGCATCGCTGATGATCTGGTTCCCGAAGGGGAGAGCTGGGCGTGGAACCAAGCGATGATGGACCTCGGCGCCCAGGTTTGCACCAAGCGAGACCCGAACTGTGCCCGGTGCCCGGCGCAGCGGTGGTGTGCGTGGGGGAGCGTGGTCCTGGACTCGGAGTTTTCGGGGCAGCCAGATCCGGCCGACCGCAGCGCCGGGGTCAGTGCGCGGCAAGCACCGTTCGAAGGCAGCGACCGCCAGGCCAGGGGCCGCCTGCTCGCAGCAATGTCAACCAGCGACATCGAGCGTGCGGGCGCCGCTGACGCCATGCATCTCGAGCGCGACGAAGCCCGGGCTCAGCGCCTCGTCGAAGAGCTGATCGCCGAAGGCTTGATCACCGCAGTCGGCGACCGGATCCGCCTCGGCTAAGCGGCCACGCTGTGCTTGTCGAGCTCGTAGCTCAAGCAGCTACGAGCTGTTCGATCAGCTCGTCGAAGGCCTTGTCGGCGATGGCGACCATCTCGTCGTCGGTGCGGTCCTGGATGGGATGCTCCACCCACACGGCCGCCGGGTCGAAGCCGAGCGCCTTGCCCTGCACCTCGGCCCCGTCGACGAACTGGACGGTGGCGACGAACACCGACGGGATGCCGCGGCGTTCCAGATCAGCGATGTCGTGCACACTGCACGACGTGCAGCTGCCTCAATCGGCTAGCGCTTCGATCACCACGTCGCACTTGGTGGCGATCTCGTGGCGCAGGTCGACTGGGGCCGGCTTGGTGAACGTGGGCTTGGAGTAGCGCTCGACGCGCAGGCCCCGCTCGGTCAGCCGTTCCTCGAGCCGGTTCAGGAAGCGGTCGCCGCGGGGCTTGCTGATGTCCAGCAGGCCCACGGTGAGGCCGTCCAGCGAATCGGGCCGGGTGACCCGTTCACGATGGGCGGGTGCCGCTTCGTTCGTCGGGTCCAAGACGACAGTGCTCATGTGGTCCCCCCTGTGTTGGATCCGGTGGGCACGTCCTGATCGACTGTAGCCGCCCGGTGTCCAGGTGGCCCTGCTAGCGCCAGGGATCGATCTCGACGCAGACGGGCTGAGCGCCGACCTCGCCGTTCACCCAGCCGCCGATGACCGCCGAGAACAGCCCTGCGCCGCCGCCGCAGTGCACCAGGTGCAGGCCTCCCTCACGGAACTTCGGCAGATCGGCTTCGGCCAGAAAATCGGGCACACCCTCGGCGATGCCGTCGGCGCCGCGCACCAGCTCGGAGCCCGGTCGGGTCGTCAGCTCGTTGATGCGGTCAGCAGTCTGCTGGCGCGTCCAGCCGCTGTCGATGAACACGCGGGAATGGTCCGGCGCCACCGCCAGGATCGCATCGAAGCCAAGCACCAGCTTCGGGTGATGGATCGCATTGAGCGACGCAGCCAGGGTGCGGGCCAGCGACTCGGGATCGCGAGAGAGCTGGTCGACCACCGAGCGGGGCGCCTCGCCCGGGAAGGCCGTCACAGCGTTGGTGCCGGCTTCGAAGCCGAAGTCAGTGCACAGCGGGTCCCAGCCGCTGCCCCCGGGTTCGTCGGTGCTGCCGTCGGCAGCGGCTTCGATCTCGGCGAAACAGAAGCCCACCTTGCCGGGCTGGCCGAGCGCCGCCCGGTCCACTTCGCCGGGGCGTCCGCCGCCCACGTTGCGAACGATGAGCTGCACCGCCCGGCCGATCGTGCTGTTGGCCCGGTTGCCCTGGCCGAACACGTTGATCCCGTTGTTCATGCCGATCTGGCGGGCGATCGGCCCGTTCACGATGAACACCGGCCCGACCGGCATGGTCGTGGCGAGCATCCCGTGCATGTTGAACGTGTCGTTGCACACGGCGGTCAGCGCTGCGAGCACGACCGGGAAGTACTCGGGCCGGCAGCCGGCCATCACGGCGTTGACCGCAGCCTTCTCGACGGTGCAGTCGGCGAGATCGGGCGCGACGTTGGCCACCACCTCGTCGGGGGCACGCGACGTGCCTGCCAGCATCGCTGCGACTCGCTCAACGGTCGGCGGCACCAGCGGCAGGCCGTCCGACCAGCCCCGGTCGAACATCGCCTCGTGGGCGTCTTCCTGGCTGCCGAACTCGACGCGGCGAGCGCTCAGGCCCGAGCCGCCGAAGCGAGCCTCCAGGGCGTCGACGTGGGCGGGATCGACCGACAGCGATCCGCAGCCGGGACGATGTTCGGGCAGACCGGCGCCCAAGCTGCCGAGTCCGCTGAACGATTCCCATTCGCGTCGGGACCACCCCACGATGCGGCCGGCTTCGCCGCCGTCGGCGAACCGCATCAGCGTCGGCACCGTCTCGATGTCGTGATGCCACGAGAAGCCGAGGTCGGCGTCGTGCACCCTGGCTGCGACCGCCTCGGGAAAGGCAGGATCGTCCTGGGTGAACACGGTCAGCGAGCCTCGGGATTCGATGTCTGCCAGCACCGGCGCGATGAGTTCGCACGTCGGGCAGTCCCGCTTCACCACGGCCACCAAGCCGTTCCGCGGCACGCTCGCCGCCGCGTCGTCGGCCGTGTTCCCGTCAGCGCTCGAAGCCATGGCCGGAGGCTATATGTGGCTTGCCGGGGGCGGCCCGGGCGGGGTTCGGCTGTCTAGGGTTGGCGCCGTGACTGACTCGAGCGACCAGCCCTCCATCGACAGCAGGCTCTTCCGGGATGTGCTGGGGCACTTCCCGACGGGCGTCACCGCCGTCACCGCCGTGAACGAGGGTCGGCCGGTCGGCATGGCCATCGGCTCGTTCACCTCGGTATCGCTCGACCCGCCGCTCGTCGCGTTTCTGCCCACCAAGGACTCGACGACGTGGAACGACATCCGTGCCGCGGGCAGCTTCTGCGTGAACATCATGGCCCAGGACCAGATGGCCACCTGTGGCGTGATGGCCAGCCGGGCCGACGACAAGTTCGCCGATGTCGGGTGGCGGCCCGGGCCCACCGGTGCGCCGATCATCGAGGGCTCGATCGGTTACATCGACTGCACCATCGAAGCCGTGCACGACGGCGGCGATCACGACATCGTCGTGGGGCGTGTCGTCGAGCTCGAGGTGCTCGATGCGAAAGACCCCCTGCTGTTCTGGAAGGGTGGCTACGGCACCTTCGCGTGACGGCCGGCTGATGGGCGGGCAGCGGTGATCAGCGCCGTCGTCTGCACCGCACTGGGTGTGCTGCTCCGGTGATCAGCGCCATCGCCCGCGTCGCGCTCGGCGTGCTGTTCCTGGTGTCGGGCGCGCTGAAGCTGCGCGACCCGTCATGGCCGGGCGCCGCCCGTGCAATGGGCGCACCCCGTTGGACCGTTCCGTTCATCGCTCCGGTCGAGATCGTGCTGGGGGCGGGGTTAGCGGCGGGAATTGCCGAGCCATGGCCGGCGTGGCTGGCGCTCGGGCTGCTGGTTGTATTCACCGCAGCCTTGGCGCGGGTGCTGCAGCGCCCGCGTGAGAAGCGCCCCGCCTGCGCGTGCTTCGGCCGCTGGTCGTCCAAACCCGTCGGCGCCGGTTCGCTGCTGCGCAACGGCCTGCTGGCCGCACTCGCTGTGCTTGCACTGATCTAGGCCGTCTCTGCCACCCGTGCTGTCTGCGCGTGGCTTACGCCACCCGTGCTGTCTGCGCGTGGCTTAGGCCACGCCGAGCACATCACAGATGAACGCCAGGATGAACGCCTCATCGCGCCAGGCGTCGTAGCGGCCTGAGGGTCCGCCGTGGCCGGCGCCCATCTCGGTGCGCAACAGGATCGGCTCGGTCGAAGTGGTCGTCGCCCGCAGTTTGGCCACCCACTTGGCAGGCTCCCAGTACTGCACCCGCGGATCAGTCAGCCCAGCGGTGACCAGCAGAGCTGGGTGGTCGGCCGGCTCGACATTCTCGTAGGGCGCATATGACCGGATCGTCTCGAACGCCGCCGGGTCGGTCGGGTCGCCCCACTCGTCGTACTCGGTGACAGTCAAGGGGATGGCCGGGTCGAGCATCGTGTTCAACACGTCGACGAAGGGCACCTCGGCTACCACCCCGCAGAACAGCTCCGGGTGGCGGTTCACCATCGCCCCCATGAGCAGGCCGCCGGCGCTGCCGCCCCGGGCGCAGATCCGGTGGGGGTTCGCCCATCGGGCCGCAGCCAAGTGTCGGGCGCAGGCCGCGAAGTCGTCGAAGGTGTTTTGCTTGTTGGCGAGCTTGCCGCCCTCGTACCAGGCCCGTCCCAACTCGCCGCCGCCGCGCACGTGGGCCATGGCGAACAGCACGCCCCGATCCAGCAGCGACAGCCGGGCCGTCGAGAACGACGCCGGCATGCCGATCTCGTAGGCCCCGTAGCCGTAGAGCAGGCAGGGCGCTGGCCAGCTCACTGCGCTGGGCTTCCACACCAGGCTGATCGGCACCGCCGTGCCGTCGGGCGCCGTGGCGGTGATGCGCTCGGTGGTGTACGCCGTCAGGTCGACATCGCCGAGCACCGGCAGCTGGTCGAGCAGTTCTCGCTCGCCGCTGTCTAAGTCGAGCTCGAAGATCGACGGCGGCGTCACCATCGACGTGTAGCCGAATCGGTAGCGGCGGGTGTCGAATTCGGCATTCGCCCCGCCGCCGGCCTCGTAGACCGGCTCTGGCATCTCGATCTCAAATGCAGGGCCAAGCTCGCCCGGGTTCGCATCGCCGCGTCCGTCGGTGCCGGTACCTGAAGTGCCGACACCGGCACCGTTCGGGCTCAACCCGCTCGGCTGGGCATCACGAGTGTCATGAACCCGCAGCCGGACCAGACCGTCCTGGCGCTCGTGGACAACCACGAAGTCCTGGAAGCAGTCCAAGCCGTCGATGCGGATGCCTTCGCGCGCGCCAATCAGCTCGCGCCACGTGCTGTCGTGCCCGGGGGGAGCGCCCTCTACCGGTGCGTCGCCTGCGGCCGGGGTGCTGCCTTCGCTCGGCACGGGCGCCTCGACCAGCCGGAAGTCCAGAGCGCCGTCGTTGGTGACGATGAGCAACCGCTCGCCCTGGTGGTCGAGGCCGTACTCGATACCTGCCCGCCGCTCACGCACGAGCAATGGCTCTGAAGCGGGCCGATCGGCGTCCACCAGCCGGTGCTCCGACGTGATCTTCGACTGCGAACCGATCACCACGAAGCGTTCGCTGCTGGTGGCCCCCACGCCCACCCAGAACCGCTCATCGTCTTCTCGGTAGGCCTCGACATCGCCGGCGGGGTCGGTGCCTACGGCATGGCGGATGACCCGGTTTGGGCGCTGGGCGTCGTCGGTGCGCACGGCGAACAGCGTCGAGTTGTCGTTGGCCCACACCAGCCCGTAGCTGAGCTCGCTCAGCCCACATCCCGGCGCGGGCACGTCGGGGCCGTCCAGCACCTCACCGGTCGCGATGTCGACCACCGTCAGCGTGTACTTCTCGTCGCCCTCGGTGTCGGTGGTGTAGGCGAGCAGGCGGTGATCGGGGCTGACGGCCAGGTCGCCGACGGCGAAGTACTCGTGGCCCTCGGCCAACTCGTTCTCGTCGAGCAGCACCACCTCGTCATCGTCGGTGCCGCCCCGGGGGCGCCTCACATGGATGACGTACTGCAACCCCTCCACGGTGCGAGCCCGGTATTCCCAGTCGTCCTTCGGCGTCGGCAACGACTGGTGGGTTTCCTTGGTGCGGGCCTTGATCTCGCCGAAGATCTGCTCCCGAAGATCCGCCAGGTGGACAGTCGCGGCTTCCGTATAGGCATTCTCGGCCTCGAGATACTCCCGCACCGAGGGGTCGTCCCGGTCGCGCAGCCAGTGCCAGGGGTCGTCGGTCTCAGTGCCGTGAATGCGCCGCACGTGCGGTCGCTGCGGTGCCACCGGAGCCTGCGTCATGGAGCCCGCACCGTACCGCCCGAGCTGCGTCGATCACTCCGTCAATTCGGAGGCTGACCACTAGCGTGGCGGCGTGCCGATATATGCGCTTGGCGACCATGTGCCCGACATCCACCCCGATGCCTTCGTGATGCCCGAGGCGATCATCATCGGGCGGGTGACGATCGGCCCAGAGGCGTCGATCTGGTCGGGCGCGGTGCTGCGTGGCGACGACAACGACATCGTCGTGGGGGCCGGCAGTTCGGTGCAGGACAATGCCGTGCTGCACGTCACAGAGGAATGGTCAACCACCGTGGGGGAGCGCTGCACCATCGGCCACCTGGCGCACATCGAGGGCGGTGTGGTGCACGACGAGGCCCTGGTGGGCACCGGCGCAATCGTGCTGCACGACGCCGAGATCGGCGAGCGAGCGCTGGTCGGTGCCGGCGCCGTGGTGCCAGGCGGCATGAAAGTCCCGCCGGGCACCATCGCAGTGGGCACACCCGCCAAGATCCGCGAGGGCGTCGACACCGCCCCGCTCATCCTGCCCGGCGTGCAGAACTACCTCGACCGCCGAGTCCGCTACATGGGCGAACTCCGCCGCCTCGACTGATCCCGCGCTTCGCTTCGCCCCGGTCGACAACCTGACGCGCTTCAAGCTGCGGCGGTAGCGTCACGGCCCATGAGCATGGGAAGCATCGACTTGGGGCGTATCGGCATCTGGACGGGGGTGCTCGATGCACTGCCGTCCGCGCAGGGCGTGGAGTTCGTGGCCGAAGCCGAGGAACTCGGCTACGGGGCGTTCTGGATCCCCGAGGCCGTCGGGCGCGACCCGTTCGTGGCCGCCGCGCGGCTGCTGGAAGGCACCAGCACCATCAAGATCGCCACCGGCATCGCCAACATCTACGCCCGCGACCCCATGACGATGGCCAACACGCTGCGCACCATCGACGAAGCCCACCCCGGACGGTTCCTGCTGGGCCTCGGCGTCAGCCATCACCACCTCGTCGAGTACATCCGAAAGCACGACTACTCCAAGCCGCTCAGCTACATGCGCGAGTACCTCGAGCGCATGGGCAAGGCCCGCTTCATGGCACACGGCCCCCAGGAGCTGCCCGAGATCGTGCTGGCTGCGCTCGGCCCGAAGATGCTGGAGCTGTCGGCCACCGCAACTGCCGGCGCCCACCCCTATTTCGTACCGCCTGAGCACACGGCAGTGGCCCGCGACACCATGGGCCCCGACGCGGCGCTGTATCCCGAGCAGATGGCCATTCTCGACACGAATGCCGACTCGGCCCGTGCGCTGGCCCGCAAGAACATGGCCATCTATCTGGGTCTGCCGAACTACGCCAACAACCTGCTGCGGCTGGGCTTCACCCAAGCCGACATCGACGGCGGCCCCGACGGGGGACCGTCCGACAAGCTGGTCGACGCCATCGTGGCTTGGGGCACCGAAGACGACGTCAAGGCCCGTGTGGACGCCCACTTCGACGCCGGCGCCGACCACGTCTGTGTGCAGGTCCTGGCCGACGACCCCCCAGCCGCATTCGACGGCTGGCGCCGCCTCGCCCCCGCCTTGATCAGCTGACCGCTCCGCGCCGCGCCCTGCACTCGGACCCCGACGGGGGCGGCGTTAGGCTGAGGTTGTGACTGACATCGCCGAGCCAACCGTCGGAATCGACCTCGGCAAATACAAGCTGGGGTGGAGCGACGAGGAGGACTACGTCTTCAAGCCGCGCAAGGGCTTGGACGAAGAGATCATCCGCGAGATGTCGAGTCTCAAGAACGAGCCGCAGTGGATGCTCGACTTCCGCCTGCGGGCCTACAAGACCTTCCTGCGCAAGCCCATGCCCAACTGGGGCGGCGACATGTCGGAGATCTACTTCGACGACATCTACTACTACATCAAGCCCACCGAGGGCCAGGTCGACGCCTGGGAAGAGCTGCCCGACTCGGTCAAGGACACCTACGAGAAGCTGGGCATCCCCGAGGCCGAGCGCAAGTACCTCGCCGGGGTCACCGCCCAGTACGAGTCGGAAGTGGTGTACCACCGCAACCGGGAAGACCTCGAAGCCCAGGGCGTGCTGTTCAGCGACATGGACTCCGCCGTCAAGGAGTACCCCGACATCGTGCAGCGCTACTTCGGCACGATCATCCCCCCGGGCGACAATAAGTTCGCAGCGCTCAACTCGGCCGTGTGGTCGGGCGGGTCGTTCATCTACGTGCCGCCCGGCGTCGAGGTGGAGATGCCGCTGCAGGCCTACTTCCGCATCAACGCCGAGAACATGGGCCAGTTCGAGCGGACGCTGATCATCGCCGACGAGGGCGCCACGGTGCACTACATCGAGGGCTGCTCGGCGCCGGTGTACACCACCGACTCGCTGCACTCGGCGGTCGTCGAGCTGGTGGCACTACCGGGCGGGCGCATCACCTACACCACCATCCAGAACTGGTCGAACAACGTGTTCAACCTGGTCACCAAGCGGGCCGCCGCCTACGACGAGGCCCACGTGGAATGGATCGACGGCAACATCGGCT
Source organism: Acidimicrobiia bacterium (assembly GCA_022821985.1). Taxonomy (GTDB): domain Bacteria; phylum Actinomycetota; class Acidimicrobiia; order Acidimicrobiales; family Poriferisodalaceae; genus Poriferisodalis. The sequence goes on from JAJECP010000037.1 coordinate 93,110, forward strand.
CCCGGCTCACCATGAAGTACCCGGCCGTGTACCTGATGGGGCCCAAGGCCTCGGGCGAGGTGCTGTCGGTGGCGTATGCCGGCAACGGCCAGCACCAGGACGCCGGGGCCAAGATGGTGCACGCGGCGCCCGAGACCACGTCGAAGATCGTGTCGAAGTCGATCTCGAAGGACGGCGGGCGCACCACCTACCGCGGCCTTGTGCGGGTGGAAGACGGCATGAGCGGCTGCCGCAGCCACGTGCAGTGCGATGCGCTGCTGCTCGACCAGGACAGCCGCTCGGACACCTACCCGTACCAGGAGATCGGCTCACGTGACGCCGAGATCGGCCATGAGGCCACGGTGTCGAAAGTGGCCGACGAGCAGCTCTTCTACCTGATGAGCCGCGGCCTGTCGGCCGAGCAGGCCATGGGCATGGTGGTGAACGGCTTCATCGAGCCGGTGACGCGCACGCTGCCGATGGAGTACGCCGTGGAATGGAGCCGGCTGATCGAGCTTCAGATGGAGGGATCGATCGGCTGATGCGCAGTCCAAAAGACTTCTTCGCCCCGCTGGCGCTCGGGGCGCCTGCTCCGCTGCGCGAGGTCCCCTTCCGGCCGTCTCGCATGATCCACTTCTTCGACCCGTCGAATGAGCGGATGCGGGCCAAGGTGCCCGACATCGCCCCCACCGTGGATGTGCTGCTCGGCAACCTCGAAGACGCCGTGTCGGCCGACAGCAAGGACGCTGCGCGGGCCGGGCTGATCGAGGTGGGCAAGGCGTGGGAGCGCGGTCACACGCAGCTGTGGACCCGGGTGAACAGCCTCGACTCGCCGTGGTTCCTCGACGATGTCTGGGCGCTGTGCCACGAGATCGGCGACAAGCTCGACGTGATCATGGTGCCCAAGGTGGAAGGCCCCGAAGACATTCACTACGTGGACCGGCTGCTGGCTCAGCTTGAAGCCCGGGTGGGCATCGAGCAGCCGCTGCTGGTGCATGCGATCCTCGAGACGGCTCGCGGCGTGGCCAACGTGGAGTCGATCTGCCTGGCCAGCCCTCGCATGCAGGGGCTGTCGCTGGGGCCTGCCGACCTGGCCGCCGACCGCCGCATGAAGACCACCCGGGTGGGCGGCGGGCACCCCGGCTATCTCGTGCGCACCGATCCGGTGCCCGAGGGAGACGGCGACGCAGGCGACGGCGCTCGCACTGCCTTCCAGCAGGATCTGTGGCACTACACGCTGGCCCGCATGGTGGACGCCTGCGGCACCGCAGGGATCCTGCCCTACTACGGGCCGTTCGGCGACATCGCCGACCCCGTCGGCTGCGAGGACCAATTCCGCAACGCCTACCTGCTGGGCTGCGTGGGCGCGTGGAGCCTGCATCCCAGCCAGATCGCCATCGCCAAGCGGGTGTTCAGCCCCGAGCCAGCCGAGGTGGCGTGGGCGCAGCGGGTGGTGACCGAGATGGGCGACGGCACCGGCGCCGTGATGATCGACGGCAAGATGCAGGACGACGCCACGGTGAAGCAGTGCCGGGTGGTGCTGCAGCTCGCTCGTGACCTGTCGGCGGCCGACCCTGAGCTGGCCGCCGCCTACGGCCTCGAGACTGCCTGAGAGAGTCTGGACGCCATATGAGCGCTGTCGCCGCCAGCCCCCGCCCGCGCCGATCGGTGCTCTACATGCCGGCGGCCAACGCCCGGGCGCTGGAGAAGGCCAAGAGCATCGGCGCGGATGCGCTCATCTTCGATCTCGAGGATGCGGTGGCGCCCGATGCCAAGGAAGCCGCCCGCGAGGGCGCGTGCGCCGCCGCATCATCGGGCGAGTACGGCTACCGCGAGCTGACCATCCGCTGCAACGGTCTCGACACCCCGTGGGGTCGCGACGACATCAGGGCCGCGGGTGCAGCAGCTCCCTCGGCCGTCGTCATCCCCAAGGTGTCGAGCGCTGCACATCTCGCTGCCGTGTCCGACCTGCTCGACACCGCGGGCGCCCCCGACTCGGTGCGCATCTGGGCAATGATCGAGACACCGGCGGGCATTGCCCATGCCCGCGAGATCGCCGGCTTCGAGCGGACCGAAGCGGTAGTCATGGGCACCAACGACATGGCCAAGGAACTGCACGCCACCATCACGCCCGACCGAGCTGCTCTGGTGCCGCACCTCGCGACCTGCTTGGTGGCTGCCCGGGAGGCCGGCGTCACCGCCCTCGACGGTGTCTACAACGACATCCGCGACGCCGACGGACTTGCGGCCGTGTGCCGCCAAGGCGCCGACCTGGGCTTCGACGGCAAGACGCTGATCCACCCCAGCCAGGTCGACCCCGCCAACGGAGCCTTCTCGCCGAGCCTCGACGAGCTCGACTTCCACCGCCAGGTGATCGAGGCATTCGAGGCGGCGGTGGCAGATGGCCGCGGGGTCGTCACCGTGGACGGCAAGATGGTCGAGAATCTTCATGTTGACGAGGCTCGGCGGGCCATAGCGCTGGCCGAGGCGATTTCGCAGCGCTGAAGGAGGCGACTGCCATGCCGATGCGGACCAACTGTCGCCACTACGAGAGCCGGTCCTACCCCAACGGCGACACCGTGCGGAAGTGCAACCTCGACTTGGCCCCCGAGGCCCCGTGGCGCTGCCCCGAAGACTGTCCGTCGTATTCGCCCCGACGGCTTGACGCCGGCTGGCAGCACGGCTCGCTGGGTGTACGCAACTTCGCCACCGAGCCCGAGAGCATCGGCGTGGATGAGTCCATCGGCGACCTCCTCGACGCTGCCGAGGACATCCTGAACGAGGCCGGTCCGCGAATCCTCGAAGAGGTTGCCGCGGAACAGTCCCGGCGCAAGGGCATCCGCATCAGGTCCAAGAATCGCAAGGCTGCCCGCAAGGCAAAGCGTGTGAAGCGTCGTTCGGACCGCGACGACCGCAAAGACGGCGAGGTTTGATCAAGCCCTAGGCCCTGACGGGCGCGCCGGTAGCCTCCGCAGCGTGTTCAGCCCCGACCTCGTCGACGCGCTCGACGGTTCCGACGCGTTGGCCAAGCGGCGCCGCGCGGCAGCGGATCGGGCAGTCGCGACGGGCCAGCCGTCGTTCACCGAAGAGGTGTGGCGCTACACCCCGATCGACGATCTCGACCCGGCGCGATATGCCGTCGCGGCGCCGGGCGGCACCGCCGGACCGATGGGCCTGATGAGCGGTGTCGACGACGGCGCCGCAGCGGTCGTACACATCGCCAACGGTGCAGTCCTCGACGTGTCGGTGCGAGCCGACGGTGTCCGCGTCGACACGCTCGGCAGCGGAGCCGACGACTTGATCGGCACGGTGGCGCCCGAGGGGCCGGATGTCTTCGGCGACTGGAACCTCGCACTCGCCTCGGCTCCGGTGGTGGTCAGCATCGATCCGAAGGCGGTGCTGACCGATCCCATCGTGGTGCACGTCCACACCGACGTCGACGGGCTGGCATGGTTCCCTCGACTCGTCGTGATGGCTGGCCGCACCAGCCAGGCCACCGTGATCGAGCACCACACCGGCGGGAACACACCCGCACTCATCTGCCCGCTCACCGAGCTGAGCGTGGGCGACGGCGCGCATCTCGGCCACGTCACCGTGCAGGAACTCGGCGACGCCGCCTGGCAGATCGCCAACCTCTGCGCAGACGCAGGCCGCGACGCCAACCTGAGGATCGGTCATGTGGCGATGGGCGGCGACTACGCACGGGCTCGCATCGGAATCGACATGACCGGCCGCGGCGGCCACAGCGAGATCGACGCCGTGTACTTCGGCCGTGGCACCTCCACGCTCGACTTTCGCACGTTCCAGACCCACGTGGCACCGCACACCACATCTGACCTGCTGTTCAAGGGGGCGGTCGACGATTACGCCCGGGCCGTCTACACCGGGCTGATCCGCATCGAGGCCGACGCCTCGAACGTCCAGGCCGATCAAACCAACCGGAACCTGAAGCTGTCGCCGAATGCGTGGGCCGAGTCGGTGCCGAACCTCGAGATCGAGAACAGCGACGTGCAGTGCAGCCACGCCTCGTCGATCGGCCCGGTCGACGCCGACCAGCGCTTCTACCTCGAGAGCCGGGGCGTGCCGACTGACGTTGCCGAGGCGCTCGTGGTGCGCGGCTTCTTCGACGAGGTGCTCGATGCGCTGCCGTCTGAGCAGATCTCGGCGTCGGTGCGCCAGCGCATCGACGAGCTGGTGTCGGACGCCGACTTCACGGCGGCGCTGTGATGAGCACGACCGCCATGGAGGCGGTGCGATGAGCTCGACCGCCATGGAGGCGCTGCGATGAGCACCGCAGGCGATACCCGCACTGTCGTGCTGTGCCAGCACGACGACGTGCCCGACGGCGAGGCCCGCCGCTTCGACGTCGAGGGTCACCGCATTGCGCTCGCACGCATCGGCGACGACTTCTACGCCATCGGCGACCAGTGCAGCCACCAGAACTACTCGCTGGCCGACGGCTGGGTGTGGCCCGACGAGTGCGCGCTGGAATGCCCCCAGCACTCGTCGAGCTTCGACCTGCGAACGGGCCGGCCGAACTGCTTCCCCGCCACCCAGCCGGTCCCGGTGTATGAGATTCGCACCGGCGACGACGGCGTGGCGGTGGTGCTGCCATGAGCGCTCCGACCGCCGAGGCCGCGCACACGCTGCGCATCGAGGGACTGCACGCATCGGCGGGCGACACCGAGATCCTCCAGGGCGTGGATCTCGAAGTGTCCTCCGGGCGAGTTCACGCAGTCATGGGACCCAACGGCTCGGGCAAGAGCACGCTGGCGCACGTCGTGATGGGCCGCCCCGGTTACGAGGTCACTGCCGGATCGGTCACCCTCGATGGCGTCGACGTGCTGAGCCTGGCGCCCTGGGAGCGGGCGCAGGCCGGGCTGTTCCTGGCCATGCAGCATCCGACCGAGGTGCCGGGCGTCTCGGCCGCCCAAGCACTGGCCGAGGCGCTTGCGCTGCGGGCCGGCGATGACGGCCCGAGCGATGACCAGCTCGAGCGCACCCGCAGCCTGCTCGAAGCCGAGGCGGCAGCCGTCGGGCTGAAGGCCGAGCTGGTGGCCCGGCCGCTGAACGTCGACATGTCAGGCGGCGAGAAGAAGCGCAACGAAACCGTGCAGCTCGCCGTGCTGCAGCCCCGCATCGCCATCCTCGACGAGATCGACAGCGGCCTCGACATCGACGCGTTGCGCGCCTGCGCCAACCGCATCGAAGCGCTCACCGAAGCCGGCTTAGGCGTGCTGGCCATCACGCACTTCACCCGTGTGCTGGAGTACCTCCGGCCCGACGAGGTCCACGTGATCGTGGACGGCCGCATCGTCGACTCCGGCGGACCCGAGCTTGCCGAGGCGCTCGAAGCCGACGGCTACACGCCCTACCTGCCCGAAGAACCCGATGCCGGCGTAGCGGTGTCCATCGGCGGGCTCGGCAGCGCCCCGGCTGCAGGAACGGGGGCGTCTGCTCCGGACGATCCATTTGCCGACCCTTGGGCAGACCCGCTCGACGAACTGGGCTGAGCGCAGCTGAGTATCGCTTGGCGTCTGCCCCCGACGACCGCGCATATTGATCTTTCGATGTACTTGCCGGTTGGTGTTGACTGGGCGAGGGGAAACCTGGGGAGGGTGATCCGATGGCACGAGAGCTGTTGACGCAGGACGAACTGAGCGAACTCGCCGCCGAGCTCGGGGCCTGGGAGGTGTCGGGCACGGAGCTGCGCCGCTCCTTCCGCTTCGGGAACTTCGTGGAGGCGTTCGGCTTCATGGCCGCTGCCGCCCTGGTGGCCGAAAAGATGGATCACCATCCCAACTGGTCGAACGTGTACAGCACCGTGGAGGTTGCGCTGAACACGCACGACCGCGGCGGCGTGACCGAGCTGGACGCCGCGCTGGCTCGTGCAATGGACGGCCTAGCAGGCGCCGCGGGCTGACAGCCGCCCGATGCGACTGCCACGCCTGAAGCGGCGCACCAAGCCAGATCGCCCCGAGCGTGCTGCGCCCGCGCCCGTCGTGGAGGGCACGGTCGAATCGAAACCGGGCGTGCGCCGCATGCTGCACCAGCTCTTCGAGTTCTGGGTGCGTTTGCGGCCGGCGAGAGTCACGCTCGGCGTGCGCGGCTTGGTCGTCGACCACAAGGGCCGCGTCTGCCTGGTGCGGCACACCTACCGCGACGGCTGGTTCCTGCCTGGCGGCGGCGTCAAGACCCGCGAGGCGCTGGTGGAGGCGGTAGCGCGGGAACTGCGCGAGGAGACCGGTGTCGTCGTGGCCGAGACGCCCCAGAACGTGCTCGGCGTGTACTCCTCACGCCACGGCAACCGCAGCGATCACATCGTCGTATTCGTGGTGACCGATTGGCGTGTCGAGGAATCAGTCTCACCCGAGATCGCCGAGGTGGCCTTCTTCCCCCCCGGCGAACTCCCCCCAGGCACCACACCAGGCACCTCACGCCGCATCTCCGAATGGATGACCGGAGTCCCCCCCGGCCACCGCTGGTAGCCCGGCTGTTCGGGCGGCCGTCGCGCTAGAGACGGGGTGTGCGAGGGGGGTGGCCCATGAGGATGCGGCCGTAGGCCTCCAGCGCTGGGTCGAGGGCTGTGATGGCGTGCATGTTGATGGCCTGCAGGTCGGCTTGGAGGCGGCCGATGCGGTTGGAGTCGCGCACGCCGCGGCCGCCGGTGGCCAGATAGAGCGACTGCACGGCTTCCAGGCAGCGGCGGACGGCGTATGCGCAGTCCAGCCGGACCCTCGCCCGCAGCGGCAGCTCCAGGGCCTCGTCGTTGCGTGCGGCGTCGATCAGCAGCGCGGCGGTACGTCGCATCAGCAGTTCGCCTTGGTCGACGAGTGCGTGGGCTTCGGCGAACTGGCGGTGCGTCAGCGGCCAGTCAGTCTGTGGCACGTCGACGTGACTGATGATCTTTCCGTCGACCTCCTCGGCGAACGCGGCTAGCGAGGCCCGCGCAGCCCCCAGTGCCGGCGGCACCAGCGCATAGGCCAGCGTCGGCATGAGCGAGCTGCGCTGGATCCAGCCGATGTTGCGGGCCATGCCAGGCGTCTGGCCTGACGCCAGCACGTCACCGCGGATGAAGCGGTGCTCAGGCACGAACGCGTCCTTCACCACGAGGCTGCTGCTGCCGGTGGCCCGCAGCCCGTTGGCGTGCCAGTCGTCGAGCGCCGAGACATCCTCGGCTGGGAGCACGAACATGCCTGAGACTTGGCCGTCGCCGTCAGGGGATGGGAAGTGGCCGCCCAGGATGACCCAGCCGGCGTGATCGATGCCCGAGCCAAAAGGCCAGAAGCCGCTCAGCGTCCAGCCGCCGTCGACTGGCACCGCGTCGCCTCGGTCGACCAGCACACCGGCCACGTAGATGTCGGGCCCGTCGCCGTAGATCTCTTGCTGGCACGCATCGGGCCAGTGGCCCACCAGCCAAGCGTGTGCATTGCCGACGCATGAGTGCCACGCGGTTGACGGGCAGCCTTCGGCCAGCGCCGCGTTCACTTCGAGGTAGGTGATCCAGTCGAGCTCTTGGCCGCCGTTGGCGCTCGGCTGGCCGATCGTGAGCAGCTCGGCGCCGCGCAACTCTTCGATGACATCGGGTTCGACACGGCGAGCCCACGGGTCGGCCGCCGCTCGGGCAGCCAGTTTCGGGGCGAGCTGCCGCGCTCGCTCGATGAGTTCGGCCCGTCGGCTCACTCGCCCTCGGCTGTCTCGTCGAGGCCGGTGGCGAGCGCGTTCCAGCCGAGGGTGGCGCACTTGATGCGCACTGGGAACTTCACGACGCCGCGCAGCGCCTCCAGATCGCCAAGGCGCAACGCCCCGTCATTGGCGCCGGCGCCGTCGGCTGCACCGTCGAGCGCCTCACTGCCGTCGCCGCCGATCGACTCCTCGTGGATGGACATCATGGCCTTGAAGGATCGCGTCAGATCGCGGATCTCATCGATGGTCTTGCCGATCACCGCAGCCGACATCATCGAAGCGGATGCCTGGCTGATCGAGCAGCCGTAGCCGCCGACACGAAGGTCGGTCACTACCTCGCCGTCCATCTCGAAGGTCAGCACCACCTCGTCCCCGCACAGCGGGTTGAAGCCCTCGCTGCGTTGCGCCGGCGGGCATTCCAGCTCGCCGCGATTGCGCGGGTTCCGGTAGTGATCGAGGATGATCTCCCGGTACAGGTCTTCGAGCCCAGCCATCGGATCCTGCTTCGTCCCGGTCCGTCGCCTCTAGTGGCCGAACAGTGCGCCGACCTCGTCAAGCGCATCGGCCAGCGAATCTATGTCGGAAGTGTCGTTGTACACGTACAGCGAGGCCCGTGTGGTGGCGGTGACGCCGAGGCATCGCATGAGCGGCTTGGCGCAGTGGTGACCGGCGCGCACGCACACGCCGCTCTGGTCGAGCACTTGGGAGATGTCGTGCGGGTGCACGTCGCGGTACACGAACGACAGCACGCCGCCGCGCTGCGCCGGCTCCGAAGGCCCGTGCACGGTGATGTCGTCGCCGTGGCGGTCGGTCAGCGTCCGCAAGGCATAGCCGGTGAGGCTGACCTCGTGGGCTCGCACGGCATCCATGCCCAGCCCCTCGAGGTATCTCACCGCGGCCCCGAGGCCCACGATCTCGGCGATGGGCGGGGTGCCCGCCTCGAACTTGTGCGGCACTGTGTTGGGCCGGAAGCCTTCCTTGGTGACGTCGAGGATCATCTCGCCGCCGCCCAGGAACGGCGGTATGGCGTCGAGCAGCTCCATGCGAGCCCACAGCACGCCCACGCCGGTCGGGCCGCACATCTTGTGCCCGGTGAACACCATGAAGTCGGCGCCCAGTTCCCCCACGTCGGTGGGCAGGTGCGGCACGTACTGGCTGGCGTCCACGCTGAGCAGCGCACCGGCGTCGTGAGCTGCGGCGGCGAGGCGGGGGATCGGGTTGAGCGTGCCGAGCACGTTGCTCATGGCGGTCACCGACAGCAGCTTCGCCCCGTCGAGCAGGCGGTCGAGGTCGGTGAGGTCCAAGCAGCCGTCGTGGGTGATGGGAATCCAGCGGATCTCAAAGCCCCGCTCGGCGGCCAGGATGTGCCACGGCACGATGTTGGCGTGGTGCTCCATCTCGGTGAGCACGATCGCATCGGCCGGACCGAGGTTCGAGCCGCCCCACGAGCGGGCCACCAGGTTCATGGCCTCGGTGGCGTTCTTGGTGAAGACGATCTCGTCCGCGCTGGGGGCCGAGATGAACCGGGCAACGTCGGCCCGTGCCTGTTCCATCTGCTCTGTCGCGGCCGCGGCGATCTCGTACGCGCCGCGATGAACGTTGGCATTGACGGTGCGGTAGTAGTCGTCCATGGCGTCGAGCACCGCCATCGGCTTCTGCGACGATGCCGCAGAGTCGAGATAGACGATCGGACGGCCGTGGACGCTGCGCCCGAGCAGCGGGAACTGCGCCTTCACTGCCCCGTCGATCTCGGGGCTGACCCGGGCGCTCACGCCGCCGCCTTCTGCTCGAAGGGCTCGTAGCCGTCTCGTTCCAGCTCGGCGGCGAGCTCCGGGCCGCCTGAGGCCACGATCTGCCCGTCGACCAGCACGTGGACGTAGTCGGGTTCGATCTCGCCCAGCAGGCGTTCGTAGTGCGTGATGAGCACCACGCCCATGTGCGGCCGCTCGGCGCGGACCTGCTGCAGTCCGGTGGCCACCACCCGCAGCGCGTCGATGTCGAGGCCCGAATCTGTCTCGTCGAGCACGGCCACATCGGGTTCGAGCAGGGCGAGCTGCAAGATCTCATTGCGCTTGCGCTCGCCGCCGCTGAAGCCCTCGTTGAGGTAGCGGTCCATGAACGACTCGTCCATGCCCAGCCGCGACATCCACTCGCCCATGGCGACGTAGATCTCGATGGCCGACACGTCTTCGCCCCGCCGTGCCGAGACCGCTTGGCGCAGGAAATTGCGCACCGACACGCCTGGAATGTGCTGCGGGTACTGGAACGCCAGGAACAGCCCGGCCTTCGAGCGGGCGTCGGGATCCCACTCGGCCACGTCGTCGCCCCGGTAGCGGATCTCCCCGCCGGTCACCTCGTACTCCGGCGAGCCCAGGATCGTGGTGGCCAGGGTCGATTTGCCCGACCCGTTGGGACCCATGATGGCGTGGCACTCGCCCGCGTTGACCACCAGATCCACGCCGCGCAGGATCTGCGGGCCGTCGACGGCCCGCACCCCCAAGTCGTCGATCTCGAAGAGCGGTGTACCGGATGCGGCGTCCGGCACTGTGCTGGCTGTCGCGCCGTGCGGCGTCGTGTCGCCCTGTGCCATCAACCGCAGTGTATGGCTGGCCCCAAATGCCTCAACCGGTGCTGGAGCGGATCGCCCATCGCGTGCACCGTCAGCGACGTCGATCGCGTCGTGCTTGTTCGACTCGCTCAGCCAGCTGCTCGGAGCCGGCCCGGATGGTGCGCATGGCTGCGGTCGCGAGTTGCGTGGCAGCTTCGCCGAGCGTCGGTTCCAGCGGTGCTGCGGCCTCGGGAGCCTCGGTCTGCGGCTCCGGTTCGGTGCGTTCTTCCAGCGCTTCGGGCTGGGGTTCGGCGACGCGCATGAACCTCGCTGTGAGCACCCCGTAGCGGCGCTGCGTGTTGGCATGGTCGAAGAAGATGCCCTGTTCGGCACTCTGGTAGGCGCCGTTGCCGAACTTCTCCAGGCAGCGAAACGACTGGATGGCGAATTCGGGAGCGAAGAGCTCGATGACATCCCAGTCGAAGCAGATCGGCTCTTGGGGCGTCGGACGGTCGTGCACGTCGGAGATCACGAGCAGCAGGCCGCCAGGGGCCGTGAGGCGCTTCATCTCGGCGATTGCTGCTTCGAGGTCGTCGACATGGCCGAGTGAGTTGAACGAGCAGACAACGTCAAAGCTGGCATCGGGAAATGGGATGGTCTCGGCACCGGATGCGACGTAGGTCATCGCATGTTCCGCAGCTCCCATTTGGAGATAATCGTCGGCCAGCGGATCCACGCCGACTCGCACGCGGGCCATGGTTGCCCACTCGAGCGACCCTCGCGGACCGCAGCCGATGTCGAGCACACGTTTGTCCCGGTAATCGTCGTGTGTCAGGCCGAAGTGGCCGGTGTAGAAGCGTTCGAACCAGTAGTTGTCCAGCGTCCCCTCGGCGTCCTTGCGTTGGGACCAGTAGGCGAGCTCGCCGACGCCCTTGCTGACAGCCTCGTCCTCAGACACTCACGCCCGCTCCTCGTGCCCGCCAGACGCTAGTCCCAGAGGCTGTCGACCACGTCGAGCCACAGCTGGGTGGTAAGCGCCAGCGACTCGATGTCGATGCGCTCGTCGTTCCCATGGAACCGGGCGCCGAAGTCGGCGCCGTCGAGCTCGGGGCTGAACAGGCCGGCGCCGTATGCGACTGCCCCCATGTCGCGGTACACCCGGGAGTCGGTGAACCCGATGATGAGCTGCGGCGTCAGCCGGGCAGTCGGGAAGCGGCGCCCCACCGCCACCTCCAGCGCGTCCCACAGCGGCGTCTCGACCCGGCTCAGCGATGCCGGGTCGTTCATGATGATCTCCACCTCGACTTGGTCGGCGAGATCACCGAGCGCCTCGTCGAGATGCGCCTGCACCTCCGCAGCGCCCTCGCCGGGCAGCGTCCGCACGTCCACCTCGATGTCGACGTGATCGGGGATGACGTTCGTCTTCATGGCGGTGGGCGCCCCGAGGACGTTCGGCGAGAACGATGTGTGGGTGCACGAGTACAGGTGAGCGGCCGCCGACGCGCTCGGATGGGCGTCGAGCCAGTCCTCGATGAGGTTCTCGTCGAGCATGATGGCCTTGGTTTCGTCGTCGACGCCGAGCGTGTCGACCTGCTCGCGCCACAGCTCGTGGAACTTCGGCGGTGGCCGGTACTCCGAGATCCGGTGCACTACTGCGGCGGCCTTCACGAGGGCATTGTCTTGCCGGAACGGACGTGAGCCGTGGCCGGGCACGCCTCGCACTCGCAGTCGCCGCCACGCCACGCCCTTCTCGCCGATGTTCATGCCGATGAACGGGGCGTCGGGCGACCCCGAGTGCAGGCCGCCGTTCTCGGTCAGCACGTAGTCGGCGCCGATGACATCCCAGTGGTTCTCGGCCATCCAGCGAGCGCCGTAGTTCGAACCGGCTTCCTCGTCGGCACAGGCGAAATAGATGAGGTCGCCCTTGGGCCGGTAGCCGGTCAGGGCCAGGTGCCGCATTGTCACCGCCATCGAGGACGTGAGGTTGAGCATGTCGACGGCGCCGCGGCCCCAGACTTCGCCGTCGATGAGCTCGCCTCCGAAGGGGTCGCGGCTCCAGCCGTCACGATTCACCGGCACCACGTCGGTGTGGCCCATCAGGCACAGGGTGGGAGCGTTCGGGTCGCTGCCTTCGATGCGGGTGACCAGCGATCGCCGGCCAGGCGCCGCGTCGAACACCTCGAGATCCAGTCCGGCGCCTTCGAGGTAGGCCTGAATGGTGTCGGAGTTGCGGACTTCACCGCCGGATTCGGCCGTGCCGTAGTTGACGCACTCGTTGCGGATCAGCGTCTGCAGCAGCTCGACGGTCTGGGCGGTGCGACGGTTCTCGTCGCTGGTCCCAGCAGTGAATGACTGGCTCATGGCCTGAAACTTACGCGGCGGCGGGCGTGCGACTGTGGTCGAATGACCCGATGAACTCGGGCTCTGGGAATGATGCGGGCGTCTGCGGGCTGCCTGCCACGCAGATGGCGGCCATGCTGGCCGACGGCGAGATCTCGGCGCGAGAGCTGCTGGCGGCACATCTCGAGCGCATCGATCAGGTCAACCCTGCGCTCAACGCCATTGTCACGTTCACGCCTGAGCTGGCGGCCGAACGTGCGGCCGCTGCCGACGACGCGCAGGCCCGCGGCGAGTCGCTCGGACTGCTGCACGGGCTGCCGGTGGCTCACAAGGACCTGGCGCTGACCGCCGGTGTGCGCACCACCATGGGCTCGCCGCTGTTCGCCGACTTCGTCCCCGACATCGATGCGCTGGTGGTGGAGCGTCAGCGAGAGGCCGGCGCTGTGATGGTGGGCAAGACCAACACGCCCGAGTTCGGCGCCGGTTCGCACACCTTCAACCCGGTGTTCGGCATCACCCGCAATCCCTACGACATCGGCAAGACCTGCGGCGGCTCCAGCGGGGGCGCAGCGGTGGCGCTGGCCGCCCGGATGCTGCCGCTGTGCGACGGGTCAGACCTGGGCGGCTCGCTGCGCAACCCGGCGGCGTTCTGCAACATCGTGGGCTTCCGGCCCTCGCCTGGACGGGTGCCGTCGACCACGGCGATGGATGCCTGGTTTCCGCTGGCCGTCGAGGGCCCGATGGGGCGGACGGTCGGCGACGTGGCGTTCTTCCTGCGGGCGCTCGCCGGCCCCGATGACCGTTCGCCGGTGTCGAATCAAGAGTTGCCGGAAGTCTTCGCCGGCTCGCTGGACCGCGACCTGCACGGCGTACGCGTGGCATGGTCGCCTGACGCCGGCGGTCTCCCGGTTGACCCGGCGGTCCGGGCCGCGACGTCGAACGTGCCCGATGTGCTCGCCGACCTGGGCTGTGAGGTCGTCGAAGCCTGGCCCGACCTGTCCGACGCCCCGCAGATCTTCCAGGCTCGCCGAGCTTGGTTGTTTGCCGTCGGCTTCGGCCCGCTTCTCGAACAGCACCGGGACCAGTTCAAGGAAACGCTCGCCTGGAACATCCAGAAGGGTTTCGAGATGTCGATCCACGAGTACACCGACGTCGCCCGACGGCACACCCAGCTCTTCGCCCGCATGAACGAATTCATGTCGCCCAGCGGCGGCTTCGATTTCTTGGCGTGTCCCACCACCCAGGTGCCGCCGTTCGACGTCGAGGTCGAGTACCCCACTGAGATCGACGGCGTCGAGTTCGAGACCTACATCGACTGGATGCGCTCATGCAGCGACATCACCGTCACCACGCATCCCGCCATCTCGGTGCCGGCCGGATTCACCCCCGACGGGCTGCCGGTAGGCCTGCAGCTCGTCGGCCGCCACCGCGCCGACCGCTCGGTGCTCGAGCTGGCCCACGCGTGGGAGTCGGCCACCCGCCACATCGACGTCCTGCCACAGCTTCCCGGCTAGCGAGCAAGTTGCCTTAAATTCCCGGGTCTCCAGCGCAGGCCGCTCGGTAGCCTGCCGCCGGTGTCCGAATCGAATTCCTTAGCGCCGGTAACGGCGATCGAAGCCCACGGGCTGGTGCGTGAGTTCGGGGCCAAGCGGGCGGTGGACGGCGTGGACTTGCTCGTTCATCAGGGCGAGATCTTCGGTTTCCTGGGTCCGAACGGCGCGGGCAAGAGCACGACGGTGCGCATGCTGTGCACGCTGCTGGCTCCGACGGCGGGCTCAGCACGTGTTGCCGGCTACGACGTGGCCAAGAACCCCGGCGAGGTCCGCGTCCGCATCGGTGTGGCTATGCAGGAGGCGGCCCTCGACGAGAAGCAGACCGGCCGCGAGATCCTCGACCTGCAGGCCCGCCTGTACGGGCTGCGCCCGGCCGACCGGGCCTCGTCCATCTCCCAGGCCATCGACCTTGCCGACATCGGCGACGCCATCGACGACCGTGTCAGCACGTACAGCGGCGGCATGAAGCGACGCCTCGACCTGGCCGCGTCGCTCATCCATGCACCGGAGGTGATCTTCCTAGACGAGCCGACCACCGGTCTCGACCCGGTGAGCCGTGCGCAGGTCTGGGAGGAGGTGCGACGTCTCAACAGTGAGCTGGGCGTCACGGTGTTCCTCACTACCCAGTACCTAGAGGAAGCCGATGCGCTGGCGGACCGGATCGCGATCTTGGCCGACGGCCGGATCGTGGAGCAGGGAACGCCGGTCGAGCTGAAGCGGGGTGTCGGCGCCGACGTCATCGTGGTGGATCTCGAGCCCAGCGACATCAGCCGGGCAGCCGAAGTGGCGTCGTCAGTGCCGGGCGCAGACGGCGTGACGGCGGGCCGGCTCGGCGTCACCATCGCGACATCCGACGGTGCCGGGCTCATTGGCGCGGCCGCCGTGGCGTTGGCGAACGCCGACGTGCATCCCACCGCGCTGACGGTACGCACGCCCACGCTCGACGACGTATTCCTGCAGGCCACCGGCTACCGCATGGCCGTTGCCGAAGAAGCCGCCCGAGAGGCTGAGCCGCATGGCGAAGCCGTGGCCCGAGCGGCCCGTGAGCGCAGCGAACAAGAGCGGGAAGCAACGGGTGCCGCAACGAGAGAGAGCGCCGATCCGAGCGGCTTGTTGGACGAAGCGACGAAGGGCACACAATGACCGACACCACGGCCCCTGCGCTGACGGGCGGCGGACTCACCCGACGGGTCGGCTTTGTGACCGACATCGCCACCATCGCCCGGCGAGCGGTTCGCAGCGTGCTGCGCGAACCCGAGTTCGTGGGACCGGCGCTCATCATCCCGGTGTTCTTCTTCGTAGTGAACGTCGGTGCGCTCGAGCCGTTCGTGGAAGCGGGTGCAGCGGCCGGCGCAGAGGCTGGCCCGATGTCGGGCGGCGTGGCCGACTACCGGGCGTTCCAGCTGCCAGTGGCGATCATCTTCGCCGTCACCGGCATCTCACGCGCCAGCGTGCTGGTGATCGACATCCAGTCCGGCTATCTCGACCGCATGCTGGTGACGCCGATTCGACGGTCCACCCTGCTGCTCGGCCTCATGGTGGCCGACATCGTGATGGCGCTGGGGCTGGCGCTGTTCGTGATCGTGATGGGGCTGGCCTTCGGCGTGTGGTTCGAGACCGGAGTCTTGGGACTGGCCGTGTTCTTGCTGCTGTCGATTGCGTGGAGCCTGGCGTTCACCGGCTTCCCGTACACCGTGGCGCTGCGCACCGGGAACCCTGCCGCGGTGAACTCCGCCTTCCTGATCTTCTTCCCGTTCGCGTTCCTGACGCCGGCGTTCCTGCCCCGGGAGCTGATGTCGGGCTGGATGCGCGCTGTTGCAGCCTGGAACCCGGTCACCTACCTGCTCGAAGGCATGCGCACGATCCTGTCGACGGGCTGGGACGGCGTTGCGCTCGCCAAGGGCGCGGCGGCAATCCTCGGCCTCGCCGTGGTGACGTTCTTCATGGCGTTCAGGTCGCTGGCGCGTCGAGTTGCTACGGGCTGAGCCCAGATCTCAGGCAGGCGCTACCAGCGGCGGTCGATCCACTCCTGCAGGTGGGGCGACTCGGTGCCGATCATGGTGTCGAGGCCGTGGCCGGGCAGCACCATCGTGTCCGCGGGGAACGCCGAGAACATCCGGTCCTCGATGCTGCGGATGATCTGGTCGAAGTCGCCGCCGCCGCTGGTGGCGCCGGGCCCTCCCGGGAACAGCGTGTCGCCGGTGAACAGCAGCGGTGTGCCCTCCACGTGAAAGCTCATGGAGCCGGCGGTGTGACCGGGATTGTGGATGGTGCGGATCCGCAGGCGGCCCACTTCGATCACTGAGTCGTCTTCGAGGATGTAGTCGTAGCTGGGCAGCATCGTCGCGTCCTCGGCGGTGATGCCCACCTCGATGCCGGCATCGCGCACCGCAGGCACGGCCTGGATGTGGTCCCAGTGGCCGTGGGTCTCCACCACCGTGACGACGCCGAGCTTCTGGCACACCTCCAGCAGCCGTTCGTGCTCGTTCGAAGCGTCGATCAGCATCGCCTCGCCGGTTTCGGTGCAACGGATGGTGAAGACGTTGTTGTCGAAGTCGTCGGGAAAGCCGTGGGGCAGGTTGCCCTCGAGCGGCCGCACGACGTGCTTGTGGACTTCGATACCGGTGGCGGACCAGTGCAGAGCCATGGCCGCATCCTAAGACGCAGCTACTGCTGCTCAGGCGGCGTCTACCCGCACGGCGACGCGGTGCCAGCCCTCGGCGCCGTCGGGGCGGACGTCCTTGGGACCTTCGGGCTGGGTCATGCCGGTGCCGTCGATCGCCCGCACCTGCAGTGAGTGCGTGCCAGCGGTGGGCGTCCAGGGCAGGTGCCACTGCACCCAGCTCTCATCGCCCAGCGCCTCGCCCAGATCGCACTGCTGCCAGGGCCCGTCGTCGACGCGAACCTCGACGGCGCTGATGCCCCGCGTCGGCGCCCAGGCAATGCCAGCAATGGCCGTTTCTGTGCCCGCGACGGGGCGGTCGCCGCTGCCGGGCACATCGATCCGGCTCTGCGTCTTCATCGGGCCGCGCTTGGACCATCCCCGCGGCACCCAGTAGCCGTCGAAGGCGTCCCAGGTGGTGAGGTTGATCTCCTCGATCCATTTCACCGCCGACACGTAGCCGTAGAGTCCTGCCACGATCAGGCGGGCAGGAAAGCCGTGGCGGGTGGGCAGCGGCTCGCCGTTCATGCCGACGGCCAGCAGGGCGTTGCGGCCGTCGTACAGCAGAGGGGTGGGGAACCCGGCGGTCCAGTCGTCGACCGAGCGGCCGACCACCTGGTCGGCCCCCGGCTGCACTCCCGCCCGCTCGAGCAGGTCCACCAGCGGCACGCCGGTCCAGACGGCATTGCCGACGAGATTGCCGCCGACCCGGTTCGAGACGCACGACAGCGTGACGACGTGCTCTTGGAGGTCCATCGCCAGGATCTCGTCGAAGGTCAGCTCGTAGGGATTGTCGACCATGCCGGTGAAGCTGAGCTTCCAGTTGGCCGGGTCGACCTGCGGCACCGTCAGCGCCGTGTCGATCCGGTAGAAGTCGCTGTTGGGGGTGACGTAGCTGGAGATGCCGACGACCTCGTCGAGCGTGTCGAGCGCGGCGACCTGGGTGGCGACCGAGGGTCCTGCCGCCGTGGTGGCGGTGGGCTGGGCAGCGGTCGCCGTGCCCGCAGCAGCGGTTGTCGACGGAGGCCTCGCCGCACTCAAGTCGATGCCAGCGCGGGCCGTCTCAGCCGCTGAGGGACCGCGCACGCCCCGACCCAGCGCGACGAGACCGACGGCGGCCACACCGGCGCCGCCGATGCCGAGCAGGAAGGCCCTGCGACCGGCGTCGGGGGCTGCCTCGGGCATCGCCGTGCCAGCAGGCTCAGGGGGCGCGTCATCGTCTCCCGGTACCGCACCGCGGGCCGGAGCGACTCGCAACAGCAGCCGTAGCGTGAGGTAACCGAGTGCGGCAGCAGCCAACGCGACCACCCAGGAGCCCACGAACGGGCTCATCGGGTTGCGCGCAGCAGTCCAGCCGCCGATTACGCCGAACGCAGCGAATCCAGCGAAGGGTACCCACCGGCGCCGTGGCGCCATGGCGCAGGCGCCCAGCAGTCCGCCGATGATCAGCGACACGCCGACGATGCCGATCGCCAGCACGGCCTTGTCCTTCTCGCCGAACAGCTCGATGCTCAGCTTCACTGCCCAGTCGGGCGAGTAGTCCACCAGTGCCTCGCCGACGGCCACCACGAGCGACGGGATCGTGTCCACCAATCCGTCGATGAACTCGCCGAACGCCAGCGCGACCGCGGCACCGGCAACGCCGGCCAGCAATCCGGCAACCGAGCCGGGCCGGCGGATGAGCCGGCCGATGCCTCGGCCGCCCGGCGCTTCGGAACCGGAGGGCGCATCGGCCGCGGCCTCGTGGGAACTGTCGCTCATGTCTGCCCGTTTCGCTGGAGGAGGCCGGCTCAGCCTCCGGGTCGAGTTGGACGGGCACCGGTCGGGGGGCCGAACCGGCGTACCCCGCTGGGGGGCGCCCGTCACGAAAGCTAACGCTCGACGTGTGCCGGAGGTTCCACCGTTGGTGCCGGAGTTGATGAGCCGTCCCTGAGTCGATCGGGCCGCTGGGTGATAGAACTTCGCCTGACTCATGCGCCAGTGCTCAAGCTGTGCTGGCCGCACCAGCCCGGAGGCGCGTCCGTGAACTTCGCATTCACCGAGGAGCAGGAAGAGCTCCGCAACTTCGTCCGTTCGTTCCTCGAGGAGAAGTCCCCGGAGACCACCGTTCGGGAGCTGATGGAGACCGACGACGGCTACGACCCCGCCGTGTGGTCGCAGATGGCCGAGCAGCTCGGCTTGCAGGCGCTGATCATTCCCGAGGAGTACGGCGGCCAGGGCGCCAGCTACGTGGAGCTCGGAATCGTGCTCGAGGAGATGGGCCGCAGCCTGCTGTGCTCGCCCTACTTCTCCACTGTGGTGCTGGCCGGCAACGCCATCTTGCACTCGGGCAATGAGAAGGCCAAAGAAGAGCTGCTCGAAGGCATTGCCTCGGGCGAGATCATCGCCACGCTGGCGCTGGCTGAGGCCAGCGGCCGCTGGGATGCCGAGGGCGTCGAGGTGGAGGCCACCGACACGGGCGACTCGGCGACGATCTCGGGCGAGAAGATGTTCGTGACCGACGGCGGCACCGCGAACCTGTTCGTGGTGGCGGCGCGCTGCGACGGCGGAATTCACCTGTTCACCGTCGAGGGCGACGCTGCGGGACTCAGCCGCGAGAACCTCGCCACCATGGACCAGACCCGCAAGCAGGCCCGCATCACCTTCGACAACACGCCGGCCAAGCACCTGTGCGACACCGACAACTTCGCCTACATCGATCAGGTGCTCGACCTGGCTGCGGTTGCGCTGGCCAACGAGCAGGTCGGCGGTGCGCAGTTCGTGCTCGACATGGCCGTGCAGTACGCGAAGGACCGTGTGCAGTTCGGGCGCCCGATCGGCTCGTTCCAGGCCATCAAGCACAAGTGCGCCGACATGCTGCTCGAGGTCGAGTCGGCCAAGTCGGCTGCCTACTACGCGGCTTGGTGCGCTGCGGAGATGAACGACGAGCTGCCGTCGGTGGCGTCGCTCGCCAAGGCCTACTGCTCAGAGGCGTACTTCCATTGCGCCGCGGAGAACATCCAGATCCACGGCGGCATCGGCTTCACCTGGGAGCACCCTGCGCACCTGTACTTCAAGCGTGCCAAGAGCTCCGAACTGATCTTCGGCGATCCCGCCTACCACCGGGAGCAGCTGGCCCAGCGCATCGGCCTGTAGGCCGGAACACGACAGACTGAGGCAACCCGACGCGGCAGGCGCGCCGCGCGGGCATGTGAGCCGCCGGGGAGGCGCCGGTGATTGTCGCGGTCATCGTCATCTCATTGGTGATCGGCTTCGTCGTTGCCGCAGGCGTGGTCGGCACGCAGGCGCAGCGGCTGGGCCGCCAGCGACGCGAGCCCGTGTGGCGCCTCGCCGAGGCGGCCGAAGTCGTCGCCGACCTGGTGCCCTTCGACATTGCTGCGGCATTGGAGCCCAGCGAGCTTGAGGCGTTGCTGCGGGCACACCTCAACCAGCTGCAGTTCGCGCCACCACCCACGTCGGACGATGCTGATCCCGATGCCGAGGGCGAAACGGGCACGACGGTCACCGAGGACCAATCCTCGGCGGCCGATCTGTACCGCAGCGTCCGCCGAGACGGGCTTGAGGTGTCGCTGGAGCAGGTCACCGCGGTCGCTGATGCGCACTTGGAGTACCTCCGCCTGATCGGAGCGCTTGCCGTCGTGGACCCCGACTGAGGCTGAGCCGATAGGCAAAGCCGTGGCCCGAGCGGCCCGTGAGCGCCAGCGAACAAGAGCGGGGAGCGTCAGGTGCAATCAGCAGAGGGCTCACCTGTCCGCGCATCCTCTAACGCACGCTGAGCCCGCAGCAGGACGGCAGAATGTTCCCATGGACATCCCGAGGGAGCTCGCCGGCTGCCGATTCGTCGGCGACAAGCGCAACCAGATCGTCTACGACATGGAACTGGCGTCTGATGATCCGGCGGTCACCGAGCAGCTCGCCGCCGCGGTCGCCGACATCGTGGCGGCGCAGTCCTATGCCACCTTCGGCCCCGACGAGCTGCCAGAAGCGCGCAACCGCGGCTACCGCCTGTCGCGGCTCTGCCGCTAGGACATGACGGTGCGCCTTGCAACGGCCGCGCATGCGGTGTCCGGCCGACAGCCCGCAGCGACGTGAGCACCGACGTCACCGAGACCACCATCGAGGGCAGCCCGGGCCTCGC
This sequence comes from Acidimicrobiia bacterium, assembly GCA_022821985.1. Lineage (GTDB taxonomy): Bacteria > Actinomycetota > Acidimicrobiia > Acidimicrobiales > Poriferisodalaceae > Poriferisodalis. Next base: position 114,016 of record JAJECP010000037.1, read on the forward strand.
AGCGATCCTGGTGCGCCCGAAACGACCTGTCCGCAGCGGGCCCGCAGTGGTGCTCTGCCACGGCTTCCCGTCGATGCAGCGGCCCGGCGTGCCGAACCGCACCTACCAGCTCTTCGCCGAGCGCATCGCCGAGGCCCAAGGCTGGACAGTGCTTGCGGTGAGCATGCGCGGCTGCGGCGAGTCTGACGGCGACTTCTCCCTACTCGGCTGGATTGACGACATCGGCCGCTCGGTCACCCGTGTGCTCTCCGAGGGTTGCCGCGGTGTATGGCTCGTGGGCTCGACTACCGGCGGCTCTGTGGCGATCCTGGCGGCCGCGCGCGACGCCCGGATTCGCGGCGTGGCCGCAATGGCGCCCAGGGCGGATTTTGACGACTGGGCGAGCGACCCCAAGGCGTTCCTGCAGCACTGTCGCAACGTGGGTGTGATTCGAACTGACGGCTTTCCGAAGTCGACGGGCGCTTGGAATCGTGAACTGAAGCAGAACCGGGCGATGGACGCTGTGGGACAGCTGGCCGACCGGCCGCTGCTGATCCTGCACGGCATCAACGACCGGCAGGTGCCCTACGAAGAGGCCCGACATCTGGCTTCGGGGCATCCCAGTGCAGAGTTGCGTCTCATCGAGGGCGCCGACCACCGCATCCGCCACGACCCCCGTGCGGTGGCCATCCTGCTGGGCTGGCTGGAGCGCCAAGCAGCCGCCCAGTACGCCTAGCCGAGCGAAGCGCTCGTGGATCGGGCTGTTTCAGGGGCGGCGGGCGATCATCATGTTCGCCACTGAGCGCACCACGGTGATGCCGTGCTGGTTGACGAGTTCATGGGCCATCTTGACGATGCCGCGGTCGGGCTTGGAGCGGCTGGGGCGCAGCTCCAGCACGTCCACCACAAGGGTGAGACGGTCGCCCGGATGCACCGGCGCAAGCCACCGCAGCTCGTCGAGACCGGGCGAGCCCATGCTGGATGGCCCCAGCAGGTGCTCGCCCAGCAGCTTCATCATGATCGAGCCGGTGTGCCATCCCGAGGCGATCAGCCGGCCGTACACCGTGTCACGGGCGGCTTCGGGATCGATGTGGAACGGCTGGGGGTCGAACTTGCGGCCGAATTCGATGATCTCGGCCTCGTCAATCGTCGTGGAGCCGAAGGTGAAACGCTCGCCGGCCTCGTAGTCGTCGAACCACCGCTGCGGGCACGGGATGTCGTTGGGCACCGGGACAGTCTGCTCACTGCGACCGCCCAAGCGGCCACGAATCTCGGATCTGTCCGTTGGTGTCCCGACTTGGCCTGCTGAGCCGGATGTCGGCGGGGCAGGTCGTTCAGTGTGCGGAGGCGGACCAGGGGTCGGCGCTGTCGGTGGCCAGGCCGTAGCGCTTGATGGCCTCCGCCGCCGCGGTCGCATCGATCTCGCCGAGCTCGGCGAGGCGCCACAGCACCGCCACGGTGATGTGCTCGGCGGTGATCTCGAAGTGCTCCCGCAGCCGGCTGCGGGTGTCGCTGTGGCCGAATCCGTCGGTGCCCAGCGAGGTGTAGTCGCGGCCGATCCAGCGCGACACCTGATCGGGCACGGCCCGCATGAAGTCGGTCACGGCGATCACCGGCCCCATGCCGTCGGCCAGCTGCCGGGTCACGAAGGGCACCTGCTGGGGATCGTCGGGATGGAGCGTGTTCCACCGCTCGCACGACAGCGCCTCCTCGCGCAGCGCCTTGTAGGACGTGGCGCTCCACAGGTCGACGCCCACGTCGTGCTCGGCCGCCAGCAGGTCGGCGGCCGCTCGCGCAGCGCCCTGCGCCGAGCCCGAGAACAGGATTGTGCCGGAGTGGGCGCGCCCGGGCGGCGATGGGGCGTAGCGGTACAGCCCCGCCAGCAGATCTTCCACAGCGAGATCGTCGGGCTCAGGAGGCTGGACGTAGTTCTCGTTGTAGATGGTGAGGTAGTAGAAGATGTCCTCGCCCACGCCGTACATGCGCCGGATGCCGTCGCGCACGATGGCGGCCAGCTCGTAGGCGAACGCCGGATCGTAGGCCTGGCATGGCGGCACCACCGAGGCCAGCAGCGGCGAGTGACCGTCCTGGTGCTGGAGACCCTCGCCCATCAGGGTGGTGCGACCCGCCGTGGCCCCCATGAGGAAACCGCGCCCCCGCATGTCGGCCAGCGCCCAGATCATGTCGCCGACCCGCTGGAAGCCGAACATCGAATAGAAGGTGTAGAAGGGCACCATCGCCACGCCGCGAGTGGCATACGACGTGGCCGCGGCGGTGAAGCTGGCCAGCGCACCCGCCTCGGTAATGCCCTCCTCGAGGATCTGACCGTCGATGTGCTCGGTGTAGGACAGCAGCAGGTCGTGATCCACCGGCTCGTACAGCTGCCCCTGGCTGGCGTAGATGCCCAGTTCGCGGAACAGCGAGTCCATGCCGAACGTGCGGGCCTCGTCGGGAATGATCGGCACCACCCGGTCGCCGAAGCCCGGCTCACGCGTCATCGCCCGCAGCATCCGGGTGAACGCCATGGTGGTCGACACGGCCATCTCGCCCGACCCCGCCGAGAATTCCTCGAAGGGTTTGGAGCTGGGCATCGGCAGCGCCTTGCGGCACCAGTTGCCGATGCGCTTGGGCAATGGGCCGTTGAGCGCCTTGCGGCGTGCCATGAGGTACTCGTGCTCGGCGCTGCCGGGCGCCGGCCGGCAGTAGGGCGGATCGTCGGGATCGAACTCGGCGTCGATCTCGCTGTGCAGCCGCAGTCGCTCGCGGATCGTCATGAGCTGGGTGCGGTTCAGCTTCTTGATCTGGTGGGTGGCGTTGCGGGCTTCGAGGTCGGGTCCCAATGACCAGCCCTTGACCGTCTTGGTCAGGATGACCGTGGGGCTGCCCTCGTGCTCGACGGCCGCCTGGTAGGCCGCGTACAGCTTCTTGTAGTCGTGGCCGCCGCGGGGCAGGGTCTGGAGGTCTTCATCGGAGAGGTGCTGCACCATCTCGCGCAGCCGCGGATCGGGGCCGAAGAACCGCTCGCGGATGTACTGCCCGCTCTCCACCGAGTAGCGCTGGTACTCGCCGTCGATGGTCTCGTTCATCTTGTTGAGCAGCACGCCGTCGCGGTCGCGCGCGAGCAGCTCGTCCCAGCGGCCGCCCCAGATCACCTTGATCACGTTCCAGCCCGAGCCGCGGAAGTTGGCCTCGAGCTCCTGGATGATCTTCCCGTTTCCGCGCACGGGACCGTCGAGCCGCTGCAGGTTGCAGTTCACCACGAAGATCAGGTTGTCGAGCCGCTCGCGGGCGGCGAGGTGCAGCGCGCCGAGCGTCTCGGGCTCGTCGGTCTCGCCGTCGCCCACAAAGCACCACACCTTCGATTCGGACGTGTTGTCGATGCGGCGGTTGTGGAGGTAGCGGTTGAAGCGGGCGTGATAGATGGCGGTGATCGGCCCGAGGCCCATCGACACCGTCGGGAATTCCCAGAATTCGGGCATGAGTCGTGGATGGGGGTACGACGACAGGCCGGTGCGGCCGATCTCGCGCCGGAAGTGCTCGAGGTCGGTGTCGTCGAGGCGGCCTTCGAGGTAGGCCCGGGCGTAGATGCCCGGCGCCGCATGACCCTGGATGTAGATGTGGTCGCCTGGCTCGCCGTCGTCCTTGCCGTGCCAGAAGTGGTTGAAGCCCACGTCGTAGAGCGCTGCGGAGCTGGCGAAGGTGGACAGGTGGCCGCCGATGCCGTCGGCCCACGAGTTCGCATGGGTCACCATGGCCACGGCGTTCCAGCGGATGAAGGCCCGCAGGCGCTTCTCGATCTCCTCGTCGCCGGGGAACCACGGCTCGTCTTCAGGAGCGATGGTGTTGATGTACGGGGTCGAGACGGTGGCGGGGAAGTCGACCTGCATCTCGCGGGCCTTGGACATGAGCCGCCGGATCAGGAAACGTGCGCGGTTCTTGCCCCGTTCCTCGACGACTGCCGCGAACGACTGCAGCCAATCGTCGGTCTCATCAGGGTCGATATCGGGGATCTGCTCATGCAACCCGTCGAAGAGCATGGGTTCTAGTGTCGCACTTGGATGAGCCAGAAATCGAACGCGCCAGCGCGAGAGGTCTTCACCGACGGGTCATGCCTGGGCAATCCAGGTCCGGGCGGCTGGGCCTACGTGGTCGACGGCGGGCCGTGGGCCTGCGGCTTCGAGCCCTCCACGACGAACCAGCGCATGGAGGTTGCGGCCGCGGCGCAGGCCGTCGAGGACCTGGACGGGCCGCTGCGCGTCGTCAGCGACTCCACCTACGTGGTGAAGTGCTTCACCGATGAATGGTGGAAGGGCTGGCACCGGCGCGACTGGCTGAACACTGCGAAGAAGCCGGTGGCCAACCGCGACTTGTGGGAGCCGTTCATCGACGCCGTGCTGGCGCGGGGCGATGTGACGTTCGAGTGGGTGAAGGGTCATGCAGGCCAGCGGCTGAACTCCGCTGCCGACGCGCTGGCTGTGCATGCTGCGGGGGCAGGTGCCGGCCAGAGCGGCAACCGGTTCGACGATGACGTGCTCGATCGGCTGAGCGACCCGCGTTCGGCGCCGCACCGCCCGGCGAAGGGTGCCGTGAGCACCGACGAGCCGACGTCGGGGAACCGGGAGATCACCGGTCACGCGGTGGCTGTGCTGGGCCACCGGCCGCCGGAGCTCGGCGGCTACAACGAGAACCCGGTCTCACGCAAGGTGCTCCGGCAGCTGAGCGACGTCATTGCGGCCAAGCGCGAGCTGCATCCCGATCTCGTCGTAGCGACGGGCCTGGGGCTCGGCGCCGAGACCCTTGGTGCTGAGGCTGCGCTCGCGGCCGGTGTGCCCTATGTGGCGGTGCTGGCATTCGAGGGCGTCGAGCGGCGGTGGCCGGGGCCGTCACGCCAGCGGTTTGCAGAGCTGCGCCAGCGTGCAGAGCAGGAATTCGTGCTCGCGAACCGCGTGCCGGCGGACACCGAGGCATTCGGCAAGGCGATGCGTCGCCGGGACACCTGGTTCATGCACAACTGCGACGAAGCCGTGCTGGTTCGCCGCGCTGACGACCGCACGCTGGGCGATCTGAACCGGCGCCTGGAGGATGCGCTGGACGATGTCTGGGTGATCGAACCCGGCGACTAGTCGCCGTCGACGGGGGTCTCGACGAGTGCGGCGAGCCGCTCGAGCGTCTTTTCCATGTTCGGCACGTTCTTGCGGGGGGCTCCGAAGAGGACGATGCCCCACTTGAACTTCGCGGTGGACCAATCGAAGGTCTCGCGTACCAGCGTGCCGCCGTCGGGCTGGGGTTCGAGCCGGTAGCTCCAACGCTGGCCCTGCCAATGCGCCCACGTGATCAGGCGGTCATCTTCGAACTCCAGCACCCGGTTCTTCACGGTGTACGGGACGGCCATCCTGACGCGCATGGAGAAGGTGCTGCCGAGCGTGAGCGGGGCCTTGCTGGTGGTCAGCTGTGCCAAGGTGCCGGAACCGTCAATCTCGCAATGACCGCTGGGATCGGTCAGCACTGCGAAGATCTTCTCCGCAGGAGCAGCAATGAGCCGCTCCACACTTACGCTCTGCTGTTCCGACGCGGCCATGGCTGTTCTCAGGCGGGCGTAAGGGCGTCGTGAACGATGTCGGGCGGGGGCGTGCCGCCGCCGCGCTCGATGCTTCCGTCGGCCCGCACCAGCATCCACCTCGGCTGGTAGCTGTTGCCGAGCTGGTCCCATAGCTCGCCGTCCTCGTTGCTGAGCTGCGGGACGTCGCCGAGCTGGTGCTTGGCCACGAACTTCCGGTAGGAATCCTGGGAGTCGCCGCCCGGAACGCCCACCAAGACCAAGCTGTCGCCGTGCTCTGCCTTCAGCGCTGCGACCGCAGGCGCTTCACGGTTGCACGCCGGTCACCAAGGTGCCCAGAACCACAGCAGGACATCGTTGCCAGCCGCTGCAGCCAGATCGAACTGCTGCCCGTCGAGCAGCGCGCCCTCCAGCAGCAGGATCTCGGCCCGGGTTTCCTGGGTGACCGGGGCAGTCGTGGCTGCTGACTCGGCAGCCGCACCGGTATCGGTGCCGCCGGAGGTGGTCGCGGGCACCTCGGCAGCAGATGTCGTGGCCGCCGTGTCCCGGGACACGCTGACCTCAACGCTCCCGCAGCTGGCCAGAACGCCGAGACCTGCCAGCCCGGCCAGCAGCACGATGACCGCTCGGTACCGCGGATGCGTCACCTTGCCGAGCCTATCCCTGGGTCCCGGATGCAATAGCGCGGGATACATTCAGCCCGGTGAGCACCCGGGCATTGATTGCTTTGGCTCTCGTGACCGGGATGGTCATCCTGATGGCGTTCGCAGTCCAGGTGCTCATCGCGCTGTAGCACTGCCGTGCTCGGCCGCAGTGCATGCTGCGGGGCCGCGGTGCGAACCGGTCGGAAACGCGGCGTACCCTCGTCGCGCGATGGCAGATGACACGAACACCGGCGAGACAGGCAGCCCGGTTCGGTACGACCTCGTGGTGATCGGCGGAGGCCCTGCGGGCTACGGGGCAGCCCTGTACGCCGGCGCCGCAGGCATGAGCGTCGCCCTCGTGGAACGCGACCGGCTCGGCGGCACGTGCCTGCATCGAGGCTGCATTCCCGCCAAGGAACTGCTCGAGACAGCAGCGGTCTGGCGCACCGTCGGCGAGGCCGCCGAATTCGGCGTCAATGTCGAGCCGCCTGAGCTGGACTTCGCCGTTTCGCAGGGCCGCAAGCAGCGCATCGTCGACGGCCTCGAGACCGGGGTGAAGGGACTCCTGCGTCGCCGCAAGGTCGCGACCTACGAGGGCACGGGACGGCTGCGTGCCGACCGTTCAGTCGAGGTCGACGCAGGCGAGTCCGGCATCCAGACGCTGCAGGGCGATCACGTGCTCCTCGCAGCGGGTTCGGTGCCAATCACGCTGCCGGGATTCGATCGCGACGGCACGCTGGTGATGACCTCCGACGAGGTCTTGGCACTCGACGAGGTGCCGAGCCGTGTGGCCGTGATCGGCGGGGGCGCCATCGGTTGCGAGTTCGCTTCGATGCTGGCCGATCTCGGTGCCGAAGTCACCGTCCTCGAATACGCGCCGCAGATCATCCCCGGCGTCGACGCCGACATCGCCAAGGCCCTCGCTCGGGCGTTCTCCAAGCGGGGGATCACGGTGCTGACCGGCTGCCGGGTCACCGGCCACACTCCCGATGGCAGCGGAACCACCGTGCAGTACGAGATCGCTCCCCGCTCCGGCGACGGCGACATGACCGAAGCGTCCCTCGAGGTCGACGCCGTGGTGGTGTCGGTGGGACGCCGACCGTACGCAGATCATCTCGGCCTCGACGGCACCGAGGTCAAGCTCGACGAGCGGGGTTTCGTAGTGGCCGACGAGATGTGCCGCACCACCATGGCCGGCGTCTATGCCATCGGCGATCTCATCAATACGCCACAGCTCGCCCATGTCGGGTTCGCCGAGGCGATCGTGGCCACGAAAGACATGCTCGGCGAAGAACCGGCGCAGGTCGACTACGCGAACGTGCCCTGGGCGATCTACTGCCATCCCGAGGTGGCGTTTGCGGGGCTCACCGAGGCGGCGGCTCGCGAAACCGGTTACGAGGTGGTGACGTCCAAGCACCGCTTCACCGGCAACTCGAGGGCGATGATCGTCAACGACACCGAGGGCCTCGTCAAGATCGTGGCCGAGCGTGAGGCCGACGGCACTGCCGGGCGCGTGCTCGGCGTTCACATGATGGGGCCGTGGGTCACCGAGCAGCTCGGTCAGGGTTACCTAGCGGTGAACTGGGAGGCCACGGTCACCGAGGTGGCGGCGCTCGTGCAGCCCCACCCCACGCTGTCAGAGCTCTTCGGCGAGACGATGCTCTCGCTCACCGGGCGAGGTCTGCACGGATGAGCTCGGCGGCAGCCGCCGTGCGCCGTTCTGGGGTGCCATATGGCTGACTTGGTGCTGCCCCAGCTCGGCGAGACCGTCACCGAGGGCACCATCACTCGCTGGTTCAAGAACCCGGGTGATGCGATCTCGGTGGGCGAGATGCTCTACGAGGTGTCGACCGACAAGGTCGACAGCGAAGTGCCCTCGCCGATGGAGGGGGTACTCACCGAGATACGCGTCCCCGAGGGCGAGACCGTGGACGTCGGGACGGTGCTGGCGATCGTCGAGCTGCCCGAAGGCGCTGTCGCGCCGCCGCCCGACGCAGCAATCCCCGTGCCCAGTGGCGCGCCAGCAGAACCGGCTGCCGCTCCGACGGCTGCACCGGCTGAGCCGCCAGCGGTGCCCGCCGCTGCACCTGTCGCTGCGAGTGCGGCTGCTGGACGGGCCAACGGCGCAGCGAACGGGCCTGCAACCGACCATGGCAGCCACTTGCTCTCGCCCGTCGTCCGGCGCCTGGTACGAGAGCATGGCCTCGACCCTGCGGCCCTCGTGGGCACGGGCGTCGGCGGTCGCATCACCCGGTCCGATGTGCTCAACGCCATCGACGAGCGGCAACGTGCCGCAGCTGCGAGTGCGGGCCCCACGACGTCTCCGGCCAGACCGACTGCCGGCGAACGCCCTTCGGCGCCCGGTCCACCGCTTGTGCCAGCACCGGTCGCCGCCGCTGCTGCGGCTGAATGGACCGACGGCGACTCGCGCTACGAGTCGTTCAACAACATCCGCCGCCGAACCGGCGAGCACATGGTGAAGTCCATGGCCATGTCACCTCACGCCCTCACCGTCGTCGAGGTCGACTACGAGAATGTGGAGCAGGTGCGCCGGGCCCACCGCGAGGCGTGGCGGGCTGCGGAGGGATTCAGCCTCACCTACCTGCCGTTCATCGTGGTTGCCGTCGCTGACGCCCTGGCCCAATGGCCACGGCTGAACGCCTCGGTGGAGGACGGCGGCCTGCGCATCTGGCGTCGTCGCAACGTCGGCGTCGCCGTCGACCTCGACTACGACGGGCTGATCGTGCCGGTGCTGCGAGACGCCGACTCGTTCAGCCTGCGAGGCGTGGCCCGCACGATGAACGAGCTCGCGGCGCGTGCCCGGGAACGGCGCCTGACGCCCGACGACATCAGCGGTGGCACATTCACCATCTCCAACAATGGATCCTTCGGCACCTACACCACGGCAGCCATCATCAACCAGCCCCAGGTGGCTGTGCTCTCCACCGACGGCGTGGCCCGGCGCCCAGTCGTGGTCACGGACCGGTTCGGCAACGAGAGCATTGTGGTGCATTCGGTGGGCCACCTGGCGATGGGCTGGGATCACCGTGCATTCGACGGCAGCTACGCCGCAGGCTTCCTGGGCCACATCCGCCAGATGCTCGAACAGCACGACTGGGGAGCGGAGTTCTAGCTGTGCGCTCCGTGCTGCAGGTGCGCTGGCTCGGGAGGGTCGGCTTCCGCGAAGCGCTCGACTTGCAGCGGCGCCTGTGGGCGCACAGCGCGGAGAACTACCTGCTGCTGCTCGAACACCCCCACGTCTTCACTGCGGGCCCGAGCGCAGACGAGGCCAACCTGCTCGTCGACCCCGGCGACGTTGGCGCCGACTGCGTCCGCATCGACCGCGGCGGCGACTTCACCTACCACGGTCCCGGCCAGCTCGTCGGCTACCCGATCCTGACGCTGCCCGGTCGCCGCGGCGGGGGATTGGCGGAGACCTCGGCGTACGTGTGCGATCTGGAACAGGTGCTCATCGATGCGCTGGCCGACCTGGGGCTGCCCGGCTGCGGCCGCTTCCGCGGGTACCCGGGGGTGTGGCTGGATCTCGAGGGCACGCCGCGCAAGATCGCCGCCGTCGGCGTGCGCCTGAGCCGCGGCCGCACGATGCACGGCTTCGCGCTCAACGTCAAGACGGATCTGTCGTGGTTCGAACGGATCATCCCGTGCGGCATCCGCGACTTCCGGCCGACGTCGTTGCGAGCCGAGGGTGTCGTAGCGACCATGCGCGAGGTGTCCGATGCTGTGGTCCGCCGTTCGGCCGAGCGATGGGGCAAAGCCGGCTGCGAGCGCGCGGACGTGGCGTGGCGCCACCGGCCGTCCGACCTCAGTGCCTTCAGCCGGGGCATGGGACCGGGACCACAGTCCGGACCAGTTGAGGTCTCGCCGCCGCGCAGCCGCGCGCGCTTGGCCGAAGCCGGAATCGATGGCGGTTTGCACCTCGGCGAGCGGAAGCCGTCGTGGCTGCGTGCCGGGATGGACCTGAACGATGGCTATCTCCGGCTGCGCCGGGTGATGCGACAGCACGAGCTGGTGACGGTGTGCGAGGAAGCCGGCTGCCCGAACATCTTCGAGTGCTGGGGCGCGGGCACGGCCACGTTCATGCTCAACGGCGAGCGGTGCACACGCGCATGCGGCTTCTGCCTTGTCGACACTCGCCAGCCTGCGCCGCTCGATCCCGGCGAGCCACGCCGCGTCGCCGATGCGGTCACCGAGATGGAGCTGGATCATGCGGTGGTGACTGCTGTGGCCCGGGACGATCTTCCCGATGGCGGGGCCGCCGCGTTCGCCGAGACCATCGCTGCCATCCGGGCCCAGTCGCCGGGTACGACGGTCGAGGTGCTCGTTCCCGACTTCGGCGGCGACGCTGCCTCGTTGCAGACCGTCCTCGACGCGAGCCCCGACATTCTGAATCACAACATCGAGACCGCCGCCCGGCTGCAGCGGGCGGTGCGGCCCTCGGCGGGTTACGCCCGCAGCCTCGCTCTGCTGGCGCGCAGCGCTTCGGCGGGGCACGTCACCAAGTCGGGCATCATCGTCGGCATGGGCGAGGACGACGCAGAGGTCGATCTCACGCTGGCCGACTTGGCGGCTGTCGGCGTGAGCATTGTCACGATCGGCCAGTACCTGCGACCGACGAGCCATCACATTCCCGTCGCCCGCTGGGTGCCGCCCGAATCCTTCGAACGTTGGCGGGAGGTAGGCACCGCGCTCGGCATCGACCATGTCGAGTCGGGCCCGCTGACCCGTTCGAGCTATCACGCCGCCGAATCCGCCGCAGCCGTAGAGCTCAGCGCCCGGGCCCGTCCCGTCCCGGCCTAGCGCACCTCGGTCAGCGAGAGGCAGCACGGCGATGGCTGAGGGTGCACCGGTGGATGTGGCGACGGTGATGTGTCAGTGGGCCACCGGGGGGCTGGCGTACCTGTGGGTGACCACGCGCCGGCGGGAAGTAGGGCTCGGCTACGGATGGCTGCTGCGCTCGCTCTACGCGGTGATCGCTGCCGTCGCGGCCGTCACCGGGTTCGTGTTCCAGCCGAACACCGTGCGCGACGTGGCCTGCCTAGCGATGGCGCTGTGCGCTGGTGCGACACTCGTGCGTTCGGCACTGCCCAACGCGCCCGGGGCGGAACTCCAGGTGCACATCGGAGATGCGGGCAGCGACGGCGGGACAACCGTTGATTCCTCCCCGAGAAGGACAATCGAGGGTTTCGACCCGTGCTGGGACCTCGCGGCGCCTCTTGTCGGACTGGTCGGCGTCATCGCTGCGGGGCTCGGCGCGAGCGGTGACATCGCACCGGCGCTTCACCTCGCCCGTGTCGTGGTCGGCGCTGCGTTCCTCGGAGTCGTGAGCAACTCGATGCTGCTGGGCCACTGGTATCTCGTGCAGCCCGGTCTGCGCCGGGAGCCGCTGCGGGAGCTGGTGCGCCATCTCGGCGGCATCTGGCCGATCGAGGTGGGATTGCTGCTGCTGCCCACCGGCATGATTGCGGTACTGACCGGCAGCATTGACGACGGCTACGGCGGGCTGCTGGGCTGGTTCTGGATTGCGTGCGCGGTCACCACCGTGGCGCTGGCAGCGGTGGCCATGGCGGCGCTGCGCGAGCGCCAGTACGCGGCCGTCATGGCGGCCACCGGGCTGCTCTACTTGGCAATCCTGACCGGCTTCGGCACCGACCTCGTGGCCCGCCTCACCCTGGCCGGCTAGCTCTGTTCAGGGGCTGGACAGTCAGGTGCCCGTCCACTCGGGCGGGCGTTTCTCGGCGAAGGCCCGCCCGCCTTCCTTGGCGTCTTCGCTGTCGCCCACGATCTTGCGGATCGACTCGCCCATGCGCAGGGCCTCGGTCCAGCCCATGCGCTGGCTGCGCCACGCCACTTCCTTCACGGCCCGCACGGCAAGGGGCGCTCCCTGGCACAGGCGCTCGGCCAGGGTGCGAGCTTCGTCCATGAGCGTGTCGTGCGGCACAACCTTCCACGCGAGCCCCATCTCGTGCGCTTGCTCGGCGTCGAAGTTCTCACCGGTCAGCAGGATCTCCATGGCGTTCGCCCAGCCGATCTTGTGCGGCATCCGCATGGAGCCCACGATGGTCGGCACACCGATCCTCACCTCGGGCATGCCGAAGATGGCGCGGTCAGATGCAATGAGAAAGTCCGCCACCAGGGCCCCGGTGAGCCCGTAGCCGATGCACGCGCCGTTGATGGCCGCAATGATCGGCTTGTACAGCTCGAGACCGCTCTCGAGGCTGTTGATGGTGGGAATCTCGAAGTACGACCCCGACCAGATTCCCGCCGAGCCCCGGGTGGGATCGCGCAGGTCGGCGCCGGCGCAGAACGCCCGGCCCTCCCCGGTCATGATGGCCACCCACGCGTCGGGGTTGTTGTAGAACTCCATCCACGCGGCGTTCAGGCACTGTCGCATGTCGCCGTTGATGGCGTTCATTGCCTCGGGCCGGTTGTAGGTGATCGTGGCGACGTGCCCGTCGAGCTGGTACCTCGCCGCTGCGTCGGGGTCGGAGATGTCGGGCACAGGGCCCTTGTAGGAGGGATCCGTCATGGGTGCCGTTCTAGCGCACCGGCCCCTGCAGTCACCTCCGACCCCGGCCGGTTCCACCGCGCGCCACTAGCGTGACTGCCGCTCGCACGGCAACTGTGACAAATGGGGAGCTCACGATGCGCACCGGCCAGCAGTACAAGGAATCGCTCGCAGACGGACGCCTGACGTACTTCGAGGGCAAGCAGATCGACGACCTGGAGACCCACCCGATCCTGGGCCAGACGGTCGACGCCACGGCCGCGGGCTATGACCGCTTCTACGACCCGGCACCCGAGGCCATGTCACCGCTGATGACCGTGCCGCGCAGCGCGGACGATCTGCGCGAGATGATCCCGATGCTGCATTCGGCGGGGATGATGGCTCACGTCACCTACACGTCCATCCAAACCCTGAAGACCGCCGCAGGCCGCATGGTCGACTCCAAGCCCGACTACATCGAGCGGATGGACGCCTTCATCAGCGAGGCGCAGGGCGACGACGTGCGGATCACCCAGTGCATCACCGACGCCAAGGGCGACCGCAGCCGGCCGCCGGCCCGCCAGGACGACCTCGACTCGTATGTCCGCGTTGTGGATCGCCAGCGGGACGGCGTGGTGATCCGCGGCGCAAAGCTCCACATCACCGGCGCTTCGTTCGGCCACGAGCTGCTCACCATCCCCACCAAGGCCATGAAGGCCGGCGAGGAGGACTGGTCGATCGGCTGCTCGGTGCCGGTGAACGCCCCCGGCGTCAAGATCATCAACACCACCTACGCGCCCCGCCACGAGGATCCCCGGGCGTTCCCCGTGTCGGGCGAGCACCACTATCCCGAGGGCTTCGTGATCTTCGACGACGTGTTCGTGCCCCACGAGCGCGTCTTCCTCGATGGCGAGACGCACTACGCCGCCGTGTTCGCCCATGCGCTGGGACTGTGGGAACGCCTCGGCGGACTGTCGGCCTTCGTGGAGGAAGCCGACCAGCTCGTCGGGCTGGCTCAGCTCGTGGCCGAGGCCAACGGCACAGCGGGGATCGGCCACGTCAAGGAGAAGATCTCCGAGTTGATCATCCACGCCACGCTGATCCGCGCTGCGCTGGAAGCGGCCATCGCTCACTGCTTGATCGGACCTGAGGGGGCGGCGTTCCCCAATGAGCTCTACACCAACGCCGGCAAGTTCCAGGCGGCGGCGAACTACAGCGCCATGGTGCGCCACCTCCACGACATCGCCGGCGGTGCCGTGCTGACGTCGCCGGTGCCAGCCGACTTTGAGAATCCCGACGTCGGCGCGCTGGCCCGCAAGTACATGTCCACCCGCCACGATGTCGACGGCGAGTACCGGGCACGCCTGATGCACACCATCCGCGACCTCACCGCCGACTCCTACGGCGGCTGGAAGTTCGTGACCAATTTGCAGGCCGGCGGCGGCCTGTATGCCCAGCGCATCGTCACCCGCAAGCACTACGACCTCGACGCCGCCAAGCAGAAGGCGCTGGCCGTTGCGGGTCTCGCCGAAGCGGATCACTAACTCCAGCTCCCTTGACGGGGACGAAACATCCCGCGCGCCTAGGTTGAGCGCGTGAACGACGCTGCCGCTGCCGGGACGGTGCTCGTCTCCACGGCAGCGTTGACACAGCGGTTCGGATCAACGGTGGCGCTGGACGCGCTCGACATCCAGATGCGGCCCGGCGTGACCGGACTCGTCGGGGCGAACGGCGCCGGCAAGACCACGCTGCTCAATGCGCTGCTCGGCTTGCGCCCGCCGACCTCTGGTTCGGCCACGGTGCTGGGGCTTGATCCCCGCAGCCAGGGCGCCGCATTGCGGGCCAAGGTGGGCTTCGCCCCCGAGCGCGACGTGCTTCCCGACGAGATGCGGGCTGTCGATTTCGTGCGCCATCTGGCACAGGTACGCGGCCTGCCCCGCAGCGAGGCTCGCACCCGGGCATCGGACAGCCTGTGGCTGGTCGGGCTCGGCGAGGAGCGCACACGCACGCTCGGCACCATGTCCACCGGTCAGCGCCAGCGTGTCAAGCTGGCGCAGGCCGTCGCGTCCGACCCGGAGCTGGTGCTGCTGGACGAGCCCACCTCGGGGCTCGACCCCACACAGCGCACCGAGATGCTCACGCTCATCGGCGAGATCAGCAACGAGCACTCGGTCAGCGTGGTCTTGTCGTCGCACCTGCTGGAAGAGGTCGAGCGGGTCTGCGACCACATCGTCGCCCTCGACGCGGGGCGCTTGGTCGCCGACGGGCCGATCGCCGAACTGGTCGGCGACGGCGAGGGCATCACGCTGGAACTGGTCGACATCGTCGAGCCCGCAGGGACCGTCGAAGCGGTCGAGAGCTCCCTGCGCAGCGCCGGCATCGATGTGCAGCGCACGGGCACCGTGCTACGACTCGGCGGCGCGGGACGAGATGAGCTCAGCGACCGGGCACGCGATGCCGTCGCCGATGCAGGGGCGCGCATCCGGCGTCTGGAAGCCCGCCAGCGCACGCTCGCCGACTTGTTCGAGGCGTCGGCGACATGAACGACGCAACCGGAGCCGCCGACGCTCGCGCCCAGGCGACCGAAGCTGACAACGCCGCGCAGATTCTCGACGAGCGCTACCGGCCCTACAGCGGCGCCCGCCATGGGCTCGCCGGCGCCATGCGCGCGTTGGACGGCTCCTCGGTGAGATTCACGCTCGGGCTCGGGCGACCGGCCAGGCACAAGTTCCTGCCGTGGCTGGCCGTGGTGGTCGCCTTGGTTCCCGCAATCGTCTTCGTGGGCATCGCCACGGTGCTCGACATCGATCTGATCTCCGAGAACATCCTGCCCGAGTACCACCAGTACTACGGCTTCATCGAGCTGGCGCTGTTCTTCTTCTGCGGGATCGTGGTTCCCGAAATCCTGGTGGCCGACCGCCGCAACGGGATGCTGTCGCTGTATCTGTCCACGCCACTGCGCCTGTGGAGCTACTTGGCGTCGAAGGCCGCCGCCGTGACCGTGACGCTGGCGGTCATCACCGTGGGGCCGCTGCTGTTCCTGCTCGTTGCCTACACCGTGGAGGGCTCGGGCCCCGACGGACTCGGAGACTGGCTGACAGTGCTGGTGCGGATACTGGGATCCGGCATCGCCATTGCCGCCACCATCACTGCCGCCAGCCTGGCGATCTCGAGCTTGACCGATCGGCGAGCATTCGCCGTGATCGGCATCATCCTGCTCCTGCTGGGCTCACAGTTCGTCACCGGCTTGCTCGTCGAAGTGGCCGAGATGGACCCTCGCATCTACGCGTTCAACCTGAGCGAGATGAGCGAGGCGCTCAAGGATCGGATCTTCGGCGTCGGACCGCCGGAATTGGGTGAAGACGACGCGTCTCCGGGGCTGCGAATCAGCGAGCTGTCCACGCTGTTCGTCGTGGCCGTGAATGCCGCCTGGCTCGTGGCCGGATCAGCGGTGGTGTGGTGGCGCTATCGCCGGATCGAGGCTGGTTGATGAGCTCTCGACCTCGACCCGTGGCTGCTCCCCGTCCCGACGTTGCTGCGGACGAGCCGGGAGCCGCGGCCGTTGCCTCGGCAGCGCCGCCTGCAGGCATGGTGGAGGTGCACGGGGTGTCGAAGTTCTTCGGCGACGTGGTGGCCGTGTCCGACGTGACCTTCGCCGTCCGGGCCGGTGTCACGGCACTGCTGGGGCCCAACGGTGCAGGCAAGTCGACGCTGTTCCGCATGATGTGCGGGCTCACCCCGCCATCGCGGGGAACGGTGCGCGTGCTGGGAGCCGATGCCCGCAGTGACCGCGATGTGAGAGGCCGGATCGGACTGTCACCGCAGCAGGACGCCCTGTTCGACCGGCTTGACGCGCTCGAATTCACCGCCGTAGCAGCCGCCACGCAGGGCGTGACCGACCCCGAAGCGGCTGCGCGACACGCTCTGGGCATCGTCGAACTCGACCCCGACGATGGTCGGCCGGTGTCGGGCTATTCCAAGGGCATGCGGCAGCGCACGAAGCTGGCAGCCGCGCTCGTTCACGATCCCGAGGTGCTGATCCTGGATGAGCCGCTCAACGGCCTCGACCCCGTTCAGCGACGCCGCATGATCGAGTTGCTCGAGGAGCTGGGCGCGCAAGGACGCTGCGTGCTCGTGTCGTCTCATGTGCTCGAGGAAGTCGCCCGGCTCGGATCGCGAATCCTGGTGATTGCCCAGGGTCGCCTTGTCGCCAGCGGTGATTACCGAGAACTCCGGGAGTTGATGGACGACCGCCCGCACCGCATCAGCATCGAGGCTGATAGGCCCCGCGATTGCGCCGCAGCGCTGGTCACCTCGGGCACGGTGGTGGGGGTGCACATCGACGGAGATGTGGTGGTGGCGGACACGCTGGAGGTGGACCGCCTGGGACGCGAGATCGCGCCGCTGGCGAAGGACCTGGGCGCCCGGCTGCGTGAGGTCATCCCGCTCGACGAAGACCTCGAATCGGTCTTCCGCTACTTGGTGGAACGACGATGAGCGCCGCGCTCGACTCGCAGCCGCGCCGTGTCGGCGCTGTACGGGCGACGGCCCTGTGCTACCGCGTACTCATTCGCCAGATTGTCTCCGTTGGTCGCCTGGCGGCGCTCGGCGCGCTCGGGGCCATCATGGTCGTGGTCGGCTGGGTGGTGGGCAACTCCACGAATGGCGGCGCCCCCGCCAATGAAGGGGCGCTGTTCGACGGAGCCAACTATGCCGACGGTTTCGGCCTGATCATCATCGTTCCCATCGTCTCCCTGGTGTTCGCCGCAGCCTCGCTGGGCGATGTCCGCGATGACGGCACGCTCGTGTACCTGTGGCTGCGCCCCATGGGCCGTGCTCCGCTGGTGGTGGCTGCTGCTGCTGCGGCCGTCACGGTTTCGCTGCCGCTGTGCGTCATACCGACTGCTTTGGGCGGCTGGCTCGCGACCGACTTTGTTGCAGACTCAGGCGGCGTCGCGCTGGGCGCGCTGGCAGCTGCGGCGCTGGGGACCGTCGCCTATTCGTGCCTGTTCGTCCTGCTGGGCTTGCTGTTCCGCAAGGCCGTTCTGTGGGGGATCGCCTACGTGCTGCTGTGGGAGGGCCTGGCGGTGGGTCTCGGCGACTTTGCCGAGCGCCTGTCGCTGCGCGGCTACGCCCGTTCGGTGCTGGCGCGAATCGCCGACATCGATCTCGGCTTCACCACCTACGGGCTCGTTACCGCAGTCGTCGTGCTGGCCGGCGTCTCCGCCGTCAGTCTCGCCCTCGCCACCGTGCGCCTCGGCCGCCTCAACGTCGACTGACCTGTCGTCTCCGCAGCGGGCACACCCGACGCTGAGTTCTCTTGTGCCGGGTCTACCCGACACAATGGGCGGGTGCGGCTGGTCATCCAGATCCCCTGCCTCAACGAGGCAGAGACACTGGGAGCAACCCTGAGCGCACTGCCGCGCCGAGTGGAGGGCTTCAGCGAGGTGCTGTGGCTGGTCATCGATGATG
Organism: Acidimicrobiia bacterium; assembly: GCA_022821985.1. Lineage (GTDB taxonomy): Bacteria > Actinomycetota > Acidimicrobiia > Acidimicrobiales > Poriferisodalaceae > Poriferisodalis. The sequence goes on from JAJECP010000037.1 coordinate 132,173, forward strand.
GCTCCACCGACGACACGGTGAAGGTGGCTCGGAACCACGGCGCCGACGCCGTCGTCAGCCTCACGCAGAACAAGGGGCTCGCCGTGGCCTTCGCCAGCGGCATCGATGCGGCGCTGCGCATGGGCGCCGACGTGATCGTGAACACCGACGGCGACAACCAGTACGACGCGGGCGACATCAGCAAGCTGACCGAGCCGATCGTGGCCGGCCGCGCCGACCTGGTGATCGGCTCGCGCGACATCCGCAATCACCCGGAGTTCTCGCCGCTCAAGAAGCGGCTGCAGCGGCTCGGCTCGTGGACCGTCCGCCAAGCATCGGCGACCGACGTGGCCGATGTGACGTCGGGGTTCCGGGCCTACAGCCGGGAGGCTGCGCTCGCGGCGAACGTCGTGTCACGGTTCACCTACACGCTCGAGACGGTGATCCAGGCCGGCAAGTCGGACCTAGCGGTCACCGATGTGCCGGTGCGGGTGAATCCCACCACCCGGCCGTCGCGCTTGTTCAAGTCCAAGCGCCAGTACGTGCGCAGGGCGGCAGGCACCATCGCTCGCGTCTATGCGATGCACGAACCGTTGCGGGTCTTCGCCGTGCCGGCGGCACTGTTTGCCGCAGTCGGCCTCTTCCTGTTCGCCCGCTTCGGGTGGTTCCTGGTGACCTCGGACGGCTCAGGTCATGTGCAGTCGCTCATCATCGGCGCCGTCGCGCTGCTCGTGGCCATGCAGCTCGTGATGCTCGGCGTCCTGGCCGACCTGCTGCGCGCCAACCGCGTCATCGCAGAACGAACTCTGCGCCGCGTCCGCGCTATAGAACTCGACGTCGGAGCGCTCAAGGAAGCAGAGCGTCGAACCCGGCCGGGTTCTGAAGCTACGAGATAACGACCACCACGTCGCCGGCGCCCACGGTGTCGCCCGGCTCGACCTTGATCTCGGTGACGGTGCCCGAGCGGTCGGCGTTGATGCTGTTTTCCATCTTCATGGCTTCGAGCACCACCACCCCCTCGCCGGCAGTGACCTCCTGGCCGATCTCCACGAGGATCTTGACGATGGTCCCCTGCATCGGCACGGTCACTTGACCGGTACCGGCGCCCGCAGAAGCGCCGCCGCTCGCTCGACGCGGGCGAGCAGCCGTGTTGGCCGCGTTGGCGGCTGGTGCCGATTCGGGCACCCACGCGCTCACCGAGAACCGTTTGCCGTCCACCTCCACCACGACATCGCGTCGCACGCGCGGTGTGTCTTCGCCGTCGGGTGCAGCGGGAGGTTCTGCGTCGGTCTTGCCGGTCACGCCGCTCAGGTCGAGCCGTTCTTCTACCCACTTCGTACTGTGGATGCCGGCCTGGAAGTCGTCTGAGGCCATGATCCGTGAGTGCGCCGCCGCAGTTGTCGCGACGCCGCCGACGCTCAGTTCGCTGAGGGCCCGCTGCATGCGGGCGATGGCGGTCGGGCGATCGGAGCCCCACACGACGAGCTTGCCGATGAGGTTGTCGTAGTACTGGCTGACGGTGTCGCCGGCCTCGTATCCGCCGTCCCAGCGAATGCCGAAACCGTCCGGCACCACCAGTGACGTCAGCGAGCCCGGGGACGGCAGGAAGCGACCGCCCGCGGGATCCTCGGCGTTGATACGCGCCTCGATCGCATGACCGACCGACGTGACCTCCGACTGCGTGAACGACAGCGGCTCTCCAGCGGCCACCCGGATCTGCTCGCGCACTAGATCGATGCCGGTCACCATCTCGGTGACGGGGTGTTCCACCTGAAGGCGCGTGTTCATCTCCAGGTAGAAGAACTCGCCGTCCTGGTAGAGGAACTCCACCGTGCCGGCGTTCGTGTAGTTGCAGCCACGGGCCACGGCCACCGCCGCGTCGCCCATCGCCTTGCGGACGGCATCGTCGAGCAGGGGAGCGGGGCTCTCCTCCACCAGCTTCTGGTGCCGGCGCTGTGCAGAGCAGTCACGCTCGCCCAGCCACACGGCGTTGCCGTGGTGATCGGCGATGACCTGCATCTCGATGTGGCGGGGCCAGGTGAGGTAGCGCTCCATGTAGCACTCTCCGCGGCCGAAGAACGCCTCGGCCTCCCGCTGCGCCGATGCCAGGGCGGCTTCGATCTCGTCGGGGCTGCCGACAACCTTCATGCCGCGGCCGCCGCCCCCGTAGGCCGCCTTGATGGCGATGGGGTAGCCGTGCTCGTCGCCGAACGCTGCGACTTCGTCGGTGGAGGTAATCACCTCGGTGGTGCCGGGCACGCCGGCGACGCCGGAACGTTCGGCAGCCAAGCGGGCCGAGATCTTGTCGCCCATCACCTCGATGGCCTCGGGCGGCGGCCCTACGAACGTGACGCCCCGCTCGGTGATGGCGCGGGCGAAATCGGCGTTCTCGGAATAAAAGCCGTACCCGGGATGGACTGCATCGGCGCCGCAACGGCCGATGACATCGAGAATCGCCTCGGTGTTGAGGTAGCTCTCGGCCGCGGTCTGGCCGCCAAGGGCGAACGCCTCGTCCGCGAGCCGCACATGCATGGCGTCACGGTCCAGTTCGCTGTACACCGCGACCGACGGAATGCCCAGCTCGCGGCACGCTCGGATGACACGCACCGCAATCTCGCCCCGGTTGGCGATGAGGAGCTTGCTGAACACGGATCAGGTCCCCAAATTGCCGGACATAGATGGGCGACGCTATTGCTCCCTGCTCATGTTCGCTACCGGTACTGTCGCTGCGTGCCTGCCGAGCACGACCCGGCGCAATTCGACTCACCGCACTTCAGGTCGGTCGCTAGCACCCGCTTCGTCGAGGTCGAGTGGCACGACGAGATCGGCTCGACCAACACTGAGCTGCTCGATCGGGCCCGCCGGGGGGCACCCGAAGGAATGGTGCTGATCGCCGATCTGCAGACCGCCGGCCGCGGTCGCCGCGGTCGCCGCTGGACGGCGCCGCCGGGCACCTCGCTCATGATGTCGGTGCTGCTGCGCCCGCCGCCGGACCCGCTGCCTCCGGCCCGGGCGGCCTTGGTGACGCTTGCCGTCGGGCTGGCCGCCGCCGACGCGTGCGAGCAGGTGAGCGGCGTACGGCCGCGGCTGAAGTGGCCCAATGATCTCGTGATAGCTGGCCCGACGGGTCCTGACGCGGCCGGCCACGGCGCCGTTCGCCACGATCGCAAGCTGGCGGGCATTTTGGCCGAGTCCATCAGCACGCAGGGACTGCTGTCTGCGCTGGTCGTGGGCATGGGCCTCAACACCGGCTGGCCGGAGGTGCCCGCGGAGCTGGAAGGCGTCGCCACCAGCCTGAACCTGGAATCGGGGGCGCCGGTGGACCGCACGCTGCTGGCACGCCGGGTGCTCGAGGGTCTGGAGGCTCGCTACGAGTTGCTGTGCCGGGCCGCTGACGGCGCCGGAGCATCCGTCGTGCTGGACGAGGCTCGCCGGAATTCCGCCACGCTCGGTCATCGCGTGCGCGTCTCACTTGATGCCACAACAGACGCGCCTGCAAACGATGCGCGCAGCCTCGAAGGCGTGGCGAGCGACCTCGATACTGAAGGCAGGTTGCTGATCACCGACGACGCCGGGGCAGTCCATACGGTGGCGGTCGGCGACGTGGTGCACCTGCGCCCAGCCTGAAGCGAAACACGGCCCCCGATCGGCGCGCGACAGACATCTGCTGCGTTGAGCGTCGGCGTCGGGTAGAACCGCAGTGCGGGCTGCGCTTGCCGTCGCTCGTGATACTCCCGACAGAGTGAGGACGCTGTGCCGCTGACTGTTTCAACAGACGCCTTCGAGGTTGTGACCGACCCCGCTGCTGCGCCGCCCACTGCCGCCGCGGACAGGCCGGTGCGCAGCGACGCCTTGGACACGCTGGGAGCCACGTCCAACTACCTGGCAGCCAGCGGCTTCGATGGCGCAGCGGGCAGCACCGCGCTGATGGCCGGCATCGCCGGCGCTGCCGACGACACCATGCCCATCGCCGTCGGGCTCGGTTCGGACGATCTCACTGCAGCGGACGTTCGCAAGGCGGCGGCGAATCTCTGGCGGGCGGCATCGAAGGTCGACTCGCTGACCTCAGCACTGGCGGCCGCTGCGGCCGACGATCTCGGTGCCGATGTCGCACTCGCGGCAGTGGTCGAAGGCATGCTCCTGGCCTCCTACGGGTTCAACGAGCACAAAGGCGAACCGCCCGAAGCCGACGCGCTCGGCCGCGTTGTGCTCGCAGCGCCCGACGGCACCGACACGACGGCAGCCGTCGGCCGTGCCGCCGCTGTGGCCGGCGGCATTGCCCTGGCCCGCGACCTCGTCAACCAGCCAGCCGGCGCGCTCACCGCGAGCGGCCTCGCCGACGCCGCAACCGAGGCCATCGAGGCGGCCTCCGCAGACGGCGATCCCGCGGCCGGCACTGCATCGGTGGAGGTGTGGGACCGCGAACGACTGGAGGCGGAGCGATGCGGTGGGCTCCTGGGTGTCAACGCGGGCTCCACAGAGCCACCGGCGCTCATCCGCATGCGCTGGCAGCCGACCGCTGAGCCGCGCGCCACTGTGCACCTCGTCGGCAAGGGCATCACATTCGACACGGGCGGGCTCAACCTCAAGACCTTCGAGGGCATGGAGTGGATGAAGATCGACATGGGCGGCGCTGCCGCCGTCATCGGCGCGATGAGCGCGATCGTCCGGCTGGCGCCCGATGTCGCGGTGACGGGCATCTGCTGCTGCACCGACAACCAGCCCGGACCCACGGCCACCAAGCCCGGCGATGTGCTGCGCATCCGCAACGGCAAGACCGTGGAAGTGCTGAACACCGACGCCGAGGGGCGGCTCGTGCTCGCTGACGGTCTGTCGCTCTCGGTCGAAGAGGAGCCAGACCTGGTCGTCGACCTCGCCACGCTGACGGGTGCCTGCATGGTGGCGCTCGGCGACAAGTACGGCGGGCTCATGGGCAACGACCCGGCAGCGATCGAGCGTGCCGAGGCTGCGGCAAGCGCCGCCGGCGAGTTGCTCTGGCATCTGCCGCTGCCGCCGGAGTACCGCGAGCAGCTCGACTCGCCGATCGCCGACCTGCGCAACATCGGCAAGAACCGCTACGGGGGCACGCTCCACGCAGGCCTGTTCCTGTCAGAGTTCGTGGGCGAGACGCCGTGGGTGCACTTCGACATCGCGGGACCCGTGCGTACCGACGCCGACGCCGGCGAGCTGTCCAAGGGAGCGTCCGGCTTCGGTGTGCGCACGCTGGTGGAGCTGATCTGCGGTTGGTGACCGGGCGCTAGCCGCCGTGGCGTGTGCATCGCTGCGCCCATGCCCAGGCCGTTGCCTCGTTTGCGGCATTGGGCGCGAGCCCCAGCGTCACCAGGCGCTCGGCTGATTCGTGCAGGCCGTGGCCGAGCATCAACATGCACGACGCGAGCAGGCGGGTCTCGCCGACTGAGAAGTCCGCACGCCCATCGGTGCGAGACCAGCGTCCGACCTCCTCGCGCAGCTCTTGGGGCATCCGGTCGTACAGCCGGCGTGGCACGGGCGGCAGCAGGCGGCGAACCATCAGAACGGCATCATCGGCGAACTGCGCCAGACCGAACATGGCGCAGCGGTCGATGGTGCGCATGAAACTGCTCGTGCGGCCGCCGCGGTGCTGGAGCCCGAGTCGCCGGGCGGTGGAATCGAGATCGAGTCGCAGGTCTTCTCCTGGGGCCAGTTCGTCGAACTCCCGTGCGAGCAGACGCAGAAACCAGACGGCGCTCGGGCCCAGGATGGCGACCCAGAAGCGCTCCACGTAGGCCGAGCGCGGATCGTGGCCACGGCGCCGCAAGCTGGGGTCATCCCACGGCCGCGCCAGCAGGACACGCAGCGGCTCGCTTGTGGCCGCTGGGATCAGCGGCTCGCTCTGGACAGTCGCCGTGCCGCCGACGAGCTGCAGGTTGACCGCTGCAGCCTCGCTGCTGGCAGTCAGGGGCGGGGGAGTCGTCGGCATGTGGTCGGTTCGCATCGAGGTCTCCTTCAGCGTGTCGTGTCGCGTCCGGCGTGGACCGGCGTTCGTGTTCGGTTGACGTGCTGTATATCAAAACATACTTATACAACATGAAATATACTTTTAATCACACAGACCTCGTCAAACCCGGTACCCGGCGATCAGTCAGACTGTGAGGCATGAGCCCAGCCGAGACGGACCGGGGGCCTGATGCGGGTTCCGACACCGATGACGACGTTCGAACGGTGGCCGGGTGGATCGATGAGGCGAACGCCATCACGGTGCTGACCGGCGCCGGGATCTCCACCGACTCGGGAATCCCGGACTTCCGCGGCCCCAATGGCGTATGGACCAAGAACCCCGCTGCTGAGAAGCAGGCGACGCTGCAGAACTTCCTGGCTGATCCCGAGGTGCGCGTGCTGGCCTGGCGGGCGCGCATGGATCACCGTGCGTGGGGTGCCGAGCCCAACGACGGGCACCGAGCCCTGGTGCAGCTCGAGCGCCGCCGCAAGCTGGTTTCGCTGCTCACGCAGAACGTGGACGGGCTGCACCACGACGCCGGCTCGGATCCCGACAAGATCGTGGAGGTGCACGGCACCATCCGCGAGGTTGCGTGCCTGGAGTGCGACTACCGCGCTGACATGGGTGTGGTGCTCGACCGGGTGCGGCTCGGCGAGGATGATCCGCCGTGTCCGGTGTGCGGCGGGATTCTCAAGAGCGCCACGATCAGCTTCGGCCAGCAGCTCGTGGCGCGAGACCTGCTGCGTGCCCAGATTGCTGCTGAGAATTGCGATCTGATCCTGGCCGTGGGCACGACGCTGGCCGTGTATCCCATCGCCGCTGTGGTGCCGGCGGCTAAGTCGGCAGGCGCGCGTGTCGTGATCGTCAATGCGGAGCCCACCGAGATGGACCATCTCGCCGACATGGTGCTCCGCCGATCCATCTCCGAGGTGCTCCCCCAAATCTGCGGCGATCGGCGGCGGCACTAAAACCCGACCTGTTGGGTAGGATTTAGGGCCTGAGCCTGGTCTGGGGACTGGGCGTCATCGAACGCGACACCATCGTTCCAGACACCGGGCGACGAACAGGGAGGCCCCGATGCCCTCGTTCCGCGAACTGCTGACAGCGACCAAGCGCGAGATCACCGAGATCACCACGGCCACGGCGGCCGAATGGATCGCCGACCGATCACCGGTGGTGCTCGATGTGCGCGAGCCCGACGAATACGAGCAGGGTGCACTGGCCGACGCGATCCACATTCCACGCGGCCACCTCGAGGCACAGATCGAGAACCGGCTGCCCGATCACGACGCCGAAATCATCATCTACTGCGCCGGTGGCGTGCGCTCAGCCTTCGCGGCGAAGACGCTCGCCGAGTTGGGATATCCGAACTCGGTGTCGATGGACGGCGGCTTCGGCCAGTGGAAGGACGAAGGCCGGCCGTGGTCGACGCCGGCCTCGCTCGGTGCCGAGCAGCGCAACCGCTACCAGCGGCACCTGCTGCTGCCCGAGGTGGGCGAGGCCGGGCAGCTCAAGCTGCTCGACGCCAAGGTACTCATGCTCGGCGCAGGCGGCCTCGGCTCTCCCGCTGCGCTCTACTTGGCAGCCGCCGGTGTCGGCACGCTCGGCATCATCGATATGGATGTGGTCGACGAGTCCAACCTGCAGCGCCAGATTCTCCACAACGTCGACCGGGTCGGCGACCGCAAGGTCGACTCGGCCAAGAAGACCCTGACTGCGCTGAATCCCGACGTCAATGTGGTCACCTACGACACCCGGCTCGGCGCCGACAATGTGCTTGAGATCCTGTCGGGCTGGGACGTGATCGTGGACGGCGCCGACAACTTCCCGAGCCGGTACCTGCTCAACGATGCCTCCGTGAAGCTGGGCATACCCGTGGTTCACGGCTCGATCTTCCGCTTCGAGGGCCAGGTCACCGTATTCGACCCGCAGCATGGGCCGACCTATCGCGACTACCTGCCCGAACCCCCGCCGGCGGAGCTTGCCCCGTCGTGCGCGGAGGCCGGTGTGCTCGGCGTGCTGCCGGGAATCGTGGGCTCGATCCAGGCGCTCGAGACCATCAAGCTGATCCTCGGTGTCGGTGACTCGCTGTCGGGCCGCATCGTCGCCTTCGACTCGCTGGAGATGACCTTCCGCGAGTTCCGGCTGCGTCCCGACCCCGCCAACGAGGTCACCTATGCCAATCGCGAGCGCATCACCGTCAGCGAGCTCGACGGCCTCTGCAGCCCCACACTGAGCTGAGCCGCGACGGCAGCGGGGCTGGGGGGCACCGGTACGCTGCGGGACCATGGCCCAGAAGCGGTTCGTCGTGATCGGCGGTGGCCCAGCGGGTCACTCGGCGGCCACCTATGCGGCGCGCTACGGCGCAGACGTGACGCTCATCGAGCGCGACATCGTGGGTGGCTCCGCACATCTGCGCGACTGCGTGCCCTCCAAGACCATGATCGCCACCGGCTCGGCGCTCAGCTTCGCCGGTCATCTCGACGAGCTGGGCCTCGCCAATGTGTCCACATCGGTGGACACCCCGCACCTTCGCCAGCGCATCGGCGACATCGAAGACCGCCTCGCTGAGGTAGCCCGGCAGATGCTGGTCAGCCAAGGTGTGCGGATCCTGTCGGGCTCGGGCCGCCTGCTCGGGCCCAATGAAGTCTGCGCAGATACCGCCGACGGGGCTGTGGAGCTGTCGGCCGATGTCGTCGTGCTGTCGACCGGCAGCCGCCCCCGCATCCCCGAGTGGGCGCCCATCGACGGCGAGCGGGTCTTGACCACCCGCGACGCTTACCCGCCCGCAGAGCTGCCCGAACACCTTGTGGTGGTGGGCTCGGGGGTGACCGGCGTCGAGTTCGTGCACATGTTCACCTCGCTGGGCTCCCAAGTCACGCTGATCGTGAGCCGTCAGCAAGTGCTGCCCCACAAAGACCCCGAAGCCGCTGCGGTGCTGGAGCAGACCTTCAGTGATCTCGGTGTCGCCATGCTGAAAGGCGCACGTGCGGTGAACATCGTGCGTGACGGCGACGCAGTCGAAGTCGTGTGCAGCGACGGTCGCACGGTACGGGCAACGCACGCCCTGCTCGCCATCGGCTCGATTCCCAACAGCGACGGCTTGGGGCTGGAGAACACCGAGGTGCGAGTCGACGGCGAGGGCTATGTGGATGTGGACCACAACCTGTGCTCGTCGGTGCCGAGCATCTATGCGGCGGGCGACCTGTCGGGCAAGCTGCCGCTCTCGTCGGTGGCGGCAATGCAGGGACGCAAGATCGTCGAGCACGCCATGGGCCTGCACGAGACCCGCCCCCACCGCCATCTCGACTACGACAAGGCGGCATCGGCCATCTTCACCGAGCCCGAGATCGCCGATGTCGGACTCGCCGAGGCGGAGGCATTCGCTACCGGCCGCAAGATCCGCGTCACGAAGGTGCCGTTCGGCGCGAACGCCAAGGCACTCATCGAGGAGAACCCCCGCGGCTTTGTGAAGATCGTCTCCGATCCGCTGACCGGCCAGGTGCTGGGCGGCTCCATCGTGGGCCGGCATGCGGCCGAGCTGATCTCCGTGGTGGCTCTCGCTGTCAGCGCGAACCTGCGCGTCCAGGACATCGCCGAGAGCCTGTTCGTGTACCCGTCCCTGAGCGAGGCCCTGTCCGAGGCAGCTGAGTGAGCCACCGCAGCTGGCGGGCTCGCCTCATTCTGGTCTCGCTGGCGGTGTTGACTCTCGTCGGGGCGGTCGCGACCGGTGCTTCAGCATTCGTGCTGCTGCAGCTCGGACGGATCGAACGACACGAGCTGGCGGATGTGCTGACGTCCGCTCCCCAGCAGCCGGTGACCGCCGCCGATGTGTTGATCGATCAGTCGCGCACGGCCACAGCAAATCCCGACGGTGCGACCGCAGCATACGGCGCGAGCAGCGACGAAGCGGGAACCGCGGATGACGGCGTCGCGTCAGTCAACGAACCGGGTGCCCTGTCGGACTCGTCGGACGCCCCAGACCGGTCCGCTGGTCAGCCGGTCCTGCCGGGCGGCCCGACCGGGGAGAACTACCTGCTCGTCGGTACCGACAGCCCACTGGGACTCGATGCCGACGATCCGCTGCGCGCCGGGCACTCGGACTACAACCGGCTCGCGGACGTCATCATGGTGATCCGCGTGCGCGACGATGGCACCGCGGCGATGTTGTCCATCCCGCGGGACTTGGCAGCCGAGATCGCCGACACGAGCGACATTGGCGGTACCGGCGTGATCGCCAAGATCAACAGCGCCTACAACCGCGATCGCACCATGGCCGGGCGCGCCGCCCGCCTGATCGAGACTGTCGAGGAGAACCTCGACATCACCCTGCAGCACTTCGTGGAAGTGGATTTCGAGGCGTTCTTGCGGCTGGTGGACGCCGTCGGCGGCGTCGAGATGACATTCGACCGGCCGTTGCGTGATCAGCCGAAAGAGAACGCCACCGATCCGACCGACAGCCGCAGCGGATTCGTGACGGCGGCAGGCACCCATCTCCTCGACGGCCGGCAGGCGCTCGCATACGTTCGCAGCCGCCATCTCGAAGCACAGCTGCCTGACGGGACCTGGCAGCAGCACGGTGCCTGGAACGATCTCGCCCGCACCGACCGCCAGCGGGCATTCTTGCGAACTGCCGTTGCGCAAGTCGCGCCCGCGTTGCTGGACAACCCGATCCGCTTGCTCGCGGTGCTGGACATCGCAGCCGATCACCTGTCCACCTCCGACACGCTGAGCGTGGTGAACGACGGCCGCAGACTCGTCGGCAGATTCATGGGAGTCGATGTCGATGCCGATGTCGAGGACTACAAGCTCCGGGTCGTGGACGTGCATGAACCGGTGCGATGGTCGCTCGGACTCGATCCGCAACGCACCGAGCACAATCAACGCGTCCTGGATGTCTTCCGGGGAATCGGTTGGGACGACATCGTCGAGTCGCGCGTGAAGGTGCAGGTCACCGGGACGGCGCGGCGCCAGGTGGCTGCGGAGCTGAATGAGCTTGGATTCAATGCTGCGGCAGCAGGGCCGGTGCCCGAGGGCACCTCGCATGTTCCGGAGGCCACCGTCGTCTATCTGGCCCCGCAGGGACGGCTCGCGGCCGGCCTGCTGGCCAGTCACCTGGTGCCTGTGCCAGACTTCGCCGGCCATGCCGAGCTTGACGCAACCACGGTGATCCTGCACGTCGGCGATGAACCGCCTCGCATCGATCCCGGCTACCGGAGAGTCGACGTGCCGTCGGCCGACCAGCTGACGCCATGAGCGGCACGTCACCCGAGAACCGCATCCTCGTCATCGGCGCGGGCTACGTCGGACTCACGACGGCCGCGTGCTTCGCCCACCTCGGCCACGACGTCATCTGCGCAGACATCGACCGGGCCAAGGTGGCGTCGTTGTCTGCCGGCGTGGTGCCGATTCGCGAAGCCGATCTTGATCGACTCGTCGCCGAGGGCATCGCCGAGCGGCGCCTCCGGTTCGTGATCTCGGCCGAAGCTGTTGCGGCCACGTGCGACTTCGTCTTCGTCTGCGTGCCGACTCCGCTGCGTGCCGATGGCGAGACTGAGCTCAGCTACATGCTGGCGGCACTCGATTCGGTGGCACCGCGGCTGCAGCCGGGCTCGGTGGTGGTGACGAAGTCGACGGTGCCAGTCGGAACGGCGCCGAAAATTGCAGCGGCGCTCGGGCGCACCGATGTGGCGCTGGCGTCGAATCCCGAGTTCCTACGGGAAGGCTCGGCGGTGGCCGATTTCCTGTCTCCCGATCGGATCGTCATCGGCGCCGATGACCACTCGGTGGCACGCCGGGTCGCGGCGCTCTATGCCGGAGTGGAAGCGCCGGTGATCCTCAGCGATCCCACATCGGCCGAGACCGTCAAGTACGCGGCAAACGCGTTTCTGGCCGCCAAGGTCTCGTTCGTGAATGCGCTCGCAGCCGTGTGCGAGGCAGTCGGCGCCGATGTCGACACAGTTCTTGCCGGGGTGGGCACCGATCACCGCATCGGCTCTGCATACCTGCAACCCGGACCGGGCTGGGGCGGCTCGTGCTTGCCAAAGGACACCCGTGCGCTGGTGTCGGTCGCCAACGACGCCGGTTACGTCTTTGACCTGCTCGAAGGCGTCATCGCTGTCAACGAGCAGCAGCTCGACCGGGTGGTTGCGAAGGTGGCGCGGATGGTCGTGGGCGAACCCGGCGGGGTGACGGAGCCGGATGCCGGCAGCGGAGCCTCGGGATCTGTTGACCTTGACGGCGTCACCGTGGCTGTGATGGGCCTCACCTTCAAAGCCGGCACCGACGACCTGCGCGGCTCTCCCGCACTGCGGGTTGCCGAGCGGCTTGGTGCGTCGGGCGCGCGCCTCGTGGCGTACGACCCGGCGCTGGTCAACCTCGACGACCGTCCTGATATCGCTTCGCAGCTGCCAGCGGCCCTGCACGTCCGCGGCTCGGCGTTCGAGGCCCTGCATGGCGCCGATGTGGCCGTCGTGCTCACAGAGTGGCCTGAGTTCGCAACCCTCGACTGGGAGCGGGCCGCGTCGCAGATGGCGGCGGCGCGCGTCGTGGACGCACGCAACTTGCTCGACGCCAACCAGCTACGCGACGCCGGCTTCACCTACGAGGGCCTCGGCCGCCGCTAACCGCCCGAGAACGCACTGATGCCGTAGCTGCGGGGGCGGCAGGGAACTCTGCGACGTTGCGACCGGTTCCCGATCAGGACGACGGTGGTGTGTCGGGGCAGTTGAGCAAGAAGTGCGGCAGGGTGCTGATCTCTCGCCTGCTGGATCGCTGGGAGCAGAGGGTCCTGCCGCCCCCGCAGCGGGCGCACCCATCAGCCGCGAGCGCCGGTAGCTTGTCGCCCCGTATGGCGAGATCAGCCGCTGCCAAGAAGGTTGCCAAAGCAGCGAGCGCCGGCGGAAGCGGCAGGAGCTTTCGACCCCGGCGCGACATCCTATTCCCGGCGGCGATGCTGCTCGTGGTCCTCCTGGGTGTCGTGCTGATCCTGGTGGCCCGCAACGAGCGGTCTTCGAATGCGCCGGCAGGCCCGCCGCGCCTCGGAGATCACTGGCACTCGCTCTACGCGATCTACGACTGCGACGAGTTCATCCTCGACGTGTATCCCAACGATGTCGACGACCAGTCGGGCATCCACACGCACGGTGACGGGCTGATCCACATCCATCCGTTCCACACCGGCGTGACGGGCCAGTTCGCCACCGTGGGTGCGTTCATGCGCGAGATCGAGTTCGAGCTCACCGACTCGAGGATCGAGCTGCCCGACGGGACGATTCTGGACGAGTCGGGCGAGGGCTGTGCATCGCCGGATCCCGACAGCGACGATCCCGACATCGCCGAACCGGGCGCAGAACTGCGGATCATGCGCTGGGAGACCTTGCAGGCGGAGAAGGCGCTGGCGTTCACCGAGGATTTGCGCGATGTGCGCTTCCTCGATGATGGCCAGATCTTCGTGTTCGCATTCGTCCACCCGAGCATCGAGAATGCGGACGTTCCGCGACCCGACGACGCATTCCTGCGCGCCTACCTCAATCTGCCGCCCGAGGATCAGCCGCTGATCGACGGTTCGACCGAAGAGGGACCGGTGCTCGACGACGGCAGCGAGAGCGAGCCAGCCGACGGCGACCTCCCTGCCACATCGGAGCCCTCGGAGACTTCCGAGCCTGCTGAGTGAAGGCGATTCTGCTGCTGGGTGGCTTCGGCACCCGGCTGCGCCCGCTGACCAACGACACTCCCAAGCAGATGCTGCCGGTGTGCGGGCGGCCGATGATCGAGTGGGTCTGCGAGCACGTGCACCGGCACGGGATCGAAGAGATCGTGCTCTCGTTGGGCTACCGGGCCGAGGCGTTTACCGCGGCCTACCCACACGGTCGTATCGGGCGGCTCGCGTATCAGGTGGCTGTCGAGCCCGACCCGCGCGGCACCGCGGGAGCTGTGCGGTTTGCCGCGGAGGCCAGCGACATCACGGGCACCTTCCTGGTGCTCAATGGCGACGTGCTGACCGACCTCGACATGGGCGCCTTAGTGCGCCGTCATACGAGCTCAGGAGCCGAAGCCACCATCGCGCTGCAGCCGGTTGCCGATCCGTCGCCATACGGCCTCGTGGTGGCCGACCGGTCGGGCCGGGTGCTGTCGTTTTCAGAAAAGCCGGAAGCGGGTTCTGCCCCCGCAGCGCTGTCGAGCGGCGGTGATCGGCCCACGATCAGCGCCGGTACTTACGTGCTGAGCTCCGCGGTGCTCGATCGCATCGCGCCCGACCAGCCAGTCTCCATCGAACGGGAGATCTTCCCCCAGATCGTCGCGGACGGGGCGCTGGCAGCGCTGGTTGATGACACCTACTGGCTCGACACGGGCACGCCGCAGCAATACCTCGCTGCCAACCTCGACGTTCTCGCGGGCCGACGCGCCGCTGCCCGGGTTATCGACGGCATCGCTGCGGCGTCGGACGGCGTTCATCCCGAGGCGCAGATACGCACGTCAGTCGTCGGCCACGGGTGCGAGATCGGACCTGGCGCAGTCGTGCAGCGATCAGTCGTCGGCGACGGCTGCCGCATCGCCGCCGGCGCCATCGTGGTCGATTCGGTGCTCGGCGCGGGCGCTGCCGTGGGAGCCGGGGCGACGCTCTGCGACTGCTCGGTGGTGGGCAGCGGCGAGCAGGTCGCCCCAGGCACCGTGCTGCGCGCACAGCGCCGACCGTCGCCCGAGCCGGTATCTGGCAGCTAGCGGAACAGGTCCTCGGCGGGATCCCTGATGATCTCCGAGCGCACCGAGGCACGGCGCAGCCAACTCGGATCGACCCCGCGCACGATCGCGACCGGCACACCCCTCGCCTTGCCGCACACCAAATCGGCAGCAGAGGCGATCTCGTCGGCCACGCACACCTCGGTGACCATCAGCTCCCGCCCAAGTGCGTCGGCAGTGCCCTTCAGGTCGACGACGGCGGCGATGCCCGCACAGCCGATGGCCACGTCGGTGACGCCGCGTCGCCAGGGCCGTCCGAACGTGTCGGAGATGATCACACCGACGGTGCAGCCCGACAGCGCCCGGATGCGGTCACGGATCTTGTTGGCGGAGCGGTCGCTGTCATCGGGCAGCAACGCGGCGTAGCCCCGTTCGACATTGGACAGATCGATTCCCGCGTTGGCGCAGATGAATCCATGCTTGGTCTCGCTGATGATGAGGTCGCCGCGCCGGCGCAGGATGCGGACTGACTCACGCTCGACCAGCGGTTTGTGGGACAGCGGGTCGTTGGGGTCGATCTGCTCCATGGCGCCCTCGGCCTTGGAGACGATCTTCTGCGTCACCACGAGCACGTCGCCATTTTGCAGACCGGCGGGCGACGCCTCGCAGGCGTTCGCGATGACGGCTCCGAGATCGGCCCCGAGCGTGATCTCGCCGATGCCTTCGAGCGGATGCAATTCGATGGTCATGTGTTTTCCCTTGCGACTGCGGCTTCCAACGTCGCCTGGGCCAGCCCAGCCGCACGGTCCGGATCGGCCATGATCGTGTCGGTCACTACCGGTGTCATCCCCGCTTGGGCTACAGCGGGAGCGAGTTCGGCGTCGGCGTGGTCGATCACCAGCGTGCCCGCGAATCCGGTATAGAGCCGCGCCACGCCCACGACACTGGGCTCGTGGCCCAGCTCACGCATCATTGCGCCGGCAGGCCCCTTGATCGACGCGCCGCCCACGATGGGCGATACGGCGACAACGCTGTCCCGCCGGCTGCGTAGCGTCTCGCGCACCTGTGGCACGTCGATGACGGGTCCGATCGAGACGAACGGGTTCGACGGCGCGACCACCACGGTGCCGGCGTTGCTCAGGGCGTCCAGCACGCCCGGCGCCGGCTTGGCCGACTCGATGCCTGCGAATCGAACCGAGCGCACGGCGATGCCGTGCTGGTGGGCGACGAAGTAGTCCTGGAAGTCGATCTCGGTTGCTCCGTCGGGCTCAGCCGGCGTGATGCGAGTGGCGATGGGGTCGTCGCTGACCGGTAGCAACGTCAGCTCCAGCCCGAAGCTGGCAGCGATCTCGCCGGTCACTTGAGACAGGCCTGCACCCTCGCTGCGTCGCTGCGTACGGAACAGATGCAGTGCAAGGTCGAGGTCGCCGAGCTTGAACCAGTCCTGCCCGCCGAGCCGTCCCAGCTCGGTGAGTACACGCCAGGTCTCGCCGGCCCGGCCCCATCCGGTCTCGGGATTGATCTGCTCAGCGAGCGTGTAGGTGACCGTGTCGAGATCGGGGCTGATGTTGAGGCCGTGCAGCGTGAAGTCGTCGCCGACGTTCACGATTGCGGTGACATCGGCGGGCTGGCAGACGCGCAGCAGTCCGCGGAGGAACCGGGCGGCGCCGACACCTCCGGCCAGCACGGCAACGGTTGATGGGCGACCGGCGATCATGCCGACGCAGACCCGGGTGGGCAGTCTGGCGAGGCGGTGTTCGCGGGCTGGCTGGCGGCGAGCGAGACAGCAGCGGCACGGTGTCTGCGGCTGGTGCTGCCCGGAGCTGACGGCGCAGCGACCCTCACCGCATCTGACGGGGTTGCGTAGCTGCTCGGGCTCCACACCTCGTAGCTGCTGCCGTCGGCGCGTACCTGTACCTCGTACAGGGCAGTGTTCTGGAGTCCCGAGATGGTTGTGGGCGAACCGACATTGCGCATCGTGATCCATTGGCCTCCGACGGGCCGGTACCTGATCCGGTAGCCGGACGGAGCGCTGCTGCCGACCGTTGCCGGAGCGTTCCAGCTGACTTCGAGGGCACCGTTGAGCGGTTGCACCGTCACGTCACGCGGCACGCCGGGTGCGTCCGTGCGGGGATCGCACTCACGGTCGAGTCCTCTCAACGCATCGGCTGCTGCGGCCGGCGCGGAATCGGGCACCGCAGCGGTGCCGCCGAGGATCGTGAGCTGCACGGCGCCTGCATCGGGAACCGGGCCTGCCAAGAATCGGCGCGTCGCATCGGGCAGTACCGGCTCCGACAGCAGCAGCGGTGCCCGCCGCAGACCCAGCAGCGCGCCGCCGACCAGCGCGTCAGGGAAGTTCCGTCCGTCTGCAAGGCCGAACTCATCGGACCCGAAGCAGCGGGCGGCGAGCGACTCGGCGATCTCGACAGCGGTCTCGAAGCGGTCGCGTCCCCACAGGCGCACGACCCTGATGCCGAGGGCGGAGATCTCCGTCTCGACCGAGGCCGAGACCGCTGCCGTTCCGCCGGCAATCACCACCTGTTCGATGGCGAAGTCGACGAAGTAGCTCCTGACCGAAGCCGGCAGCCGGTCGGGCTCGGTGAGCAGCACGGGGTTTGGGCCCGAATAGGCGAGCGGCGACAACGCCAGGGCATCGGCGAACTTCTCCCCGGTCGCCAGCAAGGCGGTGCGGTGCCCGTCACCGCAGTACCCGCCGATGGTGCCGGCGTCGATCTCGCGGGCGGTGTTGGCCACGGTCTGGTAGCGGTCGGAACCGCTCAGCCGCTCAGGTTTGCCGCTGATCAACTCGGCCAGCGCATCCTCGACATCGTCAGAGATGGCAGTGGTGCCGCCGACGATGATGAGGTCGCCGATCCGGTGCCGCTGGATGAAGCTGCGCGTTGCTGGGTGCAGCGCATCGGGTGGCGACAGCAGGATCGGCGCGCTGCGCATGCGTGCCAGCGGGGTGGCCGCCAGCGCGTCGGCGAAGGTCTCGCCGGAGGCCACGATGGCTGTGTCGATGGGCCCGGCAGCGGCAGCGTATTCCTCCGCTATCTGTGCCGCCGTCTCGTAGCGGTCGGCGCCCCACAGCCGGTCCGAATCGACACGGGAGGCGGCTCCCGCTGTGTAGCCGATCCCGACTACCGCAGTCGCGGCCAGCAGCACTGCCGCCGCTGCACGCAACGGGCGAACCCAGCCGTAATGCGGGCGGCGTGCCATCCGCGGCACCGTACCGGAACCCGCCGTCCATACGGGTGAGGCCTGCGATGAATCTGGATGCTGACTTCACAGCATTGGCGGTGACCCGTACCCTGAACTGCGCCCCACACGCGTGCCCTGCAATCGGAGAACCGGAGCTGACCCGTGCCGACGGCCCTCATCACCGGAATCACCGGCCAGGACGGCCAGTACCTAGCCGAGCACCTGCACGGCGAGGGATACCGGGTGGTCGGGCTGATCACCGGTCAGCGCAATCCGCGATCGGAGACGATGGCGGCCGATCTGCCCTACGTCGAACTCGTGCCGGGTGACCTCGCAGATCTGGCGTCGCTCATCGCGGCACTCGAGTACACCCAACCCGACGAGGTATACAACCTCGGCGCAATCAGCTTCGTGGCGCTGTCGTTCAAGCAGCCTGAGCTGACAGCCAACGTCACCGGTCTGGGCGTACTGCGACTGCTGGAGGCCGTCCGGCTCGTGGGCGGTGTGAACAACCCGATCCGCTTCTACCAGGCCTCCTCCAGCGAGATGTTCGGCAAGGTGCGCGAGACGCCCCAGAACGAGCTGACGCCACTGCACCCGCGCAGCCCGTACGGCTCGGCCAAGGTGTTCGGGCACAACACCACTGTGAACTACCGCGAGAGCTACGGGCTGTACGCCTGCAGCGGCATCCTGTTCAATCACGAGTCGCCCCGGCGCGGCCTCGAATTCGTGACTCGCAAGGTCACCAACGCCGTCGCACGCATCAAGCTCGGCCTGCAGGACGAGGTGGCACTTGGGAACCTCGACGCCAAACGCGACTGGGGTTTCGCAGGTGACTACGTGCGGGCGATGCATCTCATGCTGTCCCAACCCGAACCCGACGACTTCGTCATCGCGACCGGCCAGACGCACGCAGTGCGCGACTTCGTGCAGCTCGCCTTCGCGGCAGCGGGCATCGACGACTGGGAGCGTTACGTGCGGATCGATCCCCGGTTCTTCCGGCCAGCGGAGGTCGACCTGCTGGTCGGCGATGCATCCAAGGCTGCACGTGTGCTGGGTTGGGTGCCCCAGATGTCATTCGAAGAACTGGTGACGTCGATGGTCACGAGCGACATCGAGATCGAGCGGCGCAAGCTGAAGTGACGATCCCGATGCGGACATCCTGGACCCGCAGCGGCACGCTGCGTCAGCGGGCGCGCTTCCGAACAGGGCCGATATCCGACCTGCACAGCCTGCAGGCCGGTACCACTACAGGGGTGCGGGAACTCGCGAGGTCGCGGCGCGCCGTGGCGAGGCGGCGTCGGCTCGTCGGCATGGCCGTGGCGTGCGCTGTGGCAGTTGGTTCCTTGGCGTTCGCGGTGCCGCCAGCAGGCGCACAGCCGACGAAGCTGCTGCCGTCACAGTTGGCCCCGAGCACGGTCATCGTGGAGGGCCGTGGCTTCGGGCATGGCAACGGGCTCAGCCAGTGGGGAGCATTCGGCTATGCCGTGGATCATGGCTGGACCAGCCATCAGATCCTCGACCACTACTACAGCAATACAACGCATTTTGTGAAGGCGGGCGACCCCGACATCTGGGTGCATCTCACGCAGAACGGGCGCGACGACCTGCTCGTCACCTCAGAATCGGCATTCAGCGTGGCCGGGCATCAGTTCGGAGGCAATGAGGCTGTACGGATCGGTGTGAGTTCTGGCAGCTTCTCGGTGCGCTCGGTGGACCCTGAAGACCCCTGCGGCGACCGCGGCAGCCTGGTGGCCGACGGGCTTTCGGCGGCGAGCCGCCGCGGCGACCGGTACGTCGAAGCCCTGCCGTCGAACAGTGACTACACCGTGGACGACCAGACACAGCTCTTGGTGATGATTTACTGCGACGACCAGAACAGCGCAGTGGAGTCAAAGTCGGTCGCCTATCGGGGCGCCCTCGGCGTGGTCGACCAGAACGGTCCGTACGCCTTCAGCCGGCTGCCGCTCGAGCAGTACCTGCGCGGCGTCGTGCCCCGTGAGACCCCTGGCCCATGGGGCGCCCAGGGCGATGGTCGCGGCATTGCCGCCTTCGAGGCCCAAGCCATCGCAGCGCGCTCGTACGTGCTCTCGTACGCAGCTTGGCGCGAGCGCATCGGGAGGTTCACCGACACCTGCGACACGACGAGCTGTCAGGTGTACGGCGGTGCCGCGCGCGACGGGCAGGCGCTCGATCACGGCTCCCGCTACATCCACACCAACACGGCGATCCTCAATACCGCCGGGCACATCCGTGTCCATGACGACGGCTCGATCGCCTTCGCCGAGTTCCATGCGTCGAGCGGCGGCTGGACGGCCGGGCTCGACGAGGGCTCTCGATTCCCCGCAGTTCAGGATCTCGGCGATTCGACGACTGGCAATCCCAACCACGCATGGGAGTTCCGGATCAGCAGATCCGACATCGAGGCCGCCTTCCCGAGCATCGGCAGCCTCGTCTGCATCCAGGTCACGCACCGCAACGGCAATGGCGCTTGGGGCGGGCGAACCCGCGGCATGCGCATCGTGGGCACCGACGGCATTGAGGACTTCGAGGGGTACTCCGGCGTCGAGAATGGGCAGTGGAACCGCTGGGCACGCGATCCCTTCCGCAAGAGATTCTCCCTGCGGTCTGATTGGTACCGCTTTCCCCAGTTCCCCGACGGCCAGCCTTGCGAGCGTCCCCAATCTGGGGACCCGGATCCGCCGGCGGAGGCGATTGACCCAGGCCTTTGGGTGCTGAAGTCCGACGGCACCGTCTTCGCCGACGGGTCTGCGGAGCATCTCGGCAACGGCACGTCGCCGTCGTCTGACCGGTTCGCCGCAATGGCTGCGCATCCGGACGGAGACGGCTACTGGCTCGCGACTTCGGGTGGCGATGTCCAGACCTTCGGCAGTGCCACCTATCACGGAAACGCGGTCGGTGCCGGGGGAGGCGGGAGCGTCGTGGCCATGGCCGCGCATCCGGATGGTGACGGCTACTGGCTCGCCACCAGCCGGGGCAACGTGTTCGCCTTCGGCGCGGCCGGGCACTGGGGGGCCATCGCGCATCTCGGGCTGGCAGCGGACGTCGTTGACATCGAGTCCTCGTCGAGCGGCGACGGCTACTGGCTAGCGCTCGATGACGGCCGCGTCCTGGCATTCGGCGATGCGCGCGACCACGGCTGCGGGCCGCTGCTGCGCGCCGGCATGGCCGGGATCGGCCTCGCCGCTGCGCTGGACGGCGCGGGCTATTGGCTTGCCGGAGCCGACACGGCGGTGCACGCCATCGGCACGGCAGACCATCACGGCGATCGCGCCGACCGCCAGAATCGGCTGAGGACCGTCGGATTCGCGGTCACGGCCAGCGGCCACGGTTACTGGCTGGTGTGGAGCGACGGAACCAGCTTCAACTACGGGGACGCGCCCGATTACCGCACCTCCCGGGCGGGACCCGGCGTCGTCGCTGCCGAATCGGTGCGCTAGCCAACCATGCGAGAAGTGAGCCGGCTGTGAATTCGCCGACGTCGGAGGAGCTGCCGCCGCCCGTTTCAGCGGAACCAACCGTTCCGGCGCCTCCGCCGGCGGTTGCTGCGATCGTCACGGCGGGCTCGCGATGGTCCGATACCGAATCCGCGTTGCGTGCGCTCGCTGCGCAGGACTACCCGCGGCTTGCCGTGCTGGTGTTGTGCGACGCGGCGGGCGAGCAGGGACGGCGGGTCCGCGAGCTGCTCCCCACCGCCGCCGTCGCCGATCCGGTGTCGTCCCGGAGGGGTCGTCGCGGCGCACAGCGCCGGCGAATGGGCGCCGTCAACAATCGGGGGGCGTCGCTAGTCCGCGGAGCCGACTACCTCCTTTTCCTGTCCGATCGCGTTGCGCTGGCGCCCGATGCCATCAGCATCCTCATCGACGATGCCGAGAACATCCCGGGCCGGATCGTCGGTATCGCCGGCCCCAAGCTGCTCGACGCCCAAGACGGCTTGACGCTGCGCGATCTCGGCGGCACTGCTGATCGTCTCGGCGTCCGGATTCCCGTCGCCGGACAGGACGAGCTCGACCAAGAACAGCACGATGAGGCTCGCGATCTGTTTGTGGCGCCCACCGAGGCGATGCTCGTGCGAGAGGACATCTTCCGCATCGTCGGCGGCTTCGATCCAGCGCTCGAAGGCGACGGTGCTGTCGTCGATCTGTGCTGGCGGATCCAGCTCTCCGGTGCGCGGGTCCGAGTTGTGCCGTCTGCAACCGGGACGGTGCAACACCACACGGCACCGGCCACCCACGGGCCATCGGCGCGCCAGCACGAGCATCGGGCCCGGCTGCGCAGCATGGCGAAGTGCTATGGGTGGGTGCATCTGCTGCCGGCTGTGATGCTTGCGGCAGCGCTCGCTGCTGGCGAGGTGCTCTTGGCCACGCTGCGCGGGCGTTTCGCCCAAGCTTCAGACGTAGCACTGGCATGGTTGTGGAACGCGCGCCACATCGGAGGCACGTTCGCCCTGCGCGGCGCGGCCAAGCGCTACCGGCGGGTGCGAGATGCAGATCTGCGTCGCCTGCAGCAGGGCGGCTCGGTTCGCATCGCCGACTGGTTCCGTTACCGCCTGAGTCCCGAAGGCGGGCTAGCGGCACGGACCACGATCGACGAGAGCATCCTGGGCACCTGGAGACGCAATGCGCACCGAACGGTGTGGGTGGTCTGGCTCGGAGTGCTCGGGCTGATCGCCTTCGGTTCACGCCACCTGCTCACTGGCGGCATCGGGGCATTCGGCCAATTCGCACATTTCCCCGATGTCGGCACCATGCTCGGGGCGTACTCGGATGGCTGGCGTGACAGCGGGGTCGGTGCCGCGGGGATCGGCCCTGCGGCGATGGGATTGCTGGGTTTCGGCGGCACCGTGCTGCTCGGTTCCGTCGGATTGCTGAGAAACATCGCCATATGGGGCCTGGTGCTCGCGGGCGCCGTGGGCATGTGGCGGCTGTGCGCCACGGGATCGAGCGGACACGGGCCGAGCCGCAATGGCCGGCTGGTAGCTCTCGTGCTGTACGCCGTGTGCCCGTTGCCGTACAACGCGTTGGCGGCTGGCCGCTGGGATGTGCTGCTGGCCTACGGAACTGCTCCTGTGATGGTGCTGCTCACCAGCCGCCTGGTGGGCGCTTCGGCTGCTCGGCCGCCACGCGACGGCTCTCGGCGCGGCACCACAGCCAGGGTGGCATCGCTCGCTTTGCTGCTCGCGGTTGCGGCAGCATTCGAGCCGTTCATCGTCGTACTGGCCGCCGCCGCGGGGGTGGCGCTCACGGTTGTCGAACTGGTGCGTCGCGTGCCACGCCGCGAACCGCTCGGTGCACCAATCGCAGGATTGCTGCGGGTCGCGTTGGCCGTGGCGCTTGCGGGGGTGGCGCATCTTCCCTGGCTGCTCGAGTTCGCCTCATTGCGCGCCTACGTTGATGTCTCACTCGGCAGCCGCACCTCGTCCACGCCGTCGTCGCTTGGGGAGCTGTTGCGGTTCCAGACGGGTCCGCTCGGCGATCTGCCGCTCAGCTGGGGTTTGCTGGCTGCTGCCGCAGTGCCGCTGCTGGTCGGCGGCGGAGGCCGGCTGTGGTTGGCGGTGCGCGGCTGGCTGGTAGCGCTGGCCGGCTTTGCGTTCGCATGGGTCATCGTGGCCGGCTGGGCGGATGAGCTGATCAGCGGCGCCACGCCGGGGCCCTCGCTCGCCGAAGTATCCCTGGCATTCGGGGCCGTCGGCCTGTGCTGGGCCGCCGCAGGAGGACCGGCAGCCCTGGCGACCGCCGACGGAGACGCACCACCCAGGATCCGCAGCGCCATGGTCCTGCTGAGCGGCATTGCGGTGGGTGCCATGGTGGTCCCGACGGCGTGGGCGTCAATCGACGGCGATTGGTCGGCACCGAGCTTCGACCACCGGGTGCCGTTGGGGCTGGTCGATGACCGCGACGTCGGGCCTGACTACCGGGTGCTCTGGCTCGGCGCTCCTGAGGTCCTGCCGTTGCGTGGCACCGACCTCGGCGTGGAGGGACTCGCTATGGGGACGTCGGTGCGGGGGTATCCCGACATCCGTCACTCGTGGGCGACACCGCAGGCACCCGGCGATGAACGCCTGGCGAACGCCGTGCGGGTGGGGTTGGCAGGCGACACGCTGCGATTGGGACGGTTGCTGGGCTCATTCGGCATCCGGTATGTCGTGGTGGTGGAACGCTCGGGGCCCTCCTATGCCGACGGCTGGGTCCGACCGGTGTCGGCGGCGGTCTCCGAGGCCCTCGCCTCGCAGATCGATCTGCGCCCGCTAGCCGCCGATCCCTCGGTGCAAGTGTTCCGCAATGAGGCGTGGTGGTCGTCGCGCTCGCAATTCTCCCAGCCGATCCCGGCGGGCTTCGCCGCTGACCCGGTGGATCTCGTGGTGAGCGACTTGACCGACGGCATCGGCGTGCTCACCGACTACCGGTCGGCCACAAGCCAGTTCGGACCGGTGGGTGCCGGCACCGTGTTGGTCGCCGAGTCCTACGATCCGGGCTGGCGACTCCACATCGGCAACGCGGACGGCGCAGGCCCTGCAGCAGTCGAGCCGGCACCGGCGCTGGGCTGGGCGATGCGATTCGATCCGCCCCAAGCTGGCCCGGCCGAGCTGCGCTTCGAGCGTTCGACCGTGGCATCCAACCGGATCGCTGCGCAGGTGCTGATCTGGCTTGCGCTGATCTGGGTGGCGATCGGCCAGCCCACGCCCCTCGCTAACCGAATCGCTGCGCTTATGAGGCGGGCGGCGTGGCGTTCCCGGCGGCACGGCGGTGGACCAATGAGGGCGGCGAGGCCGTCAGCGAGGCGTGGCGTTCCTGGCGGCACGGCGGTGGACCAATGAGGACAGCGCAGTGAGCGTTGTCCGGTGGCTGCCCCGGCTGCTGATTCCGCTGGCACTGGCGGCAGCACTGGTGATCGACGCGCGCGACGACCGGGCACCGGCCGCTGTTGCGGTCGAAGGACCGCAGGCTCCGGCGCAGGTCGAGGTGCCACCGCCCGATGCGCTGACATCGAGCTGGTTCTGCCCGCTTGTCGGACTGCGAGGACCTGTCCCGGGCTTCGGCGAGGTCACCACGGAGGTGCTGCTCACGAACATGACGGCCGAGGTGGCATCGGTGTCGGTCGAGTTCCGGGGACGCACAACGGGTCGGCAGTATGTGATGGCCGACGTCGCGCCTCACAGCACTGGGGTCGTCACTACATCTGACTACGTGCGTGACGAGGTCACCGGAGCGTTGGTGGAGGCTTCCTCGGGCGGGTTGGCAGTGACGCGCAGGTTCGTCTCGCCGCTTGGGATTGACGAGGCTCGCTGCTCAAGCGTGCTGGCTCCGGACTGGTACGTGCCCGTCGGCGATACCCAGTCCGACGCACTGTCCGTGCTGGCCATCATGAATCCGTTGCCACGGGATGCGATCGTCGATGTCACGTTTGCTTCGGAAGCAGAATTCGGTCCGTTCGTGGCACCGGCCCTGACTGGGGTGGTGGTGCCGGCGTGGAGCACCGTCGCCGTCAATATCGGCGAGCACGCGCGTCGCCGAGACATCGTCGCAGCATCGGTGCGGGCCCGTGCCGGTCGCATCGCAGTGGACTCGCTCGTGGCCTACGACGGGAGCGTCGGCCGCCGCGGCCTGGCTGCGGAATTGGCCTCGGTGGCCACCGGCGAGCGCTGGCTCGTGCCGGTCGCCGGCATCGACGATGGCACGCAGCTATGGGTGCGGATCTTCAACCCCTCCGACGACGTGGCGGAGGTCGCTGCGTCGGTGGTGTCCGACGACGCGCTTGGTGACCGTCTGGCCTTCGCCGTGGCATCGCACGACATCGTGGAGTTGAAGGTCGAGCCGCCCGGTGAGCTGACTCCGGGGCTGGAAACACTTCTCGCTGCGCCCGGGGTGCCCTTCGGAGTATCCGTCGTCTCGCAGAACGACGTTCCTATCGTCGTGTGGGCAGAGACGCTGGTCGGCAGCGCGGCGAGCCCGCGTACCGACATCAGGACCGACTCGGATCTTGCCTCCGCCGCTGCGGAGCCGGAGGCAGAATCCGTCACCGTGGTTGCCCAGACCGGCGGTGCAACCGGCGACGCTGCCGCCGGCCGCGTTGACGGGTCCGTTGACGAACCGTCAGTCGAGGTCCGTCCGCCAGTCCTGCGGGCGCAGTCGGGATTGGCCTTCGTGCCGGGCGTCCTCCAGGCGGGCGACCGGTGGCTGGTCGTCATTGCACCGCAGTCCGGTGGCGAGGCGTTCCTGACGATCATGACCGACCCGTTCGCGGCCGGCGAAGACGGCGCTCAGGCCGAGTCCGCTGAAGCAGCCCCAGGGAACAGCGATCGTCGCGTGGTGGTCGGAACGCTCAGCGGCGACACGGTCGCGGTCATCGACGTGCCGGCATCGGGTGTGATCACTCACCGGTTAGCCAGTGGCACGGCCCGCCTCCTCGTGTCCGACACGCCGTTCGCAGTGCTGCTGTGGCAGGCACGAGTGTCCGATGCAGGCCTGAGCGTGGCGCATCCGGTGGCCTGGTGAGCGGCTGATGGAGCGTCTCGTCATTGCCGCAGTCCTGATCGTGGTCGCGATCGCGATCGCGTCGCTCGCCCAGCGCCGCCGCAGTGCATCGGCCACGGCGGTGCCGAGGTCAGAACTGCCGCCGGCCGTCGATCTTGTGGCCGTGGGCATCCCGGAAGGCCCGGCACTGGTGGTCTTCACCGAAGAGACCTGCCGCACCTGTCAATCAGCGATCGCCGTGGTGCGGGGTCCCGCTGGCGCGGGGCTGCCCGTCGCTGAAGTGCCGTTCGGCGTGGAGCGGGAACTCCATCGTCAGCACGGCATCGACACTGTGCCGACGACGGTGGTGGCCGACGTCGACGGCCGCGTGATCGATGGCTGGGTCGGCAGCGTAGACCTGTCTGGCCTGGCCGCGGCCCTGGCGCAGGTCGTGCCCCGCGCCCAGCCTCGGGAGGATTAGCCAGCTACGAGTGCGGTGATCTGCTCGCCCGTGATGGTCTCGTGCTCGAGCAGGGCCGCGGCGATGCGGTCAAGGGCCGCCCGGTGCTCGACGAGCGCATTGCGTGCCCGGTCCTGCTGTGTCCGCAGGATCCGCTCGACTTCCTCGTCGATGACCCGGGCGGTCTCGTCGGAGTAGTCCCGTCCCGACACGAGATCCTCGCCGAGAAAGACCTGCGCGTGCGACCCCCAGGCCATGGGCCCCACCCGGTCGCTCATGCCCCACTCGGAGACCATCTTGCGCGCTAGCTCTGTGCCCTGCACGAGGTCGTTTGCCGCCCCGGTCGAGGTCACGCCGAACACGGTTTCCTCTGCCATGCGGCCGCCGAACAGCACTGCCAGCCGATCCTCGATGTACTCCTGGCTGTAGGCGTGGCGTTCCTCGGGCAGCTGCATAGTGACACCGAGCGCCTGACCGGTCGGCAGGATCGTCACCTTGTGGACAGGGTCGGCGTGCGGGAACAGGGTGGCAATCAGCGCATGCCCGCCTTCGTGGTAGGCGGTGACTTCTCGCTCTCGCTCTGTCAGCGCCACCGACTCGCGACGCTGGCCCATCAGCACCCGGTCGCGCGCCGCTTCGAAGTCTGCCTGGGCGATCGACTCCGAGTCGCGCCGGACGGCGTGCAGGGCCGCCTCGTTCACCAGGTTCGCCAGGTCGGCGCCGCTCATGCCGGGCGTGCCCTTCGCCAAGGCCTCGAACTGCACGTCGGAGTCGGTTTTCTTGTCCTTCGAGTGCACCTCCAGGATGGCGAGCCGCTCGGAGAACTCCGGCAGCGGCACCACCACCTGGCGGTCGAACCGGCCGGGCCGCAGCAGGGCGGGATCCAAGATGTCGGGTCGGTTGGTCGCCGCCATCATCACGATGCCGCCACTCTCCTCGAAGCCGTCCATCTCGGCCAGCATCTGGTTGAGCGTTTGCTCGCGCTCGTCGTGGCCGCCGCCGAGACCTGCACCTCGTTTGCGGCCGATCGAGTCGATCTCGTCGATGAAGATGATCGCCCGCCCCAGTTTGCGGGCGCTCTGGAAGAGGTCTCGCACGCGGCTTGCGCCGACGCCCACGAACATCTCCATGAAGTCCGAACCGGTCACCGACAGGAAAGGCACGCCGGCCTCTCCCGCAACCGCCCTGGCGATGAGCGTCTTGCCGGTGCCCGGCGGGCCCACGAGCAGCACCCCCTTGGGGACCTTCGCGCCGATCGCCGTGAAGCGTTCGGGCGTTCGCAGGAAGTCGACGACTTCGGTGATCTCCTGCTTGACGCCGTCGTAGCCCGCGATGTCGTCAAACTTCGTCGAGGGTCGCTCAGTGGTGTAGGTCTTGGCCTTGCTCCGGCCGATCGACATGATCCCCGACATCTGGCCCTGCGCTCGCCGCTGCATCCACCAGAACAGCAGGAAGATCAATCCGAACGGCAGCAGGAACGGCAGCAGGCTGACGAGCAGGTTGGGCCGGTCGGTGTGAAACTCGATGGTCACCTCACGCGCTCGCAGCAAATCCAGATCGGTCTCGGGAAGCTCCACCGGTCCCTCGGAGGAGAACCTGGTGCCGTCGGTGTACTCGCCGGTGATCGCGCCGGTGCCGTTGGTAACCGTGACGCTGCTCACGGTCCCCGAGGAGACCTCGGCGATGAGTGCGCTGTAGTCGATGGGCTCGCCGCCGTCGCTGCGCAGCAGCCCGGGCAGGAACATCACCGACAGCAGCACCATGGCGAGCAGCCAGATCGACCAGCGCGGCCAGCGCTCGCTGCGCCGACGTGGCCCGGAGTCGGCAGGAGACGGGCCACCGTGACGGGAGTGCTCAGTCGAGCTGCCGTCTGCACCGCTGTCGCCGTCGGCCGGCGCGTCGGGAGGTTCGCTCGCCCGGGGCTTGCGAGCCCGCGAGTGCCGCCCTCCCGAGGGCACCTCAGATGCCATGGGTTCATGCTATGGCGACCGTCCGTCGACCAGTAGCCGCGCGCCGCCGAGCGGCCCGTGTCGTCGCCTCTCCGCTCGGCCTCTAGCCTGCGCGGGTGGCCGCACTGACCACGCGCCCCCCTGGTACGGGGTCGGTGCTGCGAGCGTGGGTCGAGGCGGCGGTGGTCGTGGCGAGCTGCGTTGCGGTGGTGGCGTGGCTCCACCCAGACCAGATCCTCTCGGTGGCGACTCCCACTGGCGGGGACATGGGCGCTCATGTGTGGGGGCCGGCCTTCTTGAGCCATGAGCTGTTGCCGTCGGGCTCGCTGCGCGGCTGGACCATGGAGTGGTACGCGGGCATGCCCGCAATGCACTTCTACATGGTGCTGCCGTACCTGATGATCGTGGCGGCGGATCTGGTGCTGCCCTTCGGCGTGGCGTTCAAGCTGGTGGCTATCAGCGGCGTCGCGTCGATGCCGGCCGCTGCCTGGCTCATGGGCCGGCTGGCGGGCTGGGCCCAGCCGCTGCGGATGCTGCTGCCCGCTGCGCTGCTGCTGTTCGTCTTCGATGTCAACTTCACGATCTACGGCGGGAACGCGGCCTCGACGCTGGCAGGGGAGTTCGCATTCTCGATCGCGTTGTCGGCGACGCTCGTGTACCTGGGCATGCTCTGGCGCTCGCTGGAGCGTGGAACTGGGCGCGCCCGCGCGAGCCTGGTGCTGGCGTTCGTCGCCCTGTGCCATCCCATCCCGCTGGCATTCGCGGTGGCCGCCAGCGTTCTGATGGTGGCGGTGCGCGGCCTCCATGCGCTGCCTCGCCGCATCGGTCGGTTCCCCACGCTGGGTGCATCCATCGCGGTGATCATGCTGTGGGCCGCCGTCTGGAATCTCGCCGAGTCTCCGCTGGCTCGTCTGGCTGTGCCTGCGGGAGCTGTTATGGCGCTGGTGGCGATGGAGTGGCGCCGGTCATGGCACGCACTGGTCGTCGGCATCATCGGCGGCGCGCTGTCGGCGTTCTGGACGGTGCCGTTCGTCGCCCGGCGGGCATATCTCAACGACATGGGCTGGGAGCGGCTCACCGCGGTCCGGGAGCACCTGTTCTACACCGACGAGATCAGCGGCGACGGGGCGCACCACAGCATCACCTGGTTGCTCGTGCTTGCGGGCGTCGGCGCAGTCGTCGGCCTCGCACGCTGGTACCGTCCGGCGCTGACGTGGACGGTCATCGCCGTCACGATGGCCATGGCATTTGCCCACTGGCCTCAGCACCGGCTGTGGAACGCGCGCATCCTGCCGTTCTGGTACCTGGCGGTATACGTGCTGGCGGCGATGGGCCTGTGGCTCATTCTCGATGTGCTGACCCGTCGCAATTCTCGGGCTGCCGGTGCCCCGGATGCGGACTCTCCAGCCGTCAGCATCCCGGCTCCGGCTGTGCCGGCACCGGTGGCACCCAGAGGTGGCGTATCGCCGTGGGTGCGGGTGTTCGTGCCGGTCGTCGCCTTGGCGGCGGCGGCGGGTCTGCTGGCGCTTCGTTCCGGCGATCTCCTTGGCGGCAAGTTGGATGCCGACGGCGCATATCGCTGGGGTCCGTTCACGGTGTCGTCGGACGACCGAAATTTTGTCCCCTACTGGGCTCACTGGAACTTCCGCGGTTACGAGGGCCGTCCGGCGTATCCCGAGTACCACGAGTTCGTCACTGCGATGAGCGATATCGGCGAGACACCTGCATACGGCTGCGGGCGCCTGCTGTGGGAGTACGACCGGGACGTCGTGGGTGCGTACGGCACGCCGATGGCCCCGATGCTGTTGCCGCACTGGACGGATGGCTGCATCGCCTCCATGGAGGGCCTCTACTTCGAATCGTCGCCCACGGTGCCGTTCCACTTCCTCATGCAGTCGGAGCTGTCGGCGTCGCCGTCGCGTCCGATGCGCGGCCTTCCCTACAACGCTCTGAATTTCGATCTGGGTGTATCGCACCTGCAGATGTCGGGCGTGCGCTACTACGCAGCATTCAGCTCCGAAGCGACCGCAGCAGCCCAGAATTCTGCTGACCTGCGGCACATTGCCACGGCCGGGCCGTGGTCGATCTACCTCGTCGCCGACAGCGATCTGGTGTCGCCGCTGCCGTTCGAGCCAGCCGTGGCCCACGATGTGTCGCACGCCGGACGAGCGTGGACCGATCCGGCTGCAATCTGGTGGAACGATCCGGCGGCGTGGGCGGTGCCGATTGCAGCGGACGGGCCCGAGCACTGGTCCAGGGTGTCGCTGCTGGCGCCCCCCAACCCCGACGGAGCGCCGCCCGCTTCGTTGACGCGATTCAGTGCAGCACCGAGGCGCGCCCTGCCGCCGGTTCACGTCGGCCCCCCCGAGGTGGAGCGGGACCGGCTGTCGTTCTCGGTGGATCGGACGGGCATCCCGGTGCTGGTGAAGGTGTCGTACTTTCCGAACTGGTCGGTGCGCGGTGCCGAGGGCCCGTACCGGGTGACGCCCAACTGGATGGTGGTGATCCCCACCGACGAGCATGTCGAGCTGACCTATGGCGCCACCGCAGTGGAGTATCTGGCCTGGCTGACGACGCTGCTCGGCGTGACAGCGCTCGCGCTCGTCGCCGTACGGCCCCCGGTGCGCTTCGACCGCCGCCGCCCCGAGGCTGAGTCCCCGCCCCGCGCGGGCCGTCTGCAACCTCCCACCGGCATTGAGCCGGCGGTGTCGGTGGTGCTGCCGGCGTACCAGGCAGCGCACCTCGTCGGCACAGCCGTCACAGAGATCAGCGCGGCCCTAGGCGGCCACGAAGCTCTGGACGGCCCACTCGAGATCGTGGTGGTCGACGACGGCTCGACCGACGGCACAGCAGAGGCGGCTCGGCGGGCAGGGGCCGATGTGGTGGTGTCGCTGGAGACCAACCGGGGCAAGGGTGCAGCGGTGCGCGCCGGGATGCTGGCGGCGAGCGGCCGTCTGCGCCTGTTCACCGATGTCGATCTCGCCTACCCGCCCGGGCAGCTCACCTCGCTCATCGATGTGCTCCGTGACGGGGCCGATGTCGCGCTGGGCAACCGGCGCCACACCGAAGCACGCACGATCAGTCCGGCGCCGCCCGCCAGGGCGTTCGCGAGCCGGATGTTCAACGCCTTCACGCGCCTCGTGCTCCTGCGCCGCTACCGGGACACGCAGTGCGGTTTCAAGGGCTTCACCGCCGATGCCGCGCAGGAGATCTTCGGTCGCGCAGTCATCGACGGGTTCGCTTTCGATGTCGAGGTGCTCTACCTGGTCGAGCACCTCGAGCTGACGGCCGCAGAAGTGCCCGTCACCGTGGATCACTCAGCCGATACGACCGTCCGGCTGGTGGCCCAGTCGCTCAGAGTTGTCGCCGACATCGGCCGCATCCGTCACCGCGCCGCCGCCGGCGCCTACGACGCCCCTCGAGTAACCCCAGCCGACATGCCTGTCGGCCCGGCCCCTCAGGCTTGAGCGTCCTGAACTGCAGGAGCGGGATCGCTGACCGGGCTCTTGGGGTGCGGCCTGCGCTCGTTGCTCGCTACGACGGCCATGAGCGGGGCAGGCCGTGCCTGAGGGGGCGTGCGCCCCTTCGGCGGCGCGTGGTGCCGTGAGCGCGAGCGCGGAATGGTCACGCCGCTGGGACGCTGCTGGGAGAACAGCCCCGCTTCGTCGAGCAGTACCCGGTCCTCGTACTCGTCGAACCAGAGCGCTTCGGGGTTCCGCCCGACGATGGTGACCTTGCCCCGGTCTGGGGCATGGGCCGGATTTCGCAGGACCTTGAAGATCACCACGCCGTTCTCGGCGCCCGGCAAACCGGCTATCGGCTCGTCGGTCACCGCTGAGACCTCTGTCTTGCCCTTGTAGTGCACGATGGTGAGCCGGGCATGCGACTCCACACCCGAGAGCCCGCGCTGCGAATCGTTGAGGAGCTGCCACGCGGTCTCGATGGGCACATTGAATGCCTTGTAGGCAATGATGTTCCGTCCGCAGAAGAAGTAGTGGTTCTCGACGCCGACGCCCTTGAGCGTGCGCTGGAGAATCCGCAGTGCATCGGCGTCGTCGTTGACCCCAGCGATGATGGGAGTCTGGTTCTCGACGCTGATCCAGCCGCGTTCAACCAGCGAATCGACTGCCTGCTTTGTGTTCGGACGCCACTGAAGGAATCCCTTCTCATCGGCGATGTACCGCCCGTCGGTATCTTTCAACAGGAACTCGTCGGGATGGTTGAAGTGGATCATGAACCGCATCGCGACATCGGGATACACCTCATGGAAGCGGTCGATCATCGCGAAGAAGGCGTCATCGAAGCGATCCGGGTAGAACGCCAGCTCCTTGGTGCCCACCCGGATGGCCTCGGCGCCCGCTTCGGCCAATGCCGTGAACCATGCCGCCAGCTTGGAATTCGGCAGCACCATGGGGTCGCCGCCCGACAGGAGAATCTCACGCAGCTTCGGCCTGCCGGTCTCCGGATGAGTACCGCCGTTCGCTGCAACAGCGGCATTGTGTGTCTGGATGTACTCGGTAATCTCGCCAACTTGGGCGAGGCCTTTTTTCTTGACTGTGCCATCCGAACGTTCAATCTCTTTGCGCCCAATCAATTCCTCGCGATAACAGAATCTGCAATGGGCGGAACAGGTTGAAATAACATACAGCAGCGCCATCTCATATTTGTGTAACAGTCCTTCGATTGGGCTGTAGTCAAGTTGGTTCGCCGGGTCCGGATCGCCCTCAAGATCCACAGTTTCATCAGGCGATGCTTTGACCAGCTTTTGAAGTGCTGGGCTCGACTTAGCCATTTCAAAATAATGTCGCGTCAGTTTGACGGGCATTCTAACTTCTACGTCACGGTCAGTCCCGCGCAGTTTGCCTAAGTCGCTGAGCTCTTTCTCGGTATAGAAAGTGCGGAAATCCTCAGGCGCGGAGCCACTCATGAAGGGTTCGAGACCATTGACAATTTGACGGTCGTACCTAGGGTTCTCGACCTCGT
Source organism: Acidimicrobiia bacterium (assembly GCA_022821985.1). Taxonomy (GTDB): domain Bacteria; phylum Actinomycetota; class Acidimicrobiia; order Acidimicrobiales; family Poriferisodalaceae; genus Poriferisodalis. The sequence continues at coordinate 165,878 of JAJECP010000037.1, forward strand.
CAAGCACCAATTGTTCCCGTTCTGTTGGCTGGTATTTACTCTTCGTCATCGCCTCTCTCGCTTGCTTCAGGCAGGGTCGCATCCCACTCTCTGCTCCCACCCTAGGGAAAGACGGGTGCAGATTGCAAGGGGGTTGCACGCGATGGCCGCGCACCGCTGCGCGGTCTTTTAGGCTTTGCAGGCTTATGGAGGCACGCATCGACCCTGTATCTGCCGGTGTTTTGGCGGGCATAGTCAAGGCATATGACATACGTGGCATTTGCCCAGAGGAGCTCAGCCCATCAGTGGCGCGAGGCATCGGTTACGCCTTTGCAGCGTGGTCGTCAGCGCCGCGAATAGTCATGGCGCGCGACATGCGGCCGAGCGGCGTTTCGCTGGCCGAGGCGTTCGCCGATGGCGCGCAAGCTGCCGGCGTCGATGTAGTCGACATCGGGCTGGCTTCCACGGATCTGCTCTACTTCGCCTCCGGCCACCTGGGCATGCCGGGGGCGATGCTGACGGCGTCGCACAATCCGGCGTCCTACAACGGCATCAAGCTGTGCGGACCGGGTGCTGCACCGGTGGGTGCGGGCAGCGGGCTCGACGAGATCGCTGAGCGGGCGGCACTGGGGGTCTTGTCGCCGTCTGGCGGTGGCCGGCGCAGCCACCGCGATCTGCTCGACACGTTCGCCGGCCACGTCCGCTCGTTCGCCGATGTCTCGGGGCTCGGACCGCTGCGCGTGGTGGCCGACACTGCGAACGGCATGGGAGGCCTCGTGGTGCCGGCGGTCTTCGGCCCGCTGCCGTTCGAGTGGGAGCTGATGTACGGAGAGCTCGACGGCACGTTTCCCAACCATCCGGCCGATCCCATCCAGCCGGAGAACCTGGTGGATCTGAGCGAGCGCGTGCGCAGCACAGGGGCTGACGTGGGCCTGGCATTTGACGGCGATGCCGACCGGGTGTTCCTCGTCGACGAGCGAGGCAGGGCAGTGAGCGGGTCCTTGCTCACTGCGCTGGTGGCCCAGGCCATGCTGCGCCGCAAGGGGCCGGGTCCGATCCTGCACAACCTGATCTGCTCACGCGCCGTGCCCGAGGCGGTCGTCGAAGCGGGCGGGCAGCCCGTACGCACCCGGGTGGGGCACAGCTTCATCAAGGCAGAGATGGCACGCACCGGGGCCGTCTTCGGCGGTGAGCACAGCGGTCACTACTACTTCGCCGACAACTACCGGGCCGATTCCGGCCTCATCGCGGCGCTCATCGCACTCGAGCAGTTGAGCGCCGCGCAGGTGCCGCTGTCGGAGCTGCTGGCTCCGCTCGACCGGTACGCATCCTCGGGCGAGATCAACACCCGTGTCGCTGATGTCGACGAGGTGCTGCGACGGGTCGGTGCGCACTTCGCGACGTTCTCCCAGGACCATCTCGACGGCCTCACGGTCGACGGCGGCGACTGGTGGTTCAACCTGCGGCCGTCCAATACCGAGCCCCTGCTGCGGCTGAATCTCGAGGCGCCTGACGCCGGGGCGGTTGCAGAGCGCGTGAGTGAGATCACGACATTGCTGGCATGATCGCCGCATGGAACCGCTGGCGGCGCGTCCGGGAGGCACCAGTGGGCCTTGACCCACTCCTGGCCGAAGTGCTGGCGTGCCCGCAGGACAAGGGACCGCTGTACTTCGTGCCCGGCAACGATCTGCTGTACAACCCGCGCCTGCGCAAGACGTACGCCGTCGACGGCGGCATCCCGGTGCTGCTGATCGAGGAGGCGACCGATGCCGACCCGGCCTCCGCTGCAGCGTTCGACGCCCGCATCGCGAGCGGCGAACTCACCCCGACATTCCAGCCGTGACATTGCCGCACGATGACGCCCCGGTGACGACCGCCTCTGAGGCTGCGGTTGATTCGCTCGACTTGGCGCGAGCAGTGGCCGGTCTGCCCGAGCAGATGGAGGCTGCGCTCGCCTCGTCTCAGGCCACACAGGGGGCAGTCGACGGCAGCCGCATCGCCAACGTCGTGGTCATGGGTATGGGCGGTTCCGGCGTCGCCGGTGACATCGTCTCGGCGCTTGCGGCCCCCCTGATGCCGGTGCCCGTCGCAGTAGCCAAGGGCTACGAGTGTCCGGCGTTCATCGGCCCGGCCACGCTCGCCATTGCCGTCTCGTTCAGCGGCAACACCGAAGAGACGCTCACCGCGGCCACGGCAGCCCACGATGCGGGCGCCTCGGTGGTGGCCGTCACATCAGGCGGGCGCTTGGCCGAGCTGGCTGGCGAGTGGGCTGCACCGCTCTACGAGGTGGACACTTCGATCCCGATGCCGCGGGCCGCTGTGGGCGCGATCTCCGTCGCCCCGCTCGTCGCACTGGAGCGAGCCGGTCTGCTGTCCGGCATTGCCGATTGGGTGGACGCAGCGGCAGCCCAGCTGCGCGCACGCCGCGATGCCGGCGCCGCTGCAGGTTCGCTCGAGGGCATCGTGAGCGCGGTGGGCAACGGCGAGATGACCCCCGTCTTCTACGGCGGAGGTGCGCTCGGTGCGGTGGCTGCGGGTCGTGCCAAGGCCCAGATCAACGAGAACGCCAAGATCCCTGCCTTCGCCAGCTTCATGCCCGAGCTGTGCCACAACGAATTGGCCGGATGGGACCAAGCCGGTCGCTTGGCCGACGGCTCGCCGCTCGCGGTGATCGCGCTGCGCCACGGTTTCGAGCATCGGCAGCTCGGTCGTCGCTACGACTTCACGAGCGGTGTGCTCGACGGTGCCCGCATTGCCGTACCGCATGCCGAACTGCACGCCGCGGGCGAGGGCGCCATGGCGCAGCTGTTCGACCTCATCTACCAAGTCGATGTGCTGAGCCTTCGTGTCGCAGCAGCGGCCCGGCGCGACCCCGGCCCGATCCCCCTGCTCGAAGAGCTGAAGGCATTCCTTGCCTGAGGCGGCAGGCTGTCGCTCCAAGAACGAGGTGATCCCATGAACCAGGCGTCGAGCCTGATCGATGATTTCGAAGTAGCCGATCTGAGTCTGGCGGCTGCTGGACGGCTCCAGATCGAGCTGGCCGAGACCGAGATGCCCGGGCTCATGGCGCTGCGCGCGCAGCACATGGACTCCCGACCTCTGGCAGGTGCGCGCATCACGGGGTCGCTGCACATGACTGTGCAGACAGCGGTGCTGATCGAGACCTTGGTCGACCTGGGCGCGCAGGTGCGCTGGGCGTCCTGCAACATCTTCTCCACCCAGGACGAGGCCGCGGCTGCGGTCGTGGTGGGGCGCGACGGAACGGTGGACAGCCCGCAAGGCGTGCCCGTGTTCGCATGGAAGGGCGAGACGCTCGCCGAATACTGGTGCTGCAACTTCCGCGCACTCCGCTGGCCCGACGGGCCCGGCCCGACGCTGATCGTCGACGACGGCGGGGACGCCACGCTGATGGTTCACCTCGGGGCTCGCTATGAGTCTCAGGGCAGCGTGCCGAGCCTGCAGGCCGACGGCCCGGATGCGGCATCGCCCGACGAAGTGGCGGTGCACGAGCTGCTCGACGAGATCCAGCGCACCGAGCCCGGCCTGTGGACCGAGATCTCGGCCGGCCTGCGAGGTGTCTCCGAGGAGACTACGACCGGCGTGAACCGCCTCTACGAGATGGCAGCCCGCGGGGAGCTGACCTTCCCGGCCTACAGCGTCAACGACTCGGTCACGAAATCCAAGTTCGACAATCTCTACGGCTGCCGGCACTCCCTGATCGACGGCATCAACCGGGCGACCGACGTGATGCTGGGCGGTAAGGTGGCCTTCGTGGCGGGCTACGGCGACGTCGGCAAGGGTTGCGCGCAGGCGCTGCGTGGCCAAGGCTGCCGGGTCATCGTCTCCGAGATCGACCCGATCAACGCGCTGCAGGCTGCCATGGAGGGCTTCGAGGTGGATCGGCTCGAGAACGTGCTCGACATCGCCGACGTCTACGTCACCGCGACGGGCAACCGCGACATCATCTCAGCCGAGCACATGTCGGCCATGAAGCACCAGGCAGTCGTGGCCAACATCGGGCACTTCGACAACGAGATCGACATGGCGGGGCTGGCCGCGATGTCCGATGTCCAGCGCCGTTCGATCAAGCCGCAGGTGGACGAGTTCGTGTTCCCGAGCGGGAAGTCGGTGATCGTGCTGGCCGAAGGCCGTCTGGTGAACCTCGGCTGCGCGACCGGGCACCCGAGCTTTGTCATGTCGATGAGCTTCACGAACCAGGTGCTCGCTCAGCTTGAGCTGCACGCTCATGCAGAGGAGCTGGCGGCCGATGTTCACGTGCTGCCCAAGCGGCTCGACGAGGAAGTGGCTCGGCTGCATCTTGATCGGCTCGGAGCCAAGCTCACCCGGTTGACGCCTGGGCAGGCTTCGTATCTCGGTTTGGATGTGGACGGTCCCTACAAGGCGGATCGCTACCGCTACTGAGCTTGCCGGCGGGCCCGCAGCGAGGGCGGCAGCGCCCTCTGCGACCAGCGATCCGGCTGGTCGCAACGTCGCCGAGTTCCCTGCCGCCCTCGCCGCTCGGCTGTCTGCGCGTTCACCTGACCGCGTCGAAATGCCGTTGGTGGTCGAGTTCGGCGCGCTTACGGTCGGGCGGGTGTTGTTTGAGGTTCGGTGCGCTGGGTGTGGGGTGTTGGGGTGGTGCCCTTGTGCGGCGTGCATCGAGGCGCTGGTAGATCCTGAGCCGGCGATGGTTCCGGGCGCGCGGTCCGTCGCGCTGCTGTTCGCTCACGACGACGTCGGACGAGAGTTCATTCATGCGCTCAAGTACCGGGGCGAGCGGGCCATTGCCGGGTGGCTGGGCGAGTCGTTGGCGCTTGCTCATCTGGAGGCGCGAGGACGGGCAACGCCGATTGACACGTCGCCGGCTGGGCCGACGCCGATTGACACTGCGCCGGCCGTGCTGGCGCCGATTGACACAGTGACGTGGGCGCCTACTACTGCGGCGCACCGGCGGGCGCGGGGGTTTGATCAGGCCGAAACATTGGCGAGGGCCACGGCCAAGGCCTTGCGGACACGTCCCATGCGGCTGCTGCGGCGGATTGGCGGGACGGCACAGTCAGGCGCGAGCCGGGAAGCGCGGCTGGCGGGCCCCCGCTTTGAGGGCCGCGCTCGCGCGGCGCAGCGGCGGATCCTGCTCGTGGACGACGTGGTCACCACGGGCGCCACGCTGCGGGCAGCTGCGGCTGCGTTGATGGATGCCGGTGCGGCAGCAGTTCATGTGGCAGCGTGTGCCCGACGGGGTCGCGACCGCTTCTCGGCGGTTGCCTAACATGGCACTCCCTTCAGTTGGAGCAAAGCTGCAGCCGCTGTGCAGATGCTCAGAAAGCCGAGGCAATGCAGATCACCATCACGGGTCGCAAAGTTCAGGTTCCCGACGATGTGCGGGCTGCGGTGGAGCGGAAGATCGGGGCGCTGGATCGATTCGTCAGCGGGTTGGATCGTGCTGAAGTGGTCTTCCGCGAGGAGAAGAATCCTCGCATAGCCGAGCGAGAACAGGTGGAGGTGACGCTGCTTGGCCATGGCCACCGTGTGCGCACTTCGGTCGCCGGCGTCGACCAGCATCAGGCGGTCGATCTGGCGGTCGGCAAGCTGGGCAAGCAGCTCCGCAAGCTCAAGACCCGCGTCGTGCGTCGGCACCGTCCCAATCTGCACCGCGACGAGGCGCACCATCCGCTCGCACGCCTCGAAAACGATCTCGTCAACGGTGCTCCGGCCCCCGAGACCACCGCGGGACCTGACGATCCCGAATGGGTGCCGCGCATCGTCCGCCGCAAGAGCTTCGACCTGGAACTGATGGATCCCGCCGAAGCCGTCACCCGCATGCAGCTGCTGGATCACGATTTCTTCCTCTTCGTGAACGCTGACACCAGCAAGCCCAGCGTGGTGTATCTCCGCTCCGACGGCGACGCCGGCCTCATCGAGATCGACGCCTAAGCACCGAACGGCAGCCGAATAATCCTCAGCTTTGGCGCCGGGGGGCAGCGGTAGCCTGCGCTTGTGGCTCTGTTTCAGCGCGTGCTCCGTGCCGGGGAAGGCAAGAAGCTGCGCCTGCTGACCGAGTTGGTGCCCGAGATCAATGCCGTCGAGCCGGAAATCGAGCGCCTCTCCGACGACGGGCTGCGAGCTCGCACGAGCGAATTCCGCGCCGAGATCGATCGAGGCGCCGACCTCAACGACGTTCTCGTCGACGCCTTCGCGGTGACGCGCGAGGCGGCACGCCGGGTCATCGGCCAGCGCCACTACGACGTGCAGCTCATCGGCGGCGCGGCGCTGCACTTCGGCTGGGTGGCCGAGATGCGCACCGGCGAGGGAAAGACGCTCGTCTCGACGCTGCCGGTGTATCTCAATGCGCTCAGCGGCAGGGGCGTTCACGTAGTCACCGTCAACGACTACCTGGCCGCTCGCGACGCCGAGTGGATGGGACGCATCCACCGGTTCCTGGGACTCGACGTGGGGCTCGTGGTGCCCGGCCCCTACGACGCAGCCCACAAACGCCGCCAGTACGACGCCGACATCACCTACGGCACCAACAACGAGTTCGGCTTCGACTACCTGCGAGACAACATGGCGCCGGCCCGGGGCGCTCAGGTCCAGCGCGGCCACAACTACTGCATCGTGGACGAGGTCGACTCGATCCTGATCGACGAGGCCCGCACGCCGCTCATCATCAGCGGCCGGGTCGCGGACGCCGCCAAGCTCTACCAGCAATTCGCGCGCATCGCCGCCACCATGACCCGCGACGTCGACTACGAGGTGGAAGAAGACAAGCGCAACGTGGCCGTGCTCGAACCGGGCATCTCCAAGGTCGAGCGAGCGCTCGATATCGACAACCTGTACGACCAGGTCTCTGCCAATCTCGTCCACCAGATGAACGCGGCGCTGCGGGCCAAGGAGCTGTACCGGCGCGACAAGGACTACGTGGTCTCGCACGGCGAGGTGAAGATCGTCGACGAGTTCACCGGCCGCATCCTGGATGGGCGGCGCTGGAGCGAGGGTCTCCACCAGGCGGTCGAGGCCAAGGAGGGGGTGGCGATCAAGGAGGAGAACCAGACGCTCGCCACGATCACGCTGCAGAACTACTTCCGCCTGTACGACAAGCTCGCCGGCATGACCGGCACTGCCACCACTGAGGCTGCCGAGTTCAACGGCACCTACGGACTCGACGTGGTGCCGGTGCCGACCCACCTGCCCGTGGCGCGCGCCGACGAGGGCGATCTCATCTACAAGACCGAGGCAGCCAAGCTCGAGGCCGTCGTCGACGACATCTCCGAGCGGATCCGCTCCGGGCAGCCCACGCTGGTCGGCACGGTCAGCGTGGAGAACTCCGAGAAGCTGTCTGCAGCGCTCGAACGCCGGGGAATCGATCACAGTGTGCTCAACGCCAAGGAGCACACGCGAGAGGCCGAGATCATCGCCCAGGCAGGCCGGCTGGGATCGGTGACCGTTGCCACGAACATGGCTGGCCGCGGCGTCGACATCCTGCTGGGCGGCAACCCCGAGGGTCTGGCACGCCGCGACATGCTGCGCGAGAAGCTCGACCCTGACGATGCGGACAACACCGCGGATCTGGCGGCCCGGGCCGAGCGCTACGAGCCCGAGTGTCGTGCCGAAGGCGACGAAGTGCGCAAGCTGGGCGGCCTGTACGTGCTGGGTACCGAGCGGCACGAGTCGCGGCGCATCGACAACCAGCTGCGCGGCCGTGCGGGCCGTCAGGGCGACCCAGGCGAGAGCCGCTTCTACCTTTCGCTGGAAGACGACCTGATGCGCCTGTTCGCCACCGGGGCGGTGAACTGGGTGATGGACCGCACGCTGCCCGATGACGTGCCGCTCGAGGCGAAGATGGTCACCAAGGCCATCGAACGGGCGCAGAACACCGTCGAGCAGAAGAACGCCGAGGTTCGCAAGAACGTCCTCAAGTACGACGAGGTGATGAACGAGCAGCGCAAGGTGATCTACGCGCGGCGCGAGCAGATCCTCGGCGGCGACGATCTGCGCACCGAGTCCTTGGGCTACCTCCATGATGCCGCCGAAGCTGCAGTGCTGGATCATTGCGCGAGCGAGGTCCCGACCGAGTGGGACCTCGACGGGCTGCTGGCCACGATCGGCACCTATTGGCCCACCGAGCTCACTGCGGCGAAGCTGTCGGGCGACGGCGAGCGGGACTGGGCTGTCGATGACGCCGTGGAGCTGGTGTGCGCCGACGGCGAGCAGCACTACGAGGCCCGGGAGGCCGAGATCGGACCCGAGGCGATGCGCGAGGTCGAGCGCCAGGTGATGTTGCGCCTCATCGACCAGCGCTGGCGCGAGCATCTCGCCGACATGGACCATCTGCGCGAGGGCATCCACCTGCGCGGCATCGGCCAGAAGGATCCCGTGGCGGAGTGGCAGCGCGAGGGCTTCGACATGTTCGGTGCCATGCTCGAGCGCGTCTACCGCGACTTCGTGACCTATGTGATGCACGTGCAGGTCACCTCGGCGCCGCTTGACGGCGAGTCATCGGCCGATGGTGCGGCCCCGCCGGCTGGACCATCACGGTCGAGGGCGGCGGACGGCGCAGCTCGGACGACTGACGTGCAGTACTCGGCGCCAGACCTCACACCGGCCACCGTGGGAGCCGGCAACGGCGCATCGGCTGCTGGCCCCGCGCCATCGGCGCCGCGTGGTCCCAGCGGACCGTCGCAGTCGCGCCGGATCGCCGCCGCGTCAACCGGCACGGTGGTCAAGTCGGCCCAGGAGAAGCTGGGCCGCAACGATCCCTGCCATTGCGGATCGGGCCGCAAGTTCAAGCACTGCTGCGGTCGCTGAGGTGAGCCGATCCTTGGGTGACCTTGCCGACGCGTTGACCGACTTGGATCGACGTGTCAGCGAGGCTCGTCAGTACCTCGGAATCGACGAGGCGCGTGCGGTGGCGAACGGGCTGGAAACCGAGGCATCTGAGCCGTCGCTGTGGGACGAGCCCGACCGGGCCCGGGCGGTCACGACGCGCTTGTCGCGCGTGCGCGACGACATCGAGCGCTGGGAGCGGGCACGAGCTGAGGTCGACGATGCGACGGCACTGGTGGAGCTGGCGACCGAAGAAGACGACGCAGATCTGCTGCCCGAGATCGACGAGGTGGTCACCGCTGCCGAGAGCCGGCTCGCGGACATCGAGCTGATGGCGCTGTTCGGAGGGGAGCATGACGAGAACGACGCCGTGTGCGAGATCAACTCGGGGGCCGGAGGCACCGACGCCTGCGACTGGGCAGAGATGCTGCTGCGCATGTACCAGCGATGGGCCGAGCGCAACGACTTCTCCGTGGAGCTGACCGAGGCCACTGACGGCGGGGAAGCGGGGCTCAGCTCTGCGACATTCCTCGTCAAGGGACGGCACGCGTTCGGGTTCCTTGCAGCGGAACGGGGAGTGCACCGGTTGGTGCGCATCTCGCCGTTCGACTCGCAGTCGCGCCGGCACACAGCATTCGCGTCGCTGTCGGTGGTGCCGTTCTTCGACGAGGTGTCCGACGAGGTGCCGATCGACGAGAGCGATCTGCGCATCGACACCTACCGTTCGTCGGGAGCGGGCGGCCAGCACGTGAACGTCACCGACTCCGCCGTGCGCATCACACACCTGCCCACCGGGATCGTCGTGGCCTGCCAGAACGAGCGGAGCCAGCATCAGAACAAGGACCGGGCGATGCAGATGCTGGCGGCCAAGCTGGCCGACCTGCAGCGGCAGGAGCGGGAGGCCGAAGTCGCGGCCCTCGCGGGCGAGCAGCGCGACGTCGCGTGGGGCAGCCAGATCCGCTCATACGTGCTGCACCCGTACCAGCAGGTCAAGGACCTGCGGACTGGCATGGAGATCGGCAACGTCGACGCCGTGCTCGACGGCGACCTCAGCGGTCTGATGGAGGCCTACCTGCGCTGGCAGCGCTCGCAGCAGCCCGCCGCCGTCGAGACCTAGCGGATAGCGCCGATTGGTGACCGGGTTGCGGCGGGGCGCTGGCGTACCTTGGGACGCGCATGATCCGCTTCGACAACGTCACGAAGATCTACAAGGGGGAGACGCGCGCGGTCAACGGCGTGACGCTCAACATCGAGAAGGGCGAGTTCGTCTTCCTGGTGGGACCGTCGGGCTCGGGCAAGTCCACGATGCTGCGCCTCATGACCTGCGAGGAGAAGGTCACCGCCGGCGATGTCCACGTGGCCGGCAAGGATTTGTCCAAGCTGAACAGCTGGCGCGTGCCCTACCTGCGACGGAACATCGGCTCGGTCTTCCAAGACTTCAAGCTGCTGCCGAACAAGACCGTCTACCAGAACGTGGCCTTCGCGCTCGAGGTCATCGGCCGCCCCGAGAACGTCATCCGCACGCAGGTGCCGGCCATCTTGGAGCTGGTGGGCCTGGAGGACAAGCACCGGCGGTTTCCTGACGAGCTGTCGGGCGGCGAGCAGCAGCGTGTGAGCATCGCCCGGGCATTCGTGAACCGGCCCCTGATCCTGCTGGCTGACGAGCCCACCGGAAACCTCGACCCCGACACCTCGGAGGAGCTCACGTCGCTGCTCGACCGGATCAATCGCACGGGCACCACCGTGGTCATGGCCACGCATGACCGCACGATCGTGGACCGCATGCGGCGCCGGGTGATCGCGCTGCGTCACGGCGAGCTCGTGCGTGACGAGCAGCGCGGCGCGTACGGCAGCGAGGCCGATTCGCCAGAGGGGCTCGGCGTCCATCCTGTCGATGGGGCGAGTCCGTGAGCCGGATCCGCTACTTCGCGCGGGAGACCTGGACCAACATCCGGCGCAATCTCACGCTGACGTTTGCTGCGATTCTCACTGTGGCTGTCGGCGTGATGCTGGTGGGCATGGGTCTCATGGCGGGCTACGCCAGCGGGAACGCGCTCGATCGCTGGGAGGGCGGCGTCCAGTTCGAGGTGTTTCTGAACCCCCAGATCGACCCCAGCCAGCTCGATGCGCTCGGCATCGAGCTGCAGACCCACCCCGAGATCGATCGCATCGAGTTCTTCAGCGCCGAGGAGGCCTACGCGCTGGTATCCCAGCAGATGGCCGATCAGCCCGAACTGCTCGCCCAGGTGTCGCCCGAGGCGCTGCCCGCGTCGTACCGCGTGGTGCCCCGGTCGGTCGAGGCAGAGCTGATCGAATCGCTGGCGGCCCAGTTCCGCCAACGGCCCGGCGTGATGTCAGTCCAGACAGGCCGAGAAGAGGTCGACGCCATTCGCACCTGGTTCACGTCGTTCCAGGGCATCGTGCTGCTGCTGTCGATCGTGCTGTCGGGCGCCAGCGTGATGCTCATCTTCAACTCGATCCGCGTGGCGATGTTCGCCCGCCGGCGCGAGATCGAGGTCATGAAGCTGGTCGGCGCCACGAACAGCTTTATCCGGTTCCCGTTCATGCTCGAAGGCATGCTGCACGGCCTCATCGGCGGCATCATCGGGGCGATTGCCGCAGGAGCGCTGCGCGGTCACGTGGAGGGCCTGTTCTCGCGCTCGGACATCCTGGCGTTCTTCCGGTCGTTCGTGGTCACGTCCGATCAGTTCACGACTGTGGTGATCGTCACGGTGATCGCCGGTGTGCTCGTGGGGATGATCGGCTCGGCGTTCGCAGCCAGCCGCTTCCTGGACGTGTAGCTGGGCCCGAGCCCACCGGCCGCTCGACGTGCGGAGCGGCCGGGCGTGTAGAAAAGCCGCCGACACCGCCGTCCGCCATCCGGGCGGCCATTGCTTGAGGGGGCGCTGTGCCGGAGTTCGAAACGATCCTGTACGAGGTTGACGAACGCGTCGCCACCATCACGCTGAATCGCCCTGAGCGCCTGAACGCGTTCAACAGCCAGATGCTGCGTGACGTGATGGACGCCATCGACCTTGTCGATGCCGACGACGACGTCCGGGCGGTGATCTTCACCGGCGCCGGCCGCGGTTACTGCGCCGGGGCCGACCTGAGCGGGGGCGCCGACACCTTCGACTTCGACAGCCAATCAGATGAGCGCAAGGCCGAGCGAGCCTCCGAACGGGGCGAGGGCGGCGACCTGGCGTGGATGCGCGACGGCGGCGGGCTGCTCACGCTGCGCTTGTATGAGTGCAACAAGCCGCTGATAGCTGCGATCAACGGCCCTGCAGTCGGCGTGGGCGTCACGATGACGCTGCCCATGGACATCCGGCTGGCATCCACCAAGGCCCGCATCGGATTCGTGTTCGCCCGCCGGGGCGTGGTGCCAGAGGCCTGCTCGTCGTACTTCTTGCCGCGCGTGGTCGGATTGTCACGGGCGCTGGAGTGGTGCTTCAGCGGCCGGGTGTTCGACGCCGACGAGGCACTCGAGGGCGGGCTGGTGCGCAGCCTGCATGAGCCCGACGACCTGCTGCCGGCAGCCCGGGCCATCGCAGCGGAGATCGCCGAGAACACGTCGGCCATCTCGGTGACGGTGATCCGTCACATGCTGTGGCGCATGCTCGCCGCCGACCACCCGATGGAGGCCCACAAGATCGACTCGCGGGGGATCTTCCACCTCGGGCGGGGCGCCGACGCTCACGAAGGCGTTGCGTCGTTCCTCGAGAAGCGGCCGCCGGAATTCTCGCTGCGTCCCACTCAGGACCTGCCCGAGTACTTCCCTTGGTGGGACGAGCCCGAATTCAGCTGACCCCGGTTCGGCTGGCTTGGGTCGGTTGGCTCAGGCCCCGGATTGCTCGGTGGGCGCCGGGTCGTCGCCCCAACCGGTGAGCAGGATGCCCAAGACGCACGCAGCCATGGCGAGCCCGAAGGCGGGACCGAAGCTGTCGAACCAGTCGGCCGTCACGCCGCCGAGCCACGGCCCGGCAGCCAAGCCGAGGCCGAACACGATCGTGGCCACCCCGTAGGCGGCACCGAACTCGTCGCCGGAGAGGTTGTCGCTGACGCGGGCTGCGATCGAGGCAATGATGCCGGTGAACGCCGTGCCGAAGACGAATGCCGCCGTCCACGCCAGCGCCTGCCCGCCCACCTCGAGCAGGGGGTAGGCGGTCATGAAGACCATGGAGATCATCGACACGCAGAACCCGATGGTGACGGTGCGCCGCCTGCCAAGACGGTCGGCTGAGCGTCCGAAGATCGGCCCGCCGGCGATGCTGCCGATGCCGATCGACGAGAATGCGATGGCAGCGTCCCGAGAGCTGAAGAGGTCGGCGTAGCCCTCGAGGTGGTCCACGATGAACGTGAGCACCGTCGTGACAACGAAGGCGTGCAGCGTGTAGGCGGTGATGAGCTGGCCCGCCCGGGGAATCTTGGCGAGTGCGGCGCGAGCGCCCCCGAAGCCGGTGCGACCAGGCGTGCGTGCCCATCTGCGCACGGCGACGGCGAGGGCGATCAGTATCGCTGCGCCGATGATGAGTTCGACCCGGTACACGTTGCGCGGATGGCTGAGGTCGGCCGCGACCAGCACCGCCTCGCCGGATTGGGAGCTGTCGGAGCGGCTCAGCAACGCGTCGATGGCCGCCGCCGCGACCATGCCGCTGCCGACACCGCCGGTCATCCAGCCCGCTGCGGCGCCTCGCCGCTCGGGCCCCAGCAGCTCCGCGGCGAGCCCGGGGGTGCCCACCCACACGCCGGCTGCACAGAATCCCGTCAACGCGAGCGCGAAGGCCGCGACGCCCACGTTTGGGCTCCAGGACAGCAGGGCCAAGCCGGCAACGTTGCCGGCGAGACCGATGCGCACGGCACCGCTCAGGCCGGTGCGTCCCACCGTCAGCGCAACCACCAGCGAGCCCACCACGTACAGCAGCAGGTTCAGCGAGCCGAGAGCACCGGCCACGGTGTTGGACAGGCCGAACCCGTCGCGCATGTCGGCATAGAGCAGCGAATAGGTGAAGCGGCCGAACGACTGCGACACCGCCGCTGCCCCGGCCAGCGTCAGCAGCGTGCCGATCCGGCGTGCAGGGCTGAAAGCCTCGGCGTGGGGCGCGGCAGTCACGATGAGTTCGCTGGTTGGCTCATGGCGCGCGGCGGACTGAGGCTCGCTTGGGGGCGCGCAAGCTAATCGTGCGGCCAGGTCACTGCCGGCAGCGGGGGACGCTGGCGGTAGATGGTCTCCGTCGCGATCACCCGCCGGGGCGAGCGCTCGGTGTCGGCGAACTTCGCCACGTCGGCACGGATGACGTCGCGGTCGTGGTCATCGCCGAAGAAGCGCTCACGCATGTCGTCGAGCGAGGCGAAAGCGACCAGGGCGAAGCCGTCATAGGACGGGCCGTTGAGGGTGGCCACCACGCTGAGCTGGGTGTAGTCCCACATGCCGGGGTGATGCTGCAGCGCCAGCGGAACGTGAGTGTCACGCCAGTGGCTGTCGCCCTGCGCGTGCGTCAGCCGCGGGTGGTGGACCATGGGGAAGATGGCGGTGAGGCCCGGCGAGGCAGTGCCCGGGTCGGACCCCAGCGGGCGCTCGCGGATGACGCGTGAGAACGCCAGGTAGGTGCCGACCGTTGCGGCGGGCGTCAGCAGGTCCGGGGAATCGGTCATGGCGCGCACGAGCGTGCGGAAGGGGAACTCGCGGCGATCGTCGGGGTCGGCTGCGTAACACACGCCCCCGACACTGGCCGCTACGTCCGCAGCGGCATCCGGATCGTTTCCCGTGACGACGAGCTCGTGCATGCCTGCAACTTACTGCTGGCCCCAGCACAGCGCCCGACCCCCCAACAGTGCCTTACCGCTGACGCGGGCCGGCTGGCCCGGCAGGATGGGGGCGTGCTCGAGATGGACGAGGCCCGCTTTGCCGACCTGGTGGAACAGGCGCTTGAAGACATTCCCGACGCGCTGCGCTCGCTGATGGACAACGTGGCCATCTTCGTGGAGGACCGCGGGGAGGATCCGGATCTGCTCGGCGTCTATGAGGGCATCCCGCTGACCGAGCGCCATGACTACGGCGGCCTGGCGATGCCCGACAGCATTGTCATCTACCGGCTGCCGATCCTGGAGATGTGCGAGACGGCCGACGACGTCGTCGAAGAAGTGCTGGTGACGGTGGTGCACGAGATCGCGCACCACTTCGGCATCGACGACGACCGGCTCCACGAGCTCGGCTGGGACTGATCGCAGCCGAGCATCCACACCCGGCGGGGCAGCTACACGCGGCCGAGGCCGAGGTCGAGGTGCCCGCGGGCGACGTTCGCCGCCAGCACCTCGGTGGGTCCCTCTGCCAGCCGCAGGGCGCGCACGCGCCGCAAGATGTCGGCGAGCGGGTGGCCGTCCACGAGTGCGGTTCCTCCGACAAGCTGCACGGCGTCGTCGCAGATCTGGCTGAGCGTCTCGGTGGCCAGCGACTTGGCCGCCATCACCTCGTTCACGGCGTTCTCACCGGCATCGAGCAGGCGTGCCGTGCGGTAGAGCGCGCTGCGAGCTGCGTAGGCGGCGATGCGCATGTATCCCAGCGTCACGCGTTCCAAGTCGGTGCCGACCCGCGCGGGTTCCTCAATCGAGCCGTGTCGCCCCGCTCGCTCCACCAGCGTCTGCTCCACGAGGTCGATCGCGAATCGGCACTGGCCGATGCAATCAGCCGCAATCGCCATGCGCGTGGCGTTGATCTGGCCCATCGCTCGCCGCAGGCCGCGCCCGGCCTCGCCGATGACGTGGGTGGCCGGCACGCGCACATCGGTGAACGTGAACGCGGCATGGTGGCTGCCGTCGAGAGTGCCGAATCGCTGCTTGAGCGTCACGCCGGCGCGGTCGGTCTCGATGAGCACCATCGCCGACCCGGTCCCTTCCACCTCGACCAGAGTGTTGATGAAGTCGGCGTCTGCGCCGCCGGTCACGTATGACTTCGCTCCGTTCACCACCAAGTCGTCGCCGTCACGCCGTGCCCAGGTGTGGCGCGGGGCATCCGCTGATTCGGTGAACCCGAAACCGCTGAGCAGCTCGCCGGCCAGATACGGCAGCAGGAACTGGCTGCGCAGCGGCTCGCCGACGTCGGCGAGCACTCCCGGCGACGGTCCGAAGACGCCCGGCAGGTGACCCACGTTGCGGCTGCCGAGCGTGTCACGCACGACGGCCAGCGCCAGCGCGCCGGCCTCGGTGCCGCCAACCGACATCGGCTGAGTCATGCCGAAGACTCCGGCTGACTTGGACGCCTGCCGGACCGCAGCCCCGATATCGCTCTCGGCGACCCGGCCCGGCAGCGCCGCGAGCTCGTCAGCCAGCCGCTCGGCAGCGCTCAGCACCTCGGCGTGCTCGGTGTCCAAGAAGTCGGGCATCGATCGCGTTCTCTAGCCGGTGTGGGTGCGGACCCAGTCGGCGATGAGGTCGGCGGCTTCGGCTCGTGCACCGGCGGGCTCCGTCAGGTAGTGGTCGCCCGAGATGGAGTGCGCTGGGACGTCCGGCGCACCAGGCCGGCCGCGCAGCGCGTTGACGATCTTGGCGGTGTCGGAGGAGAAGATGCCGGTATCGGCATCGGCGTCGATGACGATCGCCGGCAGATCGATGTGCTGCGCCTGATCGGTGCTGCACTGCGAGTCGGCGAGGCTCCACATCGACAGCCAAGTCCGCAGCGAACTCACCGTCCCGACGCCGAAAATTCCGTAGTTGGCCCGGCGCGGATCGCCGAGGTAGCAGCCGGGCACGGTGCGTTGGCTGGGGTCGATCGAACCGTCGAGCATGCGCAGGTCCGCCCAGAGTCGCGGCACCACGAACAGACGCTCGCGGTGCCCTGCTGCTGCGAGCCGGTCCAGCTCGTTCTTGCACCAAGCGGTGATGCGCTCGTTGCGCGCCCGCTGTGCGCTGCGGTATGTGGCGATGAACTCATCGTCAAACGGTGGCTGCCGGTCGGCGCCGAACGGGTCGAGGGCCGGGTCAACGCTGAGCGGATCGTTCTCATCGGTCACCGACGGATCCATCCAGTTGGTCAGCACCTCGGCGCGCCCGGTGTGCGCCACGATCGAGACGTACAGGTCGCCTCCCGCCAGGTCCTCGATCGCCGGGTGCAGGCCTCGCCGGCTGTACTCCGGAACCAGATTGGGTGCCGTGGCCTGTGCCTGGTAGGTGGCCATGAGCGAGCCGCCGCCGCTGTTGCCCAGCAGCACCACGCAGTCGACGCCTTGGTCGCGCAGCCAGCGGACGCCGACGTCGATGTCGGCGAGCGCCAGATCGGCCAGGAAGTAGGGCTCGGCACCCCGGAAGCGGGTGTTCCAGCCGAGAAAGCCCAGGCCCCGCTCGGCGATGTAGCTGGCCAGGTAGTGCTCGCCGAAATCGATGTTGTAGTGGGTCGCTATGAGTGCCGTGCGCGGCTCGTGTCCATCGGGCCGGTGGTAGACGCCTTGGCAGGGATGCCCGCCCACGCCGGATCGGGGGGCGCTGGCACTCGGCAGCGCGACGAACTCGCGGGTGATGCCCATCTGTCGGCCGGCCCGCAGCTCAGGTCGTTGCGTCGGCGGGGATGGGGGAGCGCATCACTTCCAGCGCCTCGGCCGGATCGGGCTCGATGCCGGTGGTGTCCCGGCAGAGCTCCACCATGATCCCGTTGGGGTCCACGAAATAGAGCGAGTGGCACCAGCCGTGATCGACCTCCATGAGCGGTTCGATGTCGGCGGCAGCCATGCGCTCGCGGGCAGCCTCTTGCTGCTCTGGCGTGGCCCGGACGGCGACGTGATTGACCCACACCGGCAGCCCCACCGTCGCGCTGAGGTCGGTGCTGTAGTCGGCCTGCTCGCCCATGTTCTGGATGTAGAAGAAGGCAATGCACTCGCCGTCGCCGATGTCGTAGAAGACGTGCTTGATATGGCCTGTCGGCCCGCCGTCGGGGTGCGGCCGCTCGGCTTGCTCGGCGTGCACCAGCGGGAACCCCATCAGGTCCTCGTAGAAGCGATGTGTCGCCTCGAGATCTCGTGTCGCGTAGGCGACGTGGTGAAGTCCCATGGCTCCCCCTGCTGCGGTGTTCACCGCAAGGTTCTCACATCCCGATGGGCCGATTCGCCTCACGAGCCCGGCCCGGCGTGCTCGTGGAGCGGGAACTTCGCGACGTCCAGGTACTCACCCCACGGCGATGACTCGACCAAGCTGATCTCGGTGACCTCGAACGTCTCACCCAGGCGTGGCCAGTCGACTGATGGCCGCTGTTTGCGGAAGCGGGCGATGGTCAGGTGCCCCACGAAGGGGTGATCCGGCGGCGGGTCGCCGATGTAGCGGGTGCAGTCGATGACGGACGCGGCGAGATCGTCGACGCCAGCAGCCGGAAGCATGAGTACGCCCCGACCGAGATGCTCCGGTGCTGGGCCGAGCGTTACCGACGTCTCGCCGAATGAGTGTGCACCGAGGGTGCTGAGCGCTTCGCCGGTGTCGCATTCGCCGAGGAAGCGGAGCGTGATGTGCAAGCGGTGTGGCTTGGTCCAGCTGACACCCGGCGTCGACGGTCTTGGCAGCCCAGCCAGTTCGTCGACGACGGAGGGGGGCGGCCACACGGCGACGAACAGGCGCGGCACGGCGCGAACCTAGCGGTGTGTTCCTGCCATGCAGGAGACACTCAGCCCCCGGCTCGATGCCGCCTCTGAGCCTGCGTGCCGGAGACACTCGGCCCAGGGATTGGTGCTGCTTCTGAGCCGGTGTAGAGGAGGGTTACGCTCGCCAGCGTGATGCTGGTACTGCGCCGAACGGCCTTGGTGGCCGTCTCGTGCGTCGTGGGTGCTGGCCTGCTGGCCGGTTGCAGCAGCGACAGCGACGAGACACCCCAGACGGTGGCCGCCAGCACGGCCGCACCAGCGGTCGCGACGACCGAGCCGCCAGCGAGCCCGACCACGGAGCCCGTGTCTGCTGAGTCAGCAGATTCCGAAGGCGCTGTAGAGGACGCCGGAACCGCCGACGAGGCTGTCGGCGACGGCACGGATCAGGCCGCTGCCTCGCAGCCCGACGACGCGAGCGACGACCAGGCCCAGACTGACAGCGACGAAAGCGACGCCGCGGACCAGGCGGAACCGGCCGACAGCGAATCCAGCGAAACCGCAGAACAGCCGGCCGACGACGAGGGTGAGGACGAGACCGACGAGAGCGCCGATGTCGACGAGAGGCCGCTTGAGGACGTCACTGATGATCCAGCCGACGACGAGGGTGAGGACGAGTCCGACGAGAGCGCCGATGTCGACGATGGAGCGACTGAGGACGTCACTGATGATCCAGCCGACGACGAGGCTGACGATGAGTCAGACGAGGGCGAGGACGAGACCGACGGCAGTGAGGTATCTGAAGTGGAGGACGACGCCGAGGATGCCGAGGCAGACGATTCTGCGAGCACCGACGACGAGGGCGATGCCGAGGAGGTCGAGCAAGACCCAGAGGGAGAGGACGCCGAAGAGGCTGTCACCGATCCCGAGCCCACCGAGGATCGGCCCAAGGTGCTGGTGCTGGCCGTCGCGCAAGTCGACGGCACGACGCTCGACGTCAGTGCATTCGCTGGCCGCGACGTGCTGGTGTGGTTCTGGGCGCCTTGGTGACCGAACTGCCGGCGAGAGGCGCCTGCGGTCGCAGCGCTGAAGACACAACACGGAAACAACTTGGCCCTCGTCAGCGTCGGGGGCCATGACACTGCGTCGGCCATCTCACGCTTTGTGAACTCCTACGGACTCGGTCACATGCCGAACTTGCCCGATCCGGACAACGAGCTCGCCAGAGCACTTGGCGTCATCTATCACCCGCGATGGCTGCTGATTCGCGCAGATGGCACAGAGCAAGCAGGAGGCGGCACGATCCCCGACGCCGTCGTGACCGACGCCCTCACCCCCGGCTGATCGGGGAGCGGCTAGTCGCTGCGGGAATCGGCGAGCAGCTCGCGGAGCAGTTCGGGCGGGTCGTCGGCCACCACGAGTGCTTCGCCGATCAATGCGGCGTCGTAGCCGGCTTCGGCAATTGCTCGCATGGACGTGCCTCCGGGCACGCCGATGCCTGAGGCCGCAATCAGCAGGATGCTGTCGTCGATCGCTGCGAAACTGCGGCTGACACGGACGGCCTTGTCGTAGTCCACTGTGAACTTGGTCGATTCGGGGTTGTCGCGCTGGTTGATGGCGATCATGTAGGCACCGAGATCGACTGCCGCTTCCAGTTCGGCTTCGTCGCGTACCTCGGTGAGCACGTCGATGCCCAGCGACAGCGCCAGTTCTTGCATGGGCGGCAGCTGTGCCGGGTCGATGTCGGCGAGGATGACGAGCATTGCGTCGGCGCCCATGGCGTGGCTGTCGCGCACATCATCGAGCGTGCGCAGGAAGTCCTTGCGCAGCACCGGCAGGCCGGTCACTGCCTTGGCTGCTTGCAAGTCCTCGGGGGAGCCGCTGAATCGTTCGCTCTCGGTCAGCACCGACAGGCAGGCCGCCCCGCCCGCCTTGTACTCCGATGCCAGATCGGCTGCGTCGGCATCGGCCCGCAGCGTCCCGCGAGACGGCGAGCGCCGTTTGATCTCGGCGATGACCGACAGCCCAGCTTCCCGCAGCGCGGCCGCAAACCGGTGCCCAACCGCGACCGAGCCCGGCTCGGTGTCGTCAGCGGGATTGTCTGCAGCCATACGACGATTTCATTCCGCGAGTTGGCTTGATCGACCAGCGACTCTACGCCCCCGCCCGTCACGTCGGCCCTCAGATCGGGCCGCTGCTATTGCCCGTTGCGCCCGCACAAAAATTACTTGGATAATTGGAAAATAATGAAATAGATTGAAATAGATGGAAGATGAGCTCATGAACGATGATGGCGGCGAGCTGCAGCGCCGTCAGCTCCGTGCGGCTGGGGTGTTGGTTGCCGCCGATGCACGCCTCCGGCCGACGACCACGATGGTCGCCGATGACGAGTCGGGCGCCACGGTCGCCGTCGCCACGCTGCTGCTCGATGTCACCCGCCCGGATTGCATCGACCGGGTCGTGAGCTGGATGCGCGACACCGCCACCCTCCTCGAAACCCTCCGAGAACTCGAACGCTGAGCGGTTCGAGCGTGATCAGGAGCTGCTTGAGCGCTTGGCCCGATGACGCTGTGTTTCGATGCCGCTGATCAGACGTCCGTACCTCAGTCGAGGGTTCGGAGTTGGTGGTGTTCGGTGAGGCTTCTGTGCTGGGTTGTTGGCCCTGGAGTTGCGAACAGGAGGCGTCCGGGTTCGTTAACGACGAGCCGGTGCCATGTGCCGCGGGGCACGACACACATCCGGCCGTGCTCGAGGATTGCGGACTCGGTCTCGTGTCCGTGATCAAGGATGATCTCGATCGAGCCGGACAGCCCCACCAGAATCTCATCGCCGCCCGGGTGCATCTCCCAGTGGCTGTCCTGTCCTAGGTGAACCACTCCGGTCAGGCGCCCGTCGAGGTTGCGCTCGGCGAGCGACTGCCAGAAATCGGGCGCGCTGGCATCGAGCCGGACGGCGTCGCCGTCGGGCGCGAGGTGCAGGAAGGTTTGCTGGGGATCCAGTGACGCGTGCTCAGTCACGACGGCGATCCTTGCACTTCTCGGCGGCCTGTTGCGATCGCCGGGTGGGGCGCGGATGGGCGGGACTGGGGGCGCGGTAGCGTCGCCGCGGTGCTGAGCGAACTGCGGGAGCTGCCGAGGGCGGTGTGGCCGAGAACGGTGGTGTACGGCGTAGTGGCCGCCGTGCTCATAGGGATTCCGTCGGATCTGATCGACACACCGATCTTCGGCCGACCGATCGACGCTCGGTGGCTCGACTGGGTGATCTTGGCGACGACCTCGGCGTTGATCGGGCTGATCCTGGCAATCCGGCCGCCGTCGAGCGCTGAGACAGGCACCGAAGAGGCCGTTGAACGGCAGGGCACCACCACCTTGTGGGGCGGGCTGGTCTCGTTCCTTGCCGTCGGCTGCCCGGTGTGCAACCAGGCGGTCGTTGCGCTCGTGGGCATATCGGGGGCGCTGTCGTGGTGGGCGCCGGTGCAACCCTTCGTCGGGCTGGCTGCCGTCGCACTCCTGGTGTGGACGCTGCGCAAGCGGCTGCGTACCTACCGAGCGGTCGCCTGCCCGATCCCTGCGTCGTAGTCGAGCATCGAGAGCGGGACAGGCGAATGCCTGCCCGTCAGTCGGGCGAGGTGAGTTCCGCCTGGATCCGGTGGCGGGTGATCCACAGCCGCAGCAGTATGAGCGCTGCAAGCAGGAACGCCGTGCTTCCGTACACCATGATCGGTATCGCTTCCACGAGCACCCCGTAGTAGCCCCACAAGATGCCTTCGCCGGCGGTGAGCACCCAGGTGAGCGGGGCTACGCCAACCGGCGCGTACGAACGCCATGCGGCCCACACAGACGGTCCGAGGTAGAGGCCGTTCGACAAACCCAGCACCGTGCCCAGGACGGTCCAGCCCGCGACCAGCTGCAAGCCCACTGATGCCACCCCCACTGCGATGCCGGCAATGACGGCGACACGCACGTCGGCGCCGTTGCGCCAGAGCAGGTACAGCACGAGGCCGAAGCTGATGACGGCGGCGAGTACGGCAGGAATGGTGACCCAGAATTCCTCGGCGATCACATACGCCGTCCAGCCGATGTTGATCACCATACCGATGGCTGCCCAGGCGGGCGAGGCGCCTTCGGTCCGCTTCAGGCGCACCAGCCGCACGACCTGGGGAACGACCTGCATGAACGTCACCGCCGTGGCAACGACGGCAACCAGGTTGGCGAATTGTTCCTGGCTCACGGCACGCGCTGCCGATCTCGCACGGCGTCACGCCGTGACAGCTGCCGTCGGCAACCTGGGCGGACCGCGACCATCCCGCAAGTGTCGCACCCGAGTACTTCGAAGACCGCCGCCTGGCTGAATCCCCCGCAGTTGGCTGTGTGCGCCTTCGCCATCTTGCGACTCCCGCATCCGGCCCGGGCTCCCGGAGCACGAGCGACATGTGCAGAAGAGAGCGATTGCCTGTTGCATGGACACTCGTGACCGCCCTCGGCAGCGACGCGACATCCCATCGGCGCCGGCTGATGGGAGCGGCCGCCGTGATCCTCATGGCGCTGCTCGCTGCCATCGCTCAGTCGTTCGGGCGATTCACCTACGGAGTGCTGCTTCCCGCAGTGCGTGACGATCTCGGCCTGTCGAACACCGTCGCCGGGTCGCTCGCAACCGTCAACATGGCGGCATACCTGCTGGGCACCCTGGTCGTCGCCGCGGCCTCCAGCCGTTATCGACTGTTGTCCGTGATGCGGGTCGGCCTGGTGCTGGCCATCATCGGTCAGGCGCTCGCGACCATCGCCCCAGGGGCGGCGGTTCTGGGCATCGGATTGTTCACGCAGGGTCTGGGCGGTGCCTTGACCTGGATCCCCGCGCCGGTGGTCACCGCCGATGCGATAGCTCCTGAGCGGCGCGGCCTAGCCGTGGGATTCCTCGGCGCAGGGATGGG
Source organism: Acidimicrobiia bacterium (assembly GCA_022821985.1). Taxonomy (GTDB): domain Bacteria; phylum Actinomycetota; class Acidimicrobiia; order Acidimicrobiales; family Poriferisodalaceae; genus Poriferisodalis. The sequence continues at coordinate 189,167 of JAJECP010000037.1, forward strand.
TTTCGGTGTTGTCTTTGCCGGTCAGCTCGCAAGCTTCGTTCGCTCCACTATGGGCGATGCGTCCTGGCGCAACGTGTACTTCGTGCAGCTCATCATCGGCGCCATCGTGGCGGCCGGCGTGCTGTTGTTCATCGGCCATCGCCAAGAGCGGCTTGCGTCACGGACAGGCCTCGGCGGATTCAGCGCACTGCGACGGATGCCCGGCTGGGTTCCGCTCGTAGGGGCATTCGTCACCTTCGGATTGCTGTACCTGATGGTCATCGCGTTCTTGACCACGCGGCTTGAGGACGACAGCGGTTGGACCAGCTCGCAGGCAGCACTGGCGTTCACGCTCGTCGGCTTGGCGATGATCTTCGGCGGACCGCTGTTCATCGCGATCTCTGAACGCATCGGACCCAGGCCGACACTGGCGATGTCGTTCGCGGGGTGGGCCGTCGTCACCACGCTGATCTTGCCGGGCTGGTTCGTGCCGACGATTGTCCTGTCGGTGGCTATCGGCGTGTTGTTCGCTGCCATGCCCACGGTGCTGACCGTCTATGTCGTCAACAACACCACCACCGACGACTACGGACCCGCGTTCTCCGCCACCACCTTCTGCTTCGGCGTCGCCCAGATGATCTCGCCGCAGCTCGGCGGGTTCATTGCCGACGCGGCTGGGTCATTCACGCCCGTCTTCTTGCTGTCGGCGGCGCTTGGCGTGGTCGGCATGTTTGCGTCGCTTGGACTGCCACGCCGTGCGCGGCCAAGCTTTGCGGCCGTGCCGGCTCCCGTGTCGGCTGCTGCGCCGCCGCTCGACTGGCGCTTTGTCAACATGACCTTCGACGTCATCGCCGCCGACGCAGCGGCCGAAGCGATGGTCCAGGGATCGCAGTGAGGCACTGTCAGGGCATGACCTAGAGTCGGGTATGGCGCCGCGGTGGCGTATACGCGAGTCGAGGCGTCGCAACCTCACCTTCGAGGAGGCGCTTCGCTGTGACGAACTTGCGGATCTTCAGGGTTGCGGTGCTGATCGCAGCCGCAGCACTTTTCGTTGCGTCGTGCGGAGATTCCAGCGACGGCCAACCGCCAGCGGCTCCCGCGGAACCTTTGCCGACAGAGGCCGCCATTCCCGATGAGGTCACGCTGACGCCGGGCGAGGGCGTGTCGGTCACCCTGGGCCGGGCGAACTGGAACAGCGGTTACTTCCAAGCCGAGATATTTCGCCAGTTGCTCGGAGAACTCGGCTACCACGTGTCCGATCCCGCCGAGCTGGAGCTCGGTCCGAACCTCGCCTATGTCGCAATGGCGGAAGGCCAGATGGATTTCTGGACGAACAGCTGGTACCCGCTGCACCTGTCGTGGCTCGCGGGCGAGCTGCCCGACAGTTCGCTCGTCGGCGATCATCTGACTGTTGTTGGCGAGCAGATGATCGCCGGCGGCATCCAGGGTTTCCTGATCACCAAGTCATTCGCGGACGAGTTCGGCGTGTACACGATGGACGAGCTCAACCGCAACGCCGACGCGCTCGCGGCGTTCGACGCGACTGATCCGGTGCCCGGCAACGGCATTGCCGACATTTTCGGGTGTACCGAGTCGTGGACCTGCGACAACATCATCGAGTCGCAGATCGCGTTCTCGGGCTGGGACAACATTTCGCAGACGATCGCCGGCTACGACGCGATGTTCGCCCAGGCGGTGGACGCCGCGGATGAGGGTGTTCCGATGGTGATCTACATGTGGACCCCGTCGGCGTACATCACCCTGCTTCGGCCCGGCGACAACGTGTACTGGCTGGGCGTGGAGCAGATTCTGGACGACTCGAATCCGACCGGCTTCGAGGGCGGCGAGGAACACGATCAGCGGGGTGCCGACGGGACCGGTGGCTATGCCGTCATCGGGTCAGACCTGTGCCCCGCTGCCGCAGACCACGCTGAGGGCCTGTGCCCGATCGGCTGGGTCGCGGCAGACATTCTCGTCACGGCCAACACTGAGTTCCTCGAGGCCAACCCGGCAGCCGAGGCACTCTTCGAGGCTGTGACGCTGTCGGTGATCGAGGTGTCATTGGCCAACGTGGCACAAGACGAGGGCACCGCAGCTGCCGACCTGGCAACAGCGTGGATTGCAGACAACCGCACCACGGTCGACGCCTGGCTCGACGCCGCTCGGGCCGCGTCGTAGGCCAACCCTTCGAGCTGTCGCCACACCGGCGCGTCCTCAACCGGGCCGGGGGCGCCACGAACTAGCGTCCTCATTGATGTCTGGTCCGAGCGGGCCTCGTGTGCCGACCGGCAATCCGGTCGTGCCGTTGACGCCGTCGGACATCGCTACGCAGGTGTCGCACCTGGCCATACGCCGCGCAGCGCTGAGCTTCGGATCGATGTCGGTGCTGGCCGCGATGGCGGGCGTGTTCGTGGCGCTCGGCGCCATGCTGACCAACACCATCTCGGCGTCGTCGAACCTCGGCCTCGGCCCCACCCGGCTCCTGATGGGTATCGGGCTGTCGACGGGGCTGTTCCTGGTGGTGATCACCGGCGCAGAGCTGTTCACCGGCAACAACCTCATGGTGATCGGGTTGCTGGATCACCAGATCACCGTCCGCCAGCTCGTCCGGAACTGGATCTCGGTGTATCTGGGCAACTTCGCCGGCGCCTTGGCCGTGGTGCTGGTGGTGTTCTGGTCGCGCTGGTGGGAGATCGCTGATTATTCGTTCGGTGCCGCGGCGCTCACGAACGCGCATGCCAAGGTCGATCTCGGGCTCGGCACGGTGTTCGCCCGGGGGATTCTCGCGAACGTGTTCGTGTGCCTGGCGCTGTGGCTGGCCACGGCGGGCCGCTCGCTCATCGACAAGCTGGTCGCCGTGGTGCTGCCGATCTCGGCCTTCGTGGCCGGCGGCTTTGAGCACAGCGTGGCCGACATGTACTTCGTGCCGATCGGCATGCTGGTCTCTGGTCAGTCCGAGGTGGCTGCGGCAGCAGGGCTCTCGACCGCTCAGCTCGACGGCCTGAACGGGGCGTGGTTCGCCGGCTTCCTGGCGATCGTGACGCTGGGCAATGTGGTCGGCGGCATCGCCGTGTCGCTGGCCAACTGGTTCGTGCACCTGCGGAGGATCCCGACCGTCGGCTGACCCTTCGCCGATCTCGGCTCGGGTGCGCTCAGGTTCCCCCCGCTTCGGCGGGCTCGAGCATGACGATAGGGAACTGCCGGTCTGTCCTCGCCTGGAACCGGAGATAGTGGTCGTCCTTGGTGGTCACTTGCTCCCACAGCTCGGCGCGCTCGTCCCCTTCGGTGAGGCGGGCGGTCATCTGGCGAGTGCCGCTGCGGTTGCGAACCGTGACTGACGGGTTGTCGCGCATGTTCAGGAACCACGCGGGGTGCTTCGAGTCGCCCCCGCGTGAGCCGATGACGACGAAAGCGCCATTCCGCTCGGCGACTGCGGACAGCAGCGTGGTGCGGGGCTCGCCGCTGCGCCGGCCCGTCATGGTCACCTCGATGATCGGTGTGCCCTTGTGGATCCAGCCGATGCGGCCGCCGCTGCAGCGGATCGCCGTGCGGTTCGCCCAGTTCGCCAGCTTGAAGGTGAAATCGGACCACACGTTCACTGTCACACACCCATTTTCGCCGATCCGCAGCCCTGAGGTAGGGGCGCGCCATACGCTGAGTCCGCGTCCTTCGAGGACATGATGAGGCTCGATTGGCAATGCTCCTGACAGTCATCTTCTACGGGTGCCTCCTCGGAGGCATCTTGGCGATTGCGGCAGCATTCGTCTTTGCGGAACAACGCGTGAGCGCACTGCTGTTGTCGACGTTGTTGTTGCTGGTCGCGAGCGTGCTCGCCATCCTCTCGATCGGTATCTTCCTGCTCGTCGTGCCCATCTTCACGGGACTCGCAGCAGTGACTCAGAGTCGACAGAGAAACCGAACGTCATGATCCGCCCTACATCCCACGGCGGCGGCGAGGCTGGACCTCCGATCGCTGGAGACCCCTCGTCGTTTCCCACTGATGCGGAATTGTCACGCACGCTGGTAGCGGCCACCAAGATCGCCAGCCTCTCGACGCTGACTGCGGACGGATTTCCTTACGGCAGCGTCGTCTCCTACGCCGCTGACGACGCCGGTGCTCCGGTCATCCTCATCTCGGAAATGGCCGAGCACACCGTCAACGCCCGAGGTGACAACCGGGCGAGCATGCTGATCGTTGACGGTGCCGGCGACGGCGACCCTCTGGGCCGAGCTCGCCTGACGCTGGTCGGCCGCTTGGAGGTGCTTGACGACCCCGGCGCCCTGCGCGACCGTTACCTGGGGGCCCACCCCTACGCGGCCTACTACGCGGACTTCACCGACTTCTCGTTCTGGCGCCTCGATGTCACACAGTGCCGCTACGTGGGCGGTTTCGGCCACATGAGCTGGGTGAGTGCTGATGGATACCGCGGCTCGGGCGTGGACCCGTTGTGGGAGGCCGCCGCCGGCATCATCGAGCACATGAACGACGACCACGCTGACGCCAACTTGCTGTATGCGCAGGTGCAGGCCGGCTTGGCTGACGCCACCGAGGCGGCCATGGTAGGGATCGACCGGTACGGGCTCACACTGCGCGCCGCCACCCCAGCCGGACCACGGATGGCTCGCGTCGCGTTTCCTGCTCCGCTTCCGGATGCTGACGCCGCTCAAGCCGCAGTGATCGATCTGCTCAAGGTGGCGCGCGCCCAGCTGCAGCAGTCCTGATCGATCGCACAGCCAGCAGCTTGGGTTGCGGGACAACTATGAACGCCGCGCAATGAACGTAGAAGTGCGCGCAGTACTGTTGGCCGCGTGACGTCACAGCCCGAAACGGCCACTGTGGCCGAACTCAAAGAACTCCTGGCCGATCCGGCGTGCCGCATCGAGCTCCACGACTTCGTCAGCGACGAGACGCTGCGAACCATCGAGGCCCTCCGCAGCGCCGACTGCGAGGGCTACGACGAGTGCTTGCGGGCCTACGAGCAGGCCTCCACCGACCTGATCGGCATGCTCGTCACCGGGGCCTACTTCTCCAACTGCGCCGATCACGACAAGGCCTGGGCACACGCCGTGCGCCTGCTGGCCAACCGGATCCCGTACACGAGTTCTGACGGCGGGCCTGCCATCAATCTGCAGCACCACGTCACGCTGCTGGCTATCTATGCCGTCGCCTTTGGTGCCGCTGCCGCCGATCGGATCGATCCGCTCGCGAGGATCATCGGGACGGTGCGAGCCGAGGAGGACGGCAGGGTCGGGCGAGTCACCTACCTGGTCAACTGCGACCGGCTGAAGAAGCCCGACGAAGCGCCGATCCAGGCATCGCTTCGGCTGTGGATGACGCTGCGTTCGATGACCGACGAGTTCATTCCCAGGACCACCGAGGACACACTGTTCGATGCGATGCTCGACGAGATCGAGTACTTGCTCGGCGTGACGCACGGCCGGAACACCGCGGAGGGCACCGGGCCTGTCGGCTACGGGGCAATCCAAGTGCTGGCGACACGAGTGGCGCCCGATCGTCTCGTGCGGCGCAATCTGGACCTGTTGATCGCCCACGAGGCCTTCCAGAGCGCCGACGAGTTCTACATCTGCCGGGAGCGGTACAACAAGGCATACGCCGCAGAAGCCCGCGTCTGAGCCGCTCGACGTCATGCCGATGATTCAGGGAGACGGGGTCGAGCTGTACGCGGAGGAAGCCGGCGATGGGCATCCCATCGTGTGGCTGCACGAGTTCGCCGCCGACTACCGCACGTGGGAAGGACAGATCCGGCGATTCAGCCGGAGCCATCGATGCATCGCCTACAACGCCCGCGGCTATCCGCCGTCGGACGTGCCCGACAGCGATGCCGACTACACGTTCGAGCGGGAGCGGGAGGACCTACGGGCTGTCCTCAACAGCCTTGGCATCGAGCGGGCTCACATCGTCGGCCTCAGCATGGGTGCCTACACGGGGCTGATGTTTGCCTTGCGGTATCCGGAACGGGTCACGTCGTTGCTGTTTGCCAGCGGCGGGTCCGGCGCGTTCGGCGACACGCGTGAGGCGTTCCTGGCCGAGGTCCGTGCGGCTGCCGAGGCGATGATGAACGAAGGGATGGAGGTGGCCGCCGAGCGGCTGGCGGTCGGCGCCACCCGTGTCCAGCTCCAGAACAAGGACCCGCGGGGCTGGGAGGAGTTCAAGCAGTACCTGTCGGAGCACTCGGCGGTCGGTTCCGGGCTGACCATGCGCAACTTCCAGGCCGGGCGCCCGTCGCTGTACGACTTCGAGGCGGAACTGCGCCAGCTCGACGTTCCCGTGCTGCTGGTCGTCGGCGACGAGGACGACCCCGTCATCGAGACGAATGTCTTCCTCAAGCGAGTGCTGCCCCGGGCCGGCCTGTGGATCGCGCCGCGTACCGGCCACGGCATCAACCTCGAGGAGCCGGCTGCCTTCAACCAGATGGCAGCGGACTTCTTCGGCGCAGTCGAAGCCGGTCAGTGGACCCGCCGTGACCCACGCGCCTATCCCGCCCACTCCTCCCTCGGCGGTGCCCGACCCGGCAGCTGAGCCGTCGCTCGTGCCCGAACTGATCGGAACCGAACGCAGCACTATGACCCGCCAAGAAAACGCTCCCTGCCGAGCCGCACGATGAACGGGCAGAGCCGCTGGCAGCAAGCGGCAGAGTGGACGCTGCTGATAGTGACCGTAGCCGTGAGCTGCTGGCTGTTCGTCGGTGACGTAGTCGGGGCGTGGTGATGAGCCGCGCGATGGGCAGGATGCGGCAGAGGCCATCTGCACCAGCGACGGGAGGCGGCATCGGGACGGCTCGGACGCTCGGGGAGCGGGACGGTGACTGCTGAAGAAGAGGGCCGGTCGGGCCGGCCAGCGAGGCCGCAGCGACTGCGGCGGATGGAGCGTCGGACACCGGTCTGGGAGGCCCCGGACGAGATCGTCGAGTTGATGGGCGAGGTGTCGGGCAACGAGCTGAACGGCTGGGGTTCGTCTGAGGCTCGGCAGCCGACACTGGTCATGTGGGCTCATCCGGCCACGATCGCCCACGGCCCAGTCCAGGTGCGCATGACCGAGGAGTTCCTGGCACATCCTCAACTGCGCACAGTGCTGCGCACCGATGACCGCCACGAGCCCGCACCGGTCGATCCGCGCAGGATCGATCGCACGCCGACGGAATGGCTCGGCGAGATCACCGAGTTTGCGACGAACGAGCAGGGCCACAGCGTCGAACTGGTGGCGGTCGTGGCCGCCCGACGCGAGTGGTTCTTCGAGGGCCGCGAGTCCGGCCTTCCCTGGGCGATCCTGCTAGCTGTCGCGATGGACCACGGCGAGTTGTCGACCGCGCCCGAGTACACCTCGGCCATGGAGGTCCACCGTCAATACAACCGGGGAACCGCTGCTGCGAGGGCGCTGGCCGACTGGATCCGCAGCCGAGGATTCGAAGCGGTCGGCCATGGCGGCCCCGGCGCGGGACCCATGCAGATGGTCCCCGCTGCGATCGCCGCAGGGCTCGGAGAGCTCGGCAAACACGGCTCGATCATCAACAGCGAACTCGGGTCCTCGTTCCGGCTAGCGCTGGTGCTGACCGACGCGCCGCTCGTTGCGACCCCTCCGGACACCTTCGGTGTCGACGAATTCTGCAGCGGCTGTCGCGTCTGCACCGATGCCTGCCCTCCCGACGCCATCGCCCCCGACAAGCGCCTGGTACGAGGAACCGAGAAATGGGCGGTCGACTTCGACCGATGCCTGCCGTATTTCGCCGTCAGCTACGGGTGCGGCATCTGTATCGCTGTGTGCCCGTGGTCGACACCCGGCGCCGCCCCGCGGCTCGCCGACAACATGCGCCGCAAGCTCGCAAGAGACCAAGCGGACAATCCTCCAGCGCAGAACAACTGATGTCAGGGGCACATCGCATCGCCCCAAGCAGGCTCGCCGCGTCCTTGGACGTCTCGGTGAGTCTTCTCCGAGCGCAGTCGCTCCCTCGGGCCTCGTTCGATCCCGGCTAGAAAACCCGGATGGGAACCATCGTCATCACCGGGTCCGCCGGCGGGATCGGCCAAGCGACCAGGGAGCGGCTTGTGCGCGACGGCCACGAGGTGATCGGGGTGGATCTCCGAGACGCTGAGGTCATCGCCGATCTGTCCACGGCCGAGGGTCGCGCTGCGATGGTCGATGCGGTTGCCGACGTCAGCGGTGGGCGTATTGACGGCCTCGTGGCAGGCGCGGGGATCACCGGACCCGACCCGGCTCAGGTCGTGTCGATCAACTACTTCGGCGCAGCGGCCACCATCGCAGGCCTGAGACCACTGCTCGTCCACGGGGCTGATCCCTCAGCAGTCGCCGTCAGCTCAAACTCCAGCACCGCCATGACCGATCTGCCTGAAGCTCTGGTGGAAGCCTGCTTGGGCGGCGACGAAGCCGAGGCTCGTGCCCTGGCAGGTACTGAACCCACCGTCGCCTATGCCGCCAGCAAGCTCGCCCTAGCTCGATGGGTACGGCGCACCGCCGTCGGCCCGGATTGGGCCGGTTCCCGAATCCGCCTGAACGCAGTGGCCCCCGGGCTCATCGACACACCCATGACGGCCGACATGATCGACGTCGTCCTGTCACTCGGCGATTTGTATCCCATCCCGCAGGAACGGGCAGGACGCCCCGAAGAAGTGGCGAACCTGCTGTCGTTCCTACTGTCGCCCGAAGCAGGCTTCTTCTGCGGATCGGTCGTATTCATGGACGGCGGCAGCGACGCCGCCCTCAACCCCGACGCCTGGCCCACCCGCGTCAATTCCGCGTCACGCTGACCCGGCGTGGAGGTGGCGGGAATCGAACCCGCGTCCTTCAACGTTTCGGTGAGTCTTCTCCGAGCGCAGTCGCTGGGGAATTGTCGAGCGATGGCGGGCAGCGACACCCTGCCAGTCGCCGTAGCCGTCTGTGCGTGTCCCCGGCGCCCCGTCGGCACGGGCGGCGGGCGAGCCCTGCAGATGATGGCACCGGCGCCCGCAGGACTGGGGCTACCGGGCCGAACTCACAACCTGAGATCAGGCTGCGAGCACCAGATCGTCTTGATCGACGTTGGCGTTTGTATTTGTTTCCGGCTCTTTTTCGTGGATCCGGAGACCACGGCTCGCTTCTCTCACTTCAACCGTCAAAGTCGAAACCGATCACCCCCAGGTGGTTAGCGGAACCCACGCTGTGCGGGTCCCGTTCGGCGAGCTACCACCCTAGCGATGGGCTGTGACGGGCCGAACGCGGCGTCATGACGGTCTGATGGCGAGAATGCTGGGGGCAGCCTCTCGCTGGCAATGAGTTGCACGTCGGTCGTGTGATGGCGGTCGGCGGAAAGCTGGCCGTTTGCTTCCCGTAGGCAGACGCTGACGCTCCGACGGTGGTCGAGGTTGACTCCGGGCAGGCGTTCGGAGCTGGCACCCACCCGTCCACCCGGCACCTCGCTGAGTGGCTGGCTTGGCACATTGCGGGCAACGAGCGGGTGCTCGAGATCAGCGACATCGTCGACACGTTCCTCGCTTGGCATGAGGCAATACTCGGCTGGCACCACACCGGACGGCCCAGCAACGGCCGCATCGAGGGAACCAACAACCTCCTCCGAGTCCTGCACCGCAAAGCCCCCGGCTTCACCAACTACACCAACTTCGAAGCCCGAGGCATCTTGGCCACGTAACCTGACCCCGCCGAGCCCAGCAGCCCCACCCCACCACACCGCGAAGACTCAAAATGCACAAGGCTCTGAAGCACGCCGCAGCTGCGATTTCGATTCTGGCAGCGTCGCTTGTGGCGATTGCCGCGATGCCGGCCGCGGCGTCGGTTGCGCGGGTTCCGCCTGCGTCCGTTCAGGGCGATTGCGGATCAGACACGGTGCCGATCGTGGTGGCTTCTGATGTGGCGGCGCAATCCGACGTCTACTCGGCTGTCACCCTCGCCGGTGCGATCGGCGACGCGTGCATCGTGCTTGCCGGTGCCCGAGGCGAGGCGATGCCAGCAGATCAGCAGACCCGCCTCGATGCTGCAGCGTCCGGCGGTTATGTGGTCGGCGGACTGTCGGCGGTGCTTGATGGCAAAGTCGCGGGCCGCACCATGGCGCGCCTCGGCGGCTCCGACCGCTGGGCGACGGCGCTGCTTGTCGGTTCCGAGGCAGCCGATCCGGGCAGCGCGCCCACCACAACCATCGCTGCTGATGTCCAGTTCACCCCGACCGCTGGGTCGTCGTCAGGCACCGTGGCGACACGGGTCCGTGTGCCTCCCGCGTCAGTTCAGGGCGACTGCGACGCCGACACCGTGCCGGTTGTGGTGGCATCGGACCTCGCTGCTCAATCTGACATCTATTCCGCTGTGACGCTCGCAGGCGTGCTCGGCGATGCGTGCGTTGTGCTCGCAGGCCCGAGAGGCGAAGCGATGGCTGCAAATCAGCAGTCACGGTTGGATGCAGCAGCATCTGGCGGCTATGTGGTGGGCGGACATGCTGCGGTGCCCGATTCCAAGATCTCGGATCGCACCATGGCGCGTCTCGGCGGTGCCGACCGCTGGGCCACTGCGCTGCTTGTTGGCAGAGAAGCCGCCGAACCGGCATCCATAACGCCTGTTCCGTTTGCCCAATACGACTCGCGGAACATCCGATGGCTGAAGAGCAGCAATCCGGCCCTGTACCGCCAGATCCAGGAAATGCCATGGGTCCGGGACGGTATCGGGAGATATGAGGCAGATTCAGTGGATTGGCTGGCTCGAATGGCCTACGACGACGAATCCGCCGTCTCTCGAGTTCTCGATATGCCGTTCCTTGAGGCCCACGAAGCCGGGGACGCAGTGACGCTCATGGCCCTCTCTCACGCGAACCACTTCGGGGACCTGGACCTCCTCCTGGCCCAACCGGTGTTTGAAGGCGGAATCGACGACGTCAACAGCACGATGGCTATTTTCGGGAGTCTCATCATCACGAACGGGGGAAACGCCAGCGCGCTGGAAAAGGTTCTGGTCCCCGGATATGCAGACGTCGAAACCCTCTCCCGCCCGACAGCGCTGTCGCCGCACATGAAGGTGAGCATCATCCGTACCGGGAACAAGCCCCAGGCGTGGCTGGCGGACGCAATCATCGATATAGCGGACGCCGCGGAGAGGCTGATGCGCCAGCATCTGCCGGTGGGCCATATCGTGATGGTGGTCAGCGAGGAGAGCGCCTGCAATTGCACTTGGGGGTTCGCCTTCGACGGTCCTTTCGACTGGGAGCAAGCGAAGGAAACATTCTTGGGCCAAAAGCTCCAGGGGCATGTGGCTCACGAGTTGTTCCACCTGTACGTCCAGGGCGCCGAATGGTGGATGTATGACGGAACCGCCGAAGCCTTCAAGTACGTCTACGGCCTGGAACAGGGACTAGACCCGAAGTCATACGAGGCCCCACGTGGAGGATGCGAGGCCCACGACATTCAGATGTTCACCCAGTGGAATCCCCAGCCAGGTACGCCCAGATTCGGTTGCGCCTACTTCTTGGGCGGGGCGCTATTTCGGGAACTCGCCGCACACTTGGGACCTTCAGAGTACGGTTCTAGGATGAGGGAGCTTCGGCGCCTGTCGGATCCAGAGGAAGCGGAGAAACGGGGATTCCGGCTCATGGGCATCGATGAATTGCGACGTGTATTTGCCAGCGAGTCCGAAATCGTTGAGAAGCACTGGTCGGGCAAGCTGAACCATCCGGAGAAAACGTGGAAGCTGCGAATTGCATCTGAGAGTCACGACCTGATTCGGTGGGATCAGAACCCGACCTACGACGGCGACTCCGTCACCTTTAGCGGTACACTGCTGGGAGAAGCAGTCCTTTCCGGCGGAACTATTGCAGAAGCCCTGCGTGATGGTTACCGGAACTTTCACCTGTATTCCGTGGACGGTTTCAAGTTTATAGGGAATATAAACCCCCCAGGCTGGACCCACGGTACGAGGCATCCAGGCGACAACACAGCCCTCGAATACCGGCTGGAAGGCAAGACGTTCACCGTCAGGTTCAGGTTACCTGAGGCCCTCGGCGACCCGACCGACTACTTCGTCGATGTCTGGGGATTCCAAGATGAGAGCAGAATACCGGTCATCTGGCAAGATAGGGACAGGCTCGGTTTCGCCCGCATCATCGTCGAGTAGGGGCGACACTTCCCATACCTTGTCAAGAATGTAACTGTACTTTGGGGTCGACAGCTAAGTCGCGGCGCAAGGTGTAGATCGACTGGCCGCTGATCCCCAGCTCAACCGCGACCGCCGCCACCGGACGGCCGGACTCGACCAGGTCGATCGCACGCCGCTGGAACTCCGCAAGCTCACCTGCATCGGCACCATCATCAGCGACGACTGACCCCCGCCCCGGCGGGAGCGCTCGGCACCCGGCGCTGGCCATAGGCAACGCAGACATGGCGAGGTGTCGGCCGTGCGGCGACGCCCGAGAAAACCCGCTTTCTTGTGGTACCATTATTGGTATCGTCCGACGCCGTGGACGTGAAGGCGATACGAGATGCGGCTCGCAACAACCCCAAGAACGTCCGATTCGCCGATCTCGCCAAGCTGTGCGAGGCGCACTTTGGACCGCCGCGTACCAAACGCGGCAGCCATCTCGTTTATCGGATGCCGTGGCAGGGCGACCCCAGAGTGAACCTTCAGAACGACAATGGCAAGGCCAAGGAGTATCAGGTGCGACAGGTGCTCAAGGCCATCGAGCGGCTCGAGTCCGAACAAGAGGATCGTTGAGATGCAGGACCGTTACACCTACCGGGTGAGCTGGTCGGCGAACGACGACGAGTATGTCGCGGTGTGCTTGGAGTTCCCGTCGCTGAGCTGGCTGGCCACGACTCCCGAGGAAGCGCTGGCAGGAATCCGTGAGGTCGTACGCGATGTGGTGGAGGACATGCGATCTGGCGATGAAGAACCCCCGGTCCCGCTCGGGCTGAGGGACTACAGCGGCAAGTTCATGGTGCGGATTCCGCCCGAGACCCATCGCGAACTCGCGATAGCGGCTGCCGACAGCGGCATCAGCCTCAATAGGTACGTCACCGCCCGGCTGAGCTAAGCGACACTCGGCGTGCGTCGGCCGCAAACTCACCGGTATCGGCACCATCACCAGCAACGACTGACCCTTCCTGGGTATGCAAATTGCAAGTGCTGCTTGCAGCTTGCATTCACCTGCTGTGAGCGTGTGCACGCGGCGTCATGACGGTCTGATGGCGAGAATGCTGGGGTGAGCGATCCGCAGCCTCGGGCTGCGCTGTGGGGTGATGAGCGGTACGGCGGTGCGTGCGTGGTGCTTGCCGACGATGCTCCGCTGGGGATGGGTGGCGGTGAAGCGCCAGATGGCGGGCTGCTCAGGCCCCCGCTGCCGGAGCGGCTGGCTGCGGCGGCGTTGGCGGTGACGCATGAACGGCTGGGGCGGGGGCGGTGGGTGAGCCGGATTCGGGTGACCGACGATCGTTCCGCTCGAGAACTGGTGGCTGAGCTGCGCGCCGACGGTCACGCCGCCGTGCTGGGCCCGCCCGACGAGGCACAGGCAGTGGGATGGCTGAACCGCAATCGTGCGGTGCCGATGGGCGGACGGCTGGCCGTTTGCTTCCCGTGGGCAGACGCCGACGCCCCGGCGGTGGTTGAAGTCGACCCCGGCGAGGCGTTCGGAGCGGGCACCCATCCGTCCACCCGGCTCCTGGCCGAGTGGCTCGCTGAGCACATTGCCGGCGGCGAGCGGGTGCTCGATGTGGGGTGCGGCAGCGGGGTACTGGCGCTGGTGGCGGCTCGGCTGGGCGCTGCCGAAGCAGTGGGCATCGACATCGAGCCGGCAGCGGTCTCCGCGGCCGAGGCCAATGCCCGCCGCAACGGCCTTGACGATGTGACCGCCTTCAGCACCGCTCGTGTCGGTGAGGCCGAACTCGGCACATTTGACGTGGTCGTTGCCAACATCACTGCTGGTGTGCTGATGCCGCTAGCCGGCGACATTGCCGAGCGAGTCGCACCTGGCGGCCGGCTTGCCATCAGCGGCATCTCCGCAGCCCAAACTTCGTCGGTTGCTGCCGCCTACCGCCGCTACGGCATCGAGTTGGCCGATCCCGTCCGCCTCGACGACTGGGTTTCGTTGTCCGGGCGAAGGTCGTAGGGCTTCTCGAGTGCTTCCCTGACGCTGCCGCACAGACTCGCAGCAGATTCTGGTGCTGATTGCTACGAGCTGGGGGCGGGGTAGTTGGCCCAGGCGGTGACGCCTTGGTAGCCGCCGTCGACGGTGATGGTCTGGCCGGTGACGTAACGGGCCTCGTCGCTGGCGAGGAAGGCGACAACGTCGGCGATCTCTTCGGGCACGCCCCATCGGCCCAGAGCGATGTGGCGCTCGAGGCCGTCGGCGAGACCGGGGATCTCGCGGCCTGCCGCCCACATCTCAGTGATGATCAGACCGGGCGCCACGGCGTTCACACGGATGCCGAAGCGGCCATATGTGGCTGCCTGCGAGCGGGTGAGCGAGTCCAAAGCAGCCTTGGTTGCCCCATAGGTGGGCAGCTCGCTGACGCCGACCGAGCCGGCGATCGAGGACATGTGGATCACCGAGCCGTGACCTCGCTCACCCATCTGGCGGGCCAGTGCCCGGGTGGTCTCCAGCGGCGCCAGATAGTTGAGCTGCAGCACTGCCTGATCGCCTCCGGGTTCTCGCAGCTCGCCCCGGCCGGCGTTGTTCACCAAGATGTCGACCCCGCCGAGAGCATCAACAGCGGCGGCGGCCAGATCGGCCCCGGCACCCTCCGCGCTCAAGTCACTCTCGATCACCACCGGGTCGTGCGGCAGCTCGGCCGCGATCCGGTCAAGATCGTCGGTGGTTCTCGCCGCCAGCGCCACCCGTGCACCGTCCCGGGCCAAGGCCCGGGCGCAGTGCTCGCCGATACCCCGGCTTGCCCCCGTCACCAATGCCGTCCGTCCGCTCAACCTCTCCGTCATTCCCCAGACCTTCCCTTCGCGAATCATCAGTTTGCGTCAAGAAACCTGTTCAGGCAGGCGTCGGGGAGTGCGTAGCGTCTTGCACATGGCAGACGGGCGAGGCGGTGGGACGCTGCGGATCACGGGTGCCCACGTTCACTTCGACGGCTTCAGGGCGCTGGACGGGGTGGACCTCGCGGTCGGCGACGGCGAGATGGTGGTGCTGCTGGGGCCATCGGGCTGCGGCAAGACCACGCTGCTGCGAGCCGCCTCGGGACTGCAGCCGCTGGATGCCGGCCAGATCGAGCTCGACGGGCGCGACTTGACCGGTCAGCGCCCCGACCAGCGCGGCATCGGCCTGATGTTCCAGGACGAGGTGCTGTTCCCGCACTTCGATGTCGAGGGCAACGTGGCGTTCGGGCTGCGCATGGCCAGGGTGCCCTACGCGGAACGGCGCCGGCGCGTGGCCGAAGTACTCGCGCTGGTGGGCCTGGCGGGCTTCGAGGGCCGCGATGTGGCCACGCTGTCGGGCGGCGAGGCGCAGCGGGTCTCGCTGGCACGGGCCCTCGCCCCCGAACCCAGAGTGCTGTTGCTCGACGAGCCCTTCGGTTCGCTCGACCGACTGCTGCGCGAGCGGCTCATCAACGAACTGCGGCCCGTACTCGACCAGGTCGGTGTCACCGCCGTGCACGTCACCCACGACCATCACGAGGCGTTTGCCTTGGCCGACCGAATTGCGGTGATGGCATCTGGTCGCCTGCTGCGGATCGGCACGCCCGAAGAGGTGTGGACAGACCCCCGCACCGCCCAGGTGGCCCGATTCTTGGGTCACACGAACGTGTTCGACTCCGAAGTGCCGCCGGAGCTGGCTCAGGCAGCCGGTCGCTCGGACAGCTTCGTGCTGCGGGCCGACCGCATCGAGGTGGAGGTTGACGACGGCGCCAGCGCGGACGTCGCAGACGCTGTGACGGCGCAGCTGCCGGCCACGGTGGTCCGGCGTCGCTTCCGCGGCGACCGCTACGAGGTGCGGCTGGAAGCAGACATCGGCGGGGTCGCTACCACCCTGGACTCCATCACTCCCCACGGACCCGCAGTGGGCGCCAACGTGAAGCTGCACATCGGCCCAAGTGCCGTGCTCGCCCTCGAGACCTAGATGGTTAGTTCCAAGGTTCTAGTGGTCGTATGGGGTGAGCGTGCGTGGGGGGCCGGGCCGGTGGGTGGTCTGGTTGTGCCAGATGGCGGCGGTGAGGGCGAGGAGCCGGGTGCCGACGCGGGCGGCGACGCCGGG
>JAJECP010000039.1 GCA_022821985.1 Acidimicrobiia bacterium
GCCCCGGCGTCGCCGCCCGCGTCGGCACCCGGCTCCTCGCCCTCACCGCCGCCATCTGGCACAACCAGACCACCCACCGGCCCGGCCCCCCACGCACGCTCACCCCATACGACCACTAGAACCTTGGAACTAACCATCTAGAGGCTCATCCTCGTTGCCTCTGGGACGTGATCGGTAGCATCGCAGCGATGCCGACGGTGACGATCCGCCTGTTCGCGGGGGCGCGCGAAGCGGCTGGCGTCGGCAGCACTCAGATCGAGGCGTCCTCGGTCGCCGAAGCACTGGATTGGGCGAAGGCGACTTTCGGCGAGGGCTTCAGCGCTGTTCTGGCCGCCAGCAGGGTGTGGCTGAACGGCGAACCGGCGCTCGGCGAGTCGCAGCTCAGCATCGGAGACGAGATCGCCGTCCTGCCGCCCGTCTCGGGCGGCTGAGCGGCGGCTGCACCGTGGCAGCGTCGCCGGATCTTGAGCCGGCGCGGCCGCGAACCTCTGCAGCAGCGCAGTGGCTCGGCCCTGCGGTCGCATTGGGTGATGCCACCATCACTGGTGGACTGATCTGGTTCGCCGGGCTGATCGGCGCGCTGTGGGCGGGGGCGGTGACGTTCGGCATCGCCATGACCGCAGTCGCAATGCTCGGCGCCTGGCAGGCCGCGGGCGTTCGCAGCCGCGCCGGAGCGACTCGCCCGACGTCGAGCGGAACTGGGGCGAGGCCGCAGGCTGCCGAATCGCTGGTGCTTCCCCAGACTCATCGGCTGCCCGCCGCCGCACTTGCCGGTGCAGTCGGATTCGCCGGCGTTCTCGACACGCGCCTCGCGGGGGTAGTCGTCGGCGCGGCCGTCGCCGCCAGCTTCATCGTGGTCGCAGCCTTGCGGCCCCGCCGCCCAGGCGCGGCTGTGCCCGGGGGACAGGCGTCACCGCTGCGGCTCGTGGCCAACGCAGGACTGCTGATTCGCACGTGGATGCAGGTCGGTATCGCGGCCGCGTGCTTGGCGGCCGTCGCCCGCTATTCGCTGGGAGCGGCACTCGTGCTCGTGAGCGCCGCCGCGGTGTACGACGCCAGTGCTCACCTCAGTGCGTCGGGTCGGCAGCCGGGGCTGCGCGGTCCGCTGATGGGAGCGATCGCCGCGGTGATCGCCGTCTTCGCCCTGACCGGACTGAGCGTGCCGCCGTTTGCACCCACCGATGTCATCAGGTTCGGCGTGCTCGCGGTGCTGACGCTGCCGCTCGGCCCCGCGCTCGCCAGGCCGAACACCGCGTTCGCCGCGCGTCGAGAGCATGTCCCGGCGGGCAAGCAGAACGCTGGCAGTCGATCAGCCAGCAGCCACAGCGCACCGGAGCCTCCAGGCAGGCTCCAGCGAGCGTGGCAGCGACTGGCCGGGGAGTGGGCCGTGCGCAGGCTCGATTCGCTGAGCGTCACGGCCCTGGCGTGGATGTGGGGCTTGGGACTCCTCGCCATCTGAACATCCCCCCGGCGCGGAGCGGCGGTTCGCTCAGTTCGTGACGCTGCGGCGATCTGCGTAGCGTTATCGGCCGTGGCACCCGAAGTACCCGACCGCCAGATGCTCGGCGAGCATGGCCGCGTCTTGCGGGTTGCCGTGCTGTGCATGCACACCTCGCCGTTGCGCCAGCCCGGCAGCGGCGATGGCGGCGGCTTGAACGTGTACGTGCGTGAACTCACTGCCGCGCTGGCGCATCTCGGTGTCGACTGCGACATCTACACACGCCGCACCGATCCATCGCAGCCCGACCAGCTCGAAGTGGAGTCGGGTGTGGTGGTCTTCCACATCGATGCCGGTGCCCCATCGCTCGACAAGGATGATCTGCCGGCGGTCGTGTCAGCATTTGCCGGCAGAGTCGGCGAGCACCTCGCACACCGCCCGGTCGACGCCATTCACGCTCACTACTGGTTGAGCGGCATGGCCGGGCACCAGCTCAAGCACCGCCTGGACATTCCCTTGGCAGTCACCTTTCACACGCTGGGGCGCGTCAAGACGAGCAACGGCGATGCCGAGCCGCGCCACCGCGGCGACGCTGAGCAACGAGTCATCGATTGCGCGGACGTCGTGTTCACCTCCGGCGCCGCTGAGGCTGCCCAGCTCAGGTCGCTGTACGACGTCGCGCCCGAGCGCCTCCACGTGCTGACACCCGGTGTCGACCGGGCAATGTTCGCGCCGGGTCAGCGCCATGCAGCGCGTGCGGCGATCGGCCTCCCGCCAGGACCGGTGCTGCTGTTCGTGGGCCGCCTGCAGCCACTGAAGGGCGCCGAATTGGCGATCGAAACGCTCGCAGCCACGAGAGCTGCTGGTGCAGCGGGCGCTCAAGCCCAGCTCGCCATCGTGGGAGGGCCCAGCGGTCCGCAGGGCGAGGTCACGCTGGCCCGCTTGAAGGCGCTGACGGACGACTTGGCGGTTGCGGACCATGTGCGGTACGTCGATCCGCTCCCGCACTACCTGCTGTCGACCTATTACCGGGCCGCCGACGTGTGCTTGGTGCCCAGCCGTTCGGAATCATTCGGACTGGTCGCGCTCGAAGCCGCAGCTTGCGGCACACCGGTCGTGGCGTCCGATGTCGGCGGTCTGCGCGACAACGTCGTGGAGGGCGATACCGGCTACCTCATCGCCGACCGCAGCAGCGACGCGTTCGCCCGCCGAGTCATCGACATCCTTGCTGATCCGCTGCTGGCGCTGCGCCTGGGCGACGCCGGTTCTCGCCGCGCCGAGCGCTACAGCTGGCGAGCGAGTGCGGCCGCGGCGCTGGAAGTGCTCGACACCGCGGCCCGGCGCGAGCTCGTCGCCTGCCTGTGACCCGTCGGCCGGCAACCGACGCCGAGCTCGATCTGCTCGAGGCCCGCATGGACGACTGGCTTGCCGACTGGGCGCGCTCGCAGGCCGATGGCGGTCCCGGCGAGCGCCCGATGCTGCTCGACGTGACTCGTGACGAGGAGGTGCCGCGGCGCTGGTACGTGCGACTGGCAGGGGAATCGCGCGATGTCATCGCCATCTGGCTGACGCTGCGCCAGCGCACGCTGGCCTATGAGTCGTACGTGCTCCCGACACCGCAGCACCGACCGGACCAGGTGGCCGACTTCGTTCTGCGCCGGAACTACTCGCTGGTGGGTGCTCAATACGGGATCGGTCCCGAGGACGCCGTGTTCCTGACGGGGGAGCTGCCCACCCACTGCGTCGACGAAGACGAGCTTGACCGGATCGTCGGGTCGCTGTGGGCGTACATCGAGCGTGACTTCACGACGCTGATCCGCTTGGGTTTCAAGAACTAGCCATCGAAAATCATTTGACACTTTTCATTGATTTCTGATTGATTTGAGACTTGCCGGGGCACTCGCCGGCAGGCCGCAGGGAAGCGTCCCACTCACCGCGAGTGCCCCGGCACCGCCATTGGGCTCGGCAGTGGTCCCGATGCGGTCCGGTACCGTGACCGCATGGCGGACAAGGTCGAACTGCTCATCGTCGGCGGCGGCAAGATGGGCGAAGCGCTGCTGGGCGGTTTGCTCGCAGCCGGCCGCAGTGCCGAGAGCATCTGCGTTGCAGAGCCGATTGCCGCGCGCCGCGATGAGTTGGCCGATCGTTACGGCGTCGCTGTCTCCGGCGACGTTGCCGCCTCGGCCGGCGCCATTCTCGCCACCAAGCCCGACGTCATTCCGACCGTTGCCGCCGCGGTCACGGCCGCCGGCACCGACCGCATCCTCTCGATCGCCGCCGGGGTCACGCTCCCGACGCTGGACGCCGCTGCCGGCACTGGCGTCCCGATCGTGCGTGCCATGCCGAACACGCCCGCACTGGTGTCGGAGGGTGCGGCGGCGATCTGCGGCAACGACCGAGCCACCGAAGATGACCTCGGATGGGCCGAGGAGATCCTTGGGGCAGTAGGCCGCGTCGTGCGCGTCCCTGAGCACCTGATGGATGCGGTGACCGGTCTGTCTGGGTCCGGGCCGGCGTATGTCTTCTTGGTGGCCGAGGCACTGATCGAGGCAGGGGTGCTCATGGGCCTGGGCCGACCGGTGGCGGCGGAATTGGCCAACCAGACATTGCTGGGTGCCGCGACGCTGCTGGCCGAGGGACGTTCGCCGGCCGATCTGCGAGCCGACGTGACGTCGCCGGGCGGCACGACGGCGGCTGGGCTCCGCGAACTGGAGCGCCACGGCGTGCGCGCCGCATTGGCTGCGGCCGTCGAAGCCGCCACGCGCCGCTCCGCCGAACTCGGCTCAGCGTGATCGAGCGCCCGGGGCCCGATCAGCCCGTGAGCTCGTATCCATTCGAGACTGGGAACAAGAGCGGGAGATAAGCGTGTCGCCACGAGACGGTCTGCAGTGATGACAGGTTTCGACACGGTCACGTGCTTGAGCGATCTAGGCACCGCAGACGAGTCGGTCGGCGTCATCCACTCGATCGTGCGACAGGCCGCTCCCCATGCCGCCGTGATCGACTTGTGCCACGAGATCGATCCGGGCGATACGCGCACGGCGGCGTTGATGCTGGCGCGCAGCGTGCCGCACCTTGCGCCGGGCGTAGTGCTCGCATCGGTGGGACGCCGCTTGGACCGGCCTGCTATCGCGGTCTCGGTCGGTGACGGCCAGTCGATGCTGGTCGGCCCGGACAACGGCGTGCTGGCGGCTGCGGTGGCGGCGGTCGGCGGAGCGGACATCGCAGTGCGTATCGAGACCGCCGACTGCGGCGAGCCCCAATCCGTGCTTCACCCGGCGCGCGATGTGCTCGCGCCTGCAGCTGGCCGGCTGGCGGCTGGAGCGCCGATTGAAGCTTTGGGCGCGCCGATCGACCCCTCACTGCTGCTGCCGTCGCTCGTTGCGGTGCCCCGCGTCGAAGACGACGGTTCAGTGACCGCGGAAGTGCTGTCGGTGACGCGCTGGGGCACGGTGCAGCTCAACGTCGACCGCGAGACGCTGGCAGCCCTCGGCGATCTCCTGGTCATGGAATGGACGGCAGGCGCGAGCGCGTCACAGCCCGCGACAGCGAATTCGCAGTCGGTCCGGCTGGCACCTGCGGGGTCGACGGACACAGGCAGCCTCGCCCTGTGCGACGATCCCTTCGGCTTGCTCGAGTTGACGATCGCCGGCGGGAGCGCCGCTCATCTTGGCTTCGCAGTGGGCACCGAAGTCCGGCTGCGCCCCACAGTGTGAGACCGTGACATGAGAGGGTGACATGAGACCTCGAACAGCGCTCGTGCTGGCCGCGCTCGCTGCGGTCATCCTGCTCGCCGCAACCATCCAGCTGCTCGTAGCTCTCGACTGACCGCTCTGTGGCCCCATTGGCCGCGCGATCTTTCGTCGAACGCGTGGAAACGGGGTGCCGGATCGGCGAGACTGTGCGGGCCGCATTTCCGAACCCTGGGTAGTCCTCGTGTCCATCGTTGTCATGGGCGTGAGCCATCGCAGCGCACCGCTTGAGCTATTGGAGCGCTGCACGGTTGCCGCCGCCGACGTGCCGAAACGACTTGCTGATCTCGCATCGTGCGCGAACGTCAGCGAGGGCGTGGTCGTGTCCACGTGCAACCGCACCGAGGCCTACGTCGTGGCCGAGAAATTCCATGCGGCGTTCGGCGAGATGCGCGACTTCTTCTGCACGCTGTCGGGTGCGGCGCCCGCCGAGCTGTCCGACCATCTCTACGTCCACTACGACGACGACGCGGCGCGTCACCTGTTCCGTGTGGCCAGCGGCCTGGAATCCGCTGTGGTCGGGGAGCACGAGATCCTGGGCCAAGTCCGCACCGCATGGGACACGGCACGAACCGAGGGCACCGCGGGCGCGGTCCTGAACCAGCTGTTCCGACACAGCATCACTGCCGGCAAGCGCGCACGCACTGAGACCGGCATCGCGCGGGGGACTGCTTCGATCAGCCACGCGGCAGTGAGCATGGCCAAGAACCATCTCGGCACCTTGGGGGATGCCCAGGTGCTGGTCGTGGGCGCCGGCGAAATGGCCGAGGGCATGATCGTCGCACTCGCGGCAGCTGGTCCTGCAGCGGTGCAAGTGGCCAACCGCACGCCGTCGCACGCCGAAGCGCTGGCGGCCCGAGTCGGAGGTCATCACCTGCCGCTCGGCAGCCTGGAAGATGCGTTGGTCGAGGTCGATCTGCTGCTGACGTCCACCGGTGCCAGTTCGGTGATCGTCGACCACGCCAGCGTCGGAGCGATCATTGAGCGACGAGCCGGTCGCCCGCTGCTGATCGTGGACATTGCCGTGCCGCGGGATGTCGACCCGGCTGTGGCTCGCCTTCCCGGTGTCACCCTCCTCGACATGGACGATCTGTCGCGATTTGCTGAGGTCGGTCAGGCGGGCCGGCAAGCGGAGGTGGCGGCGGTCGAATCGATCCTGGCTGATGAGACGGAGCGTTTCTCCGCCGACCGCACCGCGCGGGAGATGGCACCGCTCATCGAATCGCTGCGCGGCATGGCCGAAGCAGTGCGCCAGTCCGAGCTTGAACGCGCCTTGGCGGCCCACCCCGATCTCGACGACGACGCACGCGAGGCGCTCGAGCGCGCGACAACAGCGCTCGTCAACAAGCTGATGCATCAGCCCACCGTGGCGTTAAGGTCAGCGGCGGGCAAGGCCAAGGGCGACCGGCTCGCAGACTCAGTGCGCGACCTGTTCGATCTGTAGATCTTGATCGCGTGAGGATCGCGACACGATCGAGCCCGCTGGCCACCTGGCAGGCGCGCGCCGTCGCAACTGCGCTGGAAGCAGCCGGATCCGCCCTGGGTGACATCGAGCTCGTGCCCGTTCGCACCAGCGGCGATCTCGACCTGTCCACGCCGATTTCGGAGATGTCCGGCAGGGGCGTATTTGTGACCGAAGTGCAAGCAGCGGTGCTGGACGGCCGCGGCGACATCGCCGTGCACAGTGCCAAGGACATGCGCTCCGAGCCGACCCCGGGCTTGACGCTGGCAGGCTGCCTGGTGAGGGGCGACGCGCGCGACGCACTCGTCGGCTTGGCGCTCGATGCAATCCCCCGCGGTGGTGTGGTGGCGACCGGATCACAGCGCCGCCAGTGCCAGCTTGCGGCACTCCGCGGTGATCTGCGCTTCACCGGTCTGCGCGGCAACATGGCTCGTCGCATCGCCGCGGCTGCCCAGCCCGACGTCGACGCTGTGATCGTTGCGGCGGCGGCGCTCGAGCGTCTCGGCGAGTCCCACCGGATCGCCCAGCGATTCGGCCCCGACGAGATCGTGCCCCAAGTCGGCCAGGGCGCCATCGCGGTCGAGCACCGCACCGGCGACGCTGACGCGGCTGCTGCCGCCGGCGCGATCATCGACGAGGTGACGACACGATGCGTTCACGCCGAGCGCGCGTTCTTGCGAACGCTGGGCGCCGGCTGCGACCTGCCCACAGGCGCCCATGCCATCGTCGAGGCCGACGGTCGCCTGAGCATGACAGCGGTACTCGCCGCGCCCGACCGTCACGGCATCGAGCGCACGACTCGCAGCGATGCCGACGGCGAGTTGCTGGGCGGGGCATTGGCCCAAGAGCTGATGGCCCGAACCGGCACAGACGCAGCGACGTGGGCCAGCCGGGCTGACGATGTCTGAGAGCCAGTTCAGCGAACTCGCCGACCGCACCGTCGTCGTCACGAGGGCCTCGCACCAGGCCAGCCCGCTGGCGACGGCACTACGCGAACGCGGAGCCACGGTGATTGTGGCACCTGCGATTGCGGTGGTGCCCCCGCTCGACGGCGGCCAACCGCTCGACGATGCCCTGCTGCGGCTGGAGCAGTACAGCTGGGTCGCGTTCACCTCTTCGAATGCGGTGGCAGCCACGTTCGCTCGCGCAGACCGGCGTGGCGTTCGCCGCCGCTTCGCACGAATCCGCACAGCGGCGGTCGGACCGTCCACGGCCGCGCGCGTCGAGGCCGAGATCAACCGCCCAGTCACGCTGGTGCCGGAACGACATGATGCGGCCGGGCTGGCCACAGCCTTTCCCGAACCGGGCCCCGACGACTGGTGCTTCGTGCCCCAGTCGGCGCAGGCCCGCCCCGAACTCGTCGACGGCCTGCGTGCCCGCGGCTGGAAGGTTGATGCCGTGAGCGCATACCGCATCGTCACGCCCACGTTGTCTGACCATCTGGTCACCGATGTGTCCGGCGCAGATGCCGTCGTATTCGCCTCGCCCTCTGCCGTGCGGGGCCATCTGTCGCAGATCGGCGGTATCCCCCGTACCGGCAAAGTGGTGTGCATCGGCCACACCACCGCCGCCGCCTGCCGTGAAGCCGACGTGCCGATCGCCGCAGTAGCCGACGGCCCCACCGATGCAGGTCTTGTCGAGGCCGTCGTTGCCGCGGTGCATGGCTGATGCAGCCCCGGTGAGACAGCGGCACCCCTACGCTGCGAGGCCGTGAGCGAGCCGCATTCGACGAACGCCGACCTGTTCGAGGCTGCTCAACGCGTGATTCCCGGGGGCGTGAATTCGCCGGTGCGGGCGTTCGGGTCGGTCGGCGGCACGCCGTACTTCGTTGCGCGAGCCGAAGGGTCGTACGTCTTCGATGTCGAAGGCCGCCGGTATGTGGACTTTGTGCAGTCGTACGGGGCGATCATCTTGGGTCACGCCCACCCGGCGGTCACCGAAGCTGTGGCGAAGGCCGCGGCCGACGGGACGTCGTACGGCGCACCCACCGAACGCGAGGTGGCACTCGCCGAGCGCATCGCCGCTGCCGCGGCAGAAGTCGACCAGGTTCGCCTGACCAGCAGCGGCACCGAAGCCACCATGACGGCCGTCCGGCTGGCGCGCGGGTTCACAGGACGACCGCAAATCGTGAAGTTCGCCGGCTGCTACCACGGCCACGCCGACTCGCTGCTGGCCGCCGGCGGCAGCGGCGTGGCCACGCTCGGCCTGTCGGGCTCGGCTGGCGTGCCACCGAGTGCCGTGGCCGACACGGTGGTCGCGCCCTACAACGAGGTTCCCGAACTCGATGACCAAGTGGCGGCGGTCATCGTGGAACCGGTGGCGGCGAACATGGGCGTGGTGCCACCGGCGCCTGGATTCCTGGAGGGCCTGCGTGCCGCCTGCGACGAAGCGGGCGCACTGCTGATCTTCGATGAGGTCATCACCGGCTTCCGCCTCGGCCGCGGCGGTGCGGCCGAGCGATTCGGCGTGACGCCCGACATCGCCTGCTTCGGCAAGGTCATCGGCGGCGGCCTGCCCATCGGCGCCCTCGGCGCACGCACCGAGATCATGCAGACGCTGGCCCCGACTGGTCCCGTCTACCAGGCCGGCACGCTGTCGGGCAACCCGCTCGCCACCGCAGCGGGGCTAGCGGCGCTTGAGCAGCTCACACCGGCGGCCTATGCAGAGCTGGAGGCCCGTGCCGGCCAGTTCGCCAACGGCATGCGCGAGGCGCTTACTCGATCAGGCTTCGACGCCGCTGTCGTGCAGGTCGGCACGCTCGTGGGCCTGTACTGCGGCCCAGTCGCCGGGCCGGGCTGGGTCGCGGCCGACTACGACGATGCCCGCACCACCGATGAGCAGGCCTACGCCCGCCTGCATGCCGAGCTGCTCCGGCGGGGCGTGGCATTCGCGCCCGGCGCCTACGAGGCGATCTTCGTCAGCCTCGCCCACACCCCCGACATCATCGACGAAGCCCTCGGCGCCATCGCCGACGCCGCCTCAGCCGCGGCGCAGGCCTGACGCGCCCGACGCTCAGGTGCGGTCGCGCCAGAGCCGCGCCATCCCGGCCGCCGCCCGGTAGATGCCGCGCGGGCCGCGCGGACCGGCTCGGCTCTGCAGCAGATCTGTGGAGACGCGCATGGCCAGGTTCCCCATGCGGGGGGAACGGATCGCAAGCTGTGTCAGCTTCCTCATCAGCCCCGGCTGGCCCAGCGCGCGGGTTGTCAGCCGACCGAGGTGGTGGTATCGCTCCCAGCGCTCGGCGAGCACAGCCTCGTAGCGCCGCAGCTCGAGTCCGTCGTCGGCGTCGAGCGCCCGCCCGATGACCTGGGCTGCAAGCCGGCCGGTTGCCAGTGCCGGGCCGACGCCATCGCCGTTCCAGGGATTGACACTGCCTGCTGCGTCGCCGACTACCACCCAATTCGGTCCCGAGCGCGGGCGCACCGATCCTCCCATCGGCAATCGGCCGCCTGCCGGTTCGCTGCGAGGACCGGCGGGATCGATCTCCCAATGCGCAGGGATCTGCTGGGTCCACTGTTCAAAGAGGTGCTCCAGGGATATGGCCTCGTTCCTGTAGTGATGGCTGAGCAGGCCCACTCCTACATTGGCCGTGCCATCTCCAACTGGGAATACCCAGCCATATCCCGGCAGCTGGCTCCCGGCGCGATCGGCCAACGCAAAGACCGACTCGATCCACGGTTCGGCGTGGCGCGGGGTGGGGTAGTAGGCCCGCATCGCCAGTCCCTGCGCATAGGTCCGGGTGCGCACGGCGCCGAGCGCCCGGCCGAAGTTCGAACGCGGACCGTCGGCGACCACGATGTAACGGGCGCGCGCAACCACGTCCTCGTGCAGCGCTCCGCTGCCGCCTTGAGCGATGCAGCCACGCAGGTGACCATCGGTGATCAGCGGCGCCGTGACCTCCGTGCCGATGAGCATGCGCGCCCCCGCCGACTGTGCTCGGGCGAATGTCAGTGCGTCGAGGCGCGAGCGGCGCACTACTACGCCATAGTCGGGCCATTGCTCGCCCTGGGGCCACGACACCTCGAGGCTCTGCCCGTGGGCGGTGATCCGCAGCCCGCGATGCCGGTGCCAGCGCGCAGCGCCGGGGTCACAGCCCATGTCGATGAGCTCGCCCACGGCAACCGGTGTGAGTGCGTCGCCGCAAACACGTTCGCGCGGATGGGTCGAGCGCTCGATGAGCAGCACATCTCGTCCCGCCTGCGCGAGCCAGTACGCGGCAGCGCAACCCGCTGGCCCGCCGCCGACGACGAGCACATCGCAATCGAGTGTCTCACTCAAGGCATGGCGCTAGTGGCCGCCGCCACCCCCGCCACCGGACAGGGCGCCGCCGCCGAGGTGCTCCCACTCGGCATCGCGCTCGGCTGCCACTTCGTCGCTGATCGCTTCACCGCCGATCACCTCGCGTACATAGCGCGCGACCGAATAGAGCTGATGGTCGTTGAGCACATCGCCGAATGCGGGCATGGCCGCTGCATTGTCGCTGCCGCCGGAGATGTGTGCGCCGCCTGGCCGGTTGGGATCGCCGTAGACCTGCCCGAGCCCGAGGCCTTCGGAGCCCACCGAGATCCATTCGATGAACGAGTCGTCCAGGCTCGGGAACGTCAGCAGCACTTCGCCGTTCCACAGCGGGCGCCCCACCAAGCCCCCATCGGAACCAGCACCGTCGCCGCCGTGACAGCTCGAGCACCGCACTGCGTAGGTGGCCGCGCCCTCGTTGATGGCGGTGATCGGTTCGGGAGGCGGCTCGGTCAGCTTCACGTACACGAACGCCCACAGCGGCAGGCAGAACAGCACGGGAAGCACCCAGATCGGAATCCGATGCCGTGTCTGGGCCGCAATCACCCATGACGGATCGGGCGGAGCCTCAGGTTCGACTTCGAGCTGTGCCGCCTCGCGCGCGGCAGCAATCATCTCGGCTTGGGTCGGCCCAGCGGCCGCAGCTGCTCCGGCTGCGGGCGCCGCTGCGCCCGCATCACCGCCGCCACCGCTGCCGTCGTCTTCGAGGACCCCCAGCGCGATGCGACGCTGTCGCGAGCGCTCCAGCAGGTACTCGGGAACTTCGGTCACGGGATCCTCCGCGGGGTCGCCCCCAGGGGTTCTGGCACAGCGGCAGTGCCAAGTTCGCAGGGCACGATACGCGCCCGAACGCACCGAGGCGCAAGTCTGCCATGCAGCCACGCCGATGGCGCAGACTGCCACACCTGATTGGGCCATCCGATAAGGCCGCCCGAATGGGTCAGCCCGAATTGTGGCGAGTGCTGGCTGTCGTGCTAGAACATCACGCGCCATGGCCGGGGCGCCGGTAATCTTTGCCCCGGTCTCGCTGCGGCTGGCGCACTCGATGCACTATCGATTGGGCCGGTCGCAACAGTCCTGACACGCCGACGGGAGAACGCGGGAGGAACACCGAGTGGTTGCACTCGTCACATCGATCCTCGTCACCGCGCTGATGGTCTACCTGCTCGTGTGGTACGGCAAGCGCCGGCCGACCGATCGCCCCACTACTTGGGGCGAAGCCATGCTGGGGGCCGCCTACGTCTTCATGCTGATGCTGCTGGTCTTCGGCATCGTGCCCGACCGCTGGATCCGCCTGACCGACAACGAGTGGGGCTGGTCGGTGGAGCGCTTCCTGGTCACCGAAGGCCAGTTCATGGAGTCGCCGATCCTGTTCCCGCCGACGCGCATCGACCTCAAGAAGGTCAGCGACATCGTGGTCGTCATCGAGCACCTCATCGCGTTCATCGGATTGCCGGTGCTGGCGATGTGGTGGCAGAAGCGCGACAAGGCCCAACCCGCCGCCGAGCCGATCTCCGACTACGGCCGTCCACTGGTCAAGGGCAACTGAGGGCAAGACGAATGGCTGCGAATGACGCGAACCCGCCGATGCCCAAGTTCCGGGACGACTACCTGCTGCAGCAGGTCGACGCCTCGTACCTCGATGCGGCCGTCAAGCCCAAGCAGTTCATCAACATCGACCAGTCCGAGTGCATCCAGTGCGAGGGCTGCGTCGACATCTGCCCGTGGAAGTGCATCTGGTACGTGTCCACCGAGGCGGTCGACGAGGCCGTCGGCGTGGATCTGCCGGGGCTGGATCCCACCGACAACGCCATCTTCATCATCGACGACGACGTGTGCACCCGCTGCGCACTGTGCGTCGACCGCTGCCCGACCGGCGTGATCACGCTGGGGCGGGTCAGCAACAACCCTCCGCCGTCGGGCGACGTCCACGGCCGCACCCACACCCACGGTTACGCCTACGGGATGCGCCTGTAGGCCGGCGGGAATGCCCGTACTGCTGAGACTGCGAAGGACCCGGTCCACCTAGATCGAAGAGATATGGCGAACACGCTCGAGTCCCCCGATACCAAGCCGAAGCTGCCGCAGCGTCTCCAGAACGCGCAGCAGCAGGCGGCCGATTGGATGCAGGACAGCCAGTTCTGGACGTCGATCTTCCGGCCCGGGTCGATCTTCCGCAAGGGCTATACCGACAGCCCCCGGAACCGGTCCTACGTCATCATGAACAGCGTCCTGTACCACCTTCACCCGGTGAAGGTGAAGCGGCACGCCGTAAAGGTGAGCTACACGCTGTGCCTGGGCGGTCTGAGCTTCTTCCTGTTCATCCTGCTGACGATCACGGGCATCTTCCTGATGTTCTTCTACCGGCCGACCGACACGGCCGCGTGGGCAGACATCGAGAGCCTCCACACGCAGGTGGCGTTCGGCCTGCTCGTGCGCAACATGCACCGATGGGCCGCGCACCTCATGGTGATCACCGTGTTCCTGCACATGGCCCGCGTCTTCTATCACGGTGCCTACAAGGCACCGCGAGAATTCAATTGGGTCGTCGGCGTCATGCTGCTGCAGCTCACGTTGCTGCTTGCCTTCACCGGCTACCTGCTGCCGTGGGATCAGCTCGCGCTGTGGGCAGTCACGGTGGGCACGAACATGATGGGCTTTACGCCGGTATTCGGCGAACAAGTCCGGTTCGTCCTACTAGGCGGCCAACAGATCGGAGCAGAGACGTTATTGCGCTGGTACGTGCTGCACGTCTTGATGCTCCCCTTTGTCATCGTCATCTTCATGGCGATCCACTTCTGGAGAGTGAGAAAGGACGGAGGCATTTCGGGGCCGCTGTAGGAAGCCTGAACGTCCCGAGCCATCAGCATGACTGAGATCCCCGAACACCTCCTGCGCCGGAGCGCCGAAGCCAGGGCCCGCGCAACCGGCGCGCCCGCAGCCGGCGAGGGCGAGGCGCCGGCTGCCGCGCAGCCCGACGACGATGACGGTGTCACGATCCCTCGCTCACTGCTGGAAGCCAGCCAGCAGCCCGGCGGTGCGCCCGCGGTCGCGGGCATGGCTCCGGCGGGCGGTCCCGCGGCTGCCGGTGGGGGGGTGGCTACCGCGCTGCCGCCGCTGATGGCAGGGCCTGCAGGCAACACTCACCGGCTGCTGACGGTCGTCAAGTCGGGCTCCATCCAGGACGTCAAGGCCAGCCCGGGCGACAAGGTCCACGTCTGGCCGCACTTGCTGGCCGCCGAATTCACCGCAGCACTGTTCATCACGGCCTTCACGCTGGTCTTCTCGCTGTTCATCAATGCACCGCTGCTCGAGCTCGCCAACCACAACGAGACGCCCAACCCATCCAAGGCGCCGTGGTACTTCCTGGGCCTGCAGGAACTGCTCACGATGTTCGACCCGATGATCGCCGGCGTGACGATCCCCGGCGTCGCGCTCATACTGCTGGCCTTCGCCCCCTATGTCGACAAGAACCCGTCTCTGCGCCCCGAAGACCGCAAGTTCGCCATCTCGGTCCAGACGATCCACCTCATGTTCTGGGCAGTGCTGGTGATCATCGGCTCGTTCTTCCGGGGGCAGGGCTTCAACTTCACCTACCCGTGGGACACCGGTCTGCACGGCATCTTCCACCTGTAGGAGCACGTCGGCATGTCCACCGGAACGATTCTCGCGATTGCCATCCCGGTCATCGTCGTGCTGGGTGCCGTGGTCGCGTTCGTCTCCTTGCGACGCCGGGACGCCACCGGCCTGGGGTACCTGTCGCGTGAGACTCGTCGGCGGGACGAGGTGGCGGCCAGCGCCGGTGGCGACGACGATGCCGCTGGCGACGACACCGGTGCGTTCGGTGTCAGCGCGCAAGCACAAGAGCTGGAACGCTCGGTGGCCGCCGAGCGCCGCCCGTCGCCTGTCGCCACCGCGGAACCCGAGCTGCCGCAGGACTGGGCGCCGCCGCCGTCCGACGAGGTGGGGGTCACCCGTCGGCAGTTCCTGAACCGGTCCTCGGTGTTGCTGATGGCGACCGGCCTGGGCACGTTCAATGCCGCCATGCTCGCCTTCCTCTGGCCGCGCCCGACCGGCGGATTCGGCTCGAAGATCAAGATCGGCACGGTCGCATCGGTTGACGAGGCGATCTCGTCGTCCACTCCCGCCGAGAACTTCTCGTACTTCTCTGAGGCGCAGAGCTACATCCAGCCGTACCCCACCGATTCCGCGACGCTGTCCAACGCCGAGACGGTGTACGGCGGTGCGGTGCTCGAGGGCATGCGGCTGGGTTATGTCGCGCTATGGCAGGTCTGCCCGCATTTGGGCTGCAAAGTGCCGGTGTGCGGCAGCTCGCAGTGGTTCGAGTGCCCGTGCCACGGCTCGAAGTACAACCGCGTCGGCGAGAAGAAGTCCGGTCCGGCACCTCGTGGCATGGACCGCTTCCCGGTGACCATCGAGGGCGGCAGCGTCTTCGTCGACACCGGCAAGGTGTCGCAGGGACCGGCGATCGGCACCGACAGCACGGGCCAGGGCCTTGAGGGGCCGCACTGTGCCTGAGCTCAGCCACATGCTGGCCGTCAGCACGGAGCGTTCGATCGCGATCGTGCTGCTGGCGGTTGTCGTGGTCGGCTGGGCGATCTACGTCTTCGTCAACATTCGCCAGGCGAAGGCCGAGGCGGGCAGCGAGATCGAGCTGGCGCCCAACCGCGGCAACCTGCCCGACGACGAGGAACTCGAGGGCCGCCGGCTGGAGAAGGTGCAGGCCTTCGGCGTGCTGATGCTGCTCATCATGGCGCTCGTGCTGCCCGTCTACTGGATGCTCGAAGGCGGGCGCCGTTCAGGTGCGGAAACGTCGTTCTCCGAAGCGGCCGTGAGCCGCGGCGAGGCCGTCGCAACCGCAGCAGAGTGCTTCGACTGCCACGGTGCCGATCTCGGCGGCGCGCGTTTCGCTCCGGTAGTGCTCGACATCGGCCACCAGTTCTCCGACAAGGAGTCCTTCGTCATCAACACGACGTGGGAGGCGCCGTCTCTCGACGACGTGTTCACGCGTTTCGACACCGATGCCGAGACGCTGGACGAGGTCAGCGAGGTGCGGCAGATCCTGGTGTATGGCCGAGGCGTGATGCCGTCGTGGGGCCTCGAGGGCGGCGGTCCGTACAACGATCAGCAGATCGACGACCTCGTGGCATGGCTGTGGGACAACAGGATCACCGACGAGGAAGCACAGGCGCGGGCTGCGGCGCGCTACGAGACGGAGTTCGCGGCTCAGCGTGAGACGAATCCGGCGGTGACCCAGGGCGAGGTCTTGTTCGATCTCCACTGCGCCCGGTGCCACACGCCGCGCTGGCCCGGCCGCGGCGGTGCCCAGCTGCCCAACAACGGCGGAACGATCGAGGTGCTTCCCGGTCCCGATGGCGCCGGACGCTACGGACCGGCGCTCAACAGCGTGAGCCTCCGGAGGCTGTTCCCGGACATGGCAGACCACGTCTCGTTCATCTCCGATGGCGCCGCAGACAACGTGGCCTACGGTCAGTTCGCACGTCTCGGCAACTACGGCATGCCTGGCTTTGGGCGGGTGCTCAGCGAGCGTGAGATCCGCGCGATTGCCGCCTACGAGCGCAACCTTGATCCGCAGCGCCAGGCCGCGATCGGCTTCGATCTGCTGCACGAAGCGGGAGACGACGAATGACCGCCTCGCACCTTCTCGGCATCGTCAGCTGGGATCCGGTTCTCACTGGGTACTTGGCCGTCATCATCGGCATCGCCGTGCTGTGCGGATCGGTGTACCTGCTGCTGGCCACCAACCTCGGGGTCCGTCTCGGCTTCCTGGTTGCGTGGACCGGGCTGTGGGGTTGGATGCTGCTGATGTCCATCGTGTGGTGGGTGTTCGGCATCGGGTGGATCGGCAGTCAACCCGGATGGAACGTGCTGCAGGTGACCTCCAATCCCGCCACGGTGCTGGTCGATGAAGTGCAGCAGCTCGAGGGCGTCCCGGTCGATCAGCCGCCCCCCGGCTGGATCGAGATCGTTGTCAAGGAGAAATCAGACGACGACGCCGAAGAGGTCACCGATCCCGAGATTGTCGAAGCTCAGGCGTTCGCGGCCGACGCCCGCTCAGCGGCCGACGGACATGTCGTCTGCGACGGTGCCGACCCGCGTCGGCTGCTGGCGGTGAATTCGTGCCTGTTCTCGGCCGCGGACGAATACAAGACGTACCGGGTGCTGATCCGGGGCGGCGAGCGCTACCGGCCGTTGAGCATTCCCGACAACGCCGTCACGCAGTACTTCCTGCCGAGCAGGGGCAGGCCGCACTACGCCGTCGTGCAGATCCAGCCGTACCAGCCGAGGGTCGAGATCGATCCGAACGTGTTCGGCGACGACGGCAAGATCGTGGTGCCTGCGCCCCAGATCGACGAGAACGAGCCGGTGTATTCGGTGGTGCTGGTGCGTGACCACGGCAGCGTGCGGCTCCGCCCGGCCCTGCTCACGATCTTCTCCGCCCTGCTGTTCGGCTTGGGTTGCTACCACCTGCATCGACGGGACCAGGCGATCTGGGCGGTGCGCGAAGCTGCGGGCCAGTGACCGGCTGGCCTGTTTTGGGCCAGACTGGGGCCGGCATCTGATCACCGACGCGCCGAAGGGGTCCGGGGCATGAACAATGGCTTGGCGGAATACCTGCCGGTGTTGGTTCTCGGCGTGCTCGCAGTGCTGTTCGTGCTGGTGAGCATCATCGCCTCGCGGCTGCTGGCGCCCCAGCGCAGCACGAATGCCAAGCTGGCCTCGTACGAGTGCGGCATCGTCGACCAGGCCGCCATTCCCGAGCGATTCCCGGTGCGCTTCTACCTCGTGGCGATGCTGTTCATCATGTTCGACATCGAGATCGTCTTCCTGTACCCGTGGGCGGTCGCGAACAGCCAGCTCGGCCTCTTCGGATTCATGGCGATGCTGATCTTCGTCGTGATCTTCTTCCTGTCCTTCGTCTATGAGCTGGCAATGGGCGGGCTGGAGTGGGGCCCGCGCAAGCGCCGCGTCCTCCCGCTGCCGCCGGCCAGCCGCAGCGGCGTTCAGGGTGTACGCACCGTCGGGCTGACCGGCCGCGAGCACGTCCCCGACGCCACATGGAGTGGCGCAGGCCAGCACGACGCCGCGTGGAGCGGCGCACAGCAACCCAGCAGCGGGACGGCGGCAGGCTGATGGCGGGCATCGACGACCTCAAGTCGCGGCTCGGCATCGACGACGGCCTCGCTGGGCTCGGTCACAACGTCTTCACTGCACCGGTGGAGGAGCTGGTGAAGTGGGCACGCCGGCGCAGCCTGATGCCGGCCACGTTCGGGCTCGCCTGCTGCGCCATCGAGATGATGGCGACGGGCACGGCCCACTACGACCTGGCCCGCTTCGGCATGGAGACGTTCCGCGCCTCGCCTCGTCAAGCCGATCTGATGATCGTGGCGGGCCGCGTCAGCCAGAAGATGGCGCCCGTGTTGCGCCAGATCTACGACCAGATGATGGAGCCCAAGTGGGTGCTGTCGATGGGCGTGTGCGCGTCCAGCGGCGGCATGTTCAACAACTACGCCATCGTGCAGGGCGTCGACCAAGTTGTGCCGGTCGACATGTACGCACCCGGTTGCCCGCCGGGGCCCGAGACGCTGCTGCATGCGATCCTGGCGCTGCACGAGAAGATCCGTACCGGCGAGCTGACCCAGCGCCGGGCCGAGCGGGGCGGCGGCGCTGCTGTCGATCTGGCGGCACATGGAGTGCCGCAATCGGGCACGGCGGCACATGGAGTGCCGCAGTCAGACCCAGTCCCGCAATCGGGCACGGCGGCGCGCTGATGGCAGACGAGGGCGTAGCAGCCGACGACGCCGCGCCAGCGACAGAGATCGCTGAGCAGCCCACGATGTTCGGCGTGCCGTGCACCGACGAGCGTGGCCAGCAGGTGCTGCATCCGAGCCGCGACGAGTACCTCGATGTGCTCGGCATGGCTGCTGCCGACGGATTCGAGCTGTGCGTTGACGTGTGTGCGGTGGACGGGCTCACGAATCGCGGCCGCGCCGTAGCACCCGGCATCGAGCCGGAACGCTTCGAAGTGGTGGTGAACCTGCTGGATCTCCGTGGCCGGCGCCGGCTGCGCATCCGCACCCAAGTACCGGCCGACGATCCGCAGGTGCCCTCCGCGGTGGGCCTGTACCCGGGCGCCGAGGCACCTGAGCGGGAGGCGGCCGACCTGTTCGGCATCAGCTTCAGCGATCACCCCGATCCGAGCCGCATTCTCATGCCGCCCGACTGGGATGGTCACCCACTGCGCAAGGACTACGCCATCGGTGCCATCCCGGTGCAGTTCAAGGCGGTGGAAGGCCGATGAGCACTGCAACGGCCGCCGCCATCCGCCGGCCGGCGGATGCCGTGCTGCGCATCTCCGAAGAGGCTGCGCTGGATGCAGCCGCTGTTGACGACGACGCGGCGGCAATCACAACAGAACCTGGCGACGGGCCGATGCTCATCAACATGGGCCCGCAGCACCCATCCACTCATGGCGTGCTGCGCATAGCGATGGAGCTCCAGGGCGAGACAGTGCTGCGGTCCAAGCCGATCATCGGCTACCTGCACACCGGGATGGAGAAGACCGCCGAAGACCTCACGTTCCTGCAGGGGCCGACGAACGTCACCCGCATGGACTACGCCTCGCCGCTGTTCACCGAGCTGGTGTTCTGCCTCGCGGTCGAGGATCTGCTGGGAACCGAGATCCCGCCGCGAGCCACCTGGATCCGCATGCTGATGTGCGAGCTGAACCGGATGAGCTCCCACCTGCTGTTTCTCGCGACCAACGGCATGGATCTCGGCGCAGTCGGGATGATGCTCTACGGGTGGAAGGAACGCGAGGAGATCCTGCGGTTCTTCGAGAGCGTCACCGGCTTGCGGATGAATCACAACTACATCCGCCCCGGCGGCGTGGCAGCCGACCTGCCCGACGGCTGGCAGGACGACGTGGAGCACATTCTGACGGTGCTGCCCGACCGGCTCGAGCAGTTCGACACCTTGATGACCGGTCAGCCGATCTGGCGAGACCGCACCCAGGGCGTCGGTGTCATCACCGCCGACGAGGCCATCGCCATGTCGGCCACGGGGCCGCTGCTGCGCAGCACCGGCGAGGCGTGGGATCTGCGCCGCACCATGCCGTACCTGGCCTACGACGAGGTCGACTTCGACGTCGTGGTCGGTGCCTACGGCGACACGTTCGATCGGTACTCCATCCGCCTGAACGAGATCCGCGAGTCGATGCGCATTGTGGAGCAGTGCCTCGACAAGATGCCGAGGGGCCCCTACCGCACCGAGGACCGCAAAGTCACGCCGCCACCGCGCGCGCGCATCGACGAGTCGATGGAAGCGCTGATCCACCACTTCAAGATCTTCACCGAGGGCTTCCGGGTGCCGCCCGGGGAGACGTACGTCGCCGTCGAGTCACCCCGTGGCGAACTGGGCTGCTACCTGGTCTCCGACGGCGGGCCCAAGCCACAGCGGGTGCACATCCGCGCGCCGTCGTTCGTGAACCTGCAAAGCCTGCCCCATCTGATGTACGGAGGCCTGCTGGCCGACGCCATCGCCATCATCTCCTCCGTCGACCCGATCATGGGGGAGGTCGACCGGTGAGGGTTCGCGACTGCTGCGTTCTTGGCTGCTCCGCGTCCGACGGTGAAGGGAGCAGCCGGTGAGCTTCTTTAGTGAGGAGAACCGGACGCTGGCGCGTGAGATCATCGGCCGCTACCCGAAGCGCCGGTCGGCGATGATCCCGCTGCTGCATGTCGCACAGGCGCAGGCCGGCTGGGTCACCGAAGAGGCGATGGTGGAAATCGCCGAGCTCGTCGACACCACGCCTGCCGAGGTGCTCGGCACTTGCTCGTTCTACGAGATGTTCAAGCGGGAGCCCGTGGGCAAGTACCTCGTGAACATCTGCGCCACCATGTCGTGCGCGCTGGCCGGCGCCGCCGAGCTCATGGAACACGCCGAGGAGCGGCTGGGCGTGCGCGCCGGCGGCACCACCCCCGACGGTCTGTTCACGCTGGCATCAGCGGAGTGCCAGGCCGCCTGCACCGAGGCGCCCTGCCTGCAGGTGAACTACCGCTACCGCTACCGGGTCGATACCGACGGGTTCGACCAGCTCGTCGACGATCTCGCTGCGGGCGCCCTCGACGACGAGATCCCGCCGCACGGGGTCACGGCCCGCGTGCGCCAGCACATCCCGGCCGGCCGGGCAGTCGGCGCCGTGCCTCCCGAAGCGGTCAACGAACCTCCGGTCTGGATTGCGGCATCCGCCAGCAATGGGGCAGGTTCAGCGTGAGGGCCCCCAGCCGCCGGGTTGGCGTGCGGTCCGCGTTCGACGGCGGAAGGCTCAGCTGATGGCGTCGTACACGATTCCTCACGCGCCTGGCTTCGTAGCCAACGATGCGCCCCGCATCGTCACCGAGCGATTCGACTATCGCGACAGCTACACGCTCGGGCGCTACCTGGCCACCGGCGGCTATGAGGGCCTGCGTGCCGCCCTGGAGCGCACGCCCGATGACGTCCACGGCGAAGTGCGCAGCGCGACCCTGCTCGGGCGCGGCGGCGCCGGCTTTCCTGCAGGGGTGAAGTGGGGCTTCTGCCCGCCCGGTGTGTGGCCTCGCTACCTCGTGGTGAACGGCGATGAGTCCGAGCCCGGCACCTACAAGGACCGCCTGCTGATGGAGCTCGACCCGCACCAGCTCATCGAGGGGTGCCTCATCGCTTGCTACGCGGTCGGGCTGTCGCAGTGCTTCTTGTACATCCGCGGCGAGATGGCCGTCGCGCAGGAGCGTGTGGCACAGGCCCTCAACGAGGCCTACGAGGCCGGCTGGGTGGGCCGCAACATCTGCGGCACCGACTTCTCGGTGGACATCGTGCTGCACTGGGGCGCCGGCGCCTACGTGGTGGGCGAGGAGACCGCGCTCATCGAGAGCCTGGAGGGCAACCGGGGCATGCCGCGGCTCAAGCCCCCCTACTTCCCCGCCGCCATCGGCCTGTACGGCCAGCCGACCATCGTCAACAACGTGGAGACGCTGGCAAACCTGCCGTGGATCCTGCGTCACGGAGCCGAGGCGTTCACCGCCATCGGCACGCCGACGTCGCCCGGAACACGCATGGTGGCGGTGAGCGGGCACGTGCAGCGCCCGGGCGTGTACGAGATCACCAACGGCACCACGACATTCCGAGACCTGATCTACGGCGAGGACTACTGCGGCGGCATGCATCCCGGCCGCGAGCTCAAGGCGTTCGTTCCGGGCGGCGGCTCGGCGCCGTGGTTCACGCCGGCCCAGCTCGACCTTCCGTTCGAGGCCTCGGAGGTGGGGCCACAGGGGTCGATGCTGGGTTCCGGCGCGGTGATGGTGATGGACGACACCACCGACATCCCGGCGGCAGCGCTCACGCTGACGAAGTTCTATGCCCACGAGTCATGCGGCAAGTGCGTGCCGTGCCGGGAAGGGGCGACCTGGCTGGAGCGCGTGCTGCGGCGGGTGTGCGACGGCACCGGCACGCCGCGCGACCTCGACGTGCTGTTCGAAGTGGGCGCCTCGATCTGCCCCGGCGACTTTCCCCACGCTGCGGTGCCCGAGCGGGGCCTCGAGCCGAAGCCGTTCCCGTACCAGATGACCACCATCTGCTTTGTGGGGCCGTCCGCATTCGCTCCGGTGCACTCGGCCATGACGCTGTTCCCCGAGGAGTTCGAGGCCCGGGTGGCACCGAATGCGCACCTCGACACCGGGCCGTCCCACGGCCCGGCATCAGGCACTGGCCCGTCTGACGGCCCTGCCGCGAATTCCATCTCGGAGGTGGCCATCCGTGTCTGACGCCACTGCAGCTGAAGCAGCGCCGAGCACCGTGGAGGTGACGATCAACGGCGTCGCCGTCGATGCGCAGCCGGGCGAACTCGTTATCGCGGCCGCGGACCGTGCCGGAGTGCATATTCCGCGGTTCTGTTACCACGAGCGGATGAGCCCGGTGGGCATGTGCCGCATGTGCCTCGTCGAGATCGACACCGGGCGGGGGCCGCAGCTGCAGCCCTCCTGCATGGTCCCCGTCTCGCCCCAGATGGTGGTGGACACCACCAGCGAGCGCACGCAGCGGGCGCAGGAAGGCGTGCTGGAGCTGCTGCTCATCAACCACCCGCTCGACTGCCCGGTCTGCGACAAGGGCGGCGAGTGCCCCTTGCAGGACCAGACCATGGCCTACGGCCCGGGCGAGTCCAGGTTCGTGGAGGAAAAGCGGCACTTCCCCAAGCCGATCCCGATTTCGGATCTGGTGCATCTCGACCGGGAGCGCTGCATCCTGTGCGACCGCTGCACCCGCTTCGCAGACGAGGTCGCCGGCGACCCCCTCATCGACTTCACCGAACGCGGCAACGAGACACAGGTGCTCACGTTCCCCGGCGAGCCCTTCTCGTCGTACTTCTCGGGCAACACGGTGCAGATCTGCCCCGTCGGTGCGCTCACGGCGTCGCCGTACCGCTTCAAGGCGCGGCCGTGGGATCTCGTGGAGACCGAGTCCACCTGCACGACATGTGCCGTGGGCTGCCGCATCGCCGTGCAGTCGTCGCGCAATGAGCTGGTGCGCTACCTCGGCGTCGACATCGACCCGGTCAACCACGGCTGGCTGTGCGACAAGGGCCGCTTCGCCTTCGGCTCGGTGGGCAGCCCAGACCGCGTGACGGCGCCGCTGCAGGCCCGCACACCGTCGAGCACCACCTCCGACATCGCGGACGCCGAGCCGCTGCGCCGCTTCCAGCCGACCGACTGGGCGAGTGCCCTCGGTGCCGTCGCCGGTGCGGTGAAGGCGGCCCGACCGGGCGCGATTGCCGTGCTCGGCGGCGCCCGCGGCACCAACGAGGACGCCTACGCCTGGTCGAAGCTGGCCCGCACGGTGCTGCGGACCGACCATGTGGATGCCCAGCTCAGCGACGGGCTGCCTGCAGAGCTGGCAGTGGGCCTGCCGGCCGCGACGATCGACGAGGCGTGCAGCGCAGACACGACCTTGCTGGTGTGCGGGGACCTCCGCGAGGAGCTGCCGGTTCTGCACTTGCGGCTGCGCGGCGCGGCGCGAGCGGGCACGACTCGCCTGGTCGAGATCGCCCCGACCACGACCGGTCTCACACGCAA
This sequence comes from Acidimicrobiia bacterium, assembly GCA_022821985.1. Lineage (GTDB taxonomy): Bacteria > Actinomycetota > Acidimicrobiia > Acidimicrobiales > Poriferisodalaceae > Poriferisodalis. The sequence goes on from JAJECP010000039.1 coordinate 24,097, forward strand.
CGCAGTTCGCAGCGAACAGTGCCGCGGCGGCGAGGCAGCATCGGTGCTGCGGAACCTGCTCGACGGCGATGACCCGCTGGCCGGCGAGCTGGCATCCGGATCGGTGGTCGTGGTGCTGGGCCGCTCGTCGGTGTCGGAGTCCGCCGAGGCGACCGCCGAGGTGGCAGCGGTGATCAGCGCGCGCGTGCCCCACGCCCGCTTTCTCGTCGCCGCACGCCGGGGCAACGTCCGCGGCGCGCTCGACATGGGCTTGGCGCCGGGATTGCTCCCGGGGCGGGCACTGAGCGCCAGCCCGCCGCAAGAGCTCGCGGCGACATGGGGCGAGCTGCCCGGCGAACGCGGGCACGACGCCACCGGAATCCTCGCGGCAGCCGCCGCCGGAGAGATCGACGTGCTCTTCCTGCTCGGGGCCGATCCCCTGACCGATTTCCCCGACAGCATGCTGGCGCGCCTCGGCGTGTCGGGCGCAGGCACGGTCGTGGCGGTGGACTCGTTCGTGAGCCAGTCGGCGGCGGAGGCCGACATCGTGCTGCCTGCCGCTGTGTTCGGCGAGAAGTCGGGCACCACAACCAACCTGGAGGGACGCGTCTCGGCCGTCGGCGAGTTGGTAACCGCACCTGGCTCAGCCCGCCCTGACTGGATGATCGCAGCCGAGCTGGCCGTGCTGTGCGGCGGTGACCTGGGCTTCCTGTCGGTCGACGAGATCACTGCCGAGATCGCGTCCGTGTGCGCCACGCACGCCTCGGCGATCGGCCCCGACCTTGCCGCTGACGGCGTTGTGGCGTCGGGGGCGGCTTTCGAGCCCGAGTTCCCGACCGAGCACGTGGCGCCGGCGCGAGACGCATACGGCCTCCGCTTGGTCTGCAGCCGCAAGCTGTACGACGGCGGCGTGACCGTCAGCCAGACGCCGGCATTGGCGTCGCTGGCGGCCGACACGGTGATGCGGGTGCACCCGGTGGACTTGGAGCGCGTCGGCGTCGAATCGGGCACCGAAGTCGAAGTGCACTCCGACCGCGGTGCGCTGCGACTGCCGATCGTGGCCGACGCCGGCATCGCCCGCGGCAACGTCGTGGTGCTGTTCCCCTCGCCTCATATCGATGTGGGGGCGTTGATCGATGTGACGGCGCCGGTCACGGACGTGCGGATCGAGACCCGCGGCGGCGAGGTGCCACGGTGACCGGCGACCCGCTCTTCGCGGACGGAGTCGATTGGGGCGACATCGGCATCGTGGGCATCAAGGTGCTCGTGGCGTTCGCCGCCCTGCTGGTCGCCACCATGTTCATGATCTGGTTCGAGCGCAAGCTGATCTCGGACATGCAGCACCGCATCGGCCCCAACGTGGCCGGGCCGTGGGGCCTGCTGCAGGCCTTCGCCGACGGCGTCAAGTTCTTCTTCAAGGAAGACCTGCGCCCCGCCAATGCCGACCCCCTCGTGTTCCGGCTGGCTCCCTACATCTCGGCGGTCACCGCGTTCGTCGCCTTCGCGATCGTGCCGATCGGCGGCGTCTTCACCGACACTCCGGGCCGCAGCGGCACGGTCACGCTCTTCGGCAAGGAGACCATCCTGCAGGTGGCCGATCCGCCGGTCGGCATCCTGCTGCTGCTCGCGATGTCATCGGTCGCTGTCTACGGCGTGATGCTGGCGGGCTGGTCCTCAGGCTCGAAGTATCCGCTCATCGGGTCGGTGCGGGCCTCGGCGCAGGCCATCTCGTATGAAGCCGCGCTGGGCATGTCCGTTGTCGCCGTGGTGATCACGGCAGGCACGCTGTCCACTCACGAGATCGTGAGGGCTCAAGCGGGCGGCGTGAATGAGTGGCTCCTCATCACGACAGGCTTCGTTCCATTCTTCGTGTTCCTGATCTCCGCTACCGCGGAGTTGAACCGTCCCCCGTTCGATCTCGTCGAAGCCGAGCAGGAACTCGTAGGCGGCTTCCACACGGAGTACTCGTCGATCCGGTTCGCCCTGTTCTTCCTGGCCGAGTTCATGAACGTGATCACGATGTCGGCGATCATGGTGACGCTGTTCTTCGGCGGCACGGCCGGGCCGGTGTTCTTCGGCTGGACGTGGTTGTGGCCGACCGTGTGGTTCCTGGCCAAGGTGTTCGCCTTCCTGTTCGTGTTCGTCTGGTTCCGCGCCACGCTGCCCCGCCTGCGTTATGACCAGCTGATGTCACTGGGCTGGAAGGTGCTCATCCCCGTGATGCTGTTCTGGCTGATGTTCCTGGGGCTGCGACAGCTGGTGATTGATCAGGGCTGGAGCCCGCTGCAAGAAGTGGTGGTGGTGCTGGGGGTGAGCGCTGCTGGGCTCGCGCTGGGCTGGACGCTGCTGGCGGCGGCACTGCGCGCAGCCAAGCGCAACACGGACTCCGAAGGTCTTGACGATCACGACCCTGAGGACTTGATGCCGGTAGGGGCGTCGCCGGATGACGCCGGACCGGGAGGGGAGAGCTGATGGGCTACCTCGACGGCTTCAAGGTCACGTTCGGCAAGCTCTTCGGCGAACGGGTCACCACCGAGTACCCCCAAGAGAAGCGGCCGAAGCCGCCCCGCTTCCACGGGCGTCACGTGCTCAACCGCTACCCCGACGGCATGGAGAAGTGCATCGGGTGCGAGCTGTGTGCGGGCGTCTGCCCGGCCCGGTGCATCTACGTGCGCGGGGCCGACAACCCGCCCGACGACCCGGTGTCGCCGGGGGAGCGCTTCGGATACGTCTACGAGATCAACTACCTGCGCTGCATCCACTGCGACCTGTGCGTGGAAGCCTGCCCAACCGAGGCCATCACCGAGACGAAGGTCTTCGAGTTCAGCTTCCCCACCCGCCGCGACGCCATCTACACAAAGGATGAGTTGCTCACCGACGACGACGGGCGGCCCCGGCGGCAGCCATGGGAGCTGTGGCACGCCGGCGACGACGAGCACACGTCGGGCTGGATGCGGGCCACCTCGCCGTCGGGTCAGCCCGACTACGAGGGCCGTGTCGGCTGGAGCGGCGAGCTGGGCTACGGCGTGCGAGCGCCCGAGCAGGGCCAGCACGCCGACTACGACGCCGGCGAAGACGAACCGCCCGCAGCTGGCGACGAGCCTGCTGACCTCGACGAGCACGGCCACGCGTCGGCGGCAGGAGATCATCACTGATGGTCGAAGTGGTGGTGTTTGCGGTGGCCGGTGCCGCATGTCTCGTCGGCGCGGTCGGCGTGGTGCTGTCGCGCAATCCGGTGCACGCGGCGCTCATGCTGGTGATGACGCTGTTCGGCATAGCGGTGCTGTTCGTTGCGCTGCAGGCCCACTTCATCGCCGCCGTGCAGGTCATCGTGTACGCCGGCGCCATCGTGGTGCTGTTCCTGTTCGTCATCATGCTGCTCGGCGTGGATCGGGCGGCCGAGCTGTCGCTGGGCGCCCTGCCGGCCCAGCGGTGGACCGCGGCCGCATTCGGGCTCGGCGGTGCCGCCGTGCTGGTCTGGCTGGTCGCCGCAGTCGACCGGATCTTCAAGGGTGCTCACTCGTACGAGCTGGAGAGGGCAGGCATCGTCGTAACCGAAGCCGACGCACCCGCCACGAGCTACGCAACCGACGTCAGCGCAATCGCCCGATCGCTGTTTTCCGACTACGTGTATGCCTTCGAGCTGACGTCGCTGCTGCTCATCGTGGCGGTCATCGGCACGGTGATCCTGGCGCGACGGAGTTACGGCGCCGATGGACGGCGCGCCGGCCAGCACGGCGGCGAATCGGCGCCTGCGGAGAGCGGCGCGACGCCACAGAAGGCACGCCAGTGAGCGGCCTCGAGGTGACCACCGGCTGGTACCTGACGCTCGGGGCAATGCTGTTCCTCATCGGCGGCACGGGCCTGCTGGTGCGGCGCAACCCGCTGATCATGCTCATGTGCGTCGAGCTGATGCTCAACGGCGTCAATCTCAGCTTCATTGCCTTCGCCGACCGCTTCGGCGATGTGCACGGGCACACGGTGGTGCTGTTTGTGCTGGTCGTTGCGGCGGCCGAGGTGGTGGTAGGTCTCGGATTGGTGGTGGCGGTGCTGCGCGCTTCGCCCCGGGCGACAGCGGATGATCTGTCAGCCCTGAAGGGCTAAGGCCGGGGGTTTCGGGCAGTGGTCGAACTGGTTTGGCTCATCCCCGCGCTGCCCCTCGCCGGGTTCGCGGTGCTGCTGCTGGCCGGCCCGCGCCTCGGCGAGCCCCGGGCCGGCTGGCTGGCGACGGCAGCCAGCGCCGGATCATTCCTGTTCACCCTCGTCACGTTCGGCGGGCTGCTGGGGCTCGATTCGGCAACCACCGGCGGCGCAGGCGGGCACGGCGGGCGCTGGTTCGTCTCGACGCTGTTCGAGTGGATGCCGATCGGCGGCCTCGAGGTCGACGCTGCCCTGCTCGTTGACCCGCTGTCCATGACGATGGCGCTGTTCGTGACCGGTGTGGGCACGCTCATCCACCTGTACTCGGTCGGCTACATGCACGGCGACCCGAAGTACTCCAAGTTCTTCCTGTATCTCAACCTGTTCCTGTTCTCGATGCTCATGCTGGTGCTGGGCGAGAACCTCGTGGTCACGTTCCTGGGCTGGGAGGGCGTCGGCACCTGCTCCTACCTGCTGATCTCCTTCTGGCACGAGCGGCCCACCGCGGCCACCGCCGGCAAGAAGGCATTCGTCACCAACCGCATCGGCGATTTCGGCTTCATGATCGCCACGTTCCTGCTGTGGACGACGCTCGGCACGGTGTCCTACGCCGGGCTGGCAGCAGGGGCACCGGCGCTGGCTACCGGCACCGCCACCGCTGTCTCGCTCTTGCTGCTGCTCGCCGCCGCGGGCAAGTCGGCCCAGCTGCCGTTGTACGTCTGGCTGCCCGACGCCATGGAGGGCCCCACCCCGGTCTCGGCCATGGTGCACGCCGCCACGATGGTGACGGCCGGCGTGTACCTGCTGGTGCGGCTCAACCCGGTGCTCACCGATACGGCGCTGCTCATCATCGCGATCGTGGGCGCAGCCACAGCGCTGTTCGCGGCCCTAGCCGCAGTGGCGCAGCACGACATCAAGAAAGTGCTGGCGTACTCCACGGTCAGCCAGCTCGGCTACATGTTCCTGGCGATCGGCTCGGGTGCGTACGTGGCCGCGATCTTCCATGTCGTCACCCACGCATTCTTCAAAGGCCTGCTGTTCCTGGGCTCGGGTTCGGTCATCCACGGCCTCGGCGACGAGCAGGACATGCGCCGCATGGGCGCGCTGCGCGCGGTCATGCCCGTCACCGCGGTCACGTTCATCGTCGGGTGGCTGGCAATTGCCGGCGTGCCGCCGCTGTCGGGCTTCTGGTCGAAGGACGAGATCCTGCTGGCTGCGTGGGAGCAGCACCGGCTGCTGTGGGCTGTGGGCCTGACCACCGCACTGCTCACCGCCTACTACATGAGCCGCCAGACGTTCTTGGTGTTCTTCGGCGGCCAGCGGTGGGATGACAGCGCACACCCGCACGAGTCGCCGGCCACCATGACCCTGCCGCTGGTGGTGCTGGCCGGGGCGGCGGCTATCGGGGGAGCGGTGAACCTGCCGCTGGTGGGCGACTGGCTCGTACTCGAGCACTTCTTGGAGCCGGTGCTGGCCGACCCGCATCACTTCACCTCGGAAACCTGGGAGAAGCTGCTGCTTGCATTCGTCGCGGTGCTCGCAGCGCTGATCGGCATCACAGTCGCCATCGCAGCGTGGCTGCGCTCCCGCATCCCCACCGACAAGCTCGAACCGGCGCTGCTTGAGAACGTCTTCTACTTCGACTCGACCGTCTCCAACTTCGTGGGCGGCCCCGGCACCAAGGCATTTGAGGCCGCAGCCACGGCCGACCGGCGCTTCGTCGATGGCGCCGTCAATGGCGTCGCGCGTCTGGTGCGCATGCTGGGTGAAGCGGTGCGGCCGCTGCAGTCGGGTTACCTGCGGCACTACGCATCGGGTGTTGCCGTCGGTGCGATCATCCTCGTCATCTGGCTCGCGCTGCGGGGTGTCTCCTAGCCATGGGCGCCCTGTTTGCCGCTTCGGGCTCTGCCAGCGATTTCCCGCTGCTGAACGCACTGATCTTCGTGCCTGCGGTGGGTGCGCTGGTGGTTGCGCTGCTGCCGCGCAGCCGCCCCGATCTGGCCCGCCCGCTGGGCACGCTGTTCGCTGCCGTCGGCGGGGCACTGGCGCTGGCGCTGGCGTGGCAATTCGACGCTGCCGATGCCGGCTTTCAGTTCGTCAGCCAGCAGTCGTGGATCCCAGCGCTCGGCATCTCGTGGCACGTGGGCGTCGACGGCATTTCGCTGTGGCTGGTGGTGCTGACCAGCCTGGTTGTGCCGATCGTGCTGGCCGGCGTCGACCCGCATCACGATCCCAAGCCCTACACGGCATGGATGCTGCTGTTGCAGGCCGGTTCGGTGGGCGCCTTCGTCGCGCTCGATCTGTTCCTGTTCTTCGTGATGTTCGAAGTGGTGCTGGTGCCCATGTACCTGCTGATCGCAGGCTGGGGCTACGAGGGACGCCGCTACGCCGCAACGAAGTTCTTCATCTACACGATGGCGGGCTCGGCACTGCTGCTCGTGGCGATCGTGGCCACCGCCGTGCTCGGCTCGCCCGACAGCGGCATCACATTCGACCTTCAGACGCTCGCAGAAGGGCAGCTGCTGGGCGAGAACACCGCGCGCCTCTGCTTCGTGGCGTTCGCGATCGCCTTCCTGGTGAAGGTGCCCGTGGTGCCCTTGCACACTTGGCTGCCCGATGCGCACACCGAGGCGCCCACAGCGGGCTCGGTGGTGCTGGCGGCAGTGTTGTTGAAGCTCGGCACCTATGGCCTCCTGCGGTTCGGCCTGTACCTGTTCCCCGAGGCGTCCGACTGGGCCGCGCCCGTGCTGGTGACGGTCGGCGTGGTGGGCGTCATCTGGGGTGCGATCACCGCGGCAATGCAGCGCGATCTCAAACGCCTCGTGGCGTACTCCTCGGTGGCCCACATGGGCTTCATCGTGCTGGGCATCTTTGCCTTCACCGCCCAGGCAGTCGGCGGCGGCGTGATCCAGATGGTCAACCACGGCATCAGCACCGGCGCCTTGTTCCTGCTGGTGGGGATGCTGTACGAGCGTCGGCACACCCGCCAGATCGACGAGCTCGCTGGCATCCAGTCGGCGGCGCCGGTCTATGCCGGGGTGTTCACCCTGATCATGCTGTCGTCGGTGGGTGTGCCCGGGCTGAACGGCTTCGTGGGCGAGTTCCTGATCCTGATCGGGTCGTTCGACACGCGCCCGGTGTGGACGATCATTGCTGCCACCGGGGTGATCCTGGCGGCGCTGTACCTGCTGTGGGCCTACCAGCGGGTGTTTCACGGGCCCCCTGCCGCAGCCGACCGCCAGACGGCCGACTTGCGCCGGGGCGAGCTGCTGACGCTCGCGCCATTCGTCATCGCCGCGGTGGCGCTCGGGGTGTACCCGAAGCCCCTGCTCAACGCGGTGGAGCCGGCTGCCGACAAGCTGCTGGAGCACTTCGAGGAATACAGCGGCTTCAAGGTGCCGGAACTGGGCGACCCCGTCGTAGTGGACCACGGCGACAGCACCGGTGAGCACGACGAGGACGACCACTGATGGGCCAGGTCGAGATCGCGTTCGAGGCCCCAGCCGTCGATTGGTGGGTGCTCACCCCGCAGATCATCCTCGTCGGCGCAGCGCTCGGACTGCTGCTGGTGGCCTCGCTGGCGCCTCGTGCGCTGCCGGACTGGGTGTCGACGATCGTCTCGATCGCCACCGGCGCCGCGGCAGCCATCGTGGCCGCCGTCCAGTGGGCTGCCTGGGACCTCGCACCGCGGCCCACCCTGAACGGGGCCTTCGTGAGCGACGGCTTCAGCCTGCTGCTCACGGTGCTGGTCGGCGCCGGCGTGGTCATGACGGCACTGGTCGCGCATTCGGCCCTCGACCGCTATGACATGGCGCCGCCGGAGTTCGCGGCGCTGCTGCTCGCCTCTGCCGCGGGTGCGGTCGTCATGGCCGGTGCGAACGACCTCATCGTGCTGTTCTTGGGCCTCGAGTCGCTGTCGATTGCGCTGTACGTGCTGATCGCACTGGCAGGGCGGCGGGCGTCGGCACGCGAGTCGGCCATGAAGTACTTCGTGCTGGGGGCGTTCAGCTCGGCGTTCTTCCTCTACGGCATCGCACTGGTGTACGGGTCCACCGGCAGCACGAACCTCAGCGGGATCGGCGGGTTCCTTTTCGGTTCCATCAGGGAAACCGACTACCTGCTGCTTGCGGGCATCGCATTGCTGCTCGTCGGCTTGGGGTTCAAGGTGGCCGCCGTGCCGTTCCATTTCTGGGCACCCGATGTGTACGAGGGCGCGCCCAGCCCGGTCACCGGCTACTTAGCGTCGATCGCCAAGGCGGCCGGTTTCGCCGCGCTGGCCCGGGTGCTGTACGTGGCTGTCGCAGAGCAGAGCACCGCGTGGGCGCCGATCCTCATCGGGCTGGCGTTCGCGACGCTCGCTGTCGGCGCGGTCATGGCCATCTGCCAGAACGACGTGAAGCGGATGCTGGCCTACAGCTCGATCAGCCACGCAGGCTTCGTGCTCGTCGGCCTCTCCGCCGTGGCCGGCAGCGGCGAAGCGGCCCGATGGATCGTGAGGGTCGCCGGCGAGGAGTCGCTCATCTTGACGACCGGCGCGACCGGTGCCGTCTCGTCGGCAGTCTTCTATCTCATCGCCTACTCGTTCATGGCCTTGGGCAGTTTCGCTGTGTTGTCGGTGCTCGGCTCGGAACAGCAATCTGCAGATGCGAGCGCAGGCGGTGCTGACGCATCACCTCCCCACGCGCTGAGCCGCTACGGCGGACTTGCACGCCGCCGCCCAGTTTTGGCGCTCGCCTTCACCGTGCTGCTGCTGGCGCAGGCCGGCGTTCCGCTCACGGCCGGCTTCGTGGCCAAGTTCGAGGTGATCCGGGCAGCCATCGATGCCAGCGGCTACGTCCTGGCCGCAGTCGCCATGGTCACAGCGGTGGTGAGCGCCTTCGCCTACCTGCGAGTCGTGCTGGCCATGTACGCCCCTGAGGATTCGGCCGACGGCGACGACAGCGCACCTGCCGCCCGAGCGGGCCGGCCTCGCTGGGGCGGCCTGCCGCTGACATCGGTGTTCGCCATCAGCCTCGCGGTAGCAGTGACCGTCGTCGTCGGCGTGCTTCCGCAAACGCTCCTCGAATGGAGCCGAGACGCCGTCTTGTCGATCATCCTGTAGAGGTCCTGACGCGGCAGATCCCCCCGGCCTGGACGGCTCGTTGCCGTGGAGACCGGGAGATCGCCTTGCGTGCTGCCCTGGATGCGGTGCGGTGATGGGAGGGGATCACCTGCCGTGTGCCGCGGGCAGCCTCCGCGCTGTGTGGGTCAGCTAGCGCCTCCCTCATTGCCTTCGGCATGGCCGCCTGCACGCTCGGCGCCTTCGCCGCCGCCGGTTCCGCCCTCGCCGGCTTCGGCATTGCCGACCTCGGCGTGAGGGCTCCAGGTGGTGAACGGTGCCTGCGTGGCCGGCAAGCTGATCCGGATCGTCTGGCCAGGTGCCAGGTCGGTCGGCGTGGTCGGGCCAAGCTCGGTGCCGTTGGAGAGGTGGATCTCCACCCGGGCTCGGGTGAGCACGCTGTTGGTGGTGTTGGTCACGGTCCCGTCGAACCTGTTGGTCGCCGGGTCGTAGGCCAGCACCAGCCGAGCACCGTTGCGGGTCACGTCGTAGGTCTGGCCCGGCGTGAGCGCCACCGCAGTGTCGTTCTCGCCGCCAGCCTCGGTGACCTCGCCGCCGCGTTCACCGCCGGCCTCGTTGCCTTCGGCGTGGCCGCCCGCTCCTTCAGCACCCTCGCCGCCTTCGCCGCCGGTGTGAGGGATGGGGCCGGGCCCGTTGCAGTCGAACACCTCCATGTGCACCACGTACCCGTCGAACGGCACGCCGGCCATGGATGGCTCGCCTGCGACCGGCAGCACCGATGTCGCCGACTGGCCAGGTGCCAGATCGCCGAGCTGCTCAGGCCCCAGCTCGCCGACCGTCTGGGCTCCGAACTTCATGTGAGGCTCGGACTGCACGTAGCACAGCGTCTCCGGCGTCGTGTTGCGAACCGACGTGCGCACGGTCTGGGTTGCCGTGTCGTAGCTGGCTGCCACGTTCAGCCCGCCCAGGTTGCCGGTCCAGGTCTGATCCAGAGGGATCACCGGGCTCGACATCAGCGCCTCGTTGATCTCCCCGCTGCCGCCTTCGCTGGCACCCTCAGCGCCTTCGGCGTACGTTGGGTTCGCCTCGGCATCCTCGGCATCCTCGGCACCTTCGCCGCCGCCGCGGTCGCCGATGACCTGGCTGCCTGCCTTCTCGCTGATCTCGGGGCCTTCCCCGGCGCCGGCGCCGACGGCGAAGCCGCCCAGCGCAGCCGCCGACAGCGTGACTCCTGCGAGTGCTCCGGCAAGCCATTTCTTTCCTCTTGAATTCGTGAACCCCATGTCATTCTCCTTTCGTGAGGTTCTGACTTGGGGTGCAACGTAAGAATCGAATGTGACCCAAATGTGACGGCACGAAACGAATCCGCCTGCGGGCCATTGCGGTGCCTATCGTGACGTCGTGATCACGCCACTCGGCCGTGAGATGCGCAGCCTCGGCCGTCAGATTGCGGATAAGTCCTCGCAGATGGGCGACCTCGAGCGGGTGCGGGCACTCCAACGAGAGCTGGAACGCAAGCTGCAAGAAGCGGGAGCGACCAACAAGGAGATTGCCAAGGCTGCAGGCGTCTCGCGTTGGACAGTGCGCATTTGGATCGGCATGGCCGACCGGAGCGGAATCGGGCGGCCATGGTGGATGTGACAGAAGCGATCAATCGCGCCAGTTTGGCTTAACTGCCATCGGCCAAACTGCCGGTTGCGGCGAACCGGGCACCCGTGAACGATGGTGCCTGCGGAGCTTGGGGTTGAAGCTCCTGCAGGGAGGACCTGCCCGTGACGGCGACCGGCGAGTGGTCATACGACCGATACCGAGAGGGCACGGCGCCCCTTCCGCGTCCGAATCTGGCATGGAATAGCTACGGCAGAGGCGTCGAGAGCATCGGCCGCGACGGGCACCCGGAACCGGTCGATGTGCCGGCGCTGGCGCCCGATCAACTGCTGGTGCGGGTCGACGCTGTCGGGCTCTGTTTCTCCGACGTGAAGCTGATCCGTCTGGGCTCCGAGCATCCCAAGCTGTACGGACGCGATCTGTCGATTGACCCCATTCGCCTCGGCCACGAGGCGACGGTGACGGTCATCGAGGTGGGCGACGACCTCGCCGACACTTACCGCACCGGTGATCGTCTCGCCATCCAGCCGGACATCTACTTGAACGGCCGCAGTGTGGCCTACGGCTACACCATCCCCGGCGGCCTGATCCAGTACCACCTGATCGGTCCCGAGATCCTCGCAGCGGACGGTGTCTCGTATGTGATCCCGGTTGCTGAGGGCATCGGCTACGCGGCAGCGGCGCTGTCTGAGCCTTGGGCATGCGTGGAAGCTGCGTACACGCAGCGCCGACGGCTGTGGCCGCGCAGCGGCGGCACGGCCTGGATCATCGGCCACCCCGACGACGAGCGCAGCTACGACTTCGGCGAGACGCTTCGCGACACCACTCGCGTCGTGCTCACAGGTGTGCGCCCGAGCACCGTCACGGCCGTACTCAAGGCCACGGGTCCGCGTACCGAGACATCTGTCGTCGATGCCTTGGAGTTGGCGGAGTATTCCTCGCTTGTCGATCGTGAGACCGATGGAGAGGGCTTCGACGACATCATTCTCCTCGACCCGAGGTCTGCCTCCGAGGTGACCGAGATCGCGCGGCACATCGCGTTTCGCGGCACGCTCAATCTCGTCGGCGAACGCTCGCTGGACGGTCCGTCGTCTATCGACTTCGGTCGTTTGCACTACGACTACACGGCCTTTGTGGGCACACGCGGCCCGAAGATTGCGGCGGCATACGGCGAGCAGCGCAATCGCTGTGATCTCCGTCCCGGCGGTTTGGCGGTATTCGTCGGCGCAGGCGGGCCGATGGGTCAGATGCACGTGCAGCGCGCGCTCGAGAAGGCCGATGGCCCCGCGGTTGTCATCGGCATCGACCCCGACCGCGGGCGCCTCGACGTGCTGGCCGACTCGCTCGGCCCGCTCGCGGAACGCTCTGGCTGCGAACTCATCGTGCTGAATGCCGACGCGTCCGATCCGGGCGTGCGTGAGCTTGTCGATCAGCGTTCAGCTGGAGCTGGTGCCGACGATGTCATCGTCACGGTGCCAGTGGCATCGGTGATGGCTTCGGCGGCGCAGTTGATGAGCCCCGACGGGATGCTGGTGTTCTTCGCTGGCGTCGCCAACGGCACCACTGGGCCGCTCGACATGAGCCCGGTGTATCTGAGTAATGCTCAATACACGGGCACGTCGGGCTCGACACTGGATGATCAGGCGCTGGTGCTCGACAAGACGGCACAGGGCTCCCTATCGCCCGACTTGAATCTGGCCGCGGTCGGTGGAATCGAAGCCGGCCGGGACGGCGTGCAGGCGATGCTCGATGGCCGGTTCGCCGGAAAGATCGTCATATTCCCCCAGGTCACCGGAATGCCGCTGCTCGGACTGGACGAGCTGGCCGACAAGTTCCCGGAGATCGGCAGCGCCTTGGGACCGCAGGGCCAGTGGACCTCCGAAGCCGAACGGCGGCTGCTCGAGATCTGCGGAGTCGTCGAGGACTCGTGATCACAACGCTGACGCCGAATCCGAGTTTCGACCGGACACTGCGCGTCGGTGCACTTGAACGAGGCGAGGTGCACCGGGCCTCGCTCGTGCGCGTCGAGTGCGCTGGCAAGGGAGTCAACGTTGCCCGTGCCCTCGCCGTCAACGAGCACCCGGCTCGGGCCGTGTTCCCAGCCAACGATGACGACTTCGCAGCCTTCGATGCGGCACTCGCCGCAACTGGGGTGACGTCGCATGCGGTGCGGATTCGCGGGTCCATCCGGAGCAACATCACCGTGGTCGAACCCGACGGCACCACGACGAAGATCAACGAGCCAGGACCGGAACTCAATGCTGCCGAGGCTGCCGAGCTGCTACGGGCCGCAGTAACGGGCTCGGACTGGCTGGTGGCCAGCGGAAGCCTCGCACCCCGGACGCCAACGGATTTCTACGCTCAGCTCGCCGCGTCACTTCCCGATGCGGCGCAACGGCTCGCTGTCGATTCAAGCGGTCAACCGCTTCAGCAGCTCGTCGGGACACCGTGCGCGGTCGTGAAGCCGAACCTCAGTGAGCTGGCCAACCTCACACGCCGGTGCATGCGCACCGTGGGCGATGTCGTCGAGGCAGCCGGGGATCTGCGCGACCGCGGCTGGGGTTCAGTGCTGGTCAGCCTCGGCCGCTTCGGGGCCGTGCTGGTGAGCGACGAAGTCTCCTATGGGTCGGTCTCGGCGACCGATGTGCGCAATACGGTCGGTGCGGGCGATGCGCTGCTGGCCGGCTTCATTGCTGCAGGCGGTCGGGGAGTGCCGGCCCTCGCTGAGGGGCTCGCTTGGGCCTCGGCCGCGGTGAGATCGGTGGGCACAGCCGGCGCCCGGGTCAGCCTCGACGATCGACGTGCGGTCGTGGTGCCGCAGTGCGTGCCGCGAGACTTGCCAGTGGGGGAGTGAACATGCGCGAGCAGTTCCCGCTCCCGATCTCTGCAATGTTCCGCTCCGGGATCTCGGGGTATGTCAAGAACGTTGTCCCGCTCACCGCCGCCGCTGCGATCACCATCGCCGTCTTCGGCTTCTTCCGCTTCTGGGCACAGGTCGCGATCGACAACGACCAGACCTTTCAGTCGATCGTCCTCGATCTCGTCGGGCTCGTGCTGGCCGGCACGATTGCGCTGCCGTGGTACGGGTATGCCCTCGATGCTGCTCGCGGCAAGCCAATCGACATCGCCGGGCCATGGCGCAGTGGCAGGCAGTTCGTTGCGCAGTTCGTGTGCGCGATCTTCTTCTGGGCGGCTTTCCTGCTCGGCTTGCGTTATCTGGCCGGCATTCCGTCAATTCTCGCAACCCTGTTCTACGGGTTCTATGGCTACGTTGTCGCTGATCGGGCAGCCAAGGGAGGCCTGCGCGCGCTGGGCACCAGCGTTCGTCTCGGCACCAAGCGCCGGGTTGCGCTCTTTGCGATATTGGCGCTGTTCGGAGCGTTCAATCTGCTGGCTGCGATCCCGCTGGGCTATGCCGTGTCGGCGTTCACGCTCGTGCTCACCCTCGCCCTGCTCACCGCCACTGCCAGCATCACGCTGGTGGGGGGAGCCTGCCTGTACGACGTCCTGACTGATCGACTGGGTGAGCGATGAGCGAATCAGCGGAAGTCCGTCTGGGCGGAACTCCGGCCTCGCCGGGTGTCGCTGTCGGGCCGGCGATCGTCGTCGACCCCCAAGCAGTGGTGGTGCCCGATGTGCCGGATCCCCCCGCTGCGTTCAGCGAAGCAAGTGCGGCGGTGTGCACACAGCTCGAAGCGATGTGCAAGGCGGCTCGGGCGGCGGGGCGCGCCGAAGCCGGAGACGTCCTCGAAGCCCAGGCGCTGATGGCGCAAGACCCGATGTTGGCCGACGCTGTTGCTGCGGCTCTCGACGACGGAGCCGGACTGGATGCGGCGCTACAGCAGGCGCGCCAGCAGATCGAGGACTTGTTCGCTGCCATCGATGATCCGTACATCGCGGCACGAGCTCAGGACGTGATCGAAGTCACCGAGCGGATCCGCCGATGGCTCGCTGGCGTCGAGGTACCCGACTTGGGACAGATCGCTGAACCCTCAGTGCTCGTGGCGAGGGAACTCACTGCGGCTGACACCGCCGCGCTCGACCCCGCATCGGTTCTCGGCTTCGTGACCGAAGCCGGCGGGCCCACCTCTCACGTTGCCATCATCGCTCGATCGCTGGGCGTAGCGGCTGTGGTGGGAGCGGCGGGCATCGTCGACCGCACGCGAGCCGGTGACCCAGTCGCCATCGACGGCGCGACCGGCGACCTGGTCATCCACCCGACCGCGGCGACATTCGACGAATTCGCGGCACGCCGCGAGGCTTTCGACGCCGCCGTTGCCGCCGCCGATCAGTTCAGGGGCATCAGCGTGGCCCTCGGCGAACATCAGGTCCAGGTGCCAGCCAACGTGGGTTCCCGCGATGACGTCGAGAGTGCCGTCGCTGTCGCGGCGGAAGGCATCGGCCTGCTTCGTACGGAGTTCCTGTTCCTCGATCGGTCCGATGCGCCTGGCGAAGAGGAGCAATTCGACTTCTACGCATTTGCCGGCTCCAGCTTCGAAGAACCCGTCGTTATCAGGACCTTCGACATCGGCGGGGACAAGCCGGCGCCCTATCTCCGCATCGCAGCGGAGGAGAATCCGTTCCTCGGTGTGCGCGGCGCGCGGCTGTACAACGAGTTCCCCGAGGTGTTCGAAACGCAGGTGAGAGCAATCCTGCGAGCTGCAATCGACTCCCCGATCTGTCTGATGCTTCCCATGGTGTCCACGGTGACCGAGATAGATGACCTGCGCAGCCGGATTGCCGAGATCTCGGCTGGGTTGACAGCAAGCGGAGTGCGCCATGAGATGCCGCCGATCGGGATCATGGTGGAAGTCCCCTCGGTGGCACTGGTGGCCGACGCCGTGGCACCCCATGTGGATTTCTTCTCGATCGGAACCAACGATCTCACGCAGTACGTCATGGCTGCTGACCGCACCAACTCCGGGCTCGACGAACTCCAGGATCCGCTCCATCCTGCGGTACTGGCTCTGTGCGAGCGCACAGTGGCCGCGGCCAGGCGCAACGGCATCAGCGTGTCGGTGTGCGGTCTCGCTGCGGCCGACCCGCTCGGTGCTGCGGTATTCGCCGCCATGGGCGTCGACAAGCTCTCGGTCAGCCCGCGAGCGGTCAACATTGTGAAAGCGGCGGTCGCGGCAACAGATGCGTCGACGGCCGACTCGATGGTCCGGGCGGCCCTTGCAGCGGCGACCGCTGATGAAGCCCGCAGCATCATCGCCGACACGACTGGCAGCCCATGACGGCCCTGCTCGACACCCGTGCCCTGCGCATCACTCGGTGGCTGCTGCAACAGGACCAACCCCGCAGCACTGCCGCGCTTGCCTCAGACCTCGGATTGAGCCAGCGCGTCGTCCGTTATCGACTCGACCAAGTCGAGCGGTTTCTCCAAGAGTGCGGTGCTGAGCTGGCACGCAAACGGGGCCAAGGCCTGCTGGTCACTGCCACATCCGATGTTCGTTCGAGAATCGCGGCCGGCATCCGGTCCTTGCCAGAGGTGCCGCGGGTGTATGCCCCGCCTGAAAGGGCGCGGATTCTCCTCGCGGCACTGCTGTGGGAAGCGCCGGACGTGGTGTCCCTCGAGGAGCTCCACCTGGAACTGGAAGTCTCGAAGACATCGGCTCGCCGCGATCTGCAGAGGTGTGAGCCGTGGCTCGAACGCAATGGACTCCCGCTGGTGCGACGCGCCGGCCGAGGGATCTCGCTGGTCGGCACCGAACGACGCATCCGCCGCGTGACTGTGCAGCTCATTCTCGAAGCAATCCCAGAAGAGGTACTGCACCTGCAGCTCGCTGAGGCACCGTCTGCAGCGCAACAGGCGACCGCGCGAGTGCCGATCGGCCTGCTGGAGCGGATCTTCACGCTTCCCTTGGCCGAGACCGCCGCGATCGTTCGGTCCAGCGCACTCGGCCAGACGCTCACCACAGGCCGCAGCGATGCGGTCTTCGCCCTGTATCTGGCAGTGTCGGTCGCCCGGATCCAAGCAGGACGCTGCGTCGCACTTGATGCTGGTTCGCATCGGTCGGCGATGGACCATCCCATTGCCCGCAGCGTCGCGACCATCGTTCCGAGCTTGGAGCAGCTTGCCGGCACCAGCCTCCCCGCGGCAGAGGTGGCGACGATCACCGAATATCTGCTCGGACTCGATGCCCTCGACACCGCACACTCGGGTTCGGAGGGCATCGGCGATGAACTCCTCGACGCGATCATGCAACTCGCCGGCGACAGGCTTCACACGGCACTCGTCGACGACTCGGAGCTCAGGCGTGGGTTGGCGGCTCATCTCGAACGTCTCGGTGTTCGCCTGCGCTATGGGTTGCCGATTCACAATCCCCTGCTCGAAGAAGTGCGCGAGCGTTATCCCGACGTGTATGCCGTCGCCGGCGAGATGGCATCACTGATCGCCGAGACGATGCATGTGGCGGTCGCTGAGGACGAGATCGGCTTCATCACCATGTACGTCTCGGGTGCGATGGAACGAGCGCGGCTCCGGCCGAGGCGCCGCGCCCTCGTCGTATGCCCCAGCGGGATGGCCACGGTCTGGGTGCTCGTGTCTCGGATCAAATCCGAGTTCCCCGAACTGGACCTTGTGGAAGTCCTGTCTGAGGGAGGATTCGAAGAACTCCCGCATGATGACTTCGACCTCGTCATCTCGACGGTGCCGCTGCGGGCAAGCGATGTGCCGGTGGTTGTCGTCAGCCCCCTGCTGTCGACAACCGATGTCGCACAGGTCGCGCTATACGCCTTATCCCGCGCGTGATATTGGCTCATATGCCATTGAGACATGGTGCCGTGCGCGCACCGAATTGTCGTTACCGAAAGGTGCCGTATTGGCAGTAGATCCGGGTGGCTTCCAGGGGCAAGGATGATCCCATCGCCTGAAGCAAGGGGGTTCTACGCATGCTTCAACGTGTCCAACGTTTCGGCGGCTTCTTGTCGAGCATGGTCATACCGAATATCGGTGCCTTCATGGCATGGGGTTTGATCACTGCTCTATTCATCCCGACAGGTTGGCTAGCCAAGACCAGCATTGACTGGGACTGGGATGCCATCACCGGCAACATTGTCGGACCGACGATCGTGTATCTGCTGCCCGTTCTGGTCGCATACACAGGCGGCAAGCTGATCCACGGCCACCGCGGTGGCGTGCTCGGCGCAGTCGCTGTCCTCGGCGTCATCGGCGGTGCATCCTTCGAGTTGGCTTCTGGTGCCTCGGCCCAGAATGTGCCGCAGTTCCTCGGAGCAATGATCGTTGGCCCGCTCGCGGGTTACGCGATGAGGGAGATCGACAAGTGGCTCGAGGACAAGCGTCCCGCCGGGTTCGAGATGCTCATCAACAACTTCTCTCAGGCCATCGCCGGGCTCTGCTTGGCCCTGCTCGGTTACGTGGTCATCGGACCGATCACATCGAGCATCGCCAACGCATTCGGCAACATGGTTGAGGGCATCAGCGATGCCGGATTGCTGCCGCTCATGGACCTGCCCATCGAAGTCGGCAAGGTGCTGTTCCTGAACAACGCCATCAACCACGGGGTGCTCACGCCGCTCGGCTCAACCGACGTGGCTGAGACAGGCCGCTCCATCTACTACATGCTCGAGTCGAACCCCGGACCTGGTCTGGGACTGCTGCTCGCGTACTGGTTTGCCGGCAAGGGGCTGGCCAAGCTGTCCGCCCCTGGCTCCATCGTCATCCACTTTTTCGGCGGGATCCACGAGGTGTACTTCCCGTATGTCCTGATGAACCCGGTGATGATCGGTGCGATGTGGGCAGGCGGCATCACGGCCGACATTGTGTTCGTCATCTTCGATGCAGGCCTCACCGGGCCGCCGTCGCCAGGCAGCATCTTCGCCTACTTCTCGTTCTTGCCGTCCGACGGCGGTGCGGTCGCAGGCGTGCTGCTCGGTATTGCCGCAGGGGCCGCAGCCGCATTCATCGTCGGCTCGATCCTGTTGAGACTCTTCCCGGTTCCGGAGATAGACGACAGCGACGATGACACCTCGCTCGACGACGCCATGGAGGGTGTCCCGCTGAACTGAGCCACGACGGAGGTTGCGCCGAGCCCCAGATGAGCGCAGCCTGAGGAGGCCGGGGCGGCTCAGGATTGCTGACCGCCCCGGTCCTCCTAATCTCAGTGGCCCATATTCTTCGTGGCACCGCCATCCTGCGTATTGGCCTGTGGCGCAGGAGCGGCACCAGTATCCGAAAGACCGACCGGAGATCAAACATGACGGAGCGAGTCACCAAGACGGCCAGCGACGTGAAGTTGATTGTGTTCGCCTGCGAAGCGGGTATGGGCAGCAGCCTGATGGGCGCAAATCAACTGAAGAAGATGGTCAAGAAAGCCAAGCTCGACATCGCCGTCGTGCATCGACCGGTAGGTCAGCTGGCTGACGATGCCGACGTGATCGTTGTCCATCAAGGCCTCGCGAAGCAGGCGCGGGAGAAAGTCCCGACGGCGGCCATCGTGCCGTTCGTGCTCTTCATGAATGACCCATCAGTGAAACAACTGGTCGCGACGCTGAAGGCCGGTGAACCGGTCGTGTCAAAGATCTGAGCTCTGACGTGGACGACAGCGTGGACAACGGGCTTGGGTCTGTGCTGACCCGAGCGGACGTTGTGCTCGGGTGCAGTGCGGATTCCATGGACGAAGCCATCGAATACTCGGGCAGCCTGCTCGTGAATCGCGGCTCGGTAACTCCGCCCTACGTCGAAGGGATGAAGAATCGCGAACGGGTTGTCTCCACCTACTTGGGCAATGGCGTGGCCCTGCCTCATGGGGTCAACGAGAGCAAGGAGTTCATCCGATCGACGGGGATCGTGGTTGCCCAGTATCCCGAGGGCGTCGACTGGGGGCCAGGTACCGCCTATCTGGTGGTCGGGCTTGCAGCGGTAGGCGACGATCACGTACGCGTCCTGTCGCAGCTTGCCGAGATACTGCAAGACGAGGAATTATGCGAGCAGCTTGCGCAGACGGGTGATGCCGACTTCGTCTACGACCAGCTGAGCGCTGCGCCGTCGGACGACGATTGACCCCAGGAGTTGGAGATCTCGATGGACCCGATGTTCGCCGAAGTGGTCATCACCAATCCGCATGGCCTTCACGCCCGGCCTGCCGCGGTCATGGTCGAGAAGTTGAAGGCATTCGATGCGGAGGTCAGGATCGAGGCCGGCCAGAAGACCGCCAATGCGGTGAGCATCATGAGCGTGCTCGCGCTCGGAGCGGGACCCGGTGACACTGCGCGAGTCCACTCAGAGGGACCGCAAGCCGAAGCCGCGCTTGAGGCTGTCGTGGCCATTCTCACCGAGGAGGAATGACATGAGCCGACTCGACCATGACGCGCTGACTGCAGCTGTGGCGGCAGCGGTTGGCGCGACTGCCGATGCTTCGGGCGCAGCCGATCTCGTGTTCGACAAGGGCTCCATCGTCGTCGCGGCCAGCGTGGACGACCTCAAGGGTGCCTTCAAGCGTGTCAAGAAGATCGACGGCTACCGGTGGGTAGCCATCAACCGCGCCGATCTGTTCGGCGCGAACCCGCTCTCCCTTGGGTCTAAGGCCGGAATCATCGATGCTCACGGCGAGATTCTCAAGAACGCGGACATACCCCGCAGGAAGGTCTGATCGCACGCCCCAAGCCTTCGCGATTCCGCTTGGACACGTTCGCCGCGGAACGTCGCAGATTCGGCGCAGGGTGGCGCGAAGTCGCTAGCGTTGCGGTCCGTGTCCGACCTCTTGCGGAGCTATCTGACCGTCGCAATCTTCGGCGCAGCGGCAGTCCTGATGGCCTTCACGATGTTCGGAGTCGCACGGGTCCTGCGGCCGCAGCGACCGACGCCCCAGAAGCTCATCGCATACGAGAGCGGCGTCGATCCGGTCGGCAGCGACTGGACCCAGAGCCAGATCCGCTACTACGTCTTCGCGGTGCTCTTCGTGCTGTTCGACGTGGAGGCCGTGTTCATCTTTCCTTGGGCGACGCGGCTCGAGGTCTATGCCCTGTTCGGCCTGGTCGAGATGGCGATCTTCATCTTCATCCTCGTGCTGGGCCTGTTCTACGCATGGCGCAAGGGCGTCCTGCGCTGGGTGTGAGGGGCTGAGGGAATCCCGCGATGGCACTGGTTGACAAAGTCAAACTGCCCAAGCCGCTGAGCTGGCTGCTGAATTTCGGCCGGGCGCGCTCGCTGTGGGTGTACCAGTGGGGCCTCGCCTGCTGCGCCATCGAGATGGGCGCCGCATTCGGCTCGCCCCGCTATGACGTGATGCGTCTGGGCGTCATCCCGTTTCCGGCCAGCCCGCGCCAAGCCGATCTGGTCGTGATCTCCGGCACCGTCACCGACAAGATGGCGCCGGTCATCCGCCGCCTGTACGAGCAGATGCCTGAGCCCAAGTACGTCATCTCGATGGGCTCGTGCGCCAACTGCGGCGGGCCGTATTGGGACAGCTACTCAGTGACCAAGGGTGTCGACCAGGTCATCCCGGTTGACGTGTACGTGCCCGGCTGCCCGCCACGACCCGAAGCGCTGCTGGAAGGCATCGTGCTGCTGCAGGAGCGCATCCAGCGCGAGGACATGCAAGAACGCTGGCGCGGCGAGCCGATAGTGGTGCCAGCAGCGCCGGGAGCATCGCGCACTGCGCCGACGGCGCCGGCAGCACCCGCGGGATCGGCGCAGGCGTAGCCATGGCCGACGGCACCGGCGACGAGCAGGCAGACGACGCAGCAGCGCCCGGCGACGAGGCGCGCGAAGCGCTCGCCGCCGAACTGTCCGAGTTGCTCGGCGATGCGGTGGTCGAATCCCACGTGGAAGCCGGCCAGAACCTCTGGCTGCGCATCGATATTGAGCAGTGGCATGGCGCGATGTCGGCGCTGCGAGACGCAGGCTTTGCCTACTTCGGTTTCCTGTCGGCCATCGACTGGACCGATGCGCCCGAACGTCGCTACGAGGACACCGAGTTCGACGCCGCCGGCGTCGGCGAGGAAGACGACGAAGCATCCAGCGCCACGGCCGAGGAGACCGTGCGGCGAGGGGGCGGCGAGACCCGCTTCCAATTGCTTGCGCAACTGCATTCGCCGGCCCGGCACGCCGCCGTGCTCATCAAGGCCGACGTGCCCGAGGCCGACGGCGCTCCCGCATCGGTGCCGTCGATCATCGACATCTTCTCCGGGGCCGACTGGCACGAGCGAGAAGCCCACGAGATGTTCGGCCTCGTCTTCGACGGCCATCCGAACCTGGAGCACATCTACCTGCCCACCGAATTCGAGGGCCATCCGCTGCGCAAGGACTTCCCCTTGCTGGCTCGTGCGGTCAAGCCGTGGCCCGGCGTGGTCGACATCGAGGAGATCCCGCCCGAGCTCGAAGCCCAGCTCGAGGCCGAGGTGATGGCCGAGTTCGAAGCGTCGGGAGCGGGCGCATGAGTCCCCCGCCGACGGCATCTGCGCTGCGGGAACAGCAGGCCTACGTGGCGGCCCAAGCCGCCGATGCCCGCGTCAATGTCGAGCTCGACACCGGCGACATGACGCTCAACATCGGCCCGCAGCACCCTGCCACGCACGGCACGCTGCGCATCGCCTGCCAGCTCGACGGCGAGCAGGTCATCTCCGCCGAGCCCCTCATGGGCTACATGCACCGCGGCTACGAGAAGCTCTGCGAGGTCCGCACCTACCCCCAGTGCACCACGCTGATCAACCGCATCGACTGGCTGGGCAGCTTCGCCAACGAGGTGCCGTTCATCCTGGCGGCCGAGCAGCTGATGGGCGTGGAGGCCCCGCCCCGTGCGCAGTGGATCCGCACCATCCTGTTTGAGCTGAGCCGCATCGCGAACGTGTCGCTGTTCCTGGGCGACATGGGTGTGCAGGTCGGCGCGCTCACCCCGGTGTTCTTCGCTTTCCGTGACCGCGAGCGGGTCCTCAACCAGATCGAGGAAGTCACCGGCGGCCGATTCCACCCCAACTTCGACCGCATCGGCGGCCTCAAAGACGACATCCCCCGCGGCTGGATTGCCGAGACGCACGCCGTCATGGCCAAGATGCGCGGCTTCTGCGACGAGATGGAAGACCTGCTCATGGGCAACGAGATCTTCCAGACTCGCTGCCGCAGTGTCGGCGTGATCCCGGGCGACGTGGCGCTGAGCTACGGCCTATCGGGCGCCAACCTCCGCGCCAGCGGGGTCGACTGGGACCTGCGCCGCGATGCCAACCCGGGCCTCGCCTGGGACCAGGTGGACTGGCGGGTCTGGACCCATCCCGACGGCGACTCGTTCGCCCGCTACTGGGTGCGCCTGCAGGAGACCCGCGAGGCCACCAAGATCGTCGACCAGCTGCTCGACGGCATCCCCTCGGGCCCGATCATGGCCAAGGTGCCGCGCATCATCAAGGTGCCCGCCGGCGAGGCGTACGTCTCCACCGAGAACCCGCTGGGCGAGATGGGCTACTACGTGGTGTCCAAGGGCGGTCTGGGCCCGTTCCGGGTGAAGATCCGCACGCCCAGCTTCAGCAACATCTCGGTGGTGCCGTGGGTGATGCGGGGCACCTACGTGCCCGACATCATCACCATCCTCGGCTCGCTGTACTTCATCCTCGGGGACATCGACCGATGACCGGGGCACTGGGCCTGGCGTACTGGGCCGAGACCAGCATCAAGCTGGGCGTGGCACTCATCGTCATCCCCACAGCCGCGCTCATGCTGGGCTACCTGTTCCTGCTCAAGATGATGGCGTTCATGCAGAGCCGGCTCGGCCCCCAGGACGTCGGCCCCTACGGCACGCTGCAGCTCATCGCCGACGCGGTGAAGTTCCTGCAGAAGGAAGACATCCACCCCGCCGTCGCCGACCGGCGAGTCTTCCGGGCAGCCCCGGTGGTGGTGCTGGCCTCGTCGTTCCTGCTCTTCGTGGTGCTGCCGACCGGCCCCGACGCGGTGGTGGAGAACCTCGACACGGGGATCTTCTACGCGATGGCGGTCTCGTCGCTGTCGGTGCTGGGCGTGCTGATGGCGGGCTGGGCGTCGGCCAACAAGTACGCCTTGCTCGGCGGCCTGCGGGCGGCTGGCCAGCTCATCGCATACGAGTTGCCGCTGATCCTGGCCGTCATGGGCGTGGTCATCCAGGCCGACTCGCTCAATTTGCAGGAGATCGTGCGTGCCCAGGCCGAGGGCGAGATCTTCGGCTTCGGCCTCATCGGCAACCCGTTCATCCTGACGCAGTTCATCGGCTTTCTGATCTTCATGATCTCCGCCCAGGCCGAGCTGACCCAGACGCCGTTCGACATGCCCGTGGCCGAGACCGAGCTCGTCGGCGGCTTCCACGTGGAGTACACGGGCTTCCGCTTCCTGCTCTTCTTCATGGCCGAAGTGGCCACGGCGTTCGCCTTCTCGGCGCTCGCCACCGTGATGTTCCTGGGCGGCTGGTGGATCCCCGGCTTCGACTTCAACGCGCCGGTGCTCAACGTGCTCGGCCCGGTCGTGATGCTCGTGAAGATCCTGGTGGTGGCCTTCATCATCTTCTGGATCCGCTTCACCTACCCCCGCCTGCGCGAAGACCAGCTCCAGAAGTTCGCCTGGAAGGTCCTCATCCCGCTGTCGCTCGCGAACATCGTCGTGACCGGAATCTTCAAGGTGGTGCTGTAGATGCCACAACTTCCCGGACTGCTGAAAGGCCTTGGCGTGACGGCGCGCACCGCGATGCGCACGCTGTTCCCCAAGCGGGGCATCCGCACGCTTATCCCTGCTCCCCAGCAGGGCTCGGTCACCGTGCAGTACCCGCACGAGAAGGAAGCCCCGCCCGACCGCGCCCGGGGCGTGATCGCCCTGCACGAGGAGAACTGCACGGCCTGCATGCTGTGCTCTCGCTCCTGCCCCGACTGGTGCATCTACATCGAAGGCCACAAGGTGAAAGCCCCGCCCCGGCGTGCTGGCGGTGCAGTCCGCTCGGTCAATGTGGTCGACCGGTTCGACATCGACTACGCGCTGTGCATGTACTGCGGCATCTGCGTGGAGGTGTGCCCGTTCGACGCGCTGTTCTGGTCGCCCGAGTACGAGTACTCCGAACCCCACATCGCCGATCTTCTGCACGACCGGATCCGGCTCAGCGAGTGGATGGAGACCGTGCCGGAGTTTCTCGAGTACGAGCCTGGCTCGGAGCAGAAGGTGCGCAAGGTTCCCGACTTCGGCACTGATGATTTCGCGCCGGCGCGCAAGCTCGAGGCGGGGAGCTAGGACGCCCGATGGTTGCGCAGAACATCGCCTTCGGCATCATCGCGGCCATCACCGTGGCGGCCGCGCTCGGGATGGTGACGACGCGCAACATCGTGCACGCAGCCCTGTTCCTGGTGGCCGTGCTGGGCGGTCTCGCAGCCAACTACGTGCTCCTCACCGCCGAGTTCATTGCCACCACGCAGGTGCTCGTCTACATCGGCGCTGTGATGGTGCTGTTCCTGTTCGGCATCATGCTCACCCGGGCGCCGATCGGGCGAATACCCCAGATGACCGGAGCCACCTGGCCGGTTGCCGCGCTGTCGGCGCTGGCCTTGGGCGGCATCACCGTCTACGCCCTCATCGACCGCTTCGGCACCGACTCGCTGGCCACCGACAACACGGTGTTCCGCACGGCCGATGTCTCCGACTCGGTCTTCTCCCAATACATCATCCCGTTCGAAGCCGTCTCGGTGCTGCTGCTGGCCGCACTGATCGGCGCTGTCGTGCTGGCGCGCAGGGACTGAGGCGGGGGTTGAGTTCATGTTGCTGAACCAGTTCCTGCTGCTTGGTGCGCTGCTGTTCGCCGTCGGCGTCTACGGCGTGCTGGCGCGCCGCAACGGCGTGATGGTGCTGATGTCGATCGAGCTGATGCTCAACGCCGTCAACCTCAACCTGGTGGCGTTCGGGCTGCAGCACGACGTGGTGTCGGGGCAGGTCTTCGCCCTGTTCATCATTGCGGTCGCAGCGGCCGAGGTCGGCGTGGGTTTGGCCATCGTGCTGCTGCTGTATCGCAACCGCAAGTCGATCGCGGTCGACGAGTTCGACCTGATGAAGGGCTGAGCGCGCGCGTATGGACTGGATTCTGGAGAACGCGTTTCTCATCCCGCTGATCCCGGCGGTCTCATTCCTCGTCATCCTGCTGTTCGGCCGCAGCGTCATCGGCGTCGAGCGGGTCCACAAGGTGGGCATCACCGCCGTGGGCATCGTGTGGGTGCTCTCGATGATCGCGGCGGTCTCGTGGATCACCCGGGTGGAAGACAGCACGTCGTCGAAGTACGACGACGCCGAGCACGC
The DNA here is from genome assembly GCA_022821985.1 of Acidimicrobiia bacterium. Classification (GTDB taxonomy): domain Bacteria; phylum Actinomycetota; class Acidimicrobiia; order Acidimicrobiales; family Poriferisodalaceae; genus Poriferisodalis. The sequence continues at coordinate 50,133 of JAJECP010000039.1, forward strand.
CCAGATTGCGGTCACCGAGGGGTTGAGCGCTTCAAGCGCCGGAGGGCTTGACGGCGAGCTGCATCTCGCCGCCGAAGACGACGGCCACGGCGCTGACGGGCACGGCTACGCCACCACCGAGCCGGTCATCTCCGAGGTCGACGGCTGGTGGTCGAGCAGCGGCGTCGACTTTGCCGTGGGAACGCTGGTGGACGGCCAGACGGTGCTGCTGTTGCTCGTGGTGACGTCGATCTCGTTGCTGGTGCACATCTATTCCAGCGAGTACGTCAAGGGCGACCGGCGATTCGTCCACTACTACGCCTTCCTGAGCCTGTTCACCGCCTCGATGCTCTTCTTCGTCATGGCCCAGAACCTGGTCCAGATGATCGTGGGCTGGGAGCTGGTGGGCGTGTGCAGCTTCGTGCTGATCGGGCACTGGTGGGAGGAACGGCCCAACACTGACGCGGCGGTGAAGGCCTTCCTGACGAACCGTGTCGGCGACATTGGCCTGCTGGTTGGCGTCATCATCCTGTTCGGCACCTTCGGCACGTTTGACATCGACAAGATCAATCGCGCCGTCGGCGAGATGGGCAGCGAAGTCCACTTCGCCATGCTCATCGCGTCGATCGCGCTCATGGCGGCGGTGTGCTCCAAGTCGGGCCAGTTCCCGCTGCATACCTGGCTGCCCGATGCCATGGCGGGGCCCACGCCGGTCTCGGCGCTGATCCATGCAGCGACCATGGTCGTGGCGGGCGTGTTCATGATCGGCCGGCTGTATCCGGTGTTCTACGAAGGCTTCTCCATCGGCACCTCGTCGATCAACCTGATGGCGTTCATCGGCGGCTTCACGGCACTGATCGGCGCCGGGCTGGCCTTCGCCCAGTGGGACATCAAGAAAGTGCTGGCCTACTCCACCGTCAGCCAGCTCGGCTACATGGTGATGGCGCTGGGCGTGGGCGCCTGGACCGCTGCCATGTTCCACCTGTTCACGCACGCCTTCTTCAAGGCCTGCCTGTTCCTGGGAGCCGGCTCGGTCAGCCACGCCGCCCACCACACCTTCGACATGCGGGAGATGGGCGGCCTGCGCAAGCACATGCCGCACACCTACAAGACGTTCGTGATCTCGACGCTGGCACTGGCGGGCGTGTTCCCGTTTGCGGGCTTCTGGTCGAAGGACGAGATCCTGCTCGGGGCCTTCGCAGGGCAGGAAAGCGCTTACCCGCTCATGCTGATCTTCGGCTGCGTCGTGGCACTGCTCACGGCCGCGTACATGACCCGGGTGATCTGGTACACGTTCTGGGGCGAGTACCGGGGCCACGGCCACCCGCACGAGTCGCCCAAGGTGATGACCGTGCCGCTGTGGATCCTGGCGGTCATGGCGGTGATCGCCGGGGCGTTCAACCTTCCGACACCGGTGCTGGAGTTCGTCGGTCTCGAAGGCTTGGCGCATCTCGTGCAGACCTACGCCGAGCCCACGCACTACCTGAATGCGGTCGGGCTGTCGCACCCCGACCCGTCGCTGTGGCTGGCGCTCGTGGGCCTCGCGCTGGCGCTGACCGGCATCGCCATCACGTTCATGTATTTCTGGCGCAACGCCGGGCCGCACGGGCTCACCGAGCGGAACCGCTACGCCAAGGCGGGGTACACGTTCCTCGAGCAGAAGTACTACCTCGATCACCTGTACACCGACATCGTGGTGGGCTCGATCAAGGCGCCGATCGCCCGCGGCGCCAACTGGGTAAACAACAACGTGATCGACCTGGTGGTCAACCGCGCCGGCGAGGGAGCGCGCGACAGCGGCCGCTGGGTGTACCGCTGGATCGACCAGGGCACCATCGACAACACCGTCAACGCGCTCGGCAGCGGTGCCGATGCCGGCGGTCAGGGTCTGCGGGTGATGCAGACCGGCAAGGTCCAGAACTACGGCTCGCTGCTGTTCGGCACCGCGGCCGTGGTTGCCATCGTGTTCGTGATCGTGTTGTGACCGGCGATGGGCATGCAGGTTCGTAACCAAGAGGGAGCTTCGTAGTGGACGCAACTGGATTCGACGCTTGGGCGCTGACGCTCGCGGTGTTCCTGCCAGCCGTCGGCGCGCTCGTGATGATGGCAGTGCCACGAGCGCGCGAGCTCGAGCTGAAGACCATCGCACTCGTGTCGTCGCTGGCGACGCTGGCGGTCGGCGTGTACCTGCTGTTCGCCTTCGACTACGGCAGGGCCGGGACGCTGCAGTTCGTGGTGGACAAGGGCTGGATCAACGCCATCGACGCCGACTACATCATGGGGCTCGACGGCCTGTCGCTGCCGCTGCTGATCCTGTCGATGGTGATCATCCCGCTGTGCGTGATCTATTCGTGGGAGCACATCCCCGAGCCGGGCAACGCCAAGGCCTTCCTGATCCTGATGCTGATCCTGGCATCGGGCATGAACGGCACCTTCGTGGCGCAGGACCTCATCTTGTTCTTCGTCTTCTTCGAGGTCGTGCTGCTGCCGATGTACTTCATGATCGGCGTGTGGGGCGGCGAGAACCGTCGCTACGCCTCGCTGAAGTTCTTCCTGTTCACGCTGTTCGGCTCGGCGCTGATGATCGTGAGCTTCGTGGCGCTGTACTTCGTGGCCACCGGAGCGAACGGGCTCGATCTGCGCAGCTTCGACATGCGCGTGCTGGCTGATGCTGCCGGAGGCGACCTGGCCCGGGGCACCCAGGCGATCATCTTCGCCGGCCTGTTCATGGGCTTCGGCATCAAGGTGCCGATGTTCCCGTTCCACACATGGCTGCCCGACGCGCACACCGAGGCGCCCACCGTGGGCTCGGTGATCCTGGCGGCCATCTTGCTGAAGCTCGGCACCTACGGCTTCGTGCGGATCGCGCTGCCGTTCCTGCCCGAAGGCGCTGCGGCGTGGGCGCCCTGGATCGGCCTGCTGGCGGTGATCGGCATCATCTACGGCGCCCTGGGATGCCTGGCGCAGACTGACATGAAACGGCTCATCGCCTTCAGCTCGGTGGCGCACATGGGCTTCGTGATGCTCGGCATCGCCACGCTCACCCCGATCGGCATCAATGCCGCCGTGTTCGGCATGGTGGCCCACGGGATCATCACCGGGATGCTGTTCTTCCTGGCCGGCTCGGTGAAGGAGCGCTACCACACGCTCGAGATCAACCGGCTGGGCGGCTTGCTGAAGTCGGCGCCTCGCATGGGCTGGATCCTGGCCATCTCTGCGATGGCCTCGCTGGGCCTGCCGGGCTTGGCGGGCTTCTGGGGCGAGTTCCCTGCGATCCTGTCGGCCTACGACCCCGGTGCCGGGCTGTCCGAAGCGACGTTCCGCACCTACATGGTGATCGCCGCGGTGGGCACGGTGTTCGCTGCCGGCTACCTGCTGTGGCTGTTCCAGCGCAGCGCGTTCGGCGAGCCCAAGCCCGAATGGGAAGGGCACGTGATCGCCGATGTGAACCGTTACGAATGGGCCGCGTGGACGCCGCTCATCATCGCGATGGTGCTGTTCGGCTGGGTTCCCGGGCTGATCTTCGGTGTGGTCGATGACGTGTCGACCGGCATCGCCGAGAGCATCAGCGCAGCGGTGGGCGGGAGCTGAGGATGAACCTCGGGGCACTTCTCGCGTTCGTGCGGCCGGACCTCGACTGGCACGCGCTCGCGCCCGAATTGACCCTGCTGGCGGTCGGCACGCTGGTGACCGTTGCCGACATCGCACTCGACGACAAGGCCAAGCGGATGATGCCGACGCTGACCGGCATCGGCCTGCTGGCCACGCTCGTGCCGATCCTGACGTTGGCAGCCGACGGCGCCGAGCGGCCCATGTTCGGCGGTGCCTACGTCGTCGACGACTTCTCGCTGGTGCTCAAGGCGCTGTTCATCTTGGCCGGCTACCTGGTCGTGCTCATGTCGGTCGACTACGTGCGCGAGGGCGACTACTACGAGAACGAGTACTACACGCTGCTGCTGACGTCGCTGCTGGGCATGGTGATGATGGCCAGCTCGCGCGACCTCGTGAGCGTGTTCGTGGCGCTGGAGCTGCTGTCGATCCCGGCGTACATGCTGGCCGCCTGGCGCAAGGGCGGTCCGCGATCCAACGAAGCCGGCTTGAAGTACTACCTGATGGGGGTTTTCGCCTCGGCGGTGATGCTGTACGGCATGTCGCTGGTGTTCGGCGTGGCCGGCGACACCGACTTCGGCACGATTGCCGCTGCATTGACGGGCGAGGGCGCGAGCCCGATCGTCGTCGTGGCGATCCTGTTCGTGCTGATCGGCTTCGCCTTCAAGGTGTCAGCGGTGCCGTTCCACACGTGGGCGCCCGACACCTATGAGGGTGCCCCCACACCGGTGACAGCGTTCCTGTCGGTGGCGTCGAAGGCAGCGGGCTTTGTGGCGCTGCTGGGGCTGGTGTTCGTGGCCTTCGAGGGGGCTGCCGATGTGGTGCAGCCGTTCTTCTGGGTGCTGGCCGCGGTGACAATGACGGTGGGCAACCTGATCGCGCTGCGCCAGACGAACATCGTGCGGATGCTGGCGTACTCGGGCGTGGCGCAGGGCGGCTTCATGCTGGTGCCCTTCGCCGTGGCGTTCGAGGGCGAAGCCTGGACTGTGCCTGGCACCGACATCACCACCAACGTGCTGCCCGGTGCATATGAGGCGATCATCGTCTACGCCATCATCTACGCGTTCATGAACCTGGGCGCGTTCAGCGTGGTGCTCGCGGTGTCGCGGCGCACCCGCTCAGGCGAGATCTCGAGCTACGGCGGGCTGTTCAACTATGCGCCCGGCATGACGGTGCTGATGACGCTGTTCCTGGCGGCGCTGGCCGGCATACCGCCGGCGGGCGGCTGGTTCGCAAAGTTCGTGATCTTCCGGGCGCTGGCCGATGCGAGCACGCCCGCTGGCTGGGTGCTCGCTGTCATCGTGGCGGTGAACGCGGTGATCGCGTTCGGCTACTACGCCCGGGTGCTCGTGCAGATGTGGTTCGAGCCGGTGCCCGAGATGGTGGCACTGGGGGTCGATTCAGGAGGCGACGACGAGATTGATGTCGCCGAAGCAGCCGATGCGTCCGCCGACCAGGACGAGCACGGCGATGCGTGGCTGGCCACCGAGACCCGTCAGGCCACGATGGTGCGCTTCGCCCCGGGCAAGATCCCCATGACCGGAGCATTGGCAGCGGCGCTGGCGATCACGGCAATTGCCACGCTGGCGTTCGGCGTCCTCCCCGGCTTGGTCAGCCACTTCGGCGACGTCGCAACATTCCACTTCGGCGGCTGACCCCGCCAGAGATGCGTTGCTTGCAGACGGTGCACTCGGCAGGTCGACGTTCGGAGTTTGTCGTTTCGTATATTTTCAATATAAATAAATTGATGCCACTCAAAGAACGGCACTAGAACCATCGCTGCCCCGTCAGCGCGCCAGAGTGGTGCGCCTATGCGGCAGACTGGAGGTAGTGACCATGACCGAAGCAGGATTTCTCGGTGGCCTCGTGATTGCGCAGTTCACCGTGCTTGCGGGCCTCTTGCTGTACACCGCTGGACGCATCGAACGACGCATCGACCGGTGGGTCGCGCGCATGGATGCGCGCGGCGCGCGAGACGACGTTCGCTTTGACGGTCACGACGAAAGGCTGCGTGCTGTGGAGGTCGATCACGCAGTTGCAGCGGCAAGTCCGCCCGCAACTTGAGCCGCAGTTCAGACCAGCCGTGTGATTCGGCTGTGCAGCGCTTTGACGAGTTCATGGATGATGCGCTGTACGGCGCTTCCGGCTTCTACGTGCGCGGGGGACGACCGGCCGCTCGGGGCGGTGATTTTGCGACATCGCCCGAGCTGGGCACGCTGTTCGCTCGGTGCATCGCTGGCTACCTGGATCGCACGTGGGATGAGCTGGGCCAGCCCGATCCGTTCGTAGTGGTCGAGTGCGGCGTCGGCCACGGGACGCTGTGCCGCGATGTGCTCGCGCATGTTGTGGCGTGCCGTGATGCCGTGCGGTACGTGATGGTCGAGCGGGTGGACTGGCAGCTCGGCGACGCGCTCGTCCGGATCGCCGATGCCGGTGAGTCGGAGCGCGTCGTTGCAGTGTCTGATCTCCCCGCTGGCCCGCTCGTCGGCGTCGTGCTCGCCAACGAGTTGCTCGACAACCTGCCGTTCCGCCTGCTCGAGCGTTCGGAGACCGGCTGGCAGGAGGTGCATGTCGAAGACGCCGACCCTGCAATGGATAGGCCGCGAGCCGAGGAAGACCACGGCACGCTAGAGCATGATGTCGCGCTGCCGACGGCCGGGAGCGCGAGAGAGGTGCTGCGAGATGCTCCGGCCGATGCGGCGGCGATGGCCGAGGCACTGGCCCCTGGCGTCGCACCGGGTGCGCGTGTGCCACTGCAGCTGAAAGCGACGGTCTGGGTCCGTCGGGCGCTGCGCTTGCTCGAACACGGTCGGCTGCTGACGTTCGACTACGGCGTGCGCCGCACGGCCGAACTGGCACAGCGTCCCCAGAGCGAGTGGCTGCGCACCTACCGGTCACAACGCCGCGGGCATGACCCGCTCGACTCACCAGGCACAGCAGACATCACCTGCGATGTCGCGTTCGACCAGCTGCCGCCAGGTGCCACGTTGAGCACGCAGGCCGGGTGGCTTGCCGCCGCCGGCATCGACTCGATGACGGCCGATGCACGGGCGCTGTGGCAGCGAAGCCGATCGAATCCGACGGCCGAGGCGCTGGCCGCCCGCACGTTGCTCGACGAGGCAGCAGCGCTCACCGACCTCGACGGCATGGGTGCTTTCTGGACCGCCGAGTGGCGCGTCGGCTGAACTGCTCGCCGCATCGCTGCTGAGTGGCGCGCCGGTTGAGCCGCTCGTTGCATCGCCGCAGCGCTGCTGGGGGCCGAGGGTTTGTGGCGTCAGTGGCTCGAACGACTTCGTTCCAGCAGCCAGGCCAGCAGCGCGAGTGCCACGAGCAGCAGCTCGGTCTGCGAGGCAAGGTGCACAGCCGGCCTGATGTCGTCGGTGCTCGGCCGCGGACCCACGCCGAGGCGTGGCCGGTTCTCCTGCTGCGTGCCGTAGCGCAGCGGACCGCCCAGCTCTCGGCCGAGCGCAGCCGCAACGGCTGCCTCGGCAACTCCGGCATTGGGGGAGGGATGCGCAGGCGCGTCATCGCGTATCGCGGTCCACACGGCGCGTGCCCGCCGCGGCCGCAGCGCCGCCACCAACGCCGCAAACAGGCGAGCCGGCACGTAGTTGGCCATGTCGTCGAGCCGGGCCGCAGCCCAGCCGAATCGCAGGTAGCGCTCGTCCTTTCGTCCCACTATGGCGTCCATGGTGTTGACCGCCCGGTACGCGGCCGCTCCCGGCGCACCGGCCACCGCCGCCCAGAACGCTGGAGCGACAACGGCATCCACGCTGTTCTCGGCAACCGACTCGATGATCGCCGCCGCGATGCCGGAGGCATCGAGTTCGCTGGGATCCCGGCCCACGAGGCGGGGAAGCTCCGCCCGAGCAGCCTCGATGTCGCCGCCCTCCAGCGAATCGGCGATCCCCAGCGCCACTGAGCGCAGCTCACGTCCCGCCGCCGTCAGTGCGACCGCCGACGTGGTCGAGCGCATCAGCAGCCCGCCAACCGCCCCGACGGCCACTCCGGCTGCGGCATAGGCGGCTCCCCGTGAGCGCTGGTCGCGCCAGATCCGGCCCTCCAGGCGGGTCATCAGTGCCCCGAACCCACCCACCGGGTGCACCTTCGCCAGGGGCTCTCCCGCCATCCGATCAGCAAGCAGTCCCGCCGCCAAGGCGTCGCTGCGACGCGCCGGTCGCGCTATGGGAGGTGCTACAGTGCCGCAGGTAACACACGCTCCGAAGGTGCCATCGCCGCGGCTTCTAGCTCGCATTCGACGCAACTGAAGAGAGGCATGTCTTGAGAAGATTTCTCACGGCCTTTGTTATCACCTCTCTCATCTGCACTCTCATTGCCCAGCCGGTGGGTGCCCAGTCTGGATCTTCGGAACCTGTTATCTCGCCAGCTTCGGAGCCAACCGACGACTCCGGAACCGATAACCCCGACGAGGAAGTTCTAGACCCCCTGGAGGACCCGCCGAAACCGCAGCGCCATCCGACCCTCATCTGCGGAACCCATGCTTACTTCACCGGCCCCTTCATTATCAGTGGCAACTGCCTGAGTCCGTTTGATCTTCCACCAGTCAATGACAGTTACGGTGGACTGGTAGCCGCGGTGTGTCAAGCAATTGATTCCGTTCTTGACGCTGCGGAAGGCGGTGTTGACCGATACTTGGAGTCTGAGACTGACAAATACCGTGTGTACCGAAAGGTCGTGCAACGCGTCTGGAAGGTGTACAAGAAGTTGCCCAAACAGTACCGGCGAATTATTCGAAGGGGAGTGTCCTACGGTTCTATAGCGTGCTTCATTGCAACGCCGTAGCCGTGGCAATCTGGCAGGTCAGTCGTGGCTGAGTTTCCGAGCATGGACCAACCGCCGCCGAGTTTCCTGCATCGCGCGTGGGGCGGCGTCAGAAGGTACTGGACCCGATTCTGGGAGTCCGGTCTTTGGGGAGCTCTTCAGCGAATCGAGACGATCGCGTTCATTATTCTCGTGGCGTTGGTCATCTGGCGGGTCGCTACCGGTTGAGGTCCGTTCCGTTATGCCGCAGCGCTCGTCGATCCGCACACGCACACTGGCAGCACGACGAGACAGGGACATCGATGACTGACACGAGCGCCGAGGCGACGATCGAGGACTACTACGTCGAAGACCGTGTCTTCGAGCCCGCGGAGAACTTCCGCTCGGCGGCGCTGACCGCAGACCGGTCGCTGTACGACGAGGCCGCTGCCGACCGGCTGGCGTTCTGGGCTCGCCAGGCCCGCGAGCACGTCACCTGGTTCACCGACTTCCACACCGTGCTCGAGTGGGACTTGCCGTTCGCGAAGTGGTTCTTGGGCGGCACGCTCAACGTGTCGTACAACTGCCTCGACCGCCACGTCGACGCCGGCCGCGGCGACAAGGTGGCCTACTGGTGGGAAGGCGAGCCCGGCGACACCCGCACCATCACCTACGCGGACCTGCTCGACGAGGTGTGCCAGTTCGCCAACGTGCTGAAGGGCCTCGGTGTGGAGCGCGGCGACCGCGTGTGCATCTACATGCCGATGATCCCCGAGCTGCCGGTGGCGATGCTGGCGTGCGCCCGCATCGGCGCCGCCCACTCGGTGGTGTTCGGCGGGTTCTCGGCCGACTCGCTGTCGGACCGCATCGACGATGCATCCGCCAAGCTGCTCATCACCGCCGACGGCGGCTACCGGCGCGGCGAGCCGTTCGGCCTGAAGGACACTGCCGACGCCTCGGTCGAGGCCACCACCACCATCGAGAACGTGGTGGTCGTGCGGCGGACTGGCCAGGACGTGTCCTGGAACGACAGCGTCGACCACTGGTACCACGACCTGATGGAGGGCGCCTCGGCCGACTGCCCGCCCGAGCACATGGACTCCGAGGATCTGCTGTACCTGCTGTACACCTCGGGCACCACGGCCAAGCCCAAGGGCATCATGCACACCACCGGCGGTTACCTCACCCAGGTGGCGTTCACCCACCGCTACGTGTTCGACCTCAAGCCCGATGTCGACGTCTTCTGGTGCGCGGCCGACATCGGCTGGGTCACCGGTCACAGCTACATCGTGTACGGGCCGCTCGCCAACGGTGCCTCGTCGGTGATGTACGAGGGCACGCCCGACACCCCGCGCCCCGAATTCCGCGAGGGCGATCGGGCGAGCTGGCCCAAGGACCGGCTGTGGGACATCATCGAGCGCTACGGCGTGACCCAGCTCTATACCGCTCCCACCGCCATCCGCACGTTCATGAAGTGGGGTGCGACCGAGGCAGAGCGGCACGACCTGTCCAGCCTGCGGGTGCTCGGCACCGTCGGCGAGCCCATCAACCCCGAGGCCTGGATGTGGTACCACACCCACATCGGCGGGGGCACCTGCCCCATCGTGGACACGTGGTGGCAGACCGAGACCGGCGGCCACATGATCACCCCGCTGCCGGGCGTCACCACCACCAAGCCCGGCTCGGCCACCCATGCGCTGCCGGGCATCACGGTGGAGCTGGTGGACGACGCCGGCAACCCGGTCGAGCGGGGCGGCGGCTATCTGACCATCACCGAGCCGTGGCCGTCGATGCTGCGGGGCATCTGGGGCGATCCCGAGCGCTACCGGGAGACCTACTGGAGCACGTACGAAGGCCGCTACTTCGCCGGCGACGGCGCCAAGCTCGACGACGACGGCTACCTGTGGCTGCTCGGCCGTGTCGACGACGTGATGAACGTGTCGGGCCACCGCATCTCCACCACTGAGGTGGAGTCGGCGCTGGTCGACCACCCGTCGGTGGCCGAGGCCGCCGTGGTCGGCGCAACCGACGCCACCACCGGCCAGGCCATCGTGGGCTACGTGATCCTGCGCGGCGGCCACGACGCCACCGACGAGCTGCGCGCCGAAGTACGCCAGCACGTCGCGACCAAGCTCGGGGCGATCGCCCGGCCCAAGGCGGTGGTGCTGGTGCCGGACCTGCCCAAGACCCGCTCGGGCAAGATCATGCGTCGCTTGCTGCGCGACGTGGCCGAGGGTCGCCAGCTCGGCGACACCACCACGCTGGCCGACGCGGGCGTGGTGGAGGAGATCCGCACCCGCGCAGCCGAAGCCCCCAGCGAAGACTGAGCTGGAAATGGCGAAGGGACCGAGGCACAGGCGAACCTTTGCCGCGTCGGTTTCCGAGGGCGACTGGCCGACGTACTGGTGGTGGCGGGATGGGCCGGTGCCGCCGGGCGACTGCGTGATCGTCGACATCGACGGCGTGCTGGCCGATGCCGCCCACCGCCAGCATCACCTCGACGGCCCGTGGCGCGACTGGGACTCGTTCTTCGCCGACGTGGGCGACGACGACGTGCTCGACGAGGTCTTCGAGCTGCTCGTGCTGCTGAATCCCGAGCTGGTGGTGGTAGCCCTCACCTCGCGGCCGACGTGGGTGTCGGGCGCCACCCTCGACTGGCTCGTCAAGCACAAGGTCCGCTGGGATCTGCTCATCATGCGCCCGATGGGCGACTTCAGCCCGTCGCCGCTGTTCAAGGGCGAGCAGACCCAAGCGCTGCTGGAGTGCGGCTACACCCCCCGCCTCGCCATCGACGACGACATGCGCAACGTCCGCATGTACCGCGACCTCGACCTGCCCACGCTCTACATCGACAGCGGCTACCACCCCCACTAGCCCCGCCGTGATGACTCCGGACCTGACAGCATGAGCCGGTGACTCGTACAGCGCTGGTGATCGGCGGCACGGGGCCCACGGGGCCTGGTGTGGTGAACGGGCTGTTCGAGCGCGGGTACGACGTCACGGTCCTGCACACCGGGCGCCACGAGGTCGACACCCTCCCGCCCGAGTCCGAAGTGCCGCACATCCACACCAACCCGTTCCGCATCGCCGAGGTGGAAGAGGCCCTCGGCAACGCCACGTTCGATGTCGTCTATGCCATGTACGGCCGGCTGCGCGACCTGGCGCCGTTCTTCGTGGGCCGCTGCGGGCAGTTCATCGCCGTCGGCGGGATCCCCGTGTACAAGGGCTACGCACGTCCGGCGCAGAACTGGCCACGCGGCCTGCTCACCCCGCTGCGCGAGTCGGCCGACCGAGCGGTGAACGACGCCAACGACAAGGTGGCCAAGATCGTTGCCACCGAGGACGTGCTGTTCGAACACCACCCGAACGCCACTATCTTCCGCTACCCGCTCATCTACGGGCCCGGCCAGATCAACCCCCGCGAGTGGCTGATCGTTCGGCGCATCATCGACGGCCGCCGCCGGATCATCGTGTCCGATGGCGGCCTCACCCTGCGCACTGCGGCGTACGGCCCCAATGCCGGCCACGCCCTCACGCTGGCCGCGGATCACCCCGAGGCTGCCGCCGGCAAGGCGTACAACATCAGCGACGAGCACACCCTCACTGCCCGCCAGACCATCGAGGTCATCGCGGCTGCGCTGGACGTCGAGCTCGACATTGTGAGTCTTCCCGAGGAACTCGCGACGCCGGCCCGCCCCTTCCTCGGCGAGGAGAACTCGCTGCACCGGGCCATGTCCCCCGACCTGATGATCGCCGAGCTCGGCTACCGCGACAAGGTCGGCGTGGTCGACGCCGTTGGCATGACGGCCCGCGACCTGTATGAGAATCCGGTCCGGCGCGGCAGCACGAAGGAGCGGCGCATGCAGGATCCCTTCGACTACGACGCCGAGGACGCCATCATCGACGCGTACCGGTCCTCCATCGGCAAAGCTGCCGAGTTGGCTGCGGCCTACGACCCCGACTTCCGGGGCCGGTACAGCCCCGGCTCAGACGACTGGCGCCTGGTCGACGCCAAGAACTGACCACGCTGTCGCTGCCTCAGCCAGCCCTGGCACCGTCGCCGCGACGCCGACCCCGCGTCCGGCCGGCGGACCTGCGTCACTAGCCTGAACGCCGACCGCACAGCGTCCGAAATGAGGTGCTGCATAACGTGCGCAACACGGCCAAGACCACCGTTCTTCTGGCTGGCCTCGCCGGCCTGATCCTGTGGATCGGCAGCTTCTGGGGCCAAGGCGGCCTCACGATCGCCGTCATCTTCGGCTTGGCCGTGGTGGGCGGCAGTTACTGGTTCAGCGACAAGCTCGCGATCCGCTCGGCCCGAGCCCAAGAGGTCCAGCCGCACCAGCTTCCCGACTACTGGCGGATCATGCAGGAGCTGACCACGCTGTCGGGCCTGCCGATGCCGCGTCTGTACGTCTCGCCCGACCCGCAGCCCAACGCCTTCGCCACCGGCCGTAATCCTCGCAACGCCGCCGTCTGCGTGACCGAAGGACTCATCCGCAACCTCAGCTGGTACGAGATCCGCGGTGTGCTGGCCCACGAGATGGCACACATCCGCAACCGTGACATTCTCATCGGTTCGGTAGCTGCCGCGGTGGCCACGATCATCACGTTTGCGGCCCGCATGGCACAGTTCGCCTTGATCTTCGGCGGCGGCAGAGGTGACGGCGACCGGAACCCGTTCGGCGAGATCCTGCTCATCATCCTGGCGCCGATCGCCGCGTTGCTGCTGCAGATGGCCATCAGCCGCAGTCGCGAGTACCAGGCAGACCGCACTGCTGCCCGCCTGATCGGCGACGGCGAGCCGCTGGCCCGGGCGCTCGAGAAGCTCGACGTGGCCTCCAAGACCGTGCCGAGCCTGGCCGATCCGAACCAGGCCCAGATGTACATCGCGAACCCGCTGGCCAGCCGCCGCATGGGCTTCAAGGGGCTGTTCACGACGCACCCGCCGATGGAGGAGCGCATCCGCCGCCTGCGGGACGGCTCCTGGCAAGAAACGATCTGAGCCTGGCGAACAGCCGTCGAATGCCGGCTGGCTGCTCGATGCAGGCCGGTGTCAGTCGCGGAAGTTCTCGAACTGCAGGGGGACGTCGAAGTCGCCGGCCTTCAGCTCGGCGATGACGGCCTGCAAGTCGTCACGCTTCTTTGACATCACCCGAAGCTGATCGCCCTGGGTCTGCGATTGCACGCCCTTGATGCCGAGACCCTTGATGAACTTGTTGAGCTCGCGTGCCCGGTCCGACGAGATGCCGGCCTGCAGGGCAGCGGCCTGGCGCACTGAGCCGCCTGAGGCCTCCTCGACGTTGCCGTAGTGGACGGCCTTCAGGCTGACCTGGCGGCGCACCAGCTTCTCTTCCAGCACCTGGCGCATCGCCGTGAGGCGATCCTCGGTGCTCGACCGCATGTTGATGGCGCCCTCGCCCAGCTCCACGGCACTGCCCGTGTTGCGGAAGTCGTAACGGTTGGCGATCTCACGGGACGCCTGATCCACGGCGTTGCGGATCTCCTGCATGTCCACCTTGGAGACAACGTCAAATGAAGCCATGACCGCAACCTAGCGAGGAGCCGCGAAATTGTCGTTATGCGCCTGGCCGGGTTGCTGCGATGGCGTCGCGCTTTAGGCTTTGCTGCTCATCTGGGTCGGTGCCCGAGCGGACAAAGGGAGCGGGCTGTAAACCCGTCGGCTTCGCCTACGGAGGTTCGAATCCTCCCCGGCCCACCAGCGCGCAGCACACTGCCCCTCAACGGCCGGCGGAGTAGCCGCCGTCGATGGGGTAGAGGCTGCCGGTGATGTAGCTGGCCTCGTCGGATGCCAGGAATGCCACCAGCGCGGCGACTTCGTGGGGCTCGCCGTAGCGCTGAGCCGGCAGGCGCTCGGCCATCGTCTTGCGGACGTCGTCGGCGTTCTCGCCGCCGATGAATGTCTCGAGTGAGCGCATCATGCGCGTCTCGATCGGCGCCGGGCAGACAGCGTTCACGCGCACCCCTGATGTGGCCAGCTCGAGCGCTGCGGACTTGGTGAGCCCGGCCACGGCGTGCTTGCTCGCCGAGTACGGCGAGATGCCTCGTGATCCGAATAGCCCGGCAACCGACGCCGTGTTCACGATGGCACCTCCGCCCCCGGCGATCATGGCCGGGACGGCGTACTTGATGCCCAGCCACACACCGCGCACGTTGACCGCGATGACCTGATCAAAATCGTCTTCGGGATAGTCGACCATCGGGTAGTAGGTGCCTTCGATGCCGGCGTTGTTGAACAGCACATCGACGCGGCCGAAGTTGTCCATGGCCGCGTGCACATAGCCGGCGACTTCGTCAGACTTCGTCACATCGGCCCCGACCGCCAGCGCTGTGCCGCCTGCCGATTCGGCCGCCGCCACGGCCGCGCCCAAGTCGGTCGTGGCCAGATCCACCGCCACAACTGTCGCCCCCTCGGACGCGAACCGCTCGCACGCCGCCAGCCCGATCCCGCCGGCCGCCCCCGTCACGATCGCCACCCGTCCCGTGAACCTGCTCATGACGCCTCCTCGCTTGCCTGCGGCGGGCTCGTGACGCTCGGCTCGCGCCCCGCCGCGCCGGCCGCCGACCGTACTGCCGTGACGGATCCAGCGCGGCGCTAGTCGGCGTGGCGGGTGAGGATCATTCGGGTGGGGGAGTAGACCATCACGAGGTTGCCGTGCTGGTTGAACACCTCGTTGCGGGTGGTCACGATGCCGCGGTCGCCGCGTGAAGTGAGGCGAGCGGCGGTGACCTCGGCCACCACTTGGAGCGTGTCGCCGACGAACGTGGGGCCTTTCACCTCGACGGTGGCGCCGAGGTAGGCCACGCCGGTGCCGGCGATGGCGCCACCGCTGATCACCAATCCCTCGGCCAGCGACATCACGAGGCTGCCTGGCACCAGCCGCCCGCTGTAGCCGGCGCGCTCGGCGGCGGTGGCATCCAGGAACAGGCCCTCGCCAAAGCCGAACTGGGTGGCGTACACCACCAGGTCGGTCTCGGTGATGGTTCGTCGACTCGTGCTCCAGCGTTTGCCGACCGGCTGCTCGTCGAAGGTCCAGCCCCGGTGTGGCTGGGGCGGCAGCCCCGGGATGACTCCCGAATCGCCGCTGTCGCTGTGATCGTCGCTCATATCGCCTCCCTGCCCCGAGTCTGGCAGTGCGACCTCTGGCAATGCAGTGCTTCCATCGTGTTGACTTGCATTGTCCAGGTGACGTTGGGGCAGAGGGGACGACGATGAGCGACACGGTTCTGGACCGGCCGGCACACGACCTCGTGGACGACGACACGATCGAGCGGTTCCGCACCGACGGCGTGGTGGCGCTGCGCAACGTCGTCGCCGACGCATGGGTGGAGCGGCTGCGCGGCGGCGTCGCCGACGAGATGGCCAACCCCAGCCCCACGGCACACAACTACGAGTCCACCGGTTTCTTCGGCTCGCTGGATCTGTGGCGCTTCCACTCGCTCTTCGAAGAGTTCGTCACCCAGTCCCGGCTCGGCGAGCTGGCGGCCGCCATGTTCGGCTCGCCCGTCGTGCGCATGTACTACGACCAGCTGTTCGTCAAGGAACCCGGTTCCAGCCAGCCGGTGCCGTGGCACAACGACCAGCCGTACTGGCCGATCTCGGGCCGGCAGGTGATGTCGTTCTGGATCGCGCTCGACACCGTCGACGTCACCAACGGCAGGGTGGAGTACGTCAGGGGCTCGCACGCTTGGGACCGCTGGTTCCAGCCACGCACCTTCGCCCCGACGAACGCCCACGACTACGAGCGCAACCCCGACTACGAGCTCATGCCCGACATCGAGGCCGACCGCGACAGCTACGACATCATCTCGTTCGATCTCGAACCGGGTGACGCGGTGGCCTTCTGGGCCATGATCCTGCACGGCTCGCAGGGCAACGCGAACCAGGGCCGGGCGCGGCGCGGCTACGCCGCCCGCTACATCGGCACCGACGTCCGCTACGACCCTCGCATCGGCACCGCCCAGGCGCTGCACGTGGAGGGACTGGCGGCGGGCTCAACGATGGAATTGGATCGCTATCCGGTGGTCTGGCCCCGCTCGGCCTGATCCGGCGGCCGGCCCGACAGGCGGGGCTGCGGCCCGACTGACCGCGCCGGAGTCGTCAACCCGGCGACGCAACCGTTGAACAGGGTGGGTCGACGCCTTGGGGCGGCTGGCTCGTCGCCTCAGCCTGAGCCGGCTTCAGCCGCCGACCGGAATGCGCAGCAGCCAGCCCGGAGCGATCCGGTCGCCGTGGACGAACGTCTGGCCGTTCGCTTGACGCTGGCCTCGGTTGGCCACCACGATGCGGTTGTACAGGCTGCCGTCGCCGTAGATGCGCTGCGCGATGCCGCTGAGCATGTCGCCGCTCATGACGCAGTAGGTGACGTAGGCCATCTTGGCGGCCGACGCGAGCGACGGTGCAGCGATCGGCAGCGGCACGCGCAGCACCCAGCCGGCGCGGATCATGTCGGCGCTGGTGAACGTGTAGCCGTCGCTCATGCGGCGGCCGCGGTTGGCAGTGAAGATGTGTCGGTAGGCCTCGTCGTCGCGGTAGAAGGTGAGCGCGATGCTGCTGAGCGTGTCGCCGGGCCGCACGGTGTACAGCACGAAGTAGCCGTCAGCGGTCCGAGTGACGGTGCCGAGTGATTCCGGATCGACGACATGGCCGTCATCGGCTGTGCCTGCATCACCGTCATCGGCGCCGTCGGTGCCTGAACCGTCGGTCTCTGTGTCGGTGCCATCTAGGTCGCTGCGGTCGCCATCCCCGTCTTCGGCTGTGCCTGCATCACCTTGATCGGCGCCGTCGCCGTCGGTCTCCGGATCGGCTTCCGTCGTGCCGGTGCCGTCGTCGGGATCCTGTCTGTCGCCGCCCGGGCCGTCATCAGATTCGGCTGGTGCGGCATCGGGATCGCCCAGCGAAACCACCTCGGCGGTGCCCTGCGGGCGGATCGTCACCACCGAGCCTCCGGCGAACGAGCGGTCGCCGATGGTGACGGTCAACGTGACGGTGGTGTCGGTGGTGCTGGTGTCGAGCGAGGTCACCCGAATCGCCGCGTCGGTGTCACGGCGTGGAAGGTCGAACACCACGCGTCGCGGGTTGTCGCCGAGCGAGACCCACCCGTCACCCACGTCGGCGTCGACGGTGTAGTCGGTTCCCAGCACCGCGGTGCTGTCGATCTCGATGAACACCCGTACGATGCTCGACACCGAACGTTCCAATTCGACGGTCATCTCGCTGGATTCGCCCAAAGCGATGCTGTCTTGGCTCGCGTCGCCCAAGGTCAGATCGACTATTGGCCGGACGGTCTGCCCCGACGACGCACCCCCGGCATCGCTGGACGAGGAGGTGTCTGTCGAAGGCGTGGAAGGCCCGATCGGCTGTGGGTCGTTGTCCTGTTGCTGGTCGTCCACGACCGGTGCCGGGGAATCGTCGTCGGTGATGGTGATGGTGGTCTTCTTGGGGGTGCCGAGCGAGTAGCCGCTGCCGGCAGTAAGCGTGATGGTGATCGATTCGCCGTCGTCGTCGATGCTGTCGTCGAGGATGGCGACGGAGATGGTGCCGCTCGACGACCCGCCAGCGAAACTGAGGGAGCTTCCGAGGGCGGTGTAGTCGCTGCCCGGGGTGGCGGTGCCGCCGACGGTGTAGCCGATGGTGAGGCCGCCTTGGGGTGCGGGCGAGTCGAGGCTGACGGCAACACTCAGGCTGCGGCTGCCAGCCGCTTCGCCGCCCGTGTAGTTCGTCGAGCCGACAGTGGCAACTGGCACCACCTGCTGCTTCGTTGACGGCGCGGTGTCGTCGTCGCCGACTTGGACATCAACGCTCGCGATATTGAGAGTGCCGGTGTAGCCGTTGCCGTCGCCGCTGGAGATGGTGTGCGAGATCGTGGCGGTGCGTTTGTCGCCCGGGTTGTCGACGTTGTCGTCGACGCCTCGGACGGTCACCGTCTGGGGTGTATTCCAGTCCTGGGCGGTGAAGGTCAGGTGCTCGACGGCGCTGAACACCCCGTCCGTCTTGCTGCCGACTCGTGCGGCGTATCCCTCAGTGGGGACGGAAATCTGCGCTCTGATCGTCACGCTGCCGGCCGGCCGGTTGTCGAGCACCACGGTGTAGTCCTCCTCGCCGCTGTTCTCCGCGACGGTCACGGAGGTCTTCGAGACGGTCACCCCAGGCGTCGCGCCGGTGTCGTCGTCGGTGATGGTGATGGTGTGGATCTTGGTGGCGCCGAGCGTGTAGCCACTGCCCGCTGTCAGCGTCAGTATGACGGTCTCTTCCGACTCGGTGGTGCTGTCGTCGGTGAAGTCGACCGGAATTGTCACGAAGCGGGTGAAGGCGGGCACGGCGACGGTGGCAGTGGCATTCGTCACGCCGGTGATGCTGTAGTCGCTGTTGAGGGTTGCCGTGCCGGACAGGCTGTAGTGGACGGTGGTGTCAGAGGCGGGAACCGGATCGACGGTCAGATACACGAGTTCGGTGCCGGCGCTCTCTGCCCGCTTGTGACCGTCGGGATCAGAGCCGTTGCTGTAGTCGTCGGGTGCCGCTCTCTGGAACCTCACCACCGGCTGCGACGGTGCCTGCGTGTTGTCGGCGATGGTGATGGTGGCGCTCGTGTTGAGTCCCAGCCGGTAGCCGCTGCCAGCGGAAAGCGTGACAGTGAAGGTCTCGTTGCCTTCGCTGCTGTCGGTGTCGTTGAGTGCTGTGAAGTACACATAGCCGATGGACTCTGTACGTCCGCTTGGGATCCGGAAGGTCTGTTTGGACGGCGGCGCGAAGTCTTCGCCGGAGGTGGCCGTACCGCCCGAGACCGTCCAGGCGACGTCGATGTCTGCCGCGGGCGCCCTGTTGACGTACACGATGAACCGCGCTCGCTGCGGGTCGCTGTTCTCGCTGATGGTGGTGTGATCGACCGAGAGGCTCACCCGGGGAAGCGCGTTGGTCTCGTCGTCGGTGAGGAGGATCTGGGCCGGGTTGACGGTGACGCCGCTGAGTGTTCCCGAGACGGTCACGGTCTCGTCGGCATTGCTGGTGTTGTTGTCCGTGGGGTTCAGCGTGAACGTGCCCGTGGCCGATCTCTGGCCCGACGGGATAGCGATATTGAACGAGAAGGGGTTGGCAGCGAAGCCGACGGCATTGCTGGTGCCCGAACCGGCGACCGACACAGCCACGGTCTTCGCCTGCTCGAAGGTGACGCCGTTCGCCACCGCGGCGGTCACGGTCACGGTCGGGCTGGCGGCGACGTCCTCGCTGACCTCGGTCACGTCGACACTGAGGTCGATGGCAGCATTCGCAGCGTCGTCGTCGGACACAGTGGCAGTGACCGCCCGTTCCTTGCCCTGGTATCTCGTGTCCGACGATGCGACGGCATGGGTGATGTTCGCCGAGCGTCTGCCGTCTGTGTTCACGACGCTGTCGTCGACGCCGGTCACGGTCACCGCCTGAGGCGTGCTCCAGTTCTGCGGGGTGAACGTGAGCGTTGCCGAGGCGCCCGCCGCGCCGTTCGTCTTGACCGTGGCCGCCGCCGGGTTCGCAGACTTGGCAGTCACCGTCACGTCGTGCGAGGGCGCCAGCGTCAGCGCCACCGTGTAGGTGTCGGTGCCGCCGTTCTCCGCAACCGTCGTGTTGCCGCCTGACTGGGCGATCGTCAGTCGTTCCTTCCACAGCGATCTGTCCCGGACCTTGGTCGCGTCGTATTTCGGGCTGCCGGCCGTGCCGCCCGCGCTCACGCCAGTGATCCGCACGCCGATGGACCCGATCGTCGACGTGTGCAGCATCCCGATCTGGCCGGACTTCTCGCTGCAGGCATAGTCGGGGTGCAGCGCCTGTGCAGGCCATTTGGCGAATTGCGCAGGCACGTCGCGATCGTTGTTTTCCCAGTGGTCCGGCGGGTTGTGGTACGGCTTGCCGCTGTCAGCGGAGTTCTTGCAGAACGGCCCGAATGAACTGCCGTTCAGCTTGTATTTCGGGGCATCGGTGTCACTGGTCCATCGGAACTGCATGTCCTTGCGGAGGCCGATGTCGACCACGGCGCTCGTCTGCCCAGCGGGAATGATGATCGTCCGGCCCAAGACGCCTTGGTCGCTGCCATTGCCGCCGTGGGTGTTGTGAGTCTCGGTGATGCTGTAGGTGACAGTGAGGTCTTGCGCGGGCGCTGGCTTGGCCGTGAAGGTGAATGAGGCCGTGGCCCCTTCGTAGACCCAGTCCTCGTGGGCGGCCACGGTGACCTGCGAGTTGGTGTTGGCGCCGACGGGCGGGGCGAGAGGCACCAGCACAGCGGCCGCGGTTGCCAGCGCCAGCAGCGCTGCGGACCGACCTCGCGGCGTGTGCCGATGGGCCTGCGAAGGGTGGATCATGCGTCGGCTCCTGAGGGGGTCAGAAATGCGATCCTGCAAAATGACGACAAGTACCGCGACGGGCGCGATCTGTCAATGGCAAAGACGCAGCCCACCGGTCACAATGGCCGTATGGACGAAACGAGGGGCAACGCAGTGACCCCTTCCGACCAAGAGTTCGTGAAGCGTCATGTCGGCGAGGGCTACGAGCCGATGGAACCGATCATTGCCTCGACAGCGGTCGCGGCTCCGCCTGCCGCCGTCTGGGCGGCGATCAGCGCGCCGGGCAACCTCACCCGCATTCACCCGTTCTGCGAGCACAACGAGGTGAGCGTGTGGGACGGCGCAGCCAGCCGCGACCATGTCCGCTACTACAGCGGCGTCCACTACCAGCGAGAGTTTCTCGACTGGTTCGACGGCGTGGGCTACGACTTGGTGCTCGGCCCGCCCGACGCTCGCACGGCGCTGGTGCGCTGGCGGATCGCCGAGCCCGGTCCCGAAACGGCCCCGACGGCAGCTGCGGAGACTTCCGGCTGCGAATTCGCCATCAAGGTGGTGGCGCTGCTGCGGCACGATGTTCCCGCAGACCTGCGCGAGCGCTACGCCGAGCACATGATCCGTCGCCCGCTGCCCTCCTATCTCGACTCAGTCGTGCGCGGCGCCGGCTACGTCGCCGAGACCGGCACCCCGGTGGCCAAGAATCAGTTCGGCGCCCACCCCATCTACTCGCCAGCCGACTGACGCATCGCCGAGCCGAGTCAGACGGGCGGGTCAGCTCGTCTCGGGCAGGCCCAGCAGTCGGCGGGCCAGCATCCGCGCTTCGTCCAGCGTGGCCACGATGCGGTCGTGAGGCACTTGGCCCAGCACGTCCAGCGCTTGGAGGCTGGTGGCGGGCGCGCCGTCGAGACCGAGCAGGATGACCTCGGTGCCTGAGGCCTCCGCAGTGTCGAGCAGGCGCTCGACGACGAGCGCAGCGCTGTCGTCCATGTGCACGGTGTCGGCGAAGTCGATGATGACCACCTCGTGCTCGGCGATGTCGGCGCCCAAGATGTCGATGAGGCTCTTCGAGGAGGCCACGGTGAACGTGCCCCGCAGCGCCACCAAACCGGCCCGTGCCGAGAAGACGACGCCGTCGTCTGAGCTGTCGGCACCCTCGGCGTCGGCGCCCAGGAAGCTCTGGTCGAGCAGGGGTACCGACACCACGTTGTCGAGCTGGAGCCGCTCGAACTGGCGTGCTGCCGACATGGCCGCCACGATGAGCCCGATGGCCACGGCCGTGATGAGGTCGAGCACCACAGTCAGCACCATGGTGATGCCCATGATCATCAAGTGCTCGCGCTGCACCCGGCGCAGCCGCTTCAGGAAGCGCCAGTCCACGATGTCCCAGCCGACCTTCAGCAGAATGCCTGCGAGGGCGGCGAGCGGTATCGACTCCACATAGCTTCCGGCGCCCAGCACCAGCGCCAGCAGCACCAGTGCACGCAGCGCACCCGAGACGCGGGTGCTGCCCCCGGCGCGGATGTTCACCACCGTGCCCACCGTGGCCCCCGCGCCGGGAAGGCCGCCGACCAGCCCGGTCGCGATGTTGCCCAAGCCTTGGCCGATGAGCTCCTGGTTCGGATTGTGCCGGGTGCGGGTCATCGAGTCGGCGATCAGCGATGTCAGCAGGCTGTCCACCGCGCCGAGCAGGGCCAGTGTCACAGCAGGCTGCACTGCGCCGGCCAGCGCCCCCACCGACAGTGCGGGTGCGGTGAACTCTGGCAACCCGGTCGGCACCTCCCCGATGACCGGTGCCTCTGCCAGCCACAGCACCCCCAGCAGCGTGCCGACCGCGAGTGCAGCCAGCGTTGCGGGGAACCACCGGCTGAGTTGCGCCGGCCAGAAGATGCACACGCCGAGGCTCACTGCGGCGATGGCAACGGCGCTGGCGTTGATGTCCGCGAGGGCGTCGGGCCAGGCTCGCATCACCTCCAGCGGACCGCCGTCGGCCGACGCCGCGCCCAGCGCAGGCAGGGTCTGCAGGATGATGATGATGATGCCGACGCCCGACATGAAACCCGAGATCACCGAGTACGGCGTGTAGGACACGAAGCGCCCGAATCGCAGCACGCCGAGCAGCGCCTGGATGATCCCTGCCATGACCACCACCGTGAGGGCCTCGGAGAGGGTTGAGGCATGGTCGGTGATGACCACGGCCATCGCCACCGCCATCGGCCCGGTGGGCCCTGAGATCTGCGAGCGCGTCCCGCCGAAGACCGCAGCGAAGAAGCCGAGCGCGATGGCGCCGTACAGGCCCGCCATGGCCCCGAGCCCGGATGCCACCCCGAACGCCAAGGCGACGGGCAAGCCGATCACGGCCGTGGTGATGCCGCCGAAGATGTCGCCGCGCAGCGTCGCGAGGTCGTACGAAGCGCGCGCCTGCCGTAGCTGCAACCGTCCCCCAGCGTCTATGCCGCGCCCTGCGGCTGATCTGCCCCGCAGACACTATGCGCGCACGCATCCGCGGCCCGCGGCATCGCCCGGCGGCCCACAAGCGCCGGCGAGGGCCGCGCACTAGGTTGCCGCGGCATGGGTGAGTTTTGTCATGCGGAACGCGACGGGCACCTGTTCGTCGTGACGATCAACCGGCCGGAGCGGATGAATGCGCTGCACCCGCCGGGCAATGCCGAGATGTCGGACCTGTTCGACGAATTCCAGAACGATCCGGAGCTGTGGGTCGCGATCGTGACCGGAGAAGGCGACCGTGCCTTCTCGGCGGGCAACGACCTGCGGTACCAGGCCGAGGGCGGCGATCGGTCGGCGATGCCGTCGTCAGGCTTCGGCGGCCTGACGTCACGCTGGGATCTCGACAAGCCCGTCATCGCGGCCGTGAACGGCGTGGCGATGGGCGGCGGATTCGAGATCGCGTTGGCCTGCGACATCATCGTGGCATCGGAGAATGCGCTGCTCGCGCTGCCTGAGCCCAAGGTGGGGCTCGCCGCGCTGGCGGGCGGCGTCCATCGCCTGCCGCGCCACATCGGGTTGAAGCGCGCGATGAGCATGATGCTGACCGGCCGCCACGTGCCCGCTGCCGAGGCCAAGGAGATGGGCATCGCGGCCGAGGTGGTCCCCCAGGGCGAGGCGCTCGCATGTGCTCGCCGCTGGGCCGAAATGGTGCTGGAGTGCTCGCCGATGTCGATCCGGGCCACCAAGCAGGCCGCTATGGCTGGTCTCAACGAGGCCAGCGTTCAGGCTGCACATGAAGGTCGCTACGAGGCAGTGCGCGCCATGAACAACAGCGCCGACTACATCGAAGGCCCGCGGGCATTCTCGGAGAAGCGACCGCCCCAATGGCAGGGCCGCTAGCTCGCCTGCAGCTTCTATAGTTGCGATTGCAAGTGCGTCGCCCCCAGGCGCTTCCCTGCTATGAGCGGTGTCAGGGGCGACGCACCGGCGCGTTAACCTACTGATACGGCCGAGACTCGAACCACTGAATTAGTTCAGTCGACGCCGGGCACCCAGCCGGTGCCGGCCAATGGCACTTTGGCCATGGCCGCGGCTTCGACGGTGAGCGCGGCCAAGTCTTCGGGCTCCAGGTTCAGCACATGCGACTTGCCGTTGGCGCGGGCCAGGATCTGGGTCTCGATGGTGAGCACCTGCAGGTAGTTGGCCAGGCGTCGCCCCGCCAGCACTGGGTCGAGCCGGGCCGACAACTCCGGGTCCTGTGTAGTGATCCCAGCCGGGTCGGTGCCGGCTTGGAAATCCTCCCAATAACCGGCTGAGGTGCCCAGCTCGCGGTACTCGGCCTCGTAAGCGGGGTCGTTGTCGCCGATGGCGATCAGCGCGGCGGTGCCGATCGACGCGGCGTCGGCACCGAGCGCCAGCGCCTTGGCCACATCGGCCCCCGATCGGAAACCGCCCGCGGCAATCAGCTTCACCTCACGGCGGTGGACGCCGAGCTCGCGCAGCGCCCGCACAGCCTCGGGAATGGCAGCGATCGTCGGGATGCCGACGTGTTCGATGAACACATCCTGAGTGGCGGCCGTGCCGCCCTGCATGCCGTCCACCACCACGGCATCGGCGCCGGCCTTCACCGCCAGCGCGGTGTCGTAGTAGGGCCGCGCCGCGCCCACTTTCACGTAGATCGGCACCTGCCAGTCGGTGATCTCGCGCAGCTCGCCGATCTTGATCTCCAGGTCGTCGGGCCCGGTCCAGTCCGGGTGGCGGCAGGCCGAGCGCTGGTCGATCCCGGTGGGCAGCGTGCGCATCTCGGCCACCCGTTCGGTGATCTTCTGGCCCAGCAGCATCCCGCCGCCGCCGGGCTTGGCGCCTTGGCCCACCACCACTTCGATGGCGTCGGCTGCCCGCAGATCGTCGGGGTTCATGCCGTAGCGCGACGGCAGGTACTGGTAGACGAGCACTGACGAGTGCTCGCGCTCCTCGGCGGTCATGCCGCCGTCGCCAGTAGTCGTGGAGGTCCCGGCGGCCGATGCTCCCCGACCGAGCGCCTCCTTGGCCTGGGCCGACAGCGAGCCGAAGCTCATGCCGGCGATGGTGACGGGAATCCGGAGATGCACTGGGCGCTCGGCCCGCTCCTCGCCGATCACCACGTCGGTGCCGCACGCCTCGCGGTATCCCTCCAGCGGGTAGCGCGACATCGACGCGCCGAGGAAGACCAGGTCGTCGAGGGTCGGCAGGCGGCGCTTGGCGCCCCAGCCGCGGATGCGGTAGATGCCGGTATTGGCAGCCCGGCGGATCTCGGCGATCACGTTGCGGTCGAACGTGTGCGACTCGCGCAGGTGCCAGTTCTGGGGGTCGTCGGCGGCGAGTGGGTCGAGATCTCCCGCAGGCGTCCCGCCCGGTGCCCCGTTCGGTGTCGTGCTCACCGGTGATCACCGCCTGCCGCCCGCGCCGCTGCCTCCGCGGCGTCTACGTCGTCGATCGTGAAGTTGTAGAGGCGTCGGGCCGAGCCATAGCGGCGGAAGTCGCCGGGGTCGGCCCCGCTGGCTGGTTCACCAGCGGCGGCAAGCAGCCTGCCCAACGTGTCGAGATGTTCGGGACGGACCTCCTTCTCGACGCAGTCGGCGCCGAGCGACTCCACATCGCCCCGCACGAAGAGCTGTGCCTCGTAGATGGAATCGCCTAAGTCGGCTGCTGCGTCGCCGCAGACCACCAGATTCCCGGCTTGGGCCATGAACGCGCTCATGTGGCCGACATTGCCGCCGACCACGATGTCGACGCCCTTCATGGAGATACCGCAGCGAGCACCCGAGTTGCCGCCCACGACCAGGAGGCCGCCGCAACCCGTGGCACCCGCTGACATGGTTGCGTTGCCGGTGATGTGCACCTCGCCCGACATGATGTTCTCGGCGAGGCCGGTGCTGGCGTTGCCTTCCACTCGCACTCTGCCCTGCTGATGCATGCCGGCGCAGTAGTAGCCCACCGAGCCCCGCACCACCACGTCGATGTCGGCGGTGATCCCGCAGGCCACCGCATGGGTACCACGCGGGTTGATCACCTCGAATGACGCCCCGTCGGCGGCATCGTGCAGCGCCTGGTTGAGGCTTCGCCGGGTCAACTCGGCCAAGTCGAAGCTCCGAACGGCACCCCTCACGCGGCCAGGCTCCACGAGTAGATGCGAGCTGGCTCCGGCTCCCAGATGTCGGCGTCTGCGGCGCCGGGCAGGCGAGCGATGGCCCGGTACTCAGACGACATGGCGACCCAGTCGTCGGTCTCTGCCACCACCGCGGGCTTGCAGGCGATGGGGTCGCGCAGGATGGCGAAGCCGTCGGCCACGCCGATGGCGAAGGTGTAGAAGCCGTCGAGATCGTCGAGAGCCCCTACCAGCGCCTCGGAGATGCTGTCACCGGAGCGGATCCGCCACGACAGGTAGCCGGCGGCCACCTCCGAGTCGTTCTCCGTCTGGAACGACTCGCCGTGGGCCTCCAGGAACCGGCGCAGGCGGTTGTGGTTGGACAGCGACCCGTTGTGCACCAGGCAGGTATCGGCGCCGGTGGCGAACGGGTGCGAACCGGCCGTCGTGATCGCGGACTCGGTGGCCATGCGGGTATGGGCCAATGCGTGCGTGCCGGTGCGCGACGCCAGGTCGTAGCGCTCTGCCACCTGGTCGGGGTAGCCCACCGCCTTGTACAGCTCGATCTGGCTGCCGTAGGCCAGAACTGTCGCGCCGGCCACGTGGTCGATGAGCCACTGGCGGGCTGCCCGGCCGTCGCCGTCGGTGGAGAACACCGCGTGGTCGTGCACGGCCCGGACCGTCACCTCAGCGGCCAGCGCTGCCTCCAGGTCGGCAGCCACCGGTGCCCAGTCCACGGACAGCCCTTCGGCCAGCACGGTGATACGGGTTCGATCCGGAGTGCCGGCGTCGTACACCGCGAACCCGGCGCTGTCGGGGCCGCGATCGCCCATCTCGCCCAGCATCACCTCGGTCAGCCGGCCCAGTTCGTGCCGGTGCGTCTCGGTCTTGCAGAACAGGCCCACAATCCCGCACATGGCGCACCCCCAGCCCCACGATCCCCGTGTCTGTCCGTCGAGCCTCCCGCACCGTAGCGCTTCGCCTCCTGGGGCCAGATGCCTGCGGGGTCCATCCAGGCTGTCTGGATTCGTTGACTACTGTGCGCGCGGGGCATGGCCGATGATCTGACGGCCTCAATCCGAACATGCCGGGGGGCGAATCATGAGCAGCGCGACCGACGCACTCGAAGAGATCCGAGCCAAGACTGAAGCCGACGGCGTGGAGTTCATCTACGCCATGTTCGTGGAGATGCACGGAAAGCCGTGCGCCAAGCTGGTGCCGGTCAGCGCGCTGGAGGGCTTGATGAGCGACGGGGCCGGATTCGCCGGCTTCGCCGCAGGCCCGATGGGTCAAGACCCGTCCAGCCCCGACATCCTGGCCCTGCCCGATCCCGCCTCGTACACCCAACTTCCGTGGCAGCCGAACGTGGCTGCCATGCAGTGCGACCCCACCGTGGAGGGCGAGCTGTGGCCGTATGCGCCGCGGGTGATCCTGCGCCGGGCGCTGGAGGCAGCGGCCGAGCGCAACCTGGTGCTCAAGTGCGGCGTGGAGGCCGAATACTCGCTGGTGGTGCGCAACGAGGACGGCTCCCTGGCCGTGGCGGACGACCGCGACAACCTGACCCTGCCGTGCTACGACGCTCGCGGGCTCACCCGCATGCTGCCGCACCTCGAAGCGGTGTCGAAGAACCTCGACGCCATGGGGTGGGGCAACTACGCCAACGATCACGAGGACGCCAACGGCCAGTACGAGCAGAACTGGCTGTACTCAGACGCTCTGACCACCGCCGACCGGCTGATCCTGTTCCGCCTGATGGTGCACACCCTGGCCCAGCGCGACGGCCGCTACGCCACCTTCATGCCCAAGCCATTCGCCGACAAGACCGGCAATGGGCTGCACACCCACCTGAGCCTGTGGACTGCTGACACTGACGATCCGCTGTTCATCGGCGGCACCGCCGGAGGCGCCGACACCAAGGGCCTGGGCCTGAGCGACATGGCATACAAGTTCGTGGGCGGGCTGCTGCGTCATGCCCGCTCGCTGGTGGCGGTGGTGTGCCCGATCGTCAACTCCTACAAGCGCATGGGCGTGGGCGCACCCACCTCGGGAGCCACGTGGGCGCCGGCATATGCCGCCTACGGCGGCAACAACCGCACCCAGATGATCCGCATCCCCGAGCCCGACCGGATCGAGATCCGCCTGGGCGACGGGGCCGCCAACCCGTACCTGATGTTCGCTGCGTACCTGGCCTGCGGGCTCGACGGCATCGACAACGACATCGACCCGGGCGAGCCGAATACGGACAACCTGCACGCGATGTCTGCCGACGAGGTGGCGGCGAAAGGGATTGTGGTGCTGCCGCCCACGCTGCTGCACGCAGCCGAGGAGATGGCGACCTCCGAGGTGCTTGGGGCCGGGCTGGGCGACACCGCCGAGGGCCCGTACCGCGACTACTTCGTACAAACCAAGAAGGCAGAATTCCTGGCACATCACAGCGTCGTCACCGCCGGCGAGGTCGACCAGTACCTCACCCTGTTCTGAGAGGATGAGCCCATGAGTGCATCGGATGCCGCGGAGAACAGGGCTTCGGAGCGGGCCGCAGTGGTCGCGGACGCGATGGATGACATTGCCAAGATCGATGCGCATGGCCGTGAGCACGGCGGCATCGACCGGGCCGGTATCGCCCGCATCAAGGAACGGCTGCTGGAGCTCGCCACCCACGAGCACCTGTTCCCGGCCGAGGACTTCCCGCCGCCCGACGGCGAGCGCGGCTCGCGCAACTACCGCCTGGCGCAGAGCGACGACGGCACGCTGGCGCTGTATGTCCAGAGCGTCGCTGAAGGCACTTCCGCCCCGCCGCATGAACACCTCACCTGGGCGGTCATCGTGGGCATGCGCGGACAGGAGCTGAACCGCTTCTACGACTGCTGCGCCGGCGAGGGCGAGCCGCACGTCGAACGCGAGGAGGTGGTCGAGCGCGGCACCGGCGTCGCGATGCTCGGTCACGACGTGCACTCGATTCACATCGAGGGCGCCTCGACCAACTTCCACTGCTACGGGCTGGCAATGGAGAACATGACCGGTCGCCGCTACTGGAACGCCGAAGAAGGCGAGTGGCGGATCTTCACCGACACGAGCAGCGTCATCGAGGCGCGCCCGGGCTACCCAGCAACGGCCGCTGCCTGAACTGTCACCGGTGCGGCTAGAGCCGAGCGGCCCGTGATCCCAATCGCATGAGCACGGGGAACAAGAGCGGGAGCCAAGGAGCGGCGCTGTGAGAAGGTTCGCCAGACCACGCATCCTCGCGCCCCGGCGTCGAGGGATGTCTGATGGCTGACGTTCGCACGATCACGGCAACCGAGTTGATGGAGCGGCATCGAGGGCTGCTGCGCGGCGACGGCACTGAGCTGGCGCTGATCGATGCTCGCGAGCCCACCGAGTTCACCCGGCGTCACCTGCTGTACGCCGCAAACCTGCCGCCGAGCCATGTGGGCCTCGAAGTGGCTGCGCGCATCCCGCGGCGCGGCACGCCGGTCGTGGTGTGCGACGACGGCGGGGGAGAGGCCGCCGCGGTCGCCTTGGAGCTCACCGTGCTGGGCTACAGCGACACGGCGGTGCTCGATGACGGCATCGATGCGTGGGCGGCTGCGGGCGGTGAGCTGTACTCGGGCATCAACGTGCCGTCCAAGCTGTTCGGCGAGCTGGTCGAGGAGCACTTCGGCACCCCGCATGTCACGGCGACCGAGCTGGCCGGCTGGCTGGCCGACGGCCGCGACCTCATGGTGGTGGACTCGCGTACTCGCCGGGAGTTCAACCGCATGAGCATCCCGACCGGCCGGTCGTGCCCTGGCGGCGAGCTGGTGCGGCGGGTGGGTGACCTGATCGATGACGGCACCACGGTGGTCGTCAACTGCGCCGGGCGGACCCGCAGCATCATGGGCGCACAGTCGCTGCGTTCGGCTGGGCTGCCCAATTCCGTGTACGCGCTGAAAGACGGCACGATGGGCTGGGAGCTGGCCGGCCTCGAGCTGGAGCACGGCCGCGACGAGCTGGCCCCCGAACCGAGCGAGGCCGGTCGGGCCCGAGCAACGTCAGCGGCGCAGGCGGTGGCAGAGCGCTGCGGGGTTCGGACGATCGACAGTGCCCAGCTCGACGAGTGGCTCGCCGACGCTGACCGCACCACCTACTTCATGGACGTGCGCACGCCGGAGGAATTCGCCGCTGGGCACTTGCGCGAGGCCACTGGCGCTCCCGGGGGTCAGCTCGTGCAGGCCACCGACGAGTATCTGGTGACCCGCGGGGCCCGGGTCGTGCTGGCCGACGGCGACGGCATCGGCAACACCATGACGGCCTCGTGGCTCATCCAGATGGGCTGGGATGCCTGCGTGCTGGAGCCAGGTTGGCTCGACGATGCCCAGCTCGTCGAGAGTGCCGACGACGAGACAGCCGCTGCGATCCGCTCACGCCAGCCGCCACTGCCCTACGACCCCGAAGACGCCGATGTGGCACGGGCCGCCATGGAGGCCTACCTGGTCTGGGAAGTCGCGCTGCCCGGCCAGTACGCCCGCGACGACCTGGTCGAATTCCGTTTCTGCTAACGAACCCATCGCGTCTACGCTGGCTGACACGAGCGGGACGGACCCAGCGCACGGCTCATGTTGTTGGAATGGGTCCGTCCCGCCGTTGCGCACGGTAGTTCTCAGACCCTCTCAGTATATATCGATTTAACTCGAACTCTGCCTTCTCGTCGTGGCTAGAGGTCGGCGAAGCGCTCGATGGTTTCGGCCCAGGCGCTGGCGTCGTCGGGCGTGGAGATGACCGTCTGCAGTCCGGCCATTGGTGAGACGGGCACGGCGATCCGGCTGACGCCGCGGCGGGCCAGCTCGGGAATTTCGTCGAGGTCGGCAGGCAACTGCACCGTGATCTCCAGCGCATCGGGATCTCGGCCGTGCTCGGCGGCGGTCTGGCGCGCCAGTTCGATCAGATCCCACGGCGCACCGCGCGCCGGGAAGTAGCCGTCGCCCAGCCTTCCGGCTCGACGCGCCGCAACCTTGGAATCGCCGCCCACGATGATCGGCACCGAGCCGTTCACCGGCTGCGGCCGGCAGTACGCCGCGTCGAAGTTGACGAACTCACCGTGGAACGTCGGCCGCTCGGCCGACCACAGCTCGCGCATCGCCGCCACATACTCGTCGGTGCGAGGACCGCGGTCGTCGAAGTGATCGCCGACGCCGATGGCCTCGAACTCCTCGCGCATCCAGCCCACGCCGATGCCCAGCAGCACCCGGCCGCCCGACATGTGGTCGAGCGTGGCGATCTGCTTGGCGCACACCACCGGGCTGTGCTGGGGCACGATCAGGATGCCGGTGCCGAAGTTGATCGTGGAGGTCACGCCTGCCATGTAGGCCATCCACATGAGCGGGTCAGGCAGCAGCAGGTCCTCCACGCCGCCGGCCATCTTGCCGTCGGGACTGTAGGGGTACTGCGACTGGTAGCCCGACGGGATGACGGTGTGCTCCACCGTCCATGCCGACTCGAAGCCGGCCGCCTCGCCCGCCTGCACCAACTCGGTCGCAAGCGCTGTGTCCATGGCGAACTTGCCGGTGTTGCAATACCTGAGCCCAAACTTCATGTCGCTGTCCCTTCCGTGCCGGCCCGTCGGTGGGCGCCGGGCCCGCAGTCTCGCGCGCGGCGCCGCCCAGCGACCGGTGCGGTGCCTTGATCCAATACCGTGCCCTCACGCCACCGGTTTCGGAGCACCCATGCCGTTCTTGTCACACGTCTCAGACATCTTCGACCCGTCCCGCTGGAGCGACATCGACGGGTTCGACTTCACCGACATCACGTACCACCGCAGCAACGAGCACGGCACGGTTCGCATCGCGTTCGACCGGCCCGATGTGCGCAACGCCTTCCGGCCGCACACCGTCGACGAGCTGTACCGGGCGCTTGACCACGCCCGCATGACGCCCGACGTGGGCTGCATCCTGCTCACCGGCAACGGCCCCGCACCTGCCGACGGCGGTTGGGCGTTCTGCTCAGGCGGCGACCAGCGCATCCGGGGCAAGGACGGCTACCGCTACGCCGACGGTGAGACCGCGGCCGACATCGATCCGGCCCGCACCGGGCGGCTGCACATCCTCGAGTGCCAGCGGCTGATCCGCATGATGCCCAAAGTGGTGGTCTGCGTGGCGAACGGCTGGGCGGCAGGCGGCGGGCACAGCCTGCACGTGGTGTGCGACCTGACGATCGCCTCGGCTGAGCACGCCCGCTTCCGCCAGACCGACACCAACGTGGCCAGCTTCGACGGCGGTTTCGGCTCGGCCTACCTGGCCCGCCAGATCGGCCAGAAGAAGGCCCGCGAGATCTTCTTCCTCGGCCGCACCTACACCGCGCAGGAACGGTTCGAGATGGGCGACGTCAACGCCGTGGTGCCCCACGCCGAGCTGGAGTCGGTGGCGCTGGAGTGGGCGGCCGAGATCGTGTCGCGCTCACCCACGGCACAGCGCATGGCCAAGTTCGCGTTCAACCTCATCGACGACGGCCTGGTGGGCCAGCAGGTGTTCGCCGGCGAGGCGACCCGCCTGGCCTACGGCACCGACGAGGCCGCGGAGGGCCGTGACGCATTCCTGGAAAAGCGCGACCCCGAATACGAGCAGTTCCCCTGGCACTTCTAGAGCGCCGCTGACGGAGCGATTCAGGCGGGACGCAGGCGCTGCATGAGCGTCACGTCGAGCCAGCGCCCGAACTTGCGCCCCACTTCCCGTTCGACACCGACGAGTTCGAAACCGTGCTTGGCGTGCAGCGCCACCGACGCAGCGCCGGCGTCGGCGATGCGGGCGAAGACCGCGTGAAAGCCGTGCTCATCGGCCAGCGCCACCAAGTCGCCGAGCAGCAGGCTGCCCACGCCGCGCCCCTGGTGGCCGCGGTGCACGTAAATGGAATCCTCGACGCTGGTCGAGTACGCCGGCCGGGTGCGGTAGGGCGACAGGCAGGCCCAGCCGAGCACCGTGCCGCTGGCCTCGGCTTCAGAGTCGTCTGGCACCGCCACTATGCAGGGGTAGGCGCCTGAATGGTCTCGCATCCACGCCGCTTGCTCGGCGGGAGAGCGGGGCACCATGTCGAATGTGGCAGTGCCGTCGGTGACCTCGCGGTTGTAGATCTCCGCAATCGCATCGGCATCGGCCATCGTGGCCAGCCGGGTGAGCATGGCAGCGAAGCTATCGGGGGTCCACAGATACACTCCGGACCCCACAATGTTCGGCGCACATCGCTGGCGATGGTGCACGAGCGTTGCCCCGTTAGCTCAGTAGGCAGAGCACAGCCATGGTAAGGCTGGTGTCGCCGGTTCGATTCCGGCACGGGGCTCGCCGCTACCCTGCGGCCCGCACGGCGGGATAGCTCAGTTGGTCAGAGCGCACGGCTCATAATCGTGAGGTCCTGGGTTCGAGTCCCAGTCCCGCTACCAGACTCCTCTCCAGGCGCCTCTGGACGCGACCCAGATCGCTGCCGGTAGCCTGTTGCGGCGGACATTCGCCAAGAAGGCCCGCACTGAGTGTCACCTGCGTATCGCACGCGATGCGCCGACGCTGAGGGCAGTAGCTCAATTTGGTAGAGCACCGGTCTCCAAAACCGGCGGTTGCGGGTTCGAGTCCCTCCTGCCCTGCGTTTCCGCCGGTTTGGACCGTCAGCCCGGCGGACTGACCATGCCCGAACCCCCGAAAACAAGTCCCTGAGAAATCGAGGCCGGAGACACTCCCGATGGCCATGAACCGACGCACACGTCGTCACCTGCAGCGTCAGGGCGAGATGGGGGCTGACGGCGCGCCCGCGGGAAGGCGCGAGCGGCGCCAAGCAGCACCGGCATCGCCGACCACCGAGCGAGCCGGGCCGGCGCAGTTCGTGGGCGAGGTTCGCTCCGAGCTGAAGAAGGTGATCTGGCCGACCCGCGCCGAGATCGTCAACTACTCGGTCGTCGTGTTCATCACCATCGTGATCCTGACGGCGATGATCGCCGGATTCGACTGGATTCTGGGTGAAGGCGTCCTCCGCCTCTTCGACGTGAACTGACAAGCATCTGAGCTGACGAATATGAGCGATCTGACCGACACTCCCGCAGAGCCCGAGACCGACCCGATGGCGACCGCACGCCGCTTGCTGAGCTCGCAGACGGCGACCACCCTGATGGGTCCGGGCGCCGAGACAGCCGAAGCGACTGACACGGCAGGTGCCGCCGATGAGGCCGGCGCCGTCGACGTGCTCACTGAGGACGAACTGCTCGCCGTCGACGAGCCGGAGACCAAGCGGGTCTCGCCGTACGACCGGCCAGGTCGCTGGTTCGTCGTGCACACGCAGTCGGGCTACGAGAAGAAGGTGAAGCAGAACCTCGAAGCCCGGATCGGCACGTTCGACATGGAGGACCGGATTCTCGAAGTCGCCATCCCGATGGAGGACGTGATCGAGTTCAAGGGCGGCCGCAAAGTCGTCGCCAAGAAGAAGGTCTTCCCGGGCTACCTGCTGATTCGCTGCCGTCCCAGCGACGAGGCCCACCACATGATCCGCAGCACACCGGGGGTCACTGGCTATGCGGGTCCGGGCGGCAAGCCGTCGCCCCTGCGTCGCAGGGAGGTGGAGGCGTTCCTGGCTGAGCCCGATGACGGTCCCGAGATGCCGCGCCGCACCAAGCCGTCGATGATCTTCGAGATCGACGAGGGCGTGCGCATCAAGGAGGGCCCGTTCTCCGACTTCCAAGGTCAGGTCATCGAGATCAATGAGGAGCAGCTGAAGGTGAAGGTGCTGGTGAACATCTTCGGCCGTGAGACCCCCGTCGAGCTCGACTTCGTCCAAGTCGCAAAGATCTGAGCCCCTGCGAGGGCCAAGCAGCACAATCCCGAGGAGCACCTCATGGCAGACAACCCGGCACGACCCGCAGCGGGCCGCAAGCGGGTGAGCGCGGTGGTGAAGATTCAGATCCCCGCCGGGCAGGCATCGCCCGCGCCCCCGGTGGGCACGGCGCTCGGCCCGCACGGCGTGGCGATCATGGACTTCTGCAAGGAGTACAACGCCAAGACCGAGAGCCAGCGCGGCACGATCGTGCCAGCGGAGATCACGATCTTCGAAGACCGGTCGTTCACGTTCATCACGAAGACGCCGCCGACGTCGGTGCTGCTGCGCCAAGCGGCGGGGCTGGAGAAGGCGGCCAACAACCCAGGCCGCGAGACCGTGGCGCACATCACCGAGGCCCAGGTTGCCGAGATCGCCGCGACGAAGATGCCCGATCTCAACGCACGCGATCTGGAGAACGCCAAGCTGCAGGTGATCGGCACCGCTCGCTCGATGGGCATCGAAGTCGCCGGCTGAATCGCCGCGCAGCGCAGGAGAACACAGATGTCAGGGAAGAAGTACGCCGAGGCGACCCGACGGTACGACCGGCAGTTGATGCACGAGCCTGCCCAGGCCATCGACATGGTACGGACGCTGGCACCGGCCAAGTTCGACGAATCGGTCGATCTGTCGGTGCGGCTCGGCGTGGACCCGCGCAAGGCCGATCAGATGGTGCGTGGCACCGTCGCGCTGCCGTCGGGCACCGGCGGTGATGTGCGCGTCGCGGTTTTCGCGCAGGGTGACGCAGCGGCCCAAGCCTCAGAAGCAGGTGCCGATGTCGTGGGCGGCGCCGATCTGGCCGAACGTGTCGAAGCCGGATTCACCGACTTCGACGTGGCGATCGCGACGCCGGACATGATGGGCGTGGTGGGCCGCCTGGGCAAGGTGCTCGGCCCCCGTGGCCTCATGCCGAATCCGAAGTCCGGAACGGTGACGCCCGATGTGGGCAAGGCTGTGGGCGAATTCAAGGGCGGCAAGGTCGAGTACCGCACGGACCGGTACGGCAACGTGCATCTGGCGATCGGCAAGGTGAGCTTCACCGCTGAGGACCTGAACGCCAATCTGGCAGCAGTCATGGACGAACTGGCACGGGCGAAGCCGGCTGGTGCCAAAGGTCGCTACGTGCGCAAGATGGTGGTGTCTTCGACCATGGGCCCAGGCGTCCGCATCGACCCCACCATCTTCAACTGACCCTCTGTAGTTGAATCGCTGGGCGCGACCGGTAGCGTTCGGCACTCCACAACTTGCTCGCCGTAGAACTCCGGTGGCTCCGGCCTGAAATCGGCCCCGTCTGAACCATGTTCAGGGGTTCGCCCGCCTCGGGCGAGCCGCACGGGTCGAGCCTGATGAGGCGGACGGTCTTCCTGTGCGCGTCAGCGTCGGGAGGCGGTTCTGTCTGGTCTGCGGACCGGTGCCCGTTCCGGGACCGGGAGCGATCCAACCGCCCGATCACCGCACATAGCGCAGCACAGGAGGTCCCCGCAGTGGCGACAGCAACGACGTCTGCAGGGCGCGCGCCGCGGGCCGACAAGGTGGCAGTGGTGGACGAGGTCCGCCAGCGATTCGCCGATGCCGATGCGGTGCTGTTCACCGAGTACCGAGGCTTGGACGTGGCAGAGATGGCCGACCTGCGGGGCCGCCTCATTGATGCCGACTGCCGTTACAAGATCTACAAGAACACCCTGGTCCGCCGGGCACTGTCGGTTGATGCGCCCGCCGGGACGCTCGACCTGCTCTTGGGTCCGACTGCGCTCGCCTTCTGCGGCAAGGATCCGTCGGCGGCCGCTCAGGCCCTGCGCACGTTCGCAGCGGAGCACGACGCGCTGGTCATCAAGGGCGGCGTGCTGGCGGGCACGTTGCTCAGCGACGCCCAGGTGCGCGAGCTCGCCGACCTGCCGTCGCGCGACGAGCTGATGGCGCAGATGCTGGGCGCGTTCGCCGCGCCGCTCACTGCGCTGGGCTCGATGATGAACAACTTGATCGGCGAGGTGTCGGGCCTGCTGCAAGCGCTGGCCGACAAGACACCGGACAGCCCAGCGCCCGCCGACAAGACCGACGACCCAGACAGCGATCCATCAGACCCAGCCCAAACAGACACGGAGAACAACCAATGAGCACGTCCACCGAAGAGATCCTCGACGCCATCGGCAACATGACGGTGCTCGAGCTGGTCGAGCTGAAGAAGGCGTTCGAAGAGCGCTTCGACGTCACCGCTGCTGCCGCCGCCCCGATGATGGTGGCTGCCGCTGCTGCCGGCGGTGACACCGACGGCGAGGCCGCCGAGGAGGCTGCCGACGAGGTCACGGTCACGCTGACCGCGATCGGCGACAAGAAGGTGCAGGTCATCAAGGAGGTGCGCTCGCTCACCAGCCTGGGACTCAAGGAGGCCAAGGATCTGGTGGAGGCCGCCCCGAAGCCCGTGCTCGAAGGCGTGCCGAAGGCCGACGCCGACAAGGCCAAGGAAGCCCTCGAGGCAGTCGGCGCCAGCGTCGAACTGTCCTAGACGCGCGCGCATTTCTCACCGCACGCCGCGTGTCGCGGTTGTGGCGCCCAGCGTTGCTGGATAGCGTTGCCAAGGCCGTGGCACAGGTGGCCTCCCCATTCGCGCACCCACCAGTCCCCAGCACCGAGGCCCAGCGGTGGGCTCCCTGTTTGCTGCGGACGCCTGCGACTGCGCGCGCTTCCAGCCCCCCGTCGCCTGCCGCGGGCAGTCGCCTGTGACCCATCCCGAACAACTGAACCACTAGGAGAGTCCGTTGTCGTCTCGTGTCGGCCGCGAACGCTATTCGTTCGGCAACCTCGACGAAGTCCTGGAACTCCCGGACCTCGTGTCGATCCAGAAGGATTCCTTCCAACGATTCCTCGATGTCGGGCTCGCTGAGACCTTCTCAGATATCAGCCCCATCAGCGACTTCGGCGGGCATCTCCAGCTCGTCTTCTCGTTCGACCCCTACGACGAGGACCTGCGACCGCCGCCCAAGTTCTCCGTGGAGGAGTGCAAGGAACGCGACATGACCTACTCGGCGCCGATCTTCGTGCGCGCCGAGTTCAAGAACGCTCACACCGGCGAGGTCAAGGCCCAGACCGTGTTCATGGGCGACTTCCCGATGATGACCCCCAAGGGCACGTTCATCATCAACGGCACCGAGCGCGTGGTGGTGAGCCAGCTCGTGCGTTCACCCGGTGTCATCTTCCAGCCCGGCGAGCGCTACCGGCTCCGGAACATGTCGAAGCACCAGCTGGTGACTGCAACCATTCACCCCTACCGCGGCGAGTGGATCGAGTTCGACGTCGAGCACAAGCCGGGCAAGGATCCCACCGCCGGCAGCCGGGTGGCCCGCAAGCGTCGCCTCAGCATCTTCTCGCTGCTGCGAGCGCTCGGCTACGGCGAAGACCGCCATCCCGGCCTGCTCGAGCGGTTCGTCGAGCACTTCGACTTCCTGGAGCCCCAGTGGGAAAAGGACCGAGACGTTGCGCCCAACCAGCAGGATTCGCTCCTCGAGCTGTACAAGCGGGTGCGCCCTGGTGAGGTGGCTACACCGGATGCCGCGTCCAACTACTTCCAGAATGCGTTCTTCGACGAGCGCCGCTACTCGCTGTCCAAGGTGGGCCGCTACAAGCTGAACCGCAAGCTCGGGCCCGAGCTCGACCGCGTGTCCGAGCTGTTCGGCCTCGACTTCATCGACGCTGACCATCCCGACGCGCTCGAGCACCCAGAGTTGATCCGTCCCGATCCCGATTCCACGGTGCTCACCCGCAGCGAAGTCCTCGCCACGGCGAGCTACCTGCTGCACCTGGCCAATGCCGAGCCCGGCTACCGCCTGGACGACCAGGATCACTTCGCCAACCGCCGCATTCGCTCCGTCGGCGAGCTGATCCAGAACCAGGTGCGCATCGGCCTCAGCCGCATGGAGCGTGTCGTGCGCGAGCGCATGACCACCCAGGACGTCGAGGCCATCACGCCGCAGACGCTGATCAACATCCGCCCGGTCGTCGCGGCCACCAAGGAGTTCTTCGGCACCAGCCAGCTCAGCCAGTTCATGGACCAGGTGAACCCGCTGTCGGGCCTCACCCACCGCCGCCGCCTGTCTGCGCTCGGGCCTGGCGGCCTGTCGCGGGAACGAGCCGGCTTCGAGGTGCGCGACGTCCACTTCAGCCACTACGGCCGCATGTGTCCCATCGAGACACCGGAGGGTCCGAACATCGGCCTGATCGGGGCGCTGGCCACCTTCGCCCGCGTCAACGAGTTCGGCTTCATCGAGTCGCCCTACCGGGTCATCACAGACGGCAAGGCCACCACCGAGGTGCGTTACCTGACCGCGGACGAGGAAGAGGAGTTCGTGGTCGCGCAGGCCAACGCACCGCTCAACCCCGACGGATCATTCCGCAACCCCCGTGTGCTCGTGCGCAAGAGCCCCCAGGGCGCCAGCCTGGAAGATCTGCGGCTGCAGATGGAGCGCGACACATATTTCGCCGCGACCACCGAGATCAGCTACGTGCCGGCATCGGAAGTCCAGCTCATGGACGTCTCGCCGAAGCAGATCGTGTCGGTGGCCACAGCGCTGATCCCGTTCCTCGAGCACGACGATGCCAACCGGGCGCTCATGGGCGCCAACATGCAGCGGCAGGCGGTGCCGCTGCTGCGGGCCGAGGCCCCCTACATCGGCACCGGCATCGAGGGCCTCGCCATGGCCGATGCCGCCGAGATGGTGCTTGCCGAAGTCGAAGACGACATGGGCGACCGTCAGGGCATCGGTGGCGAAGTCACCGAAGTTGCCGGCGACTGCATCGTCATCGATGGAGATGACGGCAAGCGGCACGAATTCCCGCTGCTCAAGTTCCGGCGCTCCAACCAGGACACCTGCATCAACCAGCGGGCGCTCGTTCGCGTCGGCGATCGCGTGGAGCCTCAGGCCGTGATCGCGGACGGGCCGTCCACCGACCACGGCGAGCTGGCGCTGGGCAAGAACCTCCTGGTGGCCTACATGGCCTGGGAGGGCTACAACTACGAGGACGCCATCATCCTGTCGGAGCGTCTGGTGAAGGACGACGTGCTCACGTCGATCCATATTCACGAGTACGAGATCGACGCCCGCGACACCAAGCTGGGTCCCGAGGAGATCACCCGGGACATCCCGAACCTGGCCGACGACATCCTCGCCGACCTCGACGAGCAGGGCATCGTGCGCATCGGCGCCGAAGTCGAGCCGGGCGCGGTGCTGGTGGGCAAGGTCACTCCCAAGGGCGAGACCGAGCTCACGCCCGAGGAACGGCTGCTGCGTGCCATCTTCGGCGAGAAGGCCCGCGAGGTGCGCGACACCTCGCTCAAGGTGCCCCACGGCGAGAACGGCGTGGTCACCGACATCCGGGTGTTCAGCCGCGACGCCGACGACGAGCTGCCGCCTGGCGTGAACCAGCTCGTGCGCGTGTACGTGGCCCAGAAGCGCAAGATCAGCGTGGGCGACAAGCTCGCCGGGCGTCACGGCAACAAGGGCGTGATCTCGAAGATCCTCCCCACCGAGGACATGCCGTACCTGGCAGACGGCACACCGGTCGACATCATCCTGAGCCCGCTGGGGGTGCCGAGCCGCATGAACGTCGGCCAGGTGCTCGAAGCCCACCTGGGCTACGCAGCGCGCTGGGGCTGGAAGGCCACCGACGGGGGCGGCAAGGAAGAGATGATCGGCAAGGAACCGGTCAGCAACACTGCCCGCAAGACCCGCCCCACCACCGAGCCGTCGGTGTTCATTGCCACGCCCGTGTTCGACGGGGCGCGCTGGGACGAGGAGGAGGCCGCCGGGCGGCATCCCACCATCCAGCAGACGCTCGAGAACCTGCGACCCGAATCGGTGACCGGCGAACGCCTGATGACCCGCTCGGGCAAGACGGTGCTCTTCAACGGGCGCACCGGCGAGGCCTATGACGAGCCGATCATGGTCGGCTACAGCTACATCTTGAAGCTGGCACACCTGGTCGACGACAAGATCCACGCTCGCTCGACGGGGCCGTACTCGATGATCACCCAACAGCCGCTGGGCGGCAAGGCGCAGTTCGGCGGCCAGCGCTTCGGCGAGATGGAAGTGTGGGCCCTTGAGGCGTATGGCGCTGCCTACTGCCTGCAGGAGCTGCTCACCATCAAGTCCGACGACGTGCTGGGCCGGGTGCGCGTGTACGAGGCGATCGTCAAGGGCGAGAACATCCCCGAGCCCGGCATCCCTGAGAGCTTCAAGGTGCTCATCAAGGAAATGCAGGCGCTCTGCCTCAACGTCGAGGTCATGTCGACAGCCGGGCAGCAGATCGACATCCAGGGTCTCGACGAAGACGTCTTCCGTGCCGAGGAATCGCTGGGCATCGACATCAGCCGGCCAGAGCGCGGTACCGACGAAGAAGACGAGCTGCGCCGCCAGCAGCGCATGTGATCAGCGCAGCGACACCGCACAGCCGATACAGCGCAACCGAAACATCAAGAACTCGCACCACCGATACAGACACAGGGCCGGACATAACGCATGATCGACGTCAACGACTTCTCTGACATCCGGATCGGCTTGGCAACGGCCGACTCCATCCGCACGTGGTCCAACGGCGAGGTCCGCAAGCCGGAGACCATCAACTACCGCACGCTCAAGCCCGAGAAGGACGGCTTGTTCTGCGAGAAGATCTTCGGTCCCACCAAGGACTGGGAGTGCGGCTGCGGCAAGTACAAGCGCGTCCGGTTCAAGGGCATCATCTGCGAGCGCTGCGGCGTGGAAGTCACCCGTTCCAAGGTGCGCCGCGAGCGCATGGGCCACATCGAGCTGGCGGCCCCGGTGGTGCACATCTGGTACTTGCGTGGCACCCGCTCATGGCTGGCGTACTTCCTGACGGGCCTCGACCCCCGCCAGGAGCTCAAGGCCAAGGCGCTGGAACGCGTCATCTACTTCGCTGCGAATCTGGTCACCAAGGTCGACAGCGAAAAGCTGCACGCCGACCTGCCTCAGCTCGAAGCCGAGAAGGCCGAGGAGCTCGGCGTCATCGACGAGGAGCTGGCGGAGCGCCGGGCGGAGCGGCTCGCCGAGCTCGAAAAGGAGCTCAAGGAACTCGAGGCCGACGACGCCAAGGAGCGCGAGATCCGCAGTGCCCAGCGCGAGGCCGACCGCGACATCGAAGCCTTCATCGAGGAGTCCGACGAAGAGAAGGAACTCGTGGAGCGGGCCTTCTCGGTGGTGAAGGACCTGCACGAGCGGATGATCATCGACGACGAGGATCTCTGGCGCGAGCTGGAGGACCGCTACGGCCAGTACTTCGAGGGCGGCATGGGCGCCGAGGCCATCGCGCAGCTCATGGCCAACATGGACTTCGACGTCGAAGAGGCCGAGCTGCGGGCTGCCATTGAGGCCGCTGACGGGCGTCGGCCATTGTCGGCCCAGCGCAAGCAGAAGGCGATCAAGCGCCTCAAGATCATGAGCGCCTTCAACCGGCGAGACGAGCACGGGCGCCGCATCAACGACCCGCGTGCGATGATCCTCGACGCGGTGCCGTGCATCCCGCCCGACCTGCGCCCGATGGTGCAGCTCGACGGCGGCCGCTTCGCGACCTCCGACCTGAATGATCTGTACCGGCGCGTCATCAACCGCAACAACCGGCTGAAGCGCCTGCTCGATCTGCGGGCGCCCGAGATCATCGTCAACAACGAGAAGCGCATGCTGCAAGAAGCGGTGGATGCGCTGTTCGACAACGGCCGAAGGGGCCGTCCTGTGACAGGCCCCGGCAACCGGGCGCTGAAGTCGCTGTCGGACATGCTCAAGGGCAAGCAGGGCCGCTTCCGCCAGAACCTGCTCGGCAAGCGGGTGGACTACTCGGGCCGCTCGGTCATCGTCGCAGGGCCCACGCTGCGCCTGCATCAGTGCGGGCTGCCCAAGCTGATGGCGCTGGAGCTGTTCAAGCCGTTCGTCATGAAGCGGCTGGTCGACTCGGAGATCGCGCAGAACATCAAGTCGGCCAAGCGGATGGTGGAGCGTCGCCGCCCCGACGTGTGGGACGTGCTCGAGGACGTCATCAAGGAGCACCCGGTGCTGCTGAACCGGGCGCCCACGCTGCACCGGCTGGGCATCCAGGCCTTCGAGCCGCTGCTGGTGGAAGGCAAGGCGATCCAGATCCACCCGCTGGTGTGCGCCGCCTTCAATGCCGACTTCGACGGCGACCAGATG
The DNA here is from genome assembly GCA_022821985.1 of Acidimicrobiia bacterium. Taxonomy (GTDB): domain Bacteria; phylum Actinomycetota; class Acidimicrobiia; order Acidimicrobiales; family Poriferisodalaceae; genus Poriferisodalis. Next base: position 93,396 of record JAJECP010000039.1, read on the forward strand.
GCCGTGCACCTGCCGCTGTCCTCGGAGGCGCAGGCAGAGGCACGGGTGCTGATGCTGTCGGCCAACAACCTCCTGAGCCCCGCCGACGGCCGGCCGATGACGGTACCCAACCTGGACATGCTCATCGGCAGCTACTACCTGACCGAGGCGGCTGGTCCGGATAGCGATGACGGCGCCGAGGTGCCGGTCTTCCGCCACCTGCACCAGATCGAGCAGGCGCTCGACCTCGGCCACCTCAAGCTGCATCAGCCCATCGAGTGGCGCAGCGATCGCCTCAGCGACGGCAACGGCGGCTATACGCCCACGACGCCGGGTCGAGCGCTGTTCAATGCTGGGCTTCCCGACGACTTCGAATACGTGAACCGGCCCGTGCGCAAGAGCGACATGGGCCGCATCGTGCGCGCCCTGTCTGACAACTACTCCGCGAGCGAGATTGCCGTCAGCCTCGATCACATCAAGGACCTGTGCTACGAGTACGCCAGCCGCTCGGGCTTGACGATCTCGGTCGACGATGTGAGCACCCCGCCCGACAAGGCCGAGATCCTCGAGCGTCACGAGGGCGAGGCGGAGCGTGTCGAGACCCAGTTCCGGCGCGGCATCATCACCGACGGCGAGCGGCGTCAGAAGGAAGTGGAGATCTGGACCGACGCCACCGACGAGGTGCGTCGCTCGCTTGAAGGCGAGATGTCTCGCACCACGTTCAACCCGATCGGCATGATGGTCGGCTCCGGCGCACGCGGGAACATGATGCAGGTGCGCCAGATCGCCGCCATCCGCGGGCTGGTCGCCAACCCTCGCGGCGACATCATCCCGCGCCCCATCAAGTCGTCGTACCGGGAGGGCTTGGCCACGCTGGAGTACTTCATCTCCACGCCAGGCGCGCGCAAGGGCCTGGTCGACACGGCGCTGCGCACGGCCGACTCGGGCTACCTGACCCGCCGGCTCGTCGATGTCGCCCAGGAGCTCATCATCAACAGCGAGAATCCCTTCGACCGGCCCGGTCCGGTGAACGGGCTGTGGATCGACGACGTCGTCCCGGACGGACCGGACAAGCGCACCCATCTCGACACGAGGCTGTTCAGCCGCTGCCTCGCGGCGGAGGTGACGCTCAGCGACGGCACTGTGCTCGAAGCAGGACGGCTGATCGGCGAGGACGAGCTGATCGCGCTGCGCGACGACCCTGACGTCACGCGGGTCCGTGTGCTGTCCCCGCTCACCGACGACTCCGAATTCGGCGTGTCGGCGATGGCCTACGGCGGATCGCTGGCGACCGGCAAGCTCATCGAGGTGGGCGAGGCCGTCGGCGTGATCGCTGCCCAGTCCATCGGCGAGCCGGGCACGCAGCTGACCATGAGGACGTTCCACACCGGCGGTGTCATCGGCGGCGAGAACATCGCCGGCGGTCTGCCCCGGGTGGTCGAGCTGTTCGAAGCTCGCACCCCGCGCGGCAAGGCCGTGCTGGCCCGCCGCTCAGGTGTGGTGCGCATCGGCGAGGACGACGGTCGGGGACGCCAGATCGACGTCATCGGCGATGACGGCTCCGAGGACACCTACACGGTGCCGTCCATGTCGCGGCTCGCAGTAACCGACGGGCAGGACATCCGCGCCGGCGATCCGCTCGTGGACGGTCCGCGCGACCCCAAGGAGCTCATTGAGATCCGCGGCGTGCGCGAGACCCAGCAGTACCTCGTCTCGGAGGTGCAGAAGGTGTACCGCGAGCAGGGCGTGTCGATCCATGACAAGCACATCGAGCTGATCATCCGCCAGATGACCCGCCGGGTGCTCGTCGGCGAGCAGGGCGATTCGCCATTCCTGCCCGGTGAACAGGTCGACCAGCGGAACTATCGCGAAGCCAACCGCGAGCTGGTGGCCCAGAGCCGGCGCCCCGCCGAGGGCCGCCCGATCATCATGGGCATCACGAAGGCGTCGCTCGCGACCGAGTCGTGGCTCTCGGCTGCCTCCTTCCAGGAGACGACCCGCGTGCTGACCGAGGCGGCCATCGAGTCGCGTCGCGACAGCTTGAAGGGCCTGAAGGAGAACATCATCATCGGCAAGCTGATTCCGGCCGGCACCGGTCAGGACGTGTACCGCAATATCGACACGATTGCCCCCGAATACGAGCCGATGGAGTTCTGGTCGTCCGAGGACGCTCAGGACCCGGCTGCATGGCTGGCTTCGATCGGCGGCGATCCCGATGCCGACGAGGCAAGTCTCGACGAGAGCGTCGCCTCGTTCACCGACGCCGGCTGAGCAGTTGTCGTGCTGGGGCGCGCTGCCTAGCCTTCAAGGCCGGTTTCGGCGCGCTGCCGGGTGGGGCATTGCGCAGACCTACCCGACTCCTGCCTGTCGACCTGTCCGCTAGCAATCTGTCCCGCTGACAGCCCCGGCTCGCAGGGGTCTCCCAACTCACTGAGGTTCTGGTGCCCACGATCCAGCAGCTGGTCCGCAAGGGCCGAAAGTCCAAGCCGACGAAGGTGCGTACGCCTGCGTTGAAGGGCTCGCCCCAGCGGCGCGGGGTCTGCACGCGCGTGTACACCCACACGCCGAAGAAGCCGAACTCGGCCCTGCGCAAGGTTGCCCGTGTGCGCCTCACCAGCGGTGTCGAGGTGACCGCCTACATCCCGGGCGAGGGCCACAACCTGCAGGAGCACAGCATCGTGCTGGTGCGCGGCGGCCGGGTGAAGGATCTGCCCGGCGTCCGCTACAAGATCATTCGCGGTGCGCTGGATGCTTCGGGTGTGAATGCCCGCCAGCAGGCACGCTCGCGCTACGGCGCCAAGCGGGAGTCCTGACGTGCCCCGCCGAGGTGCAGCGCCCCGCCGCGACATCGCTCCCGACCCCGTCTACGACTCCGCGCTGGTCACCCAGTTCATCAACAAGGTGCTGCGGCGCGGCAAGCGCTCGCTGGCCGAGAGCATCGTGTACCAAGCGATGGATCTCGTCGGCGAGCGGACAGGCGGCGAGCCGCTCGAGATTCTGAAGCGGGCGGTGGACAACACCCGTCCGCAAGTCGAAGTGAAGAGCCGTCGCGTCGGCGGTGCCACGTATCAGGTGCCCGTCGAGGTGCGCCCTCGCCGCGCCACCGCGCTGGCAATTCGCTGGATCGTGGGCTTCGCCCGCGAGCGCCGCGAGCGCACCATGTCGGAACGACTCGCGAACGAGCTGATGGATGCCTCCAACGGCACCGGCTCGGCTGCCAAGCGGCGTGAAGACACGCACCGCATGGCAGAGGCCAACAAGGCCTTCGCCCACTACCGCTGGTAACAGCCCGCTGGTGAGCAGTTCGCTGGCGATCTGATCGAGATGTCTGGTCAATTGGGACAACGCTGAAATGGCTCGAACGCAACCTCTCGACCGCGTCCGCAACATCGGGATCATGGCCCACATCGACGCGGGCAAGACCACGGTGACGGAGCGGATCCTCTACTACACCGGTGTCAACTACAAGATCGGCGAGGTTCACGACGGCGCCGCCACGATGGACTGGATGGAGCAGGAGCAGGAGCGGGGCATCACCATCACCTCCGCCGCCACCACCTGCCACTGGAACGATCACGTCATCAACATCATCGATACGCCGGGCCACGTCGACTTCACCGTCGAGGTGGAGCGGTCGCTGCGGGTGCTCGACGGCGCCGTGGCAGTGTTCGACGGCGTCGCGGGCGTGGAGCCGCAGACCGAGACCGTCTGGCGGCAAGCCGACCGGTACGGCGTGCCGCGGATGTGCTTCATCAACAAGCTCGACCGCACCGGCGCCTCGTTCTTCGGCTCGCTGGCCAGCATCGAGGACCGGCTCACCCCCAACACGGCCGTCCTGCAGCTGCCGATCGGCCTCGAGGCCGACTTCGAAGGCGTGGTCGACCTGGTCGAGATGAACGCCGTGGTGTGGAAGGGCGACGACCTCGGCGCCACCTACGACATCGTCGACATTCCCGCCGACCTGGCCGACCAGGCGTCCGAGTACCGCAGCAAGCTGCTCGAACGGCTCGCCGATGTCGACGAGGACATCATGCTGGCCTACCTCGAAGGCGAAGACGTCGATGCCGACACGATCCGGCGGGCGGTCCGGCAGGGCACGCTCGACGGCCAGATCGTGCCGGTGCTCACCGGCAGCGCGTTCAAGAACAAGGGCGTGCAGCCGCTGCTCGACGCCGTCACGATGTACCTGCCCGCGCCGGTGGACATCCCGGCCATCGCGGGCAGCTCAACGAATGGCAAGGAGGATCTGGAGCGCAAGCCCAGCGACGAAGAGCCGTTCTCGGCGTTGGCGTTCAAGATCATGACCGACCCTCACGTCGGCAAGCTCACCTATTTCCGGGTGTACAGCGGCAAGTTCGAGCGCGGCGGCCAGGTGCTCAACACCACCACGGGCAATCGCGAGCGCATCGGGCGCATCCTGCAGATGCACGCCAACAACCGCGAAGACCGCGACGACATCGGCACCGGCGACATCGTCGCGGGCATCGGTCTGAAGAACACTCGCACGGGCGACACGCTGTGCGATTCGTCCAAGCCGATCGTGCTCGAGCAGCTCGACTTCCCCGACCCGGTCGTGCACGTCGCTGTCGAGCCCAAGTCCAAGGGCGACCAGGACAAGCTGGGCAAGGCGCTCACGGCGCTCAGCGAGGAAGATCCCACCTTCCAGGTCAAGACCGACGACGAGACCGGCCAGACCGTGATCTCCGGCATGGGCGAGCTGCACCTTGAGGTGCTGGTCGACCGGATGCTGCGGGAGTTCAAGGTGGACGCCTCGATCGGCAAGCCGCAGGTGGCTTACCGCGAGACGATCACCTCACCGGTCGACAAGTTCGAGTACCGCCACATCAAGCAGACCGGCGGCTCGGGCCAGTACGCGGTGGTGGTCATCAACCTGCGCCCATCGGATCCCGGCGAGGGCTACGTCTTCGAGGACCACATCCGCGGCGGCGTGATCCCGCGCGAGTACATCTCGTCGGTCGATGCCGGCTTGCAGTCGTCGCTGGAGAACGGCCCGCTCGCGGGCTTCCCGCTGGTGGACGTGGCCGTCGACCTGATCGACGGCAACCATCACGACGTCGACTCCTCGGAGATGGCGTTCAAGATCGCCGGCACGATGGCCATGCGCGACGCAGCGAGGCTGGCACGGCCGGTCTTGCTCGAGCCGGTCATGTCGGTGGAGGTCGTGACGCCCGAGCACTACATGGGCGACGTCATCGGCGACCTCAACTCACGGCGCGGCCGGGTCGGGCAGATGGAGCTGCGCGGCGTGAACCAGGTGATCGACGCCAAGGTGCCGCTGTCGGAGATGTTCGGCTACGCCAACGACCTCCGGTCCCGCACCCAGGGCCGGGCGACCTACAGCATGCAATTCGACAACTACGAGCAGGTGCCGCGCACCATCGCCGAGGAGATCATCAAGCGCATCCGCGGCGAATGACCTAGCTGGCTGCTGGAGGGCCGCAGTCGGCTCCGGGCCGCCTTTTGTGGCTGGGGGCCTATTGGAACTGGGCCACGGCATCCCTAGCCTCACACCGTTCAGAACGGTGAAGAAACAAAGAAAAACGACATCCCTGCACCTCACTCACCCCCGATAGGCGAGCAGAACCCCGAAAGGCGGGTACGACATGGCAAAAGAGCGTTTCGAGCGGACCAAGCCTCACGTCAACGTGGGCACGATGGGCCACATCGACCATGGCAAGACGACACTGACGGCTGCCATCACGCGCGTGCTGTCCGAACAGGTCGGCGGCCAGGCCACGGCCTTCGACGAGATCGACAAGGCACCCGAAGAGCGTGAGCGCGGCATCACGATCTCGATCGCGCACGTCGAGTACGAGACGGCCAACCGGCATTACGCGCACGTCGACATGCCCGGTCACGCCGACTACATCAAGAACATGATCACCGGCGCCGCCCAGGTGGACGGCGCCATCTTGGTGGTGTCCGCCGCTGACGGCCCGATGCCCCAGACGCGTGAGCACGTGCTGCTGGCCCGCCAGGTCGGCGTGCCCTACATCGTGGTCGCCCTCAACAAGGTCGACATGGTCGACGATGAGGAGCTGCTCGAGCTGGTCGAGCTCGAGGTACGCGAGCTGCTCAGCGAGTACGAGTTCCCCGGCGACGACGTGCCGGTGGTCCGCGTCTCCGCGCTGAATGCGCTGGAGGGCGACGCGGCTGCCGCCGAGCAGGTCGTCGAGCTGATGAACGCGGTCGACGAGTACGTACCCGAGCCCGAGCGCGACACCGAGCGCCCGTTCCTGATGCCGATCGAGGACGTCTTCTCGATCACTGGCCGCGGCACCGTAGTGACCGGCAAGATCGAGCAGGGCATCATCAACTCCGGTGACGAGGTCGAGATCGTGGGCATCCGCGAGACGCAGACCACCACGGTGACCGGCGTCGAGATGTTCCGCAAGATCCTCGATCAGGGCCAGGCGGGCGACAACGTCGGCCTGCTGCTGCGCGGCACCGGCAAGGACGAGGTGGAGCGCGGCCAGGTCTGCACCCGCAAGGGCGCGATCACCCCGCACACCAAGTTCGAGGCGCAGGTCTACGTGCTCACCAAGGACGAGGGAGGGCGGCACAAGCCGTTCTTCTCGAACTACCGCCCGCAGTTCTATTTCCGCACCACCGACATCACCGGTGTGGTCGAGCTGCCGTCGGGCACCGAGATGTGCATGCCGGGCGACAACACCGAGATGACCGTCGAGCTGATCAACCCGATCGCGATGGACGAGGGCTTGCGCTTCGCCATCCGCGAGGGCGGGCGCACTGTGGGCGCCGGCCGGGTCACCAAGATCGTCCAGTAACCCGGGTTTCCGGCGAACAGTCAGGCACTCAGATGGCAGCACCTCGGATCCGGATGCGGCTCAAGGCCTACGACCACGAGATCGTGGACCAGTCGGCGCAGAAGATCACCGAGACGGTGCTGCGCACCAACGCCAAGGTGCGGGGCCCGGTGCCGCTGCCCACCGAGAAGCATCGCTACACGGTCGTGCGGTCTCCTCATAAGGACAAGGACTCGCGCGAGCACTTCGAGATGCGGATCCACAAGCGCCTGATCGATGTGATCGATCCCACCGACAAGACGGTCGACTCGCTCCAGCGTCTCGACCTGCCTGCCGGCGTCGAGATCGAACTCAAAGTCCAGCCTTAGCGCGCTACCCGCCCGCGAGCGGGCGCTGTGCTGGTTCTATCCGCCCGCAAGCGGGCGCAGTGCTGGTTCTATCCGCCCGCGAGCGGGCGGACTAAGTGCACCTCTGAGGTTGGGGTGAGGGCTTCGAGCCAGGGGTCGGGGATGATCTCGCCGTCGATGGCGACTGCCGTCGAGGACGTCTCGACGAGGTGTGCGTTGAGCGACGGGTAGAGCTCTGCGAGCTGACGCACCAGGTCGCGCACATTCGCAGCGTCGATGGTGACCTCAGATGTGCCGCCGGTGTGCTGGCGCTGGTCGGTCGAGAAGTGAACGACCGCCATCGAGTCGCCCCGACGAATCGGCTCAGCGGCTTCGGGCTGCGATCAGCTCTCGGCGGCCGTCAGCGCTTCCAGCACTCGCGGTGGCGAGAGCGGCAGGTCGGTGATGCGCACGCCGGTGGCATCGGCAACGGCGTTGGCCATCACCGGCAGCGGCGGCACGATGCCCACCTCGCCGACACCGCGCACGCCATAGGGATGCGACGGGTTCGGCACCTCCACGATGCAGGTCTCGATCATCGGCAGGTCCGATGCCACCGGGATGCGGTAGTCGAGGAATCCCGGGTTCTCGAGGTTGCCGTCGTCGGAGTAGATGTACTCCTCGTTCAGCGCCCAGCCGATGCCCTGCACCACGCCGCCCTGCATCTGGCCTTCCACGTAGCTGGGGTGGATCGCTGTGCCGGCGTCCTGCGCGGTGGTGTAACGCTCGACGGTGACCCGCCCGGTTTCCTGGTCAACCGACACGTCGGCGACCTGGACCGAGAAGGCCGGGCCGGCGCCCCGGGCATTCAGCGACGCGGTGGCGCCCAGCGGGCCGCCAGTGCGCTTGGCATTGCCGGTGATGGCGGCCAGCGTCAGCGGTTCCTGCTCGCCAGGTCCGTGCACGGCCGAGCCGTCCACCCACTCGACCTCTTCGACATCGCAATCCCAGGTCTTGGCCGCACGCTTGCGCAGCTGCTCCTTGAGATCGCGGCAGGCCTCCACGACGGCCATGCCCGTCGCGAACGTGGCGCGGCTGCCCTCAGTCACGTCGGTGAAGCCGACTACCTCGGTGTCGCCCACGACCGGCTGGATCAGGTGCACGTCGAGGCCCAGCTCCTCGGCGGCCATCAGCGCCATCGACGCGCGGCTGCCGCCGATGTCGGGGCTGCCGGTGATCACCGTGGCGGTGCCGTTCTCGTTCAGGTTCACCGTCGCGCTCGACGCCTCGCCGATGTTGAACCAGAAACCGCTGGCCACGCCGCGGCCCTGCCCTTCGGGCAGCTCCGACTGGTAGTGGTCGCTGTCGCGGATCGCTCCGAGGCACTCGCGCAAGCCGATCATCGGCCACTTGGGTCCGTACGGTGTCGGGTCGCCCTGCGAGGGGCAGTTCTGGATGCGGAGGTCGAGCGGGTCCATGCCGACACGCTCGGCTATCTCGTCGACCACCGAGTCCATCGCGAACGCTGCTGCAGGCGCCGAGGGGGCCCGGTAGGCCACGTTGACCGGCCGGTTGAGCACCACGTCGAAGCCCTCCACATAGAGGTGATCGAGGGTGTAGGCCGACACGACGCACATGCAGCCGAGCATCGCGGCGATGCCCTGGAAGGCCCCGTTCTCGTATGCCAGCCAGGCCTTCGCCGTGGTGATGGTGCCGTCGTTGCGGGCGCCGACCTTCATCTTGATGATGGCCCCGGGTGCCGGGCCGGTTGCCCGGAACACGTCCTCACGGCTCATCACGATCTTGACCGGTCGGCCCGCTTTCGTCGAGAGCAGTGCCGCCACCGGCTCGATGTAGATCGTCGTCTTGCCGCCGAAGCCGCCGCCGATCTCCGCGGGGATCACCTTGATGCGCGAGGTGTCCCATCCGAGCACCGTGGCTGTCGACGAGCGCACCATGAAGTGGCCCTGGGAGGAGGCCCAAATGACCGCCTTGCCTTCCTGGTCGCAGTCGACCACACAGGCGTGCGGCTCGATGTAGCCCTGGTGCACCGCCTGGGTCGAGAACTCCCGCTCGATCACGATGTCGGCCTCGGCGAAACCTTGCTCGACGTCGCCGCGCTCGTACACCGTGCGGGCCGCGATGTTCGACGGCTCGGTGGGCCGCGGCTCGACACCGCGCGTGAACAGGTTGTCGTGCAGCACTGGCGCGTCGTCGGCCATCGCGTCGGAGATGTTCAGCACGTGGGGGAGCAGCTCGTAGGTGACCTCGATGGCCTCCGCCGCTGCCTTGGCCTCGCGCCGGGTGGACGCCGCTACCGCAGCCACGGCGTGGCCGCTGTACAGCACCGTGTCGCGGGCGATGACCGTGCACATCAAGTTGCGCGTCGCGCCCTTGGGCGGTGCTTCGGGGAAATCGGCCCCGGTGACCACCGCTTTCACGCCGGGCATCGCCTCGGCGGCTGAGGTGTCGATCGAGACGATCCGTGCGTGGGGATGCGGCGAGCGCAGGATGTGCCCGTACAGCATTCCCGGCAGGTTCAGATCGGCCGCGTAGCGGGCCTTGCCGGCGACCTTGTCGAGCCCGTCATGGCGGACGGGGCGGGTGCCGACCCAGCGGTAGCCGCTGGCTCCGTTGCCATTGGTGCCGGTGCTTGCAGCAGCTTCAGTAGTGCTCATGTTCAGGTGTCCTTCTGCGATATCAGGAGAGTCTCAGCCAGCCGATGTCAATCAGGCTGGGGTACGGATCTGGACGGCGGCCTCGAGCACCGAGCGCACGATCTTGTCGTAGCCGGTGCAGCGGCACAGGTTGCCGGCGAGCGCGTAGCGCACTTCGGTCTCAGTGGGGTCGGGGTTCTCGTCGAGGAGCGCCTTGGCGGCGATGAGGAACCCGGGCGTGCAGATGCCGCATTGCAGCGCCGCGCCTTCGAGGAAGCACTGCTGCAGCGGGTGCAGCTCATCTGCGCTGGCGAGACCTTCGCAGGTGGTGATGGAGGCGCCGTCGGCCTCCGGAGCGAAGATCAGGCAGGCGCACTGCAGCCGCCCGTCCATGATGACCGAGCAGGCGCCGCAGTCGCCGGTGCCGCAGCCTTCCTTGGCCCCGATCAAGCCCAGCTCGTCTCGCAGGGCATTGAGCAGCGATTCGCCGTCTTCGGTCAGAAAATCAACGGCGTCGCCGTTGACCTCGCAGTTCACATGGGTGCGGCTCATCAGGACGCTCCGTTCTGTCCGTTGCGTGTTCGAATCCGGTCGGCGGCAATGCCGGCGGCTCGACGGGTGAGCACGCCGGCGACCTGGCGCCGGTAGTTGATCGTGCCCCGCTTGTCGTCGATGGGGTTGCAGGCATCGCTGGCGGCTGCGGCTGCGGTGGCCAACGCTGCGTCGTCGAGGCTGCTGCCCACGAGCGCCGCCTCTGCGGCAGGCACCCGCACGACGGTGGGCGCCACCGCGCCGAGCGCGACCGAGGCCGCGCTCACATTGCCGCTGTCGTCCAGCGTGATGCGCACCCCGGCACCCACCACGGCGATGTCCATCTCGGTGCGAGGGATGAGTCGCAGGTAGGCGTCGGAGGTGCCGCCGGCTGGCCGGGCGAGCTCGAAGCACACCACGATCTCGTCATGCGCCAGCGATGTCTGGCCGGGCCCGGTCACCACGTCGGCGACGGGTACCCGCCGCTCGCCGTCAGCGCCTGCGATCACGGCCACCGCATCGTTCACCACCAGGGCAGGCACGGAGTCGGCAGCGGGGGAGGCGTTGCAGAGGTTCCCGCCGAGGCTGGAGCGGTTCTGGATCTGGTCGGACCCGATGAGTCCTGCAGCCTCGGTCAGGCCTGGGAAGTCGGCAGCAAAGGCGGCGTTGGACGTCAGCGCCGAGCTGGGGGCCGCAGCACCCACCTGCCAGGTGTCGCCGTCGAGGCTCACCGACATGAGACGGTCGATCTTCTTGAGGTCGATCACCATCGACGGCTCAGGCCGCCCGGCGCGCATCTGCGGCACGACGTCGGTCGCGCCTGCGAACACGATGGCTTCGGCATCGCCGGCCAGCAGTGTCCTCGCCTCGTCAATGGTGGTCGGCGCGGCATATTTCATGCGGATAGCTCCCGATCCGTTGGGTGTTGCGTCATGTGTCGACGCACCGTCTCCCGGCGGTTGCGTCGCTCGCGCCGCCTGCGGGCGACGGCGCGCACGGCAGCGGACGTTAGTTGCGCTGAGCCGTGCTCGTCGCATCAACCGTCGCCGGCGACCTCCCGCACCGTGGCCCCCTGTCGCAAACGAGCCAAGAACCGTCGTTGACGAGCGGCAATCATGTGTTGCCGCAGCGACATCCATTAACGAGCCGAGGAGCGGGTCATGGCTGGAGAAACGAACACAGCGCGGGTGTCGGACTGCGTGGTGCTTGCCGAGGTCCCCGACGGACCGCTCAGCGCCGAGCACTTCGCGTTGCAGCCCGAAGATGTACCCGAACCCGGACCGGGCGAGGTGCTCGTGCGGGTTCAGGCGATCACGATCGGCGCGGGGCAGCGAGCCGGCCTGCAGGGCAGTGCCAGCTACGCGGGCGCCCCGGAAACGGGCGCGGTCATGGGAGGCGCGGGCGCCGGCATCGTGGAGGCATCGAATGCGGAGGGCATCAGCGTCGGCGACACCGTCGTGGGCGCGACTGGCTGGCGCCGCCACGCTGTGATTGCCGGTGGCGAGCTGCGTGTCGCTGACGGCGCGCTCGATCCCGCCCTGCATCTGGGCGTGCTCGGCACGAACGGGCTCACCGCCTACTTCGGCTTGCTCGATGTCGGGCGACCAGAAGCGGGCGAGACCGTGGTGGTGTCCGCAGCGGCAGGATCGGTGGGCCACATTGTGGGGCAGATCGCCAAGGCGCAGGGTTGCCGGGTGGTCGGTGTGGCCGGTTCGGATGAGAAGTGCTCGCTGCTGGTTGACGAGCTGGGCTTCGACGCGGCGATCAATCGCCACTCGCCCGATTTCCGCGCCGATTTCCGGGCGGCCACGCCCGACCGCATCGACGTGTACTTCGACAACACGGGCGGCGAGATCCTCGGCTCCGCGCTCTTCCGCATGGCCACGTTCGGCCGCATCGTGTGCTGCGGCGCGGTTTCGGCCTACGACACCGCCAATCCCGATCCCAGCCCGCGAGGCATCCCGGGTCTGCTGGTGAACAATCAGGTGCGCATGCAGGGGTTCCTCGTGTTCGCCTACACCGAGCGCTACGACGAGGCGCGAGCCCAGATGCGCGAGTGGATCGACGCCGCGTCGCTCGTGCCCCGCCACGTCACCTACGACGGCCTCAATGCTGCGGGCGGCGCATTCGTCGACCTCCTCGGCGGCCGCACTGTCGGCACCACCATCGTCCGCCTGGGTGATTGAGCGCTCGTGCTTCGGCTGTTTCATCGGACCTGAGCGCGCCGAAACATAGGCTCGGCTCATGACGGCCGCCGATCCGCCGGGGCGAACTGAGGCCGAGCATCTGGCCCACTACCCGGAGCGGCCTAGTGCAGCGGGCAGGTTCGCGGTCCGGGTCTCGTATCCGGCCGTGATCCTGCTGGGAATCGGCATATATGCCGCTGCCGGATCGCTCGGGATGCCGGCCGTGGCGGCGTCGTACGTTGCCGTGCTCGTTGGCGCGGCGCTGGTCACGCTGCACGAGATCGTCTTGCCCTACCGCCCCGAATGGCGCCCCCAGGGCGCTGACGTGCGAGACGATGTGGCGTTCATGGTGGCCGTCCAGGTGGTGCTGCCGCTGCTGCTCTCGCTGGCGGCGACAGCGGCGTTCGCCGGATGGCTGCGCGAGGGCGACCTGACACTCGCGGGCCTGTGGCCGCACAGCTGGCCCGTCGCGCTGCAGGCGGCGTTGATGATGGCTGTGGCCGACTTCTTCCGATACTGGCTGCACCGGGCGTTCCACGGCTCAGCCTTCATGTGGCGCTGGCATGCCGTGCACCACTCGCCGCACCGGCTGTATTGGCTGAATGTCGGGCGCTTCCACCCAGGAGAGAAGGCGGTCCAGTTCTGCGTCGACGCGTTGCCGTTCGTGCTGGTGGGCGTGGGAAGCGAAGTTCTCGCGGCCTACTTCGTGTTCTACGCGCTGAACGGCTTCTACCAGCACTCCAATTGCGATGTGCGCCTCGGCTGGCTCAACTACCTCATCAGCGGCCCAGAGCTGCACCGCTGGCATCACTCCGAATTGCCGGCCGAGTCCGATCACAACTTCGGCAACAACCTGATCATCTGGGACGTGCTGTTCGGCACGCGGTACCTTCCCGCCGACGCGGCGGTCGGACGGCTCGGACTGCTGAACCGCGACTACCCGACTGGCTTTCTGGCTCAGATGCGCACCCCCTTGATTCGAGGACTCGACAAGCGAGCAGCCGGGACGGCGACGCCGCCGTGACGGGCAATTCGGGGATCGACGGTCTCAGCTATCGACTGCTTCGGGCCGGGCTGGCCGCGGCCAGCGGCCGCACCTGCCGCGGGCTCGTCCGTGCTTGCGCCGATCCGGCGGCGGTCCAGGATCAGGTGCTGCAGCGCATCCTCTCCGATAACGCCGGCACGGTGTTCGGCACTGATCACCGCTTCGGCTCGATTGCCGGCTTCGAGGACTACCGCCGTGCCGTGCCGGTGCAGACCTACGAAGACCTGCGGGAGTCGATCGAGCGGCAGGAAGCCACGGGCGAGCAGTGCCTCACCGCCGAGCCGCCGGTCTATTACAACCAGACCAGCGGCACCGTCGCCGAGCCGAAGAACATCCCGCTGACCAAAGCCGGCCTCGCCCGCATCCAGCGTTTGCAGCGGCTCGCGGCCTACGCCGTGTCGCGGCGCACCTCGGCACTCGGCGGCAAGGTGTTCGCGGTGACCGGTGCCGCACACGAGGGCACCATGCCCGCAGGCACGCCGTACGGCTCGGCGTCAGGGCTGCTGTACGCAAGCCAGGGCAAGCTGCTGCGTCGCCGGTACGTGCTGCCCGCGCCGGTGTCGGACATCGCCGACTACGACGCCCGCTACCTGGCCATGGCCGTGCTGGGCGCGGCCGACGGCTCCGTGACCACGATGGCCACAGCCAACCCGTCGACGTTCGTCCGGCTGATGGACGTGCTCAATGACTCGGCCGACGCGGTGCTCGACGCAGTGGCCGCCGGGCGGCTGCCCGCTGGCTGCAACGTGCCTGGGCGCGACGACCAGATGGGACTCCGCGCAGACCCGAAGCGAGCAGCGGCGCTCGGTCGGCGCCTGGAGGCCACAGGCCGCCTCACCTATGCCGACATCTGGAGTGACCTGCGCGCAGTAGTGACGTGGACCGGGGGGAGCTGCGGCTTGGCGATCGAGCGTCTCCAGCCGATGCTGACACCCGACTGCCCGGTATTCGAACTCGGCTATCTCGCCAGCGAGGTCAGCGGCACCGTCAACATCGATCCCATCGACGGCTCCTGCGTCGCGACCCTGCAGGACAACTTCTTCGAGTTCGCAGATCGCGATGGGTGGGAGGCCGCTGCCGACGATGCCGACCGTGGCCAGCAGACCTGCACGCTTGCCGATCTCGAGGCCGGCCGCGACTACTACGTCATCGTGACCACAGCCGACGGTCTGTACCGCTACGACATGAACGACATCGTGCGGGTGACGGGCTTCGTCGACCGCACGCCGGTCCTGTCCTTCGTCCAGAAAGGCAAGGGCGTCACCAGCATCACGGGCGAGAAGCTGTATGAGTTCCAGGTGATGTCGGCCGTGACCGCTGCCGTGGCCGAGTTCGGCACCGTGGCACCGTTCTTCATCATGCTGGCCGACGTCGCAGAGGCCCGCTACACGCTCCATGCGGAGCTGGCGAGCACGCCGGCTGGCCCACAGGGAGCCGAACTTGCTGGCGAACTGTCAAGCAGCATCGAGCGAGCGCTGCGGCAGACCAATGTCGAGTACGACCAGAAGCGAGCCAGCGGCCGGCTGGCGCCGTTGCGCGTCCGGTTGCTTGCAGCGGGCACCGGCGATGAATTCAGGCGTCAGCGCGTCGCAGACGGGCAGCGCGACGTGCAGTTCAAGTACCTCCGGCTGCAATACAGCGCCGATTGCCAGTTTCCTTTCGACGACTTCGCAGCGCCGGCCTGAGCGAGCTTGGCCGAGGTGCGCACGTGCAGATCCGCTGCCTGAAGACATTCACCTTCCCGGTGCCGTTCAAGCGCGTCTTCCGGCATGCCTCTGCCAGCCGCCGCCACGCCGAGAACCTCATCGTCACGGCCCACGGCGACGACGGCGCGATCGGCTACGGCGAAGGGTGCCCGCGGCTGTACGTGACCGGGGAGACCGTCGGGGGTTGCGCTGCATTCGTCAACCAGCACGCCGCGTCGTTCTGCGCGGACGTCGGGAGCGTGGACGACCTGCGTGCCTGGATCGACGCCCACAGCGATGCCATCGACGAGAACCCGGCCGCGTTCTGCGCGATGGAGCTTGCCGCCCTCGACCTGCTGGGCAAGGCGGGCGGTTGCAATATCGAGCAGTTGCTGGGTGTTGCTTCAGGCCCCCCCGATGTGGCCTATACCGCTGTCCTGGGCGACATGGGTCTGCTGCTGTATCGATGGCAGTTGCGCGGATTCCGCGTGCGGGGCTTCACCGACTTCAAGGTGAAGCTCTCGGGCTCGCTGCGGCGTGACCGCGCCAAGCTTGCCCCGTTCATTTCCCTGGGGTCGAGCACTGCCACAGTCCGCCTCGATGCGAACAACCTCTGGGAGACGCCCGAGCAGTGCGCCGCGCACTTGGACGCACTGGGCGACATCGCCTTCGCCGTCGAGGAACCGCTGAAGGCGGGTGATGTCGAGGGGTGCATGCGCGTCGCGCAGCAGTGCCGGGTGAAGATCATCGCCGACGAGAGCTTGCGGCTCGCCCGGCAGCTCGAGGCGCTGGCGGAGCCGTCGGCGTGGATCGTGAACGTGCGGGTGTCGAAGATGGGCGGGATCGTCAGGTCGCTGGACGTGGTGGCTGCTGCTGCGCGTGCCGGCATCGACGTCATCGTCGGGTGCCAGGTAGGGGAGACGAGCCTGCTCACCCGGGCGGCGCTCGCCGTCATCGCGAGCGCCCCGGGTGCCGTTGTGGGGGCCGAAGGTGCCTTCGGGACGCATCTGCTGGCCCGTGATCTCACCGATCGGACGATCATGTGGGGCTACGGGGGAATGCTGCGCGCTCAAGACGTGCCCGATCGCAGCGGCGGCGGGCTGGGTCTGCGGCTCGATCCCGCAGCCGTCCTGGTGCCGCTGGAGGACAGGTGAACGACACCCGATTTGCTGTGGCAAGCCTGGTGTTCGGCCTCGCGTTCCTGGCCCGCGTCGCGGGTCAAGCTGTGCAGCGCTGGTGGGACGTGGCCTTCCTGCCTTCCCAGGACGCCTGGCAGGGCAGCAGCCTGCCGTTCCCGGCGCTGTTCGCGGCCCAAGTGGTGATCTTGATGATCATCGCGGCGGCGACGCTGCGAATGCGAGCGGCCCGGAGCCTCTTCGGGCGGCGCTGGGTGCGGCCAGTCGCTTGGTTCGGAATCCTGTACTTCGCTGTGATGGCGGCGCGTTTGGCAGTCGGGCTCCTCGGCGATGCTGGCGCGTTCGGCGACGAGAGCATCGCTGCCGGGAAGTGGTTTACTGCCTACCTGCCGACGGCATTCCACCTGGTCCTGGCGGCCGAAGTGGTGCTGTTCGCGGCCTATCAACGAGCGCGTTCCCAACCCGCTGGCTGAGCGGGCGCGAGGTTGGGGCGGTCGTGGGGGATCGGTAGCCTGCTTCATTCGCGGCGCGGACTTCCTGCGTCGAACTGACGTCCGGCAAGGCCGGATGCCTCCCCACAACGGGTCGGGTGTTCGGAACCGGTCGGCACAACCTGAGAACCGCTCCGCCGGCACAGCCGTGCGGAGCGTTCGCATGGCGGCCCGCTGAGCGGGCAGCCAGATGCACGGCGAAAGCACGAGAGAGACGCGCACATGGCCAACAGGGCGCTTGTCGCCACCAAGGTCGGCATGACACAGCTCTGGGACGACGACAACCGCGTCGTCCCGGTCACGGTGCTGCGCGTCGACGACTGCCGGGTCACGCAAGTCCGCACCAACGAGCAAGACGGCTACACCGCGGTGCAGGTCACCTACGGCCACCGCGAGGCCCGCAAGGTCAACAAGCCCACCAATGGCCACTACGAGCGAGCCGGGATCGACCCCGGCGTACGCCTCGTAGAGCTGCGGCTCGACGATGTGAGCGAAGTATCGGTCGGCACCGAGTTGGGTGCCGACCTTTTCAGTCCCGGAGAGCTTGTCGATGTGACAGCCACCTCCAAGGGCAAGGGTTTCGCCGGCACCATGAAGCGGCACAACTTCTCGGGCCAGCGCGCCAGCCACGGTGCGCACCGGGTCCACCGGGCCCCGGGCGCCATCGGCGCCTGCGCCACGCCCTCGCGGGTGTTCAAGGGCACCCGCATGGCTGGGCGCATGGGCGGCGAGAAAGTCACCACGCTCAACCTCGCGGTCGTCGAGGCCGACGCCGAGCGGGGCCTGCTGCTGGTGCGGGGCTCGGTCCCCGGGCCCAAGGGCGGCACGGTTGTCGTGCGCAACGCAGTCAAAGCGCCGGACGGCGCGCCAAACAGCACAGCGCGGGCTGAGGTCTGAGGTCGATCCCGATGCCGCTCACGCTTGACGTTCGCACCCCCGACGGCGGCACTGCCGGCACCGTGGAGCTCGACGAGGCCATTTTCGGCATCGAGCCGAACATGGCGGCGCTGCATCAGGCCGTCACGGCCCAGCGAGCTGCCCGCCGGAGCGGCTCTCACAGCACCCTCACCCGTGCCGAGGTACGCGGCGGCGGCGCCAAGCCGTGGCGGCAGAAGGGCACCGGTCGGGCTCGCCACGGTTCGATCCGTTCGCCCCAGTGGGTGGGCGGCGGCGTGGCGCACGGTCCCAAGCCGCGCGACTACCGCCAGAAGGTGAACCGCAAGACCGTGCGGCTGGCGCTGCGCTCCGCTCTCAGCGACCGGGCTCGGAGCGAACGCGTCATGGTCATCGACGAATGGAACTTTGCCCAGCCGCGCACGAAGGACGCCATCGCAGTGCTCGAGAACCTGTCCCTCTCCGGACAGGTTCTGCTGGTTCTGGGCGACAGCACGGCACACCAGACTGCCGATCGCAGTTTCCGCAACCTTCCGTCGGTGCACTCGGTCAGCACGGCCGAGCTGAACGCCTACGACATCCTGCGCTCGGACTGGCTTGTCTTCACCCGCGACACCCTTCCCACGAGCACTGGGCCCACCAGCACCGGGCCCACCACGAACGGGGCAGCGAGCGAGGGGGATGACCAGTGAAGGATCCCCGCGATGTGCTGATCGCTCCCGTCATCTCGGAGAAGTCGTATGACTTCCTCGAAGAGGGCATCTACGTGTTCCGCGTCCACCCGTCCGCAAGCAAGCCGGAGATCCGCCAAGCGGTCGAGGAGATCTTCGACGTCAAGGTCGCCAAGGTCAACACGATGAATCGCAAGGGCAAGAAGCGGCGCAATCGGCGCAACAACACCGTCGGCAAGCGGCCGGACACCAAGCGGGCCATCGTCACCCTCGTCGAGGGCGACTCGATCCAGATCTTCAATTCCTAGGCGGGGCGTCATGGGCATTCGAGTACGCAAGCCGACCAGTCCCGGCCGAAGGTTCCAGACGGTCTCGGATTTTGCCGACATCACCGCGACCAAGCCCGAGCGCTCGCTCATCGCCAAGCAGCACTCCACCGGCGGCCGCAACAACTACGGCCGCAAGACTTCTCGCCACCGTGGCGGCGGTCACAAGCAGCGCTACCGGGTGATCGACTTCCGGCGCAACAAGGACGGTGTGCCCGCCACGGTCGCCACCATCGAGTACGACCCCAATCGCAACGCGCGCATCGCGCTGCTGCACTATCACGACGGCGAGAAGCGCTACATCCTGGCGCCGGCGGGGCTGGAGGTGGGCGACAAGCTCGCCAACGGTGCCCAGGCGGAGGTGCGTGTCGGCAACGCCATGCCGCTGCGGTACGTGCCGGTCGGCACCACCGTGCACAACGTGGAGCTCAAGCCGGGCGCCGGCGGCCGCATGGCCCGTTCGGCCGGCGCCAGCGTGCAGCTCGTGGCCAAGGAGGGTGCGTACGCCACCTTGCGCCTGCCGTCCACCGAGATGCGCCGGGTGCCGATCGACTGCCGCGCCACCATCGGCTCGGTGGGCAACGCCGAGGCCGACCTCATCAAGATCGGCAAGGCCGGCCGGAACCGCTACAAGGGCGTCCGGCCCCAGACCCGTGGCGTGGCCATGAACCCGGTCGACCATCCCCTCGGCGGCGGTGAGGGCAAGTCGTCGGGCGGGCGTCATCCGGTGTCGCCGTGGGGCAAGCCTGAAGGCCGCACCCGCTCCAAGAACCGCAAGTCCAACGACCTCATCGTCCGCCGCCGCCGGACGCGCGGGTCCCGGAGGTAGAGCGATGCCGCGCAGTCTCAAGAAGGGCCCGTTCGTCGACGACCACCTGCTCTCGAAGGTGGACGAACTCAACGAGAGCGGCGAGCGCAAGGTCATCAAGACGTGGAGCCGGCGCTCCACGATCATCCCCGAGATGATCGGTCACACCATCGCGGTTCACGACGGGCGCAAGCACCTGCCGGTGTATGTGACCGAGTCGATGGTGGGCCACAAGCTCGGCGAGTTTGCCCCGACGCGGACGTTCAAGTTCCACGCCGGCCAGGAACGTGGAGGCAGGCGATGAGCGGGTTCACCCCGACGCAGACGTTCAAGCCTCGCGCCGGACGAGAGCAAGGCAGCGGGCGATGAGCGGGTTGATCGACCTCGATGTCATCGCAGGCGCCAAGGCGACGCACAAGTACGCACGCCTGTCCGCGTCGAAAGCGCGGGTGGTGCTCAACCTCATCCGCGACGAAGACTTGGCGCTCGCCCGCGACCGCCTGCGCTTCTGCGAGCGCGCCGCCGCCGAGGTGGTGTCCAAGGTGCTCGAGAGCGCGGTGGCCAATGCCACCAACAACGAGCAGCTCGACGCCGACGAGTTGTACGTGGCTGAGTGCTGGGCCGACGAGGGTCCCGTGCTCAAGCGCTGGCGCCCGCGAGCACGAGGCCGCGCCACCCGCATCTTCAAGCAGACCAGCCACATCACCGTGATCGTGGCTCAGCTCAGCCCCGAGGAGCTCGAGATGCGCGAGGCTCGCTTGGCCGCCTCGGGCTCTCAGACCGCCGCAGCCGCGCGTGCGGCCCGCGTGGCCGCCAGCCGCGCCGCCCCGGACACCGACGAGGCTGACGAGGTTGCGCCAGAAGACATCGACGCCGCAGCCGATGAGGTCCCGACCGGCGATGCCGAGGAACAAGGCGACGCAGTCGAACCAGACGACGAGTCTGGGGACATCACGGCTGCCGCAGCCGACGAGGCCGAAGCGGCCGATGAGAACGGCGAAGCCAGCGGGGACGATGCTGCCGACCCCGAAGCTGCCGACCCAGAGGAACGGAACTGATCATGGGTCAGAAGGTCAACCCGTACGGCTTCCGCTTGGGAATCACCACCGACTGGAAGTCCCGTTGGTACGCCGACAAGGAGTACCAGGACTATCTCATCGAGGATTGGAAGATCCGAGACTTCCTGCGGACTGAGCTGCCGCATGCCGCGATCAGCCGCATCGAGGTGGAGCGAACCCGAGATCGCCTGCGCGTCGACGTGCACACGGCTCGGCCGGGCATCGTGATCGGCCGCCGGGGCAGCGAGGCCGATCGGCTGCGCACGAAGCTCGGCAAGATCTCGGGCAACCCGAAGGTCCAGCTGAACATCCAGGAGATCAAGCAGCCCGAGCTCGAGGCGGCGCTCATCGCACAGGGCGTTGCGGATCAGCTCGCCGGCCGCGTCGCCTTCCGGCGGGCCATGAAGCGTGCCGTGCAGAACGCCCAGAAGGCCGGCGCACTCGGCATCCGGGTGCAGTGCTCAGGCCGGCTCGGCGGCTCGGAGATGGCCCGCACCGAGTGGTACCGCGAAGGCCGTGTGCCGCTGCACACGCTGCGCGCCGACATCGATTACGGCTTCCGCGAAGCCCGCACCACGGCGGGTCGCATCGGCGTGAAGGTGTGGCTCTACAAGGGCGACATCCTCCCGTACAAGGTGTCGTCCGACGAGCGCATTCACCGCGAGGCGGCCATGGCCACAGGCCAGACGTCGGGCGACGGTGCACCTCCAGGAGGTGTGGTGTCTTCAGCTGGTCGCCGGAGCGATCTCGAGGATGTGCCCGAGGAGCCCGTCCCGCTGCTGCGCGAGGCCGATCCCGAGTTCGAGCGCCTGCTCGAGGAGGAAGAGCAGATCGAGCGGGCCACGCGCGATCAGTCCCAGACGCCCAACTTCAGGCCGGGAGACGACTGATGCTGATGCCTCGCAAGGTCAAGCACCGCAAGGCGCATCGCGGTCGCATGAAGGGCCGCACCAAGGGCGGCACGGCCGTGCACTTCGGCGACTACGGCATCCAGGCGCTGGAACCCGGCTGGATCACGGCCCGCCAGATCGAAGCGGCCCGCATCGCCATGACCCGTCACGTGAAGCGCGGCGGGAAGGTCTGGATCAACATCTTCCCCGACAAGCCGGTGACCGCGAAGCCTGCGGAGACCCGCATGGGCTCGGGCAAGGGAAATCCGGAGAAGTGGGTGGCCGTGGTGAAGCCCGGCCGTGTGATGTTCGAGCTGGGCGGCGTGAACGCCGAGCTGGCCCGCGGCGCCATGGAGCGCGCTATCCAGAAGCTGCCCATCCGGGCACGGGTGATCTCCCGAGAGGAGGCCATCTGATGGCGAAGGCCGCGACGCTCCGGACCCTGTCAGACGATCAGCTGCTCGACGAGCTGGACAGCGCGAAGAAGGAGCTGTTCAACCTGCGATTCGCATTCGCAACGGGGCAGCTCGACAACTCCGCGCAGGTGGCTGCCACCAAGCGCGACATCGCCCGCATTCACACCGTGCTGCGCGAGCGTGAGATCGCAGCGGCCGATGTGCTGCTGGACCCATCGGCTGGCCCAGTGCAGGGCTCGGCTGCTGGTCTGGCTGGCCCGTCGAATGACCCAGTGCAGGGCTCGGCCGCTGGTCTGGCTGGCGCCTCGCAGGGCTCGGCTGCTGGTCTGGCTAGCGCCTCGCAGGGCTCGGCCGCGGACAGCGCAGATTCCACAGGAGATCCGTCATGAGCACCGAGACTGCCGAGACCGTCGAGCGCAACCGGCGCAAGGTGCGCGAGGGCATCGTCACCTCCACCAAGATGGACCGCACGGCGGTCGTCTCGGTGACCGAGCGTGTGCGCCACCCCCGCTACTTCAAGACCGTTCAGCGCACCAAGAAGCTGTACGTCCACGACCCCGCTGGAGACACGCGTCCGGGCGACCGGGTGCGCGTCATGGAAACCCGGCCGATCTCGAAGACCAAGCGCTGGCGCTTGGTGGAGATCATCGAACGGGCGCGGTGAGGTCATGATCCAGCAAGAGTCCCGACTCAAAGTCGCCGACAACTCCGGCGCCCGCGAGGTGCTGTGCATCCGCGTGCTCGGCGGCACGGGTCGGCGCTACGCCTCGATCGGCGACGTTTTCGTTGCCACTGTGAAGGACGCCATCCCGGGCGCAGCGGTGCGCAAGGGCGACGTGGTGCGCTGCGTCGTGGTGCGCACGCGCAAGCAGCGCAGGCGTCCCGACGGCAGCTACATCCGCTTCGACGAGAACGCCGCCGTGCTCGTCGACGACAACCGCCAGCCGCGTGGCACCCGCATCTTCGGCCCCGTCGGCCGCGAGCTGCGCGACAAGCGCTTCATGCGCATCGTGTCGCTCGCCCCGGAAGTTCTGTGATGGGGGTGACGTGATGGCACGCCAGAAGAACCAGCTGCCGCGGCTGCGAGTCCGCAAGGGCGACACCGTGCGCGTTGTCTCCGGCCCTGACAAGGGCAAGGAAGGCGAGGTCGTGTCGGTGGATCTGGCGCGCCGCCGCCTCACGGTGGAAGGCGTGAACGTGGGGCACAAGCACCAGAAGCCCTCCCAGCAGAACCAGGAGGGCCAGATCATCGACTACCTGCTGCCGATCGACGTGTCGAACGTGGCGGTGGTGTGCCCGCGAACGGGCCAGCCCGGTCGGGTCGGTTTCCGCTTCGAGGGCGGCCGCAAGGTGCGTTACCACCGAGTCTCGGGGGAGGAACTGCCATGAGCGTGACCGAGGCCCAGACCGACGCCCCCTCCCTCGCTTCGTCCGACACCGGCGGCAACGAGCGGCCCGAGCCTCGTATGCCCGAACCTCGTATGAAGGTGCTCTACCGCGACACCGTCCGCGCGCAACTGCTCGACGAGCTCGGGCTCGCGAACGTGATGCAGGTGCCCACGCTGACGAAGATCAGCGTGAACATGGGCGTCGGCGCTGCGCTGACGAACCGGGGCCTGCTCGAGGGCGCCATCGACGACCTCAGCCGCATCTGCGGTCAGCGGCCGGCGATCACCCGGGCGAAGCAGTCCATCGCAGGGTTCAAGCTGCGCGAGGGCAACGCGATCGGCGCCCGCGTCACCATGCGCCGTGACCGGATGTGGGAGTTCTACGACCGTCTCGTGTCGTTGGCCATCCCTCGCATCCGCGATTTCCGGGGTCTGTCGCCGCGCAGCTTCGACGGCCACGGCAACTACACGTTCGGCCTCACCGAGCAGCTGGTCTTTCCCGAGATCGACTACGACAGCGTCAACCAGATCCGCGGCATGGACATCACGCTCGTGACGTCAGCCGTCGACGACGAGGGCGGGCGTGCCCTGCTGGTTGCGCTGGGCTTTCCATTCCGCCAACACCCAACGACCTAGCACCCGGCTAACTCACCAGGCCCCGATTCAACAAAGGCAGTACCGATGGCCAAGAAGGCACTCGTCAACAAGCAGCAGCGCACCCCCAAGTTCAAGGTGCGCGCCTACACGCGCTGCCGCGTGTGCGGCCGACCGCGGTCGGTATACCGCAAGTTCGGGCTGTGCCGAGTGTGCCTGCGAGAGATGGTCCATGCCGGCGAGGTGCCCGGCGTGACGAAGGCCAGCTGGTGAGGGAGGTGCGCACATGTCGATGACCGACCCCATTGCGGACATGCTCACCCGCATTCGCAACGCCAACATGGTGTTCAAAGACGAGGTGGCCATGCCGTCCTCCAAGCAGAAGGAGCGCCTGGCGGCGATCCTCAAGCGCGAGGGCTACGTGAGCGACTACCAGGTGAGCGACGGCACCGACGGCCCCGCCCCGACGCTCACGATCAACCTGAAGTACACCGGTGACCGCGACCGCACCATCTCGGGGCTGCAGCGCATCTCCAAGCCCGGGCTGCGGGTGTACACCAAGTCCGACAAGGTTCCCCGCGTGCTCGGCGGCCTCGGCATTGCCGTGCTGTCGACGAGCCGGGGCCTGATGACCGACCGCGAAGCTCGCCGTAACCGCATGGGCGGCGAGATCCTCTGTTACGTCTGGTAGGAGGCGGCGATGTCACGCGTGGGCAAGACGCCCATCTCGATTCCCGACGGGGTGACGGTGACGGCCGAACCAGCCCCCGATGTCGCCGGTTCCGTGGCTGGCGACGTGGTGACCGTCAGCGGTCCTGGAGGCGAGCTCCAGCGCGAGCTGGCCGCGGGCATCCGTGCGCGCGTCGACGACGGGGAAGGCGGCAGCCAGGTCGTCGTGGAGCGCGCCGATGACAGCCGCTCGCAGCGGTCGCTGCACGGCCTGAGCCGGGCGCTGGTCGCCAACATGGTGCAGGGCGTGTCGCAGGGCTTCTCCAAGGAACTGCAGATTGTCGGCGTGGGATACCGCGCAGCAGCCCGCGGATCATCGGCGCTCGAGCTGTCGCTGGGATTCAGTCACACCGTGCCGGTGACGGCACCCGACGGCATCAGCTTCGAGGTGCCGAGCCAGACGTCCATCATCGTGAAGGGCATCGACAAGCAGCTCGTCGGGCAGGTCGCGGCCAACATCCGTGCGCTGCGCAAGCCCGAGCCCTACAAGGGCAAGGGCATCCGTTACGTCGACGAGCGCGTGCTGCGCAAAGCCGGAAAGGCGGCGAAGTGAGTGCTCCCACGAGGGCGGCCCGGCGTGATCGGCGCCGCCGTCGCGTCCGCAAGAAGATCACCGGCACCGCAGCGCGCCCGCGCCTGGCGGTGCACCGGTCCAACCGGCATATCAGCGCCCAGCTCATCGACGACGAAACCGGCCGCACAGTGGCTGCTGCGTCGTCGCGCGAGGCCGGCGTGACCGGTGGCGGCAACATCACAGCCGCTGGCGAGATCGGTCGGCTCATCGCCGAGCGGGCTCGGGCGGCTGGCACCACCACGGTCACCTTCGACCGGGGCGGGAACCGCTACCACGGCCGCGTGGCGGCCCTTGCAGATGCTGCCCGTGCGGGCGGCCTGGAGTTCTGAGGGAGGACTCGTGACAGACGCACCAACCTCTCAGCCCGGCCCTTCCCAACCGCGCAGCGGCCCGGAAGAGCGCAGCGGCAATGAACGCGGCGGCGGCAACGAGCGTGGCGGCAACGAGCGTGAGCGGGGCGGCCGTCGCCCGCGCGACCGCCAATTCGACAACCCCCGCAACAGCGGTGACGACGGTCTGCGTGAATCGCGGGTCATCGACATCAACCGTGTGGCCAAGGTGGTCAAGGGCGGCCGCCGCTTTTCGTTCTCCGCACTCGTAGTGATCGGCGACGGCGCGGGCCGGGTCGGCTTGGGTTACGGCAAGGCCAAGGAAGTGCCGTTGGCGATCCAGAAGGGCACCGAAGAGGCCCGCAAGAGCCTGTTCGAGGTGCCCCTGGCCGGCTCCACCATCGTCCACCCCGTGCTGGGAGTGATGGGTGCTGGCAAGGTGCTGCTGCAGCCGGCGGCCCCCGGTACCGGCGTCATTGCCGGCGGTGCCGCCAGGGCGATCCTCGAGGAGGCGGGCATCAGCGATGTGCTGGCCAAGTCGCTCGGTTCCTCCAATCACATCAACGTGGCCCGAGCCACGATCGCGGGCTTGGCGGCCCTCAAGCGTCCCGACGAGGTGGCCAAGCTGCGCGGGCTGTCGCCCGAGGAGTGCATCCCCGCCGGTCTGCTCGAGGCATACCGCGAGACAGAGCGCACGCGCAAGCTGAGCGATGCCTCCGCAGGGGCCTCATCATGAGCGCGCCGAGTTCGAACCAGCATGGCACCAGCCAGATCGTGGTGACCCAGGTGCGATCGGGCATCGGGGCCAAGCCCAAGGCACGCGGTGCGCTGCGGGCGCTCGGTCTGGGCAAGATCGGCCGCAGCCATACCCTGCCGGATCGACCCGAGATCCGCGGCATGCTGCGCAAGGTGAGTCATCTGATCACTGCTGAATTTGTTACAGCTCAGGAGGTCAGCGATGCTGAGACTGCATGATCTGGCCCCGCCGCCGGGATCGAAGCGCAAGCGCAGGCGGGTAGCGCGCGGCACCAGCGGCAAGGGCGGCAAGACCGCAGGCCGCGGCACCAAGGGCACTCGTGCCCGCGGCACCGTTCCCGTCTGGTACGAGGGCGGCCAGCTGCCGCTGCAGGTCCGCATTCCCAAGCGCAAGGGCTTCAAGAACCCGTTTCGCGTTGAGTACCAGCCGGTCAATCTCGACACCCTCGAAGACTGCGGTCTCGACGAAATCACACCCGCCGAACTTCTGGCCCGCGGCTTGGTGTCCAAGGGCGCCATGGTCAAGATCCTCGGGCGTGGCGAGATCACCCGATCCGTCGCGGTGAAAGCCCACGCCGTGTCCGGCTCGGCCCGCGCAGCCATCGAGAGTGCCGGCGGGAGCATCGAGATCCTGCCGCCCATGTTCGGCGGTCCCCGGCCACCCGCCCGGGGCAACCAGCACACCAATCGCTAGGGGCTCGTCGTGCTCGGCCACATGCGCAACATCTTCCGGATCGCAGATCTGCGCCGGAAGATCATGTTCACGCTGTTCATCATTGCGGCGTACAGGCTGGGCTCCCAGGTGCCGGTGCCGGGCATCGACTTCGACGCCATCGTGTCGCTGCGCGAGCAAGCCAGCTCGACCGGCGGCGTGCTGGCGCTGCTGAACCTGTTCTCGGGCGGCGCGCTCACCAACTTCGCGATCTTCGCGTTGGGCATCATGCCGTACATCACGGCGTCGATCATCATCCAGATCCTCACCGTCGCGATCCCGCGCTTCGAGCAGCTCCAGCAGCAGGGTGCGGTGGGGCAGCGGAAGCTGACGCAGTACACCCGCTACCTGACGCTGGGCATCGCCTTCGTGCAGGCCACGGGCATCACGTTCATCTTCGGGCGGGGCCAGGGCACCGCCTTGGGCAACACCGCCGGTGTCATCGTCATCCCCGACTTCACGTTCAATCGCGTGGCGCTGGTGATCCTGTCGCTGACGGCGGGCACGGCGCTGCTCATGTGGATGGGCGAGCTGATCAGCCAGCGCGGCGTGGGCAATGGCATGTCGCTGCTGATCTTCGCCTCGGTCGTGTCCACGATCCCGTTCGACGGGGCCCGCCTGCTGGCGGTGCAAGGCACGGTGTACCTGGCGGCCGCGGTCATCGTGGCCACGGGAATGATGGTGGCCATCATCTTCATCGAGCAGGGCCAGCGTCGCATCCCGGTGCAGTTCTCCCGCCGGCAGGTGGGCCGCAGGCTCTACGGCGGGCAGAACACCTATATCCCGCTGAAGGTCAACCAGTCGGGCGTGATCCCGGTGATCTTCGCCAGCTCGATCCTGTTCCTGCCGGTGCTGCTGTCGAACGTGGCGAACTGGGGCTGGCTGCAGACCGCTGTCGACGAGTACCTGACCCAGCCCGACAACATCGCCTACATCCTGTTCTTCGGCGGGCTGATCGTGGGCTTCGCCTACTTCTACACGGCCATCACATTCGACCCGGTGCGCCAAGCCGACAACATCCGCAAGCAGGGCGGCTTCATTCCCGGCATCCGGCCCGGGCCGCAAACCGAGCGGTACCTGGCCAGAGTGCTGAACCGCATCACGCTGCCGGGCGCTCTGTTCATTGCCTTGGTGGCGCTGCTGCCCAGCGTGCTGCTGTCGCTGACCAGTGACCTCGATGCTCTGGGC
The DNA here is from genome assembly GCA_022821985.1 of Acidimicrobiia bacterium. Classification (GTDB taxonomy): domain Bacteria; phylum Actinomycetota; class Acidimicrobiia; order Acidimicrobiales; family Poriferisodalaceae; genus Poriferisodalis. The sequence continues at coordinate 121,553 of JAJECP010000039.1, forward strand.
AGCGGCGGCGCCGGTGCAGCCATCGGATTCGGCGGTGTGTCGATCCTGATTGCCTCCGGTGTGGCGCTGGAGACGATGAAGCAGGTCGACAGCCAGTTGCTGATGCGCAACTACGAAGGGTTCTTGGCCTGATGAGCACGCGACGGCTGGTCATCCTGGGCAAGCAGGGAGCTGGCAAGGGCACGCAGTGCGAACTGCTGGTGGAGCGCTATGGCATCGCCCACATTTCGACAGGCGACATGCTGCGCGCCGCCGTCGCTGCGGGCACCGAGCTGGGCCGGCAGGCCAAGGCCGTCATGGACGCAGGTGACCTGGTCAGCGACGAGCTGATCCTGGGCATCGTGGCTGAGCGGCTCACCGAACCCGATACCGCTGCCGGTTTCCTGCTCGACGGCTTCCCTCGCACTGAGGCCCAAGCCGACGGTCTGTTTGCACTGCTGGCGCCGAGCACGGTGGAACGGGCGATCGACCTGGATGTGCCGGACGAGGTGGTGACCCAGCGGATGCTGGAGCGGGGCCGAGCCGACGACACGCCGGAGGCGATCTCCCGGCGGCTGGAGCTGTACGAAGCCGAGACAGCGCCGCTGCGGAAGCTGTTCGCCGACCAGGGAGTGCTGGTCTCCGTTGACGGCCTCGGAACCCCCGCCGAGGTCCATGGGCGCATCGTGGCCGCCATTGAGGCGGCACGATGAGGCCAGTGGCCGCCATCGAGGCAGCACGATGACCCCTATACTTGCTCGCTCGTCTACAGCGCAGGTCACCCGATGAAAGTCCGTCCGAGCGTCAAGAAGATCTGCGACAAATGCCGCGTCATCCGCCGTCACGGGCGGATTCGGGTGATCTGTGAGAACCCGCGACACAAGCAGCGGCAAGGCTGAGACAGGAGTTCTGTATCGATGGCCCGAATCGCCGGCGTCGACATACCGCGTGAGAAGCGTGTGGAGATCGCGCTCACCTACATCTACGGCATCGGTCGTTCGGCCAGCCAGCAGATCTGCGAAGACCTGAACATTGCCGAGCGCACGCGCGTGCGTGACCTGACCGATGCCGAGGTGGCGCGCATCCGCAACCACATCGACGCCAACCTGGCGGTCGAGGGCGACCTGCGGCGCGACGTCGCCCAAGACGTCAAGCGGAAGATCGAGATCGGCTGCTACCAGGGCGTCCGTCACCGCCGCGGGCTTCCGGTACGGGGCCAACGCACGCATACGAACGCACGCACCCGCAAGGGTCCGCGCAAGACCGTCGCGGGCAAGAAGAAGGTACGCAAGTGAACGTGCGCGGCCGATTTCGTCGGCAACGAGAGACCGGACGCATGAGAGGCGGGCGAAAGTGAACCAGCAGCAGCAGCCTCGCCGCGGGCGGCGCAGGGAGCGCAAGAACGTCGGCGACGGCGTGGCGCACATCAAGAGCTCGTTCAACAACACGATCATCACCTTCACCGACCTGCAGGGCAACGTGGTGTCGTGGGCCTCGGCCGGGAATGCCGGTTTCAAGGGCTCCCGCAAGTCGACGCCGTTCGCCGCGCAGCAGGCCGCTGAGCAGGCTTCCGAGCGCGCCATGGAACATGGCGTGCGCCGGGTGCACGTGCACGTGAAAGGTCCCGGCTCGGGCCGCGAGACCGCGATTCGCTCCATCCAGAATTCCGGCATCGAGATCAAGGGCATCCGCGACATGACGCCGGTGCCGCACAACGGCTGCCGCCCCCCGAAGCGCCGGAGGGTCTGAGATGTCTCGCTACACCGGTCCCAAGGCGCGCGTCTCGCGGCGGCTCAACACCAATATCTGGGGCACTGAGGGCGAGACGAAGGCGCTCGACCGGCGTCCCTACCCGCCCGGCGAGCACGGCCGCGGTCGGCGACGCAGCCAGAACTCGGAGTTCTTGTTGCAGCTGCAGGAGAAGCAGAAGTGCCGCTTCACCTACGGGATGACAGAGCGGCAGTTTCGCAACGCCTACGAAGAGGCTGCCCGCCAGCGCGGGGTCACCGGCGAGAACCTGCTGCGGCTGCTCGAGCTGCGGCTCGACAACATCGTGTACCGGGCGGGCTGGGCGGCGACTCGCCCGCAGGCTCGCCAATTCGTGAGCCATGGCCACATCGACGTCAACGGACGCCGGGTGAACATTCCCAGCTTCCGTGCCCGCAAGGATGACGTGGTCGAGTTGCGGACGAAGGCCCGCGAGATCGTCACCATCCGCTGGAATCTCGATGTGCTGGACCGCACTCCGCCCCCGTGGCTGGAGGCGAGCGACGGAGGCCAGCGGGTCACCGTGCGCGAACTGCCGATCCGATCCCAGATCGAGATCCCGGTTCGCGAGCAGCTCATCGTCGAGCTCTACAGCAAATAGTCCTGTCAACATCTGCCGCCCACGAAGGGGTGAACGTGTCCATCTCCGACACCTTGGTCATGCACCGACCGACGATCGACATCCTCGGCGAGCCCGAGGGCAACCGCCAACGCTTCGCTATCGGCCCGCTGGAGCCCGGCTTCGGGCACACGCTGGGCAACTCCCTGCGTCGCACGCTGCTGTCGTCGATTCCCGGCGCAGCGATCACCCAGGTGCGCTTCGACGACGCGCTGCACGAGTTCACGACCATCGAGGGCGTCGTCGAGGACGTCACCGACATCATCCTGAATCTCAAGGACGTGGTGCTGAGGTGCCACACCGACGAGCCCGTAGCGGTGCGCCTCGATGAGCGGGGCGTGGGCCCGGTGCTGGCGGGGCACGTGGACTGGGGCATCGACGTCGAGTGCCTGACCCCCGACCTGCACATCGCGACACTCGGCGAGGGCGCCCGCCTGGCGATGGACCTCACAGTTGAGCGCGGCTGGGGCTACGCGGCACCCGAGAGCGAGCGTGCCGGCAGCACGATCGGCGTGATCCTCGTGGACGCGCTGTTCAGCCCGGTGCGTCGTGTGGCGGTCGAGGTCGAGCCGGTGCGCGTCGAGCAGTCCACCGATTTCGATCGGCTCGTGCTCGACATCGAGACCGATGGCGCGATGACCCCGCGCGAAGCGTTGTCGTCGGCGGGCGACACCCTGTGCCGGCTGATGCTCATGATCGCCGAGCTGTCGCCGGAGCCCCTGGGCCTCGATATCGCCGAGGTGGCGGTCGGCGGCGGCCGGACCAGCGATCTCGAACGTCCCATCGAAGACTTGGGCCTGTCCGAGCGCGCCCGCAACTGCCTCAAGCGTGCGCAGTTCAACACCATCGGCGAGCTGCTCGACCAGTCGGTCGACGAACTCATGACCGTTCCGAACTTCGGCCAGAAGTCGCTCGACGAGGTCATCGAGAAGCTCGACGAGCGGGGTCTGGCTCTGCGTGGCATGAGTCCGTCATCCGAGGCTGAGTCTGAGGGCGAGACCGAAGGCGACGCCGAGGGCGACGCCGAGCAGGCCACCCCAGCGGCGGTCAGCTGATCATGCCCACGCCCACGAAGGGCCGACGCCTCGGCGGCAGCGCCAGTCACCAGCGCTCCATGCTGGCCAACCTGGCGGCGTCGTTGTTCGCTGCGGAAGCCATCGAGACCACCGAGGCCAAGGCCAAGGCGCTGCGGCCGTACGCCGAGAAGCTCATCACGAAGGCGCGCAAGGGCGGCCTGGCACGGCATCGCCAGATCATCGCCAGCCTCAACGGCGACCAGGAGATGGCCCAGAAGCTGATCGACGAGATCGGCCCGCGCTACGAGGGACGTCCGGGCGGCTACACGCGCATCTTGAAGCTCGGACCGCGCCGAGGCGACAACGCCCCCATGGCGCTCATCGAGTTGGTCTAGCTCCTCGCGGCACCCCGGCACATGAGCACCGATGTCCCATTGAGCGCTGGGCCGTTGAGCCTTGGCGTGCTCGACGCACTTCGGGAATTGGACACCCCGACCGTCTGCAACGCGCTCGAGGTCGTGGCTCCGCATCGCCGCGCTTACGGATACACCACGTCACCGCTGGTCTGTCCCGACCCGGACACCGTCATGGTCGGCTACGCCCGCACGGCCACGATCCGCGCCAATGCGCCATCGGGCCGATCCCGTGACGACGACTTGGCAATGCGGGTCGGCTATTACCGGCACATGGCCGAAGGCCCGCAGCCCACGATCACGGTGATCCAGGACACTGACGCCTCACCCGGCTTCGGCGCTTGGTGGGGCGAGGTGAACAGCAGCATTCACGCCGGACTGGGTTCGCTCGGCGTCATCACCAACGGCTCGATCCGTGACCTAGGGGAGTGGGCGCCGGGCTTCGGCGCCTTGGCCGGCTCGATCGGCCCATCCCACGCCTGGGTGCACGTCGTGGAGTACGCAGTGCCGGTGACGGTGCACGGCATGTCGGTGCGCCCCGGCGATCTCATTCACGCCGACCGTCACGGAGCGGTCGTGGTGCCTGCTGATGCAGCGGCCGATGTTCCCGCAGCGGCTGCCAAGATCGCCGCTGCCGAGCGTGTGCTCATCGACGCCGCCCGCAGCGAGGACTTCTCCATCGATCGGCTGACCGCCCTGCTCGACCCCAAGGGCGACCACTAGTCCCTCGCCGGCCTGCGCGGCTGTGGGCGCAGTTGCGGGGTCTATCGCACGAGTGCCGCGTTGCGGCGCAGTGTTTCGCGTGCCTCGGCGTAGCGCTCGGCGAGACGCTGACCGACGCGCCCAATCCGGTCGATCATCTTCATGAGGCGGTCGCGCGCCGCTTCCGCGATGCTGGACAGCTCTGTCAATCCCGGCAGATTCCAGTCGCGCAGCACGACGGGCTGCAGGATCTGGTCGTGGTGGATGGCCAGGTCGTAGATCCCGGCTTCGGCGATGATGCGGGAGTGGGTGTCGAAATCGGTGATGCCCACCCCGGGCATCGCGAAGCTCTTGACTTGGTTGGCGATGGCCACCACTGCGCTGGAGGGGTCGATCTCGACAGCGGCGCTCATCACGTCGCGGTAGAACAGGAAATGCAGGTTCTCATCGAAAGCGACCCGCCGCATGATGGCCTTGCCGGCGGGGTCGTCGATGTGGCGCCCGGTGTTGAAGTGCGCGATGCGGGTGGCCAACTCCTGCAGCGTCACGTAGGCAAGGCCTTCCAGCAGGCTCGGCGGCTGGGGCACTTGCCCGCACTGCACCTGCGCCATGCGCGCCCGCTCCAGTGCCACGGGATCCAGCGCGCGGGTGACCGACAGGTAGTCATAGATGACCCGGCCGTGCCGTCCCTCTTCCGCCGTCCAGCGGCGTACCCACTCGCCCCATGCGCCCTCGCTGCCGAACAGCCGCTCGCTGTCACGGAAGTAGTACGGCAGGTTCTCCTCGGTGAGCACGTTCACGAAGAGGGCGCTGCGAGCCTCAGGGGTGAGGTTGGCCTCCTCGGGTGACCATTCGTAGTCGGGCGCGAAGTCTTCGCCCCGGCTCCAGGGCACGAGCGCGTGGGGGTGCCATTCCTTGGTCTGTCGAAGATGGCGCGCGAGGAGTCGCTCAACCTCTGGCTCCAGATCGGCGAGCGTCCGGGCATCAGCCTCTACCGGCATCGGGCATCGCCAATCACCATGCGAGATGGAGCCTAATGATGTAATCCCACCGTTCAGGACGTGCCGAGCCATGAGCATGTCGCGCCGATGTCAACCGTCTGGCGCAATGGGTGATCGCGTCGTCAGGAACTGGTGCGCACGCCGAGGGCCCGCTCGAGGTTGACGAGGTACCCGGCAAACGCTTTGCGTCCTGTCACCGTGGCTTCGATCCAGGTGCGCGGCTTGGCGCCGCGGAACTCCTTGGTCGTCGCCACATAGTCGGCGTTTTCCAGCTTGCGCAGGTGCGTCGTCAGGTTGCCCGGCGTCAGGCCCAGCTGCTTCTGCACGAATCCGTAGGCGAGCCGGTCCCGCTCGTCGAGTGACACGAGCAACGACATGATCTGCAGGCGCGCCGGCTGGTGGATGATCTCGTCGAGGTCGATGGCACCGCCGTCGGGCACGGCGCTGGGATCTACCATTCGCCGGTCCTGCGCACCCACATGGCGATGGTTCCGAGCAGTCCGAGCATCGCGAAACCCGACACTGCTGGTGCGATGTCATCGAACAGGTAATGCGGAACGTAGAAGGCCGCGGCCATGCCCACGCCGAAGGCGGCGATAACGGTCCGGTTCAGGATTCCGAAGAGCACGTAGCCGAGCGCGATGACACCCATCAAGACGAAGGGGATCTTCTCTGCGCCGGACTCGTTCCACAGGCCCGCCGCGCCTGGGAGCAGTCCAGCGGCCGCAGTGACGGTCATCCAGTAGGCGAACACGCGGATCCCGGCGTGTTGCATGGCGAGGCCCGGCGACAGGGCACGGCCGGCGCGATGGCCGATGGTCATGCTGCCGATGACGCCGAAGGACGTGATGATCGCCCACAGTGGTCCCGGGAACCACGGGTAACTGTCGGCGAAGTCGGTTGCGAACGTCGACACGGCGTACTGGGCGAGGTAGGCGATCGTGATGACGCCCGCCCACAGCAGCAGGATCGCCGTGCTTCCGGCTGTGTACATGGCGCTGCGAGCGCCCTGCATGGTGCTGAGAACGGTCTCCCAGCTCTCGTCGGGATTGAGAGCTGTCGATTCGCCGGTTTCTGTCGACATCACAACCTCCTAGGTCCGCGATGCAAACTAGTTTGTAATACAAACTATACAGGGATGCAAGCGCAATCGGGGGCTGGCTGTGTGGTGGCCGTGCTCTTGGGCTAGGCGTGGGCGTCGAGCGCGGCGCGGTAGTTGGCTGCGGCGAATTCCCAGTTGATCAGGTGCTCGACGAACGCATCCACGTAGGCAGCCCGGGCGTTCTGGTAGTCGAGGTAGTAGGCGTGCTCCCACACGTCGATCACCAGCAGCGCTCTCAGGCCGTCAGTCAGGGGCGTCTGGGCATCGTCGGTCTGGACGATGCGCAGCGAGCCCTCGCCGTCGCCGCCCGAACCGTCGATCACGAGCCAGCCCCAGCCCGAAGCGAAGTTGCCGACCGCTCCGGCGGCAAAGTCGGCCCGGAACGCGTCCACGCCACCGAAGCTTGCCTCCAGCGCCGCCGCCAGGTCGCCGTCGGGCTCGCCGCCGCCACCGGGCGACATCGACTGCCAGTAGAAGTTGTGGTTCCACGTCTGAGCTGCTGCATTGAACAGCCCGCCTGCTGGCAGCGAGCACACCAGATCTTCCAGCGCCCGGCCTTCATTGGGCGTGCCGGCGATGCCGTTGTTCACTGCAGTGACATAGCCAGCGTGATGCTTGCCGTAGTGGAAGCTGATCGTGCGCTCGCTGATGTGCGGCGAGAGCGCATCGGGTGCGTAGGGAAGGTCTGGCAGCTGGATCGTCATCTGAGTCCCACGTGGTCACCGGCCCGGGCGAGTATGCCAGCGGAAGTCAGAACTTCAGCGTCGCCCGGGCATGCAACCCGCGGCTTCGAGTGCGCGGGCAGCTCTTGGAGCGACTCAGCGCACGCTGAGATTGCATGAGAACTTGTCCCGCGACCGCGGCCGCGGGCAGGTGATCGGCGAGTACCGTCCGATGCCGCACGCTGTCGGCCGAAAGGCGGGTCCGTCGATGAAACCAGCCCTCTGGCGCAAGCTTCTGGCCGTGATCTTCGCGACCGCCCTGCTCGCGGCTGCGTGCGCTCCCGACGATCATGACGCGGTCAGCGAACCCGAAGCGGCCGACGACGAGACGCCCGAAGTTCACACCGAGGAACCAGACGCTGTCGAAGCCGACGCGGAGCCCGAAGCGACCGACGAGCCCGAGCCTGCCGACGAACCTGAGCCTGCCGAGGAGCCCGCCGACGAGCCGATCGGCGACCCCGTCGATCTGGGCGAGTTCAACGATTACGAGCCCGGTGATCCGGACGCAACCCTGCTGCCGGTGGACTCGGAGGTGCTGATCGGCCAGCTCCCCAACGGCCTCACCTACTACCTGCGCTCGAACGACTCGCCCGGCAAGGCGATCATGATGCACTTGGTCGTCAATGCGGGGGGCGTCCTCGACCCCGACGGCGCAGAGGGCGCAGCGCACTTCCTCGAACACATGATGTTCAACGGAACTGAGCGCTTTTCCAAGAACGAGCTCCTCCAGGTGCTCCGCGACTTCGGCACCGATTTCGGCCCTGACTTGAACGCATACACCAGCCCCGATGAGACCGTCTACATCCTCGATTTCAAGCTCGATCACCCCGGTGCAATCGGCCTCGGCTTCACGGTGCTGTCCGAATGGGCATCAGCGGCCACGCTCCTGCCTGACGATGTCGATGCCGAACGGGGGATCGTCCTTGACGAGTACCGCCTGCGTGATGAGTCAGCGTCGGGAAGGATCTCGAACTTCCTCGACGCCATCTACTACTCCGGAACCGTCTATGAAGGCATGCTCATCGGCGGCAGCGAGGAATCCAATCTGTCCATGACCGCTGAGGTCTTGCGCGAGTTCTACGACACGTGGTACCGCCCAGACAACATGGCAGTGGTGGTCGTGGGCGACCTGGCTGTCTCCGAGATGGAAACGCTGGTGGAGCACTACTTCGCAGAGCTCGCGCCGCGTACACCGACTGCCCCGGCGCAGCCCGACCGGTCTGCCTTCATTGCCGACTTCGTGGACGAGCCGGTGACCGATGTGGTCACGCACCCCGACCACGGCCCCATCTACATCTCGCTCGACTGGCAGCTGCCCGCGTGGCCCGCGGGGACGGTCGGGGGTGAGCGGCTTCGGTTCATGGAGGACCTGATCGCTCGCATGCTCGACATCCGGCTCGATGCCGCATTCCGGGCCGGTCAGCTGTCACAAACCACAGAACCGCACTTCAGCGCGTTTCCGGCTGCGCGCGGTTTGCGCCTGTATGGCACGAACTACCAAGGCCCGGATCTCAACCAGGCAACCACCGACTACATCTCGGTGGTGCATGGCGCGGCCCACTTCGGTTTCACCCAGGCAGAGCTCGACCAGGCGGTGAGCGCGTTTCGTACCTCGCTCGAGTTCCAGCTCGAGAGTGACGAAACCCGGCAGGACCGGGAGTACTCCTTCGGCTACGCAGCGCATTTCCTGAGCGGCGCCGATGTCTCATCGACGCCGGATCGGGTGGCCCGGTTGACCTCGCTGCTCGACACGTACACGGTCGAAGAGCTGACCGCACATCTGCGTTGGCTCTTGGAGATCGCGCCGCCGCTGGTGGTGTCGATCGGACCCGACCCGGCTGACGTGCCGACCGCGGAGGAACTGCGTGCCGCGGTAGACGCGGCGGTTCCGCTGGCACCGCCGGCGGCGCAGGAGGCCATCGACGCACTCATGGCACGGCCGGATCCGGCCGCACCCGCCGCCGAGCGACCAGTTGGCCTGTTCGACGACGCCTACGAGTGGGAATTCCCCAACGGCGCAACGGTGGTGTTCGCGCCGTCGGACATCGCGGCCGGCGAGGTGACGGTGGTAGCGGAGAGCCTGGGCGGCTGGTCGTCACTGTCGGCGGGCGATTCGGCCCTGGTGCGTCATGCAGTCGGCGCGGTCGCTTCGAGCGGCGTCGGTGACGCGACAGCCACCCAGCTCGACGAGTACTTGGCCACCACGACGGCCCGGGTCAGCCCATTCATCGGCGAGCACTCCGAAGGCTTCTCGGGCGCTGCGGGGGCGGGCGACCTCGAAGCACTCTTCGCCCTGCTGCACCTGTATGTCACTGAGCCGCGCATCACCGAGGTGGCGGTCAACGAGCAGATCCAAGCGATGCAAACCCGCCTGGCGAACGCCGAGACCTTCCCTCTGTGGATCTCCGAGCTGCAACTGCTGGATGCGCTTTTCCAGGGCAGCCCCTGGTACCAGTTCATTGCCACTCAGGATCAGATCGACGCCACCACCGCTGACGCGCTGCTCGGCCTCTATCGAGCACGGCTGAGCAATGTGGACGATCTGATGGTGGCAGTTGTCGGCGACATCGACCGGGCCACGGTGGCGGACTTGGCGGCGCGCTACATCGGCACGCTGCCCGCTGGTCCGGAAGACACCTTCACCGACCACAACCCGGGGTTCCCGTCGGGCATTCAGCGCATCACGATTCCAGTCGAAGCTGACTCCGGCTCGGCGGGGCTCAACATCGTGTTCGGCGCCCCCACAACGCTCACCGTCAAGACCCTGGTTCTCAGCGATGTGGCCGCGGCGGTCATCAACGATTTGCTCGACGGTCGAGTACGCGAGCAGCTCGGCGAGACCTACTCGGTCAGCGCGTTTGTGTCACCCGACGACGCGACGGGCAAATGGACGGCACGCATCAACGCCACCGGGCCGTCGGATGGGCTTGAGACGAGCCACGCCGCCATCGTGGAGATCGTGGCGGAGCTGATTGCCGATGGTCCGACCGATCGCGACTTGCAGCAGGCAATCTCGGTGACGCGAGACAACTACGTGCTCGAGTCGAACTCCTCGATTGTCAACCCGCTCTTGCGGCGCCACCACGCCGACGACAGCAGCGTCGGCACACCTGCTCAGCGACGCGCAGTTCTCGACGAGATCACGGCCGCCGAGGTGCAGGCACACATCGCACTGTGGTTCAACCTTGACAACCGCATCGAGGTGTTCCGCTCCGAGCAGTAGCTGCCCGGGCGGCTGTCGCTCAATTGTCTGGGTAGCGGACTGCGACGAGCGTCAACCCGTGTGGCGGCGCGATTGCCGCCGCGGCATCCCGGCTGCGTGCAGCCAGCACAGCGGGCACGTCGCCGGCTGTCCGGTCGCCGCGCCCCACCGCCACGCACTGGCCCACGATGGCCCGCACCATCTGGTGACAGAAGGCGTTGGCCTCGATCTCGAAGAGCAACTGGGCGCTCTCGGCCGACCAGCGCGCCCTCGACACGGTGCGCACCAGCGACGCGTCGGGACGATCCTTCGGTCGCCGGCAGAACGATGTGAAGTCGTGCTCGCCCACGAAGTGACCTGCGGCGGCACTCATCTGACCGATGTCGAGCGGGGCAGCAACGTGCCATTCGAGGTCGGCGCAGCGGGGATCGGGATGGGTGGCGTTGCGAATGCGGTATTCGTACGCACGGGACGTGGCCGAATGGCGCGCATCGAAGCTGTCGTCGGCGAACGTGGCGGCTGCGACGGCGATCTCGGGGTTCAGCAAGCGGTTGAGCGCGGACGCCAAGCGCGAGGGGCCGGCTGAGTCGAGCCGCCGCAGCCCCTCGCCGCCGATCCGGAACGACACGACCTGCCCGGTGGCGTGAACGCCTGCATCGGTGCGGCCGGCCACGGTCAGCACGGGCGCTTCGCCCAGGATGCGCTCGAGCCCGGCGGCCAGCTCGCCAGCCACCGTGCGAACGCCTTCATTGGCGGCGAAGCCGCGAAAACCCGTGCCGCGGTACGCCACATCCAACCGCACTGTTCGCTGCGGGTTTCCGCAGGGCGCCTCATGCTCGTTCACCGCTGGCACGGTAACTTCGCTGGGAGCGGTGCAGTCACGGCCAATCGTCGACCCGGCTGCATCGGCTCGGCCGCATCGGCCAGGTCACAGGGGGATACCGCACATGCTCGATACCAGGATTGCGGGCGGCACGATCATCGACGGCACGGGGACGCCGCGGGTCCAAGGCGACATCGGCATCTCCGACGGTCGCATCGTGGCCGTCGGCGACGAGGCCACGCAGGCGGCAGGTGCCGCCAAGCGCACCATCGACGCCTCCGGCATGGTGGTCGCGCCCGGCTTCGTCGACATCCACACCCACTTCGACGCCCAGGTCTTCTGGGACACCACCCTGTCCCCGTCGCCATTGCACGGCGTGACCACAGTGATCGGCGGCAACTGCGGCTTCACCATCGCCCCGCTGGCGCCCGACCACGGCGATTACCTGATGCGGATGCTCGCCCGGGTGGAGGGCATGCCGCTCGAATCGCTGCAGGAGGGCGTGCCGTGGGACTGGCGCAGTTTCGGCGAATACCTCGACTCGATTGACGGCACGCTGATGCCCAACGCCGGGTTCCTGGTGGGACACTGCGCGCTGCGGCGGATCGTGATGGGGGAGCGCTCGGTGGGCCACGAGGCCACGCCCGACGAGCTCGAGGCCATGAAGCAGCTGCTGGCCGAGAGCATCGCCTCGGGCGGGCTGGGCTTCAGCTCGTCGTGGGCCAAAACGCACAACGATGCCGCTGGCGAGGCGGTGCCCTCGCGCCACGCTTCGGCCACCGAGCTGATCGAGCTGTGCTCGGTCCTGCGGTCGAGTCCGGCGGTGGCACTCGAGTTCATCCCCACTATCGAGCGCTTCGACACCGACGTGTACCAGCTGCTCGCCGACATGTCGGTGGCGGCGGACCGGCCGCTCAACTGGAACGTGATCTTCGCCAACGGCCGGCATCGAGATGTCATCGCCCAGAAGCTCGAAGCCAGCAACTTCGCCGCTCGCCAGGGCGGGCGCGTGGTGGCGCTGACCGCCCCGATGCCAGCGGTCAGCCGCCTGTGCTTCGAGAGCGGATTCCTGCTCGACACGCTGCACGGCTGGGCCGAGCCCATGGCGCTGCCGCCGGCGGAGAAGATGCAGCTGCTGGCCGACCCGCAGCGCCGCGCCGAGCTGAACGATCTCGCCCAGCAGCCGAGCGCGTTCCGGGGCGTGGCCCGCTGGGAGCGTCTCACGGTTGGCGAGGTCACCAAGCCCGAGCTCACGCACTTCGAGGGTCGCACGATCGGCGAGATTGCCGACGAGCAGGGCATCACACCGTGGGATGCCCTGTGCGACTTGGTCGTAGCCGATGATCTCAAGACCGGCCTGTACCCGCGTGCCGCTGGCGACGACGACGACAGCTGGGCGCTGCGCCAGGAGCTGTGGAACGACGACCGCTGCGTGATCGGCGCGTCGGACGCTGGGGCACACCTCGACTTCCTGGCCACGTTCAACTACTCGACGTACCTGCTGGCCGCAGCCCGTGACCGCCAGATGCTCGAGCTGGAAGATGCCATACACAAGCTCACCGACGTTCCGGCCCGCCTGTACGGCCTCGCGGACCGCGGTCGTTTGGCGGAGGGCTGCCATGCCGACGTCGTGGTGTTCGACCCCGACGGCGTGGCGCCGAAGCCGATCGAGGTGCGCGAGGACCTGCCCGGCGGCGCGTGGCGCCTGTACGGCGAGGCCGACGGCATCGACACGGTGCTGATCAATGGCGAGGTGGCCGTCAGCGGCGGCGAGTTCACCGATGCGCGACCGGGAACCCTGTTGCGTGCCGGGCGTGACACGGTGCCGGTGACAGCGGTCGGCTGACACTTCGAAACAGCACCTGCAGCGGTGCCGCGACTGCTGGTGCCCTGCAGCGCGGTGGCTGCTGCCCGGTAGCCTCTTGGGGTCTGTCTCGCAATCGACCCCATGCGGAGTTCCAGCGTGCGCACCTATGCCCCCAAAGCATCTGAGATCGAGCGCTCCTGGTTCGTTGTCGATGCCGAGGGCATGGTGCTGGGTCGCATGGCGACCGAGGTCGCCAAGATCCTGCGCGGCAAGCACAAGCCCACCTTCGCCCCCTACATCGACGGCGGCGATCACGTTGTCGTGGTGAACGCCGACAAGGTGGTGCTGACCGGTGACAAGGCCACCAAGAAGCTCGTGCACCGCCACTCGGGTTACCCGGGCGGCCTGCACAGCGAGAAATACGGCGACCTGCTGGCCCGCCGGCCGGCCGACGCGGTGAGGCGCACCATCCGCGGCATGCTGCCGCACAACCGCTTGGGACGGGCCCAGTTGCGCAAGCTGAAGGTGTACGCCGGGCCCGACCATCCCCATGCCGCTCAGCAGCCCCAGCCGCTGCCGCTGCCTCACGCCTTGGCGCGCTGAGCCACGGTTCCGCACGCCGTAGCCGATACGCCATACCCGACGAGAAAGATCCCGATTTCGTGCCCGTTCCGCTGACGCAGACCACTGGCCGCCGCAAGCGTGCCGTTGCCCGGGTGAGGTTCCTGCCCGGCAGCGGCAACATCTCGGTGAATGGTCGCCCGTTCGACGAGTACTTCACGTCGTCGGTGCACCGCATGGAGATCACCGAGCCGCTGCGACTCACCGAAGCCGCCGAGAGTTACGACGTCAGTGCCACCGTGGACGGTGGCGGGGTGGCAGGTCAGGCTGGCGCGTTGCGCTTGGGCATTGCCCGCTCGCTGCTGGTGCTCGACCCTGAGGTGCGGCCGACGCTGAAGTCCGCCGGCCTGCTGCATCGCGACGACCGCAAGAAGGAATCCAAGAAGTACGGCCTCAAGAAGGCCCGTAAGGCGCCCCAGTACTCCAAGCGCTAACCCGGCGTGGAACCCACCTTCGGAACCGACGGCGTTCGAGGGCGGGCCTTCGACGAGATTGACGAGGTTGTCGCGCACGCGCTCGGGCGCGCGGCGAACCGGGCGCTGTTCGCAGGCAATGAGGCTGCGCGCTGGACGGTTGGCCGCGACACACGCGAATCGGGTCCCACGCTGGCGCGAGCGCTCGCTGCCGGCCTGCGAGCGACCGGGGCTGAGGTCATCGACCTCGGCATCGTGCCCACACCCGTCGTGGCATTTGCGGCCCAGCACCTTCACATGGCCGGTGCCGTGGTTTCGGCATCTCACAATCCGTGGCACGACAACGGCGTCAAGCTGTTCGCAGCAGGCGGTACCAAGCTCAGCGATGCCGAGCAGGCTGCCGTCGCCCACTGTCTCGACGAACTGCGGCTGACGCACGGCGACCGACCGTCCGCGGCTGAGATCGCACGCCGGCTGGATGCTGTACCCACTGCTGGCGCGGTCGAAGCTCAGGCGGCTGCGCCGAACGAGATGCACCGAGTGCTGGATGCCTATGAGCGCTCGCTGCGCGCCGCCATCGACGGCCGCACACTCGACGGTCTGCACCTGGTGGTGGACGGCGCGAACGGCGCCAGCGCATCGCTCGCACCTGCGGCGCTGCAGCGGCTGGGGGCGCAGGTCACCGCACTGTTCTGCGAACCCGACGGACGCAACATCAACGACGGCTGCGGATCGGTGAACCCTGGCGCGCTCGGGGCGGCGGTGCTCGACGTCGGCGCAGATCTGGGCGTCGCGTTCGACGGTGACGGCGACCGGATGATTGCGGTGGACTGCGAGGGGCAGGTCATCGACGGTGATCGCCAGATGGCACTGTTCGCCGTCGACCTGGCTGCGCGGGGCCTGCTCACCGGCGACACGCTGGTCGTGACGGTCATGTCCAACGCGGGGTTGCGCCGGGCCATGTCCGAGGCCGGCATCGAAGTGGTCACCGCCGCAGTGGGCGACCGTGCCGTGCTCGAGGCACTGGAGGCGGGCGGTCACTGTCTCGGCGGTGAGCAGTCAGGCCACGTCGTCTTCCGGCACGAGGCCACCACCGGCGACGGGTTGCGCAGTGCCGTGCACCTTGCCGACCTTGTTGCCCGGCGGGCAGCGGGCGATTCGGCGCTCACAAGCGCTGAGCTTTCCTTGCAGGCGATGCAGGTCTCCCCGCAGGTGCTGCGCAGTGTGCCCTCGGGCTCAGGATCGCTCACCGATGAGATTCAGCGTGCGGTCGACGACATCGCCGCTGGGGCAGGTCGGGATGTGCGGGTGCTGGTGCGTGCCAGCGGCACCGAACCGGTCATCCGCATCATGGTCGAGGCCCCGACCGAGCGTGAGGCGAGGGATCTGACAGACCGCCTCGCCGAACTGGTCGTCGAGGGAGCGGGCGCGGCCAGCACCGCCTAGTCACGCGCCCGAATGCACCATCGAGCCATGCGCCTGGCTGGTGCCGCCCAGTGGTGATGCGCCCGACCAACGGGCCGTCGGGTGCTCGGTACCCTCGCTGTTGTGTGCGGGATTGTGGCCGTCCTCGGCCGCCGCGACGACCGGGTTGCGCTGGAGGCGTCCGCCGTCGTCCCGCGGCTGCATGAAGCCGCCGACCTGCTTGCCGC
The DNA here is from genome assembly GCA_022821985.1 of Acidimicrobiia bacterium. GTDB lineage: Bacteria > Actinomycetota > Acidimicrobiia > Acidimicrobiales > Poriferisodalaceae > Poriferisodalis. Next base: position 137,392 of record JAJECP010000039.1, read on the forward strand.
CGCGGCGTCCGGGGGCAGCTCCGACACTCCCTTTGACGCTCGTGACCTGCTCGAACGGCTGGAAGCGGCAGCCACGGTGCTGCGTGGCGCCGACGAGGCGCTGCGATCGGTGCCCGGAGTCCGCCTGCTGGTATCCGACCCGAAATGCGTGCTCGACATCGAGACCGCCTTGGCGACGATGGATGCAATCGTCGATCGCATCAACAGGGCCGTTGATGCGGGCGACGTGCTGCCCGGCGACGAGAGCGCCCGAATCGAGCAGATCAATGCCTGCCTGAGCGAGCTAGCCGACCACGCATTCGCATTGCGCCGAGACCGTCTGCGGATGGCGCGAGAAGTCGTCGGACTCTGGGGCGCCACGCCCCCGCCGGCGGCCGTTGGAGGACTCTGGTCGATCCAAGTGGCGCTGTCCGCACTCGATCGTCTCGAGGTTCGAGGGCGGGACTCGGCCGGGCTGCAGGTATTCGTTCACGGGGCGCGCCTCGACGCCGATACCGGCAGCGGCGGCGGCGCGCACGGCGGACGGCTCACTGACCCACTCTTCGGCGCCGGCGCGGCGCGGGACACCGGCAATGGGCTGGCGTTCGTGTACAAAACCGCATCGGAAATCGGAGAGCTCGGCGACAACACGGCGGCCCTGCGATCGCAGATCCGCCAGGACAGCTTGCTGCGCTGGGCGCTGTGTGCCGACGGTGCCGAGACAGTCGTGCTGGGCCACACGCGGTGGGCCAGCATCGGCATTGTCTCGGAGCCCAACACCCATCCCCTCGATGCGTGGGATCCCTCCGCACCAGGCACGGAAGGCGCTGATCTAGTGCACATCGCCGCTGTGCTCAACGGTGACGTGGACAACTACGCCGACCTGATCGCGCAGCGACGGCTTCAGATTGCACCGGAGATCACCACTGACGCCAAAGTCATCCCGACGATCCTGCGCCAGACGCTCGCGGCAAGCTCGAACGGCGGGCATTCCGCAGGCAGTTCAGAACAGCTTCGGCAAGCCTTCGCTGGGTCAGAACAGCTTCGGCAAGCCTTCGCTGATGCCGTCAGCAGCTTCGAGGGCTCGGTGGCGATTGCGGCGCATGTCTCTGCGATGCCCGACGTGGTGGCGTTGGCGTTGCGGGGGAGCGGGCAAGCGCTGTACGTGGGTGCAACAGGCGCGTCGTATGTCGTCGCCAGCGAGCCGTACGGCTTGGTGGAGGAATGCCGCCAGTACGTCCGTCTCGATGGGGAGACCCCGTCCGATCCGGCGAACCCTGTGGGCAGCCGCGGTCAGATCATGCTGGTCGGTGCGCCCACTGGCGCGGTAGCCGAGCTCACCGCGCTGCGGCGCTGCTCCTACGACGGTACGGAGTTGCCCGTCGAAGCCAGTGACATCGTCACCGCCGAGGTCACCACCCGTGACATCGACCGGGGCGACTACCCGCACTTCCTGCTGAAGGAGATCGGCGAGGCCCCCCGGTCGCTCCGGGCCACATTGCGTGGCCGCATAGAGACAGACACAGACACAACCCCGGCCGGCCCGTGGCGGCACGCCCGGCTTGGGCCCGACGCCCTGCCCGCCGACGTCCGCTCCCGGCTGCGCGACGGCTCGATCCGTCGCATCGTCGCCATCGGCCAAGGCACAGCAGCGGCCGCGGCATCGTCGCTCCCTCATTTCTTCGAGACCCTTCTAGAGCCGTCGCGCACGCTGCGCAGCGTTGAGGCGACGGCGCCCCTGGCGACTGAGTTCAGCGGCTTCGGCCTGCATGCCGACCTGTCCGACACGCTGGTCGTGGCTGTCAGCCAATCCGGCACCACCACCGATACCAATCGCACGGTCGACCTCGCTCGCGCCCGGGGGGCGGCCGTGGTCGCCATCGTCAACCGGCGCGGCAGCGACCTGACCGACCGGGCCGACGGCGTGCTCTACACCTCCGACGGCCGCGATGTGGAGATGTCGGTGGCCTCCACCAAGGCCTTCTACGCACAGGTTGCGGCGTGCGCGCTGCTTGCTTCCGCCATCGCTGCCGACATCCGCCCGGACGACGCCGCGACGACCGCTGCCGTCAGCGATCTGCTCGGCGCACTGATCAAGCTGCCCGCCGCACTCGAAGCCGTGCTCGCATCGCACGACGAGATCGCCCGGATAGCCCGGCGCCACGTGGGCGCCCACCGCCACTGGGCCGTGGTGGGCAATGGCGCCAACCGGATCGCGTCCCGTGAGATTCGCATCAAGCTGTCCGAGGTCTGCTACCACGCCGTCGCCGAGGACGGGACGGAGGACAAGAAACACATCGACCTCTCGTGCGAGCCGCTCATCTGGGTGTGCGCGACAGGCCTCACCGGCTCCGTCGCCGACGACGCCGCGAAGGAGGTGGCGATCTACCGGGCGCACCGGGCAACTCCCATCGTGGTGGCCTCCGCCGGCGCCGGCCGCTTCGACGCCGCCGCGGAGCTGCTGGAGGTTCCCGCCGTGCATCCGGCAGTGGACTTCATGCTGGCCACGGCCGCTGGTCACTTGTACGGCTACGAGGCGGCGCTGACGATCGACGCACTGGCCGATCCGCTGCGCGAGATGCGTGCCAGTACGGAATCGCTGCTCGCGGTTGCCGGCAGCGACGGGTCGCTGCCAGCGGCTCGCGATCAAGCTGGCGCTTCGCTCGCGGCCCCCGGCCGCGAGGGGGACCTGCTGGCCGTGCTGGCCGAGCGCCTGCGCGCCCCGGCCAATCGCTTCCGCGACGGCGTGCGCGCAGGCAGCTACGACGGGCACCTGCGGGCAGGCACTGCGGCTCGCCTCGGAGCGGTGCTGCGGTACGCGGTGGGCATGACGCCGCTGGAGATGTACCAGGCGGACATCGGCAAGGTGGGGCTGCCCTCGGTCGTCATTGACGACTTCACCGATGCCCTGAATATCGCCATCGACGAGCTCACCCGGCCGGTCGACACCATCAAGCACCAGGCCAAGACCGTCACTGTCGGCATCTCGCGCGCCGACGAAACGCTGCTCGACTCGATGCTGGTGGCAGCAGCGCTCGAAGCCGGCGCGCCGAGGGATCGGCTGTCGTATGCGGCCCTGCGCACCCTGGCTGCGCTCGACCCGGCAGTGGCCGAGGTCACCGGCTGGTCGCGCTACCGCATCGAGGGCCAGGTGGCATCGGCCAGCAGCCCGGAGATCACGATCTGGCTGACCGATCGCGGCGGCACGGCGCTCGGCATCGAGTCGCGCACGGTGACCAACCCGCAGCTGCGCGGCAGCAAGCACCGTGCCGCCTACGAGCGGGAAGTCACCGTCGCCCGCGGCAGCGACGGCCGCACGGTGCTCCACATCCCCGAGACCAAGGACGGAACGACCACCGGGCTCACGCTGCTGCACTGCCGCTTCGTCGAGCGATTGCGTGCGCCTGCGATGCGGGCGGTGCTGATGGGCTATCGCGGTCGATACGGGGCGCTGGCCGACGCGGTCACGGAAACGCTGCCATGGTTCCGCGACGATCTGCTCGGCACGCTCGACGTCTTCGATCTGCTGACCCGACCGGTGTACGTGCTGGCCGAGCATTGGCTGGGCGCTGCGGCCCCGCCGGGCGACGAGCCGCGTGAGTAGGACTGTCGGCACGTGAGCACCTCGATCGGGCTCGACATGGTGGACGTCCAGCGATTCGCCGCAGTGCTCGAGCGACGCAGCGGCATGCGCGCCCGCCTGTTCACCCCCGCCGAGCTCGCCTACGCCATGGGGACGGTCGATCCCGACACCCGCCTCGCCGCCAGATTTGCTGCGAAGGAGGCGGTGATGAAGGTGCTGGGCGTCGGCTTGGGGGCGTGCAAGTTCCGCGATATCGAAGTGGCACGCCATCCCGGCGGCCGACCCGAACTGGTGCTCCGGGGCCTCGCGGCCGAACGCGCGGCGGCGGCCGGTCTGTCTGAATGGCAGGTGACGCTCACCCACACCGACTCGGTGGCGGCCGCCATGGTGCTGGCGCAATAGGCCTGGAGCGAAACGGTGATCCCGATCGTGACGTCGGCTGAGATGGCGGCAATCGACGCGGCAGCGCCCGAAGGCACCGACGTGCTGGTGGCCCGTGCCGGCGCGGCTGTCGCAATCGCAGCCCGACGGATGATGGGTGGCACCTACGGGCGGCGGGTGCTTGTGGCCGCAGGCAAGGGCAACAACGGCGCAGACGGCCGGGTCGCAGCGGCGGCGCTGGAGCGATGGGGCGTGCGTTGCCGAGTCGTGACCCCACCCGAGGCACTGGAGCTCGTCCGCAGGGCCAATTCCGAGAGGCTGAGCCGGCAGGCGAAGCCGTGGCCTGAGCGGCCCGTGAGCGCAGCGAACAAGAGCGGGAAACGAGAGGCAACGAAACCGGAAGGTTCACCAATCCGCGCAGGCTCGAAGATGCCCACGTCGGCGGCATGGGACCTCGTCATCGACGCGGCGTACGGAACCGGGCTGCGCGGATCGTGGGGTGCGGATCGAGCACCGGCAGCACCCGTGCTGGCGGTCGACATCCCCTCCGGCATCGACGCGCTGACCGGTGAGGACCACGGTTGCTGGCCTGCGGCATTGACTGTGACCTTCGGGGCGCTGAAGCCGGGCCTGTTGCTGCACCCCGGGGCGGCTGCCGCTGGCGAGGTGGAGCTCGCCCCGATCGGGCTCGACGCCAGCGGGACGATGTCGTGGCTCGTGACCGATGCCGATGCCGACGCCTCGTTGCCGACCGCTGAGCCAGCGGCTCACAAGTGGCGCCGGGCTGTGCGGGTCATTGCAGGCTCGCCCCAGATGCGCGGCGCCGGACATCTCGTGTGCGCGGCCGCCCAGCAATCGGGCGCCGGCATGGTGGTGGTGAGCTCGCCAGGCGTGCGAGCGGCCGATGTCGCTCGACCGGCCGAGGCGGTGGCGCGCGACCTCCGGCCCACCGAATGGGCCGGACCCGCGCTCGCGGACATCAAACGCTTCGACGCTGCCGTCATCGGACCGGGGATCGGCACCGACCCCACCGCCTTGGCCCAGACAGCCCGCTTCATTGCCGACTGTCCGGTACCGCTGGTTGTCGACGCCGACGGCCTCACGGCACTCGCGGACCATCCCGAGTGCCTGCATGAGCGGACACCGCCGACCATCCTCACGCCTCACGACGGGGAGTTCGCCAAGCTCACGGGCAGCCCGCCGGCGGCCGATCGGTTCGAGGCCGTGCGACGTGCAGCGGATGAATTCAATGCTGTTGTCCTGCTGAAAGGACCGACGACGCTCGTGGCCGCCTCAGCCGCCGTGCTGGCGGCCGCTTCGGGGACGGCTCGCTTGGCGACCGCTGGATCGGGCGACGTGCTCTCGGGTGTGATCGCCGCAGTTCTGTCCGCCGGTGCGACCGAGCCGAACGCCGTGCTGTCGCAGACCGCCGCCGCTGCGCACTGGCATGGTCGCACCGCCACCTTCGGCGGTCACGACCCCGCATCGGCCTTGACGCCGCTGACTGCGATGCACCAAGTCGAACTGCTGGGGGCAGTGCGAGCTGGCCTCGCTGCCTCCGCTGCCGAAACGAGCGGCACATGACCGACGCATCGCAGATGCGGCTGTCCGAACCCGACGCATCGCAGATGCGTCCGACTTGGTGCGACATTGATCTCGACGCGCTCAACCGCAACCTGGCAGCGATCCGCCGACATGTCGGCCGGGCCGAAGTGGTGCCGGTGGTCAAGGCCAACGCCTACGGCCACGGCATCGCGCAGATCGGGCTGGCGCTGCAGGCTGCCGGGGTGTCGTGCGTGAGCGTCGCCTATGTCGAGGAAGCGCTGGCACTGCGCAACGCCGGATTGACCATCGACATCCATGTCCTCGGCGGCGCGGTCGAGCGCCAGATTCCCCTCTTCCTTGCCCACGACCTGATCCTCACGGCGCCGTCGATCGACAAGCTCCGCCAGATCGACGCAGCAGCTGCCGCTGCAGGCACCACCGCACGGGCGCATCTCAAGATCGACACCGGCATGGAGCGCATCGGCGTTCACCACTACAACGCCGAGGGGCTGTTCGCCGAATCGCTCCGCTGCCGCTCGGTTCGCGTCGAGGGCGTGTTCAGCCACTTCGCCAACGCTGACAGCGGTGATCTGTCCGATGCGCGCAGGCAGCTCGATCGGTTCAGCGAGGCACTGGGCTTCTACGAACGCCATTCGCTGCCCACGCCCGTCCGGCACATGGCGGCGTCCGCGGCCATTGCCCGCCTGCCCGAAGCCCACCTCGACCGCGTCCGCCCGGGCATCGTGCTGTACGGCGTGGCTCCCAAGCCCGAGATCGCGGCCGCCCTGCCGACCGAACCGGTGCTGAGCTGGCACAGCGAGGTCGTCTATTTCAAGGTGGTGCCCCGCGGTGCATCGGTGGGTTACGGCAGCACGTGGACCGCAGACCGCCAGACCCGGGTGATCACCCTGCCCGTGGGGTACGCCGACGGCTACGCCCGTTCCCTGGGCACGGGTCCGCAGCAGGGGCCAGCGCAGGGACCGGCAAACGTGCTCATCGACGGTGCGCCGCACCCCGTGGTGGGCCATGTCTGCATGGATCAGACGATGGTCAACATCGGCGATGGCAGCGCCTACAACGGAGACCGGGTCACTCTCGTCGGCCGGCAGGGCGACGAGCGTGTCACCATCACCGATCTGGCCGATTGGTCCGGTCGCAGCCCCTACGAAGTGCTCACCGGAATCTCGCTGCGCGTCCCTCGCGTCTACCGCCGGGCAGAGGCGCTGGGCTGCGGCTCAGCACGCTAGACAAGCTCCGTTATGCGGTTCCGCACCACGAGCGCCGAGGGGACGCGAGCTGTCGCGGCGGCGCTGGCCCCGCTCTTGCGCCCTGGCGATGTGCTGCTGCTGTCGGGCGACCTGGGCGCCGGCAAGACGGTGTTCACGCAGGGGCTGGCGGCGGCTCTCGGGGTCGTCGAGCCTGTGACCAGCCCCACCTTCACGCTCGCGCAGAGCTACCAGGGGCGCTTGCGACTGCACCACCTCGACGTGTACCGGTTGGAGAACCTCGGCGAGGTGCTCGACCTGGACTTGCCCGAACTGCTCGACGACGATGCGGTGGTGTGCGTGGAGTGGGGCGAGGTGGTGATCGGCGAGCTGCCACGCGATTTCCTGCGCGTGCGCATCAGGCTTGCCGACCCCGGCGAATCGCCCGACATTCGCATCTTCGAGGCCGACCTCGTCGGCCCGAGCTGGCACGCTCGCGCCGACTCGCTCGCCGCGGCGTGGCACTTCGCCGACAGCTTCCCGGTGCCGCCGTGTTAGTGCACCTCTGCGCGGAGGCAGCGCAGTGCTAGTGCTCGGCATCGAGACAGCGACGCCACAGGTCGGTGTGGCCATCGGCGGGCACGAGGGCATCATCGCTTCGTTCCACACCACCCGCGACCGGCGCCACGCCGAGACGCTCGTGCCGGCGATCCGGTTTCTGTGCGAGCAGGCGCAGATGAAGCTGTCGCAGATCGGCCTGGTGGCCGTCGATGTCGGCCCGGGCCTGTTCACCGGCTTGCGCGTGGGCCTGGCGACGGCGAAGTCCATCGCGCATGCCTGCCGGGTACCGATGATCGGCGTCTCCAGCCTCGACCTCACGGCATTCCCAGCACGCTTCAGCGATCGGCTCATCGTCTCCACCGTCGACGCTCGCCGGGGGGAGATTTTCTACGCCACCTATCGCCGGGCGCCTGGGGGCATCCAGCTCATGAGTCCGCCGGCCGTAGATCAGCCCGCCGACGTCGCTGCGCAGCTGATGGCAACGGGCGCGGAAACGCTCATCGTCGGTGACGGTGCCGACAGATACGCGGAGATGCTGGGCAACGTGCGGGGAGCGGAGATCGGCCGGGAGGGACTGCGCCATCCCAATGCCGGAGCGCTGGTGGAGCTAGCGCACGCCCGAGCGCTGCGCGAGGAGTTCGTGAGCCCGTCCGAGATCGCGCCGATGTACCTGCGCGCCCCCGACGCCCGCATCAACTGGCAGCAGCGGGAGCGATCGTGAGTACAGCGCATACAGCGGCGGCCCCTGCAGGCCGGCGGCGTACTCCGGCTGCGCCTGGCCCAGCGCCCGTCATCGTCCCGATGCGCCGCAAGCATCTGCGCGAGATCCGCCGCATCGACAAGCTGGTGTACCCGAGGCCCTGGTCGATGGCCCTGTACCTGGACGAATTGCAGCGGGGCGGCGATCGGGTGTACCGCGTGGCCTGCACGCCGGGCCCAGACGGCCGACCGGCCGGCGTCATCGGCTACGGCGGCTTCATGATCGTGGCCGGTGAGGGGCACATCACCTCCGTAGCGGTGCATCCCCACTGCCAGGGTCACCGCGTGGGCGCACGGCTGATGCTGGAGCTGCACCGCGAGGCCCGACGCATCGATGGGCTGGAAGCGCTGACGCTGGAGGTGCGTTCTTCCAACACTGCGGCCCAGCGCCTCTACCGCTGGTTCGGCTATGCGCCCGTCGGCAGCCGCAAGAACTATTACCGGGGCGGCCCTGGCGGAAAGCGAGAGGACGCATTGGTCATGTGGTGCCACGACATCGACAGTCCCGCGCACGGCGAACGCCTGGATGGCATTGCCACGGCCCTCGGCATTACCGAGGGCGGATCAGATACGGCCCTCGGCATTACCGAGGGCGCATCAGATACAGCCATGGGGGTGCAATGACGACCATCCTCGGCATCGAGACTTCCTGCGACGAGACGGCCGCAGCGGTCGTGGACGACGGCCGCGACGTGCGCTCCAGCATCGTCAGCAGCCAGGTGGATCTCCATGCCCGCTACGGCGGCGTGGTTCCCGAGATCGCGGGCCGCGCCCACGAAGCCCTCATCACGCCTGTCGTGGCCGAGGCGCTTGTGGAAGCCGGCGCTGCCGACAACGACATCGACGTCGTGGCGGCCACCTGCGGTCCCGGATTGGTGGGCAGCCTGCTGGTGGGGGTGGCTGCTGCCAAGGCGCTGGCGCTCGTGTGGGACGTTCCCTACATCGGCATCAACCACCACGAAGCCCACCTGTACGCGGCGCTGCTCGATGAGCACGACGCCGAAGTGCAGTTCCCGCTGGTCACCCTGCTGGTCTCGGGCGGACACACGATGCTGATCTCGTTCGAGGGCCACGGCCGCTACCGCCTGCTGGGTGCCACCCGTGACGATGCCGCCGGGGAGGCCTTCGACAAGGTGGCCCGCTACCTGGGGCTCGGTTACCCGGGCGGTCCCGTCATCGACCGGCTGGCGTCCGAGGGCGACCCCACCGCGGTCCCGCTCACCAGGGCCATGCTCGACGACGGCTACGACTTCTCGTTCTCGGGCATCAAGACGGCGGTCATCAACTGGGTTCGAGCCCACCCCGAGGTCGCCACCGCCGACGTTGCGGCGTCGTTCCAGGCCTGCGTGACCGACGTGCTCACCCACAAAGCCCGCAAAGCGGCCCGCGAGATGTCCGCAGCGGGCATCTGCCTGGCAGGCGGTGTGGCGGCCAACAGCGCGCTGCGGGAGCGAACGCTCGACATCTGCATGGAAGACGGCATCAACGCCTACCTGCCGAGCCGGGCCATGTGCACCGACAACGCCGCAATGATCGCCGCGACGGCCTGGTACCGGTTGGCCAGCGACGGTCCTTCCAACCTCGACGGCGGCGCCGATCCCAACCTGCGCATCGACTTCCTCAACTAAGCCGCGGCGGGCTCGTTCGCAGCCAAGAATGCGAGCCCGGATCGGGGCGCGGCGAGGTTGTGGCCGCTCACGCGTGCTCGTATCGTTAGCACTCGCCCGGTGAGAGTGCTAAGTGCCGCCGGGCAGTTCCATGACACGCCCCAGACAGGGCACAGCGCCACAGGAGGCACTGCCGACCATGAACCTGAAGCCACTTGAGGACCGCATCGTCGTGCGTCCGAGCGACGCGGAGGAAACCACCGCCAGCGGCCTGGTCATCCCCGACACCGCCAAGGAAAAGCCCCAGCAGGGCGAGGTACTTGCGGTCGGCCCCGGCAAGCGTTCCGACCAGTCGGGCGAGATCATCCAGATGGATGTCGGCGTCGGCGACACCGTCGTGTACAGCAAGTACGGCGGCACCGAGATCACGGTGGCCGGCGAGGACCTGCTCATCCTGAGCGCCCGCGACGTCCTGGCCATCGTGGCCTGACGCTGAGCGCGCCGAGGGGAAAGAGAACCAACACATGCCCAAGATCCTGAAGTTCAGCGAGGAGGCCCGGCGTGGCCTCGAAGCTGGCGTCAACAAACTGGCCGATGCGGTCAAGGTGACCCTGGGGCCCAAGGGCCGCAATGTCGTGCTCGAGAAGTCATTCGGGGCACCCACGATCACCAACGACGGCGTGAGCATCGCCCGCGAGATCGAGCTGGACGACCCGTTCGAGAACATGGGTGCTCAGCTCGTCAAGGAAGTGGCCACCAAGACCAACGACGTCGCCGGCGACGGCACCACCACCGCCACCGTGCTGGCCCAGGCCATGGTCCGTGAGGGCCTGCGCAACGTGGCCGCCGGTGCCAACCCGATGGAGCTCAAGCGGGGCATCGAGACCGCTGTGGCTGCCGCGGTGGACGAGATGGTCGACATGTCGACCGACGTCTCCGACGACAAGGACAAGATCGCCAGCGTCGCCGGGATCTCCTCAGCCGACACCACGATCGGCGAGACGCTCGCCGAGGCGTTCGACAAGGTCGGCAAGGACGGCGTCATCTCGGTGGAGGAATCCAACACGTTCGGCGTCGACCTCGAATTCACCGAGGGCATGCAGTTCGACAAGGGCTTCCTGTCGCCGTACTTCGTGACCGACCCCGACCGCCAGGAAGCTGTCTTCGACGACCCGTACCTGCTGTTCGTGAACGGCAAGATCGGCGCGGTCGCCGAGATGGTGCCGGTGCTCGAGAAGGTCATGCAGACCGGCAAGGGCCTGGTGATCATCGCCGAGGACGTCGAGGGCGAGGCCCTGGCCACGCTCGTGGTCAACAAGATCCGCGGCACGTTCTCATCGGCTGCCGTGAAGGCGCCTGGCTTCGGCGAGCGACGCAAGGCGATGCTGGCCGACATGGCAATCTTGACCGGCGGCGAGGTCATCTCCGAAGAGGTCGGCCTGAAGCTCGACAACACCACCCTCGACCTGCTGGGCACCGCCCGCAAGGTGATCATCACCAAGGACGAGACCACGATCGTCGAGGGCGGCGGCGACAGCGGCGACGTCGACGGGCGTGTCGTGCAGATCAAGCGTGAGATCGAGGACACCGACTCCGACTGGGACCGCGAGAAGCTGCAGGAACGGCTGGCCAAGCTGGCCGGCGGCGTTGCGGTGATCCAGGTCGGCGCGGCCACCGAGGTCGAGCTGAAGGAGAAGAAGCACCGCATCGAGGACGCGGTGTCTGCCACCCGTGCCGCCATCGAAGAGGGCATTGTGCCCGGCGGCGGCACAGCGCTGCTGCGGGCCCGTGCTGCGGTGGCAGCGCTCGACCTCGACGGCGACGAGGCCACCGGGGCTCGCATGGTGCATCGTGCGCTGGAAGGCCCCAGCCGCCAGATCGCGCAGAACGCTGGCTACGAGGGTGCTGTCATCGTGCAGCAGATCGAGCAGGCCGACGGCAACACGGGCTTCAATGCCGACACCGGCAAGTTCGAGGACCTGGTGTCAGCCGGCGTCATCGACCCGGCGAAGGTCACCCGTGCGGCGCTGCAGAACGCAGCGTCGATCGCGGCACTGCTGCTCACCACCGAGACGCTGGTGACCGACAAGCCCGAGGAAGCCGACCCCGCCGCTGCCGCTGCGGCTGCTGCTGCCATGGGCGGCGGCATGGGCGGCATGCCCGGGATGATGTAGCTCCCGCTCCACCTCCTCCCAAACAGGCGCAGGGCCGGCGTTCGCGCCGGCCCTGTGTCGTTGCCGGACGGCACCCGGATGCCAAAACCCGCAATGCCGCTGGGACCCAGCGGTACCCTCGTTGTTTTCCCCAACGTGGCGCGGCTGCGGCGCCGGACTTATGCCCCCACACTCCCCGGCGGCCGCTCCGGTCGCCCACCCAACGGTCTTGGTGGTGGACTTCGGCGCGCAGTATGCGCAGCTGATCGCCCGGCGGGTGCGTGAAGCGCAGGTCTATTCCGAGATCGTTCACCACACGGCCACTGCCGCCGAGTTGGCCGAGCGCTCGCCCGCGGCGATCATCTTCAGCGGCGGGCCGGCATCGGTGCACGTCGAGGGCGCCCCGGGCATCGACCCCGCCGTGTACGAGCTCGGCGTGCCGATCCTGGGCATCTGCTACGGGTCGCAGCTGCTGGCCCGCGACCTGGGTGGGCAGGTGGATCGCAGCGGTCGGGGCGAGTACGGGCGCACCACGATGACGCACGCCGGAGTGCCCTCCGAACTCATTGGAGAACCCGGCGACGGCGTCGGCTCCGCCGAGCCCGTGTGGATGTCGCACTTCGACGCCGTGGTCGAGCCGCCCGACGGCTTCACGGTCACGGCGTCCACCGCCGAAAGCCCTGCTGCTGTCATCGAAGACCCGCAGCGCCGCTTCTACGGGGTGCAGCACCACCCCGAGGTCGCGCACACGCCGGGAGGCCAAGCCCAGCTCGAGCGATTCCTCCACGGCATCTGCGGGATCAACTCCGAGTGGACGATGGCCAACGTCATCACCGAGAGCATCGAGGCCATCCGGGTCCAGGTGGACGGCGCACGGGCCATCTGCGGGCTGTCGGGCGGGGTGGACAGCGCCGTGGCCGCCGCGCTGACACAGCGGGCCATCGGCAGCCAGCTCACCTGCGTGTTCGTGGACACCGGGCTCATGCGTGCCGGCGAGGGCGAGCAGGTCACCGACACGTTCCGGCGCACCCAGGGCATCGAGCTGATCCATGAGCGGGCCGCCGAGGAGTTCTTCGAGGCGCTGGCCGGCGTGACTGACCCCGAGGACAAGCGCAAGATCATCGGCGAGAAGTTCGTGCGCATCTTCGAGCGCGCCGCGGGCGGCATCACCGACGCCCGCTTCCTGGTGCAGGGCACGCTGTACCCCGATGTGATCGAGTCGGGATCGCCGACCGCGGCGAAGATCAAGAGCCACCACAACGTGGGCGGGCTGCCCGAAGACATGTCCTTCGAGCTGGTGGAGCCGCTGCGGAACCTGTTCAAGGACGAGGTGCGGGCCGTCGGCGCCGAGCTGGGATTGCCGCCCGAGATCGTGCAGCGCCAGCCGTTCCCCGGGCCGGGCCTGGGCGTAAGGATCGTGGGCGAAGTCACGCCCGAGGCCGTCGAGACGGTGCGAGCGGCCGACGTCATCGTGCGTGATGAGATCGCCAAGGCCGGCCTCGACGGCGAGGTGTGGCAGGGATTCGCCGTGCTCGCCGACATCCGCAGCGTCGGCGTGATGGGCGACGAGCGCACCTACGCTCGCCCGATCATCGTGCGCGCAGTCACCAGCGAAGACGCCATGACCGCCGACTGGGCCCGCCTGCCCCACGACCTGCTCGAGTTGATCTCGTCACGGATCGTCAACGAAGTGCCCGGCGTCAACCGGGTCGTCTACGACATCACCTCCAAGCCACCCGGCACCATCGAATGGGAATAGGGCGACGATGTGGCGCAAGCCTGACCTGTCCGATGAATCGTTGGGTCCAACGTGGAGTGACGTCCGAGCGGTCCTGAGAAGCCCTGAGCGCCGCAGGCGCATTCTTCGCTGGGGCGTCGTCTCTGTGGCG
>JAJECP010000040.1 GCA_022821985.1 Acidimicrobiia bacterium
CCACATGACATCCACCACAGCCTTGGTCAGAGCACGCATGATGAAACCGGCCTCCACGGTCGTCAGGTCATCGACGACCCCACCAATACACCGGGGAACCAGACGACCCGTGGACGGCCACCTATCGGCGCGGCCTCTAAGGACGACGCGTTCGAGTCCCTATTCGACTTCTTCGACGCATGGCGCTGGCACCTGGACGAATCCCCCACTGGCGCGACGGACGAGATCAACCCGGACATCCTCGGATTCATCTTCGAGCAGTACATCAACTTCACAGACGCGGGTCAGAAGGAGAACGGCGCCTACTACACAAAGCCGGACGTCACTGGCTACATGGCTGTGTCGACGATCCTGCCCGCGGTCGCAGATCGTCTTGTTGACGTTGGGCTGGACGATCCAGCGCTACTGCTGGTCCGCTCCGGCGACGCCTACCTCCATGACAGCAACGCTCACGGCCTGGATTTCCCGACGTCGGGACGGACCGACTCAAGCGGCGCTAGCGACATGCCGCCAGTTGGGGACACTTGGCCGTGGCAGTGGCACAGCGGCGACCCGGCCGAGTATGTGCCGTTGCCGCCTCCGGGCAGAAACGTCGCGCTGCCCCGCGAACGCTGGTGCGATGTTGTGCATCGGCGGGAGCGCTACCGACGCCAAGCCGCAGTGCTGTCTGATCCGGAGCGGACCTGGATCATCGATGACGCGATCACTGAGAATCTCGATCTTCCGGAGCTGCTGAGCGACTACCTGAGCCAGCTGTCGAACGCTGCCGAGTGCGACGCTGCGTTCGAAGCGCTGCGTTCGCTGACCGTCTGTGACCCGACGGTGGGCTCTGGAGCCTTTCTGTTCGCGGCGCTCGACGTGCTCGAACCGCTGTACGGCGAAGTGCTGGCACGTGCAACCGAACTCGAGGATCGCAGGGAACCTGTGCCACAGTTCCTCGTCGAAGCACGCGCGCACCCCAGCAGCCGGTACTGGCTGCTGAAGACGATCTGCCTGCACAACCTGTTCGGTGTTGACTTGATGCGCGAAGCGCCGGAGATCGCCAAGCTTCGGCTGTTCTTGAAGCTCGCCGCTCAGATCGACGACGCGCAGCACTTGGAACCGCTGCCCGATCTGGACTTCAACATCAAGTGCGGCAACCTGCTCGTGGGCATCGCCGACGCCCAGGATGCACAGCAACGCCTGTTCAGTCACAGGCTCGACCATGTGACCCAGCTTCAGCTGGTTGAGGAGACAGCGCAGCACATAGCCGACGCATTCGACGCCTTCATCGCTGCTGAGAGAGACGACACCGGCCAGCTTGACCACTCAGTCCCGAAACAGAAGCTTCACATCAGGCTTCAAACCGCCCGCAGCATGGCCAACGCGCTTCTGTACGAAATGCGAGACGAGGACAGCGAACTCGACGATTGGGTGAGTGCGCACCAGCCCTTCCATTGGTTCGTGGAGTTCCCCAGCGTGTGGCGACGAGGTGGGTTCGACGTAGTCATCGGCAACCCGCCCTACATCAAGACCTCGAAGGTCACCGGGTACCGCTGGGCCGGATACGCAACACAGAAATGTCCCGATCTCTACGCCGTCTGCATGGAGCGGGCAGCCACTCTGCTGAACGATCGTGGCCGCTTCGCCATGATCGTGATGCACAACCTCGGCTTTCGATCAGGATTCGCCGAGCTCAGATCGTTCTTGCAGCAGCAGCTTGCCCGCATTTGGGTCTCGGCATTCGCGAAGCGTCCGGATCTGCTCTTCGCGGGTTCTGCCGATGTCCGGAACATCATCCTGGTGGGGTCGATGCGGCGAAGCGAGGGGCTTGCCGTCACCAGGTGCAACCGCTGGCTCTCGGAGGCGCGCGACCGACTCTTCGACTCGCTCGAGTACGGACAGCTTGAGTCGAGTCTCTGTAGTTGGGGCAGCGACGCTCAATGGCCGCTCGTCGACCCAGGTGCCATGGCTCGCGCATTCGTGGAGCTGAGCGAACGCCAACCATTGGACGCCGTCCTGGAATCCACCTCGCCGTACCCCCTGTACTTCAAGAAGGTGGCCCAGTACTTCCTCAGCGCATACGTCGATCGGCCACCGATCATCGACAAGAGCGGCAAGGAATCGTTCTCGCCGCATGACGGAGTGCTCTATTTCCAAGAGGAGCTGCACAGAGACATCGCGCTGGTGACGCTGCTGGGCCGCTGGGCCTATCTCTGGTGGATGATGTACGGGGACGAATTCAATGTCACCCGCCGCACGCTTGCAGCGTTTCCGGGTGACATTGAAGGGCTGGCGCGCCATGCGCTGTCTGCGGGCAACCCTGCCCCGGGTGACATGGAATTCGAGAGTTTACTGAGCTTGTCAAGATCGCTTCAGAGCGAAATGCCCAAGCACTTGGCATGGCAAGTGAATGCCGGAATCACGGTCGGCCGTTACAACATGGCGAAGCTTCGGCACCTGACCGACCGGGCCGACTGGATTCTGGCCCGGGCTTGGGGCATCGAGGATGCCTTCGAAGCAGCGGGGAACCTGCGCGACCGCATGATCTTCGGCAACAAGGAGTGACGACTTGCCGAAGATCGTCGACAACATCGATCTTGACGCCGAGAGCGAGTTGCTTGACTCGCTCTCGCCGTCATACCGGTTGGACGCAGCGATCGGCTATTTCAACTTGCGCGGTTGGGGGCTGTTGGCCGAGGCGGTAGATGCGCTGCCGACGCGGGCCGATGGGCCGAAGGCACGGATTCTTGTCGGCATGCATGAGGCTCCGACCGATGAGATGGCGCGATTGGCCCGTCTTGAGCAGGCCCCTCCGATGGACACTGCCGGTGCTGCTCGCGTGCGGAACGAAACGGTCGGGGAGTACCGGGAGCAGCTGCAGGTTGGCTTGCCGACCTACGGCGACGAGGCAGCGTTGCGGACTCTGCTGCGCCAGATCGAGTCGGGCGCCGTTGAAGTCAAGGTGCACTTGGCTCATCGGCTGCACGCCAAGCTGTATCTCTGCCATCGCGACGACACCGCAGCGCCGCGTGTGGCGTATGTCGGATCGTCGAATTTGACGACTTCGGGGCTGCGCGAGCAGGGCGAGCTCAACGTCGATGTGCTGGATGGCGATGCCACCGAGAAGCTCTCCCGCTGGTTCGAGGACCGCTGGAACGACCCGCTCAGCGCAGACGCCGCACCCCAGCTAGCGGAGGTTCTCAAGGAGTCGTGGGCATCGGAGGAGCCGCTCGACCCGTACTTGGTCTATCTCAAGATGGCGTTCCACCTCTCGCAGGAGGCACGGGAAGGGCTGGTCGAGTACGGCCTGCCGGCGTCTATGCAGAACGAGCTTCTGGATTTCCAGGCGGCCGCTGTGAAGATCGCCGCCCGGATCGTGATGCAAAAGGGCGGGGCCATGATCGGCGACGTGGTCGGGCTAGGCAAGACGCTCGTCGGCACCGCAATCGCCCGACTGCTCCAAGAGGAGCAGGGTTTCGAAACGCTGGTGATCTGCCCGAAGAACCTGACCGACATGTGGGAGTCGTACCTGCATCACTACGAGGTGCGCGGCAAGGTGGAGTCGCTGTCGATGGTTCACAAGAACCTGCCGGACGCCCGCCGCTACCGGCTGGTCATCATCGACGAGGCACACAACCTCAGAAGCGACAAGCGCCGGGACCATCAGGTCATCAAGGACTACATCAGGGACAACGAGTCGCGGACGCTGCTGCTGACTGCGACCCCGTACAACAAGCAGCTCGGCGACCTGGCGTCGCAGCTGTCGCTGTTCATTCGCCCCGACGCCGATCTGGGCATACGGCCCGAGGAGGCGATCGCCGACGTCGGCGAGGGCGACTTCTCCCACCAATGCGACGGAAAGACCTCTTCGCTGCCGGCGTTCGCCCGGTCGGAGCACTTGGAGGACTGGCAGGCGCTCATGTCCCAGTACATGGTGCGCCGCACGCGCCGCTTCGTGGAGGACAACTACGCGCTCACCGATGAGCAGGGACGGCGCTATCTGGAGTTCGGCACGGGCGAGCGCTTCCATTTCCCCAAGCGCACGCCCCAGCCGGTCGACTGGGAGCTCACCGAGGACGACCCGGCGTTCGAGATGACCTCGGACCGCACCCTTAGTGCGATTGGTGAGCTGAAGTTGCCCCGCTACGAGCTCGGCCACTACATCGACGAGGACTTCGAGCCCGCCGACCGGGCCGAGCAGCAGTTGGCTGACGACCTCGAGAACTCTGTGCAAGGCAACTTGGCCGGTTTCACCAGGATCACGATGTTCAAGCGGCTGTCGTCGTCGGGGCCGGCGTTTGTGGCGACCCTTCGGCGACACCGGCTGCGGAACTTGGTGGCGGCCCATGCGTTGGCGAACGGCTTGGACATGCCGATCGGCTCGGTGGACAACGCGCTGTGGGCAGCCGAGACCGACCAAGAGCCTGAGGACAGCGGTGAAGACGACGACAGCGACGGCGCAACGCTGTTTGGCTCGGATGCCGAGACCGCAGCGAGTGCGTACGACAAGCTGCGCGCCAAGAATCCCAAGGCGATCCGTTGGGCGCCGCCGCACATGTTCACCGCTGATCTCATCGACGAGCTGCGTGGCGACGCAGGAATCATCAGCGAACTGCTGGGCCGCTTCGGTGACTGGGACGCGGACCGCGACGGCAAGATCGCAGCGCTGATGGAGGTGCTCACCGTCCAGCATCCCCACGCCAAGGTGCTGATCTTTACTGAGGCCGCGGACACCGCCCGGTACGTGTGGGCGGAGCTGCAGCGGCGCGGCGTGGCCGATGCTGGGATAGTCACGGGAGACACCGACGACCCCACGGCGGTGGCGCAGCGCTTCTCGCCCGAGTCGAACGGCTTCGGCGGTGACGGGAACCCGGTGCGCGACGAGCTGCGAGTGCTGGTGTCGACCGATGTGCTGTCGGAGGGCCAGAACCTCCAGGACGCCCACATCGTCGTCAACTACGACCTGCCTTGGGCAATCGTCAAGCTGGTGCAGCGTGCCGGCCGAGTCGACCGCATCGGGCAACGGTCGGCAGAAGTGCTGGTGGTATCGCTGATGCCCGACGCCTCGGTGGAGCGGGAGATCGAGCTGCGCGGGCGTGTGTTGCGTCGGCTGGGGGAGAACGCGCAGCTGCTCGGCTCTGACGAGGCGTTCTTCGGCCACGACTCCGAGCGGCAGGTGATCTCCGGGGTGTTCGACGAGTCGTCAGGCTTCGGACTGGGCGCGGGCGTGGAAGAGGTGGACCCAGTGTCAATGGCATACGAAATCTGGCGCCACGCAGCCGACGCCGACCCCGACTTGGCGGAGCGAGTCGCGAAGCTGCCCAACGTGGTCTACGCAACGAAAGCGCTGGCCGACAGCCCCGCCGATGCGGTGCCCGGCGTGCTGATCCACACCCAGACCCACGCTGGCGCCGACGCATTCGCATTCATCCAGCCCGACGGCACCGGGCGGCGCGTGACCCCCCAAGAAGCCCTCCGGCTCGCCGAAGCTGAACCGACCACGTCGCCGGTGCAGCGGCTCGACCGCCACCACGACCTCGTTGCCGAGGCGCTGCGCGGCGCACTGCGCACGCCGACCGGCCGCACCAGCGGCGCCCTGCAAGGCGTGCGCGGCAAGGTGTGGAACCGCTTCGACGGTCAGCTCGACAACTTCACCGACACGCTCTGGGCCACCAGAGCCGACCTCGAATCCGCGCTGGACGCCATCAACGAGCGCCCTCTCTACGAGTCAGCAACCCAACGGCTCGCCCGCGCACTGCGAGAACGCAGCGACGAAGACCTCGCCGCGCTCATCGTCGACCTCCACAAGGAAGACCGACTCTGCGTTCCCCCCGTCCCCCAAGGCACCCAAGCCGAACCCAACATCGTCTGCAGCATGGGCCTCCGTTCCGTGGACGGGCGATGATCGCGAGAAGCAACGTGATTCGAGCACCGGTGCGTGGCAGGGCGGCGCGACCACGAACCCCTTCCGATGCGACGGATCTAACCGTCCGGGGCAGTCAGAGGCTTCCTTGGCGGGTTCTTCGGATGAAGCGGGGACTGACAGGAAGCAGAAGCCGAGAAGAAGATCCCTATCGCTGGTGTGTACAACGTTCACACCGTGTACGCTGTACACATGGAGTTAGGTCGTGGCTGATCCTGAGTTGGTCGGGATTCACGAAGTCGCCTCCATGGCTGGAGTGTCCCGACAGGCGGTCGTCAACTGGCGCAGTCGCCTCGCGGACTTTCCGTCACCGGTGGCCGAGCTTCGTGCCGGCCCAGTATTCAGCCGCGAGCAGGTACAAGCATGGCTTTGGAAGCGAGGTATCCCCATGCCAGTAGTGATTTCGACGATCAACCTGAAGGGTGGCGTCGGCAAGACAACAACAACCGTGGCAGTCGCCGAGATGCTCTCAGGTGAGTTCGGCAAGCGGGTGCTCTTGGTGGACCTCGATCCGCAAACGAACGCCACGTCGATGCTCATAGGAGACGAGCGCTGGGGCGAACTCAACGACGATGGCCGAACGCTGGCGAAGCTCTTCAGTGACGCACTGCTTGAGCCGGAGAAGCGGTCCTTCGATCTCGAGGCCACGCTCATTCGCAAGGCCTCGCGCGTGTCCGCAGTGGGTTCGCTGTCGCTCCTCCCGTCAAGCCTGGACATGATCGACATTCAGGACCAGCTCGGATCGATGCCCAGCGGACGCTTCTTTGCTGAGAGCCCAACCGACATTCTGCAGAGAGCGGTCAAGCCGATCCTCGAGGAGTTCGACATTGTGTTGATTGACTGTCCGCCCAACCTCGGCATCGTCACCCTCAACGGCCTGCGCATGTCCCATGGCTACATCATCCCGACGATCCCCGACATCCTCTCGACGTACGGGATCCCCCAAATCGTTGGACGAGTCCGCAGCTTCTCCGAGACGATCGCTCAGCCCATCGAGCCTCTCGGGATCGTCGTTGCCAAGTACCGCGAGCAGTCGACGGTACACCGCACTCAGCTGCGCATCCTGCGGGAGCAAGGAGACGCGCCGCTCTTCGAGACCCGGATTCCCGAGGGAAACGCATTCGCCAGTGCCGCTGATCCGAAACGTGTTTCGACCCTGCGCCAGAAGTGGGGTCCGGATGGGTTCAAGCCCTACCGTGCTCTGACGGCCGAGGTGCTCGAGAGGACTCACGCATGACGGACGTTACGAAACTCGAAGCCGTGTTCCGAGAAGTTGTGGCGGAGGCACGACGCAATGCCGACTTCGCTGCGCGCCTCGACCAAGCGCTCGCGACGTCGTCTTCGCAGAGAGCCTCTCGACGCCGCGCGCCCGGCCGACTTGACCCATTCGACGTCCTAGCGAGTGGTGAGGACACACTGCGACTCCGCTTGGCAGAACTCAGCGTCGAGGACCTGAAGGACATAGTGGCCGAGCACGGCATGGATCACGCTCGACTGGCTATGAAATGGCGCCGCCCAGAGCGGTTGATCAACCTTATCGTCGACGAGACTAAGGCCCGTCTCGCAAAGGGGGACGCCTTCAGGCCCAACTAGCGTCGCGGCCGTGCACTTCCCGATGTAATCGCTTCAACTCGCCGACGTATACGCGTTCTATTTCCAAGGTGGGAACTCATCGAGCTAGTAGGAAGGGAAGGGCGCTGAGCAAAGAGTGGAGTGCCGTAGTCATTACGGCATCCGCCGAACGGCTTCGAGTGAGCCTAGACCAAGAGCCAACGAGTCAATCTAGGTTCAATAGCCAGAGCGGTGCGCGCGTGAACTGCGTCAATGAGTTCTTGCCGGCGAGACACCCGGCGACGAATTCAACGGAGGACTGGAGAGGCGCTGCCGACAGCCTTGGCTCGACCTCATCAATCGCATCTCGAACGTCGTCCCAGAGATCAGCCAGCTGATCAATGTCGTCTGCGTCGGTCCAGAACCCTAGGTCTTTCCCGAGTGCACCCCACCAGAACCTAAGATCTGGCTTAGTTAAGCCGACATCCCGAAGCAGCGCTGCAGTTGTAGCAGAAGCCAGACGCAGCATCAATAGGGCGCGTCCAAGTATGGGGGCCGACGTGGGCCTACTAGTGATCCGCGTCTTGGCCGCGTCAAAGATCAAGGTGGCGCTGGCCTTGACTGTCCGCAAGCCTTCACCCAGAGCTACAGATGGAGGCCGGTCCGATGACATGAACGCGTTGACGGCTTCGCTCCGCGAGGAGTAATCACAATGCCGCTGTGTGGTAACTAGGTCCAATGCGCGCTGCAGCAGCGAAATATCGAGCGATGCCATAGATACTGCATCCGCAGGCTCAAGCTGTTCCCATGACGACAATAGTGGCTGCGAGAGCTCTATCTCGGCGTCAACTGGAAGCAGTGCTTTCGTCCGAATACGCGACGGACGATAACTGACTTCATTTCGCAAATTTCGGTCTTCCGAAAACCGCGCCAAGTCAATGCTCCAAGTCTTCATCCAAGTGCGCGCAAGCTGCAGTCGCGTAGGCGCCCTTACGCCAGCCGCGTCTAGCCACGTCGAAATGCTATGTCTGTCCAAGGTGATGGAATCAAGCAGTCGTGCCGCGCTGTCCGTTGTCTCGGTCCATGCTTGGAGGATTCTCCAGGTTGCCACATGAGTGTTACCACCCAGTTGAAGTGGCTGCATCTGAGCATCGAGTGCAATGTGCCTGTGGCGGAATATGCCAATGCCTTCCGACGCCAGCAATGACATAGCTGCTCGAAGCTCGGCGTAATAGGCCATGTGAATTGCCGAACTACGATCACCTTGAAGCGCCGCTTCGAATGCCCGGGACAAGAAATTCCAGCCATCGGTAAGGTGTATAGGTGCCGAGCAAGCTATGAAATCACCTAGCTTATCGGCATACACTTGATCGTTAGTAGATCCCAGCGCCGTCGCTATGTCCCTCACAACATAAGGGTGGCGCTTACTCAGCCAACGTTGATATCGGCGAATACCGTCAGCGCCATCAAGCAATGATTGCCTCGGCGCATCACGGGACGCAAAGTTGACGAAGGCCGATGCATCCGAAGTAACTGCTGGAATTGTTCCCATGCTACTCCTGGTCGTAACCAAGAGCCTCGGCAACTGCTATCGCGCTCTCCGCGACTGCGTCGCTGCCGTTACCACACAGATGAAGTAGCAATTGAAGTCTTACTTGCTTGTAACCGCTGCCGCTTCGGTACCGGCTCTGAAAAACTTCAACTAGCTGAGGCAGTTTAGGTGTGACGGCCGAGCGCCAGTCGAATTGTGAAATATCCGCAGTCAACGCCCTGATGAAGTTCTGAATGTCGGTTTGCTCTGCAAGGTCTTGTATCGCAGCACTTACTTCTAGAGTATCTGTTGCTTCAGCCGCTGTAGCTAATCGCCAGTTGTCGAACGCAATGTGGTTACGCCGGTGATAGGAGATATCGTTGCATACTTGGAGGAACCCTCGAACCCCTTGGTCGGTGCTCAACATCGAGTAGCGGCCCGCAAATGCGGGATCGCGTGCGTTCGGTTCCTCATCTGATGGCGTGTATTCACGGAGGTGGTGGACCCATTCCTGCTCAGAGCTCTCGATAGCTGCTTCGAGCCCGGACCATAGAGCGATGAGATATGCGGCCTGCTGGGAACGAGTCCATTGCAGAACATCGGTGCGTTCATTTGAGTGCTCAGTCCCGAAGAAGCCACCGATGCCAGTGCGTTTGCCGGCAGCCCAGCTCCGAACAAAACTCAAGGTCAGTGATCGCACGAATGCCGCTTGGGTAACTTTGCCCCGTTCACGTCCGAGCATTCCGATTCGTTGGTACCATGGGCTATCGGGATTGCCCCACAGAGCTTCAGTCAATTCCTGGGCACGGGTTTCTCGGTATGCCAAAGGCCCCTCGACTTGTTCGAGCCAGTCGACCGTTCGTAACAAAGGATACAAATCAAAGGCCATGGATGGGTTAATCCGCTTAGGTGTTACATTGATGGTCCAAAACAGATAGGCCTGCCAACTGATGTCTAAGTCGTCGTAAATTACGACCGGCAATTGAAAATCGGCGTCAGACTCGTGATCGTCGTCGGAAAAGGCGAACAAACGATGTTGGCCGTCAATTATCTCCAGCGGCGGTAGTGCATTGGCCGTCGGTCGCCATGAATCCTGATCTGCGCCAGTTGGCAGTACCAGATTAAAAAGCCCCGCTTCGCTGTCCGCCGCTTCGAGAGTAATCAGATCTGTTGGTGAGGCCGTGACGCCGTCCCTTTCAGTCGTCTGCCTGACTAGATTGGCGACTATGGCGGTGGGGAGCCAGCCAGGTTTCTTGAGATTTGGGAAGCGACCTTGGTCCCGCGTATTGAGACTTGCCCATGGGTAGCCAGCTCGTACAAACCGCCCAATCTCCTCGGATCGACTCTTGTCGTGGATCCGCTGGATGCCAACGTCTTCGATACGTGGACCCGAAGCATCGCGTTGCCGGACGCCCGAGAGCCGTCGCAGAATGCGAGCAGATATGGAACATACGTAGAAGTGAGGTTCGGGCTTTCGTTGACGCGACACCGGGTCGAATTCGTAGTCGTCCCATGCTTCTAGCCATTGCCGTACTCGCAGAGCTGGTATGCGCATTAGGTCCTCCTACTTCTGTTCTGGCTCCGGCGCCAGATGGCAGTCGCCCTCCGACGCGGGAGGTTATGGGTACGGTGTGTCATCGATGCTGTCAGGATCGGGTCGGAAGTTCGCGACGACATGGGGCTCGCCACTCTGGGGTCGGTCGGTGCATGGAGGATTCCAGAAGTATCCCGATGCGTACCAGTGCCCTTGTACGGCGGCTGCCGCTGCTCCGATTGGGACGATGTCGGCGTCGATTCCGAATTTGGACAGTGGCTTCCGCTGAATGGCGTGCCGAGCGGCTGCGAGTGCTGGTTCTCGCACGGACTCGTCATTGAGCACCAACTCGAAGTCACCTGATGCAACTTGGAAGCTGTACGCCGGTTGGCGGCAACTCTTGCCCGCACGCACCCACGACACGCCGAATCCCGCCTCGGTGACCTGCTTACCGAGCAGCTTGGCGAACTTGAGCAGTCTCAGTTCGATGATTGTCTCTCGAAAGGCATCCCGGTGACGCGAGTCGTCCTCCAGCAGAGCCAGGAAGCGTTTCGCGGACTCGAAGGTCTGTTCGTATCTCTTCGCGTATTCAGCCGTGAGCTCGAGTCCATACCCGGTTCTGCCCATCGCCTCCGCCATCGCGGGAACCGATCCGATCCCAGCGAGCGGGTCTAGGACAGTATCGCCCCGGATCGTAGTCAGCGAGAGCATCCGGTGTGTGAGTTCTTCAGGGAACGGGCATATGTGGCTGCGTAGCCCAGTCCACGAGCCCTGCGTGGGGATCGGAATGCTCCAGAGGTTGGTCGGCATGCGTCCGTTCGGGGAATAGCGCTCCGGGAACCGGCGCCACCACACTGAATTTGGTATCGGCGAGCGAAGGTCATCGGCGTCGAACCTGAAATCGTCGGCCTTGGAGAACAAGAGAACCTGCTCGGTGACATCCCGAAGTTCGCCATGGTGGGTCCATGGCAGCGCTTTCTGTTTGTCCCATGTGATCGACTCGCGCAGTACCCAGCCAGCTTGCTCGGCACAGGTGGCCAGCTTGTCGGGCAAGGCGATCAGGCGTCCGTTCCTGCGAATAGCGCCGGCAACCAGCCACATCGTTGCGTCAGGCGTTGAAATGTGGCCGCAATCCTCAAACAGCCGCGACATCTGTACCAGGTATTCGCTCAGTGGCTGCCCACGGGCGCCGATCGGTGACGTGTTGCCGTAGTCGTGCATGTCGAGGTACGGCGGTGACGTGAGGATCGACGTAGGTGGCTCAAGATCTCGCCACGTGTCACGAAGATGCTGTGCATCTCCGACATTGAGGCCCCTGCGCAGGGCCGCGGGCTCCATAGCGCGGAGCCTAAACCCGCTCCACACATGCGTGAGGAGGCGCTGGGATCTAGACGACGCGAGGCGTGTTGTGAAGCACTGCACCCATTAGGGGACTGAGCCCAACTCCGTATGGCCTCGAATTGCCGCAGTTTGCATGTTCCGGAGGACGCAGCGCGCGCCCCCGAGTGCACGCGAGCGTTGCTCGTCCATCTCGAGGAGGCCGGCTTCGGCGGCGCTCCCCGGCATCTCGGTACCGAGCCTGACGGGTCGATGGTGCTCAGCTGGGTCGAGGGGTGGGTGCCGGCCGATGCCGAGTGCTGGCGGCTGGGCGCAGGCGAGCTGGCCTCGGTGGGGGAGCTGCTGGGTTCCTATCACGACTGCGTCGCGGGGTTCGCTGCGGGCTCGGGGTTCGCCGAGGGCCCCCAGACGGTGAGGTCGGGACAGGTGGTGTGCCACGGCGACGTCGCTGCGCGCAACACGGTGTTCGCCGGCGGGCGGGCGGTGGCGTTCATCGATTGGGACGGGATCTTCGTGGCGTCGCCGATGCGGGACCTCGCGCACGCCGTGTGGCATTTCGCGCCGGTGTGCGGCGATGCGGATCGGTGGTTGGAGGGCTGGCCCGGCGCGCCTGATCGGTTGGCGCGCATAGCGGCGTTGGTGGGCGGCTACGGGCTGGGCGCCGGCAGGGCCGATGAGCTCGCCGACATGGTGGCCGCGGTGATCGCCGGCTGCAGGCGGGCGGTGGTGCGCAAGATCGCTGCGGGGGTCCCTGCGTTCGTCCAGATGGAGCGCGAGGGGATCGTGGCCACGCTCGACAGCCAGCACCGCGCCGCCGAACAGCTCCGCCCGCTCATCGCCCACGCCGCCGCTGCCGACAGTGCCGAGTCACCCTCGGGCGGCGGGTGACTGAGGCTCCCCCAAAGGACGTAACCCCGGCCGTTTGCCGAAGCAGGGACGGTTCCGGGGCTTTGAGGGGCGACTCTACTGACGTGACGGCCCTCGCATTGGGCTGGGTCAGCGTGCTCGGCGAGATCTGCGGACTGCCCGTACTTCCTCGACGGCGATGTCGAGTGCTTCGTCCTCGGAGAGGTCTGGGTTGTTCGCGGCGCTCGCAGCGAGGTCAGCGCTGATGGCGGCAGCGTCGGCTGAGTAGAGCGCCCAAGCGGACTGTCGAGTGATGCCCAGGGCCGTGCCGATGGCTTCCCATGTCGCGCCCGCTTCGCGAGCCGCTGCGACCGTGCCGCGCTTGAGTTCGTCGCACTCGTCGATGGTGCGCACGAGCTCTCGCAGCGCGTCGATGGGCTGCGCCGGCAGGCGATCGTGAGCTAGAAGGCTCATGTTTGTCAGTTTAGCCTGACGGGAAGGGCCTGAAACCGTGGCACTACTGCTCGACACCCCGGCGACGTTACGTCTGGCGCCACTTCCCGCCAAATAAAAAAATGGGACCCCCAGCGGGGGTCCCAGCTGGACCTCGACAGAGATCCCTAGCAAAGCGGGTTCCACCGGAACCCGGACCAAAATGGCGCCCAACGGGCCAAGTTGACTCTAGCGCCGCGACAGCGCCCGGAGTGTTGCCGGCTGACGCAACAAAACAATTTTGCGTGTCATGAGCTTTCATCTACTTTTGACTCATCATGTGACGCGGTGAAAGCGGGAGCGACCATGGCGAGTACCGTTGAGCAAATGGAGTCCGACGCTGATACCGGGGCGACTGCTGAGACGGCCACGGTGCGCCTCGATGACGAGGACCGTGCGCTGCTCGACGAGCTCGCGTCCGAATTCGGCGGTCGCTCAGCAGCGATCAAGCAAGGACTGGTGATGCTCGCCGAAGAGCATCGCCGTCGACGTGCCCTGGCGGACTTCATGGCCGAGTGGGTAGCCGAATCGGGGCCGCCAGACCCCGACGGGGTGGCTGCGATGCACGAGCGCCATTTCAGCCAACGGTGATCCTCGACGCCGGCGTGCTCGTCGCCATCGACCGCGACGAGCCTGATGTCAAGGGCTTCATCCAGACGGCGCAGCTTCAGAGCGAGCCGCTGCGTACGACAGCACCGGTGGTCGCGCAGGTGTGGCGGGACGGCTCGCGCCAAGCCCGCTTGTCCCGGTTCCTGCCATCGCTGGACGTGCAGCCGTTCACCGCGGCACAGGTCTCGCTGGTGGGATCGCTGCTGCGCCATTCCGGGGAGTCCGATGTCGTCGACGCTCACGTGCTCGCATGCGCGATCCGTCTTGACGACACCGTCATCACCTCCGATCTCGACGATTTCGCACGTCTCACCGCGCACCTTGGCGAGGCCGAGCCACGGGCACGGCACTGGCGCTGAAGTCCCCAAAACAGCGACTATTCCGGCCAGCCTCGACGGCGGCTACCTGTGGACGGGCGGCGGAATCCTGCTCAAGTGGGCCGACATCGAGTCGTTAGAGTTTCGGCAGACACGCGAACTGGGAACGGAGAATGCTGATGGCGAAGAAGCGCCGCTCCAAGCGTAAGCGGCCCCGGGATCCGCGCCCGGACTACGTCGGCGGCTACTACCCACGGCCTGGCGTGACCCCGGCAGATGTTCCCAAGGACCTCTTCCGTCCCAAGACAACCGAGGAGCTGATGAGAGGCAACCACCGCTAACGCTCCAGCCCTTCTCGGGATCGTGCCGAGGGGCAGACTGGGCTGTCTGGGAGGCGCGTCATGTCGCAGGCATTCGCTGTTGAGGAGATCATTGCTCACCCGGCTCCGCGGGTGTGGACCGCTCTCACCGACTGGCCGAACGCTCACAGGTGGATGCCCGGGATCGACACGATCACCGCCGATGGGGAGACCGCCGAGGGCACCCGGCTGACGTTCCGGGCTCGCGGCAAGGATCGCTCCAGCACCATCGTGCGATGCGTCGACGGGCAGTCGCTCGTGCTGCGCTCGGTTCAGGGCGGCGTGACTGCGGACTACACCTACGAGATCCACGGGCACGACGAGGGTTCGTCACGGGTCACGCTGACCGCCGACTGCCAGAGCACCGGCGTGCTGTGGCGGCCGATGTGGCCCCTGCTGCGCATCGCCATCCGAACCTCCGACGCCAAACAGCTCAGACTCCTCAAAGCCATGATCGAAGACGCCTGACCGCCGCACTGAGCGAGGCTGCCCGCCGGTGCCTCGGTGGCTAGACGCGGACCGTTCGGATGTCAGCCGATAGGCGAGCCAGGTCGCCTGGGTCGCTGGTGAGCACCGGCTGGCCTCGGCGCAGTGCACAA
The DNA here is from genome assembly GCA_022821985.1 of Acidimicrobiia bacterium. Taxonomy (GTDB): domain Bacteria; phylum Actinomycetota; class Acidimicrobiia; order Acidimicrobiales; family Poriferisodalaceae; genus Poriferisodalis. The sequence goes on from JAJECP010000040.1 coordinate 15,082, forward strand.
ACGGCGACATGCGCGTCGACGGTGTCGGTGGTCTGCGTTGAAGCCAGCAGTACGCCGACTCGACGCGCATCGCTGGCATCTAACGGGACGATGTTGATCTCGGGTCTGCGCAGCAGCGCTGCGAGACGTGCCTGACGGCGTGGATTGCGCCATGCCTGGGCGACACAGCCAGCCGGGACCGTCAGCGTCGTACCGATAGCCCGCGCCTCTGCGACGAGCGCAACCATGGTGCGAGTCGCGCGTTCCCACGCGATGAGTGCCCCGGTGTCGATGACCACGCCGCTCAGGCAGCAGCCTCGCCCGAGAGCACACGCCTCGCGGCAGCGCGTTCGTCGGGTGTGAGCGGCCCGCCGGTTTCGTCGAGCATCGTGGCCAGCAGCACGTCGAAGTCGGCATCGGCTGCGAGTTGGCACTTCACGGCATGTTCGACGTAGGCCGACACGTTCGGGGCGCCACCTTGGGCTACGAGCGCCTTCACCTGGTCAGCGATATCGGCGTCGACAGTGATCGTGAGCCGGCTCTTCGTGGCCGTCATACTGATCATCTTACTCAGCGCACCAGAGTTGCTCGACACCCCAGCGACGCTAGGTCTGACGACTCTGGCCGCCAAACGAATAAATGGACCCCAGAGCGAGCCCGTTCGCCGGCGCCTCAGCTCAGTCGGCGGACTCCGGCGTGCGTACGTAGAACTGGATGTAGAACGCGGCGTCGTGCGCCGGTTCGATGTGGTGCTGGACGCCGGGAACGATCGGCACGCGTTCTCCCGCCGCTGCACGGACTCGCCGTGGGGTGTCATCGACGAACAGCACCGATCCGTCGAGCACGACGAGTTCGGCCCATGTCGACGTCACATGAGACCTGATGAGTGCCGGGGGGACGTTGGCGGCGTCGAAGGCGGGCGTTCGGCGCGCCGGCGTGGCCCCGGCGGGAACCCGTGGACTGTCAGGCGTGATGAGCCGAAACTACGCGACCGGCCGTTCCCGCACTGCAGCCGCGTTTGCCTGCCGGAGCTGATGCGCCAACCGGACCGGTGCTGCTCGGTGGGTAGCTTGCGCTGATGGGTACTGCACCGAGTCTTGACGGGCGCACATTTGCCGGTGTCTCGAATGATCCTGCGGGCGATGTGGGCTCGGAGACGCGCTTCGAGTACCACGAGGAATCCGACGGGGTCGTGTGGGCCCGCTATGAGGGCGGCACTGTGCGGCTCGGTCATCTCGTCGGGCGGCGCGACGGCGACGGCTTGGACTTCCGGTACTCGCACGTGACCACGAGCGGCACCACGGCCAACGGGCACTGCAGTAGCCGCATCGTCGTGTCAGCCGACGGCCCGCTGGAGCTGCACGAGGAATGGGAATGGGAGAGTCAGCCCGGCAGCGGCACCAGCCTCGTCCGCGAGATCGATGAGTGAGCAGCCGTTCAGGTCTGAGTTCGCAGCCGAGTCGGGGCTCACGATCCTCACCCGGCAGGGCCATCCCGACTATCTGGATCTGCCGTGGGACCGGCCGCTCGCGGAATGGCACGACGTCACCGAGCGGCTGATCCGGGTGCGGCGGGGGCTCAGCCGCCACGTCGTGCGCATGGTGCAGTACGACGGCCGGGTCTATGCCCTCAAGGAGACCGAGCAGGCGCTGGCCGAGCACGAATACCGCGTGCTGCGCCACCTCGAAGACGAGCGGCTGCCGGCCGTGCGTGCCGTGGGCGTGGTGAGCGGGCGGCGCGCCGCCGACGGCTCGGCGCTGCAGTCGGTGCTCGTCACCCGCTTCTTGGACTTCGCCCTGCCGTACCAGTACCTGTTCCGCACCACGTCGCCGTCGCTGCTGCGCGACCGGCTGCTCGACGCGGCCGTGGTGTTGTTCACCAGGCTGCACCTCGAAGGCGTGTACTGGGGCGACATCTCGCTGGCGAACATCCTGTTCCGGCGTGATGCGGGCGCCTTGATGGCGTACCTGGTCGACGCCGAGACCGCCGAATGCCGGCCCGCCCTCACCGATGCGCTGCGCCGCCACGACCTCGACCTCGGCGTCGAGAACATCACGGGGGGCTTGTACGACGCCATTGCCGGCGGGCTGCTCGAAGACGACGTGGACCCGGTCGAGATCACCGACGACCTGCTCGACCGGTACCACCGAGTGTGGGCTGAGCTCACACGCGAAGACGAGATCTCCGCCGACGAGCGGTGGCGCATCAACGAGCGGATCGGGCGCCTGAACACGATGGGGTTCGACGTGGAGGAGCTGTCTGTGGTGCAGTCGTCCGACGGCTCGCGGCTGCGCATCCGGCCCGTCGTCGTGGAGGAAGGGCACGCCCACCTGCGCCTACGCAAGCTGACCGGGCTGGAAGTGCAGGAGAACCAAGCCCGCACGCTGCTCAATGCGCTCGACGCCTACGGCCTGTCGCTCGAGCACGACGCCGGCGGACCGCTGCCCGAGGCGGTGAAGGCGTACCGCTGGTTGTCGGAGCGCTACGAACCGGTCATCGCCGCGATCCCGGCCCGGTACCGCGACCGGCTCGACGATGCCCAGCTCATCTACGAGTTCATCGAGCACCGCAACGAGCTCTCCCGAGCCGCCGGCCGGCAGGTCGAGAACCCCGAGGCCCTCGTCACGTTCGTCAACGACGTGCTCGAAGCGCTCCCCAAGGAGAAAGCCATCATCGACCAGGAAGACGACGCCGACCCCTACGACGCCTTCCTCCGCCGAACCGGCGAGACACGGAGCGTGTGAGGCGGCGGTCGCCGGCGGCCTGGTTCGCGCACGCGGGCGACGGCCACATCCTGGGCACCGGCGTGCCGACATAGACGAGAGTGGCTTCGGCGGAGCTGCTGGTCAGGGTGGGGCGGGGATGCGGCTGCCGCGGCTGGTGTTCAACCAGTTCATGCCGTCGCGGACGTACTCGCCGGCGGCGTTTCGCTGCGGGCTGTAGTCCCACCAGTCGATGTCGGCGGCGTGTGCCGCGGCGCTCACCACCCGCCGGGAGCGCTGCGACGCGAGGACTTGGTCGCGCAGTGCAGCGCTGTCCCAGCGATCGGCGGTCTCTGCGGCGAACGCGGCGGCCAGATCGGCGTGGGCAGGGTCAGCCGCCAGGTTGTTGCGCTCGAGCGGATCGTCGACCAGGTCGTACAGCAGGGCCGGGTCGCCCTCGCAGTGGATCCACTTGTGGCGTCCCCGGCGGATCATGAACATCGGCTGGGTGGTCAGCACCGCCGTGTACTCGCCGATCGCCTCGCCGCCGCCCTCGCTACCGGCGCCGCTGCCACCGCCGCCCGACGCCAGCTCCCACAGGCTCCGCCCCGCGGGCGCTGCGCTCATCTCGGGCCAGCCGTCGCTGCCCCCGTCGGTCGCAATGTCGAGCAGCGTCGGCAGCAGGTCGACCAGCGAGCACACATCGGGCACGGCACGGTTGGCCACGCCCGGTCCGGCCATCACGAACGGCACCCGCGCCGCCCGCTCGAAGAAGCACATCTTGAAGAACGTGCCGCGGTCGCCCAGCATGTCGCCGTGGTCGCTGATGGCGATCACGACGGTGTCGTCGGTACGCCCCGTCTCGTCCAGCACCTCCACCAGGCGCCCGACCCACGAGTCGAAGTAGCTGGTGTTGGCGTAGTAACCGTGGCGGGCGTTGCGGCACTGCTCCTCGGTGAAGCCGACGCCGTCGGCCCCGATGCCCTGGCGCAGCCGCCGGGTGTGCGCATCGACGGCGTCGGGAGCCATCGGGTCGGGCAGGTCGATGCTGTCGTGGTCGTACAGGTCCCACCACTGCGACCGGGCCTCGTAGGGATCGTGGGGATGGGTGAACGAGGCCACCACGAAGAACGGCCGCTCGTCGGGGGCACGGGCCAGGTCGTACAGGTGCCGCACCGCAGCGAACCCGACCTCCTCGTCGAAGTCGTGCTGGTAGTTGGTCACCACCGGACCCGCTTCGGACAGGCTGGCCATGGTGTACCAGTCGCTCGGCGGCCCCGACGCCGCATCCCAGTCGGGCGTGAGCGCAAAGCCCGAGGGGTAGATGTCGGTGGTGAGGCGCTGCTCGAAGCCATGGAGCTGGTCGGGGCCGATGAAGTGCATCTTTCCCGACAGCGTCGTGCGGTAGCCCAGAAGTCGCAGGTAGTGCATCAGCGTGGGCACCGACGCCGCGAACTCAGCGCCGTTGTCCCACGCTTCGATCGACGCCGGCAGCTGGCCCGACAGCATCGAGAACCGTGACGGCGCGCACAGCGGGAAGTTGCAGTAGGCCGCATCGAAGCGCACGCCGCGCTCGACGAGCGCATCCAGCGCCGGGGTCTGCACCACCGGATGGCCGTACGCACCGGTGAAGTGGGGCGCCAGCTGATCCGCCATCACGACGAGGATGTTCGGGCGTCGTCCCGAGCGCGTCACCGAGCGGAACCTACACCCAGCCTCGGCACCGGTTGGATCAGTCGAAGTCGGCTGGGGTCGGTGGCCTGACCAGCGCGTCGATTGCCGTCCACAAGGTGCGCGACACCGGGTCGAACAGCACCGGCACCACGACGCCGACGGGTGCTGCGATCGCGAGCAGCAGGCCACGGCTGACGTCGGTGCCCCAGACGAGCATGGCCACCACGACGGTCAGGATCACGACTGTTGCCGACACCACCGTGTTCACCGCCACGGCGCCCAGCCAGTGACCTTCCATGCGCTCGAACTTGAGGCCGCAGTGGGGGCACCGCTCTCGTATGGCGAACAGCCCCCAGCGCCGAAACAGGCCGCGACCCCCGCACGACGGGCAAGCCAGCGTCAATCCGCGCAACAAAACGCGCACCCCCGAAGTCTGCCCGCACAATATCAGTCATAAATGCAACAAATGTTGCATTTATGCGCTCATCATCGTTAGGGTGCCAGCATGGACTTCGTGCATCCGGTCAATGCCGTGATCCCTGGAGCGCAAGGACACGTGCTTGCTGTGCTTGCGGAGACATCTGCCGAGCTCAACCTGCGCACCGTGGCTCGGTTGGCCGGCGTGAGCGCATCACAAGCGTCGCGAGTGATGCCCGACCTCGTGGATCTCGGCCTAGTGGAACGACGGGAGGTGCCGCCGTCATCGCTCTTCCGTCTCAATCGCGAGAACGAGGCCGCTCGGATTGTCGTCGAGCTCGCGCGACTGCGAGACAACGTGCTCCAACGAATCGGTGCCGCTGCAGGGGACCTGCCGCAACCGCCTGCGAGCATCATCGTCTTCGGGTCATTCGCCCGTCGCGAAGCGGACCGGGCCAGCGACATCGATGTCGTCATCGTGCGCCCGGACGGGGTCGACCCCGACGATGACGCATGGACCGAGGCAATCCACCGGTGGCGCGAGAAGGCCGGAGCAATCGCAGGGAATGACGTCGAGATCATCGAGGTCGGGTTGAGCGCAGCCGTCGAGAAGCTGTCGGACGGCGGGCATGTGTGGGAAGAAATCGCCCGCGATGGCTCAGCGATCTACGGCGCGTCCCTCGACGAGCTTCGGGACATGGCCGATGCCTAGGTCGGCGCGCACAAGACCAGTGTCGGCTGCTCAGGTGCAGGAAGTGCCGACTGGGAGCTGTACGGGGATCTCTTCGTCGTCGGACGAGGCGAGCAGCTCGACGCAGCCGGGCGCGTCCACCCAGATGCCGCCTGCCCAGACGATCCACTCACCACGATCGGCCCCGCACGGCCAGCCGCCCACGTACTCGGCCGATCCTGCCTCGCACGCGGGTCCGTGTGAGTCGCAGGGGCCGGCTGTCAGCGCATCTGCAGTCCCGAACTCGCCCTGCCCATAATCGAGGAAGGCACCGCCCGGGGCCTTCACGATCTCCAGCGATGCCTGCTGGGCGCGGCGCACGAGCAGCCCGAACTTTGCGAACCGGTAGTCCTCGAAGCCAGAGCCCTCCGGCCCCGATCGCCCGAGCTGCAGCTGGCCCGAGGGCAGCGCGATGAACCCGCCGTCCATGCCGTGTGCGGAGTAGAACTCACCCAGCAGCTCGTCGGAGACTATGTCGATGACATGCAGGCATTCGACGACCCGATGGCGAGGTCGATCTTCGGCCGCCTGATTGTCGGCGGCATTTCCGGTGCAACCCAGGACGATCCCGAAGATCAGTGCGACACCAACGACCCGCATCGCCCTCATCGAGCCCCTGGCTGGTGGCGAATGCCGGAGAGCAGAACAGCTACTTGCTGCGTCGAGTCCTGACACAGAATGGGCTGGCCACGCGGCGCTCACGACCTGATCATTGCGGCCACGGCACGGGCCGCGAAGCGCACGGTCATCACCGGAAGGGATTCGAGAAGTACCGCGCAATACTCGCCACGCCATGAAGCGAACCCTGATCGTTGCCGCGGCTTCGGCTGCGCTGATGCTGCTGGCAGCCATTTCCGCGGCGTGCAGCGCTGCCCCCGACGCACCCGGTGAAGGCGGCGGCCCCGCCACAACCGGTTCAGCGGCGGCTGCGATCGCCGACGAGGCGGCGGCCACCGCGGCCTCGTCCGCAACATCGGCACCAGTGTCGCCAACCACGGTGGCGACGCTGCCGCCGAGCACGACCGCACTCGCGGAACCAGACAGTGGTGCCAGCCTCGCCGCCGAGATCGAGGGCCGCTGGGAAGGCACTGTCGACGTGCCGGGGTTGGGAACCCTGCCCGTCGCGATCGAGCTGCATGTCGGCGACGATGGCCTCGGCGGCACCATCGATGTCCAGGGCAATGTCGGACTGCCGCTGAGCGCGCTGGTGCTGGAGGGCACGCGCCTGCGCTTCGAGCTGCAGTCGCCGCTTGGGCTCATCAAGTGGGATGGCGAGCTGCGAGACGGAGTGATCGAGGGCGAATTCACCCAGCTCAGCAACACGGGAGCCTTCACGTTGCACCGTCCTGGGGCCGAGCCGGACGTTGCTGCAGAGTCCGACCCAGTCGATGGTCACCGCTCCGAGGAAGTGACGTTCGCCAATGGTGCTTTCGTCCTGGCCGGCGAGGTTGCCCTGCCCGACGGCGACGGTCCCCATCCTGCGGTCGTCCTCATCAACGGCAGCGGCGATCAGGACCGTGATTCAACCATTGGGCAGTTCCGGCTCTTCGCCGATCTCGCCGGTCACCTCGCGCAGGCGGGCATCGCCTCGCTGCGCTGGGACGACCGGGGCGTGGGCGGCTCGGATGGCTATGGCCCGCACACCACCCTCGAAGATCGGGCAGGTGACGTCGAGGCCGCAGTCGAGCTGCTGCGCACGCACCCCGACATTGACGCCGACCGCATCGGCCTCATCGGTCACAGCGAAGGAGGCTTCATCGCCCCAATCGTGGCCAACCGCACCGACGGCGTCGCCTTCGTGGCACTGCTGGCCAGCTCGGCCGTGCCGGGTGACGAACTGCTGCGGATGCAGCTGCTGCGCATCCTGACGGTGGCCGGCACACCGCCGGACGAGATCGCTCGCCAACAAGCTCACCAGGAACTGATCTTGCAGGCGATCCTGACCGGTGAAGGCTGGGGCGAGGCGGAGATTTCCACCCGGGAAGCGGTCCGTCGAGAACTCGAGAGCATGTCCGAGGAGCAACGCGAGTCAATCCCTGATGAGGAGGCCTTTCTGGATATCTCTGTCGAGCAGCGGCTGTCCCCGCTGCGTAGCCGCTACTTCCGATCGTTGGTCATCCACGACCCTCGGCCGGACCTCGTCGGCCTCGAAGTGCCGGTGCTAGCGCTGTTCGGCGAGCTCGACACGCAAGTGCCGCCCGCAGCCAACGCAGCAGCACTGTCCGAGGCGATCGCGGCATCCGCCATTCCGAGCTACGCCATCGGCACCGTCTCCGGCGCCAACCACCTGTTCCAAGCGGCGGTCACCGGCAGCCCCGACGAGTACACCGAGCTGGCGCCCGAATACGCCCCCGAGTTCCTGCAGCTCCTCACCGACTGGCTGACCGCGCAGACCAGCCGCTAGCCCTGTCATCGCCGGCTGATCTTGTTGTCGGCGATTCGCTTGCTGAATCTGCACGAGCTGGCGAGGTGATCGAAGCCTGGTCTGCCCCATGAGCGGCCGTACTGACGGTCAACCGCTGACGGAGAAAATATATCGCTATTTTCATATCATTTCACATAGTATCACCATATGACACACCGCGAGGAAGGTGGACAGAGCCATGGCGACTATCGTTGAAGGCATGGACGCCGGGGCCGGGGCCGCTGCTTCACCGCAGCCGATGGCACCTGTGGTGCTTGACGACGCCACGCTGGAACGGCTCGCCGCCTTGCTGCGTGCGGGCCAGCAACCGGCCCGCCCGGCATGGCAGATGTCGCTGCTGGTGACACTTGCGGGAGCGCTGATCGCGGCCGCCACGGCCGGCTATTTCTCGCTGCGCGGTGACATCGCGTCGCTCGGTGCCAGCGTGAGGGCGGAAAACGCAGCCCTTGAGACAGGTCTGCGCTCGGAGATTGCTGCGGTGGAGGAGAGTCTGCGTTCGGAGATCGCTGCGGTCGAGGGAAGTCTGCGAACCGAGCTGCGAGAGTTCAGGGCCGAGTTCAACGAGGTCGCCTTGGATCACACTCAGCGCCTAGCGCGCCTCGAAGCAGCTCACCCCCACCCCGCTGCTCAATAGCCCCCGACCACGCCCGATGTCCGACAAGAGCGTTGCGGAGCAGTATCTGTGGCTGTACGACCGCATGGAGCAGGAATGCCTCGGCATCGGGCTCGACCTCGACACCTCTTCGTGGGACGAAGCGGAAAGCGCCGCAGTCATCCTCGATGCAGTCCGCACCGACCAAGGCGTGATCCGCTAGCTAGACGAGCGCCGCCCGGCTGTCGTGACATCGACAAGACAGCGCCCACTCTCGGGTCGCTCATCGCGCCGTCAGGCCTCTTCGTCGACTGTGCCGGGTGGCGTTGCTGACAGTGACTTGGCCCACGCTTCGACCTCACGCCGAGAGGACAGCCAGATGATCGGGAGGTCGGGACGTTGCTCGGCCAATGCCCGGACACGTGGCGCGTGCTCGCGGTGAGTTCGTATCGCCCAGCGGATGATGTGGTCTGGATCTCTCAGGATCGTCCGAAGAGGTGGTTCGCGAAGCCCGTTCCACAGTTCGGTTCTACGAACGACACGCCGCAGCGTTCGCCTGATGACGCGGTTGTTCGCCAGCCATCTGGGCAGGTCCAGGAATACCAGCAGATCGGCACGCACAGCTAGCAGCGGGCGAGCGAACGTGTACTGCCATTCGGTGACCCACTCATCTTGAGCAGCCAGCGCAACGATGTCGTCGCGGAACGTCGGTCTTGGCTGCCATTGCGGGCCGTGATACAGAGCGTCTAGCTCGGTGTATGGCAGTTCCCAATGGGCAGCGAGCAGTCGGGCAAGCGTCGACTTGCCGGAAGCGACCGCACCTGCCACCAAGACCCGTTTCGGCCTCAGCGGCAGCCGATCGGACCACCTCAGAACTGACACTCCGGCAAGCGTAGGAGCCAACTTCGCGAGCTCTCAGGAGCCTTGAGCCGACGCGGCCGTATTATCAGATAATCTGATTTTGTGGCAGAGATCAGCGCTACTGAGGCTGCACGGGAGTTTGCAGATGTGCTCGACGCCGTGGAGCACCGTGGGGAGCGGTTCACGGTCGTGCGGCGCGGCAGGGCGATCGCTCGCATCGAGCCCCTGCCGAGCAGCGAAGGCCGCAGGGCAAAACAACTTCTTGCCGAGACGAGCCCCGATACAGAATGGGCCGGCCAGCTTGCCGAGACTCGCCGAGTGCTTGAGCTCGACACTCGAACATGACGGCGCTGCTGCTCGACACGACCGTCCTCATCGACGCCGAACGCGACCAAGAACAGCTCGACCGGCTCATTGGTGACGACGACTCCGTAGCTATCGCTGCCGTCACCGTTGCCGAACTGCTCGTCGGCGTCCTTCTCGCCACGCAGCGGCATCGCGCCCGCCGCCAGGCATTCGCCGACGCCGTGGTCGACGCCATCCCGGTTCTGCCGTACGGCACCGACGTTGCAGCGGCGCATGCCGAGCTGCTGGCCGAGACCCATCGGGCGGGCCGGCCACGCGGTGCTCACGATCTGATCATTGCGGCCACGGCACGGGCCACGAACCGCACGGTCATCACCGCCGTTCCGACCGGTTTCGACGGGCTCCCCGGCGTCTCTATCGCCACATACCGCTGACAGGTGGATTCAGATTCAGGCGAAGCCCTGCCCTGCTCAGCGTGCGGCGCGCAGGCGCAGGCGTGATGCGGCGGCGTACAGCAGCCACGCCCCGCACCAGACCGTGACTGCCGCCAGCAGAACCGGCTCGCCGCGAGCGTCCAAGCCGGGGGCGTAGAAGGGCTCGACGAAGTACTGCGAGATGAAGCCGCCCCGGTACGGCATGTGACCGGCGAGGCGCCAGAGATCCTTCTCCCAGACGGTCAGCGGGCACGGCAACCCGGGCAGGTTGATCGCGGCGATCGGCGCCAGCGCAGCCAGGTGCCAGCGCATCAGCCGGGGGCTGCGTGCAGCCAGCGGTGCGCCGACCACGATGAAGACGGCCAGCAGCCCGTGGGCAAGCGCCACAGCGGCCGCCAGCAACCATGCGACCACACCGCCACGCTACGCCAGCCGCGAGATCCCGCGGGCTCGAAACTGCCTGAAGCAGCGGCTCGGCCGCGGGGTCAGGTGGGGTCGCCGGTGTGGCGGTGTGCTTCGAGCTGGCTCAACGAGGCCCACTCGAGGGTGCGGGCGTGGGTCGCTTCGAGGACGACCGGGGGAGCGCTGCCCGCCTCGAACGCTTCGGTCCAGCGGGACGCGCACAGGCACCAGCGGTCGCCGGGAACCAAGCCGTCGAAGCCGACCGTCGGCTGCGGAGTGGACAGGTCGTTGCCGGCCGCCTTGGAGAACTCCAGGAACTCCGCCGTCATCACCGCGCACACCGTGTGCACGCCGAAGTCACCTGAGTCGGTGTTGCAGCAGCCGTCCCGAAACCAGCCCGTCAGCGGGTCATACGAGCACGGCTGCAGTTCGCCTCCGACAACGTTGCGGGCCACGCCGCCCAGTCTCTCAGGTCGCCGCCGCACCCGGGCTTCAGGCCGCGACTGCGTGGCCGACAGACGACGCAGTACGACCGTCATCGACCGCTCAGCCGACGATCAGCGCTCGCAGTGGGGCGAAGAGAGGCGGGCTGGCGGCGAATACGAGGTCGTCGTTGAGCTCGTTCGGGAGCTCGACCTGGGCTCCGGCTTCTTCGGCGATCAGCGCGCCGGCGGCCCAGTCGTAGATGCGGAGATCGTGCTCGAAGAAGGCATCGCAGCGACCGTTGGCAACCCAGCACAGGTGCAGCGCCGCGGAGCCGAAGGCTCGGACGTCGCGGGCGGCGGGAAGCACACGCGACAGCGCCGCCGCCTGCTGGCGACGCCGTTCGGCGTGGTACGAGAAGCCGGTTGCCACCAGCGCCTGCGCCAGGCCGTCCGACGCGGCGGCGGCAATGGGCGAGCCGTCCAAGCGAGCGCCTGAGCCGCGTGCCGCGGAGAAGACCTCGCCGCGCAGCACGTCGGCAACAGCACCCGCCACGACCGTGCCGTCGCGGGTGGCAGCGATGCTCACGGCGAACACCGGCAGGTCGTACAGGAAGTTGACGGTGCCGTCGATGGGGTCCACGATCCATCCGACGCCGCTGTGCCCCACCTCGTCATCCAATTCCTCGCCCACGATCGAGGAGCCGGGGCAGCGACGCAGCAGTTCGCCACGGATGAGTTCCTCGGACTGGATGTCCAGCGCCGTCACCACGTCAGTCGGGGAGGACTTCGTGCGCAAGGCCTCGCCGGTGCCCGCCACTTCCCGCAGGAACGCAGCCGCCGCCCGGGCGACATCAACAGCGATGGCCTCAAGCTCAACAGGCGTCATGCGTCGCTCACCTTGCCACGTCCACCCGACCGCGGCGCGGTCAGGCTGTACGACCGGGCGCTAGGAGCGCGGTGCGACCGCTGTGATGAGCCGGTCGACCACTGCTGACCAGTCGTCGCCGGACAGCTGGGGCCGCTCGGGGGACTGGACCCGCAGCGCCAGGTATGTGCCGAGGCCGAGCGATTGGCAGAGGAACACGATGGCGGGGGTGCTCAGCGCCGGGTCGATGACTCCAGTTGCCTTGCCGTCCTCCACGATCTCGGTGAGATCGCCCGCTTCGAGCTCCATGCACCCGGCAACCGTGGGGTGCACCGACGGGTCGCGGCTGGCGCTGACGCATGCCTCGATCCACAGGTTGCGCATCTCGTCTCGTGTCGAGGTGAGCAGGTTGGCGCCGAGCATTTCGAGCTTGTCGTCGGCCGCCGTTTCAGCCTGCTTGATCAACAGCAGCATGCGCTGGGCCGAGGTGTGCTCGATGACGGCCAGGAACAGCTCGCGCTTGTTGGGCCAGCGCGCGTACACGGCGCCAGACGTCATGCCGCATCTGCGGGCGACCTCTGAGACCGTGGTGGCTTCGAAGCCACGCTCGCCGAACACCGCTGTTGCCGCGTCTAAGAGTTGTTCGGTGACCCGCTCGGACTTCCGCCTGGGTTGGGTGGTTTCCTCATGGATCGGAGGCCCGGGGTCCTGTGCCGCTGTCACTGACTGCCGAGCGTAGCCGTCGCACTTGATCGGTCGATGCGACCCCGACGGGCTCCCTCATTCGAGCCGTGCTCGTGAGGATTTCTTCACGCGATGATCTCGTGCCGGATCCCGCGGACGTCCATCTCGAAGTCGAGATCGATGACGGGCGGGCGCGACCGGTACCAGCGCAGGCCGTGACGGGTGGCTGCTCCCATCTGGCCGATGACCGCATCCTCGAGCAGGCCTTCATGCACGAAGACCGTGTACACGTCGGTGGTGGTGACCTGGCTCCAGCCGGCGCCCATGGCCGCCAGGCGCGACCCCATCGTCGCCACGACATGGCCGGCCTTCTCTCGCATGGCCTCGGGGTCGGTCTGGCCCTTGCGGACGATCTGGTTGTCGTCGAGCGTCGCTTCGGGGATCTCCCCCGCGCCCGACACCACGAACGTCGTCGGCGTACCGGCTGCGGCCTCGACGGTGTAGGAGAAGGCGTGCAGCACCGGCTCGGCAGGCGGGTCATGCGCGGGAGCCACGTTGGTGCGGGCCAGCGGATTGTGATCGCCGACGTAGAGGTCCCATGAGCGGATGAGCTCGACGTAGCCCGCGTTGAACTCGATGAAGCCGGGCATGGAGTACGGCTCGGGACAGCGCAGCTCGATCGCGCACAGGGCCGGGCGCTCCCGACCGACGGCGGACAGGTGAGCGTCGATCAGCTCGAACCCCTGGCGCCACGGCACGTGGGCGCCGAGCGTGGCGTGAACCACCTCATGGCCGTCTGATGCCACGACCCCGCTGGAGAACGGCGAGATGCCGGTGAGGAAGCGGTAGCCGCCTCGGGGATTGTCGATGAGCATGCGTGTCTCCTTGTAGAGGCTGGCCTCTACTTAGCAGAACGCTCCCGGTGAACGGGCGGGCTCGGCTAGCCGCTGGCCATCGTCCAGCTCAGGACCAGCAGGCAGCCGGCCAGCGCCACGGCGATGGCGAGCAGCCAGTCGCCGGCCCGGGCCCGAGACTGAGTCGAGGTGTCCATGGTGGTTTCTCCGCTTCCGTGAAGCGTGCCCGTGAGGTGCACGTTGGGTTTCCCTCAGTGCACCAAGGGGGTGTGACAACCAAGAGCGCGGGCTCACCATGTGGGCCGGGTGAGCACGCCGCCATCGACCACCAGATCCACGCCGGTGATCCATCTCGCAAGGTCCGAGCACAGGAACACGCACGCGTCGCCGACGTCGGCGGCGGTGCCCAGCCGGCCCAGCGGCGCCGCTGCGAGCCAGCGAGCCACGCCTTCGGGCCAGTCGTCGGCGAGGCCGGGCCGGTCGATGAGGCCGGGCGAGATGCTGTTGACGCGGATCCCGTCGGGGCCGTATGCGCCGGCGGCTGCCCGGGCGTGCATCAGCAGGCCGGCCTTGGCTGTTGCGTAGTGGCCATGCAGGTCGGTGGGCTGGTGCCCTTCGATCGAGGCGATATGGACGATCGAGCCGCCGGCGCCGTGTGCACGCATCGCGCCCGCAGCGGCATGGGTCAGCCGGTGCACCGCGGTCAGGTTGACGTCGATCATCTCGGCCCACTCGGCATCGCTCAGCTCGGTGAAGTGCACGAGCGGCTGGATGCCAGCGTTGTTGACCAGCCCGTCCAGGCGGCCGTGGTGCTTGAGCGCGGCATCGACCACACGCTGCGGGCTGTCGGGCGCAGCCAGGTCGGCTTGTACTGAGGCGACCGGCGTTCCATCGAGATCCGCCAGATGATCCACCGGCGACGAGCGGGTGTGCGCCACCACGCTCGCACCCGCGGCGATGAGCCGCCGGGCGATGCCACTGCCGATGCCGCCGCCAGCACCGGTCACCACGATGACCCGGCCGTCCAACCGGATCAATTCGTCCGGCGCCGGCAGATGGTCTCCAGCCGACGATTCGGCCTGAGGCGACTTCTGATCCGCGGGCAGCGACTCGTCCTGCTCAGCCATCAGCGGCATCCTCGCGGGTGAAGCGCTCGATGTCATCCGCGGCCTCGGGAAATTCGGCAACCAGTGCCGCCCGGTCGCCGAGTTCGAAGCTCGCTTCATCGAAGGGAGGCGCCATGGTGGTGCCCACCAGCGACCACTCGCCAGTCGTGCCAGCTGCCATCCAGGTGGCCGCCTCGACGACCACCACCGGCCGCTCGCCGTTCGCCAAGTCGGTCCCGAGCCGCGGCCGCGACACCGTGCCGCCCGGTTGGAGCAACAGCATCTCCACCGCAGCGCCGGAGTAGTGGTGCCACAGCTCGACGCCGCCCAGCCGGTGCAGCGCCGAGAAATCGCCGGGCCGCAGCAGGAAGTAGATCGCGGAGGAGTGCTCGTCGCGCCAGGTCTGCGCCCACTGGCCGCCCTCGCCCACCAGCGGTTCGAGCCCCAGCAGCTCGATCACTTCGTCGGCGCGCACCGGTGCAACCCGGCTTCAGCCGGCGTCGATGTCGGGTGCGATCGGATCGAGCCCGAGCAGGTCTTCCAGCACCGCCACTGTCTGCAGCACACCCACGTCGTCGGTCTGGTGGCCCAGCACGCTCAGCCCGATCGGCATGCCGTCGGCGGTGAATCCGCTGCACACGGTGCCCGCCGGCCGCCGGGTGAGATTGGCCAGCGGCGTGAAGCGCACCCAGTTTTCAATCTCGACGCCGTCGATGGTGCCGTTCCCGCCCACCACAGGCGTCTGACCTGCCATCGTCGGCATAAGCACAGCGTCGAATCCCGACATCGTCTCGCCGAGGTGCATCGACAGCTCGCCGCACTGCTGTCGCGCCTTCGCCAAGGTGTCGACGGTGACGCTCTTGAAGGACTCCTCCAGCGCCACGGCTAGCCAGTCGGTGACGTCGTCCCATGCGGGCGTGCCCAGCAGAGGCCGGAACGCCGGCCCGATCGACCCTGCCAGAAACATCGGCACAAACGCCTGTGAGACCGAGTCGGCCGGGTCGAACAGGGTTCCCGCCTCGACCACCTCGGTTCCCTCGGCCGCGAGGCGTTCAACCGCAGCAGCGCACGACGCAACGATCTCGGAGTCAGCCGGGCCGCCGTCGAACGAGGGGGCCCACAGAACCCTCGCCGGCAGCGGGGGGTCATCCAGCGCAGCGCGCCACGACTCGGTCGGCTTCGGCAGGCTGCGCAGATCGGACGGATGCGGTCCCACCACGGCATCGAGGCAGTACGCGACGTCTCGAATACGACGGGCCATCGGTCCCACGCATGACAGATCCAGCAGCCCGAGCGGCGGCGGGCCACTGGGAACACGGCCATGACTCGGCTTGAGACCCGACAGCCCACACATGGCCGAGGGGATGCGGATGGAGCCGCCGCCGTCGGAGCCCGTGCCTACCGGCACCATGCCCGAAGCGATCGCAGAGCTGGTGCCGCCCGATGACCCGCCGGGGGAGCGTCCGGTATTCCACGGGTTCCAAGTGGCGCCGAAGACGTTGTTGTAGGTGTCGCCCATGCAGCCGAACTCGGGCGTGTTGGTCTTGCCCAGGATCACGGCGCCGGCACCCCGCATACGCGCTACTTCGGTGGAATCCGCAGCTACCGGAGGCGTATCGCGCAAGTGCATCGCCCCCCGTGTGGTGACGAACCCCGCCGCGTCCGCCAGGTCCTTGACCCCGATCGGAATTCCCGCCAGCGGGCCGACGTCCTCGCCCGCATCGAGCCGCTCGTCGACGGCAGCAGCCTGACGGCGTGCGTCGTCCGCATCGAGCGCCACAAACGCATTGAGATGCGGATTCAGCACCTCGATGCGCCCCAGCGCATGCTCGGTCACGGCACCAGCCGTCAGCGTCCGGTTGCGCACCATCGCCGCCAGCGCCTCCACCGTCACCGTCCGAAAGTCGGGCACGTCCATGGCTGCCTCCGCTGCGCTCGTCAGTTCCCCTCGCCGCGGGACACTAGCGAGCCACCGAGACCCCGCTGGCTCAGCCTCTCAGCGGGCGGATGCGCCGCCGTCGATCGTGACCGAGGTTCCGCAGACGTGGCTCGCCCGGTCCGATGCGAGGAAAGCCACCACGTCGGCCACCTGTTCCACCGTGCCCGGCGCCGGGTCGGCGGGGATCAGCTCCTCCCAGCGGGACTCGTCGCCGAGTTCGTCGATCGCTTGGCGGCGGAGCATGTCGCCCATGCGGTCGGTGATGATCAGGCCAGGGTTGACGGCAACCACACGCACGCCGTCACGCAGGCTGCGGCTGCCCAGTGCAGCGGTCATCGCGACCAGGCCGCTGTTGCCCACCCCTCCGGCGATGTAGTTCGGCTGCGGCCGCAGCGACGCCACGCCGATCACGTTGACGATGACCCCGCTGCCGCGGGCCGTCATCAACGGCAGGACGGCCCGGCACAGGTCGATGTAGCCGAAGACCTTCAGGTCCCAGGCGTCGCGCCACGTGGCGTCGTCCACCGTCACGATGTCGCCCGCAGGTATCGCCCCGGCGTTGTTCACCCAGATGTCCGCCAGGCCGGTCCCGCTGCCGCCGCAGCCGGTCTCGGCAAGCAATGTCTGCCGACCTTCGGCCGTCGACAGATCGACGGCATGCGTCGTGACAGCCGTCCCGGGCGCCGCCTCCTGCACCTCTCTGGCGGCCCGCGCCAGCACGTCCGCCGACCGTGCCGCCAGCGCAACATCGCAGCCTTCGCGGGCCAGCGCCAGTGCACACCCCAGCCCGATGCCTTTCGATGCGCCAGTGATCACAGCGCGCCTGCCCGTCAGCCCCAAATCCATCGGCTCAACGTATCCCCATGAGCGATGTGTCCTCTTGGCCCGAGGGACAAGCAACGCCGAACCGCACGATCAATGTCCCCGTGCCATGCAGCACCACTATTCGTCGTGGTGCGACGAAAATTATTGGTCACGCCATGACGAAAACAATTCGTCGTAGTGCGACGAAAACTATTGGTCACGTCATGACGAAAACTATTCGTTGTATCGGGGACTGTCCGGTTTTTTGTGTAAGCGGCCGTGATGGTTTTCATCGGATGTGGTCGGCGATCCGGTCGCCGTAGTGGACGGTCAGTGTGTTCAGGATGGTCTTCCAGCCGTTGGTCTTGCCGGTCAGGTTGGACCGGTT
>JAJECP010000023.1 GCA_022821985.1 Acidimicrobiia bacterium
CAGGGTGTCGAGATCGCCGCTGATGTCGGCGTCGGCCCAGCGCTGGAGGTAGGCGATGGCTGACAGCAGTTCCTCGAGGGTGCCGACGATGCTGACGCCCGTCGACGCGCTGATGGCGTCCCAGATCCGGTGGTCGGCCACCAGGGCCCCGGTGTGCGACACCGCCGCTCCCCCGCCCTGGGCAGTACGGCCCCCCACCAGCATCACCACCGGCTTTTGGCCCTTGGCCTTGTGGAGGGCGTCGATGAGTCGGCAGCCGTCGCGGGGGTCCTCCAGATACAGGCCGATGATCCCGGTATCGGGGTCGTCCACCAACCACTCCAGCAATTCGCCGGGGGTGACGTCGATGCTGTTGCCAACGGTACACAGCTTGGTGTAGCGGATCCCCCGGATGGCCCCACCCTTTACCATGTCTCCGGCCAGACCGCCGCTCTGGGAGATCATGGCTACCCGGCCGACTTCAGTGGGGGCGTTGCGTAGGAAGGTCTGACGGCCGGCCGGCGCGTAGGCCCCCAGGCAGTTGGGTCCGAGCACCCGCACCCCCGACTCCCGGGCCGCCGCGCCCAGCGCCTCTTCCAGGTCGGTGCCCTCTTCGCTGGCCTCCCGGAACCCGCCACTGATGACGTGGACGAACTTAGCCTTGCCCGCCGCCCCCGTCACCAGATCGGCGCAGGCTGCGGCGGGCACCGCCCCCACCACGTAGTCCACGTCGCCGTCGATGTCAGCCACCGTGGGCACCGCGGGCACGCCGTCGATCTCGGTTGCCTTGGGGTGGACGGCCCACAGCGTGCCCGGCCCCCAACCCAGCTCCTTATACGCAGTCAGAAAGGTGTTGCCGAATCCGGGCCGGCTGGTGGAAGCCCCGGCCACCGCGATGCCCCGAGGGGCGAACAGCGGCCCAAAGTCGGTGGGCAGTGGCTCAGCGTGCGCACCGGTTGGTGCTTCCCGGGTGATGAGCCGGGCGTCCACCGCGATGGCGCCATCGGGTGTGGCAATAACCGGGTTGCACTCCAGTTCGGCCAGATAGCCACCCAATTCGACAGCCACCCCATCGGGCCCCGCCACGGCCAGCAGCAGTTCGACTAGCGATTCGACGTCCACCGGTGACTGCCCCCGGAATCCGCTCAGCAGATCCGCTCCCTTGAACCCCCGCAACATCTCCTCGGCGTCGGCTCGAGAGATAGGGGCCAGCCGCAGTACCACCTCGTCGAGCACCTCGGTAAGCGTGCCGCCCAGACCCAAAGCGGCCACGGGACCGAACGGAGGCCGGTCTACCACCCCGACCAGAAGCTCGACCCCGGCCTCGGCCTGCTCCTCCACCAGGAACCCGTCGATACTCCCACCAGCTTCGGCCACCGCCACGGCCATCTGAGCGGCTTCGTAGTTCAGCTCGTAGGCCGCCAAGCCCAGGCGCACACCACCCACTTCGGTCTTGTGAACCAGCCTGGTGCCAAAGGCCTTCAGCACCAGCGGCTCGTCCATCCCGTGGGCGGCAACCAAATCGGCTAGCACAGAGGGATTGGCCACCGCGTCGTCGTAGGCCGCCACCACTGCCTTGGGCACGGCCACGCCCGCCGCAGCCAACAGGGCTTTGACCTCGGGCTCGGGAACGGTCATCCCAGGCGGGTGAATACTCGGCGGGCGGTGCCGCCCAGTAGGTTGGCCTGGGCCTCGTCGCCCAGCTCTACCTCGCTCAGCTGGCCGAGGGCATGGCGGTGGCCCACAGTGGGGAAACCGGTGCCCCACAGGCACTTGCGCCGCCCGGCGCCGTTCATGAACGCCACCAGCTCGTCCGACCAGTGCCGGGGCGGATAGACCGACGTGCCCAGGTACACGTTGGGGAACTTGAGGGCCATGGCGATGCACTCGGCCACCCACGGCCAGCCGGTGTGCGACAGCACGAAGCGCACATCGGGGAAGTAGAGGGCGGGGCGGTCGATGCTGACGGGCACCCCGCACTCGCTGGGCATGAGCCCGCCCGAGGTGCCGGCCTGCATCACGAAGGGCACGTCGTGGGCCGCGCACAGGGCGTAGTAGGGGTAGTAGTCGGCGTGATCGAAGCGGCGGTCGAAGCTGTGGGTGTGGGTGTGCAGGCCCACACACCAGGGCTGATCCAACATGGCGGCGGCCTCTTCCACCTCGGCCATGCCGATGCGGGGATCGACCGACCACTGGCCGAAGAACCGGCCGGGGTGGTCTTTGGCCAGCCGGTCTAAGTCATCGGGCTGGGCGGCCACCAGCTCGAAGTCGGTGGGCTCGGGATGGGCCGGCAGATGGGCGACAGGCAATATCACCGCAGCGATGCCCAGTTCGTCCATGCGGGCCACCATGGTGTCGGCGTCGCAGAAGGAGTCGGTGTCGTCGGTGCGCACCTTCACCGCGATACCGGTGGCCTCCAAGGCCGCGTTCCACACCTCGGCCTGCTCGGGGAAGAACCGGTTGCACCAGTAGTCGATGGCGCCGTCGGCCGGCGCGGCAACGCTCATGGCCGCTCGTCCTTGAACCGCACCAGCTTGGCCGCGCCGGAGGCCATGCCGGTGCGCTCGTCCAACTCGCCGGGACGCACCACCTCGGCGGTCATCCGCACACTCATGACCTCCTTGATCCGGTCCTCCACCCGCACGGCCACCGCGCCGAACTCATCAGGCGAGGCGTCGCTAGCCACCATCACGATCATCTCGTCGCGGTTGCCGGTCCGAACCGCCCGGCAGAAGAAGTCCTCGGTCACCCCGGCCACGTCGCTGATCACATCGCCGATGGCCTCGGGCCACACGTTGACGCCCCGCAGCTTGACCATGTTGTCGCCCCGCCCGGCGAACGGCCCCATCCGCCGCAGCCACGAGCCGCACTCGCACTGGCCCGGCGGATAGAGGAACGACAGGTCCATGATGTTGTAGCGGAACTGGGGCGAGCCGGTCTTGTAGATCTCGGTGATCACCAGCGCCCCCTGGGTGCCGTCGGGCACTTGCTCGCCGGTCTCCACGTCCACCACCTGCACCACGAAGCAGTCCTCGAAGATGTGGAGTTGGCCGTTGCGCAGCGGGCACTCGATCGACACGTTCTGCACTTCGTGGAACCCGTAGGGCTGCGCTGGGGTCACCCCCCAAACCTCCTTGACCCGCTCGGCGTCGCCGATGTGGCCGCCGGGCAGGGCCCGGATGTTGAAGTCGGTCTTGGGGTCGAGGCCCATCTCCACCGCGGTCTCCGCCATCTTCAGCATGTAGTCGCCGGTGGTCAAGATGGCCGCCGCCCCGTACTCATACGCCAGCTCCACCTGCTTTCGGGTGGAGGTCACGTTGCCGGTTCCGGTGGTGAGCACCACGCAGTTGAGCCACCGGTACAGCGCCTCGTCGAAGGCGTGGGCCCCGTTGTGGGTGGAATAGGCCCAGGCGTTGATCACCACGTCGCCGGGGCGGATCCCCTCGGCGTACAGCGCCCGGGCCATGGTGATGGCCCCCACCTCCCGGTCCCAGGCGGTGTAGAGGGTGGGCCGAGACCGACCGGTGGTGCCTCCCGACACGTACAGCCGCATGGGCTCGCTGCGGGCGTCCTCCAGGCCGATGCTCTGGTAGTCGCCCAGCGGGGGGTTCTCATTGATGGAGGCCCGGATGTCGTCCACGGTGTAGGCCGGGGCCTTCCACAGGTCGTCGAGGGTCTGTAGCTGGTCGGGGTGGAAGCCGGCTGCCTCCCACCGTTTGCGGAAGAACGGCACCTGCCAGGCCCGATGGGCTCGGTCTTGGAGGCGCAGGAGCTGCTTGCGGGCGATGGTGTCGGGGTCTTCGAAGAAGGTGGTCTCGAAGTACTCCGGCGGGGGCGGGAACAGGCGCTGCATGGCCTCGTAGTCCAGCTCGTGCGGACGGCGCATCCCCGTGCTCATTGCCGCATCCCCGCGCTCAGAGAGCCACTTCCCGTGCTCATAGAACTGCCACGGTACCCGCGCCAAAGCAGCCAACGACAGACGGCCAACCGCGCCGCTGCACGAAACCGCAGCCGCCAACTAGCGTTTCGACCGTGAAAGTCATCTCGGCCGATTGCCACATCAACGAGCCGCCCCACGTGTTCGAGCGGGTCCCCGAGGAGTACAAAGACCGCATCCCCCGCATGATGCCGGCGCCCGACGGGGGCGACGGGTGGTCGTTCGACGGCGGGCCGCCCAAGCGCAGCTTCGGCATCGAGGCCATGGCCGGAGTGGCCAAGGAGGACTACAAGCTCTCGGGCATGAAGTTCGAGGAGATCATGCCGGGCAACTACGACGGCACCGCCCACTGCGCCGACATGGACATCGACGGCGTGTGGGGATCGGTGGTGT
Organism: Acidimicrobiia bacterium; assembly: GCA_022821985.1. GTDB lineage: Bacteria > Actinomycetota > Acidimicrobiia > Acidimicrobiales > Poriferisodalaceae > Poriferisodalis. The sequence continues at coordinate 4,310 of JAJECP010000023.1, forward strand.
ACCCGGCCAACTCCATCTTCACCTACCTGGAGCCCGACCGGGGCCTGGCGGTGGCCTGCATGCGGAGCTACAACGACTGGGTGCTCGACGAGTTCCAGGGGGCGGCGCCCGACCGGCTGCGGGGCCTGCCCATGCTGCCTACCGAGGACGGCATGGACGTCACCCTGGCCGAGGTCGACCGGGTGATGGAGATGGGGGCCAAGGGGCTGTTCATCCCCGGCATGCCCACCCGGCCCTACAACGACTCGTACTACGAGCCGCTGTGGAAGGCGTGCTCAGAGCTGGATGTGCCAGTCACCTTCCACCGCACCTTCGGCGGCAAGCCGCCCGACTCCGACTGGGACGAGTTGGTCGAGCAGAACGTGTCGGTGCCCGGCATCGTCAACCGGTTCTTCAGCGCGGTGCGCCCGCTCACCTACATGATCTTCGCCGGCATCTTCGACCGCCATCCCAACCTCAAGGTGGTGGCCGCTGAGGTGAACTACGGCTGGGTGCCGTTCTGGTACCAGACCATGGACGACGAGTACCACACCCAGTCGGCTTGGTCCGACTCCCCCATGGAGCGCGAGCCCAGCAGCTACCTGGGCACCAACGTGTTCGTCACTGGCCTCGACGACCACAACGGCCACATGCAGATGGCAGGCGGTAACCAGACCCTGGTGAACATGTCCATGTGGTCGTCCGACTACCCCCACTCGGTAACCCTGTGGCCGGACAGCCGCAAGATCATCGCCGAGCTCGTCCAACACATGACCGACCCCGACAAAGAAAAAGTCCTCTACGCCAACGCCGCCCACGTCTACAAATACAACTGACCCGCGCCCTCCTCGGGCCAAACCTCGGAGCTAGTCGGCGGGAGAGAAATCGACGGTGACTCGCAGGTCGAGCGCGGCGGCTGCTTTGTGGAGGGTGGTGAGGGTAGCGGAGGTTCCCCCGGCCTCTAGCCGGGCTACCGCTGCTTGACTAGTACCCATCACACGAGCCAACTGCCGCTGAGTCATCTCGGCTGTCTCCCGAGCCTGCCGGATCTGCTCGCCGACTTCGATGGCCAAACGGGCAGCGTCATAAACCGCATCGAACGCGGCTCGTTCACCTGCGTTCATCGCCTCCAAACGACGCCGCTTCACTTCATCAAACGTCTTGCGACTCATCAGCACTCCTCCTGCGCAATATGAGCCTCAGCAATACACCGACTCATGGTCCGGTGAGCCCGCCGAACCTCCTCCGCTACCGGCAGCCCGTCGATACAATCTTCGACCTCTGGCTCAATCCCTATCTCCCATTCGATATCAAAATTGATACAACAAATGATTCGACTGGCCAAACGCCTGTTCCTTGTATGCGCAGAAAGACCTGGGCCGTCCCTGCCTCGCTGATTCACGCCCAGGCGTATGACTGGACCTCCCGACCTAACGTGACTCGTCGGAATCCGCCCTGCCGACTAGGCCACCAACCGGCTACCGGCGCGACCGATCTTGCATAAGTGATGGGCGGAAAGGCACTCGGACGGGTCGCCGCCGTGGCGGGAAGTCAGGTCAGGCGAAGCTCTTGTACAGGGAGGCGAAGCTGCGAGAATCGGGGAGCCTCCCACTACCAGGAGAAGCGTCGTTATAGGCGATTTGCCTTCTGTCCGCATCTGACAAAGTGGCCGATATCTTGCCTGGAGGAATGCAAATGATCGACGGTGACGGGAGCCTGTTGGAATGATCGGTTCGAATCGGGTGCATTGGGAGAGTCTGGGCCGGGAGGCGACGGGGGCCGCGATGTGCAGATCTCAACCGAGGAAGGGCTTGTGATCTCCTAGTTGAAGAGCCAGACGGGCAGGATGAACCAGACCCGGCGACAACAGGTCGAGGGTTCTCTGGTGAGCGCGTCGCAGCACAGTCCTGCCAAGTGGTTCCTCGTGGTTCCGATTGATCCCACTCCCGGCGAGTTGGAGTGGTTCGACCGGCTGGTGAAGCCCTACGGGTTCGAGCGCCAGTGGCTGGGCAAGACCTGGTTGGACAGCGAGATGGCTCAGAAGCCGGAGATCGCCCGCTACGCCCACGGCGACCGCCTCGAGCTGTCCTAATTCTTGGAGCTGGTGAAGGGCATCAACCCGGACCCGCTGCCCGGCGGGGCAGGAGTCCTGGGGGCCGCCGCCGACAGCGCACAGGGCATCATAAACCACCTGAACCGGCTCGACCCTCACTTCGTGTTCGCCATCGCGACCAGCCCCGACAGCGGACCGCGTGTATCGGTCATCCCCCGATATCCCGGCGCGGAGAGGGACCGGCCTCCGTTCAGCGTGGAATTGGCCTTTCCCGACGCTGAAGAAGGCGCAAGCGCCCAGCAGGCCCTCCAAGAGACCTTCGACTTCGGCACTGCCTCCGTCGTCCCCTCTGAGTTCATCTCCAAGCTAGTCGCAAACGTGCCTACCGGCCTCGGTGTGCGGGTAGTTCCTGAAGGCCATCGGCGGCAGCGGCGCTGTGAAGGCGCAACTCCCCCTCGTCGCCGATGAGGCCAGTTCCGGGGCGCGGGGCGCTCTTATCTCGCTGGCCGACAAGTCGAAGGCGGTCACCGCCGAGAAAAGGCTCGACGTCTCAGAACTGGATTTCAGCCTGAGTTGGGCTTATTCGCAGCCCGACGTCTACTCGCCGCTTGATCTGCTGCCCGCTGCAAGATTCGCGGCGGCGCTCGAAGGCGGTGCTCAGCTGGCTGTCGACTTCAACGGTGAGAGCCACGGCCCTGGCGACACCGGCCCGTTCCAATCGGCTGTTCTCGGCGAGGCGGCGCGGTACGGAGAGTTCTTGGGGCATCTTGCGAACGTGCAGATCAAAGCTGGCGTGTTCTTCGAAGTCCGACACGAGTTCTCATCCGAGGAGGTGACCGCCATAGAGCAGGCCAGCCGCTTGTTGAATGGAGAGGAGTTGGAGGGGACTTGGCAGAGGCTGTCGATGACAGTCACACCCGAGGGGCACAAGGGCGTAGAGGCCGCTCTGGCGGGCTCGACGGTTGTCAGAGACGTGCGGTCGGGTAGCGGCCTATCCATCGTCGTGCAAGGCAACGAAATCCCAGTCGGCCAAGTGGTAGACACGCTCGATCCGACCAAAGTGCTCAGCTGGGAGGAGCTCGACGACGGCGACACGCCGGGGACGACCAAGCTCACCCTGGTGCCCGCAGACTCCAATAAGGTGACCAGAGCCCTAGAACTAGCTGGCGCTTGATCGAAAAGCGCGTTGACCCTGCCCCCTGACCGGCAAGGGGGGGATGCCCAAGATGCCCCTGAGAATTGAGGTGCGCTGCACAACAGCGCCGGGTGCGGACACAAGCCCGGCATTCCGCGTGGGGGCCGCTAGGTTTATTGGCGGTGGCCGGGCTCGGCATGAGGGGGACACCGCGCCATTCCCAGGAGGAGTCTTTGACTGAGCCGATATTCGACGACAACCCTGATTACGCGCTGCGGTGGCCTCCGGAGTTATTCGCCCGAGAGGTCGAGCTCCTAGTCGAGAGCGGCTCGGAGCGAGGCATGGGCTCAAGCTGGCAATCCGAGGTCGAGACGCTGCTCTTGCTGGCGTTCGAATCGTCAGCCCCCGCAGGCGACTTCAAGAAAACCCTAAAGACCCATGCCCAGCAGGAAGCCCGGACACGGGCGAACCGGGCTGCACGTGCGCCGAAACCGGACTACATAGTTGATGAAGAGCCGTTCTGAACCGCCGCCCTTGCGCTGGTTGGGCGATCTCGCCGACGCAGCCCACAGCCTCCCCATACACCGGCTACGCCCCTACTACTCCCAACGCGCACCGGGCGAAGCGGATGCATCGAAAACGCTGCTGCCTGATATCGCCCGACGTGCCCGCGGACTGATAAACGAGCTTGCTGAAGACTGCTACTTCGATCAGGTCTTCGAAGTGCAGTGCATAGAGTTATCGCTCCCTCCCGGCCCCACACCCGAGGACATACTCGCCAGCTGCGTCGGCAAACCGCACCTGTGGTCGGCCGAATTCAACGAATGGACGGAAGCTGACTTGTGCGACTTCATCGAGGCATTCCACGACCAGGCGGCCCGCCCGAAACGAAGATGGTTCCATGCCTTCGCCGGAACGGTTTGCGGATGGCATGTGGAATCTTTCTCGAAACGATCCGGCCAGGCGATCTACCGATGGCGCATGAACCAGCTGCTCGACTCGACCTCGTTCGAATTCCGGCTCGCCGAGACCGGCGAGGACATAGGACGCATGGTGCGGCGCGTCCCCAGCGACCTGGGACAGCTCGTAGACGAAATCCTCAGCAATGCCTCTGTCGAAGACCCGGAAGCGCACGCGATCTCCCTCTTCCGCAGGCGTGATGCGACCCGCGAAGACCGCCGTTCAGCAGTTGTCGTACTCGCCGGCATCCTAGAGGAGCAACGCGACCTCCTGAAGGAACGGCTATTGCGAAAAGATGAGCGCGCCCTCTTCGAAATCGCCAACAAATTCGCCCTGCGGCACCGCAAAGCCAACCAACGCGGCGAATACGACGACGCGTACCTCGAATGGATCTTCTACTGGTACCTAGCGACGGTGCATCTCACCCGACAGCTGAGCAAGGACACCTCCGACACGCCACAGGTCACCCTCACATAACACGAGGAGACTCTCCGCAAACCTCACTGGTCGGAAGCTCGTCTAGTGGTATGAGAGATGGCAGATGGTAGATGCATTGTCTAACAGCCTACACGGAATATAATTCGTATCTAGGGTCAGTCCTCACGATTAGCAAGTCCTTCCACGATCATTTTCTTGATCAAGACGGCCATATCAAGCTCTTCGTCCTGACTCATTTGCAATAGATGGTCGAATTCAACAATCTCATTTTCGCCTTGCCATGTAATGTCCAACCGCCTGACGGGAATAGTTGCCACATGTTGGTAGGATCTGTCTGGTATGGCCCAGTAGCAGGACCCACAAACTTCTACTACCCGCTCTTCCCAGTTTGGACAGGCTTCGCATTCCCATGATTTTGCTCGGTTCATTGCTGCGCTGACAGGCATGAAGTCTTCTACTTCAAATGGTTGTCTTGGATCTCCTGAAATTCTGTATGGAATTCTATGGTCGATTTGAATTTCTCTGGAAGATGTAGCTGCTCGGGTGAAGATATCAATTTCTCCGTAGTGTTCCAGAACCTCTTTTCTAAACTTCTTTGAAATCGCAATTCTTCCTATAGAAGTTTGATCCAATTGGTCCATGTTATCTGGAAATCTGTAGTGGCCAATTCGTTTTCCGTCAATAGTCCTCGAGACTGTCTCAAGGGGAATACCCCGATCTCGTACATCTGCTGCTGCTCTTGGTGGATGCTCGTATCCCAATTCGGACAGGTCAAGTGTCGTAATGTAACCGTTCTCAAGGATGTGTTCAACCACTACTCTGCTGCGTCCAGTCGTTCTTGCAATCAACTCTTCAACGATGTCAGGAGTGAGGTCGTTGCGCGTTGGACCCTCAACTCGCTTTGGCATAGTCCTTTGATGCGAAATCAAGAGCAGTCTGATCAGCGGCCTCACACACACTAGCTGACCTAATTGCTTCTAAGTTAGGAGACAGATACAGGGCTTCTATTGTTTGCTCATTCCTGCCTTGCAGAGTTGAGGTTGTTGAGCGACCGGCCTCTATTTCAACCCGTTCAAGACCTAGTTCAGAGGGAAGAGGTTTACCGTATGTTCTTTCGCCTGTGCGGCCATCGTATGACAATAAAAAAGGAACTCCTTGATCGTTTAGGTCATGAAGAAATGCTTCAAATTCACTGCGGCATATAGTCGAGAAATATCTTGAATCCTTTCGCCTTGACACTCCCTCATATGGGGGGTCCATGTACCATACCTGGCCTGACTTATATTCGTAGACTAGATCACAATAGTCAATGGATGAGGTATGAGTACATCTGCTCATTGCTATAGAAATGACTTTCAGACGCCTTGCTAGCTCTTGTGGTCGAGCGCCAAGACGGCGATTATCCGGGCTTTGATTGAACTCTCCCATGGAGTTGTAACGGATTGCACCCTTTACTGCTCTGGATAACAAGTAGAGCAGGTCTGCTGGCTCCAAGTGCTTATTGAATCTCGCCCTTACCAATCTGTAATATTCCTTCGGATCATATTTCTGCGATTCCCACATTACGGTGTATTGTTCAATCAAACTGTCGGTATCATGTAGTATCGCATTCCACAAGTCAATCAGCGGTTGGTTTGCGTCGTTCAACCACAGAGAACTGACCCTACCTTCCAGGGCGGCCCTGATTGATACCGCGGCTGATCCCGCAAAGGGTTCCACCAGCATCGAATAGCTCCGCGTATCCAGCTTCGACAAGATTGCAGGGGCAATGACCCTCTTGGATCCCTGGTACTGGAACGGCTGTGGAGCGTCCTTCAAATGCATTGTCGTACATTCTCCATGCTGATGTTTGGAGGGCGGTGGCAGATTAAGGCCACCATACCAGCGTCCAGTGACACTTCCCGGCTATTCGTGGCGGCGGTCTTCGAAGTCTTCGGGGAGGTCTATGGGGGGGTCGGGGAGTTTGGTGATGTCTCTGCTGGCCAGGAGGGCTTCGAAGCCCTCGGGGTCGGCGGCCCAGGAGGCGGCGTCGCCCATCATCACCTCGAACAGCTCTACGCCGTCGGGGCCAGCGATCAGGGGGCCCAACGCCGCGCCGTGGGGCAGTTCGATGTGGGTGCCGGCGGGGCAGTGGACGTCGCCGCACATGAGATCCCCGCTCAGCACGTACATCACCTGCGGGGAGTGGTGGCCGTGGCGGTGCACGATCATGCCCGGATCCCAGCGGGCCCACATCGACAGGTACTGCTTGCCGTGGCTGCCGAAGGTGAACCACTTCTCCCACACCGACTTCTGCCCGTCGGGGTGCATTTGGGTGCGGACCTGCTGCACCTTCAGGTCTTCGTCGTCGAGGTGGCGGAAGATGGGCTCCACGCCCGGGACATCATGGGGCGATGCCATCGCTCAGCCCACCCCCGCAGGCACCTTGGGCACGTAGGTCGAGGGGTCGTACTCGTAGGTGGTGGCCTCGATGAACTCCTCGGGCAGGTAGCCCTCAGGGAACCGGTACAGGTCGATGGAGTTGTCCCACAGGATCTTGCGCTTCGACTCGTCTGAGATCTTGGGCAGATCAAGGAATGACTGCACCGCCTCTGGGTACTTGGAATCGGGGTGGGGGTAGTCGCTCTCCCACACGATCTTGTCGTCTCCCAGTTCCTCGATCACGTGGTACACGAGGTACTCGTCGGGCTCCACCGAGATGAAGCAGTTGTCCTGGAAGTACTCCTGGGGCGACTTGGTGAGTCCCGGCTTCTCGTAATCGCCCGACAGCTCGATGTGCTCCTCCATGCGCCACAGCCACCACGGGAGCCAGGCGCAGTTGGCCTCCATGTAAGCCACCCGCAGCCTGGGAAATCGCTCGAAGACCCCATTGCAGATCATCGACAGCATGGCCATCTGGGCCTCATGGGGGTGGCAGACGGTGTGCCACTCGGTGAACGTCTCAAACCGGTCGGCGCCGGCCGACGACCCGTTGTGGCCCATGAAGTCGTGGGTGGCGAACGCGCAGTCCAGGTCTTGGAGGAGCTCGTACATGGGGTCGTAGTAGGGGTCGCCCAGCATCCGGCGGTTGAACATGTTGGGCCGGGCGAAGAAGCACCGGGTGCCCAGATGGTCGTAGGCGTACTGGATCTCCTCCACCGCCCGGTGTACGTCGTTCATAACCACCGGCCCCGAGGCGATGACCCGCCCGCCAGACATCTCCCGCATCTCCTGGCCCCAGCGGTTGTAGGCCCGGCACATGGCGGCCTGGAGTTCGGGGTCCATGCCGTCGGACCACAGGTCGTAGCCGGGGCCGTAGATCACCATGAAGTCCATGCCGTCCAATGGCATGGCCTGGGCCACCGCGTCGCCGGGGAAGCCGTTGTCCACCACGGCCTGGCCGTATTTCTCCCGCATTACGTCGTAGGTCCAGTTCACCGCTTCCATGAAATCGCCGTAGATGGTGACCCGGCTCTGGGTGTAGCGGCCGTCCACGGTGGCCGGGCGGAACGCCTCCCGACCGGGGACTTCCTTCCAGCCCACCCGGTGCTGGAACTTCTGGTCCAAGAACCGCTCCCATAGGTTCTTGGGCTCCACCACGTGCCCGTCGGCGTCAAAAACCTTGTACCCATGCCGCATGTCCGGCTCTCCTCAATCGCTACTGAATGCCAGTTGGTCCGCCAAGAGTAGGGCAACCGGACAACAGGTGGTAGCAGACGGCGAGCCACACCCATCGAGCGGGCCAAGACCTACTATTGCCCGTTCGCTATGTTCACCCCATCGGACCAACGGGCGCTGGGAGCGGTTGCCATCCAGTTCTTCGTAAACGGCGCAATATTTGCCTCGTTCATCCCCCGGCTTCCCGAAATACGAGACCGAGTGGACATCAGCGTGGCCGAAGTCGGCCTGCTCCTGTCGATTGCCGGGATCAGCGGCCTAGTGGGAAGCGCGGTGGTCGGCCCGGCCGTCAGCCGCTTCGGAACACGGCGGGTGATGCTGGCCGCCGGCACGCTCACCGCCCTGTCGCTCCCGGTCATCGGCATCGCCCGCACCCCGCTGGTTCTCCTGTTCGGCTTGATCGCCCTGCAAACCTTCGACGTGCTCATGGACGTGGCCATGAACATGCAGGGGTCGTGGCTGAGCGCTCGGCGGCACACACCGGTCATGACCCGCCTGCACGGCCTGTGGAGCCTCGGGACCGTGATCGGAGGCGTTTCCGCCTCACGAATCGCCGCAGCGGGCATCTCAATCTCCACCCACTTGGTATGCGCCGCGGCGATCCTGCTCATGGCGCTCGGTTTCGCCAGCCGGGGCTTGCTTCGAGTCGACGAGCACCCCGCCAGCGACGCTTCGGGCCCTATGGATGGGGGCAGCGCCGCAAAGCGACGGGTCTCGCCCGTGCTGGCGGTGTTTCTGCTGGTCGGATTCTTCTCCATTGCCCTTGAGTCCACCGCCATCGACTGGGCTGCGTTCCGGCTCACCGACGACTTCGCGGCCACCACCGGCGTGGCCACCCTGGGCTATGTGGCCGTGGCCGCGGGAATGACCGGGGGCCGCTTCTCCGGCGACTTCATCGCCGCCCGGCTGGGGGCAACCCGGCTCCTCAGCATGTCGATCGTCTTGACCGGCGTCGGGCTGACTGCCGCCACCCTGTCTCCCGGCCAGAACTTCACCCTCGTCGGATACGCCATTGCTGGCCTGGGGGTGGCCAACCTGAGCCCGATCCTCTACGACACCGCAGCCCAGCATCCCGGGCGTCCAGGTGTCGGCCTCGGTGCGCTCACCGGCGGCCTCCGCACCGCCAACCTCACCGTCCCCCTGTTGGTGGGCACGCTGGCCGCCACCCGCCTCTCGGTGGGCAGCGCCATCGCCATCGTCACCCTCCCCAGCGTCATCGGATTCCTGGCCATGTCCGCGGTGATCTCGCGCCTACGCGTCGGTGCGCCGGGCAGCTAGCCAGACGGGGTCAGGTAGCAGACGGCTTCTTGGGCAGAGCGCACCCAGTGAAGGTCGGTGTCGGGGGGACAGGGGGCGCCCAATGGAACCCATTCCACGAGCTTGCCGTCGTGGGGGTGATCGCAGGGCACGGTGATGAGGGTGGTGGTGCCGATGCGAAAGCAGTCTCCGGACTCGGGGCGGGACTCGGAGACCGGGGCCAACGCGGTGATGGGGGCAGCGGGGTCGGAGTCGTCGATGGCCGATGTGGCCAAGAAGATCACCACAACCGCCACCGCGGCCAAGACGACCGCCGCCAGGCTGAGCCATCGCCAGCGGATGCCGACGATCTCGAGGGGCGGACTTGGAGGGGGCTCGGAAGATCGAGGGCTGGCCGCGGGACGGGGGGCGTTGGGCGGCGGACGCGAGCCCGCCGGTTGGGACGGGCTGGGCGGACGGGGGGCGCTTCGGGCCAGACTCCGGTCGTAGGCAGCGCGGGATCGAATATCCCCTAGGACTTCCCAGGCCTCGTTGACGGCCCGCATCTGCTCGGCATCGCCCGACGGGCGGTCGGGGTGCCACCGGCGGGCCTGGCGCAAGTAGGCCCGTCGGATGGCATCGGGCTTCGCGCCGGGGGACACGCCCAGAACGTCGTAGTGCGACCGCTCCGGCATGACCCCTCAGTCAATCATCCAAAACGCTGAGAGAGGAGTAGGGGAACTTGGCACCAACGCCGCCGTCCACCAGCAGAGTGCGGCCGCTCACGTAGCTGGCCAGCGGCGACGACAGGAACAGGGCCGCCCCGGCGATGTCGGCGGGCAGGCCCATGCGGCCGATCGGCGCGTTGCCGCTGGAGTGAGCTCGCTGGGCGTCGCTCAGCATGTCCATGATCCGGGGGGTGGCGATGGCCCCCGGGGCCACCGCATTGGCCCGAACCCCGTGAGGGCCCATCTCCACCGCCATCGACTTCACCCAGGCCATGAGCCCGGCCTTGGCCGCCCCGTAGGCGGCGTGGTTGGGGGCGCCGTCCATCCCCGAAGCCGAGGCGATGAACACCATCGATCCCTCCCCATTGGCCACCATGTGGCTGCCGAACACCTGGCCCAGCAGATAGGCGTGGCGCAGGTTGATGGCCATCTGGCGATCCCACACCCCGTCGTCCATGTCAACGATGAAGCCCCACTCGGCCATCCCGATGATGTCCACCAGCCCGTACACCTGGCCCAGTGCGGCCACCGAGTCTTCTAGCAGTCGCTCCACGTCGGCCCGCGCGGTGGCGTCGCCCGACCACGGTGTGCCGCCCACCTCCTCGGCGATGTCCGCGGCCCGGTCAGCGTCGATATCCACGCAAACCACCCGGGCACCGCACTGCACCAGCGCATGGCTGGTTTGGCGGCCCATGCCCTGCCCCGCGCCGACCACCACGAAGCCCTTGCCGTCAAGGCGCAGCAGATCGGGATAGTGCGGAACCGGGGAGTTGTCAGCGCTGGTCATGCTCTGAAGCTATCCCGCTGTCGGCTCAGGCCCGCTATCAACTCAGGCCTAGGCCCGCTATCGGCTGAGGGAACTCACCAGGGCGTTCAGAGGCCACAAGTCGGGAAGCTCGACTGGCTCTGGCGGCGAGGGCAGCAGGGCGTAGGCCTCTTCGCCGGGGTACACCAGGTTGTACTCCGACCGGGCCAGACGCTCGATCTCCTCTGGATTCGACAGCTCCTCCAAACGAGACCGGAGGGCGAAATACTCCTCGTGCAGGGCATCCAACTCTGCCTGGGCGTCGTCAATGGCCGAACTCTGGTCCATGAAGGTCCGAGTGGGGAACGCGGCGTAGAACAGCGCCACCAGAAGCACCAGCACAACCACCACCGGGATCACAGAGCGGCGCAGGGCGATCACTGCCCCACCTCCGTGGCTCTGGCGAGCGCCTCGCCTCCCCGGTAGGCGGCGGCCTCGCCCAGCTCCTCTTCGATTCGCAGGAGCTGGTTGTACTTCGACACCCGGTCGCTGCGAGCCGGTGCACCGGTCTTGATCTGGCCGCAGTTGGTGGCCACGGCAAGATCGGCGATGGTGGCGTCCTCGGTCTCGCCCGAGCGGTGCGACATGACCGCGGTGTAACCGGACCGTCCTGCCAACTCGACGGCATCGAGCGTCTCGGTGAGCGTGCCGATCTGGTTGACCTTCACCAGCACGCTGTTGGCGACGCCAGCTGCAATGCCGCGCCCCAGCCGCTCGATATTCGTGACGAAGAGGTCATCGCCGACGAGCTGGACTCGCTCGCCGACCAAGTCGCCGAGCGTCGCCCAGCCGTCCCAGTCGTCCTCGGCCATGCCGTCCTCGACTGAGCAGATCGGATAGCGCTCACACAGGTCGGCCAGATAGCCGGCAAATCCGGCAGCGTCGAGCTGGCGACCCTCACCGGCGAGGGTGTACACGCCGTCGGCGTGGAACTCCGTAGATGCCACGTCGAGTGCGAGTGCCATGTCGGCGCCAGGCTCGAAGCCGGCTTCGCTGATCGCTTCGATCAGCAGCGCGAGCGCCGCCTCGTTGGACTCCAGGTCGGGAGCGAACCCGCCTTCGTCGCCGACGGCCGTCGAGAGCCCGCGCGAGCGCAGCACGCCGCTCAGCACGTGATACGTCTCGGTGCCCCACCGCAGCGCCTCGGAATATGACGCCGCGCCGACCGGGACGATCATGAACTCCTGCAGATCAACGTTGTTGTCGGCATGCTCACCGCCGTTGATGACATTCATCATCGGCGTGGGCAGCACATGTGCATTGGCGCCGCCGACGTGGCGGTAGAGCGGCAACCCCAGCGTCGCTGCCGCCGCATGTGCGGTCGCAAGGGAGGCGGCCAGCACGGCGTTCGCACCCAAGCGAGCCTTGTTCATCGTCGCATCGAGCTCGATCAGCGTGTGATCGACCGATCGCTGATCGACAGCATCGAGACCTACCAGCGCCTCGGCGATCTCGCCGTTCACATGCCCTACGGCGACGGCGACCCCCTTGCCGCCGTATCGCTGGCCGCCGTCCCGCAGCTCGACGGCCTCGAATTGCCCCGTCGAGGCACCTGAGGGCACGCTGGCGCGGCCCACGGCGCCGCCTGCGGTCCGCACCTCAGCCTCGGTCGTGGGATTGCCGCGGGAATCGAGGACTTCGCGACCGGTCACTTGGACGATCTGCGTAGACGCGCGCTCTGTCACGCATAGCGAGAGTACCGAAGGGCGGGCGCCGGCTAGCTCGTGCGCGCCTCGCGCCGGCTATCTCGTGCGCGCTTCGCGCGCGGCAATCCGCTGAGCCCGGGCCTCACGCTCGGCGGCCTTGATCGCCTCCCATTGGATCGACAGCTCATCATCAGTGGGCTCGGGCGCACTCGGGTCGCGTTCGAACACGTGTGGATGGCGGCGCAGCATCTTGGCCTCAACGGTTTCGAGCACCTCAGCCAAGGTGAATGTTCCCGCCTGCTCGCCTATCGCGGCATTCATCAGCACCTGCAGCAGCACATCGCCCAATTCCTCGACGAGATCCTCGATCGCCGTGGCCGATTCGACCGTGTGGCCGGACAGCGCGTCTTCAGCTGCCTGCAATGCCTCGGCCAGTTCCGAAGCTTCGTCGAGTGCGTACGGAGCGAGCGTGGCGTGCGTCTGCGCCCGGTCCCACGGGCACTCCTGCCGCAGTCTGGTGATGACCTCATGAAGCGAAACGAGCCGGTGCCCCAGATCTGGTTCGGGGCCGGCGCAGCGCTCAGTGGCCACGATTGCCCCCACGCACGCAGCAGCTCACGGCAGGATCGGCAACGACACCCGCAGGTTGCCGGCGTTCCAGGCGCCGAGCGCCGGGGCGACGTTTACCTCGTAGGTAGACATGGCCTCCGTCAGCACATGGCCCGCAAACGGCCCGATCGACGAGAGATCGGTGGCATCGGTGCGCAGCGAGTCCACACGCAGCACCACCCACAGCTCACCGGTCGGGCTCGCTGCAGACGGCAGCAGCAGCGGCGCTGTCAGTTCGCCGGGCTCCAGTTCGAGCAGAGCCAGCGCGAGCTCGCCGCCGCCGAACAGATCGAAGGGCTGGCCGCAGCCGATAGTGCCGTCAGTCTCGGTGAGTCCGGGCAGATTGACCGCGGCAGCGACATCGCCGAGGGGCTCACCAGCCTGTACGCTGTCGGAAGCCGCGACGGCGTCGGCCTCGGATGTCACGGCCAGCGCACTCACACAGTGAGGCGTCGCCAGCCGCTCGATGCTGGGATCGTCTTCGATGGCGCGCTGCTGAGCGAACTCCTCGAAGGGGCCCTCGAGGTGGGCCTGCACCTGCGCATTGATCTCTGCGTCAGGGAGGCCGATGTCGACCGGGAAGCCCGATTCGTCCAGCGCGATGCCGGCGAGGCGCAGCTGAATCATCGACGTGAGCCGGGACACGAATTCCTCGTGCGTCGGGTTCTCCGGGTCGTCCATGAGGGTGAGAGGTGACTCGACGATGTTGGCTCGCACATCACCGATGAGGATCTGACCGCCTGGGAAGCTCGCCGCAACGGCGTCAGCGTCGGCCAGCAGCGCTTGATATGCGGTTTCCTGAGCTGCGCGCGCCGCGTCACGCTCGGCGCGATCGGCGTCCTCTTGCGCTTGTCGCTCGGCTTCGGTGGCGGCAGCTTGCGCCGCCTCTCGTGACACGACGCCGTCGCCGTCGGTGTCGAGCTCGGCAATGAGCTCGGCGTCGGGCTCAGGTTCGAGCCCAGTGTGAATGGTGACGACGTCGCCATCGTCCGCACATGCGAACGTCAGCAGTGCCACCAGCACCAGCGGAGCCAGCAGCGCAGCTCGTCGAGACATGGAACTCCCCCTGGCACGCACTGCGGGCAGGCTAGGTGCTGGCCGCGCCGGCAGTGCTTCACCCCGATGCAGCCGAGGGCCGCAGCTGCTGGCAGAAGGCGAACAGGTGCCCGACCGTGGCCGGCTTCAGCGCACGGACCGACAGCTGCACCTCCCGGTCGTCAGCTTTGTACCGGGCCGCGCTGAACGGCGTGCCAGCACAGATGCGCCGCATGCGCAGCTCCTCGCTCGCTGTGAGCACGAGCGGCCCGAAACGCACCCTGCCGCCGTCGTGGCCGGGAGCGAACGCCACGGTTCGCATGCCGAGCCGGTGACACTCGGTGCGCAGCAGCGCGATGTGCAGCAGCGTCTGCGCTGCGTCGGGGACAGGTCCGTAACGGTCGATCCATTCGGCCTCGATGTCTGCCACCTCGACCAGCTCGGTCACGGCCCCGAGACGGCGATACGCCTCGAGGCGGCCCGTAGCGTCAGCCACGTAGTCGTCGGGCAGGTGTGCCGCCAGGGGCAGGTCGATCACGATCTCCGCAGGCTGGTCAGGTGTCTCGCCGTTCAAGGAGGCGACCGCCTCGCTGACGAGCTCGCAGTAGAGGTCGTAACCGACAGCCGCGATGTGCCCCGACTGCACGCCGCTGAGCAGGTTGCCCGCGCCGCGCAGCTGAAGGTCGCGCATGGCAATCCGGTACCCCGAGCCCAATTCGGTGGACTCGCCGATCGTGCGGAGTCGCTCATGGGCCTCTTCGGACAGCGAACGGCCCTCAGGGTGGAACAGGTATGCGTAGGCACGCTGGCCGGACCGGCCCACACGCCCGCGGATCTGGTGCAACTGCCCGAGCCCCAGCAGATCCGCGCGATCCACGACCAGCGTGTTGACGCTCGGCATGTCGATGCCCGATTCGATGATGGTCGTACAGACCAGCACGTCGTAGGCGCCGGCCCAGAAATCGATGACGATCTGCTCCAGCGTGCCCTCGTCCATCTGGCCGTGCGCCACAGCGATCCGCGCCTCGGGCACCAGTTCTGCCAAGCCCGCCGCCACCACATCGATGTCGGCAACCCGGTTGTGCACGAAGAACACCTGGCCCTCGCGCAGCAGCTCCCGACGAATGGCCTCACTGACGGCGCGCTCGTCGTACGCGCCGACGTGGGTGAGAATGGGCTGGCGCTCGGCGGGCGGCGTTTGCAGCAGCGACAGGTCCCGGATGCCGGTGAGTGCCATCTCGAGCGTGCGCGGAATGGGCGTGGCAGTCAGCGTCAGCACATCGACTTCGGCACGCAGGTGCTTGATGGACTCCTTGTGGCTCACGCCAAAACGCTGCTCCTCGTCGACCACCAGCAGACCCAAGTTCTTGAACTTGACGTCGTCCGACAGCAGCCGGTGCGTGCCGATCACCACATCTACGGTTCCGTCCGCGACCCCGCCGACCACTGCGCGCTGTTCGGCGGGCGTGAGAAAGCGGCTCAGCACCTCGACCCGGACGGGATGATCCGCATAACGCTCAGCGAACGTCTGGTGGTGCTGTTGGGCCAGCAGCGTGGTCGGCACCAGCACCGCCGCCTGTTTCCCGGCGCTCACCGCGCAGAACGCTGCCCGTACCGCCACCTCCGTCTTGCCGAAGCCGACATCGCCGCACACCAGTCGATCCATGGGCACAGGCTCTGCCATGTCCGCCAGCACCTCGTCGATCGTGCGGCGCTGATCGGGCGTAGGCGTGTAGATGAAACTGTCGGCCAGCTCTGCCATGCCCAGGCCGTGCGGATCGAATGCGTTGCCCGATGTGGTGATCCGTCGCTGGTACAGCACCACCAGCTCCTGGGCGATCTCGGCCACCGCGGCACGCACCTTGGCCTTCTGGCGCTGGAAATCGCTGCCACCCATGCGGCTGAGCCGGGGCGTCTCCCCGCCGATATACGGGCGGATGAAATCGATCTGCTCGGTGGGCAGGTAGAGACGGTCGGTTCCCCGGAACTCCAGCTCGAGGTAATCGCGCTCGTCGTCGCCGAAGGCTCGCCGGACGAGCCCTGCATAACGGGCGATGCCGTGATGGTGATGCACGACAAAATCACCGACGCTCAGATCCTCGAACGACGGCACCACGCCGGTCCGGCGTCGGGCTGCGCGATGGGCACGGCGGCGTCCGGTGAACTCCGCCTCCGGCAGCACCGCCACTCCGGCTGCAGGCGCAATGAAGCCGCCTTCGACGGGCGCCACCACAACGTGACCGCCGGGCGTCGGGGCGAAGCTGCCCGGTTCACGGTGCAGGCGCAGCGGCACCTCCTCCGCGCTCAGCGCATCAGCGAGACGGACCGCCGAGCTGTCGCCCTCGGTCGCCACGACGACAATGGGTCGCGCCGTACCGCCGCCCTCGTGATGCTGTGCACTGCTGGCCTCGTGATGCTGCGCCCCGGTCACGAGCCGGCGGAGCTGCCCCACGAGGCGCGTCGGATCGCCCGCGGCGGGCAGCCACAGCTCGGTGGCGATGTGCGGGCCCGGCAGGCCGTCCGCCGTGGGTGCCGCCGTAGAGTCGACCGACCACACCGCTGAGGGGCAGTGCGCCAGCAACCGATCGAATGCAACATGCAGCGGCGGGAACGGAGCCGGGGCATCGTCAGGGGCACTATCGCAGCCCTCATGGCCACGGCCAGGACTCCGCAGACCCCACGTCACTGCCAGCGACTGCGTGAGGTCATCGGTCTCTGCCTTGATGTCGGCGGCACGATCAGCGAGCCGCCGCGGCTCGCAGAGCAACACCAGCGAGTCGGGCGCCAGCAGGTCCGGCAGCACGATCTCGTCTGGGGCGAGCCACGGCAGCCACGACTCCATCCCGTCGAAGAGCTCGCCCCGGCTCAGGCGCTCCATGTGCTCGGCGCACCACGGCTCGCTGACGGCCAAGGCGGCGGCGCGCTCTCGCATAACAGCGTCAGGCCGCATCTCTCGTGCCGGGTAGATCTGCATCTGCGCAAGCTCCGCCACCGAACGCTGATCGGCAACCGAGAACTGTGTGAGACGGTCCACCTCGTCGCCCCACAGATCGATGCGCGCCGGCGCGTCGGCCGTGGGGCAGAAGACATCCACGATCCCGCCGCGCACCGCAATCTCGCCTCGATGCTCCACCTGATGTTCCCGCCGGTAGCCCCACGCCACCAGCTGCGACACCAGCTCGCCCAAGTCGCACCGGTCGCCCCGTGCGACGCGCAGCGATGCTGCCTCGTTGCCGAGAGCGTTCGGGCTGAGCCGCTGCAACAACGCCCGAATGGGCGCCACGATCACCTCGACCCTCGGCTGTGGATCAGGCGAGGTGCCTGCTGTGGTCGTGCTTCGCAGCGCCTCCAGCACCGCCAGCCGGCGACCCATCGTCTCGGTTGCCGGGCTCACGCGCTCGAACGGCAGCGTCTCCCACGCCGCAAACAGCGCTACCTGTCCTTCCCCCAGCCAGGTGCGGAGATCCTCCGCGTAGCGCTCGGCTTCGTTGGCGGTAGCGGTGACAACAAGGATCGGTGTGCGCGATCCCAGCGTCGCCAATCCGGCGGCGACGAAGGGGCGGGCTCCCTCGGCCACGGCAATCGAGCCGGACGCCCGGCCCAGCATCGACACGAAGCCGTGGTCGTTGCCGAGGCGCTCGGTCAGCCCCCGCAACGGTGCGTCGCTGACTGGGCTTGCCGGGCTCACTGGGCTTGGGGATCCCGTCCCCGCCGCCGAGCGTTCGTGACGGTCATCGCCGCCTCCATGCCCTCGCGCACCAGCACCTCAAGCCCTGCTACCGCGAGGTCTACGGCTGTGTCGATCAATGGCTCTTCGTGACCCCTCGGCCGCTGCAGCACCCACTTCTTGCCGGCTTCGGGCCGGGGCGGCTTTCCAATGCCGATGCGCAGTCGCGCGAAGTCCCGAGTGCCGAGCTGGTTGGCGATCGACGCCAAGCCGTTGTGACCGGCGGTCCCGCCGCCCGACTTTAAACGCACCTGGCCGGGCTCGAGGTCGAGCTCATCATGGACGACGACAAGGCGTGACGGCTCGACGATGCCGTGGCGCTTCACCAGCACGCCTACGCTGCGGCCGCTCTCGTTCATGAACGTGGTCGGGCATGCGAGCGTGAGGCGACGCTCGCCCAGCGTGGCCTGTGCCACTCGAGCGTGCTCGCGTCGCTGCACCGCGAAGTCGCACCGGAGCTTCGAGGCCCAGCGTTCGGTGGCCTCGGCTCCCACGTTGTGACGGCTTCCGGCATAGCGCTCGCCAGGATTGCCGAGACCCACCACCAGCCAGTCTGCGGCTGTTCCCCGCCGCGCGGCCGCCCGGCGGAACACGGACACCGGGGCGTTCAGTCCTCGTCGTCGGCTTCGTCAGGGTCGTCGAGGGCGTCAGCGTCGGCCGGCTCGCCTTCCTCGTCGACCTGCTCGGCGGCGACGGCAGCGCGCGTCCGCTGTGCGATCGCTACCAGCGTGTCGTCGTCGAGCAAGCTTTCCATGCCCTCCGGCAGGGTGAGATCGCTGACGCGGATCGGGTTGTCCAGCGAGAGCGACTCCACGTCGACGTCGAAGGCCGGGGGGATCACCCCCGCGGGCGATTCGACGTGCAGCGACATGAGCTGCTGCTGCACCACTGCGCCCTCACGGCCCGCCTGCGCCGCCTCGCCGACCAGCCGGATTGGCACATCCACCACCAGGCGCTCGTCGAGCGAGATCAGCAGGAAATCGACATGCGTAACGCGGTTGGCGATCGTGTCGCGTTGCATGTCCTTGACGATGGTGAGGTGGTTCTTGCCCTCGACCTCGAGGGTGATGATCGCGTTCGGGCCCGCTGCGTTCAGCGCAGCCCGAAACCGCAGCCGGTCCAGCGTGATCGACACGGGCTCGCTGCCGTGGCCGTACATCACTGCCGGGATCTTGTCTTCGGCGCGCAGACGCCGCGATGGACCCGAGCCGGTGGCATGACGGGTCTCGGCGATGAGCTTCAGCTGTTCCATGCTGGCCCTTTCGAGCACTGGGCGCCTAGTCGATAGCGACGAGACAGCCTACGAGTCTCAGAACAGGTTCTGGCCGTCGAAGATCTCCGACACCGATGCGTCCTCGAACACCGATTCCAGGGCATCGGCGAACACGCCAGCGACGCTCAGCACCACCAGCTTGTCGAACTGCTTTGAGCTGGGGATCGGCACGGTGTTGGTGACGATGACCTGGCTCAGCGAGGAGTTCTTCAAGCGGTCCACCGCCGGCTCGGAGAACAGGCCGTGCGTGCTCGCACACATCACGTCGGCGGCGCCGTTGGCGACCAGCGTCTCGGTGGCCGAGCAGATGGTGCCCGCGGTGTCGATCATGTCGTCGATGATCACGCAGGTGCGGCCCGCCACCTCGCCCATGATGCCGAGCGCCTCTGACTCGTTGGCGTTGTCGGTGGCACGACGCTTGTAGATCGACGCGACGTCACAGCCCAGCCGTGTCGCGTAGCGCTCCGCCACCTTCACTCGGCCGGTGTCTGGCGACACGATCACCGAGTCGGGGCCCATGACGCCGGACAAGTAGTCGATGAGCACCGGCGCGGCCGTCAGATGATCCACCGGGCCGTCGAAGAAACCCTGGATCTGACCGCTGTGCAGGTCGATCGACACGAGACGCTCAGCCCCGGCGACGGTGAACAGGTCGGCCAGCAGGCGTGCGGTGATCGGCTCGCGGCCGGCTGCCTTGCGATCCTGGCGGGCGTACCCATACAGCGGCGCCACTGCGGTGATGCGCTTGGCCGAAGCGCGCCGGGCGGCGTCGACCATGATGAGCTGCTCCATGATCGCGTCGTTGGGGCTCATGGTCTCGCAGGCGGCATGGCTCTGGATGATGAACACATCGCCGCCGCGGATCGACTCGGCAAACTTGCACTTGATCTCGCCGTTGGCGAAATCGATGAGCCCAGGGTCGCCGAGTTCTACGCCGAGCTGCTCGGCAATCTCGGTCGCCAACTCCGGATTCGCCCTGCCGCTGAACAAGTGCAGGCGCTTCTTGGTGACCAGCTCCATTGCGTGTTCCTTTCGCAGCAGTCCCCTGGGCGCCGCGCTCAGCGCAGACGCCTTCACAGCAGCACTAGCTGGGGATTGGGCAGAACGCTCGGCAATGGGTTTTGGCGGCATGTTCAGCAGTCCGGCGACAGTTGTGAGACTACCCGACCGCACCGCCGGAACCCCGGAGATTCAGGCATTATTGGCTGTGCAGCGGATGCTCAGCGGCTTGTGCGCGCAGCCAGCGCCGCTTCGCAGGCCGCGAGCTGATCGGCGTCGTTCACGCCCATCGCTTCAGATGCGTCGTCGAGAGCCACCGCGGTGATCGATTCGCCGCTGCGGGCGAGCAGGCCGATGGCGTCGGGGAGGTAGTACTCAGAGGCGGCGTTTGCGAGACGCAGCTGCGGCAACACCTGGCGCAGCTTGGCCGCGTCGAAGCAGTACACGCCAGCATTGATCTCGTTGATCTGCGCCACCGATGGCGTCGCATCGCGTTGCTCGACGACCGTCAGGCCGGCCGCGTCACGCACGATGCGTCCATAGCCGGTGGGATCGCTGACGTGAGCCGTCAGCAAGCTGGCGGCGGCACCGGCGCGGCGTCGCTCAGCGACGACGTGCCGCAGCGTCGTCGCTCGCAGCAACGGCGTGTCGCCTGGCAACACCAGGACATCGCTGGCGTCTGGGTGCCGATCCAACGCGGACAGACCCACGCGTGCTGCGTCGCCGGTGCCGAGCTGGGCCGGTTGTGTCGCGAACATCAGCCGGTCGGCTTGGGGCGCTTCGGCCCCGACGGCCTCGCGGACCTGAGCTGCGCCGTGCCCGACCACCACCACGACCGGCGCCGCGTCGACTGCAGCCAAGGCATCAAGCACTCGCAGCACCATGGCACGGCCACCGATCAGGTGGAGCGGCTTCGGCAGGTCCGAGCCCATGCGGGTACCGGCGCCCGCTGCGAGCACGACGGCCGCGCACGGCGGCGTCATGGGGCCTGACGTCATCGGGTCAGGCGGCATCGTGCTGGTTCGCCGCATGAAACCAAGTGTTCGGGGAGGAGGACTCGAACCTCCATTGCCGGGACCAAAACCCGATGTCCTACCAATTGAACGATCCCCGATAGCGCCGGTCTCAGCAGGCGGGCTGCCTGTGGATCGAGGGTAGCGACCCGCTTCGGCGC
The DNA here is from genome assembly GCA_022821985.1 of Acidimicrobiia bacterium. Lineage (GTDB taxonomy): Bacteria > Actinomycetota > Acidimicrobiia > Acidimicrobiales > Poriferisodalaceae > Poriferisodalis. The sequence goes on from JAJECP010000023.1 coordinate 25,764, forward strand.
CATCGTCACGAATTCGGCTCGTGGCAGTGCCCCTCGGAGGCGCTAGCGTTCGGCTCTCCATGGGATCGCTGGTCAAGAAGCGCCGCAAGCGGATGCGCAAGAAGAAGCACCGCAAGATGCTGCGGCGGACGCGCTACCAGCGTCGCAACCGCTGACCTGCGTCCATCTGGGCAACCACCAACTAGTGGAGCCGCCCGATGGCGCGTGCTTCTGCTGTGCGGGCACCATCGCCAGCCGGCTTCTGCGCGCCTGCGCCGAATGGCGCGGGGACGAACCAGGTGCCGCCGCTTCCGGCCAGCTGTGGCGTACGCCCGGTGACTGCCTCGAGGTCGTCGCGCCAGGCCGAAAGCTCGGGATAGGCGGCGAGCGCGGCCGGTTCAAGGTCATTGGCGTTCGGACCGGACGGGCCGCCGAGCTCGTCCCATGCGCCGTACACCGCCGCCGTGTCGACCTGGACCGGCGGCATCCACAACAGGAACGACTGGTCCCGGAATGGGAGCGGCTCGATGATGTCGCCGATTCCAGCGACGCGAGCACGCCCGCCGACGAGGCAGAACGCCACGTCGGCACCGAGGGTCGCCGCCTGCTGCGGTGTGACGACGGCGCGCGTCTGTGGACGAGACATCGAGCCGGTGGCTGCTGCGTCGGCTGTCACGACGGCAGTCATCCGATTGGCCCAACGGAGCACGGCGGCTGCGTCGGCCGATCCCCCGCCGAGGCCCGCACCGGGCGGGATGCGCTTGCGAACCTCGACGTGAGCAGTCCTGCCGGCAAGCTCGAGCGCCCGGATCACCAGATTCGACCTGTCAGCAGGGATGTCCCAGTCGGTCGTTGCGCTGGCGGTGCCATTCGCTCCGGGAGACGGAACGATCTCGACCGACTGCTGCGAGCTGAGATGCACGATGACCTCGTCACACAGATCGAGCGTCACCATCTCAGCATCGATGAAGTGATAGCCGTCATCCCGGATGCCGGTGATCCGCAGCCGCTGCGTCAGTTTCGCCGGGGCGAGCAGCCGGACCGCCTGGGTATGCGCCTCCACAGCCAGCTCAGCCTTGCACCGGCGTCCCCAGCGAGGCCTCGGCGAGACGCACCCATTCGGCGAGCCCGAGACGCTCGGGGCGGTCGGTCCCCTCGACACCTGCTCGCTCAAGTGTCCCGTCCGCGTCATCGAGGGCGTTCCGCAAGGTTCGGCGCAGCATCTGACGGCGATGCGCGAATGCTGCGGTCACGAGCCGATTGACCTCCGCGCGCAGACCGGGCTCCATGGATGGGGCACGGCGGGTGATGCGCACCAGCGCGGATTCCACTTCAGGCCGGGGGTAGAAGACCGTGGCCGGCGCCGCTCCGGCCAACTCGGCGTCAGCGTGGACCGCGACCCGAACGGAGACTGCGCCGTAAACACCGTTGCCAGGCGCCGCCGCCAATCGCTCCGCGGCCTCCCGCTGGCACATCACCAGCAGCCGGGTGACGGCCGGCACCTCATCGAGCACGGTCAGCACCAGCGAGGTCGCGATGTTGTACGGCAGGTTGGCAACGACGTGCCACCCGCTGCCCGGCAGCAGCGCGCTCCAGTCCATGCGTCGCGCGTCGGCATGCACGATCTCGACGGGACCCGGCCTCGACCCACCCGGCTCGGCAGGACCTGACTCACCGTCCGTGGTGAACGCGCCCACTACCTCACGCAGGAGCGGTACGAGGCGGCCGTCGGTCTCCACTGCCACCACAGCGGCACCCGTCTCGGCCAATGCCAGCGTCAGCGAGCCCAGGCCGGCGCCGATCTCTACGACGCGGTCGCCCGGGCCGACACCTGCAAGGCGTGCGATCCGGCGCACGGTGTTGGGATCGACCACGAAGTTCTGCCCGAGGCTTCGCCGAGGCGCCGCTCCGACCTGCTCCAAGCGTTCCTTGACGGCAGGCAGGGTCAGCATTCGGTCCGTCATAGGGCAGCGGGCTCATCCAGTTCGAAGATCCGCCGAGCATTGGCCGTGGTCTCGGCAGCGACCTGGGCGGTGGATACGCCCCGGGCGGCCGCGACGGCTTCGCCCACGAATCGCACCCAACTCGGCCGGTTCTGCTTCCCCCGCTTGGGCACCGGCGCCAGGTACGGCGCGTCAGTCTCGACCAGGTAGCGGTCGGCGGGAACGAGCGCTGCGGCGTCGCGGATCTCGGCCGCGTTGCGGAATGACACAATCCCGCTGAACGACACCGATGCACCTCGTTCGAGCGCTGCACGAGCCTCGTCGGGCCCGCCCGTGAAGCAGTGGAACACCGTGCCGGGCGGCACTCCCTCGGCATCGAGCACGTCGAAGGTGTCCTCCCAGGCCTCCCGGCTGTGAATGACCAAGGCCAGCTCATAGCGGTGGGCCATGGCGATCTGGGCAGCGAAGGCCTCGCGCTGGGCGTCCCGGTCGGAGTGCTCGTAGTAGTAGTCGAGCCCGCACTCGCCGACGGCGACGAGCCGGGTACTGCCATCGTCGCTGCCGGCTGCCCCAGCGGCGCTCGCGTCGGCGATGAGCCGTTCGAGCACGTCGAGGGCAGCCGGCCCCTCATCCGCATCGTGAGGGTGCAGCCCGATCGTGGCAGCGACACCCGGCAGCGTCCGGGCCCGCTCCAATGCCGCAATGCTGCGCTCGACGTCGGTGCCGATGTCGACCACCCAGGCCACGCCGTCCCGGCGTGCCTCGGCAACGAGCTCTGCGCCGTTGTCCCACAGGTGGCAGTGACTGTCGATCCAGACGTCGGCTTCGGACACTGTGCTCATCGGCCGGGGCTCATGGAACGGGGTTCATGGTGCTGGGTTCATCGCAAGCGCGGGTACAGCGGCTCGCCGGTCGACACCGGCAAACCGCCGGGATAACCACCCCAGGTCGCAGCCTCCGGCAGGCGCTGATCGGCGACCGAGCCCTCCATGCCGATGCGCCGCCACACCTCGTCGCAGCCCCTCGGCGTGGCTACCGATGCGAGCACCGCCACGATGCGCAGTGCTTCCAGCGCATCGCCGAGCACGGCATCCACCTCCGGGCCCGGATCGGACTTCCACGGCTCGGCTGCCTCGAGCATGGCATTGGTCTCACGGATGATCCGCCAGGTGGCGTCGAGGGCTTCCGACGGCGCCAAGCGTTCCCAGGCGTCAGCGGTCTCGGCAACGCACTCAGCCACCGCTTCGGCCAGCGGGCTGTCGGCACGGGGTGCCGGCCCGATGCCTTCGCACTTGCGGCTGACCACGGTGGCGACCCGGCTCATCAGGTTGCCAAGGTTGTTGGCCAGGTCGGCGTTGTAGCGGGCAACCATCCCCTCATAGGAGAAGTCGCCGTCGGGACCGAAGGGCTGATCGTGCAAGAAGTGGTGCCGCACGCCGTCGCTGCCGAAGTCGTCCACCAGGTCGCCTGGGGCGATCTGGTTGAGCGCTGACTTTGCCATCTTCTCGCCACCGACGAGCAGGAAGCCATGCACATGGACCCGGCGTGGCGGCAGCACACCAGCGCTCATCAGCATCGCCGGCCAGTACACGCAATGGAAGCGGAGAATGTCCTTGCCGATCAGGTGCACACCCGGCCAGCGATGCGCAAACTGGGCATCGTCGCTGCCGTACCCGGCAGCGGTGATGTAGTTGGTGAGCGCGTCGAACCAGACATAAGTGACATGGCTCGGGTCCCACGGAATCGGGATGCCCCAGTCCAGCGACGTGCGGCTGATCGAGAAGTCCTGCAGCCCGCTGCGGATGAACCCCAATGCCTCGTTGCGCTTGGTCGCCGGAACGACGAAATCGGGATGTGCTTCGTACCAGTCAAGCAGGGGCTTTTCGTAGCGGCTGAGCGAGAAGAAGTAGTTCTCCTCCGAGACGTGCTCGACCGGTCGCCGGTGGATCGGGCACATGCCGTTGTCGAGGTCGTCTTCGGTGTAGTAGGCCTCACAGCTCACGCAGTAGAGGCCCTCGTAGGTCTGCTGCGTGATGTCGCCGTTGTCGTAGCAGGCCTGCAGCAGTTGCTGGACCGAGTGATGATGGCGAGGTTCGCTGGTGCGGATGAAGTCGTCGTTGGCGATGTCGAGTTGCTGCCACGCTTCCTGGAAGCGCACCACGGTGCGATCGGCCCACTCGATGGGAGTGCAGCCGTTCTGCTCGGCAGCCCGCTGCACCTTGAGGCCGTGCTCATCGGTGCCGGTCAGGAACATGACGTCGCAACCGCACAGCCGATTCCAGCGAGCGATCGCGTCAGCGGTGATTGTCGTGTACGCGTGCCCGATGTGGGGGGCGTCGTTGACGTAGTAGATCGGCGTCGTGACGTAGTAAGAGGTCACCGGTTCAGGGTACTGACGAGCACCAATGCCGCTCGCAGGATTTCGCCGCCCGCTCGCCGCTATGGCATCGGGGGTTCGAGGGAGCGAGCTAACTCTGTGGACAAGCGGTAGGCGCGGTTGCGGGCCACGCCGAGACGTTCTGCGACGACTGCTGCGGCGTCGCGGGCGCTGGAACCGGCTTTCAGCTCAGCGGTCAGCTCAGCGCTTATCTGCTCGTCGGACGGGGGTTGCCAGATCGCTGGGCCGAGCACTACGACGATCTCACCTCGTGGCGGTTCCGTGAATCGTGCCGCCAACTCGGCGACCGTGCCGCGCGCCACTTCTTCGTGAAGCTTGGTGAGTTCGCGGACGACGACCGCTGGACGGTCGGCGCCGCAGGCCTCCGCCAGGTCGTCGAGCGTGGTGCGGAGGCGCTTGGGCGATTCCAGCAGCACGACGGTTCGCTGCTCGGAGGCAATTCCATCGAGTCGTTGACGGCGGGCCTTTCCCTTGCGGGGCAGGAACCCTTCCATGACCCAGCGATCGGTCGGCAGGCCCGAGATGGCCAATGCCGTCACCGGTGCCGACGGCCCCGGAACGGCGCTGACCTCGATGCCTGCTGCTGCTGCCGCGGCAACCAGTCGCTGCCCGGGATCGGAGATGGCGGGCATGCCCGCGTCCGTGATGTACGCGGCGGTCTCCCCAGCTGTCAGGCGCCCCACGATCTCGGCGGCCACGGCGGCCTCGTTGTGCTCGTGCATGGCCACCAGTTGCCGCCCGCTGACACCCAGCCGTTGCAGCAGCAGGCCGGTACGGCGGGTGTCCTCGCAGGCCACGAAAGACACCGCCGACAGCACCTCGACCGCCCGCGGGGCGATGTCAGCAAGGTTGCCGATGGGTGTGGCCACCAGCCACAGCCGGGGTTCGCTGTCGCTCATGCTTCCAGCCGGACGTCGAGCGTGTCTCCCACGGTCAGGCCCCAGCGTTCGCATGCGCCCGCTTGGGTCTCGATGACCGATCGAGCGCTCAGTCTCGGCCGTCCGATCCGGCCCGGCGGCATCTGCACCAGGTCCACCACCCGCCGCTGCCGATCCAGGAACAGCACGTCGATGTCGAAGCTCATCCCGATGGTGTGCACACACCGGCACCGCTCGATCAGCAGCGCTCCGGTCATGTCGTCGCGCCCGAGCAGGCCACGCCGGCGCTCGGAACGGGTGCGAGCAACCTCAAGGCTTGCCACCACTCGATCCCCGCACGCCAACCAGGGCATGGCTACACGTTGAAGCGGAACTCCACGACGTCGCCATCGCGCATCGGATAGTCCTTCCCCTCGACTCGCAGGCGGCCCGCATCCCGCGCGGCAGACCACGAGCCTAAATCCAGCAGCTCAGCCCAGTCGATCACCTCGGCCCGGATGAAGCCGCGCTCGAAATCGGTATGGATCCGCCCGGCGCATTGCGGCGCTCGCCAGCCGGCCCGGAAGGTCCAAGCCCGGGATTCCTTCTCGCCTGTGGTGAGGAACGTGCACAGGCCCAGCAGACCGTGCGCTGCCGCGACGAACCGCTCCAGCGCGCCCTCCCCCAGACCGAGTCCTTCGAGCAGCTCGGTTCGCTCGGCGCCGGCAAGCTGCGCAGCTTCCGCTTCGAGCTGCACGCACAGCGGCAGCACCGTCGCACCCGGCAGCTCGGCCTCAATGGCCGCTGCCAGTTCCGTCGCTGCATCGAGCTGGTCCTCGCCGAGATTCAGCACTGCCATGACCGGCTTGTCGGTCAGCAGGAAGTGGCTCCGCAGCGCCGTTCGGTGCAGGTATTCGTCGGGCCCATCGAACACTGCGCCGAGCGGCCATGCCCGGTACAGCGGCGTGCCGGCCGCCAGATGCTCGAGCGCGGCGTCGAGCGCTGCGACCTCCTTGGCCAGCGCAGTGTCGGACGGCTGGCTGCGGGAGGCCTTGCGGCGGCGGTCGATGCGGGATTCCACCGACTCCAGATCCGCCAGCGTGAGCTCGGTCTCGACGATGCGAAGGTGTTCGAGCGGGTCGGCGGGACCCGGCACATCGGCATCAGAGAAGGCACGCAGGACGAAGACGATGGCGTCCACCTCGCGGATCCCCGCCAGGAAGCGGTTGCCAAGACCCTCGCCCTTGCTGGCCCCCTCCACGAGTCCGCCGATATCGATGAACTCTGTGGTGGTCGGCACCACTTTCTTGCTGCCGCTCATCTCGGCGAGCGCATCGAGCCGGGGGTCGGGCACCCGGGCCACTCCGACATTCGGATCGGTGGTGGCAAAGGCGTACGGCGCCGCCAGTGCCCCGCCGCCGGCGAGCGAATTGAACAGCGACGACTTCCCAGCGTTGGGCAGGCCCACGAACCCAAAGCGCTCCATCGCCGGGCGAGGCTAATGAGTGCAACGCTGGGTGCTCACAGCCCTCCCGGGCGGTACGGAGCGCTGCGTGCAAGACTTCGCCGGGTCGGGTACGCGCCCGAGACATCCATTGACGGGGAGGAACCCATGGGACCGCTGCAGGGACTCAAGGTGATCGAGCTGGCCGGTATCGGCCCTGGACCGTTCTGCGCCATGCTGCTCGCTGATCTGGGCGCGGACGTGATCCGCATCGACCGCATGACACCTGAAGACCTCGGCATCGACCGGGGGCGCAGGTTCAACGTGCTCAACCGGGGCCGGCGTTCGGTGGCGGTCGACCTCAAGTCGCCAGACGGTGTCGAGACCATCCTCAAGCTGGTTGAGCAGGCCGACGCGCTCATCGAAGGCTTCCGCCCCGGCGTCACCGAGCGACTGGGTCTCGGACCAGACGAGTGCTTCGCTCGCAACCCGAAGCTGGTCTACGGCCGCATGACCGGGTGGGGCCAGGAAGGGCCCATGTCACACGCCGCCGGGCACGACATCAACTACATCGCCCTGACCGGAGCGCTGCATGCCATCGGACCTGCTGAGGCGCCGAGCCCGCCGCTCAACCTGGTGGGCGACTTCGGAGGCGGCGGCATGTACCTGGCCTTCGGCGTGTGCGCCGCACTGCTCGAGGCGCGTGACTCCGGGCAGGGCCAAGTCGTGGATGCCGCCATGACCGAGGGTGCCGCTTCTCTGATGGCCGCGATCTACGGCATCTACGGCTCGGGCGGCTGGGCCGACGAGCGGGAGTCCAACTTCCTCGACGGCGGTGCCTACTACTACGGCGTGTACGAGACCTCTGACGGCAAGTTCGTCTCGGTCGGTTCGATCGAGGGCAAGTTCCACGACGAATTGCTCCAGAAGACCGGTCTGGCCGACGCTCCGACGGTGGACCGCAACGACCGTGATGCGTGGGCCGACAAGCGGGCTCGCTTGGCGGAGGTCATCAAGACCAAGACCCGCGACGAGTGGGACGAGATCATGGCCGGCTCCGATGTCTGCTACGCGCCGGTACTGGATCTGTCAGAGGCGCCGCACCACCCGCACAATGCGGCCCGCGGCAGCTTTGTGGAGGTCGAGGGCGTGATGCAGCCTGCACCGGCGCCTCGCTTCAGCCGTACCCCGGGCGCCGTCGCCCGACCGCCGGCGTCGCCGGGTGAGAACACCGATGAGGTACTGGCCGACTGGGGCTTCGACGCCGACGACATCGAGAAACTCCACGAAGTCGGTGCCGTCGGCTGAGTCCCAGAGGCGGAGCCGAACGGCGTCGGTAGCCTGAGACGCCTATGTCGAAGCGCACCAACAAGCGAAAGCTCCGGGCGCGGCGCAGCAAAGCCAATCACGGCAAGCGCCCCAACTGCGGCCGCGGCTAGGCGGCTGGCACCGGCCGCGCCCGCGGCCAGTGTGACTGAGTCCGGCTGCCGCTGCCCACCTCTCTCAACCGGCCATCATCATGGGGTGCGCGCGGTCAACGCCAGAAGTTTCGTCGGCGTGCTGGTCCTGACGGTGGCGCTGGCCGGTGCTTGCCACATTGAGAGCGTCGGGGATGGCCCGCCCGCCGAAGCGGGCTCTGGCGCTACCGAGCAGCCCGAGGCTTCGGGGGACACAGCATCGACGGCGGCATCGCCTTCGCGGATAAAAGTGGAGGATGTGGCGCAGCCACAGGCCACGTTGCCGGAAGGCCCGCCGTCTGCTGATGACGACGCTGCGCAGTCCGGACGGCTCGCGCCGTCCGATGAGGTGGAGCAGTCCGCCCAGACCGGCCCGTTCGGCGAGCTCCCGCCTGACGAGGCAGATCAGCATGCCGATCGGGCGCTGTCGGCAAGAGCCGACCCACCAGTCGAGCGGGCCACTTCCGAGGGAAGTGCCGACGATCAGGACGGCGCGCAGCAGGATCGCGCGATCGCACCGGCAGCTGAGCCGGATTGGCTTCCTGCGGGCGTGGAGAAAGCTGTCCGGCGCTCATACCCGGATTGGTGGTTCGTGCTTCATCCGGAGGCAGCACATGGCGATCTGGACGGCGATGGCAACGAGGACTACGCCCTTCACCTCGAGGCCCGGTATGCCGACTCGCCGCAACCGCACTTGATCGTGCCCGTCATCGACGGCGGCGGAGCATTCGAGACGTGGCCGTCGGCGAATCTGGGCCGGCGCATCATCATTGACAAGCTCGACATCCAGAATGACGTCATCGAGGTGTCCTTCCTCGACCGCTCGCCGGGCGAGCCACTCGAGTTCTTCACCAGGCGCACTGCGCTGACCGTCAAGCCGTCTGCCGACACTGGCAGCGCAGGTACAGAGCCGGTGGTGACCGTCACCGGAGTCGAGCCGATTGACCGGGTGCCGACGCTTCAGATCGACCGCCCGGTTACCGCGTTGGCTCCCGCTATGGACGGCATCGGCGTTGCCGCGTCGGACCGGATCGAGCTGCGCGAACGGCACCCCTACGTTGTGCAGGCCGACGAGAGCGAAGTGCTGGTGGTGACGCTCGCCGCCCCGGCAGGAGTGTGGCTCGAGGCCCGCCCGAGCGACGGCGCCGTGCTGGTGCCCTTGGCCGAACGCACTCAGGAGTTCGCGGTCGCCGTACCGGCGAGCGGCGAATGGCGCGTCACTGTTGCTTCTTCGCTCGTGACGCCTGCGGGTTACCGGCTCTCCATCGACGTATTCCCAGCTGCACTCGGCGAGGGCATAGCTACCCGCGACGCCACCGGCTTCTGGTCGAGCACGCACGTCTCCCCGCCAGCCTTGCCCGACGACGGTCCGGTTGTTTACCTGACCTTCGACGACGGGCCGCACCCGACGTACACACCGCAGGTGCTCGACGTGCTGGCACGCCACGGGGCTCGAGCGACCTTCTTCGTCGTCGGCTACCTCGCAGAGCGATATCCACTGCTCATCCAGCGCATCGCACACGAGGGCCACACCCTCGCCAACCACTCCTGGCAACACGAGTCGCTCGCACGTGTCTCGAAGGCGGCCTTCGACCGCTCCGTCGGGCGCACCCAGGAGATCCTGGGGCCGCTCGCCACCCCGTGCCTCAGGCCGCCCTACTACGCCATCGGCAGATTCACCGAAGAATGGTCCAACGAGCTGGGCTTGAGACTGGTCGGCTGGAGCTACTCCCCGCGCGATTGGGAACAGCGCCCAGCCCAGGCGATTGCCAACGGCCTCGTTGCCCGGTCCCATCCCGGTGCCATCATCTTGCTGCACGACGGTGGCGGCCCTCGTTCGGCGACGGTGCGAGGACTCGACATGGCACTCGAACGACTCTCAGACCGCGGATTCGAGTTCAAGCCACTGTGCCGCTAGTGCACTCCTCCGCGGTTGCGCGCGGTGATGTCGCCGCAACGGGCGGCGCGTCATGACCGGGCTCCAGACGACAGGTCGACGAAGAGTCCGAGTTCGTCCAAGAGCACCTGCGACAGCCAGCGTCCGCCGACGGTGCTGAGGTGGACGCCGTCGGTGAGACGCACATCGGCGAGCTGCCCATCGGCGTCGGCCACGTAGCGGCTGAAGCCGCCATTGGGCCCCCGGAACAGGTCCCTGGTATCCACATAGTGCACCCGCTCGCGCTTGGCGGCTTCGGCCTCGAAGACCTCGTTGAGCCGCTGCATGCGGGCGTCGTACTCGGGATCCTCCATGATCGGCTGGCCAACCCAGATCAACACCCGGTCGGGGTCAGTTGTCACCAGGTCCATGACGTGGCCGACGCGCGCCGAGTATTCCTGCACCCAGGCATCCGAGAAGCGGCGCGCGATCTGGCCATCCACGACGATTGCCTGCGCGTCGTTGCCGCCGAACATCAACACGACGGCGTCGGGGTCCTCGGCGGCTAGGACCGCCACGATGCGCGTCGGCCAGTCGTAGAAGTCGGGTCGGCTCAAGCCGCTGGAGAGCTGATGCTCCGTGGAGGCCTCGATGACGCCCGTGTCGTTGGCCAGGCCCACCATGACGTGGCCGAAGAACTGCACCATGGAATCGCCCATGACGTGCAGCCGCAGCGGATCGGCCGGCGTAGGGAACCACGGCATGGTGGTGGCGGGCGCTCCCGTCGCCGCGCCGTCATCGGAGCTTCCGGCACCAGCGATCGCTGGCGTCGCCGGATCGGCAGCTACGACGCCAGCACGCGCCGGATCGGGAGCCGCGGCGCCGCCGGCTTCATCCACCGCCTCGCCGGCGGCGACGGCACTGGGCGGATCGGCCGTCGCGCCGGGATCGGCCACGTCGCGACCGAACGCCTCGTCGGCCCACAGGCGCGGCAGGTGCACCCCGGCAGCGCTGGCCGCGCCCTCGACCGGTTCCCACACCGCCACCGAGACATCGCGCTCCCAGCCGAACGGCTTCTGCTGGGCCTCGCGCAGCAGCTGCTGCGAGTTGAGCACGATCGCCAGGGCCAGTCCGAGCGCGCCTGCCAGCAACACCTTGCCGGCAGGCATGCCAATGCGGCGGTCGCTGGCATGCAGGCGCGGCTGGGCTCCGGACGGAGCGGTCGGAGGGCTGGGCGGAGCGTGCGAGATCTGCATTGCTCAGAACTGGAAGTAGATGAACGGGGCGACGCCCGTGGGACCGAGCACGTCAATGGCCACCAGCGAGACACCCACCACGGCGCCTTGGCCCACCCAGCCGAGACTGGCAAAGCCATCTCGCAGCACCTCGAACCAGTCGGCGGGCATGAACTGGAAGGCGAGAGCGCCGAACGTCACCGCGATCACCAGCGGCGTTGCGGTGCCGGCGTAGTTGTCGAAGTTGGCCAATGCGCCCAGCATCTCGACCGCGGCGGACAGCGATTCGGAACGGAAGAACACCCATGCCAGGCACACCACATGGAAGGTGACGAGCCATCGCACGACCTCGCCCCAGCTCCCCGGCAGGATCGGCGGCGCACCGCTGCGCTCCCGCTGCTCGCGCACCAACCGCTCCACAGCCAGGACGACACCGTGGATCCCGCCCCAGATGACGAAGTTCCAAGTGCTGCCGTGCCACAGCCCGCCCAGCAGCATGACGATCATGAGGTTGCGGTAGGTGTTGGCCCGGCCCTTCCTGTTGCCGCCCAGCGGCACGTACAAGTAGTCGCGCAGCCAGCGCGACAGGGTCATGTGCCAACGACGCCAGAAGTCCTGCAGCGTGAGCGCCCGGTAGGGATTGTCGAAGTTCTGCGGGAAGCGGAACCCGAGCAGGAGCGCCACGCCGATGGCGATGTCGGTGTAGCCGGAGAAGTCCGCGTAGATCTGGACCGCGTAGGCGTACACCGCCAGCACGACTTCGGGTCCGCTGTGCGCCCCCGGATCGGCGAACACGCCATCCACGATCTCGCTCGCCAGGAAGCTGGAAATGACAACTTTCTTGAACAGGCCGTTCAAGATCAGCCCGAATGCCTCGGCAGCCGACACGTGCCGGGGGTCGGGCCGGGCAGCGAGCTGCGGCGCCATCTCCGATGCCCGCACGATGGGCCCGGCCACGAGCTGGGGGAAGAACGACAGGTACACCGCGAAGTCCAGCGGCGCCATCTCGCGGACATTCCCGCGGCCGATGTCGATGATGTAGCTCATCGCCTGGAACGTGTAGAAGGAGATGCCGACCGGCAGCGTGTACTCCAGCACTGGCAAGGCGTTCGATACGCCGAAGCGCTCCAGCAGGTTGGACATCTCGACGGCGAAGAAGTCCCAGTACTTGAAGATGCCGAGGATGGTGAGATTGGCAGCGACGCCGAGCCCCACCCACCAGCGCCTCCTCTGGTCGGAGCCCATAACCGCGAAGTGCCCGACGACCCAGTTGATGACGATGGTGGCGAGCAGCAGGAAGACGAACCGCCAGCTCCACCAGCCGTAGAACACGATGCTGGCCGCCAGCATGAGCGGCCTCCACACGGCCGGATGCGGCCGCGTGAGCCAGTTGACAACGAAGACGACAACGAAGAATGCTCCGAAGACGAACGTCGGGAACAACATGCCGGGCCGAACATACTTGCGCGCGCATTGCCACGGGCTGAGCCGTGGGGCCCGGGCGGCCCAGGAGCCCGTTTCACATGGAGCATGGCAACCGGGGCGGAAGGCGACATGCTGAGCCAGATGCTGTGCCAGCAGGCGAGACCGTGACGACTCCCGCAGAGCTGCTCGATTCCTGGCTGGAGATCGACCCCGATCCGGCAACGCGCCAAGCAATCGAAGCCGAGCGCCATCGCTCCGAGTGGGTGCAGGCGCACTTCGGCAGCGTGCTTCGCTTCGGAACCGCTGGCATGCGTGCCCCCGTGGGGCCGGGACCAGAGCGGATGAACCGCGTCATGGTCCGCATCGCCGCACGAGCCGTCGGCGCCGAGCTGATCGCAGCCGGTTTCGGCAGTCGTGGCGCCGTAGTGGGGTTCGACGCACGGCCAGGCGCGGCGGACATGGCCTTCGACGCCGCCCGGCTGCTCGCCGCCATGGGCATCCCTGTCGCGATCATCGACGGCCCTGCGCCGACACCGTTGCTGGCCCGCCAACTGCTCGCTCGCTCAGCGGGGGCCGGATTGATGGTGACAGCGAGCCACAACCCCCGCGATGACAACGGCCTGAAGGTGTACTGGGCCGACGGAACGCAGATCCGGCCGCCGCTCGACCAGCGCATCGAAGCGCGCATGGACCTGTCGTCACTCCCTTCCGACGCTGATCTGGCAGCCCGACACGAGGTCGAGAGCCTCGATGTGCGATCAGTGATCGCTGAGTACGTGGGCACAGCCGTCCGCCGTCCGGTCTTTGACGCGGATGGCCAGCCGGTCGATCCGAACGATGTGCCGCCGATCGTGTACACCGCGTTGTGCGGTGTCGGTTCGCAGACCCTGGCCCATGCGTTTGCCACCGCCGGTCTGCCTCCCCCGATCTACGTGGAGCACCAGCGGCAACCCGATGGCGCGTTTCCTGGGCTGCCATTCCCGAATCCGGAGGAGCCAGGCACCCTCGACGATGCAATGGCTCTCGCCGAGGATCGCGATGTCGATCTCGTGCTCGCGAATGACCCCGACGCGGACCGGCTGGCGGTAGCAGTTCGCGATCGGGACAGCACATGGTGCCGGCTGAGCGGCGACGAGCTGGGCGTGCTGCTGTGCGACTGGCTGATCCGTCTGGCGGGTGAGCAGCGGGCGGCGCGGCAGTCGATCTCGGCATCGTCGGTGGTGTCGGGACGGATGGTCGAGGCCCTGTGCGCTGCCCGCGGTGTGGCCCACCACCGCACCTTGACTGGCTTCAAGTGGATCATGGAGCCTCGCCTCCAACACCCCGCAGCGCATTGGCTGTTCGGCTATGAGGAGGCGCTCGGCTACTCGGTCACCGACGCCGTGCTGGACAAGGACGGCATCTCGGCGGCAGTGGAATTTGCGCGCCTGGCCGGCTCCTTGGCCGCTCGTGGGATCAGCCCGCTTGAACGTCTCGACGAACTGACCGCCGAAATCGGACTGCACGTCACCGGCGCAGCGTCAGTACGCGCCGACACTGAGGACATCGCTGCTGCCATGGCGGCGTTGCGGGCCGATCCGCCCCGCACGATCGCCGAGCTCTCGGTCACGAAGGTCACAGACTGGCTCGATCCAAGTGCGCCCCACCCGGCAGATCTCGTGGAACTGGAGCTGGCTCCGGCCACTGCGGGCGATTCACACCGAGATCTCGAGGCGCAGGTGCGCATCTGCATCCGCCCGAGCGGCACCGAGCCCAAGGCGAAGATCTACCTCGAAGCCGTCAGTCCGAACCCTGATGACCTTCCCGCAGACCGCCACCGCCTGCAGGCAGTGCTGGACGCCATGGCTGCGGAGGTCAGCGTGTGGTTCAAGCGCGCCTAGAGCAGTTCGGCGGCCAGTTCATCGAGCGGCACGAGCGGCCGGGTGCCCACGTGAGAGATGACCTCTGCGGCAGCCACGGAGCCCAGCCGGCCGCACAGTTCAAGGTCGTAGCCCCGGGCAAGTCCGTAGAGCACCCCGGCGGCATACAGGTCACCGGCGCCGGTCCGGTCGACCACTTCGTCGACTGGCTCGACGGCGACCTGCACCATCTCGTCAGGCGTCACGAGAACAGCGCCCGAGGCCGAGAGCGTCACCGATGCGATGTCCACCTGGCCCTGCACCGCCGCCAACGCCTCATCGAGATCATCGGTCTGGTACAAGGCCTTGAGCTCGGCGGCGTTCGCAAACAGGATGTTCGTGCACCGATCGACCATGTCGATGAACTCGCGCCGGTGGCGGTCCACGCAGAATGAGTCCGAGAGGCTGAGTGCCACCTGGCAGTCGTTGCCGGGCGCGGCACAGTGCTCCGCTACCTCGCGCAGTGCTGCCCGGGCAGCGGTCGGATCCCAGAGGTAGCCCTCCAGCAGCACGGTGCGGGCCCGGCCCACCATGTCCCAGTCGACATCTGCGGGGGCGAAGCCGGCAGACGCACCCAGGTAGGTGCTCATGGTCCGCTCGCCGTCAGGGGTGATGACGACGGTGCAGCGTCCCGTGGGATCGTCACGCGGCGCTCTTGCCGTGGCCTGGGCGACGCCGTGGGCGGCCATGTCGGCCACAAACAGATCGCCGAGCCCGTCTGCGCAGACTCGCCCCATGTAACCGGCGCGGGCGCCGAGCGCAGCGATGCCCAGCATGGTGTTGGCCACCGATCCGCCGGGTGTCATCTCGTCGGCGCCGCCGAGCAGTTCCACCATTGCGGCAAGCTCAGTTGCCCGCTGAGTGTCCACCAGCGTCATCGCTCCCTTGACGATGCCCAGACCGTCGACGACGGCGTCATCGGCGCGCAGCAGCACATCCACCATTGCATTCCCGATGCCAACCACATCAAGCGAATCCGCCGATTCCACGCATGTGGGCTTAGAGGCCGCGCCGATAGGTGGCCGTCCACGGGTCGTCTGGTTCCCCGGTGTATTGGTGGGGTCGTCGATGACCTGACGACCGTGGAGGCCGGTTTCATCATGCGTGCTCTGACCAAGGCTGTGGTGGATGTCATGTGG
>JAJECP010000028.1 GCA_022821985.1 Acidimicrobiia bacterium
CCCCGGCGTCGCCGCCCGCGTCGGCACCCGGCTCCTCGCCCTCACCGCCGCCATCTGGCACAACCAGACCACCCACCGGCCCGGCCCCCCACGCACGCTCACCCCATACGACCACTAGAACCTTGGAACTAACCATCTAGCTGTCAGTCGCCACGCCGTCACTGCGGCCCCTATGCGGCGCTCCGCAGCGTCAGCGTCGTTCTCTGCGCCGCTAGGTGCCATGGCGTCCAGTGTGCCCGCTTTGCTGCCCGCAGGCGCACTCGCGGCTACCGTCGCGCCCCTACGCGCCAGCAGCACGCTGACGCTGAGAACAGGAAGCACGACATGACCATGAAGAAGCTGCTAGCTGCGCTGTTGGCGACAGCGCTTGCCGTCGGGCTGGCGGCTTCGAGCGCTTCGGCGCACCCCACGCCGGAACCCGATTGCCGCGGCGAGACGCACGCTGTGGTGTCGGCTGCGGGTGACGCTGCGATGGCGGAACTGCTCGCAAGCTGGCAGGTTCTCGACACGAAATGCGTCGTAGCGCCCGACGAAGCCAAAGCTGTCATCGGCTCTCAGCAGGTCGTGGTGCTCGGTGGCACCAAAGCGGTGCCTGACTCTGCTGTAGCCGGCCTGAACGTGATTGTGCGCCTTGCCGGTGCGGATCGTGTCGCCACAGCGAAAGCCGTGCTGGCATGGATCGACAGCCGCGCCGAGACAACCAGCGACACAACGCCAACCGCCGCGGCGGCAGACCGGCCCCGGTACGCCGCCGTCTCAGCAGGCAGCGATCATTCGTGCGGGGTGCGCGTCGACGGCACCGCGGTCTGCTGGGGCGCCAACGGCGAAGGGGAGGCGGACCCTCCCGGGGGCAAGTTCACCGCGATCTCCGCAGGCTGGAACCATTCGTGCGGGCTGCGCGCCGACGGCACCGCGGTCTGCTGGGGCGCCAACGGCTCCGGGCAGGCGGATGCGCCGTCGGGCAAGTTCGTCGCCGTGTCAGCAGGCAGCAACCATTCGTGCGGGGTGCGCGCCGACGGCACCGCGGTCTGCTGGGGCTCGAACCGGTGGGGGGAGGCGGACCCTCCCGGGGGCAAGTTCACAGCGATCTCCACAGGCTGGAACCATTCGTGCGGGCTGCGCAGCGACGGCACCGCGGTCTGCTGGGGCAGACACACCGACAAGCTGCCGGACGCTGCCGGGGGCAAGTTCACCGCGATCTCCACAGGCGCCAGCGGCTATCACTGTGGGCTGCGCAGCGACGGCACCGCGGTCTGCTGGGGCGGAAACACCGAGGGGCTGGCGGACGTTCCCGGGGGCAAGTTCACCGCGATCTCCATAGGCATCGGCCATTCGTGCGGGCTGCGCAGCGACGGCACCGCGGTCTGCTGGGGCGACAACTACTCCTGGCAGGCGGACCCTCCCGGGGGCAAGTTCACCGCGATCTCCACAGGCAACGACCATTCGTGCGGGCTGCGCAGCGACGGCACCGCGGTCTGCTGGGGCGACCGCCGCTTCGGGTAGTCGGGCGGGCGGATGCGCCGTCGGGCAAGTTCGCTGTGTCGTGACGCACAACGCCAGCAAGGCGGACTCTTCGCGGGTTTGTCTTGCTGGCGTTTTGTCGCGTATAGCTGACTGCCTGCTCACTCAAATTCCCGGCAGGCACAGTTGCCCAGCGCCGACGGTCTCCACGAGGTGGGCCACAGTGCGGCAGTCTGAGCAGTGCCTCACAGCGTCAGCTTGCAGCGCCCCAGAAGCGTCGTACAGCGTCTCTCAGCGTGCCTGAGCGCTCATCGCCTACTGTTGCCGTCTGGGCGTCAGCGTGCTGCTGACGCGACGAACAGGCAGGCAACATGACCATGAGGAAACTGCTAGCTGCGCTGTTGGCGATGCTGCTCGCCGCTACGACTCTGAGCCTCAGCGGGCAACCCGCGTCAGCGCACTCAGCCGAACCCGGTGCGCCCCACGTACCGCACACTTGGGGCTACACGAACGAATGGCCCGAAAACTTTTCCGGTATGCATGTGTCTGCTGCTAACTGCGCATCCGGCCTGAGTGCCCAAGGTCGCTGCGACGAAACAGCCGTCGCAGCGACCGTGAAGGGCGCTTGGGCTACATGGAACATGAACGACCGGCAAGGCGTGTTCAAGCTGTCTGTTCATGTCCCGAGACACATCAGGCGCAACGGGATTAATCTTCTTACCGGAGAAGTAAAGTTCACGGTCTCAGAGAAACGAGTCGATGCCGACTATTACACAACACGCCAGCGCCTATCAATCACACAGAAAGGAAAACACGGCTGGCGGATTTTCACCAGACCCGTACAGCTAGACGGCAAGGTACAAGTCAAGGCAGAAGTACGGACTAACGGCGAATGGGTCGCCGTGTCGAAAATCAAACTGGTGTATCTTGGCCCTCTACCTCAACATCTCCCCACGGCCATAAGGCTCTGCGCGGACGCCAAGACTGAGCGATGGCTCGAAGAAGATCACGGCGTTCAATTTGCGGATTACACCCTTGAAAGCTTTCTAAACGAGTCTCTTGATGGCGCTATAGTTGGCGCTGCTGGGGGCGCTGCTGGGGGCAGCGTAGTTCCCGGGATAGGTACCGTTATTGGAGCGGTTGGCGGCTTCCTCATCGGGTTTGGCACAAGCTTTTTTTTCGGTAGGCTGGCCACAGCGTCTGAGAAGGTGCCGAGTTCAGATGAAATCGAATCTGCGTACGACTTACACCACTGGGACTGCGGCGGGCAGTATGGCTACGACGTTACCGACTCCCCCGACACGTTGGTTTCAGACTATTCGGGCATCAACGATGCCGTTACTTCGGACATGAGCGATGCCGCGAAGGCCGTTGCTATCTTGTCGGCGCATAATGGCGTAAAGGAGTCAAATAGCGGCAATTTCTGCTATGTGGTCGAACGCTACGTTACAATACACAAGGCTGATTGGTCGTATAGGCAACAGGTACGCGACGTTCATCTGCCGCTTAGGCGCAGCAAGCACAGCAAGTATAGGAATTTCGAGACTTCTTACATTTACCAGCAAACTGCCGATGGACAGACTAACCCGGCTTGGCGTGACTGCACTGGCCTATAGCGCCGTTCCGACATTCTGACCTTCCCGCACAATTCGCCAGCAAGGCAGACTCTCACGGGTTTGTCTTGCTGGCGTTTTGTCGTGGGTAGCTGACTGCCTGCTTGCTCAGATTCCCGGCAGGCACAGTTGCCCTGAGCCGACGGTCTCGATCAGGTAAGCGACCTCTCGACAGTCTGAGCAGTGCCGCACCGTGCCGGTGTGCAGTGTCCGCACGTCGTCGGTGTAGTGATGCCAGAACCTGTCACGTCCGCGGCCGCGCTCCCCGGCCGCATCAGTTCCGCAGCCCCACCACAGCCGCTGACCGCACGCTCCGCAGCACCGCAACGAAGGATGCTGCGAATGGCCGCAGCGCGGACACTCCACGGTCGGCATCTGCGACACCTCGTCGTTGCGAACCTTGCGAGCCGCCAGACTCCACCGCATCGGCACAGCCGGGTCGCCATGCTGGGTCGTGTTGCGGGCCATGTCCACGATCACCGCATACGGTTTGCCTTCCGACGCTCGCAACGCCCGCCCGTTGATCTGCCGATACAGGCTGAGGCTCTTGGTTGGCCGCAGATGCA
Organism: Acidimicrobiia bacterium; assembly: GCA_022821985.1. GTDB lineage: Bacteria > Actinomycetota > Acidimicrobiia > Acidimicrobiales > Poriferisodalaceae > Poriferisodalis. The sequence goes on from JAJECP010000028.1 coordinate 3,641, forward strand.
CCACCACCGCACAATCGGGGACGTTGAATCCTTCGGTGGCCACAGCGACGTTCAAAAGGTGCATCAGCCGACCGTGCTTGAAATCGTCGACCATCCGCCGCCGGTCCGCACGCGCTGTCTTCGCGGTCAGCACCGCAGCCTGCTCGTCGGCCTCATACAGGACCTCTGCGAGCCGTGAAGCTGCGGTGACGGTCGGCAGATACCACAGATGGTGCGGCGGTCCACCAGCGGCGCTACAGCGGCACGCCATTCGTTCACCACCACATCGGTGCGCAACAGTTCGATGACCGCTGCTCCGGCTGCTCGGGTGTCGATCTCGCCCATGTCGTCAACAGGCAGATTCTCCGGCAGGCGCACGGTCGGCTCGACTACTCGGAAGTCGGCCAGGTAGCCGAGGCTGCGAAGCTCACAGTAGTCGGGACCCTGCACGAGCGTGTCCCACACATCCTCGAAGCCTCTTCTAATTGCACCATCGGGCGCAAACCCGACGCCATATCGGTATGCACACTGCGAATCAGATCGTTCTGATACGCCGCATCTCAAACGCGGTCACCGGTAGCTGTCCCATTCGTCGAGAAGCTGCGAATGCGAACCGGCGGGGCACCACTTTCGAAAACTGGCCGCGAACTCGTCGAAGCTCATCTTGCTCGGGTTGTGCGCCGCGGCATCACAAGCAGCGTGCGCCCACACTGTGAACTCGTCGCCTTTCGGCGCAGACTGAATCACTCGCCCAGCCCTAAGCGAACCGCAATAAAAACACTGGCGTGTCGTCATCGAGATTCCTTTCTCTCACCATCTGCGAAAACCGAAACAGCACCCGGACGCGAAAAAGCGCCCGCAGCCGAACACTGCGGGCGCTTTTTCGTTTGTCAGCTAGCTGCGTACAGCCTCGCTCACCCGCTCCGCTTGGTACTCGTTGATGCCCAACGATGCTTTGCGGTCAAACATGGCACCGGCGCTCACAGTTTTCAGCGGACGGTGCGACAGGTGCATCGACACCCAGCCCGACACCAACTCGTCAGCGACAAGCTGAAACAACTCGGCGCAATCGGCAGGCGTCTTGGTGCTCGGGGTGATACGCAGACCGTTCACGTTCGCGGTGCCGATCACACAATCGAGTTTCATCTGAAACCATTCGTCGTTTTCGCAATCGAGAACTTCGCCCCACGAGTCCTGATCCCAGCCCGCAGGGTTCCATTGCTCGGCCAGTTTCGCGGCGACCGCAAACTGCCACGCCATGAACTCGACCGGATCAAGCGCCGACACCGCAACAGCTTTCACGCCGAGTTTCACAGAGTGCGCCGCGCTCCCGCCGGCAGACCCGTTGATCTCGTCAGCCTTGCGGCGGCAGCATCCTTCCGAATCGAGCCTGCCGATCCACGACGAATGCTCCGCCGGATACTGCAGGTTGCGAGTAGCCCACAACTCCATTCCGTTTGCCTCCGCATCAGCGGTCAGCAAGTTTGTGTCCATACCGTTTCCTTTCTCTTGGTGGTCACCTACAGCGGAAACCGAAACCCGTGCCCAGACGCGCAAAAGCGCCCGCAACCGAAGCTGTGAAGCGCCCCGGTTTTGGTGGAGGCTCTGTTCCTTGAGAGGATGGAGCGATGCCAGGAAATGGGAGATATCCCGCCGAGTTGCGTGAGCGGGCGGTGCGGATGGTGCTCGACAGCGAGCGCTTGTACGGGTCTCAGTGGGAGGCGATCTGTTCGGTCGCAGCCAAGCTGGGTCCGACGCCGGAGACGGTGCGGCTGTGGGTGCGCCGCGCGGAGATCGACGGCGGGGTGCGGCCGGGGGTGACCACCGCTGAGCGTGCCCGGATCAAAGAGCTCGAGCGCGAGGTCCGTGAGCTGCGGCGGGCGAACGAGATATTGAAGGCGGCGTCGGCTTTCTTCGGGTAAGGGGCTCGACCGCCAGTCCAGGCTGTAGTGGCGTTCGTCGACGCCTATCGGGGCCGGTTCGGGGTCGAGCCGATCTGCGCTGTGCTCGCCGAGCACGGCGTCGGGATCGCCCCGTCCGCCTATTACGCAGCCAAGAAGCGTGCGCCGTCGGCGAGAGCGGTGCGCGACGGCGAGCTTCGCCCGTTGATCGCCGAGGTGCATGCGGCGAACTACGACGCCTATGGGGCGGCGAAGGTGTGGCACCGCCTCAACCGCGTCAAGGGCGTGCGGGTGGCTCGCTGCACCGTGGAGCGGCTGATGGCACAGATGGGTCTTCGAGGCGTGGTGCGCGGCGCGAAGCCCCGCACGACCACCCCTGCCGGCGAGGGCCTGCCCTGCGATCTGGGTGAACAGGGACTTCAGCGTCGGCGCACCCGACCGGCTGTGGCTCGCGGACCTCACCTGGGTGCGTACCCGCAGCGGGTTCGTGTACATGGCGTTCGTGATCGACGCCTACTCGCGGCGCGTGCTGGGCTGGCGGGCGTCGCGCTCGTTGCGCACCGACCTCGCCCTCGACGCCCTCGACATGGCCATCGCCGCCCGCCGACGCGACGGCCGCCGCATCGAGGGAGTGACCCACCACAGCGACCGCGGATCGCAATATCTGTCCATCCGCTACTCACAGCGGCTCGACGACAACGACATCGTCGCGTCGGTCGGCACCAAAGGCGACTCGTACGACAATGCCATGATCGAGAGCTTCAACGGGCTGTTCAAATGGGAGCTCATCTACCCGCGAGGCCCCTGGCAGGCAAGAGACGACGTCGAGTTCGCTGCCCTCGAATGGGTCGACTGGTACAACCACCGACGCAGCCACGGCGAACTCCTCCAAGGCCGCTACGCCTACACCACCCCCGCCGACCACGAGAACGCCTACTACCGTCAACACGTCCCAGCCGACCCGGCCGGGACCCAACAAAAACAGTCTCTACCAAACCCGGCGTGATTCAGTGAGACTGTTTGATACAGCGGAACGCCAGCAGCTACAAGGGTTTTGCGCTCACGATGGTGTCTCAAACGGCATCACGGCGGCGCATGAAATCGCATAATCCGCAAACGATGTGGTCTCATCCCCGGGTCTGAGTTCGCCCGGCTACGTGAGGCGCCGATGTTGATCTGGTCGAGTTCACGTAGCGGTCAATCCGCGCGGCCTACAGGTGTCAGAGCAGAGGAGTCCGTCGTTGATCTTGCACTACGGAGACTTCGAGGCGGCCATCTACTCCGCGGGCGTAGCGCTGGAGAACGCTGATCGTGACATTGTCGGAGCACTCGATGGCGGCGATGCGGGGTTGCGATACGCCGATTCGCTCAGCGAGGTCGCGCTGGGTCAAGCCGGCGCTCTCACGCAGAGCGGTCAACCCAGCAGCCAATCGCAACTCGTCCTCGATCACGCTGACGCGCTGGTCGGCGCCTGGCGCTTGAAGGACCTTCTTCTCCCATTGTTCAAGACTCATCGTCGCTTCCTCCGGCCGGTCTGCTTTCTCGGTGCCGTCCTGCGTGTTGTCGTCTGCCGCCTATCGGCGAGCTTGGCTTGATGTTCCTCGAATCGATCATCGGCGATCGGAATGTTCGATTCATACCAATGGTCCCAGTCGTCGCGCTTGTCGCCACCGACCAGCAGGATGGCCCTGCGTTCGAGGTCGAAGGCAAACAAGACGCGCACTTCGGTTCGTCCGGTTGAGCCTGGTCGGAGTTCCTTCATGTTGTTGTGTCGGCTGCTCTTGAGAGTGTCGACCAGCGGACGGCCCAGCGTCGGCCCCTGGTCTCGCAGCACGCGGACGGCAGCAAGCAAGGCCTCAGCATCGGCCTGTTCGAGTCCCTCCGCCCACTGCCTGCAGGCTGGATGAAACTCGACCGACCACTGCGACACGCTTGATAATACTATTATTATCCAATGCCAACGACCATAAACGGATCGGGGTGACAAGAGCGCGAGCGACGCTCAGTTGGACGAGCCGGGCGAGACGTTCCGCGTCGTGCTGGTGACTGCAGGTGCCGATCTCTCTCGGAACACCAAAGACGAGGACCACAAGCCCCCAAGACTTGCCGTCGTGTAGGGCCTCCGAAAGGGCGCCGGGCGCCGCGGTTTCCGCTAGGACATCCTGAAGTCGGGGTCGTGGCGGCGGAGCTCGCGGCGGGCGATGGTCATCTTGTGGACCTCGTCGGGGCCGTCAGCGATCCGCAGCGTCCGCATCTGGGCGTACATCTCGGCCAGCGGGAAGAACTGGGTGACGCCGCCGGCGCCGTGCACCTGGATGGCCCGATCGATGATCTTCAGCGCCATGTTGGGCACCACCACCTTGATGCCGGAGATCTCCTGCGCGGCGGCCTTGTTGCCGATGGTGTCCATCAGATGTGCCACATGCAGCACGTACTCGCGGGCCTGGTCGATCTCGATGCGCGCTTCGGCGATCCAGTCCTGGATGAGGCCTTGCTGTGCAACCGACTTGCCGAAGGTATGGCGCTCGAGCGCCCGCTTGCACATGTACTCGAGTGCCCGCTCGGCCACGCCGATCGAGCGCATGCAGTGGTGGATGCGTCCGGGGCCCAGCCGGGCTTGGCTGATGGCGAAGCCCTCGCCCTCGCCGCCGAGGATGTGATCCTCGGGCACGCGCACGTTCTCGTACACCAACTCGGGATGACCGCCCCGGTGGTGGTAGCCGAACACCAGCGGGTCGCGTTCCACCGTGATGCCTTCTGCGTCGCGGGGCACCACGATCATCGACTGCTGGCGATGGCGCGGGCCGTCGGGGTCGTTCTTGCCCATCACGATGAGCACTTTGCACTCGGGCCGCAGCGCGTTCGAGGAGAACCACTTGCGCCCGTTCAGCACGTACTCGTCGCCGTCCTTGTCGATCCGCAGGCGGATGTTGGAGGCATCCGAGCTGGCAACCTCGGGCTCGGTCATGGAAAAGGTCGAGCGGAACTCTCCCTCCAGCAGCGGTGCCAGGTACTGCTGCTTGACCCGCTCGGAGCCGTACAGGTTCAGAATCTCCATGTTGCCGGTGTCAGGCGCCGCGCAGTTCAGCGCCTCGGAGCTGAACGACACCTTGCCGAGCTCTTCAGAGATCGGCGAGTAGTCGAGGTTGGAGAGCTTGGTGCCGGGCGCCTGCGGGTCGAGGTGAGGGATGAACAGGTTCCACAGGCCACGCTCGCGTGCCGCCGCCTTGAGCTTCTCCATGATCGCCGGGGTGGCGTGCACCTGCCCGGCGGCTACGAGCTCCTCGTACTGCTCGTTGTACTCCTCCTCGTTGGGATAGATGTGGTCGGCCATGAACGACTTGACGGCCTCCTGCATCTCGAGGCCCTTGTCGGTGTAGGCGTGCGCCATGTCGGTGCTCCCGTTTCGTCGGTGAGGTGGGGCGAGGTCGGCACCCTTCGGTGAGCGGGCGCCGCTGCGCCCCGAAAGCTAGCCCGCGGACGTGCGACGTTTCAGAGCCGCGGCCGGGCGGCGGCAACAGCGGGTGTGGCCCACGGGCGCGGCACACCGCGGCAGATCAAATTGTGGAAGGTCAGATGTAACTGGCGACGCCGCCATCGATGGTCAGGCAGCTGCCGTTGATGTAGTTGGCGGCATTGCTGGCCAGGAACACGATCCCGGAGGCCACCTCTTCGGGAGTGCCATAGCGGCCTTGGGGCACACCGGTGGAGTTGCGGGCGAAGATGGCCTCGGCGTCGGTGTCGTTGGCCTCGGCGATCTCCGCCGCAGCTCGTTCCCACATATCGGTACGGATCAGGCCGGGGATGATGGTGTTGGTGAGCACGTTGTCGGCGCCGTACTTGGTGGCCAGCGCTTTGGCCGTCGCGACCATCGCAGCCTTGGTTGCGGCGTAGTCGATGAGGGCAGGGTTGGGTGAGAATGCGGCACCTGTCGCCACCATCACGACCCGTCCCCATTTCTGCTTGCGCATGTGGGGCAAGCAGTGCCGGGTGCATCTCACCGCTGACATCAGGTTGAGCTGGTGCAGATCGCTCCAGTCGTCGTCAGACATGAACAAGAAGTTGCGCGACGGCGATGCGCCGACGTTATTGACCAGGATGTCTGCTGGGCCCGCATCGGCAGTTGCGGCATCCAGGAACTGCTGTGTGGAATCGGCATCGGCCATGTCGGCGGTGTATCCCCGAACCGCGCCGGTGCCCGACGGGGGCGAATAGGAGGCCAGCGACTCCACAGCTTCGCTGCCTCTCGCGCAGAACGCCACCAATGCTCCGTGGTCGGCCAGCAGCCGCACGGCGGCTTCGCCGATTCCCTTGCTGGCGCCGGTCACCAGCGCCACTCGTCCTGACAGGTCCATGTTCAGCATTGCGTTCTCCCGAGGTCAGATGTTCTCGTTGTTCGACGACTTCGTGGGTGGCGGGGTCGATGTTGCGGCCGAAGTCTCAGTCGGCAGCGGCCAGGGCAGTCTCGCCGGGGTTGCCGGTGTCCTTGCTGGGGCTCGAAGCCGCATCGAGCTCGGCTACTCCCGCCTTGATCCGGGGGATCAGCTCGCGGCCGAAGTCGACGGCGTCGTTGAAGGGGTCAAAGCCTCGGATCAGCACGTAGCCCACATCGCTCACGCCGCCGTCAGCCGGTATGCCGAGCCGGTAGTAGCGCAGGATTGCGTCGGCCACTTGCTCAGGTGTGCCGACGAGGCACGAGGTGTTGCCGGGAGCGCCGGTGGCTTCGGCGATCTTGAGCCAAAGTCGCTCGTCGTGTACGTCGCTCGCGGCGGCATAGCCCAGCATCCGCTCGCCGCCGTGGTCGTACGGCTTGCCTCGGTGACTGCCTGCCACGGTCAGCTTGTCGGTGCCGGCGGCCTCGATGCCACTCAGGATGCGATGAGCCCGGTCCCAGGCCTCGCCTTCGGTGTCGCCGAGGATGGGTCGGACGCTGATCGAGAAACGCGGCGTGCGCCCGTAGGAAGCGGCCCGGCGGCGGAAGTCGTCGAACCGCTCGGCCACCGCGGCGCGTGGCTCCGCGTAGATGGCGTACACGTCGCAGCGCTGCGCTCCCATCTCCAGCGCCCCTTCGCTGGAGCCCCCGAAGAAGACGGGCGGCGACGGCTGCTGCAGCGGCTGGACATCTGCACGCACGTTGCTGAACCGGTAGTACGGCCCGTCGTGGTCGAACGGCTCGGTTGAGGTCCAGGTGCGGCGCATCACGTCGATGTACTCGCCGGCACGGGCATAGCGCTCGGCCTTCGGCAGGTAGTCGCCGTCGCGCTGATTGTCCTTGTCGCTGGCCCCGGCGATGATGTGCAGTGCGAAGCGCCCGCCACTGAGCTGGTCGAATGTGGCCGCCTTGCGCGCCGCCAGCGTGGGGGCCACGAAGCCTGGCCGGTGTGCCACGAGGTAGCCGAGCCGCTCGGTCACCGAGGCTGCGTGGGTGGCGACCGACCATCCGTCGGCCGAGGTGGAGGTGTAGCCCACCAGCACTAGGTCGAAGCCGGCCTCGTCGTGCGCACGGCTGAAGTCCTCGAGGAACTGGCGAGACAGCCCGCCCTCGATGACGTGCACAGTCGAGTCGTCCTTGGGCGGCGACACGCCGATCATCCCGATGACATCGAGCGGCACGCCTCCACGGTACGCGCCGTGCCGAATCGACGCTGCGGCCCTGCGTCGTGCCGACCCGATGCAGTGCCGCGCTTACGCAGGAGATGTACGCAGTGACCGTCGCCCGGGAACTCCGGCGCAGGGAACCGCGAGCGGAATACCATCGATACCCGTGCGGATCGCTGGCTGCGTCCGTGCGTACCGTCACGAATCCGCGGCAGTTGCCAGGAGTGGAGCGCCGACCGACATGTCAGAACGACCACCTGTCACCGACTGGGCGACAGATTTTGACCATCTCAGCGAGGAGTGGGCCGCGAAGGGACCTGAGATCCTGGCTGACCTGCGAGAGCGCTGCCCAGTCGCCCAGACCGAGCGGTTCTACGGCGCGTACCTGGTGACCCGTCACGACGACATCGTCGAGACCGCCCGTGCTACCGACACGTTCTCGAATTGCATCACCGCGGTCAACACCAATCATCCCGACAACATCAAGCTCGACCTGTCCCCGATCACGCTGGATCCGCCCGAGCACGGCCCGGTGCGCCGGCCGCTGCTGCCGTCCTTCAGCCCGAAGGCCACCGACGAGCTGGAGCCGACGGTTGTCGCCATGGCCGAACGACTGCTGGACGACGTCGGCGATCGCAAGCTGGTGGACGGCGCCCTCGACTTCGCACAGCTGCTGCCCGTCGAGGTCATGGGCCACCTGTTCGGGGTCTCAGCAGAGATGGGTCCGACATTCCGGCAATGGGTGGACGGGATGCTCAAGGAGGGCCAGATCGACCTGGACATCGCCCGCAAAGCCGCTAGCGAGGTGCAGCAGTTCTTCGCGGCCCAACTGGCGGATCGTGAAGCAATGGGCGACGACGCGCCCGACGACCTGGTGACCATGGTGCTGAACGCCGAAGCTGAGCTGGGCGACGGCAGCACGCGCCCGTTCGGGCGCAAGGAGCGCATCGGCGCGCTGTTCGTGCTGATGCTCGGCGGCATCGACACGACGTGGTCGACGCTGGGTTCCATGTTGTTCCATCTCGGTTCGCACCCGGACGACCTCAAGCGGCTGGTGAACGAGCCTGAGCTGATGCCCACGGCCATCGAGGAATTCCTGCGCTACTACAGCCCGGTCACGATTGCCCGGTACATCACCGAGGATGCCGACATCGCGGGTTGCCCCGTATCGGGCGGCCGCCGGGTGCTGCTGTCGTACCCGTCGGCGAATCGCGACCCGGACTACTTCGAGAATCCCGACGAGTTGATCCTGGACCGCCAGAACAACCGGCACATGGCGTTCGGGGTGGGAGTACACCGGTGCCTGGGCTCGAACTTGGCGCGCATGGAGCTGCGAGTGGGGCTCACTGCCTGGCTGGAGCGCTACCCGAACTTCGAGCTGGCCGTCGAGCCCGATGAGGTGAAGTGGTCGGTGGGTCCGATCCGCGGCCCCCGCAGCGTGCCCATCCGGATCCTGGACTGACCCGGCGAAGCAACAAGTCCATGAAGTTCGGCCCATGAAATTCGGTGCCGTCCTGCCGACGTGCGAGATCGGCTCGGACCCGCTCGCCCTGCGCGACTGGGCGCAGGCCGCCGAATCGCTCGGCTACTCCCACATCGTCACCTACGACCATGTGCTCGGCGCCGAGCATGCCGGGCGAGAGCCGGCCTTCTGGGGCCCCTACACCGAGCGCGACGGCTTCCACGAGCCGTTCGTGCTCTTCGGCTACCTGGCCGGCGTCACCAGCACGATCGAGTTCGAGACCGGCATCGTCATCCTGCCGCAGCGTCAGGCTGCACTTGTGGCCAAGCAGACGGCCGAAGTCGACCTGCTGTCGGGCGGGCGCTTCCGGCTGGGCGTGGGCTCCGGCTGGAACTACGTCGAATACGAGTCGCTCGGCGCCGACTGGGACCGGCGCGGTGCGCTGCTGGACGACCAGATCGCCGTGATCCGCGCGCTGTGGGACAACGACGTCATCGACTACACGAGCGAGTTTCACCGCATCGACCGGGCGGGCATCCAGCCCCGGCCCCCAAGGCGCATCCCGATCTGGTTCGGCGGTTACACGCCGGCGGCCCTGCGGCGCGCTGCTCGCCTGGGCGATGGCTTCACCTTCGGCGACTCGGGTCCCGACACCATCGCACTGGCCGACCGGCTGCGGGAGCTGCTCGTCGACCAAGGGCGCGACCCGGATGGGTTCGCGCTGGAGGGCGAGGCCAACTACGGCATCGGGGTGGACCGCTGGACGGCACTCGTCGACGGCGCTCGGGCTGCGGGCTTCAGTCACTTCTCGATCAACTGCCAGAGCACGACATGCGAGTGGGGCGGCAATCCGGCTGCCAACTTGCAGAACACTGCCGAGCACATCGCAGCACTGGAGACCTTCATCTCGTCGGTGCGCTGAACTAGAACCGGGTAGGAAGCCCACGGCACGAGCGGGGTAGCGCATGGAACACATCACGGTGTACCCGGCGGCCCGGATCCACACGATGGACCCCGGCAGGCCCCATGGCAGCGCCGTCGCTGTTGCAGACGGACGCATCGTGTCAGTGGGCTCGATGGAGTCGATGCAGCCGTGGCTGCGGCGTTACCCCTACGACGTCGACGACCGCTACGCCGACAAGGTCATCTTTCCGGGATTCATCGACCCGCACACCCATCTGCGGCTGAGCGGCACCTACATGGGGCTGCACTACGTCGGTCCCATCGACTCGGCCTCGCCGACGGGCATACGCAAGGGGCTGCCGAGTCGTGACGCCGTGCTGCATCAGCTTCGGGCGCTTGCCGCCGAGCATGCCGACCCCAGTGAGCCGCTGACGGCATGGGGCTACGACCCGGCCAGCCAGGACGGCCACCTCGACCGCGACATGCTCGACCGGATCTCCGACACCGTGCCGCTATGGGTCTGCGCTTACGCGCCGCACATCGTGTACGCGAACTCGCCGATGCTCGAGCTGATCGGCGTGGACGACGACTCGATCGGTCACGGCCTGGGCCGCTATCCCGACGGCCGGCTGAACGGCTGGTTCGTGGAGACCGAGGCGACGGCGCGGGCCAACCGGCCCGTTGCGGCGTCGATCTTCGGGCCGGGCACCGGCCGGGCTGCTATCGACCGCATGGGAGCCGTGGCCCGTGCCGCCGGGGTCACCACCACGGCGGATCTGGTGTGGGGCATGGCCGACGGGTTCGAGCCCGAGTGGGACGACCATGCGGCGGCGATCGCCGAGGGCACGTTCCCGCTGCGCATCTACATGATTCCCTTCGAGCCGAAACTCGTGCGCAGCTACGGCGCCGAAATGCTCGACTTCCTGGCCAGCAAGCGGGCCGAGGGCGACGACCGGCTCAACACCCACGGTGTGAAGTACGTGAACGACGGCTCGTACCCGTCGATGACGCTGGTGATGAACTCGCCCGGATACCTCGACGAAGACACGGCCCACACCGGTGAGGTGCCCTGGGAGGACATGGTGGAGCGGATGCGACCGTTCTGGCAGGCGGGGGTGCAGATCCACTCGCACGCCAACGGCGACCGCACGGTCGACATGACGCTCGACACGCTCGCTGCGCTGCAGGCCGAACATCCGCGCTTCGACCATCGCTTCACGATCGAGCACTACTGCATCTCGACACCGGCGCAGGCGAAGCGTCTCGCAGCGCTCGGCGGGCTGGCCAGCGTGAACATCTACTTCGTGCACTTCCGTGCGCAGCTGCATGCCGATCACGGCTTCGGCCCGGACCGCAGCGAGGCCACGGCCCGGCTGGGCTCGCTGGAGCGGGCCGGCGCCACGTTCGCGCTGCACAGCGACTTCAACCTCGTCGTCACGCCGCTGTCGCCGCTGCTGGCCGTGTGGTGCGCCGTCAACCGGGTGGGCGCCGACGGCGAGACCGTGATGGCGCCGGGGGAGCGGATCTCGGTGGATCGGGCGCTGCGTGCGGTCACCATCGACGCAGCTCACGTGCTGGCCCGCGACGACCGGCTGGGATCGATCGAGGCCGGCAAGCTGGCCGACTTCACCGTGCTCGACGACGATCCCTACGAGGTCGACCCGATGTCACTGCGAGACATCGGCGTGGTCGACACGGTGCTCGGGGGCGAGCCCACCTCGTGAGGCGACGCCCCCGCTCCCTGCCGGACAGATACGGGACGTGGGCGGTGGTGGCCGGTGCCTCGGAGGGACTGGGGGCAGCGTTCGCAGCCGAGCTGGCGGCCCGGGGCATGAACTTGGTGCTGTTGGCACGCCGGGGCCACCTGCTCGCCGAAGTAGCCGAAGAACTCACGGGAAGGCACGGCATCGAGGTTCGCTGCGTGGTGGCCGATCTGGCTGATCCGGCCTTCGTCGAGCAGCTTGCGAGCGCAGCCAGCGGCCTGGACGTGGGAGTCGTGATCTACAACGCGGCGTTCGCGCCGTTGGGCCCGTTCCTGGACAATTCCGAACCCGGGATCACCGAAGCGGTGGATGTCAACGTGCGCGGCCCGATGCTGGCAGTGCAGGCGCTGGTTCCGGCGATGTGCGATCGGGGCAGGGGAGCGGTGGTGCTGATGTCCTCGCTGTCGGGCCTGCAGGGCACGCCCCACATCGCCGTGTACGCAGCGAGCAAGGCCTTCAACACCCACCTCGCCGAGAGCCTGTGGTACGAGCTGCGGTCGCACGGCATCGATGTCGTCGCTTGCTGCGCCGGGGCCATGCCCACACCGGGGTATCTGAAGAACTTCGGCAAGAAGGTGCCCGGCATGCTGAGCCCGCAGGAGGCTGCCCGCCGGACCCTCGACGCGCTCGGCCGGGGGCCTCGCTTCGTGCCGGGAACCGTCAACCGCATGACAGCGGTGCTCATGGGGCGGCTGCTGAGCCGCCGCAGCGCCGTGCGCGTCATCGGCAGGAGCACGGGAGACGTGACGTGATCGACTTCCTGGCGGGCTTCTTCGCCCCGTGGGCCGCCTTTGCCGTCATCGGCGTGCTGCACCTCGTGCTTCCGGCGCGGCGCGTGACCGGCTACGCACGCCATGAACGCAGCGGCGAAGCACTGAGCTACCGCATCAACGGCCTGCTGGTGTTTGCGGTCACCGTGGCGCTCTGGTGCGTCGGCTGTGCCAGCGGCGTCATTGCTTGGGACTGGTTGTGGCACCACCGCTGGTCGGGGGCCGCAGGTGCGGTGACGCTGGGGCTGCTGGCATCGGCTGCAGTGGTGCTGCGGGCACCGCCCGGGGGAAAGCGGCTGCTCGCCGAGCTGTACCTGGGACGCCAGGCCAACCCGCAGCCATTCAGGGGCCGAGCCGACGCCAAGATGTACTTGTACCTGGCGGGCGCGACGCTGCTCGAGCTCAACCTGCTCTCGTTCGCCGCCCACCACTTCGAGACGTACCCCGATGACGTGTCACCGGGGGTCGTGCTGTATGTGGTGCTGTTCAGCTGGTTCGTGTGCGACTACCTGGTGTTCGAGCACGTCCACCTGTACACCTACGACCTCTTCGCGGAACGGGTGGGGTTCAAGCTCGTATGGGGCTGCCTGTGCTGGTACCCGTACTTCTACGCCGTCGGGCTGTGGGCGGTGGCAGATCGCCCCAACCCGCAGGCGCCCGTCTGGCTGACAGTCGTGGCTGCCGTCGTATTCCTGTTCGGATGGACGCTGGCGCGCGGATCGAACATGCAGAAGTACAGCTTCAAGCGAGATCCCGAGCGGTCATTCCTGGGACTGGCGCCCCGGGCGCTGTCCGACGGCGAACGCAGCCTGCTCGCCAGCGGCTTCTGGGGCTTGTCCCGGCACGTCAACTACTTGGGCGAGATCGCCATGGCGACCGGGCTAGCGCTGGCCTTGGGGCGGCCTGCCGTGGTCTGGCCGTGGCTGTACCCGCTGTACTACGTGGCGCTGCTGGTGCCGCGTGAACGTGATGATGACCGGCGCTGCGCCGCCAAGTACGGCGAATTGTGGCAGCGGTACCGCAGTCAGGTGCCGTGGCGCATCGTGCCCCGGATCTACTGATGAGCCAGCTCGACGCTGCGTGGCAGGCCACCGTCGGCTCGATCGCAGCGGCACGGCGGCGGCCCGGCGACAGCGGTGCAGAAGACGTCGGCGTCACGGTGCTGACGGGCTTCCTCGGCAGCGGAAAGACCACGGTGCTGCGCCGGCTGCTGACTGAGCCGGCTGGGCTGCGCATCGCTGCCGTGGTGAATGACATCGGGCCTGTCAACATCGACGCTGCTGCTCTCGAGGGGCTGCATGTCGCGTCACGAACGCCCGACCGGGTCGAGCTCACGAACGGATGCGCGTGCTGCGCACTGGTAGACGATCTTGCCGAGACGCTGGAAGGGCTGGCAGGCGCCCAGACGAGCGATGCCATCGTGGTGGAAGCCAGCGGAGTCGCCGATCCCGCCACGCTGGCGCTGGCCGTCGAGGGGGCCGCAGGCTGCACGCTGGACGGTGTTGTTGCCGTGGTGGATGCGCAGCAACTGGCTTCCCAGCTGAGCGACCCGCGCGTCGGACCCGCCGTGCGTCGTCAGATCGATGTGGCTCACCTGGTGGTGCTGTCAAAGGTGGATCTGGCAGGCGGCGACGAGGCTGCAGGGTTGACGGATCAACTCAGCCTGCTTGCGCCGGGCCGGATGGTCGTTCCTGCGGCTCACGGACGCATCGACCCCCGGCTGCTGCTCGGCGCTGCCTTGCGAGGCGCGACCTTCCCATCCGACGCAGGAGAGCACCCTTTCGAGGTGGCGACTGCGGTCGTGACGCCAGCAAGGCCGTGGGAGGCGGCTGAAGTGGCGCGCTGGTTCGAATCGTCGCCGCCGGGCCTGATGCGGGCGAAAGGCTGGTTCCCCAGCTCTGACGGAGGCTGCCACGAGGTGCAGGCCGTGGGCAGGAGCTGGCGCATCGCGCCTGCCGCCAGCGCGCACGACCCGGCGATCGTGCTGATCTGCAGTTCCCAGGAAGCCGTCGACGGCGCAGCCGCATCCCTGCAGCAGCTCGGTTAGCTGGGCAGCGAACTCAGCAGAACTGTCGCCTAGTCGGGCGCTCCGGCCATGTGCTGGCGTATCTCGGGCGAGGGAGGTCCGGCCGTGCCCCAGCGGTCGGACAGCTCGGGCGTGCGGGGCCAGGTACGCGGCACCCACGTCGCCTCGTCGACTTGCTGGACTTCGGCGGTGATCTCGGGAACGGTGCCGGCGGGGTCGACGAAGTAGCCGAACGCGTTGTTACCCGGCCCGTGGCGTCCGGGACCCCAGCCCACGGTGTGTCCAGCGCGGTTGAGCCGCCCCAGCGATGCCATGTAGGCGTCCAGCGATGGGACTTCGTACGCGACGTGGTTGAGCGAGGCCCACTCGGCCCGGTTGAACGCGATGGAGTGATGGTCGGCGTTGCAGCGCAGGAACACCATCTGGCGCTCGCTCCAGTCGCTCACCCGGAAACCCAGCACGTCGCACCACCAGGTGCACAGCGCTTCGATGTCTGCGGTATTGAGCACGACATGCGCGAGCTTGACCGGCGCGGCACCGGTGTCGAGCGGTCTGACCGCCTCCGTGCGGGCAGCCAGCTCGACAACACGCCCTTCTGGGTCCGCGATCCGGAATCCATAGCCGCCGCCGGCACGATCCAACTCGGCGGGCTCGCTCAGCAGTGCCACGTTGCGTTCTGCCAGCCCGGCTGCCGCAGCGTCGACGGCCCGGTCGTCGGCGAGTCCGAGGCCGATGCGGTCGATGCCATTGCGATCTGTTCGCTGCAGTTCGAGCACGTGGTGCTCCGGGCCTGCTGCCCGCAGCACGGCGGTGCCATCATCGGAATCAGCGAGCCGCTGCAGGCCCCAGGGCCCTGAGTAGTAGTCGACGCTCTCGTCGAACGCCGCGCAGCGCAGCGAGATGTGACGCAGGTGAGTGACCGCCCACGACGCTGAACTCATCGCTCAGTCCTCGTTTCGTCCAGCGCGGCGAGCACGGTTTCGGGCGTCAGCGGCATGGAGGTGACACGGACGCCTGTGGCATCGGCGACAGCGTTCGCGATGGCCGATGCGATCGGCAGCATCGCTCCCTCGCCGAGGCCTTTCGAGCCGAACGGTCCCGGGCCGTGGCCCTGCTCCTGGGTGATCGACACGAACTCCGCTGGAAGGTCGCTGGCCCGTGGCACCCGGTAGTCGACGAGCCTGCCGTTGGTCAGCTCGGGGCCGTCGAAGCGCATGGTCTCGAACAGGGCACCGCCGAGCCCCATGATCGCCGCGCCCTCGTCCTGGCCCCGGCAGGCGCCCTCGTGCAACACCGTGCCTGCATCGCCCGAGACAACCAACCGGTGCACCGTCACTGCGCCGGTCTCGGCGTCTACCGACACTTCCGCTGCGCCCCAGCCGTACTCCCACGACACGCACGGCGACTCCAGCGGGGCCCGGCTCTCGGTGGGTGCCTTGAAGAATCCCTCGCCGGTGAACTCGTAGCCGGTGCCGCCGTAGACGCCCATCACCATCGGTGCCAGAGGACGGGGCTCAGGCCCATTCCTGTCGTCGCTGCGATCTTCGCCTCCGCTGCCGGTCTCGGAAGTCACGTGGATGAAGCCGTCCGCGAAATCGAGACGCTCCAGCGGTACGCCGAGCTCTGTCTTGGCGAAGAGCAGAACCCGCAGCCGCGCGGCCTCGGCGGCTTTCTGAACGGCCTGGCCCATCACCGAGATCGCCGACGATGCGTTGGTGCCCTGGTCGAACGGGGTGTGGTCGGTGTCGATGTCTGACCAATGCACGCGAGACCGGGGCAGTCGGAGAATGCGAGCGGCCACCTCTCGCAGGGCGGTCTGTGCGCCTTGGCCCATCTCGACGGTGCCGCACTGCACCCAGGCGTCGCCCGAAGTGGCCACCTTCACCCGGGCCTGTGCCGGCTTGTTCACCCCGCCCGAGTCCTTGAAGCCCACTGCGACACCGCGACCTCGCCCCGCCGGACGAGGGGTGTCCATCCCGATATGAGATGCCACTAGGTCGAGGCCCTCCACGAGATCGGAGTCCATGGCTGACTCGCCCGGCACGTAGGGCTCGCCCAGACCGATCAGGTTGCGGCGGCGCAGCTGCACCGGATCCATGCCGAGCCGCTCGGCAATCATGTCGATCTGGGTCTCGCAGGCGAAGTTGGCCTGCGTGCCTCCGAAGCCCCGGAACGGGCCGGCCGGCGTGGTGTTGGTGAGCACTGCATCGGTGACCGAGCGGATGTGCTTCCAGCGGTACGGCCCGGCGACGCGGTAGCCGGCCTTCTCGGCCACGAGCGGGCTGGCGTCGGCGTACGCGCCTGCGTCGAGCAGCACCTCGGCATCGCGCGCCACCAGCGTGCCGTCGGCCATGACGCCGGTGCGAAGCGTCAAACGGGCGTTGTGCTGGCGCATCGTCCAGAAGCCCTCGTCGAGCGTCAGGCAATAGCGGACCGGCGCGCCGGCCTTGAGCGCCAGCAGTGCTGCAATGGGCTCGGTCTTGCAGCCGTTCTTGGCCCCGAAGCCGCCGCCGAGATAGCCGACGTGCATGCGCACCCGCTGCTCGCCGATGCCCAGCAGGCGAGCCATCTCCTTGCGGACCGGGAACGGGTTCTGGCTGCTCGACCACAGCTCCAGCCGTCTGTCGTAGCCGGTCACCTGCGCCGACCACCTGGCCACGGCCACGAAGGGTTCGAGGTGGAGATGCTGCTGGCGGCCGTCGAAAGCGAAGACGTCAGTGAAGACGTGGTCGCAGCCGTCGAATGTCTCAGGATCGCCGGTCTCGTAACCGAAGCGGTAGCAGACATTGGACCGCGGCCGGGCGCCTCCGCTTGCACCCTGTCCGTAGGCGGGCGTCATCCCCAGCGGCGCTTCGGGGAAAATCTCCGGCGCCCCATCTGCGAGCGCTTCGTCGAAGTTAGTGACCGCCGGCAGCGGCTCGTAGGTGACCTGCACCAGCGAGAGCGCCCGGGTCGCATCGAGCTCGGTCTCGGCGGCGATGGCGACCACCGGGTCGCCGATGCAGCGCACGCGGTCGAGCGCAAGGATCGGCTGATCCTTGATGAAGTAGCCGTAGCTGTGCGCGGCGACGAGCGGCGCATCCGATGGGCGGTGCTGGAGGTCAGCGGCGGCCCACCGGTCACGGTGCTCGCCGTCGAGCAGGTCACGGCGGGTGAGCACGGCCCGCACACCGGGGGCCTGCTCGGCGGCGGCGGTGTCGATGCGGGTGACGAGCGCATGGGCGTGGGGCGAGCGGAGCACCTTCGCGTGCAACATCCCCGACAGCGCCACGTCGACGGCGTACGGCGCGGTGCCGGTGACCTTCAGCGACGCGTCCGACCGGGTCATGTCGCCGGTACCCGGAGTGTGTCGGACCGGTCACGCAGTGCGGCCCCCGCTGCCTCGACGGCTTCGATCACCATCAGGTAGCCGGTGCAGCGGCACACATTCGAGTCGAGCCAGTCCACGATCGTGCTGCGGTCGGGATCCGGATGGTGCGCCAGCAGGGAGCTGGCGGTCAGGATCAGGCCAGGTGTGCAGTAGCCGCACTGGAATGCGCTGGTCTCGGCGAATGCCTGCTGCACCTCTCGCATGACGGCGGGAAGGCTCCCGGTCGGCTTGACGCCTGGGGATTCGTTGGCCGCTTCGATCGTGTGGATGTCGCGCCCGGCGGCCTGCCAGGCGAACGTGGAGCATGACGCCGTGGGCAGACCGTCGACCAGCACCGTGCAGGCGCCGCAGACTGCCTGATCGCAGCCGACACGGGTTGCACTGAGGCCAGCCCGGGAGCGGATCGTGTCAACCAGCATCTCCGAGACCGGCGCAGCAGCCTCGAAGGGGCTGCCGTTCAGCTGCATCTCGAGATCCACCGAGCCGGCGTTGCCGGCCACCTGGCCGTCGCCTCGTCGTGTTCTCGCTTGGCCGGGTTGCCCTGTCGGCGCAGCGCTCTCACGCTGGGGATCGTCGCCGGGCGACAGTTGTCCGGCGTCGTGGCCGGGGCTCGCTGGCGCGCCTGCTGCGTGCACTTGCACGCAGCGCTCGATGAGTACCTCGATCACGCGGCGCCGGTATCCGGACGAGGCGTTGGCGTCATCCAGCGGCTCGCCGAGCGAGTCCAATGCGGCACGCACGGCGTCGAGATCGACCCTGCCACCGGCGCCGTGGGCACCGTCGGCTCCGTCAGCGCTGTTGGCATCGAACTCGAGTTCGATGATCTCGACGTTGCGATACGCGCAGCCGATGGCGGCGTACCGATCGCCGACGGCCACCGAGGCGACCGGCTTGAGCGATCGGTCGTACACGACACGGCCTTCAAGCGGTACCTCGCAGCCCACCAGCAGCCTGCCCGCGGCCCGATCGGCCACCGAGCAGCGCTGCTCGGTGCCGCCTGGGTCGAGGAAGATCAGCGAGGCGCCAGCTGCTGCCAGGATCGGTGCCGAGTCGTAGCCGGTGTCAAGCGACATGAGATTGCCGCCGACGGTGCCGGCGGTGCGAATGCGCACGTTGCCGATCGTCCGCCACGTGGCAGCCAGGTCAGGCCGATGGGCAAGCACCAGAGCGTCGGACTCGATGCGGGCGTGCGTGACCGCCGCCCCGATGAACAGCGCGCCGTCATGCAGCGAGATCTCGGTGAGAGCTTCGAGCCCGCCCAGCCGTACCACGGACTCGGTCGATTCACCGTGCCGCAGACGCTGGGCAACGTCGATGCCGCCTGCATGTGCCCACGCTCCGTTGGCCACGCTGGCCGCTGCGTCGGCCAGCGACTCCGGCCGAAACAGCGTGAACGGCTCGATGCCCAGGTGGCTACGCGAGATCAGCCCGCTCGATGACGAATCCTGCGCGGCTTCTGGCTCGACGGTCATCGCAGCCTGCCTCGATGTCGGCTGGTTGCAGGAGTCGTCATCGGTCCGCCGCGGGCATCTCAACTGGAGGCACGAACGGCACCGGCATCGGTCCGAGTGCCTCGCAGTCCACCCGGATCAACTGCGGGCTTCCCGCATTCATGGCTGCCTCGAACGCACGGGCGAAGTCGTCAGGCGTCAACGCATCGGAATAGCCCATGTCGAATGCCGTTGCTGCCGAAGCAAGATCAGGGGTCAGCAGGTCGACGCCTGAGCGTCGGCCGAGGTGCTGGTCCTGGGTATTGCGCAGCACGCCATAGCCACCGTCGTCGAAGACCACGACCGTCACCGGCAGGCTCTCCTGGGCGAGTGTGGCCAGCTCGCCGAGCTGCGGCGCAAGACCGCCGTCGCCGACCATCACCATGGTCGGCTCGGTGGGACGGGCTACCGCGGTGCCGATCGACATGCCCACAGCCTGACCGATGCCGCCGCCGCGGGGCACCACGTTGGTGGCGGGATCGATGATCGGCAGCAGGCGGTTGCCCCACGAGCTGTTCGGGATGGTGATGTCGCGGACGCGGGGTGCCCCATCGCTGAGCACGCTCGTCATGATGTCGCAGATCTTCGAATAGGGCCCGATGTCGCGGCACAGCTGCTCTCTGCACTGCTCTCGAGTAGCGGTGATTGCAGCGCTCCACGACGGCTCCGTCAGCCGCTTGCTGCTTGCGAGTCGTCGGCCGATGGCATCGAGCACGACATCGGCGTCGCCCACGATCCCAACATCGGCCGGGTACACCCGCCCGACGGCCGCGGAGTCGACATCGATCTGGATGTGCACCGGCGGCATGGCGAGCTGGTAGCTGCGGGTCTCGTTGGAGCGGAAGTGCGTACCGACCGAGATCAGCAAGTCGGCCTCGGCCAGCAACTCGGCACCCGCCGCCGAAGCCGCGAAGTTGCCGATTACCCGGTCGTCGGTCTCAGGCAGCACGCCCCGACCGGCGTTGGAGGTGAACAGGCCAGCGCCGGTCTGTCGCAGCAGATCGTCGATCTGTTCCCCGCAGCCGACCGCGCCGCCGCCCGCCCACACCAGCGGCCGTTCCGCAGATGCGATGAGTTCGACGGCCCGATCCAGCGCGGCATCGTCAGATTCGGGCATTTCGGCCGAACCTGACGAGAACGCCGCGGTGCTTCCCGCATGTGCCTCGAACGGGGCCGTTTCGCCGTACTGCAGGTCGATCGGCCACTCTAGGCTGACCGGTCCACGCGGGTGACAGCCCAAGCGACCGGCAGCCGCAGCTAAGGCGACCGAGGCATCGGTCCCTACAGTTGCCGCCGACACCGAGCAGGCCTGCAGCAGCCCGAGCTGGTCCCGGGTCTCATGGATCACACCACGGCCGCGCCCCAGGTATTCGCTGGGAATCTGGCCGGTGACATGCATCACCGGCGAGCCCGCGGTCAGGGCCTCGACAAGTGCACCGGCTGCATTTGCTGCGCCGGTGCCGGTGGAGGTCACCGCGCACCCGGGCGTGCGATTCACACGGGCGTACCCGTCGGCGGCGTTGACGGCTGCCGCCTCACTGCGGATAGGCACCCAGCGCAGCTGATGCGTCAGGGCATCGACCAGCGGGAGGTTGTGCACGCTCACCACGCCGAACGCAGCTTCCACATCGAGAGCTCTCAGCACTTCGACGAGCAAGTCGCCGCCGTTGCGAGCGGGTCCGTCATTCATGACATCACGAAGCCGCCGTCGACGACGATGGTCTGACCGGTGATATAGCCGGCGTCTTCGGACAGCAGGAACGTGACTGCGCCAGTCACGTCCTCCGGCTGCTGGGGTCGGTTGATGGCCCGGTTGGCGGCGTACAGAGCATGGCGCTCCGCGGGGATCCTCTCGGCCGACGGCCCTTCTGTCAGCCCTGGTGCCACAGCGTTCACGGTGATGCCGTGGTCGCCCAGTTCGCGTGCCATGGCCCGTGTCAGCGCAATGAGCGCTCCCTTCGAGGCGATGTAGTGCGCCAGCCGGGGCGAGCCGTACAGCGCCGCATCCGACGCGATGTTGACGATCCGGCCTTCGCCTGCGCCGATCATCTGCGGGGCGAGCGCCCGACTCACCAGCCACGGCCCCCGGGCATTGGTGGCGTGAATCCGATCCCACTCCTCAGGCGTGATGTCCCAGAACGTCTTGCCGCCCACGGCGTCGGCCAGGCCGGCGTTGTTCACGACGCCCCAGAGCCCGCCGCTGCCCGAGACATGAGCGGCAAGATCAGCGACCGACGACTCGTCGCTCACATCGGTCGGGATGAACTCGGCAGCACCGCCGGCGGCCCTGATGTCGCCCACGACCTGCTCGCCGCGCTCGGGTACCAGCTCGGCCACGACAATCGATCCGCCCTCGGCCGCAATCGCATGCGCCATGGCCTCGCCAAGCCCGCGCCCAGCGCCGGTGACGACGACGCGGCGACCGTGCAGGCTCATGCTGGAGCCGGTCGCGCTGACGATTCAGTCCCGCGTGATCCCCGCCATGGGGGAGTGCGGGGGATAGGTGGGCAGCTGGGGCTTCGATGCACCCAGCATGACGACGAACAGAGCGTCTGTTTCGCCCACATTGCGCAGCGATCGAGCAGTGCCCGCCGGGATCTTGATGAGATCGCGGTAGCCGAGCAGCCGACTGGCGGAGTCATCGCCGTCGTGGATTGTTACCTCGAGCTCGCCTTCGAGCACGAAGAACGCTTCCTCCACGTCGTGGTGGGTGTGCTCAGGGCCTTCGGCGCCTGGCGGCAGCAGCATGTTGGAGAAGGTGAAGTGCTCGGCGGCCAGCGCCCGCTCGTCACCCTCGTGGTTGCCGGTGCCGCCCGAGCCGATGTAGCGGATCTGCGCGCGCCGGTACTGCGGGCCTGCTTTCGTCTGAAACGCCAAAGTGTCCCAGTCCTCGCGCCGGCTGTCGCGCATGGCGCACATGTCGTCGATCCGAGCCTCCAGCTCGGCAGCTTCGGCGGCGGTCTGGGTCATCGTAGGTGTCCTGTGGTGGTCGGCGGTCGCAGGTTACGTGAGGCCCGGCATCAGTCAGCCAGGGCAAGAGGTTCCGG
The DNA here is from genome assembly GCA_022821985.1 of Acidimicrobiia bacterium. Classification (GTDB taxonomy): domain Bacteria; phylum Actinomycetota; class Acidimicrobiia; order Acidimicrobiales; family Poriferisodalaceae; genus Poriferisodalis. Next base: position 25,950 of record JAJECP010000028.1, read on the forward strand.
GGGCGTCGGCTCGTCGAGGCCGAAACGCTGCCGTTGCGCCTCGAAGTCCGGCTCGAGCGCCCGACGCAGGTGCACCACCGGTCGGTCTGCCTGAGCGAGATGCTCGTCGCGGCGGGCTTCCTCGACCGTGCGCAGGCCCTCCAGCATCTCCTTGTCCTGATTGAGCACGTGCAGGTGGGTGCCGCGCAGGCGCAGCCGGTACAGCGTCCGCCAGATACGACGCTCGCGGCCCGACACCGCACGGAATCGGGGGAAGTGCACGAGCGTCGCTGCATTGTCACGCGGCGTCAGGAATCCCAGGATCCGCAGCGGCGGACCCGGCCCGGCGCTGGGCGGCAGCGGGATGTCCAAGCGGACGTACGCAAGCTCGCCGGTGTGGATGTCGATCCAGTCGAAGTTGGTGCCTGTCTGATCCCGGCGGCGGACCTCGAAGCCGTCGTCGTGATCGTCGACCACCACACGGTCGTTGGTGATCCCCTCATTGAGGGTGATCGAGCGGGCATGCAGGAACGGCGCATGCATCAGATCCACGAGATTTTCCAGCCCGAGCATCCAGTTGGCGCCCCATTCCACGGTCTCAGGAAACGTCGAGTAGCGCTCGTCGGTGAATTCAGCCGGGAGCCTGAGCGGTGCAGGCTCGTTCTCGCCGATCCACGCCCACAGATAGCCGGCCTGCTCACGGACGGGATAGCTCACGCTGACGCGGGTGCGCTCCGCCAGCGAGCAGGCGCCACCCTGGGACGGCACCGATATGCACTGGCCATCGCCGTCGAACCGCCAGTGGTGATACGCGCACTGCAACTGGCCGCCGACGACATCGCCGACCGACAGCCGGGCGCCCCGGTGCGGACACAGGTCGGCCATGAGTCGTACCGCGCCGTCACCGTCGCGCCACGCCACCAGGTCCTCGCCGAGCAGGCGTGTCGGCACCGGCTGGCTGCCGACCAGATCGGCCACACCCAGCAAGTACCAGCGATCCCGCAGTCCGAGACGGGGGTCGCCCTTGGGCAGTTCGGGCGCCGGAGGCCAGATCGGCGGTCGTCGCGCCGCACTCCGCGCACCGATCCCCGAATACTGGGAAAGGCGACGCCGACCGAGCTCAACCAGCGCCTCGGCCTCCGTTCGAAGCGTCCGAAGCGCTGGCGAAGTGGCCGCCCGCGGTGCCGACACCATGGCTTGCCACTGTATTCGCCCTAATGGCCGGACTCGGCGGGCCCAGGCTGCTTGCAGCGTTCAGGCGGGTTCAGTCTCCGGTGAGGTGTGCCACCCGCGGCATGACGTCGTTGGCCAGCAAATCCATCGAGCGACGCCACGCATCGGGTGCCTCGGAGTAGTCGAAGCAGAACAGCAGCAGGTGGCCGAACCCTCCGACGTCGGCATAGACCTTCTCGATCGACGCAGCGACGGTCTCGGGTGATCCCACGAACCAGTTGTTACGGGCGCAGTACTCCACGGTGACGACGCCGTCCGCAGGCGGGTTGCGCTCGTCGATGAGGAACTTGTGGAAGTCGAAGGCGCCGAGCAGCGGGATGAAGTACTCGGTCATCATCTGGCCCATCATCCCGCCGTAGGACAGCTCCCAGGCCTCCTCATCGGTTGGAGCGACGAAGACTTCGCGGACCATCCGCCAATCGCTGCGGCTGACCTCGCGCCCTGCCCGGCGAGCACCGGCCTCGTAGGAATCCCAGTGCCCGCTGACGTACTGCGGATTGAGGTTGAGGCTCATCGGGATCCAGCCCTTCTCGCCCGCCATCTCCAGCGTCGGCGACGGCGAGTTGAGCCCTGCCACACCGATCGGCGGATGCGGCTGCTGCAGCGGGCGGAGGTGATGCACGAGGTCCATGTCGGGCATGCCGTGCGGCACCGAGCCCTTCCAGTGCTTGCCGTCGTGGGTCCAGCCGGGCTCCTGGCTCCAGAGGTTCAGGATGAACTCGACCGATTCCTGGGTCATCTCGCGGTTCTCGCCGGCCATGCCGTCCACCCCGAACATCTCCCAGTCGCTCGGCAGTCCGCTGGCTGCGACACCAAAGTTGAGCCGCCCCTCGGAGATGTGGTCGAGCAGCGAGATGCGGTTGGCCAGTTCGGCAGGGTGGTAGTAGGGCATCAGGAAGCCGCCGGGGCCGATGCGGATGTTCTTTGTGCGCTGCAATGCGGCGAGCGTCAGCAGGTCCGGCGCAGGATGCGGCTCCCACTTGGCCGCGTGATGCTCGCCGATCCAGGCTTCGCCGAAGCCGAACTCATCGGCCCACTCGATGACCTGCAGGTCCCATTCCCAGCCCTCGCGCAGATCGCGCTCGGGCGGGTGGCTCGGCATGGTGAACAGTCCCAATTCCATCGTGGTCCCCTGTCAGTCTCAGCGGCGCCCAGAAACCTGCGCCTCGCCGCCGAAACTTACTGCGGCCACCGAGACGGGGCAGCAGTGATCAGGGAGTTGTCGGGACAGCCGCAGGCGCTGGCTCGTACATTCTTCTGAGACCGCGGTGCGAATCGAGGCACGGCACCGGAGCCATGACGGATTTGACGGCCTCGCTGACGGGCCATTGATCGGAGCGCACGAATGCCTGTTGATCCGGATCGGGAGACGTGGAAGCCGGGCATGTCCTGGGAGGACGCGATCGCCGAGATCGCGTACCTCAAGGAGCTGGCTGCCGAGATGGGCGGCCCGGAACGCATCGACCGCCAGCACCAAGGCGGTCGGTACACGGTGCGCGAACGCATTGCCAAGATGGCCGACCCGGGCTCGTTCGTCGAGATGGGCGGGCTCATGGGCGGCCCCGAGTACGACGGCGAGGGCAACATCATCGGGTTCACGCCCGGCGGCTACGTGATGGGCCTCGCCGAGCTCGACGGGCGGCCGGTGGCGATCGGCGGCGACGATTTCACGATCTCTGGTGGCAGCCCCCACAACGTCCACAAGATCCCGCACCAGTTCGCCCAGCCGCTGGCCATCACCTACGGCATCCCCTATGTGCAGCTGCGCGAAGGCGTCGGCCACAGCTCACGATCTGACGAAGAGTCGGGCCAGATGGCGCTGCCGGAGGGCGACATGTGGTGGCAAGGCGTGGAGATGCTGACCAAGGTGCCGGTGGCTGCAGGGATCATGGGTTCGGTCGCGGGCTGGCCCGCTGCTGCGGCGCTCATGTCTCACTTCACGGTGATGGTGAAGGGCCAGTCGCAGATCTTCCCGTCAGGTCCGCCGGTGGTGCAGCGGGCTACCGGTGAGACGCTGTCGAAGGAGGAACTCGGCGGCTACCGGATGCACGTGTACGAGAGCGGCCAGGTCGACAACGTGGCCGAGAGCGAGGAGGACGCGTTCGACCAGATCAGGCAGTTCCTCTCGTACTTGCCCAACACCACCGCGCAGGTGGCGCCTCGTGTCGACACGGGTGACCCGCCCGATCGCCGGCCCGAGGAGCTGCTGAACATCATCCCCACGAACCGGCGGGCGGGCTACGACGCCCGGGCGCTCATCCGCCACGTCGTCGACAACGGCGAGTTCTTCGAGATGCGTCCGCACTGGGGCGGCGCGATTATCACCGGCTTTGCCCGGGTCGGCGGCTACGCCGTCGGCGTCGTGGCCAGCGATCCCTACGTCATGGCCGGCGCGATGAACGGCGACGCAGCTGACAAGTTCACCCACTTCGTCGATCTCTGCGACGGCTTCAACCTGCCGATGCTGATTTTCCTCGACATGCCCGGCTTCATGCTCGGTTCACAGGCCGAGCTCAACCAGACCATGCGTCGGGGAACGCGCGCGCTGATCGCCGCCTATGAAGCCGACGTGCCCAAGGTCGAGTTCAACATCCGCAAGAGCTACGGCGTCGCCGCCGACGCCCCAAACAGCATGGGCGAGCCGGCCGGCGTCAACATGCGCTTCGGCTGGCCCGCGGGCGAGTGGGGCGGCATCCCGATCGAAGGCGGCGTCGCGGCGGCCTACCGACGAGAAATTGAGGCGGCGGAGAACCCCGAGGCGCATCGCGAGATGATCGAGAATCGTCTGCTGAAGCTGAGGAGCCCGCTCAAGGCCGCGCACAACTTCGACGTGATCGATCTGATCGATCCCCGCGACACGCGCCGAATCGCCTTCCGCTTCATCGAAGCCGCCCAGCCCATGCTCAAGCGCCTGGCCCAGCGTCCGAAGCAGATCATTCGGCCGTAGCGCCTGTGGGCGTCAAGCTCCGCCCCAAACAAACTGCCGTCATACCCGTGCTTGCCGCGGGTATCTCGCAGCGGTTCGCCCATAGCTCCTGCGCCGGGAGCACCTTCGCCGCCATCTCCGTGCCCGATGGATCGAGATTCCCGCGGCAAGCGCGGGAATGACGCGGAACTGACCGCCTTCGTTCAGTCCGCCAGACCCAGTTTCTCGGCGAGGCCGATGCGCTGGATTTTGCCCGTTGCGCCCTTGGGAATCTCGTCGAGGATGACGACGCGTCGCGGCGTCTTGAAGTCGGCGACACGCTCGCCCACGAATCGGCGGATCGCCCGTTCGTCGGACTCCTCACCGTCGCGCAGGACAACGGCCGCCGCAATTTCCTCTCCCAGGCGATCATGCGGCATTGCGAATGTCACCGCTTGTGCCACCGCAGGATGCTGCAGCAGCGCCTCGTCTACCTCCCGCGGCGAGATCTTCTCGCCGCCCCGATTGATGATCTCCTTCAGCCGCCCCGTGATCGTCAGATAGCCGTCGTCGTCGAGCACGCCCTGATCGCCGGTACGGAACCAGCCTCGCGTGTAGGCGGTGGCGTTGGCTTCGGGGTTGTTGCGGTAGCCGTCGGTGACGTTGTCGCCGCGAATCACGACCTCGCCGCGTTGGCCCATGGCGAGCAGCGCGCCGTCCTCGTCCATAATCGCGATTTCCGGACCAGCCGGCAGCCCGACGCTGCCGGGCTTGCGCTCCAGCGGCGGTAGCGGATTGGAACTCATCTGGTGGGCCGCCTCGGTCATGCCGTAGGACTCGATCACCGGCGC
>JAJECP010000014.1 GCA_022821985.1 Acidimicrobiia bacterium
CCACATGACATCCACCACAGCCTTGGTCAGAGCACGCATGATGAAACCGGCCTCCACGGTCGTCAGGTCATCGACGACCCCACCAATACACCGGGGAACCAGACGACCCGTGGACGGCCACCTATCGGCGCGGCCTCTAAGAACTCCGCGGCGTGCCTTACATCTCAGGCGTGTAGCGGTTGTCGCGTAGCAGCGTCGCGAGACTCTCGACAGTCTGCCCTGCAGGAGGGTGGTAGATCTCGCAACCCACTGTGTCAAATGCCGCGTGGGTCGTCAATCGAGCGAAGTTCGCCCCATTCGATCACCACTCGAAAGCTCGCTTGGCCCGATTTGGTCGACGGGAAGGCACCCGGCTCGTGCTATCCGACGAGTCGCCACCAACCTCGCCGCGGGCTCTCAACCATGCCTCGCTCGCGCAGGCGCGTGAGTGCCCAGCTGATTCGGTCATTGAGGACCAGAGCGCCGCTGACCGGATAGCGCACCTGCGTCATGGCATGCGGCAATTGTTGTGACTCAATCACGGCCGCATAGATGGAGCGGACCTGTGCACTGTCACCCAAACTTCTCAGCGCAGCGAGAGTCGGCGCCTCGAGGTCTTGAGCTCTCGGCAGATCGCTGGGGATCATCGCCGCAGCGTAGGCCCGTCAGCGTTGCGTCGGCCGCTGGCGCGTCCCGCAAGTTGCTCTCTACGAATTCTGAAGCGGTCGTCGCATCGCCGAAGACGAGTACCGAAGCAGGCTCAAGTCCGATAGAGCACACAGTGGGGCAGGGGCTGGCACTGCTGCGCCTCGCCGACGACTCCTTAAACGTGTTACGTTTAAGGAGTGTGGATCCATGAGTCGGCCTACCGCCATGGCCTGGCTGACGACGAGATCCGTCACGCTTGGGACAACGCTATGGGCTTCTTTGACATCGACATCGAACATGAGCCGATCAAGAGTCTCTGCATCGGACCCGACCGGGCGGGAAACCTGCTCGAAGTTCTGTACCTGCAAGCCGAAGACGCCGACCTCATCATCCATGCCATGCCGCTACGACCGACATTCCGTGCCTATCTCACCAAAGAACATCTATGAGCGACGAAACCGACACCAGCAAGGTGCGCAGCAGCTTGACCGACGACGAGATCGACGCGATTGCCACCGACTTTGAGAACCGGGAATTTGAGTCGGCCGAGCTGACCGCAATCCGCAAGACCCGCCGACGCTCCCCGCGTCTCGGCGAGGCGAGGGCCGAGGTGTACACGTTCCGAGCACCGCCGAGCTATAAGCGTCGCATCCAAGAGCAAGCCGCAGCTCAGGATGTGACTGAGAGCCAAGTCATCCGCGACGCGCTCGACGCGTACCTCTCTGCGTCATAGCCCAGCTCGGAACATCGACCCCTGACGGTGCGCGCAGCTCCATGAGCTGCCCACATTCAGTCCTTCGCTGCGTTACTCGTCGAGGGTGGGGCCGGTGCCTTGCACGCGGGTCTGGCGCATGTAGCGGCGCCAGCGGTCGGCGTCGTAGCCGGCGCCGCGGTGCAGCAGGCAGCGATTGTCGTAAATGACCGCGTCGCCGGCACTCCAGCGATGCGCGTACTCGTCTTCGGGACGGGTAGCGGCCTCGTTCAGCTCGTCGATGAGCCGGCGGCTGTCGATGCCGTGCCAGCCGACGATGGATCGGGCGTGCGACCCGGCGTAATAGTTCTTCAAGCCGTTGCCGGGGTTGGTGCGCACCAGCCGCTGGGGGATCGGCGGCAGCGAAGCGGCGTGGTTCGGATCGACCGGGGCGACCTTGGTCCGGCTGAACACGTAGTCGTGCAGCACCACGAGGTCGTCGATCTCGGACTGGCGCTCGGGGCTGAGCCTCGCGTACGCGGCGCGTTGGCTCGCATACAGCGTCTCGCCGCCCTCGCCCGGCACCTCGTAGGCGCACAGGATCGACACGTACGACGGCACGAGCCGAAACGACGAATCCGAGTGCCAGAGGTTGTTGCCCTTCTGGTTGTGGGTCAGCGGGTGTGACTCGTCCCGCTTGGTGTCGGCGTCGATGACGTTGCCGATCGTGCCGAAATACTCGACCTTGCCCGTCTTGCCGAACACCACATGGTTCGGCTCGGGTTCGCCGAGGCTGCGGGTAAGCGCAAGCTGCGCTTCGTCGGACATCTGCTGGTCCTCGAAGTGCAGCAGCGAATAGGTGTCGACGGCATAGTGCAGCTCGTCAGCCGCCGCGCCGTCGAGCGGCTGCGACAGGTCGATGCCGCTGACCTTGGCGCCGAAGTCAGGATGGATGGGCTCGAACGTCAGCACTGGATTCTCCCTCGGTCAGCCCCGCCATTGATTCTGGCCGCAGGCAATTCTGTCCGCCAGCCTCTCGCGGTCAGCTCTCGTGGCGGGCCAGCGAGCCGCCCTCGGCCGCCAACCGCTCCAGCAGCGGGCTCGGCGTCCAGTGATCGCCGCCCAGGGTCTCGTTGTAATGGCGGATGCGGCCCAGCACCTCGCCCAGCCCGATCTCGTCGGCCCAGTACATCGGCCCGCCGGTGTAGATCGGCCAGCCGTAGCCGTTGATCCAGGTGACGTCGACGTCGCTGCCCCGCAGCGCGATGCCCTCGTCGAGGATCTTGGCGCCCTCGTTGACCATCGGGTACAGGCAGCGCTCGAGGACCTCCTGATCGGTGACATCGCGCAGAACTGCGCTCCGCTCAGCGGCGAAGTCGCGGATCATCTGCTCCACCTCCGGGTCGGGCGTCGAGGCCCGGGTGTCGGGGTCGTAGATGTAGTAGCCGCGGCCGTTCTTCTGGCCCCGGCGGCCCGACTCGCACAGCACCTCGCGCACCGTCGAGCTCGACGATGTGTCCTCGTTCCAGCCCACATCGAGACCGGCCAGATCGCTCATGGCAAACGGCCCCATGGGGAAGCCGAAGTCGTACACGACCTTGTCGATCTGGGCAGGCGTGGCGCCCTCCAGCAGCATCTTCTCGGCCTCGATGCCCCGCATGAACAGCATCCGGTTGCCGATGAAGCCGTAGCAGACGCCGCACAGCACCGGTGTCTTGCCGATGCGCTTGCCGATCGACATGGCAGTGGTGATGGCCGTGTGCGAAGTGGCATCGCCGCGCACCACTTCGAGCATCCGCATGACGTTGGCGGGGGAGAAGAAGTGCATGCCGATGACGGCTTCGGGCCGTGATGTGGCCGAGGCGATCTCGTTCACATCCAGCGCCGAGGTGTTGGTGGCGAGCACCGCACCCGGCTTGCAGATGCCGTCGAGCTGGGAGAACACGTCCTTCTTGAGCGCCATGTTCTCGAAGACGGCCTCGATCATCAGGTCGCAATCGGCGAAGTCGCCCATGTCGGTGGCGCCCTGCAGCAGGTCCATGCGGGTTTGCACGTCGTCAGACGAGATGCCGCCCCGCGCCGCGGTGCGCTCGTAGTTGCGCCGCACCACGCCGAGGCCCCGCTCGAGGCTGGCCTCGTCACGCTCCACGAGAGTGACCGGTATGCCGATGTTGGCGAAGTTCATGGCGATGCCGCCGCCCATCGTGCCTGCCCCGAGGATGCCGACCCGCGCGATGTCCACGGGCGGCGTGTCGCGGGGAACATCGGGCACCTTCTGAGCCGCTCGCTCAGCAAAGAAGTAGTACTGCTGAGCGTTGGCCTGCGAGCTGCCCATCAGCTCGCCGAAGATGCGTTGCTCGGCGGCGAGCCCGGCCTCGAAGTCGCCGCTGGCCCCGGTCTCGACTGCCGCCTCCACGCAGCGAACAATGCAGTCGGCCGCTTCGAAACCTCGCGTCCGGCGGGCGATCGAGGCCCGGAAGGCGGCGAACTGCTCGGCGCCGAAGCCTTCGAGGCGATCGTTGCGATCGCGGATGCGCGGGCGGGGCATGCCTTCTGCCACAGCTCGGCGGGCGAATGCCACTGCTCCGGCCTCGAGATCGGCCAGCGAGTCGCCCACGATCTCGTTGATCAGGCCGCATTCCAGGGCCTCAGAGGCGCCGATCGGGTCGCCGCTGACCATGATCTCGAGCGCTCGCTGCGGGCCGGTGATGCGCGGAAGGCGCTGCGTGCCGCCGCCGCCGGGCAGCAGGCCCAGCTTCACCTCGGGCAGGCCGAACTGGGCTGTGCTGATGGCGACCCGGAAGTGCGCGCACAGCGCGACCTCCAGCCCGCCGCCGAGCGCGGTGCCGTGGATCGCAGCCACCACTGGCTTGCTGCAGTTCTCCATGGCCTCCTGGCCGGGCACGAGGGCGGGGGGCTTGGGCGGCTGGGAGAACTCGGTGATGTCTGCGCCGGCGATGAAGGTCCGCCCGTCGCAGATGAGCACGATGGCTGTTGCGTCGCTGGCCTCGGCGGCTGCCATGCCGTCGATGAGGCCTTGGCGCACGTGGTAGCTCAGCGCGTTGACGGGCGGGTTGTTCACGATGAGCAACGCCACGTCGTCGCGGCGCTCGAGTCGGACCGACTCGGTGATCTGGCTCTGGTCCTGGGTTGTCATGGGCCGCAGCGTACGCAACGACGGCCCTGCCGGACCGGGCCGGTGCGTGCCACAGGCGATTCGGCGCCGAATTCTCCCCGATGCGGACAGGACCCGGCGATACGCTGCGAATGTCTTGGACGACTGCAACGCCCAAGCCATCCCCATGGAGCGCCGGTGACTGACAAGCCCGACCCGTTTACGGTCCCCTTCGGGACCATCTTCTGTGACTGGATGACCACCGCCCGCGCCGACGACGGCCCGTACGTCTACGGCGGGGGAGCTGAGCCATTCGGCGACTTCACCATCAGCCCCGCGGCGCACGTACTGCACTACGGCAGCGCCATCTTCGAAGGGCTCAAGGCACACCGCCAGGTGGACGGGTCGCTGGCGATCTTCCGGCTGGACCGGCATGTGGAACGCATGGTGTCCAGCGCACAACGGCTGCGGCTGCCCGCCATCGACGGTGATGTCCTGCATCAGATGTGCGTGGACGCAGTGGAGGCGAACGCGGGCGAGGTGCCCGACCCGCCCGGCTCGCTCTACATCCGCCCGACGCTCATCGGCACCGAGCCCGATATCGGCGCTGCGGCCCGTCCGACGCGCAGCGCGTTGCTCTATGTCGTCAACTGCCCGGTCGGCGATTACTTCAAGGGCGGCGTCAGGCCGCTGACCTTGCTGGTGGAGACCGACATTCCCCGCACTGTCCCGCAGTTCGGCATGGTGAAGTGCGGCGGCAACTACGCGATGGCGCTGGCGCCCACGCTGGATGCCATGGCCGGCAACGAGGCCATCGACCAGATGCTGTTCGCCACCGGCGGCGACATCACCGAGACCGGGGCGTCCAACTTCTTCCTGGCCGACGACGAGCGGGTGGTGACCCGTCATCTCGACGAGTCGTTCTTGCACGGTGTCACCCGGTCGTCGGTGATCGAGCTGGCTGCGTCGTTGGGCTACGAGGTCGAGGAGCGCTCGATCGACCCCGAGGAGCTGGTCGAGTGGGCCGAGCGCGGCGAAGCGTTCCTGTCGGGAACGGCCGCGGTGCTCGCCCCCGTCGGCACCATCCTGTTCGAAGGCAAGACGCTCACTGTGGGCGACGGCCAACCGGGCCGCAACACGATGCGGCTGCGCCAGGCACTCGTCGACATCCAGGTCGGTGCTGCGCCCGATCCCTTCGGCTGGCGCACACCTGTGAAGGGCTGACGGATCGGGTTGCCATGAGCAATCGGGACACCGGCCGCATCGTGTCCTGGACGGCAATGGAGCACGGCACCGCTGACGACTACGCGTTCCTGGACAGTCAGCACTACGCGCACGTCCGAACGGGACTGGTCGACAACCTGCTGAACATCCTGCGGTGCCTGCGGGGACCCACGCTGGGCTACCCGATCGACCGCTACGACCATTCCCTGCAATCGGCAACCCGGGCATTGCGAAACGGTGAATCGACCGACCTCGTGGCGGCGGCCCTGCTGCATGACATCGGTGACGCATTCGCGCCCGAGAATCACAGTGCTGCCGGTGCAGCCGTCCTGCAGCCCTATGTCGACGAGCGCACGCACTGGGTGATCGCCCATCACGGACTGTTTCAGGGCTACTACTACTTCCACCACCTCGGTGGAGATCGCGATGCCCGCGAGCAGTACCGCGACTCGCCTCACTACGACGCCTGCCTGGACTTCTGTGAGAACTACGACCAGAACTGCTTCGACCCGAAGTACCCCAACCTGGCAGCTGACGACTTTCGCCCCCTGCTCGACGAGGTCTTCAGCCGCCCCTCACAGGTCCCCGCGACCGCCCCACTGACCTGAGGCCGCAGCGCGGCTTGGCTAGCGCGGCTGCAAGCTCAGAGGCGGGTGATGGCGTCGCCGGCGCGGACGGTCCCGGGTTGGACGACTCGGCAGTTGACACCGCGCATGCGCAGGTCGCGGCCCTCGCCGGTGTTCACGAAACGCAGAGCGTCACGGCCGAATCGGGCGGCGAACTTGGCGCAGCCTCGGTGCGGTTTGGCCGTGACCTCCAGGACCGCATCACCGAGCCTCAGCTGGGCGCCGGCGGGCAGCGTCTCATGGCTGATGTCGAGGTCTGCGTAGATCTGGTCGCCGGCGAGCGGCCAGCGTTCGACTGGCCCGATGACCGCCGCGGCCGCACGAGTGCTCATGATGGTGATCTGGGCGTCCGGGTGCGGTCCGCCATCGGCTGACGACGGTGAGCCTCGCTGGTTCCACGTGTCGCCCGCAACGCCTTCGGCATCGTTGATCTCGGCCACGTCGAGCACCTCGCGGGCATCTTCGCCAGGGCGGCGGACGATGAGCTCGATCGTGCCGGTGCTGCCGGGCGCCTCGCGAATGTGCGGCAGCGCCGCTTCCAGCTCGGCGGTGCTGCGGTGGAGCGTCGGGTCGCTGCTCGCAGCCTCGGCGACGGCGGTGGTCTCTGCTGATGCGTTCATCGAGATGCGTCCCAAAAGGTTCGTCGGCAGACTCAGGAGCTGACGGCCAGCTCCAACGCAGGATTATCGCGCCGGCGCGTCACCTGCCGAAGTGAATTCGAGCTGCAGGTCGCGCGCCTCGGCCTCGGGACTCCGCTCGGCGGGATCGCCGTAACCGCCGCCACCCGGGAACTCCACGATCAGGCGGCGGTCGCCGGAAATCACCGAGCGGCCTTTGGAGCGCACTTCCGTGCCGTCGTCGAGCGACAGGCGGCCCAGCGCGCCGGGTCCGCCGCCGTGCCGGCCGCGCGCCGGGTACACGGTTCGCTCGTAGGTCGCGCTGATGGAGAAATCGCGCCCCTGGCGATTCTCCAGCTCGATGACCTGGCCGAGCCCGCCCCGGTACTTGCCCTGTCCGCCGGAATCGCGCCGGAACTCCTTGCGCCAGAACACGAGCGGTGAGCCGATCTCGTTCACCTCCACCGGCATGTTGCGCACCCCGCTCGGGAAGGCCGTCGCCGACAGTCCGTCCGCCTGCGGGCGGGCGCCGGCACCGCCCGAATGGAAGCTCATCAGGATGTACCGCTCCAGCTTGCGCCGGTCGGCTTCGTCGCCCGATTGCCCAACCGTCGTGCGGGAGCGATTCGTCGCGCCGACGCCGGTGTCGGGCTCCCACATGCCCGTACCGAGCAGGTTCCACAACGACGACGTGCCCTCCGCCGGCACTCGCTCGGGCACCACCTGGCTCAGGCAGCCGAACACGGCGTCGGGGAGCAGTTGGCCCATGACGTGACGAACATTCACCGCTGCGGGGTGGGGCGCATTGAGAATGCAGCCTTCGGGCGCTCGCACCCGCACCGCATCGAGCGAGCCCGTGTTGTTGGGGATGTCAGGGCCGATGATGCAGCGCACGCCGAATGACGTGTAGGCGTCGGTGTAGGCCATCGGCACGTTGATGCCCCAGCTCGACTGCGGACCGGTGCCGTCGAAGTCCACGTCGATTCCGTCGGGCCCGGCGGTCAGCGAGCACACGATGTCGATGGGCTGTTCCATGCCGTCGACACGCATCGTCGAGTTCCACGCGCCGCTCGGCAGCTCACCGATCACATCGAGCATGGCCCGGTGCGATGACGTGATGATGTGCTCCGCCAGCTCATCCAAGTCGGTCATGGCGTACTCGTCCATCATCGAGATGAGGCGCGCGGCACCGGTTTCGTTGCAGGCAGCCAGCGAGTGGATGTCGCCGATGACCTGCACCGGGTCGCGGACGTTGGCCTCGATGATCGCTACCACGTTCGGGTCGAACACGCCGTCGGTGGCGAACTTCAGGATCGGCAGGTACAGGCCCTCGTGGTACACCTCCTTCGAGTCGGTGGTGAATCCGGCGCCGCCGATGTCCACCACGTGGCTCGTGCAGGCGAACAGCGCCACCAGTTCGCCGCGCAGGAACGCCGGCGTGACCACCACGATGTCGAACAGGTGGCCAGTGCCCTTCCATGGGTCGTTGGTGAGGAAGATGTCGCCGGGGCGCATCTCCGACGCCGGGTAGCGATCCAGGAAGTGCAGCACCGAGTAGGCCATGGAATTCACATGGCCCGGTGTGCCCGTGACCGATTGGGCCAGCATCCGCCCCTGGGGGTCGAAGATGCCCGCCGACAGGTCGCCGGCCTCCCGGGTCGAGGTGCTGAAGGCAGCACGCACGAGTGCCCGTGCCTGTTCCTCGGTCACCGAGATCAGCCGGTTCCACTGCACGCCCAGCCGTACCGCGTCGAGGTCGGCAGTGGCATCGGCCGGCCGACGCGTGTGCTGCGGCGCCGCGACGCCGGTGAGTCGCAAGTGTCCGCCCCCCGTGACGGTTGCCACCGCTCCATCGGGGACCAAGGTCGTGGTCTGGTCCTCGGTGATCAGGGCAGGTCCAGCCAGCCACGCGCCTTCGGTGAGGGAACCTCGCTCGAAGACCGCATGGGGGATGGCCCGGCCGGTTGCGGTGTCGGTGACAAGTGCAGTCGCGTCGGAGGCAACCGGTTCGTCGGCGACGGTTGGATGCAGCGAAATGGCGGGGGCCTGCGGGGTACGCACTTCCAGCAGCCAGCTCAGCACCTCGATCTCGAGGTTGCCGATGTGGCGCGTGTAGAGCTGCTGGTAGGCCTTCGTGAACGAGGTGCGCAACTGGTTGCGCACCTCGGCGTCGCTCGGGCTGTCGATGTCGTCGGCGAGCAGCGCTGCAGCGTCGACATCGACGGTGATCTCATGGCCTTGACCGCGGTAGCGCATCAGGGCTCGCACGTGCGTGGCTGTCTCGGCACCGGGCGCAGCAGCGTGCACGATCGCATTGGACTCGTCGGCCATCTCCCGGAGCAGCCCTGCCAGGTTGGTTGCTGTCAGCTCGCTCACGCGGGCATGGCGGGTGCGCACCGACTCGTGCGCTACCGGCGCGGCCAGAAAGCCGATGGCCGAACCCACGCCTGCGCCCTCAGGCACCACGATGTCGTCGATGCCCAGCTTGGCGGCCACCCGCGCCGCGTGCAGCGGCGCCGCTCCGCCGAATGCGATGAGCGTCCCGCGGCTGATATCGCAGCCTTGATCCGCTGCGTGAACACGACCGGCATTGGCCATGTTCTCGTCGACAACCTCGGAGATGCCGATGGCAGAGACCGTCGTCTGCAGACCCGATGGCTCCGCCAGCGCGGTCCCGACGGCTTTGGCAGCGGCGTCGACGTCGAAGGTCAACGTGCCGCCGGCAAACCGATCCGGCGCCAGCCGGCCCAGCACCGCATCGGCGTCGGTCACCGTCGGTTCGATCCCGCCGCGCCCGTAAGCCGCAGGACCCGGCTCGGAACCTGCGCTGGCCGGACCGACGGTGATGCGCCCGAGCGCGTCGAGGCTGGCGATGGAGCCGCCACCGGCGCCGATCTCGACCATCTCGATCACCGGCAGGCGCAGGGGGAGCCCGCTGCCGGCCAGGAAGCGGTACTCGCGGCCGACCTCGAATTCCCGGCTCGTGCGGGGATGACCGCCCTCGACGATGCACAGCTTCGCCGTGGTGCCGCCCATGTCGAAGCTGAGGGCGCGCTCGCAGTCGAGGCCGCGCGCGATCCCCGAGGCCAGCAGTGCGCCGCCTGCGGGTCCGCTCTCGATCAGTCGCACCGGGAAGCGCAGCGCCTCAGCGAGCGTTCCCAGCCCGCCGCCGGAGGTCATGAGGAACACCTCGCAGCCCAATCCCAGCGCTGCGAGCCGTGCATCGAGATCGGTCAGGTACTGCCTCACGAGCGGTGCGATGTAGGCGTTGGCGCACGCAGTGGAAAAGCGCTCGTACTCCCGGATCTCGGGGCAGACCTCGCTGGAGAGAGTGACGGTCGCCTCGGGCCAGCACTCGGTCAGTATCTCGGCGGTGCGCTCCTCGTGGCGGGCATCGAGGTAGGAGTGCAGGTAGCCGACCGCGACGCTGGTCACGCCGTCGGCCGCCAGTGATGCCGCCGCGGCCTGCACCGCGTGCTCATCCAGCGGCAGCAGCACCGTGCCGTCGGCGGCGAGCCGCTCGGGTATGCCGATGCGGCGGTTGCGCGGCACCAGCGGCTCGGGCCGGCGCATGTACAGGTCGTACTGCTCGAACCGGTTCTCGTGCGCCATCTCGACCGAGTCGCGGATGCCCTGCGTGGTCAGCAGTGCCGTGCGTGCGCCCCGGCGTTCGATGAGGGCATTCGTGGCGAGGGTGGTGCCGTGGATGAACACGCCAACCTCCGCGGGCATAACGCCTGCCTCACGCAGCACACGCTCGACGCCGTCGAGCACAGCGTCGGCCGGCGCGTCAGGCGTCGTCAGCACTTTGGCGGTGTGCAGCACCGGTCCGCCGCCGCTGACGTCGTCGACCTCCAGCGCGATGTCGGTGAACGTGCCGCCGATGTCGGCCGCCAGCCGGGCGCGTGCGCCTGCCATCGGCCCAGCGTAGGCGCGTCGTCGCGGAAGGCTGCGGGGCTACCGTGCAGGCGTGGCGAGTGGCGACCAGCGTGGCGGCAGGCCGCCGGCGGGAGCCGGTGCGGGACTGCGCGTCGGCATCGTGCGGGCGACCTGGAACGCCGAGATCGTGGACCGGTTGGCAGCCGGTGCCCGGCGAGGCCTCGATGAGCTCGGCGTCGCTGAGACAACCGAGGTGACGGTGCCCGGTTGTTTCGAGATCCCTTTCGCGACACAGGTGCTCGCTCGCAGCGGGCAGGTCGATGCGGTCGTCGTCATCGGGGCCGTGATCCGTGGGGAGACAACCCACTACGAGCTGGTCAGCGAGGGCGCCGCGCAAGGCGTGATGGCCGTTCAGCTGGAGACGGGCATTCCGGTCGGCTTTGGCCTGGTCACGGTGGAGAACACCGAACAGGCCGTAGCCCGCAGCGAGGGCGCCGGAGGCCACAACGTCGGTGAGGACGCGGCCTGTGTGGCGGTGTCGATGGCCCTGCTGGCCCGCGACTTCCCTGCTGGCTAAGCGGGGTCGGGCCGCATCCGCACGAGCACTTTGCCGACGGCTTCGCGTTCGTCGAGCAGCCGGTAGGCCTCGGCGCTCTGCTCGAAGGGCAGCACCTGCCCGATGGGCGGCTTCACGGCACCCGATTCGATCATGCCGAGCAGGCGTTCGTGAATGCGGGCGGGGATCGTCGGGTCAGCAGCCACGGCTTCGCCCCAGGCGGCACCGACCAGGCTCACGTTGCGCAGCAGCAGCCGGTTCACCTTCACGGTCGGGATCTCGCCCGCCGCGAACCCCACCACGACGAGCCGCCCGAATCGTGCCAGCGCCCGGATCCCGTCGAGGAAGCGATCCCCGCCCACCGGGTCGTAGGTCATGTCGACGCCTCGGCCGCCGGTGAGCTCGCGCACTTCGTCCTTCCAGGTGTCACTGATGAGCACGATGTGATCGGCGCCGGCCGCCCGGGCGATCTCGCCCTTTGCCTCGGTGGAGACCAAGCCGATCACCGGCCCGGCGCCGACTCCCTTGGCCACTTGGATGCCTGAGGTGCCCACGCCGCCCGATGCGCCCAGCACCAGCACCGACTCACCCTCGCGCAGGCCCGCCCGGTCGATCATGCAGAACACCGCCGTCTGGTAGTTCATGACCAGCGCGGCACCTTCTTCGAAGGAGAGTTCCTCGGGCAGCGTGAACAGGTCGCGGGGTTTGGCCGCCACCACTTCGCTCAGGCAGCCGTTCGACCACACGCACACGCGGTCGCCGGGTGAGTAGCCCGAATCGGCGGCTGCCGAGCGCACGACGCCTGCGGCCTCGATCCCCGGTCGGAACGGCGGGTCGGGTCGGTACTGGTAGAGACCTTGGCTCTGGAGCAGGTCGGGGAACGACACGCCGCCGCAGACGATGTCGACGATCACCGATGCGCCGTCTGCATCGGCCACCGGTTCGGGAGCGTCCACGACGGCGACGCCGGCCGGGCCTGTGAGGGACTGCACTTCCAATGCACGCATGGCGACACTGTTTCACAAGAGGCGCAGACGGGCACAGCGAACGCGAGAGCACCTGTGCAACGGCGTCGTGCCTTGGGAGTGCAAGTGAGGCCGCTGGTACTGTTGGCCGCGCGGTCCGTCTGCACCGGGGGCCACCGGGCATGCGGACGCTCAAGCAGAAGCAGGGGAGAACCATGCGGTACTACTCGTGTGACTCGCACGTGGTCGAGGCAGCCGAGATCTACGCGGGACTGACGGACAGGTTCGGCGATCGGGCACCGTTCATCAGCAAGGACTACAACGACAAGCCGGGCACCTGGCTCGTGCTCCCCGGCGGCATCCGCCCGGTGCCGGTCGGCCGGCTGGGCATCGCCGGCGCCAGCCTGTCCGACCCGGCCACCCACGCTCGCATCGAGCAGGGATACGACGGCTTCAACCCCGGCGTGATGGATCCGACCGCCCGGCTCGACGAGCAGGCCCAGGACGGCATTGTCGGCGAGGTCATGTACCCGAGCCTGTCGATGTTCACGTTCGCTATTCCCGACGACGAGGTGCGCGACGCCGCTTTCCGCAATCACAACGACTGGGTGCTCGACTACTGCTCGGTGGATCGCAACCGGCTCATCGGCGTCGGCTGCCTGCCGCTGCCCGACGTGGAGCGGGCCATCGCCGAAATCGACCGCTCAGCGCAGCTCGGCGTGCGCGGCTTCGCCATCCCGGCCCACGTCGACCCTGCCAAGCCGTACTGCCATCCCGACTTCGATCCGTTCTGGGCGCGGGCCCAGGAATTCGGTGTGCCGCTCACCATGCACATCTTCACCGGGTCCAGCCTCGAGGGCGGCATGCCCGAGCATTGGGGCACGCCGGGCGGCCACCTGAAGGGCTACACGCTGGCCCACACCACCATTGCCAACACGATCATCGACCTCATCTGCGGCGGCGTCGTCGAGCGCTTCCCGGACCTGCGCTTCGTCTGCGCCGAGTACGAGACCGGCTGGGTCGGCCACTTCAAGCAGCGCCTCGACCACGCGGCGTACCGCACGCCGTGGGAGGTGTCCGACGAGCTCACCATGAAGCCGTCGGAGTACTTCGACCGGAACTTCTGGGTCACCTTCGAGGACGACGTGGAGGGCGTAGCGACACGGCACTCGATCGGCGTGAGCAACCTGCTGTGGGGCAATGACTACCCGCACCACGATTCGATCTGGCCGAACTCGCGGCCAATTCTGGACGACATCCTCTCGGGCGTTCCTGATGACGAGAAGGAACAGATGGTCTGGAGCAACGTCCTCGAGCTCTACAACCTCGATCCCGATTCGCTCCCAGCAGCCGCTTAGGCGGCGCGGCTCGCGGCTACGCCGCGCAGTGCTTGTTGCTCGCCGCTTAGGCGGCCTGGGCTTGTTGCTCGCCGCTTAGGCGGCGACGAGAGGTTCCAGGTGGGCGCGGATGGATTTGGCTACGCGCTCGCCGTTCTCCATGGGGCCGAAATGGCTCAGCTCGGCGAAAGCCTCGAGCCGGCCGTTGCCGAGCGACTCGGCGATGGGCTGCGCGACCTGGGGCGGGATGGTGTTCCACATGGCGGGGGAGTCGCCGCGGGCGACAACCGTGGGGCACATCACCGCGTTGAAGGCGCTGTAGTCGACCGGCTCGCCCGACTCGTAGATGCGCGCCTCGGTATCGCCCGAGCACGACAGCCGCACAGCGTCGTCGCCTGATGGGTAGGTGCCGATCTCGACATAGGCCCGCACTGCCTCGGGCTCGCAGCCAGAAAACGGCGGCTTGGAGACGAAGCGGTCGTACGCCTCGTCGATCGTGGCGAAGCGGATCCGTCGACGCCGCGACGCCACCACGAGCTCGTGGTCGGAATCGGGCATCGGGAAGCCGTCGGGCACCAGCACCGGCTCGTACAGGTACAAGCCTCGGTAGCTGCCCGGATGCTGCAGCTCGGCGAGCAGCAGGCTGGCGGCCCCCAGCGAGTGGCCGGCGGCCAGCATGGGCTCGCCGCCGAGGGCGTTCACTGCGGTCAGCACCTCTTCCACGAAGCGCGCCCGCTCCACCGACATGTCGTCGTGCTGCGGACGCGAGGCACCGTGCCCCCGGAAGTCCAGTCCCCAGCAGCGGAACGTGTCCTGCAGGTGAGGCACCACGGTGGCCCACATGCCGGCGTTGAGGCCGTTGCCATGCGTCAGGAGCAGGGGCGTTCCGTGCCCGCCGAGATCATGGAGCACTGCGTGTTCACCGTCAGAGGTGGTCAAGCGCATCATCGCCGCCGCACGATAGTGCAGACTCTCGCCATGGCGAATTTCACACGTGGCTCCGTGGACATCCATTACGACGACTACGGCTCGGGCTTTCCCCTGCTGCTGATCGCTCCGGGCGGCATGCGCTCGGCGGCATCGTTCTGGGAGCAGACCCCCTGGAACCCGATCACTCAGCTGTCCGACCGGTACCGGGTGATAGCGATGGACCAGCGCAACGCGGGCCGTTCGACAGCGCCGGTCTCGGCCGACGACGGTTGGGCCACCTACACGGCCGACCAGCTTGCGCTCATGGATCATCTCGGCTGCGAGCAGTTTCATCTGGCGGGCATGTGCATCGGCGGCCCCTACATCATGGGGCTGATCCAGGCGGCGCCCGAGCGGGTCGCGAGCGCCACGCTGTTCCAGACCATCGGGCTCGACGAGAACCGTCACGCCTTCTACGACATGTTCGACGACTGGGCACAGGTGATCCGCGATGACCATCCTGAGGCCGACGACGCGGCCTGGGACCAGTTCCGCTCGAACATGTACGACGGTGACAATTTCCTGTTCAACGTGGACCGCGATTTTGTTGCAACCGTCCAGACGCCGCTGCTGGTGCTGCTCGGCAGCGACCTGTATCACCCCGAATCGTCGTCGCGGATCGTCCATGAGGCTGCACCCAACTCCACGTTGATCGAGGACTGGATGGACGGCAGCGGGCGGACCGAGGCGATGGACCAATTCGCCGCATTCCTCGCCGCACACACCCCCTGAGCCGGGCCCCGCGGGGAGTCGGTGAAACCGGCATTGTAGGCTCGCCAGTGGTGGCTCTGAGGCCGGAAAGGGAATGACGTGGGTCGTCGAAAGCAATCTCGAATCAGTCGTTTCCGGTCTGAAATCGGCTCGTTCTTGTCGGGCATATCTCGCAAGAACTCACGGCGCCAACCACATCCTTTCGAGAAGGCCGCCCGGACGATCAAAGAATCCTCACACGTCGCTCGGGGGACAGGAACGGGTCCTGCCCATCGCACGAGCCCGGTCGACAAGGGCATCGAGCAGGTCGCTGCTGAGGGTTACAAGCTCGACGAGGGTTCGCACCGCGGCTGAGCCGGAGGGCGCGGCTCGAGACATCTGCAAACGGAGCTGCCGTCGGGCCGCGTCGAGATCTGTCGGCGAAGGCGGCGAACGCTACGTTGCCGCCTATGGCGAACAGCAGCGATTCGTACGTACCCGGGCCGGCTAGTGCGCGGCTGGACGGCAAGGTGGCGGTGGTCACCGGGGCAAGCCGGGGCATCGGCGAAGCCAGCGCGCGAGCGCTGGACGGCGCGGGTGCCCGGGTGGTGCTGACCGGTCGCACCACGGCAGATCTCGAACGCGTCGCGGATGAGCTGCTGCACGATCCGGTGGTTCTGACTGCCGATCTCGCTCCAGCCGGAGCGGGCACCGACTTGGCTCGGCGAATTCTCAACGAGGTCGACGGCGTCGACGTGCTGGTCAACAACGCGGGCATTCCGATGCGGCGCACACCGGCTCAGCTCACCGAGGCCGACTTTGACCTGGTCTTCTCGATCAACGTGCGCTCGTTGGCGATGCTGAGCATCGGGCTCGCACCGTCGATGATCGCCCGCGGCGGCGGCTCGGTGATCAACATCAGCTCTGTGGCCAGTGTGCACGGACCGCTCGGCCGCGTCGCCTATTCCGGTACGAAGGGTGCCGTAGACGCCATGACTCGAGCACTTGCAGCGGACTGGGGCCCCGACGGCATCCGGGTGAACTCGATCGCGCCCGGTCTGATAGCGACCGCCATCTGGGAGGAAGCACGCAACAACGTGCCAGGCCTCATCGACGATCTCGCCGGGCAGATTGCGCTCAAGCGCTGGGGCTTCGGCGATGACATCGCTGACGTGGTGCTGTTCTTCGCATCGGATGCCTCCCGCTATGTCACTGGCGAGACGCTGGTGGTGGACGGCGGGTTGGCCCGTGTCACGGCCTCGAACGCTCCGCCGGCCCTCCCAGAACTCGAGGACTGAGCAGCGCCCTAGCGCGCGAAGGGCGCCGGACCGCAGTCCGGCGCCCTCCGTTGTGCGCCTGAGCCGTCAGCCCTGCTGGGCTGCGGCTGCGTTCAGAGGTTTACGCAGCGGCGCGTGCTGCGTCGAGCCAGGCGTCAACCGTGGCCCGGTTGTTGGCGATCCAGTCAGTAGCCAGATCACCCGGGGCAGCGCCTTCGCCCTGCTCCACATTGGCCAGCGACACCTCGATCACCGACAGCTTCACTGCTTCGAGCAATGCCGCCGCTGCCGGGTTGGCAGCGAGGAAGTCGTTGTTGGCGGTGACCAGGATGTCAGCCGCAATCCAGCCGATCGGGCACAGCCCGTCAGCATTGTCGGCCGCTGACGGGCACTGGTCCGGGCCGATGGCTGCATAGCCGCCGGTGCCGTCCTCGCCACGCTGCGAGTGCTCCTCGCCGCCCTCGGTGCCAGAGGGGTTGGAGTCGTCGAGGATCTCGTCAACACCCATCCAGTACACGTTGTCGCCCGGACGCAGCTGCGTGATGTACGCCGACGGTGTCCAGGTGTAGGCCACCATCGGGACGCCCTCGTTAGCCGAGTCGACGGCTTGGGCGAACATGGCGTCATAGCCGGCGATCGTCTGGTTGATGTTGTCCCAGCCCGAGAACAGGATCTGGTTGGTGATGATGTTGTCGCAGGTCCACGACTCGGGGCAGCCGAAGATGTCGGCGATGCCGTTGCCCGGCACCGGGTCAGTCTCGTCGAATGCGGCCAGTGCGTCGGCGTTGCTGTTCAGCGCATCCATGGTGTACACGCCGAACTCGTCCGCGAACGACTTGGTCACCAGGAAGCCTTGCAGGCCGCCGGCGATCATCTCCTCGCCCAGCACCGTCAGGTGGTCGCCGACGAGTGAGCCGTCAGGCAGCTCGCCTGCGAGCCATGCCAAGTGCCCCGGATACCAGCTGTTGGCCCAGAAGTCCATCTGACCCTCAGCCATGGCGATGTAGCCGAGGTTGGGCCCGAGCTCGAGTTCGGCCGGGTCGCTCACCGTGTAGCCCAGCTCCTCAAGCAGCTGCTTGTAGAGCTCTGCCTGGAAGTAGCCGGTGCTCCAGTTGGCGCGGCCCATGGTGACGCTGACACCCTCACCGGGGGTCATCGACATCTCTTCTTCCATCGGCTCTTCTTCGACCATGGCTTCGGTCGTTGCGGCGGGAGCCTCTGTTTCGGCGGTCTCGGTGGCGTCGTCATCGCCATCGTCGCCGCACGCAGCAGCGAATAATGCGAATGCTGCTAGTAGCAACAGCAGCTTGGTCCATCGTTTCGATTTCATTGCGGAGATCCTCCCTGATCTGCGACAGATTGCGTCACGCGGCGCTCCTAGTTGCGACCACGCATGTGCGGCGCCATTCGCCCGGCTCGACGAGGGCTCCTTGCGCAGCAGCGTAGTCGGGCCATATGCGCGCCTAACACCCTAGACCGCGCATACATGTTCGGAGTGCTTTGGGCAGCGTGAATCGATGGTCAGCCCGTGTTGGCGGGAATATCGCCGTAGATCTTGTTCCGCTCGAATTCCGAGAGGGTGCCGCGGGAGGTTGCGAACATCGTGAATCCCGCCGCCAGCACCAGCACGGATCCAACGCCAGAAACGAGATTCTCGTCGGCGACGCGGACGATCGTCAGGATCCATGCCAGGGGCAAGATCGCAACGCCCATGCCGATGCCGCCTACCAGGGCGCTCCAGCGATAGCGGCGCGCCTCATCAATCCCGGTCAATCCGATCGCAGGCACGATCATGACGAGTCCGACGAGCCCGCCAATCAGCGTCCAGATGCCTATGCCGGCGCCTTCGGATTCGAATCCGTCGTGGATGATGTCGCCTTGTCGTTTGGCTTGAGCGATCTTGGATGCGATGTCGGCTGCCTTCACCCCTTCAAGGGCCAGCTGCCGATTCTCTTCGCGCCGCAGTTCCTGCGCTCGGATGTCGTCGCCAGCTGCTTCGGCTTCGTCGGCGCCCACTGCCGCAGCACGCGCTGCCGCCAAGGCCGCTGCTCCGTCGGCGGCGATCTGGTCAAGCTCGGCCTGCAGTTCGTCGTCGATCACCGATTCGGCGCGCGTGTCGAAACTCCAGCCGGCATAGCCGCCCATGACGAGCAGCAGCACGGCGAATGACCCGCCCAGCAGGCGTCCCCAGCCGATGTTCGCCGGCAGTGGTCGTCGTGCGGTCATCGGTGCCCGCCAGAGCCAGAGGCACGCGGCCGCGCTCGCCACGATTGCGCCGATGACCGCCAGGTAGATGCCGATGCCGACGCTGAAGATGCCGAGTTCCTCCACCTTGTCGGGTGGTCGGGCGAACAGGTAGGCGACTGTCGCGATGAGCGTTGCCAACGAGAAGACCGCGGCCCCGTGCGCCGACATCCAGCGCGAACCTCTGCCGGGTCGGAACAATGTGTTGACGGCTGCGAATAGCGACACCGCAGCCATCACCCCGATGAAGATCCCGAACCACGAGCCGCCGGAAGCCGAGAGGCCATTGAAGTTCTGAGAAATGAAACTGAGGTCGCCGACACAAACGAGCTCCGTGCCGCCCTCGGCGAGCGGGTTGAGGGACTGCTCCTCTACCCACTCCCCGGAACAGTCCATAGAGCGAAGATCGGTATCGGCGCTGCGTGCGTAGGCGGAGACGAGACCGGCATTCGCGTTCCAGGGCAGCAGCAACGCGACGAGCGTGATGACCGCACCGATGGCTGTGGCGATGACAGCGCCACGTTCCCGGGGGCCCACAGTCTCGAATGCCTCGTCGGGTACGGGAGGTTCGGCATCTCTGGCAGTCGTCTCGGCAGCCTCGGTATCGACGAGCAGCTCCTCGGGGGTCCGCCGGTGCTTCCAAGCCTGGGTAATCCGGCTGAGGAGATTGCCCGAATCGCCTGCCTCGGGCTGGCTGAGTCGATCCAGCACAACAGCCACCAGGAAGAAGGCCAAGCCCGCAGACCCAGCCAGTGCGATGTCGAGATTGTTGATGGCACGGAACAGCAGACTGCCCAAGCCGCCTGCGCCCATGATGGCGGCGATGCCGAGCATCGATATGGCGAGCAGCAGTGTCTGGTTGAGACCGGTCATGATCGCCGGTCGTGCCAGCGGCAGCTGGACGTCGGTGAGGACACGCCATTCAGGAGCGCCGTAGGCGCGGGATGCTTCGACGACGTCTTCGGGAACCTGCCGGATGCCGAGGTTCGTGAGGCGGATCAGCGGCGGCAAAGCGAACGTCATCGTGACCATGGTGGCTGCGACGAAGCCGATCTTGAAGAAGAAGACGAACGGCAGCATGTACACAAACGAGTGAACGACCTGCATCGCATCCAGGATTGGGCGGACCACCTTCCATGCGCCATCGACGCGCCCGCACAAGACCCCGATGGGTATGCCGACGATCACGCACACGAGAACGGCCACGCCGATGAAGCCGATGGTCAACGCTGTTTCTCGCCAGAAGGCTTCGCCGAGCAGACCGCAGACCAGCAGGCCGATGAAAGCCATGAAGCCGACTTGGAAGTTGCGGATCAGCCAGCCGATCAGGAAGACCGCTATGCACACCGTCAGCCACGACATTTGCAGCAGCCACTCATTCACGATGATGTTGATCAGCGTGTCGAACGGCCACTTGATGACTCCGATGGTGGCCTGCAGGTTGTTGTCCACCCAGAACACGGTCTGTTCCACCCAGTCGCCGACTGGGATCTGCCAGTTGTCGAGCACGGTGTTCTGCCGTGCTTGCGCTACGACGCCCGACGTGCACTCCAAGAGATCGCCCTCGGCATCGACGAGTGCGTCTCGGCAGTAGATCGTTTCGCCGTCGACGCGGTAGGCATGGGTGCCGGACGAGATGATCTCTTCAGACCTGAAGCGGTACCACCACACAGCGACGAGCCCGATGAGTCCGCCGGCCGCCATGCCGTAACGGCGACCGATCGCTCCGCCGAAGAGCAGGAGCGCCGGGACGATGAAGAGCGCCAGCAACAGTGCCCATTCGACGCCGGTCGTTGCCCAGTCGGCCAAGCGATCACCGGCCTCAGGAGCAGTGACGACGTCGACGACTTGGTCAATGAAATGGCCCGACTCGCTTGTTTCTTCGCCGTTGGCCTGGGCGAGGAGCATGGCGGCGCTCACATGAACACCTCCCGCTCGAAGTCGTCTATCAGCTGTTCGACTCTGCCCATCTCCTCCATGATGAGACGGGGATCCAGATTCCCGACGAGCGTGCCGTCATCGTCGACCACGGCAATCGAGAGGCCGCGCCCGGCCGCTGCGTAGAGCTCGTTCAATGTGGCGTCCGGGCTGCACCTGTCGAAATCGGAGCGCAGCGCCTTCTTGAGGTCGTTGCTTCCCATGCCACGGGCCCGCAAACCGTCGGCCGCTGTCAACAGCGAGACCGGCTTGCCCGAGGAGTCGCAACAGAATCGGCCCGCAATGTCCTGGCAGAGGGTCAGCGCATCACTGAGCGAGATATCGGTCGGGATCGGCCTGGGCTCCGACATGACCTCGTGGACCTTGATGACCCGTCCCTGATCGACGTCCTGGACGAATTCGGCCACATAGCCAGTGGCTGGCTCAGTCAGGATCTCTTCGGGTGTGCCGATCTGTACGACTGCGCCGTCCTTCATGATGCAGACCCGGTCGCCGATGCGCAGCGCCTCGTTGAGGTCGTGGGTGATGAACAGAATCGTCTTGTGGACCTCGGCTTGGATCTCCATCATCTCGTCTTGCATCTGACGCCGGATGAGCGGGTCGAGTGCGCTGAACGCCTCGTCCATGAGGAGGATGTCCGGATCCGAGGCCAGCGCACGAGCGAGACCGACACGCTGCTGCATGCCGCCGGAGAGCTGGGCGGGCCGGTGATCGGCGAACGCGGCCAGTCCGACCAGCGACAGTGCCCGCATGGAGGCTTCATTTCGCTCAGAGCGGTCGACCTTCTGCACCTTGAGCCCGTAGCCGACGTTGTCGATCACTTTGCGATGCGGGAAGAGGGCGAAGTGCTGGAAGACCATCCCCATCTTCTCCCGCCGGAACTCCTGCAGGTCGGTCCCGTACAGCTTCTGCACGTCGACGCCGTCCACCAGCACTTCGCCGTGGGTGACATCGTGCAGCTTGTTGACCATCCGGATGGCGGTCGACTTGCCGGAACCTGACAGACCCATCACCACGAAGATCTCGCCCCGGTTGACCGAGAAGTTCACATCGGTGAGGCCGACGACATGGCCCGAGAGCCGCTGAACATCGTTCTTGGGCACGCCGGAACGAGCCAGCTCGAAGGCGCGGCCTCTCGGCTGCGGCCCGAAGATCTTGTAGACCTCGCTGAGTCGGATGATCTCGTCGCCCTCGGCAGCGCCGTTGGTCGGGCTGTTGCCTGCGTCGTCGCTCATGTGCCCCCCTTGCCGATCCCGTGCCACGTTAGGCGCGCCGCAAGTACCGGTCGGTAATCCGTTCGCAACCGTCCGGAGGGATCGAAACAGATTGCAGTCGTGAAAGGACAGAAAGCGCCCGGACGTGTGCGATCCTGTTGGCCGTGACGCGCTTGGGGTTCCTGCTGGACAGCGGCGCGTGCATCGGTTGCCACGCGTGCACGGTGGCCTGCAAGAGCGAGCACGACGTGCCGCTCGGCGTCAACCGGACGTGGGTCAACTACGTCGAGACCGGCGAGTTCCCGCAGACGCAGCGGCACTTCGCAGTGATGCGCTGCAACCACTGCGACGACGCACCCTGCATCGCGATCTGCCCGACTGGTGCGCTGTTCCGGGCATCCAACGGCGTGGTGGATTTCGACGATTCCCGCTGCATCGGCTGCAAGGGCTGCATGAACGCGTGCCCGTACGACGCGCTGTACATCTCGCCGGAAACCGGCACCGCGCACAAGTGCAATTTCTGCCAGCACAAGCTGGAAGTCGGGCTCGAGCCCTCGTGCGTGTCGGTCTGCCCGACACGGGCTATCACCGTGGTCGATCACGACGACCCGGCGGATCCGGTCGCAGATCGCATCCGCTCCGAGGACCTGCCGGTGCGGGCGCCCGAGCGCCGCACCCTGCCCAAAGTGCACTACGCGGGCACCGTGCCCGAGGCGTTGGATCCGCTGGCGCGCCCGGTGGCTGACGACGGGCTGATCTGGGCCGACTGGACCGGAAGCGCCTCCTGGCCGGCAGCGTCGACAGCGCCGGCGGCACGCACGGCCTACACCGTGTCCCATGACGAGCCGTGGGGAGCCAAGGTGGCCGGCTACATGGTCACCAAAGGGGTGGCGGCCGGGGTGATGCTGTGGGCCGCTGCCGCGGCGCTGCTGGGCTGGGACGACCGTGCCGCCGTCGCCACGGGACCGGCGGTGATCGCCCTGGTGGCGCTGGCAGTGACGGGCGTGCTGCTCATCGCCGATCTGAAACGGCCCGAGCGCTTCTGGTACCTGTTCGCCAAGGGCCGGCTCCGCAGCTGGATCACCGCGGGGGCGTGGGTGATCATGATCGACGCGACGCTGGTGATGCTGTGGGGCATCGCGGGCTTGTGGGGCGGTTCGACCTGGTTCGTGGTGCTGATCGGCCCGACGGCCGTGTTCTCGTTGCTGACCGCTGCATACACGGCGTTGCTGCTGCGCCAGTGCCGAGGCCGGGTCCTGTGGGCCGACCGGCCCGCGCTGTTGCTCATCGGCCGGCTGGTGGGTGAAGCCCTGCTGGGGGGCGGTGCGGTGTGGGGGGCCTTTGTGGCCCTCCAAGCGAGCGGCGCAGCGTTTGCCTGGGCTCCGGTCGTTGCTGCCGCGGTCTTGGCATGGCTCTACCGGCACGACCGGGCTTATCTGCGTGCGGCCCAGGCGGTGCCCCTGTCATGAGCGAGCACCGCTCGAGCGAACAGGACTCCCCGCCAAGGCCAGCAGTGCAGCTCGGTTCGGCGGCTCCACACGACCAATGGCATGACTGGTCGGAGCTCGACGCCGCAGCGTGGCCGGAGCGTGTCGAGCGCAACTACACCTTGGTGCCCACCACCTGTTTCAACTGCGAGGCGGCGTGCGGGCTGGTGGCCTATATCGACCGCGACACCGACGAGGTCGTTCGCTTCGAGGGCAACCCCGAGCACCCCGCATCCCGGGGTCGCAACTGCGCCAAGGGCCCCGCCACGATCAACCAGGTGCACGACACCGAGCGCATCCTGTACCCGCTGCGCCGGACGGGTGAGCGCGGCAGCGGCGGATGGGAACGCGTCAGCTGGGACGAAGCGCTGACCGAGATCGCAGCACGCATCCGTACCGCCATCGTCGAAGGCCGCCGCGACGAAGTCATGTACCACGTCGGCCGACCCGGCGAAGACGGCTACACCGAGCGCGTGCTCACGGCGTGGGGCATCGACGGGCACAACAGCCACACCAACGTCTGCTCCTCCAGCGCCCGGGTCGGCTACGCGACGTGGATGGGCCACGACCGGCCCTCGTCGGACTTCGCCAACGCCGAGGTCATCTTCCTGATCTCGAGCCACCTCGAGGCCGGGCACTACTTCAACCCGCACGCCCAGCGCATCATCGAGGCCCAGCAGCGGGGAGCGACGGTGATCTGCGTCGATCCGAGGCTGTCGAACACAGGGGCCAAGGCCGATCACTGGCTGCCTGCATGGCCCGGCACCGAACCGGTCCTGCTGCTGAGCCTGGCCCGCCTGTTGCTCGAGGCAGGCACGTGGGACCGAGCATTCGTGCACCGCTGGACGAACTGGCAGACCTACCTGGCCGAGACCCGGCCCGATCTGCCGCCGACATTCGAGTCGGTCGAGGTGGCGCTGCGTGACGCCTACGCGGAGTACACGCCTGAGCGGGCCGCAGAGCTGTGCGGGGTAGATGCGGACAATCTGCGTGAGATCGCGCATGCGATCGGTGGAGCGCTGGGCCGCTTCGCCTCTCACAACTGGCGCGCCGCTGGCGCGGGCAACCTGGGTGGCTGGCAGACCGCACGGTGCCTGTTCCTGCTCAACGTGCTTACCGGATCGGTCGGCACGGTGGGGGGCACCACTGGAGCGGGCTGGCACAAGATGAAGCCGGCGCCGCCGCTGCGGCCGCCGCCGGTGGAGCACTGGAACGAGCTGTCGTGGCCGCGCGAGTACCCGCTCAGCCATCACGAGATGTCGATCCTGCTGCCGCACTTCCTGCGCGAGGGCAGGGGCAAGCTCGACACGTACTTCACCCGCGTCTACAACCCGGTGTGGACGAACCCCGATGGGTTCAGCTGGCTGGAGACGCTGAGCGATCCCGAGCGGGTGGGCTGCCATGTTGCGCTCACGCCGACGTGGTCGGAGACGGCGTGGTTTGCCGACTACGTGCTTCCGATGGGCGTGGGCTCGGAGCGTCATGACCTGGCGTCGTTCGAGACGCACGCAGGCCAATGGCTGGGCTTCCGCCAGCCGGTGATGCGCCGGTATGCCGAACTGAGGGGAGCCGAGCTCGGCCCCGAGAGCCGGACCCACGAATTCAACCCAGGCGAGGTTTGGGAAGAGAACGAGTTCTGGATCGACCTGTCGTGGCGGATCGACCCCGATGGCTCGCTCGGCATCCGTCAGTGGTTCGAAAGCCCGTCCCGCCCTGGCGAGCCCATCAGCATCGACGAGTACTACGAGGCGATCTTCACCGACGAAGTGCCCGGCCTCGCCGACGACGCCGCGGCAGCAGGGCAGACGCCGCTCGAGTTCATGCGTGACCGGGGCGCATACGCAGTGCGCGGCGATCCCTACGGTCACCACGAGCGAGTCGTTGAGCCCGCGCAGCTGGCCGGCACCGTCCTCGGCGACGACGACGTCCACCGGCCGTCGCGCGACACCATCGGCGGCGCCACCACGTCGCTGCCCCCGCTCGGCGACGGCTCCGTAGCGGTGCAGGTGGCAGGAGCGGCCCGTCACGGGTTCCCGACGCCGTCGCGCAAGCTGGAGCTGTACTCGACGACGCTGGCCGAGTGGGGCTGGCCCGAGCATGCGACACCCGGCTGGATACCCAGCCACGTTCATTGGCAGCATCTGGATCTGGCCGGCAACGAGCGTATTTTGGTGCCGACGTTCCGCATCCCGACGCTCATCCACACCAGGTCGGCGAACGCCAAGTGGCTGGCGGAGATCAGCCACCGCCATCCGCTGTGGATCCACCCTTCAGACGCCGAGGCTCTCGGCATCGATGTGGGCGGCCTCGTGCGGATCAGCACCCGCATCGGCCACTTCGTCATCTCGGCCTGGCGCACCGAAGGCATCCGCCCCGGCGTGGTGGCGGCCTCGCACCACATGGGCCGCTGGCGCCTCGACCCCGCCGCTCAATCACAGACTGAGCCCCCAGACGAGCGACCGTGGTCCTGGGCTGGCGGTCCTGCGGAGATCCAGCGCGACGGCACCGTGTGGCTGCTCCGGCGCACCGGGTCAATGGCGCCGTTCGCCTCCGACGACCCCGATTCTGAGCGGGTCTGGTGGAACGACACCGGCGTCCACCAGAACCTCACGTTCTCGGTGCAGCCTGACCCGGTCTCGGGCATGCAGTGCTGGCACCAGCGGGTGCGCGTGGGGCCGGCCGAACCCGGCGACCGCTACGGCGATGTGATGGTCGATACCGAGCGCGCCCGGGCCGCCTATGAGGAGTGGCTGGCGATGACCCGACCGGCTCCCGGTCCAGGCGGTCTGCGCCGCCCGACGTGGCTGGCACGCCCCCTCAAGCCCACCTCCGAGGCCTACCGCCTCGATTCCTGAGCCGGGCGTCAGCTCGGTTTGTGCGCCTTGCGGGAACCTGCTTCCCAGTCCTCCATCTCGGGTGCTTCCGTGATGGTGCCCAGCACATTCAGCTGCGGGGCTTCGCGCAACGAACGCTTCAGCTCTGCAAAGCCCGGGAAGCGCGCGAGCTCGATGACGGCATTCCACAGCGGCACGGCCTGTTCGTCGGAGGGAACCCGCGAGATCACCGGTCCGAAGAACGACAGGCCGTCGGGCGGCTCGAACGTGATGATCGGCGTGCCGACGTCTCGCCCGGTGCGGCTCAGGGCAAGCTCCGTCTCGGCTTCGATCTCGGCATCCCACGACTCGTCGTCGACCGTTGCAGCGAAGTCCGTCGGCAGACCCGCAGTAGCCAACGCCTCAGCGGTGTGCTCTGCGGTGCCGATGCGATCCCGCAGGCCCGAGCCCTTGGGCATCTCCCAGTAATGCTGGCCCATCGCGTCATACAGCGGGCCCATCACGTCACGGCCCAGCTCGGCTCGCACCTTGGCAGCCACCCGCAGCATGCGCAGTCCAGCGGTATGGCCCTGCTCGTAGCCGGCCGGAAACTCAGTGGCGTAGTCGCGGTGCTTGTTCAGGATGCGCAGCGAGATGAAACGCCAGTCCACCGAGTAGCCCGTCTGGGCAACCACCTTCTCGACCCAGCGCGACGTGATCCAGGCAAAGGGGCACACCGGATCCCAGAAGAACTCAAGATCGGGAGGTGCCTCAGCGCCCTCGGCTCCCCGTGTAGTACTCATGCGCGCATGGCTAGCACATGGGCTGTCCAGACATGAGTGGTCCTGACGGTGTCACGCCGGCGCCGGAGATGGTCGAAGTAGCCGAAGGCGTCGAGCTCGCGCTGCATCGGCTGGGCGGCGACGGGCCGCCGTTGCTGTTCGTGCATGCCACCGGCTTCAACGGCCGAACCTACGGTCCGCTCACCAGCCGCCTGACCGAGCACTTCACTGTGTGGGCACCTGATCTCCGCGCCCACGGCTGGAGTCCGCCGCCCGCCGAACGCGACTTCCTGTGGACAACGCTGGCGAATGATCTGCTGGGCATCGTCGATCATCTGGGCATCGCTCACAGCGAGTTGGACTGCGTCGGGCATTCGATCGGCGCCGCGACGCTGCTGCTGGCCGATGCGCAGCGGCCCGGCACCATCCGGCGCATGTATGGCTACGAGCCGGTGGTGTGGCGCATCGAAGACCAATTCGGGCCGGGCGAGAACCCGTTGATCGCGCTCACCACGAAGCGCCGGGAAGAATTCGCCTCACGCGGCGAGGCCTTCGAGCGCTTCGCATCGCGGCCGCCGTTCAGCGGGGTGCGGGCCGATGCGCTGGCGAGCTACCTCGCCAACGGGTTCGAGGATCTGCCTGACGGCTCCGTGCGGTTGCGCTGCCGTGCCGCAGACGAAGCGGCAACCTACGACGGCGAGTGGGTCTCCACGACGGCTCGTCTCGAGGGCGGGCAGACGCCGGTGGTCATCGGCAAGGGACTCGAGATGACCTTCGAGGACATCGGGGTGCCCGCACATGAGGCGTTGGGAAACTCGCGGCTCATCACCTACCACGGACTGGGGCACTTCGGGCCGTTCGAGGCGCCCGACGTGATCGCGTCCGACGCATTGGCGACCCTGCTGGGTCAGGAAGCGGCGGCCGCGCAGCCGGAGACGAAGTCGGCCAAGTAGCCGGCGATGCGCTCGGGCTGGTCGCGATGGGCGACGTGGCCGCAGTCGGCAAGCAGGTGGCCGGTCGCGTTCGGCGCTGACTGGACGATCGTCGACACCTGCGCTTCGGTGCCGTACTGATCGCCGTCGCCCTGCAGCACCAGGACCGGGCAGTCGATGCGTTCCAGCAGCGGTCGGATGTCCCAGTGGCGAAATCGCGGTGTCAGCCAGACGTCTCGCCAGCGTTCGAAGGCGAGACGGGGGTGGTCGTGGTGGCGGGCGAGTCCCGAGATCACCTGCTCGCGCTGGCAGTCGATGGCACGTATGCCGTCGATGCAGATGTCCTCGATGAACGAGTGCGGCGCGATGACGGCAACGCCGAGCGGCACCACTGAACCCGACCCCGCCGCAATCAGCGAGATGGATGCTCCGTCGCTGTGACCGACGAGAATTGGTCGGCGGATGCCGAGCTCGTCGAGCACGGCGGGCAGCACCTCGGTGGCCTCGCGTTCCATGAACCCGTCGCTGTAGGCCTCGGGCAGCGGGTCTGAACGGCCGTAGCCGCCGCGGTCGTAGGCGACAACCTCGAGCCCGCACCGGCGCGCCAGCTGCTCGGGCAGGTCCCGCCACTGCGTGATGCTGCCGAGGCCTTCGTGCAGCATCACGATTACCGGGCTGTTCCCGGTGCTGATGTGCCGGCTGTCGGTGCCTCCGGGAGAGATCCGGCGGTAGGCGATGCCGACCGAGTCAACCTGCAGGCGGCCGTCCACGGTGACTGTGTTGCCTGATTCGATGGCGCTTGCGCCGCTATCGCCTGGTGCAGAGCCCATGGCGACTACAGGCGCACGTAGTCGTATTCGACCGGCCTGGTGTTGATGCCTCGAGCCGGGGGAGCGATCCAGCCAGCCATGCGCCCCGGCTCGTAGACGGGCGACATGAGCGACGTGATGTAGTCGCGGTCGTCGTCGGTGGGGAGCCAGTCGCCGCACGACGCTTCCCATTCGGTCCTGCCGACCACCCTGCCGTCGGGCGTGATGTCGTACGGGGCGAACACGCCCACGGCTCGGTTGAAGCCCGGGTGCGGCAGCTTGAGCTCGAAGTCGACGCCGGCCTCGGCGATCAGGCGGTTCCAGCGCCGCAGCCCTTTCTCGCAGTCGTCGGAATACGAATCGCGCAGCTGCAGGTTCACCACCTGCAGCGAGGGTCGGTCCACGGTCGCCAATGCGCCGTCGACCACCTCGGTGCAGGCGAACGTGGTGGAGGTGAGCACGTGATCGTCGTGGTAGCTCGACTCGTCGAACCTTCCTTTGAGGCCGGCGGTGTAGAAGTTGGCGCCGTTCGTTGAGGCTTCCGCTCCGAACAGGTCGAGCGAGACCGCGTAGTGGAAGTTGATGTATTTCTGCAGCGTCGGCAAGTCGACGACGCCGAAGGGCCGGACATCGTCGGTGTCATGCTCGACCATCACCTCGCAGGTGCGCTGGGCAACGCGTCCCATGCCGGTCGCGCCCACGAACATGTGGTGCGCCTCCTCGCGCAGCATGAACTCGCAGGTGCGGCTGAGCGGATCGAACGCCGATTCGGCCAGCGCACCGAGCTGGTACTTGCCGTCACGGTCAGTGAAGTAGGTGAACGCCAGGAACGAGAGCCAGTCGGAGGTCTTCTCGTTGAAAGCGTTCAGGATGCGGGGATTGTCGGGGTCGCCCGAGTGCCGCTCCAGCAGCGCCTCGGCCTCCTCACGGCCGTCGCGGCCGAAATGCGCGTGAAGCAGGTACACCATCGCCCACAGGTGGCGGCCCTCCTCGACGTTGATCTGGAACAGGTTGCGCAGGTCGTACAGCGACGGGGCTGTGTGGCCGAGATGTCGTTGCTGCTCCACCGACGCCGGCTCGGTGTCTCCCTGCACCACGATCAGGCGGCGCAGGTCGCTGCGGAACTCGCCCGGCACCTCCTGCCACACCGGCTGGCCCGCAGATTCGCCGAAGCCGATGCGGCGGTCGGGCTTGGGAGCCGACAGGAAGATGCCCCAGCGGTAGTCGGGCATCTTGACGTAGTCGAAATGGGCCCAGCCCTCGGCGCTGGTGTCGGTGGCCGTGCGCAGGTAGACGTCGTTTCCCGAGAAACCGGCGGGGCCCAGCTCGTCCCACCAGCGGGCGAACTTGGGCTGCCACCCTTCGAGTGCCCGCTGCAGACGGCGGTCGTCTGCGAGTCCGACGTTGTTGGGGATGCGCTCGCTGTAATCGATTTTGCTCACGGGCGCTTCCCCTCGTCGCCGCGGAGGCCGAATTTACACACGGTCTGTGGCGTAGTTCGGGCGAGTGCCGGTGCCGTAGCGGGTCAGCGCGCCGTTCGGGCCAGTGGCGTTCGGGCGGATGAAGATCCAGTTCTGCCAGGCCGACAGCCGGCCGAAGATCTTGGTGGCCATCGTCTCGGGGCCGCAGAAGCGGTGGTTGGCCTCCATGGCGGTCAGCGCGTCGGGCGAGAAGGCGGCGCGCTCCTCGATCGCCAGTCTCAGATCGTCGTCCCAATCGAGGTCGTCGGGAGTCGCGGTCGCCAGCCCGGCCTCGGCCGCAGCCTGTGCATCGAGGGCGGAACCGGCGGTGTCGCGGGCGGCGGCAATGGCTTCGTCATCTCCCCAGAGTCGAGACTGCAGCCGGGTGAGGCCGTTGGCCATGGGCATCGATCCGAGGCTGATCTCGGTCATGGACAGCGCCGGCAGGTCGGCCTCTGGGCTCGGGGGTCCGCGCAGTGCTCGCACGGCCATGCCCACGGCATCGTCGGGCCGCTCGTCGACGAATTCGCCCTCCAAGATGTAGGTGCGGTCGGCCGCCAGTGCCACCTCGGCGAGCACGCCCGCGAAGCACGAGCCGGGCTCGATCGCGGCGATGAGCGTGCGAGCGGTGAGATCAAGCCGCGACAGGGTGCGACGCCAGAGCAGGGCGGTTTCCCGCTCGGCATGGTTGCCGGGCTCGCACAGCGCCCGGTCGTGGACGGTGACGCTTGCGTGGCTGCCCTCGGTCAGCAGCACCAGCGTGCCCAGCTCGGGTTCGTTGAAGCGCAGATGGCACAGCAGCGCATCGAGCTCCCGTGCCGCTCGCAGCGGCCAACGGGGATCGGGGCTCGCGCTGATCAGCACCTCGGCACAGGCCCGATCGCGGTCCGGTGCCATAGCGACGAACTCGCCGATCACGCTGCCGTCCGGGGTGGGCGAGATGCCCAGCGGTTCCAGCTCCACCGGCTCGCCGTCGGCGCCGGTTTGGGCGGCGCGACTGTCCTCGGCCAGTGCAGCGGCTCTGACGCTGACGGCTTCGTCGAACGACGTACGCGGTGCCAGCTCATCCACCAGGCCCCACTCCAGCGCCACCTCGCCCCGCAGGCCCTCGGCTCTGGTGGCGAACACATCGGCGCGGTCGCGTCGCACGTGACGCTTGTCGGTCAGCCGGGTCAGCCCGCCCGTTCCCGGCAAAACACCCAGCAGCGGCACCTCGGGCAGCGATACGGCGGTGTTCCGGTCATCCACCAGCAAGATGTGATCGCTCGCCAGCGCCAGTTCGTACCCGCCTCCCGAGCACGCGCCTCCCACCGCAGCGAGGAATCGCAGCCCGCTGCCGGCCGAGGCCTCTTCGAGTTCCAGACGGGTCTCGTTGGTGAACTTGCACAGGTTCACCTTGTGGGCATGGGTTGCCGCTGCCAGCGCCCGGATATTGGCTCCCGCGCAGAACACCCCCTCGTAGCCGCTGCCGATCACCACGCAGCCCACCTCGGGGTGCTCGAAGCGGATGCGGCGGACGGCGTCGGCGAACTCCAGCTCGACGCCCATGTCGTAGCTGTTCAGCTTCAGCTCGGCGCCGTCGAAGATGCCACCGTCGGGCTGCACGTGCATCAACAGCGTGGCGATGGGGCCGTCGACGTGCAGCGTCCAGTGCTTCCACGGACGGCGATCGCTGAAGAAGTCGAGGTACACCCGGGTGTCTGCCGGCCGCGTCTGTGCGGTGCTCACACGATGAGTGTGCATCGTTAGTGTTCGCTTCGACACCCACGTGTCGAGAATGCGCCGACCAGACGAGGAGGACAGCGTGAGCGCGAATGCCGTGCACCGATTCGTCATCGAACCGGCAGAGGCAAGTCCTGACGCCACAGCGATCGTCGATGCTGCAAGCGGGCAGCACACGAGCAGGGCCGAGATGGTGGCGGCTGCGAAGGCGGCTGCGGCAGGGCTCGCCGAGCGCGGCGTGCAGCCCGAGCAGCGGGTGATGGTTTGCGCGGCCGACACGCCCGCGTTCCTGTGGTGGTTCTGGGGCGCGATGTGGATCGGCGCTGTCCCGGTGCCGGTCTCCACCATGGTCCGTCGGCACGATTACGAGTTCCTGCTGCACGACAGCCGCGCTGTCGGACTGGTGTATTCGCCCCCGTTCGCCCCTGAGGTGTTGCCTGCAGCCGACGGCCAGCCGTTCCTGCGCTGGACGCTCGACGATTCCGACGAGGGACTGCTGGGCGACCCCAGTGCGGCTCCGGAGCCCTTCTCTGCCGTCGACGATGACGTCGCGTTCTGGCTCTACACCTCGGGCACCACCGGGCAGCCCAAGGGCGCCATGCATCGCCACATCGACATGTCGGTCTGCACCGACAGCTACGCCCGTGGCGTCCTTGATATGGGGCCCGACGACGTCGTCTATTCGGTGCCCAAGCTGTTCTTCGCCTACGGGCTGGGCAACTCTGGCTATTTCTCGTCAGGCACCGGTGCGACAGCCGTGCTGAACGCCGACCGGCCCGAGCCGGCGGCGGTCGCCGAGCACGTTCGCACCCACCGGCCCACGCTGTTCTTCAGCGTGCCCACGAACTACGCGCAGCTGCTGGCCGCAGATCTTCCCGACGACACGTTCTCGTCGGTGCGGCAAGGCATCTCGGGCGGCGAGCCGCTGCCTCCGGAGATTCACCGGCGCTTCGCCGAGCGATTCGGAGTGGAGATTCTCGACGGCATCGGCACCACCGAGCTGGCCCACATCGCCATCTCCAACCGGCCGGGCGCGTCGGTGCCCGGCACGACGGGCACGCCGCTGGATGGCTATGAGGTGTCGCTGCGCGATGAGCACGGCAACGAGGTGGCCGATGGCGATCCGGGCGCGCTGCACGTAGCGGGCGGCTCGGTGATGACCGGCTACTGGAATCGCACGGAGCGCACCCGCGCGGCGCTGCAAGGACGCTTCCTGGCCACCGGCGACACCTACATGCGCAACCCCGACGGCACCTATACCTACATGGGGCGTTCCGACGACATGCTGAAGGTGGGAGGCATCTGGGTGTCGCCGATCGA
The DNA here is from genome assembly GCA_022821985.1 of Acidimicrobiia bacterium. Lineage (GTDB taxonomy): Bacteria > Actinomycetota > Acidimicrobiia > Acidimicrobiales > Poriferisodalaceae > Poriferisodalis. Next base: position 33,295 of record JAJECP010000014.1, read on the forward strand.
GGTCGAAGGCTGCATTCTGGAGCTGGATGATGTGGTGCTCGCTGCTGTGGTCGGCGGCGTTGATGACGCCGGGCTGACCAAGCCGCACGCGTTCGTGGTTCCCACCGAGGGCGCGGATCGCGACACGCTGCCCGAGCGCGTGCAAGCCCACGTGCGGGAGCGGCTTGCGGCGTACAAGTACCCGCGGTGGGTGGATCTGGTGGAGGAGCTGCCGCTGACCGCCACCGGCAAGGTCAAGCGCTACCTGCTCCGCGACTAGCTAGGTGCGCCCGCTGCGAAGGCGGCAGGACCCTCTGCGACCAGCGATCCAGCAGGTC
>JAJECP010000010.1 GCA_022821985.1 Acidimicrobiia bacterium
GCCGCTGAGCTGGCCGCGGGCCGCTACAGCAGCGCTGCGGGCAGGGACTGCTTCGCGACCGGCACGGTCGGCCTGGCGCGGGCGCGGGTGCCGTTCGACTCGTTCAGCGCCGCGCCGCTGCTGGGCCGGCTGTGCGCCCCGCTGCTGCTCGCGGACCCTCATCAGATCCCCGCCGACACCGCCGCATTCCTCGACACCGCACGAGCAGCCCACACAACCGTGGACCTGCGAGTGTTCGGCGGCGACGCCGCGGTGTCCCAGACCGCGATCGACACCTACCTGACCGATGGGGACGACGACGACGCAGTGCCCGTCGGGCTGCCATCAGGCACCTGCGGCGGCTCCATCAACGACGAACCCAGCCAGCTGCTCGATTCCGACCAAGCCGAGGATCCAGCGTGGTCGCCTGACTGCAGCAAGATCGTCTACACCGAGCACGGCTCGTTGTGGACAGCGGACATCGACGGTTCCGGCAGTGAACTGCTCGTCCAGGCCGATGGTGGCTACCTGGCACAGGCCGCATGGTCGCCCGACGGCACCGAGATCGCCTACGTGCGCGACTACTGGGACGGCATCAACGGGCAGTCTCAACTGTGGATCGTCAACGCCGACGGCAGCGGCAAGACGAAGCTGTCCCGCGGCGATGTGCAGGAGCGATGGCCAGCGTGGTCTCCTGACGGCACCCGAATTGTGTTCGAGCACGCGTCGGGTTCGGGACGCGATGCCAACGGCTGGTTCATCAATCAGGACCGCTACCTCGTCACCATCGATCCCGACGGTCGCAATCGAAAGGCTCTCAACCGCAAGAGCTGGCCTGAAGAGGCACCTGTGTGGTCTCCTGACGGGCAGCTGCTCGCGTTCACATCGGTCGGGTCGGTGCAGCTGTCTGCAGTCGACGGCTCGAATCGCCGCACGATCATTGGCGGCGGCTACTGGAACGGCGGCTTGTCGTTCTCGCCAGATGGGCGCCGTATCGCCTTCGTGCGCGGGGATCACACACGTTCCGCGATCCACATCGCCGATGTCGATGGCACCAATGAGCGGGTGATCTTCGACCGCGACGTGCAGGCGGTCGCGCCGCGATGGTCCCCTGACGGGCAACGCCTGCTGTTCCACACGATCGATGACGAAGACCGCCGTCGGGTCTATGTCGCAGGCGCGAGCGGACGTCCGGTGCGCGACACGTACGCCCAATGCCGGCCGCGCGGCGCAATCGCCCACAACGTGACGGCAGGGTTTCCGTTGAGCCGCGACACCACACCGTCGGTGGGGAAGGTGCGAGTAGCGGTGCTGTTCATGGATTACCCGGACGCTCAAGCGACCCACACGACGCAGCGCGAAGCCTCTTTCGGACTGTCATACGTGGAGGAGTACTTGGAAGCATCCAGCTATGGCCGGCTCGATGTAGAACTCGTGCCCCATCACGAGTGGCTGCGCGCCGAGCGCAGCTACAACCACTACTCCCAGTTGATTGACGTCGTGGACACAGTCCAGATCATCTGGCCGACGACCGTCCACGCAGTAGAGCTCGCCGACGGCGATGTGGACTTCTCCGACATCGACATGGTCCTGCACATCTCTCCCAGCACCCATTTCAGCGCCGGGAACGCACACCACACCACTGAGGCCGACGGTGCAACGCTCCGACTGGCACGAGTGGGAACCGAGAAGCGATCGGCGGCCGGCGAGCCGTTCTTCTGGGGGCACACCGCTGCGCATGAGCTGGTGCACCTGTTCGGTCTGCTGGACCTCTACCCCTACAACGCCCGAGCGCACGACACTCCTGGAGCCGTGCCCGGCGGCAAGACCAGAGTCGACATGTGGTGGGGACTGATGGGTTTGCGGCCGTGGTTCTTCGCTGACAGCACCGATCCGCGGCTGCGGCACACATGGCGACACAACGACGGCCGAACTGACACCGGCTACCGAACATACCTAGAGCCCCACGAGATGCTCGCTTGGAGCCGTTGGCAGCTGGGCTGGCTTGATGAATCCCAAGTGGAGTGCATCAACGACGCCGATGCCACCGTGAGCCTCGCGCCGATAGCGGAGCCCGACGACGACATCGCCATGGCGGCTGTGCCGCTGAATGCACGAGAGGTCATCGTGATCGAGAGCCGTCGCAAGCAGGGCTACGACCACAGCCGCGACTACGCCGCGCCCAACGGCTGGAGCACCACCTATCCCCGCCTCATCGAAGAAGGCGTGCTCGTGTACACCGTCGACGCTCTCACCCAAACCGGCGAACTGCCGCTCAAGGTGGTCGGCGACTCTGGCAACGGCCAAGTCGACGATTTTCCGGTGCTGCAGGTGGGCGAGTCAGTCAATGTGGGCGGCTACACCATCACCGTGACCGCCGACAACGGCGACACCCACACCGTGTCCATCACCATGAGCAACTGAACCGCTCAGCCGATCACGCCGGCAGCGTCGAGCCAGATCGACGCCAGAGCCGACAGGCCGATGCCGGCAAGCCAAAAGTGACGAACACGGCTCGCTGCGCGGTCCTCGCCGCGCAGGGCCACCAAGACATCGACCTTCGCCTCGACAGCGGCGAGGTCGTCCTTGGTGGCGAACCGCGACAGCTCGGCAGTCAGGAAATCCCTGGTCACCAGGTCCGACAGCGGCGCAGGCGCAAGGCACGACATCATGTACTCCGCGCGACGCTCGTCAAGCTGCTCACGAAACCAAGCGTAGATGCGAGAGCGATCTTCTTCCGACACAGCGAGCTTCCTTCGGTAGCGATCTGCTGGCCGCTCAACTGGCCCGCCCTGGAGACCCTCGTACACTGCGGTGCTGTAGGACGGATGCCGAGGAGGTGTATTGGAATGAGCGACAGCTGCGACGAAGTCAAGGTCATTCACTACACAGACGAGGACGTCCGCGAAGGCAATCAGCGCATGCTCGAGGATGTCGGCTGCACTTGGGAGCAGCTGCAGGCGCAGGCCCAAGCCGGCCGATTCGAGAGCGCGAAGGCCCGCGACGTGTGGCTCGTCATCTCGTCCTTTGAACCAGCTACAGCGTGACCTGGAGCGTCAGGCGAAGCAGTTCGCCGGCGAGACATCTGAACTAACGCTTCGGCGGCCGCCGGGCGAGCTGTCGGGGCCCGAATTCACACGGAAAGGAGCCGAACAAGGAGAAACAGGATCCCGGCTGTTCGATCGAGCCTTGGGCCAGGCGGCTTCTTGCACCGCTGCGGGTTCTGGGTTCGATTCCAGTGTCGGGCGTCGATGCCGGGGCGGTGGATCCGGTGCCTCCGGTTATGGCCAGAGTTCGTCCGCGGCGACGCCGGTCAGGTGATGTTGAGGAGCCAGGACACGCCGAATCGGTCCTCGACCCAGCCGAAGCGTCGTCCGAATCCGTAGTCGCCGAGGGGCATGTAGATCGTGCCGCCGTCGGCGAGCGCATCGAAGAGCCGCTCTATCTCGGGGTCGTCGTCGCATTCGATGAACGGCGCGATGCCAGGCGTCATGTCCCACTCGTGCTGGATCGGGGAGTCGATGCAGACGAATCGCCTGCCGAGCACTCGGAACTCGGCAACCTTGACCTGGCCGGCCGGCCCGTCGCCGTTGCCTTGGTAGAGGTCGAGGCGATCGAGCGTGTAGTCGTCGAAGATCTCGCCGTAGCGCTCCAGAGCCTGTTTCGCCTGTCCGTTCTGGAACAGGATGTGAAAGCCGATTGACTTTGCCATGGGGCGGTCTCCTCGTTAAGCCATCGCCGCTCGCAGCGGTGCAGGCCGTTCGCTATAGGTCGCACGAGTCTCGCAGTGTTGCTCTGCGAGGAAGACTAAACCCCGGCGGGACAGTCCGAAACTCCGCCAGGAGTGCCCAGGACGGGATCCGCCGCAGATGGTTATGGCCAGAGTTCGTCGGTGGCGAGGGCGTGGTGGAGTTGGGGCATGGTCCACACGTCGATGCCGTCGTCGGTGCGGAAAGATCGCTGGCCGCGGTATGCCAGCACGCGGCGGCGCAGGCCCGGCAGTTCGGCTAGGGCGCGCAGCCCTTTGAGCATGGTGGTGTTGTAGCGCTCGGCGGCCTTGACGTCGATGCCGAGGTGCTTCGGCTGCGCGACCGGCTTGACACGGTGGCTCCCGGAGCGTTCGCCGCCGGGATGCCAGATGACATGCACTGCATACAGCGGGCATCTTGTATGGCAGATATCAGCCATGTTGTATGGCAGTGAATGGACGAATTGTGTGGTCAGGCGGTGGCAAGGTAGTCTGCGGTTGTGAGCGAGTACGCATCACGGGTCATCGACGGTCGCATAGACGAACTGTGGGCGGAACTGCCGGCCATCAGCATCGAGGGCGCTCGGGGTGTCGGCAAGACCACCACCGCTCGGCAGCGAGCCGGGACGTTCCTGGGGCTCGACGATGCGGCGGTGTTCGAAGCCGTCGAGGCCGATCCTGGGGCGGTGGCTTCCTTCGCGCCGCCCGTG
>JAJECP010000022.1 GCA_022821985.1 Acidimicrobiia bacterium
TGGGCGTCGCCGCGAACGGCGACCGGATCTTCGAGGTGACTGCGGTGGCGGCGGTGCATCGCCGTGCGGAGTTCCCGGTGAGCCTGAGCAGGGAGCTGGCCGCGGGGGAGCGGGTGGACGTGACGTTCGCGCTGTCGGGCACTGCGGGGTCGGGGGACGTGTCGCTGTCGCTGGCCGACGGCGCGGTGGGCGCGGCCCTGGCCGGCGCGGCGACGAGGGCGCCGTCGATCACGTTCGCCGGCGCGGGCGCGCAGGACGCGGTGCTGGTGGTGACCGCGGTGGCCGACGGCGACGATTCTGAGTCCGATGAGACGCTGACGGTGCTGCTGGACAAACAGGCCACCGACAGCGACACCGACAGCAACGTGCCGGGCGGGGTGGGCGCGACGGTGAACAGCACGGCGACGGTGACGGTGGTCGACGCCGACGACTCGCCGCAGGTGAAAGTGTCCGCGGCGCAGCTCGCCGTGACCGAGCTCGGCGCGGCGAAGACGTACACGGTCGTGCTCAACACCGATCCCGGGCAGACAGTGACGGTCACTTTGGCCAACGGCGACCCCACCGCGGCGACCGTCGACGCCGACGCGGGCAGCTTCGGTGTGCAGACCAGGCTGGTGTTCACCGCGGGCGGCAACGGCAGCGGGCTCGGGGGCAACGGCGACTGGGCGGCGCCCCAGACCGTGACCGTGCGCGCCCTCAACGACGGCGACACCGACAGCGATTCGCTCACAGTGACCCACAGCGCGGCCGCCGCGGGCAGCGATCCCGCCAAGAATCCCTACCACGGCATCGTCATCGCCGACGTGGCGGTCACCGTCGCCGACGCCGGCCACGCCGTGGTGGTCACCCCGACAGAGCTCACGGTGCCTGTCAGCGTGGGCAGGGACTACACGGTGCGCCTCGCCAGCGACCCCGCCGGCACAGTCACCATCACCCCCCGATCGAATGACACATCCAAAGCAACCGTGAGCGGCGGCCCGCTCACCTTCACCTCCGCCGACTGGAAGACACCCCAACACGTCACCGTCACCGGCGCCGACACAGGCACCGCCACCATCACCAACCCCATCACCACCGGCACCGCCGCGTATCCGGACGGGGGCCTGTCGCCGCCCGGCGTCGACGTCACCGTCACCGGGTCGGCACAGGCGACGCTGGTGTTCACCCAGCCGCGGGTGTTCATCGCCGAGGGCGGCCCGGCGGTGCGCTACGGCATCTCGCTGAACCGCGACCCGTCGGGGTCGAGCGCGGCCCTGCCTGCTTGCGATTACGACCCGCAGACCGCGGGCCTGCCGCGCTGCACGCCGACGACGGATCCGGTGGTGGCGCGGGTGGTGGTGACGGCCCCCGATGTCGAGTTGTTGAAGGTGTTCACCGCGGGGAGCATCGCTCCCGCGGGCGAGGCGGTGCTGGAGTTCACGCGCCGCAACTTCGCCATTCCGCAGTTCGTGACGGTGTACCCCGAGAACGACGACGACAAAGACAGCGAGCAGAACGAGCAGATCAGCCACTCGATACGCGGCGCCACCGACTCCTCGGCGGCGTTCCGCGCCGACTCGCCGTACGCGCTGGGCACCACCACCGGCGGCGTCGACGACGGGATCGCACTGCCGGACATGCCGGTGTATGTGGACGATGACGACGGCACGCCGGGGTTGACGGTGCACCTGGTCGACACCGACGACCCGAGCAATGAGTTCCCGGTGGTGATCGAAGAGGGAGGCTCGACCAGCATCACGCTCAAGGGCAACAAGAACGCCGGCGCCGGTGAGAAGGTGGCTGCCCGGGTGCGGATCACCGGCGGCGTCCACGGCGAGCACTACACGGTCGGCAGATCCGGCGGCATCAGCGTCGAGGGTCCCGTGGACGACGGGTCGAGGGCCGACGGCGCCGAGTTCATCGTGACCTTCAACGCGCCCGCGAACCTGCAGGGGCTGTTCAGCGTCACGTCTGTGGACGACGGCAGTCGTGCCGCTGGGGGGCGCTATCTGGACGTGGAGGTGCTGTCGGTGTTCTCGCCGGACGGCTCCGCGGGCGTCGACAACGACCCGAACACGCCCGACGGCGTCGGGCTGACTCCCGGCGGGCTCCACGGCGAGCGCATTCATGTGCTGCCCGCGGACCGGCTGATCGTCCGCCAGGTCGGACGCAGCGAGTTCGAAGGCGCCAACCGCGTCGAGTTCGACGGGCTCGAGACCGACGGCAAGAAGGCCGAGCTGACCACCAACCACGCCTCGGCGGCCATCCGCGAAGGCGACACCACCGACGGCGACCCCACTGTGCACCATGTGGCGGTCAAGCTGAGCAAGCCGCCCAAGGGCACCCGCGATGTGGTGGTGACGGTGGCGGTGAGCGATCCCGCCAAGCTGGGCCTCGACGGCGACAGCGACGGCGACGGCGTGGTGGAGCTCAGGTTCAAGAAGACGGGCGCCAGCACCGATGTCTTGTACCGGGGCACCCACACAGTCGGCTTCACCGCCAAGGACGACGACGATTTCGACGACGAGGAGGTGTACGTCACCTTCACGGTCAGCGGCTACGGCGACGCGCATCCCGAGGGGACGGTGGCGCGCAGCTTCGCGGTGCTCATCGAGGACGACGACGCCGAGGCGGGGATCACGGTGACCCCCGGGTCGCTGACGATCACCGAGGAGCAGAGCAGCTACGACGATGTTGCGGGTTCGTCGCCGCAGCGCAAAGTTAACGAGATCGTCGTCTGTGTGAGCACCGATCCCGGCGAGGGGAACACGGTGACGGTCAGGCGGGTGCGGACGTCCGCCGACGGCGACGCCGTGTCGAAGGTGAGCACCGACAGGGTGGTGCTGAGGTTCAAGGGCGGCAGCCTGAGCCCGGACAAGAGGTGCAAGAAGCTCGCGGTGACCGCCGACGCCGACGCCGACAGCGACGACGAGGAAGTGCTCATCGGCTGGACGGTGAGCGGCTATTCCGGCGTGACGGGCGCGGATGTGCCTTCGGTGGCGGTGACGGTGCTCGATGACGATGCCGGGGTGCGCGTCTCCGAGCAGAGCCTGGACTTGGTGGAGGGCGCCACCGAACGGGGCGGCGCCACGCTGTCGGTGGCGACCTATGAGGTGGTGCTGCAGAAGGCGCCCGCCGAAGGGGAGACGGTGACGGTCACGCCGACCAGCGGCGATGTCGGCGCGGTCGGGTTCGGCCGCAACGACGACGGCTCAGCGATCACGGTCCACCCCGGCTTGGTGTTCACCGCGAGCACCTGGGATGAGCCCCAGACGGTGACGCTGGCGCCGGTGGACGATGCCGACGCCGACGACGAGACGGCGACCGTCACCCACACGGTGTCGACGTCGGGCGGCTCGGTGTACAGCGCTGTCAGCGCCGGTCCGTCGGTGGCCGCATCGGTGCTCGACGACGACCGCGCCGCCGGGATCGTGGTGTCGACAGACGGGAAGGCGTTCAGCGGCGACGGCGCGGTGCTGTTCGCCGACGAGGGCGGCGACGCTGTGGGCTTCGACGTGCGCCTGGCGGGCCGCCCGACGCAAGCGGGCCGGTTCTGGGTGGACGTGGCCGGCGGGGGCGGCGACGCGGTGGCCGACGCCGATCTGGGCGCGTCGGGCGCGCAGACGGCTCTACCGTTCTCGCAGGACAACTGGTGGATCCCTCAGAAGGTGTGGGTGACAGCGCCCGACGAGACCGGCGCTGCAGCGGACGCTGTCGACGAGCTGGTCGAGCTGAGCCTGACCGCCGTAGAGGTGACCGACGGCACGCGGGCGCCCGTTGCGGCCTACGGCACGGTGCCGGTGTGGGTGCACGTCTACGACGACGAGTTGACGGACGCGGGCGGGTTCGCGACGTATTCGATCACGGGAAGTCTTTCTGGCACGTTCACCGAGGGCACCACGGCGTCGGTATTTGTCACGGTGGCGTCCGATGTCGCGGAGACCGGTCCGAGGGATGTGACGCTGCACGTCCGCGAGACCGGCGATTTCGTCGCCGACAGCGACGAGGGCGACAAGACGCTTTCGTTCTCGAGCACGAAAGCCACCCACCTCCATCAGGTACCCGTCGTCGACGACGAGGTGGACGAGTCCGAGGGGGGGACGGTGACGGCGTTGCTGAAACCGGGCGCTGGGTACCGCGTGGGCAGCCCGGCGGTGGCGTCGTTCGACATCATCGACGACGACGCCGGCAAGGTCGCCGTGCCGGTGGTGTCGTTTGATGATTCCGATGGGGTGTTCGTGGGTGATGGGCCGCGTCGGGCGTTTGTGGGCGAGGTTCGGGGTTTGCGTCGGGTGTTCGGTGTGGTGTCGTCGGTGCGGGGCGAGCGGGGCGCGGAGCCGTTGTCGGTGGGTCTGTCGGTGGGCGGCACGGCGTCGGCGGGCGAGGATTTTCTGGGGTTGGCCGACGCGGTGGCGGTGCCGATGGATCCGCGTCTGGCGGGCCGGGCGGAGGTGGCGGTGCGTCCGTTGGGCGATGTGTGGGTGGAGGGTCCTGAGACGGTGGTGCTGACGTTGTTGCCGGGCGAGGGGTACGTGTTGGGGGAGCGGTCGTCGGTGACGGTGGTGATCACTGACGACGACGTGCTGCCCGACATCGTGCTGTCGGCTGTTCCGGCGGTGGTGTCTGAGGGCGGCGTCGAGACCGAGGTGGAGGTGACGGCGTCGCTGTCGAACGGGTCGCGGTTCGAGGGCGATGTGACGGTGGCGGTGTCGTTGGAGGGTTCGGGTGTGGACGGCGCGGTGGGCTACACGGCGAGCGTGGACGGGTTCGATGTGGTGATCCGGGCGGGCTGGTCGTCGGGGCGGGCCCGGTTCGGGCTGGATCCCGCCGCCGACGACAACGCAGAAGGCCCCTCTGAGGTGGTGACCCTGTCGGGCGCCGCAGCAGGCGCGGCGGGCGCGGCGGACGCGGCGGTGAGGTCTGGGTCGGTGACGGTGGCTGATGCGGAGCCGACGAACGTGGTCATCAGCGGCGGCGGGTTCGCGGCTGAGGGGGTGTCGTCGTCGTCGGCGCCGTTGGGTGTGTGGCTGGGCCGTGTGGTGGCGGCGGGCGAGACGGTGGAGGTGCCGTTGTCGGTGTCGGGTGTGGGGGTGGCTGCGGGCGATGTGGTGGTCTCGTTGCGTTCTGGGGGGCGTGCGGGGGTGTCGGTGCGTGATGGGGCGACGCTGTCGCCGGTGGTGGTGATCGCCGGTGCTGAGGGCGTCCCGGCGGGTTTGGCGGAGCTGGTGGTGACCGCCGGCGACGACGCGGACGGTGTCCATGAGCGGGTGCGGATCGGCCTGGCGGCCGACGCGCACCTGGCGCCGTGGGTGCTGCGGGCCGGGCCGGTGTCGGGGGTCGAGTCGGCTGAGGCGCAGGTGCAGGTGGTGGACGACGACGCGGTGTCGGCGGCGGTGCTGGCGTGGCCGTGGGACGCGGCGCTCGTCGAGGGCGATCCCGACGGCGGCGAGGCGGAGTTCTCGGTGCGGCTGAGCGAGGCGCCGACGGGGACGGTGGCGGTGTCGGGGGCGTCGTTCGATGTGCTGGCGGTTCGGGCGTCGCCCGCGCAGGACTTCGACAGCGCCGACTGGGACGACCCCAAGACGTTCACGGCGACCGCCGCGGACGACGTCGACACCGACGACGAGCTGGTGCCGGTGCTGTTCACCGCGGCGGGCCACGCGTCGGCGTCGGTGGACGTGGCCGTGTCCGACGCCGTGTCGGCGGCGCCGACATTGGCGGATGCGGTGTTCGACGCGGTGCCGGGCGATCTTGAGATCGCGGAGAACGCGGACGGGTCCGCCACGCCGATCGCGGTGGGGTCGCCGGTGACCGCCACCGACGCCGACGGCGACACTGTCACGTACTCGCTGGCAGCGCCGACAGGGTTCGCGATCGACGCCGCGTCGGGTCAGATTTCTTATGAGGGCACGGGGCTCGACCGCGAGGCCCAGCGCAGCATCGCGCTGGTGGTGGTGGCCACATCTGTCGGCGCGGACGGCACTGCGACGGCGGTGCGTCAGCCGGTGACGGTGACGGTCACCGACGTGGACGAGGGCGACGCCGACACGGTGAGCGTGGTCGGCGTGGGGGTGGCGGGCCGTTCGCCGCTGCGGTTCGTGGCGGTGTCGGGCGATCCCGACGGCGACCCGCCGCCGGACGGGTCGTACACGTTCGCGTGGCAGACGTCGCCCAACGGCACCTCGAACTGGGTGACCGGAACGGGTCTGGGCGCCAATTCGGCTTCGTACACGCCGGCGGTGTCGGATGCGGGCCGTCATGTGCGGCTGCGGGTGGGCTACACCGACGGCGGCGGCAACTCCGAGACTGTCACCTCCGCGGCGGTCGGCCCGATCGGCACGCTCGGCCTGCTGAGCGTCACCGTGGAGGCGGCCCGCACGCTGGCCCACGACGCAGACCACGCCACCGACACGGCGCTGGTCGAGGTCGCTCTCGACAGCGCGGTGCTGGCCGGGGAGACGGTGACGGTGCCGCTGACGTTCGCCGGCGGCACGCTGGATGCTGATTTCACGCTGGCGGGCAGCGGCCGCGGGGTGACGCTGAGCGGTTCGTCGGTGGTGTTCACCGGCCCGGCCGCGAGCACCGCCGCGGTGACGGTGTCGCCGGCAGCCGCCGCGGACGTGGGTGTGGAGCTGACTGTCGCGCCGGGCACGCCGACTGCGTCGGGCGCGTCGTTGGCGGGCACGGCGCTCAAGGCCGCGCTGGCCGGCGACGGGCTGGTGTTCGCCGACGCGCCGCTCGGCCCGCCTGACCCGCCCGATCCCGACCCGGTGGAGGTGACCCTGGCGCGCACCGACAGCGGCGACGTCTCAGAGGACCTGACCGCGACGGACCGCTCCGCTGAGTTCACGGTCACGCTGGACCGTGCTCTGGCAGCGGGCGAGACCGTCGACGTGCCGCTGGTGATCTCCGGCACCGGCGTCACCGCAGCCGATGTGAGCACGGCGCTCACGTCGGGGCAGGCCAACACAGGCGTGTCGGTGCTCGATCCCAGCGGCCTGGCGCCGACGGTGCGCCTGTCGGGCGCCGGGGCGCGCACCGCGGCGGTGTCGCTGTGGGCGTCGGGCGACTACCTCGACGAGGACGACGAGACCGTCACCGTCACGCTGGGCGACCTGGACGCCGCAGGGCTGGGCACCGACACAGCAGGCGGCGCGGAGGCGTCCGATGACGGGAACCCGGCCACGACCGACAACGAGTTCAGCGTGAAGATCGTCGACGACGACACCGCGGCTGTGTCGGTGACCGAGACCGGCGGGGCGACTCGGGTGTCCGAGCCGTCGGGCGCCGACACGCTGAGAGTGTCGCTGCGCTCTCAGCCCACCGCGGACGTGACCGTGACGGTCACCAGCGCCAGCACAGCCCTGAAGGTCGGCGGCGGCACTGCGGTGTCGTTGACGTTCACCTCGCAGAACTGGGCCGCAGTGCAGACCGTGACGGTGACCGCGGCCGACGACGACGTGGTGAACGGCGAGCGCACCGTCGAGATCAGGTTCGCGGCCTCCAGCGGCGACGCCAAGTATCAGGGCCTGAGCGTGCCGTCGATCACGGCGCGGGTGCTCGACAACGAGCCCGCTTCGGCGCCGCAGGTGCAGTTCACCGACACGGCGTTCGCTGCGGGTGAGGCCGCCGCGGACCGGTCGGGGGCGCTGACGCTGCGGGTGTCGCCTGCGCCGGCGGCGTCGTTCACTGTCGGCTACACGGTGACCGGCACCGCTGTGCCCGGCCCGAACGCGGATTACAAGGCGCTGTCGGGCAGCGTGGTGGTGCCCGCGAACTCCACCAGCGTCGACATTGCGGTGGCGGTCGCCCATGACACCGTTGACGAGGCGCCCGAGACCGTCGTGGTCACCATCGACGCCGGTGACGGCTACACGGTCGGCACGGCTCGGTCGGCGACGTTGACGATCACAGATGACGACGCGACCGGGGTGAGCATGGATCCCAGCGGTTCGGTGTCGATCCCCGAGGGCGGCAAAGCCGAGATCGAGATCGAGCTGGGCCGTGCGCTGGCGGCGGGCGAGACCGCTGTGGTGCGGGTGGGCCTGTCGGGCGGTGCGGGGGTGACGGCCGCCGATTTCGGGTTGGCCGTCAAGGCGGGCGAGGCGAACACGGGCGTCACGGTGGGCGCCGTGACTGCCGCGGCGGGCGTGCAGGGCAATCTGCATGCGACGGTGACCCTGGCCGGGGCGGGCGCGCAGACCGCGGTGCTGGAGTTGACCGCTGCGGCTGACAGCGTCGACGAGTCCGCTGCGGCTGACAGCGATTCGGTGACGGTGTCGTTGCAGGTCGGCAGGGCTGTGTCTGACGGCACGAACCTGGGCGGCGGGCTGGAGGCAGGCGCCGGCGGCAGCTTCACGCTGGACGTGGTCGAGCCTGCTGCGGCGGCGGGGCTGGTGATCGTCGAGTCCGCCGGCGAGACCGCGGTCGCCGAGGCGAACGACTCGACATCGGCGCCGTTGACCGACAGCTACACGGTGCGGCTGGGCACCGCCCCCGCAGGCACCGTGACGGTCACCGCCGCGAACGCCGCCGGCGACGTGCAGGTGTCCACCGGCAGCGGCAGCGCAGCAGCGTCGGCGACGCTGACGTTCACCGCGACCGACTGGTGGGTCGCCCAGACGGTGACGGTGCACTCGGCGGCGACCGGCGACGGCGCCGACAACGACCCCGACCGCACCGCGACGATCACCCACGCAGCATCGGGCTACGGGGCGGTCACCTCGGGCCCGGCGGTGACGGTGCGCCTCGTCGACGACGACCCCTTCGAGGTCAGCCTGTCCGGCGGCGGCACGGTGTCGGAGAACGACAGCTCGGCGCCGTCGACCACGGTCACCGTCGAGCTCGAGCGGGCGCTGGCCGCCGGCGAGGTGGTGCAGGTGCCGGTGCGGCTGTCGTCGACGACGGGGGCGGTCCTGTCGGGCCGCGGCGCCAGGTTCAACAGTGCGCGGGCGCTGAGGTGGGCCGCGTCGGGCACCGGTGTGACCATGGGGGCAGACCCGCTGTCGGGCCGGCTGCGGCCCGCGCAGGCCGCGCTGGTGGTGACCTTCTCCGGCGCGGGGGCGCAGACCGCGATGATCACGTTCACTGTCGCCAACGCCGACCGCGACAACACCGACGACACCGTCACGGTGCAGATCCCCGCCTTGGACACGCTGTTGAACCACGCCGACCGCACCACCAACGTCGGCGCGATCGCCGCGGGCGACGCCCGCCAGGCCGCGATCACGATCTCGGAGACCGCAGTCACCTCCACTGCGCCCGTGCTGAGCTTCTCGGCCGCGACGTTCACCGCAGGCGAGAGCGGCGGCACAGCCGAGGTGACGGTGCGGTCGACCGCGGCGCCGTCGTCTGCGCTGACGGTGAACCTGTCGCACACACAGGGCTCCGCGACGGCGGACGTCGACTACACCGCGCCCGCGGCGACGTTCACGTTCCCCGTCGGCGCCACCACGCACAAGCTCGCAGTGCCGATCATCGACGACAGCATCGACGAGCCCGACGAGACGTTCACCCTCACGCTGGACGCGGGCACCGGCTACACGCGCGGGTCGCAGAACACGGCGACGGTCACGATCAACGACGATGACGTGCCTCAGGCCAGTTTCGCGGCAGCTTCAGCTTCGGTCGCGGAGAGCGTCGGGACTCATAACGTGCAGGTGAATCTGTCGCCTGTGCCGTATCGGAACCTCACGCTCAGCTACACCGTCGGCGGGGACGCCAGACGCGGCACCGATTACACAGTGCCCTCGACGGTGCGAGTCACGGCCGGTTCAGGAACCGTGAACATCCCGGTCGCGATCACCGGCGACAGCATCCTGGAGGCCGACGAGTCGTTCACGTTGACGCTGGGCTCGGGGACCGGTTACACGCTGGGCACTGCCACTGCCGAGGTGACGATCATGGATGACGACTCGGTGACGGTGAGGTTGCGGGATTCGGCGGTGTCGGTAGATGAGGGCGACGGCGCGGCGACGGTGACTGTGGACGTTGTGGGGGACTCCGATGTTGCGGTGCAGGTCGTGTTGACGCCTGCGGACGGCACCGCGGACGGCGGCAGCGATGTGTCGGTCGCGGGGGTGGACTATGACAGCGACAAGGTCGATCCTGTTGTGATCCCTGCGGGGGTGTCGAGTTCCGATGTCACGTTCGCGGTCCGCAGCGACTCCGACGACGAGCGCAATGAGACGTTCGACGTGACCGTGTCGAGCTCTCAGACGCGGGTGACCGTCGATAACGCCAAAGCCAAGGCGACGGTCACGATCACCGATGACGACGCGACGGTGGTGAGCTTGTCGCGTTCGGACTCCGGGTCGATCGCTGAGGGCGGTTCGGGGGCCAAGGCCGACGCGGAGTTCACGGTTGCTTTGGGCCGTCGGCTGTATGCGGGCGAGACGGTCGAGGTGCCGTTGGTGCTGTCGGGCGTGGTCGCGGCGGATGTGAGTGTCGCGAAGAAGCCGGGCGGGTCGATCAACCGTGGGGTGAGCGTCGCCTCGGGTTCCTCGTTGACGCCGACGGTGACGTTCGCGGGGCATGGCACCAACACGGTGCAGACCGCGACGCTGCTGTTGACAGCGCAGCAGGACTCGACGACGGAGTCGGCGGAGACGGTGACCGTCGCGCTGGGTCCTGACGGCACCGGCGCAAACGGGTTCGACCTGTCGGGCAGGGCGACGAACGTCGGCGGCGGTGCCGACCCCCACGGAACCAGCAACACGTTCAACGTGAACATCGACGCCGACCCGGTGACGCCCCCGCCGGCGACCCCGCGGCTGTCGTTCGCGGCGGCGACCGTCAGCGTCGGCGAGGGCGACGGCACGGTGAGCGTGACTGTGAATGCGGACGCGGCGCCGTCGTCTGCGCTGACGGTGGGCCTGTCTCACATGGCGTCGGCGGGCGTCGGCGTCGTCGCTGCTGCATCCGGCACCGACTACACCGCGCCCGCGGCGACGTTCACGTTCCCCGCGAGCCAGACGTCGCATACGTTCACCGTCGCCATCACCGACGACAGCATCCTCGAGGCAGACGAGTCGTTCACGTTGACGCTGGACGGGGGCAGCGGCTACATGGTGGATTCGTCCAAGGCTTCGACGACGGTGACGATCACCGACGACGACTCGGTGACGGTGAAGTTGGAGCATTCGACGCGGTCGGTGGATGAGGGCGACGGCGCGGCGACGGTGACTGTGCAGGTCGAGGGGGACTCCGACGTTGCGGTGCGGGTCGCGTTGACGCCTGCGGACGGCACCGCGACCGGCGGCAGCGATGTGTCGGTCGCGGGGGTGGACTATGACAGCGACGCGGCTGATCCTGTTGTGATCCCTGCGGGGGTGTCGAGTTCCGATGTCACGTTCGCGGTCCGCAGCGACTCCGACGACGAGCGCGATGAGACGTTCGACGTGACCCTGTCTGTGTCCCAGGCGCGGGTGACGTTGGGGTCGCCGGCGACGGTGACGGTCACGATCACCGATGACGACGCGACGGTGGTGAGCTTGTCGCGCTCAGACTCCGGGTCGATCGCCGAGGGTGGCTCGGGGGCGAAGGCCGACGCGGAGTTCACGGTTGCTTTGGGCCGGCGGTTGTATGCGGGCGAGACGGTCGAGGTGCCGTTGGTGCTGTCGGGCCCGGGAGCGACGGTGACCCCGAGCGATGTGAGTGTTGCGAAGAAGCCGGGCGGGTCGATCAACCGCGGGGTGAGCGTCGCCTCGAGGGCGTCGCTGACGCCGACGGTGACCTTCACCGGGCATGGCACCAACACGGTGCAGACCGCGACGCTGCTGTTGACCGCACAGCAGGACTCGACGACGGAGTCGGCGGAGACGGTGACCGTCGCGCTGGGTCCTGACGGCGCCGGCACGAACGGTTTCGACCTGTCGAGCAGGGCGACGAACGTCGGCGGCGGCGCCGACCCCCACGGAACCAGCAACACGTTCAACGTCAACATCGACGCCGACCCGGTGACACCCCCGCCGACGGTGCCGGTGGTGTCGTTCGAGCGGGCCGACGACCGCGCTGGGGAGGCTGCGGGGTCGAGACAGCGGACGGTGAAGGTGATTGCGAGCCCGGCGCCGTCGGCCGACCTGACGGTGTCGTTCGCCGTGGGCGGCATTGCGGACTGCGGCGTGGACTATTCGCTGCCGGGTTCGGACTGCGCTGGGGGGACCGGCACGGTGACGATCCGCAGCGGCCAGCCGTCGGCGACGCTGACGTTGACGGTGATCGACGACAGCATCCCGGACGAGGGCACCGAGACAGCGGTGCTGACGCTGACCGCCGGCGCCGGCTACAGCCTCGGGACGACCAAGCAGGCGACGGTGAGCATCACCGACGACGACGCTGATGCCATGCTGCTGGAGCTGTCGACGACGTCGACGGCGATGCTGTCGGCGACGCTGGAGCTGACGGAGCAGCGTCATGACCCGGATTCGGGTCTGGACGAGCTCGAGTTCAGGCAGGTGGCCTATTCGGTGCGTCTGGAGTCGAAGCCGTCGGGTGTGGTGTGGGTGGAGATCACGGTGCCCGCAGGGGTGGAGGTGTCGGCGGCGCCGGGCCTGTTCCTGGACTCGGGCGACACGCAGAAGCCGAAGCTGCTCTTCCTGCCGACCGACTGGCACAAGCCGCAGCGGGTCACGGTGCGGACCGTGGAGGACGACGACACCAACAACATCGCCTCGGCCACGCTGGACCACACTGCGTCGGGCGGCGGCTATGACTCGGTGACCGGCGTGGTGACGGTCGACGTGGACGACACGATGTCGCCCGAGAGTTGGACCGACTTCCTGTACCTGTCGCATTATCGGGGCGACCGGGTGCTGCCTGAGGGCGGCGCCGGAGCGCATTTCGCGGTGACCCGGTCGCGTACCTACACCGGCGACCCGGACACGTTCGATCCTGACGCGTGGGTGCCGATTCCCGACGCGTGGGGGTTCCAATTGTGCTTCGAGGGCGCTCGCGACCCTGCCAAGCGCTCAGCGGTGCTGGGGGTGGACTATCGGGTACGCGACCGGTTCAACAGGCCGTTGGCGATCGACCGGAACCAGTCGAACTGCTCGCTGCACAACAGCGTCGCCGGGGGGACTGCGCTGGCGGCGGGCCAGGACCGCGCCCACTTCTACATCGAGATCATCGACGACGCCCACGAGGACTCCGGCGAGCAGTTCGTCGTGGTCGTCAAGGACCCGACGGGCACCAGCCGCTATCGGGGCGGGCTGCACACGTTCGTCTACACGATCACCAACCACGACGCGGTGACGCTGCCCGCGTCGTCGGCATCGGTGATCGCGCAGTCGGCCGGCGTCGTCGAGGGCGATGCGGCCGAGTTCACGGTGGTGGTGAACCCGCCGCCCGCTGTCGGCGGTTCGATGAACGTGACGCTCGGCGTGTCGGGCGCGGCGGGGCATCTTGGGGCGGGCGAGGCCGGGCGGCGCACTGTGACGATCTCCGATACCGGCGTCGCGACGCTGCGGGTCGCCACGGTCGACGACGGCGACCGCGAGGCGGACGGAACGGTCACGGCGAAGGTGATCGGAAGCAGTGCGTACCGACTGGGCTCGTCGAGGGCGGCGAGCGTCACGGTCGCCGACAACGACCCCGACGGCGCGGCACCCGCCGTCAGCGTGACCGCGGGCGGCGATGTGGTCGAGGGCGCCGACGCGGTGTTCACCCTCACCGCGGATCCCGCGCCCGCGCTGCCGCTGAAGGTGGCTGTCACCGTCACTGCCGACGGCGATTACGGCATCGACGCCGGGACGCGCACGGTGACCATCCCCGCGTCGGGCACGCTCACCATGCGGCTGGGCACTGTCGACGACGGCAACGACGAGCCCGACGGCACGATCGGCGTCGCCGTCGATCCCGCCTACCACTACGACGTCTCCCCGACCGCGGGCGCGGCGGCCGTCGCGGTCGCCGACGACGACGAGCCGGTGGCCTTGGTGTCGATCAGCGATGCCGCCGCCGCGGAATCCGACGGCGTGATCAAATTCGCCGTCACCCTCGACCGGGCGCTGAGCCACGACGTGACCGTCTCCTTCGCCACGGCCGATTCCAGGCCCCTCTCGGCCACGGCCGACAGCGACTACGCCTCCTCGGCGTGGCACGTGGACATTGCCGCGGGCGAGACCGCCCAGACCATCTCGGTCTTCTTGCTGCGGGACCGCCTCGACGAAGGTCCCGAGACCTTCGAGATCCGCCTCCGCGGCGTCAGCGCGGGCCGCGCCCGGCTCCACCCCGACCGGCACACCGCCACCGGCACCATCACCGACACACCACCCCCCCAGCCCGACACCGCCACAGACGGCACCGACTCGGACAGCGGCCAGGACTCCCAGCCCGACACCGACGGCAGCGACGGCTCTGACGAGGGCCAGGATCCCCAGCCCGGCACCGACGGCGGCGACGGCTCTGACGAGGGCGAGGATCCCCAGCCCGACACCGCCACAGACGGCACCGACTCCGGCGGCAGCGACAGCGGCGGATCCGGCCCGACGGCCGAGCAGATCGCGGCCTGCGTGCCTGACGGGCTGCTCAGCTTGGTGCAGGGCTATTACGAAGCCAACCGCGACAAGCCTCCCAATCGCGGGAAGAACTGGAAGCGGGTCCTGATCGCGTTCGGCGACATCCAAGACCCCGAGCTCGCCGCCTACACCGCCGACGAAGCCTCACAGAGCGAGCAGGTCTGGGCAGGCTGGAAGCCCGTCCGCGAAGCCCTCCAATGCCTCGAACGCTGACCGTCGGACTGCGCCGCTCCCAGCCGGCCCTCAGTCGCCGCCTCAGCCGAGTTTGTTCAGCGGGTCTGGGCAGCGCAGCGGACTGTGATATCTGAAATTGCTTGAAATCAACTGAAATAAGTTGAAGCTGCGTTCTGGGCGGGTCTAGGCTCGGGTTCGCGGCCGTGGTGCTGCAGGAGCGCCGACTGTGGGGTGGTTATGATGGATTCTACGGTGATTGCAGCGATCGTGAGCGTGCTCGGGGCCGGTTTTTTGGCCATGCTGTTCTTCTTCATGCGCGGCATTCGGGCCGACATCGCCGACCTGCGCAGCGAGATCCGCTCCCTTCGAACCGAGATGCAGGCCGAGATCGCTGCCCTGCGAGCCGAGATGCGGGCTGAGTTCGCAGCGGTGCGTGCCGAGATGCAGGCCGAGTTCGCTGCGGTGCGTGCCGAGATGCAGGGCATGTGCAGCGACATCTCCGAGTTGCAGCAGACGGTGGCTCGTCACGACGGCATGCTGTCGCAGATCGGCCTCCAGAACGGCACCGCCGACTAGACCGCAGCCGAAGCGCGGCGAGCCGGATTCACCGGGCGGCCTCGAAGCGCGTCCGCTGAGTTCTCGCACGGCGCCAACTCTGACCCCCAACTGCGCCCGCGGTAGGTTGAGATCGTGCCGTGGTGGCTGTGGGGGCTGATCGTCATCGGGATGCTCGCCGTGGTCGTGCTCATTCACGACATCGTCCAGAAGCGTCACTCGATCCTGCGCACCTATCCGGTCATCGGTCATCTCCGCTTCCTGCTGGAGAAGATCGGCCCCGAGCTGCGCCAATACATCGTCGCTCACAACGAGGAAGAGCGGCCCTTCAACCGGGACGAGCGACGCTGGGTGTACTCGACGGCCAAGCAGCAGAACACCTACTTCGGATTCGGCACCGACGACGAAATCGACAAGCCCGGTCACATCACGTTCCGCCACAGCCCGTTCCCGCTGGGCCGCACCGTGCCGACCGATGCACCCCTGGGGTGCGGCAAGATCATGGGCGCCTGGCGGGACCGCGACAAGGCGTTCCGGCCGGCGTCGATCGTGAATGTGTCGGCCATGAGCTTCGGGTCGCTGTCGGGCGCGGCGATCGAAGCGCTCAACCGCGGGGCGGAGCTGGCCGGCTGCATGCACAACACCGGCGAGGGCGGAGTCTCGAAGTACCACCGCAGCGGCGGCGATCTGGTCTTCCAGATGGGAACGGGCTACTTCGGGTGCAGGAACCCCGACGGCACCTTCTCGATGGACCGCTTGCTGGAGACGATCGACAGCCCGCCGGTTCGCTCCATCGAAGTGAAGCTGTCACAGGGAGCCAAGCCCGGCGTCGGCGGCCTGTTGCCCGGCGCAAAGGTGAGCCCCGAGATCGCAGAGGCACGTGGCGTCCCGGTCGGCGAGGACGTGGTGAGTCCCAGCCGCCACTCGGCATTCGGCAGCGTCGCGGAGCTGGTGGACTTCGTGGAGGAAGTGGCCGGGGCGACCGGACTGCCGGTGGGCATCAAGTCGGCGGTGGGCCAGGAGGCCTTCTGGACCGAGCTGGCCCAGCACATGGCCGAGACCCGCCGCGGACCCGACTTCGTGACCGTGGACGGCGCAGAGGGGGGAACAGGCGCAGGACCGCTGGTGTTCACCGATCACGTCGCGCTGCCGTTCTGGCGGGCGTTCGGCATCGTGCACCGGGCGTTCGGCGAGGCCGGCCTGACCGATCAGATCGTGATGATCGGCTCGGCCAAGTTGGGGTTTCCGGCCCCCGCAGCGCTGGCCTTCAACATCGGGGTCGACATGATCGGCGTGGCTCGCGAGCCGATGATGGCGATCGGCTGCATCCAGGCGCAGCGCTGCCACACCGACCACTGCCCGACAGGCGTGGCGACGCAGAACAAGTGGCTCTCTCGCGGCCTCGACCCCACGCTCAAGAGCGTTCGGCTGGCGAACTACGTCATCGGGTTGCGCAAGGAGCTGTTCAGGCTTGCCGATGCCTGCGGCGTCGAGCACCCGGGCCTCATCGGGGGCGACAACGTCAACGTCGTGAGCCCCTTCGGCGACCTCATACCTGCCCACCACGCTTTCGGCGTGACCCCCGAGCGCACCCACAGCCCGGCCCGCATCGCCGGCCTGCTGGAGGCGGTGAGCGCCCGCACGGCAGACGGCGCGCAAGCCGACGCCGAAGCGCTGGCAGACTCTCTCGCGTCGGAATCGTCAGTGGACGCCGCCTAGCCGCAGCCAAACCCGCGTTCTCGTCGAGGAGGAGCCATGAGCCGCCCCTACGGCCACCCGATCCAGGCCAGCTCGCATGCCGCCGAGCGCATCACCGACGAGCACAAGGCGGTGTTCGCGGCAGACGGCGTGGTGAAAGTGACCCATGCGGTGTCGGACGCGTGGGTCGAACGGGTGCTCGGCGTGGCCGACCAGCAGCTGCGCGAGCCCGGCAAGTGGGTCTCAGACACAAATCCAGGAGCGCCGGAGAACCGGCTGTTCACGAGCCGGTACCGCTGGGAGATCGACCCGGTCATCGGTGATTTCGTCTTCAACTCGGGCATGGCGCAAATGGCCGCGGCACTGATGGGTTCGGACACTGCGCGCTTCTACTTCGACCACCTGCTCATCAAGGAGCCACGCACCGCCAACCCCACGCCGTGGCATCAGGACATCCCCTACTGGCCCTTCCTGGGCAAGCAGATCTGCTCTGCGTGGGTGGCGATGACACCGGTCACCGTGGCGGAGAGCTCGCTCGAGTTCGTGCGCGGCTCGCACAGCTGGGACGCGTACTACGCACCCGAGTCGTTCGACGGCAAGAAGGGCTTCATGGCCGACTTCGAGGGCGAGAAGATGCCCGACGTGGAGGCCGACCGGGCCGCGTACGACATCATCGGGTTCGACGTCGAGCCCGGAGATGCGCTGTTCTTCTCGTCGTGGATCATCCACGGCTCGCCGGGCAATGCCGGCGATCACCGGCGGGTGGCGCTGTCGACCCGCTGGCTGGGCGACGACGCGGTGTGGTACCCCCATGCGGGGTGCGATCCCATCGTGGGCGACGACGACACGACATCAGTCGCCGGCGAGTATCCCGGCGACAACGACAAGTTCCCGCTCGTCGCCGCATAGCGCAGCCGCCCTCGTCGAATGGGTCACGGGTGCCGCTGGAAGTGCGAGTAGTTTCGGTGTATGGACTATCCAGCGTCTCTTACCGTCCAACCCTCAGAGCGCGTGGCGAACTGGCGTCCGCTGGTCCACTGGATCATGCTGATCCCGCACTTCGTGATCCTCGCCGTGTTTCACATAGTGGCTTGGCTGCTCGCGATCGTGACCATGCTCGCGGTCGTCATCACCGGCAAGGTGCCCGCAGGCATCGCGAGCTTCCAAGTGATGTACATCCGCTACTACCCCCGTGTGCTGTCGTTCGTGCACATCATCCACGACCAGTACCCGCCGTTTGAATTCCCTTCGTCGGCAGAGGATCCGGGCGGTTCGCCGGTGGCGGTGCATGTCGAAGTGGAGCCGGGGAACCGCAATCGTCTGGCGGCACTGTTCCGTCCGATCTACGGGTTACCGCAGATCGTTCTCGTCACGGTCTACTCGTATCTCGTCGTCGCAGTGGTGACGATCGCCTACTTCATCATCCTGTTCACCGGCCGCTGGCCCGCAGGCATGCGCGATTTCGTGATCGGGTTCTACCGGGTCCACGCGCGCTACCTGACCTTCATCTACATGCTGACCGACAAGTACCCGCCCTTCAGCACCGCCGAATAGGCCCAACCCCCGCCCCTCGCCGGGCGATGCCCGGACTGATCCGAGCCTCCAAGTAGGTTCGGCGGCATGGCTTACCCGGCTTCTGTCACCGTCGAGTCACCGGAGCGGATCGCCAACTGGCGACCCTTGGTGCACTGGCTGCTGCTGATCCCGCACCTGATCATCTTCGAGATCCTGCAGCACATCGCGTGGCTGCTGAACCTGTTCGGCTGGATCGCCATCGTGTTCACCGGCAAGATGCCCAAAGGCTTGGCGGCCTTCCAGTCGATGTACCTGCGCTACAGCATCCGGCTGTACGCCTACTTCGACTTTCTGCACGAGCGCTACCCGCCGTTCGAGTTCGACATGTCTGCACCCGAGCCCGGAGGCACACCGGTCGCCGTCGACATCGAGCCTCAGCTCACCGACCGCAACCGGCTCACGGTTGCGTTCCGGCTGATTTTGGTGATTCCGGCCGTGGTGTTCACTGCGATCACCGGTCTCATCACAGCGGTTCTGGTCGTGCTCGGCTTCTTCGCAGTGCTGTTCACCGGCCGCTGGCCCGACGGAATGCGCGGGTGGGTCGTCTCGTGGTTCGGCGTCAACCTGCGCATGAACACGTACCTGCACCTGCTGACCGACCAGTACCCGCCGTTCAGCCTCGACGCCTGATCCGTCAGACCGGCGGCGGACCGGGGCGGCGCCGAACTCGGGCCCTCCTGCACGTCGGGCGGCCGGCGCCACCGCAGGGCTACCGTGCGGGCGATGAGCGAGGCCCGAGGTGAGTGACTGCCATGAGTGAAATGACCGGGGGCGAGGCCGTCGCGGCGACGCTGGCGCGCCTGGGCGTGCGGCACGTGTTCGGGATCGTCAGCGTCCACAACCTGCCGATGTATGAGGCGCTGTCGGTGCGCGACGACATCGAGGTCGTCAAGGTCCGCCACGAGCAAGCAGCGGCTCATGCCGCCGACGCCTACTACCGCGCTACCGGCGAGATGGGTGTGCTGCTCACCTCCACCGGCCCCGGCGCCGCCAATGCTGTGCCGGGTCTCTACGAGGCGTCGTTCACCAGCTCGGCCGTGCTGATGGTGACGGGCCAGACCGAGTCACGGTTTTACGGCAAGGGGAAGGGCTTCCTGCACGAGAACGATCAGCAGGTCGACATGCTGCGCTCGGTGTGCCGCAGCGTGGCCTCCGTTCGGCATCCCAGCGAGATCTCTGCCGACATCGCCCGCGTGGCCGACGACATCCGCACCGGTCGCCCGCAGCCGGGCGCCGTGGAGATCCCGATCGACTTCCAGTACGCCAAGGTCGGCGATGGGCCGATCTCGGGATCTCCCGAGGTGTCACGTCTGCGGCCTGACGCTGCGCTGCTCGACGATGCGGCCGAGCGATTGGCTGCGGCGCAGCGACCTCTCATCTGGGCGGGCGGTGGCGTCGTCAGCGCCGACGCCTCGGCCGAGCTCACTGCGCTGGCCGAGCGGCTCGGTGCGCCGGTGGTCACCACCATCGAGGGCCGCAGTGCCCTGAGCGAACTGCACCCGCTGTCGCTGGGCTTCCGTTCGGACCGCCCCCAGATGGCCGACGTTTTCGCCGAGGCTGATCTGCTGCTGGCCGTGGGCACCCGCTTCCAGAACTACGCAACCCGGGTGTGGGCGCTGCGCTTGCCCGACGAGCTGATCCACCTCGACGCTGACCCTGGCGTGATCGGTCTCAACTACTCGGCGTCGCTGGCCGTCGTGGGGGACGCGAAGCTCAGCCTGGCCGGGCTGCTCGAACGGCTGGGCGACGGCGCGCCCACCATCGACGACGGCTACGTCGAGCGGGCCCGCAAGCATCGCTCGTCCGACATGGAGGCGATGCGCGACGAGATCGGGACGGACCACGCGGCGATCTGCGACGCGATCCGCCGGATGCTTCCCGATGAGGCCCGCATCGTCCGTGACACCACTGTGCCCGGCTACATGTGGGGCAACCGGCTGCTGCCGATCGTGGCGCCGCGCACGTCGATTCGGGCCGCCAATGCCGCCATCGGCCCCGGTGTGCCGATGGCCGTCGGTGCGGCGCTCGCCACCGGCCAGCCGACCGTCGTGATCCAGGGCGACGGCGGGCTGATGCTGTCGGTGGGGGAGATCTCGACGCTCGCCGAGCACGGCCTGCCCGTGATCGTGTGCGTCTTCAACGACGGCGGCTACGGCGTGCTGCGCATCATCCAGGACGCCCTGTGGGACGAGCACCACGGCACCGAGATCGGCGGCATCGACTTCGTCGCTGTGGCCGAGGCCATGAGCGTGCCCGCCCAGCGGGTCGCCAGCGTCGCCGAGTTCGAAGAGGCGTTCAGCGACGCCGTCACGCGTGCCGCTGGCGAAGCTGGCCCAGTCGGGCCGTCGCTGATCGACATCGACCTGACCGCGCTCATCCCGATCACGTTCCCGCTCCCCGCGCACCAGCGTCGCCGCGACGACTGAGCGCTGCTGGCCGACGTTCTACAGGCCGGAGGTGTCGGCGTCGGGGTCGAAGAAGGTGCGGCCGGCCAATTCCATCACCGGCATCGCGACCATGAAGTGAGCCGAGGCCGTCTGGGCGTCGCGCAGGTGACGCTGCAATGGCGATGCTTCGAACACCGCCGTGCCGCCGACGGCCGAGTTCATCGAGCTGATCACTCGCAGGCTGGTCTGCATTGCATGGGTGGTTGCTGTGCGCAGGTCACGGCGCAGCTCCAGGTCGGGCAAGCCGTGCTGTGCGCGCTCCCAAGCGGCATCGATCGTCGCGTACAGCAGCGTGCGGGCCGCCCGCACCTCAGCGTCTGCCACCGCCACGGCCGAGTGCAGTGCCGGCCGCTGACCCAGGGTGCGACGCGACCCTTGGGGCACTTTCGACTTGGCGATGTCGATCACTTCGTCCACGCTCGCCCGGGCCATCCCCAGCGCGATCGCGCCGATGGGCAGCGCCAGCAGGCCGAACAGCGGCATTCGGTACAGCGGCTCGGCGGCGTACGACGATTTCAGGATGGAGCGCTCGTAGGCGATGCGCGATGCAGGCAGCCAGACGTCATGAGCCTCGAATGTGCTCGATCCCGAGCCGCGCAGCCCGCTGGTGTACCAGTCGTCGTGCAGCTCGATGTCGTCGGGCCGGAAGAACGCCCGGCCGAGCGCCGGCTGGGGGCCGTCGCCGTTGCCCTCGCCGCCGTGCCCGGCGGCAACGCTGCTGGCATCGCTTCCGTCAACGTCGTTGCTTCGCCGGGTGCCTTCGCCGCTGTCGATGTGCACGCCTGCGGAGATCCACTTCGCGTTGTGCGATCCCGAGGCCCACGCCCAGCGGCCGTTCACGATGTAGCCATCGGCGCCGTCGGGCCCGGGTGCAGCGGTGGCTGTCCCCGAGTGCGCGAAGACGCCGGCCGTGATGACATCGGGGTTCTCCAGCAACTCTGCGAGCTGGGCCGGCTCGAGCGCGGCGAACATGATCTGCGAGGTTGCGCCGATGAACGTGCACCACGCTGCCGAGGCGTTGCCCCTGGCGAGCACTTCGCCGATCTCAGCGACCACCGCCGGTGGAAGCCCCAACCCGCCCAGTTCGGGCGGCACCAGCGTCCGGTAGAAGCCGTCGGCCGCCAGCGCCTCGGCCAGATCCTGCGGCAGCTGCCGCAACGAGTCGATCTCGACGCTGCGCTCCCGCAGCGTCGGAATCCACTCCGCCGCCAGCACCAGCATCTTGTCGCTCATATCGACGTCACCGGCTCGCACTCGAACGGCACGCCCAGCTCATCGCCGACGCGGCCAAGCGATCTGACGACCGACGCGGGGTAGCTGACGGTGCCAGCCGCAGTCCGCCGGTCCATCTCGAGTTGTTCGAGCTCGCCCGGCAGGTACACGGTCTGGCCCGGCAGCGCATCCTCTTCTCCGGCAGCGCGGATCTGGGCGACCATGTCCTCGATGTCGTCGTAGTAGCCCTCACGGTCGCGGAACACTCCCGGATCCATCAGCAGGAAGAACTGCCCCCGCCGCCCCACGGCCACATCGCCGGTGTGGGCAGAGCCGCCCAGGATCCCTGCGGCGATGTTCGAGGCGGTGATCATGCCGATGCCCTTGTACCCGCCGATGGCCGGCACGATGCCGCGCATCGCCACGTCGGGATCGACCGTGGGGTTGCCGTCGCGGTCCAGGAATCCCCATTCCACCGGGATCTCCGAGCCCTCGGAACGGGCCCGCAGCACCTTGCCGAGCGCGACGGGCGTGATGGCCATGTCGAGCACGATCGGCGGCTGGGCGCGGCGAGGGAACGTCCACACGATCGGGTTGTTGCCGAACAGCTTCCGGCGGCTGCCGAACGGCGCAAGATTCGGCACCGACGTGGTGGTGCCGTAGCAGACAAAGCCGGCTTCTGCGGCCTGGTACGGGTAGTTCGCGCCGCAGCCCCAGTCGTTGGAATTGCGGATCACGCCAACCACCAGCCCGCTCTCGCGGGCGGCCTCAGTGAGCTGCTCCATGAACCGGGTGATCACGAGCTGGCCGAGACCGTGATGCCCGTCGGCGACCAACACTGACGGTGTCCGGGTGACGATCTCGCACTGTGCAGTCGGATCGGCGGTGCCGTCGCGGAACCAGTTGACATACCAGCTCACCCGCTGGAAGCCGTGCGTGTCGACACCGCGCCGGTCCGACCAGAGCTGGTTGTCGACGACGGTCGCCGCGTCGTCGGCAGCCATGCCGGCCGCTACGTACGCCGCAATGCCCCATGGCCGAAGCTCGTCCAGGCGAAACGACTCCGGCGCGCTGTCGTCGCCGTCTGCGGGCCGGTCGTCGGGAATTCCCCGAGGCAGCGTCCCGCCGCGTCCGCTTTGCTCGCTCATGTCGGCATCCTTTGCTCAATCTGAAGTGACCTGCCCCGTGCAGCGCCGCGCAACCTGTGTCGACAGGTCTGCCAGCATGCGCCCGATGCAGTTCCGGTTAGTCCGTCAGCGACTCTCCGACGGCCTTGGCCGCTGCCGTCAGGGCCTCGACTATTCGCCTGCCGAGTCGCCGGAAGCCCAACTCGGCGGCAAGTTCCGAGATCAGGTCGGCTTGGGTACGAAGCAGCGTGTCCCGCTTGATCCAACGGGCAAGGGCCACCAGTTCGACGTGCGTGTAGTCGCCGATGTTCCGCTTTCCCGGAGAGCCGACACGGGGGACGTTCGGCCTGGCACCGCGAGATGCGGGCGAGGTGACAGGCCGTACTGCCGACGAACTCGCCGATCGCTGTGGCTTTCACGGAGCGTCCGCAGCAGAAACCGCCTTGCGCCAAGCTTCTTCTGCCTTGTCAAGTTCGGTTTCGGAGTCGTTGAACCATGAGGTCGACCAGATGCGGTGAACGCTCCAGCCCTTGTCTTCAAGCACCTGTTGGCGGATGCGGTCTCGATCTCTGGCCGTCGCGCCGGAGTGGTAGCTGGCACCGTCGGCCTCAAGAAGGAGCACCATCAGGCCCGGCTTGTCGGGATGGGCGCATGCGAAGTCGACCCGGTAGCCGGCGACGGCGAATTGCGGCGTGGCGGGAATGCCGCGACGTTGCAGGCCGCGCTGTACCGAGAGTTCGAAAGGGTTGAGCGGTACGTCATGTGCGGCCGATCCGAGCACCTCGCATCGGGAATGGGCGTACTCCAGATACTGACGCAAGAGCTCTACACCCCGCGCTGACAAACGATCAGGCGCCATGTCGCGATGACTGAACGAGGAGACGAGCGCTAAACGGGAGCGGGCCCTGGTCACGGCAACGTTGAGACGCCGCTCGCCGCCTTCCTGGTTCAACGGACCGAACCGGTAGAGCAGCCGCCCGTTGGCGTCCTTGTGGTAGCCGACGCTCAGCACGATGGCGTCCCGTTCATCGCCCTGAACCCGCTCGATGTTCTTCACGAAGAAGCGCTCCTCATTGGCTTCGGAGAAGAAGGCGTCCAAGGACTGATCTTCGAGGTCTCGCATGAGCCGGCTGAGTTCGCCTTCTATGGCGTCGGCGTGGGCTTGGCCGAACGCGATCACGCCGAGCGTCTCGTGCGGCGAGGTGCGTGCGTGTTCCAGCACGCGCTCTGCCACATAGCGGGCTTCGTCGGGATTGGAACGCGTGCCGTTCGCTGCGGCAAGCGCGCGGAACTCGACCTCATGGTGCGTCACTGGCGGCGCTGCGTCTGTGCCGGGGAACGTGGTCAGCGAACCGCTGTAGATGTGCTTGTTCGAGAAGGCGATGAGACGGTCGTCGCGGCTGCGGTAGTGCCACGTCAGCATGGCGTCGCGAAGGAAGACGTCCGCGAGATCGAGCAGAGACTCCACGTCCCCCGTCGAGAAATCGGTGTCGTCTTCGACGCCTTCATGTTCGTAAGACTCTCGTCCGAAGAACGTCGTGGGCGGCAGCTGACGGCTGTCGCCGGCGATGACGGCTTGACGGGCGCGCGCAAGGCTGCTGATGGCCTCAGCCGGCGGGATCTGCGACGCCTCGTCGAAGATGACCACATCGAAGAGGCTCGACTGCATCGGGATCATCTCGGCGACGAGCACCGGCGACATCGTCCAGCACGGGCGCAGCGCGGTCAGGACATGCGGGGCGTCAGCAAGCAGACGGCGGATGCTGCGATGACGGCGCCGCTTCGCAGCTTCCTTGCGGAGGATGTCAGCCTCGCTCGGGTGTGCGTCCATGGCAGCGACGACGTTCTGTGCGACCTCGCGTCGGAGGCGCATCGGATTGGCAGCGAGATGATCCCGATCGAACTCGGCGAATTCGCTCAGCAAGCGGGTTGCGCGGTTGCTGTCGAAGTTCGAGATTCGAGGATCGGCGAACTGGATGTCCTCGAGGACTTGGCTCAGCCAAGCGCGCTCGACCGCCTCCGCGGCCTTGCTCGGGGAACACTCATCGTCAAGCGAGGCGAGAACGTCTGTGACGCCGAACGCGTGCAAGTCTGATTCGAGTTCACGCAGCCGAGGCAGGCGCTGTGCAGCGTGCGCGTCTGTGGCGAGCGTGCCGATGTCGGCCGACAGCTCTGCCCACGACCGAGCTTCGGCAGCGGTTCGGTCGATCAACCCGGTCTCCGCGAGCTGGACCAGCGCCGACAACGCCTCGGCCGCCGCTGTGCGCGCAGCGTCGAGATCGACGGGTGGTCGGGGCAGGCCATCGGCGCCGAACTCGGACCACGTCGACCGCTGGTGCAGTGCCTGTTCCACAATCTCGGCTGCCTCGTCTGTCCCCAGGCGCTTGCTGTCGCCGTCGAGCAGCGTGGCCTCGACAGTCTTGCGGCACTGCCGCAGCTTGCGCGAGAACGCCTGGGTGAGCTTCCACGATCCGCGGGCCCGTGCGAATTGGGCGTTCAGCGCAGCCAGATCGAGGCGATACACGTCGGGGCTGCAGCGTTCGAGCAGCGACCGAATCTCGCCGAAGAGACTCAGGACGTCGGCCCGATCGGATGCTTCTCCCGACACGGCTATCCCGACGCTCTCGAGACAGGAGCGGATTTCGCGGTCGGCAGTGGGGAGCAGAGTGTGTGCGGCGCGGCGCAGCGTTTCGAGCGCTGTCTGGGCTTCGGATGGCGATGTGATTGTGCTGTTGTGCCAGCGCGGGTGCTGTTTGGGAAACAAAGGGCCGCCGAGTTCTACCCACTCGGTGATTCGATTCTCCAGCGTGTGCCAGTCGTCGCGATCGATTCGCCGAGCGGCGTCGCCCCCTAGGCGCTGCTCTGAGCGGGCCGGTGGATCATGCGCCAGCAGCCGTTCATAGATCTCCCGCACGCTGAGGCCCCACGGCTCGCGGGCTTCGTGGAGCGCCGCCGACATCGCGAGCAACTCGCCCCTTCGGGCTGCCAACTGGCCATGCAAGTCGGCATAGTCCTGAGCGGGGATTCTGCTGACGTTGTCGAGCGATGCTGCCAAGTTGGATGCGAAGTCGCGGCGAGACGTGACACCGCCGTGCAAGTCCATAATCAAGTCGCCCAGTGCGGCCTGGTTCAGCCGCTTGGTGACCGCCTCGATGGCGGCTCGCTTCTCGGCGACGAAGAGCACTCGCTTGCCGCGCGCGGCGAGCGCAGCGATGAGGTTGGAGATGGTCTGTGACTTGCCGGTCCCGGGCGGTCCTTGGATGACCAGCGACTCGCCGCCGAGCACCTGATTGATGGCTCGATGCTGACTGGAGTCGGCGTCGAGGATCAGGAACTCCGATTCGAGAGGATCGGCATCAGGCTGGCTGGGACTCGGATCGCACACCTGAGCGCTGAGCGCAGCACGAGCGTGTGCGACCCCTGCAATTGCCGCCACGAGATCGTTCTGTGCGAGCGCCTCGGTGTTCTGCTCGAGGTCGTGAACGAGCGGCATCGTCGAATACGAGAAATTGCCGCACACGACCCGTGGCGTGATTGCGAATCCCGGGAGCTCGCTCCATGTGCCGGCCAGCCGGTCGAACAGTTCTTCGAAGGCTTCGAGCGAAGCGGGAGGATCTTCGGCAAGGTCAGCTTCTGTGTCGTCGGTGTCGATGCTGTGCTCGCTGCGCAGGATGTGTGCGAGTACCGGGTTCAGATGCGCGTCGCCGGCTACGGAGACTTCGTAGTCGCGTGTTGCGGCCCCCGTCGGTGTGGTGTGCAGTGGCACGAGGATCACCGGTGCATTTGGTTCCGTACCCTGGTCGACATTCCACGTCGCGAGGCCGATTCCCGCGAAGCAGGTGCCGATGCCTTTCTCTTCCAGATTGGTCAGCGCCGTCTTGTGGACAGCGATCATGCGCCGTCGAGCATCATCCAATGGCATCGCAGCGTCGGTTGCCACCGCCGTGAAGAGTTCACTGAGGCGCACCCTGCGACCGGCCAACAGCCGGTCCAATGCAGAAGCACTCAATCCTTCTTGCCCGCCTGGCGTGAGATCGAGCGTGCCAGTCTTCAGGTCTCGATAGTTGCGCAGTCGATTGCGCCCGCTCGTGTCCAAGAGCTCCTGCTGCCACCCCTCTGCCGCCTTGCGCACGGCATCAAGACGTTGGACGTCGAGCGACATAGTCGCGGCATCGTACCCAAGCCCTGCGAGACCTCTCGCAGGTTCGGCCGCGTCGACCGTCAAATGCCGACTCGCACCCGCGGGCCCCTTGAGGTTGGTTAGGCGACCGCCCAGAGGGCTGTCTGCGAGTGTCGGCAACTAGCGGCTCAGCCAGTCCGCGCGTGTGTAGCCGGCCTGTTTCAGAATCCGCAGCAACAAGCCCGATCCGATCTCGGATTGTGTCGGAAGGACGACATGCCGGGAACCACGAATCATGTGAGCATGATTGGCACCGGACACGGGACCGTCCCAGCCGCGGTCACGCAGCCACCGGATGAGCTGGCGACGCGATGCGGGACCCAGACGCTGACTCACCGGGCAGCGACGACACGCAGCCCGCAGAAAACCGGGACGGAGCGCCCAGCGTCGACCTCCATCACCACCCAATCCTCGAGTGTTTCCCTGAGCATCTGTCGCGACTGGTCAGGGGTCTCACCGAACCCCCATGCTCCCTGGCACCCCGGAACTTCGGTCCACCAACCTTCGAAGTGCTCCGGGTCCTCATCGCCGTATACCGCCTCGGTGGTCGATGAGGCGAGCGCTGCTGAGATCCAAGAGTCCAGCGAGAGGCCGTCTGCCTTCACATTGGGAAGGTTCGAGGAAATCACTGCCATTGTGGGGTCTCCTGATCGCCGCCCATGGTATTGGCGCGTGTCGCTGGGGTCATGCCCAGTTGGTGGTCACTCGCCGAAGCCCGTGAGGAGATCATCAACCTCACGAGCCCACGCGCTGTCGCCCGCGATGATGCCAGCGCGTGGTGCCGCACGGGCTAAAGCCTGCCCGATGGCCTGCCGGATGAACTCGGCCTCCGAGCAGGACCGGAGCCGGGCTTCGCGCTCGACGCCGGACTTGATCTCATCGGGCAGGTAGACGGTCGTCTTCCGCATGCCACACATGATGCCAGCACCACCCATCACGGCCGGAGCGGGTGCGAGCTAGAAACGACGGGGCAGTGACGAGGGCTGTTGCAGATTGCCGATTAGTGGCCTGACAGATTGCCGATGACGGCGGCGGCGAAGTCTTCGGTGGTGCCGGCGCCGCCTTGGTCGGGTGTCAGGTGCTCGCCTGCTTCGTACACAGCGGCCAGCGACCGGTCCAGCCGGTCAGCCGGCGCCTCGAGTCCCAGGTGGCGCAGCATCATCTCGGCCGACTCCAGCGTGGCAGTGGGGTTGATGATGCCCTGCCCGGCGATGTCAGGCGCCGTGCCGTGGGCCGACTCGAAGTACGCCCAGTCGTCGCCGTAGCAGCCCGACGGCGCCAGGCCCATGCCGCCGATCGTGCCGGCACCCTGGTCGGACAGGATGTCGCCGTAGAGGTTCGGCAGCAGCAGCACGTCGAGGTCGTGGGGCCGCACCACCAACCGGTGCGCCATGTCGTCGATGATGAACTGCTCGTACTCCAGTCCGGGGTACTCCTGGGCCACCTCGCGGGCGATGTCGCAGAACCACCTGTCGGTGGCAGGAAGCATGTTTGTCTTGGCCGAGACGGTCAGCTTGCCGCCTCGGCTCAACGCCAACTCGGCGGCGAAGCGGGTGACCTGCTCGGTGCCGGGACGGGTGATGATCTTCGCCGCGAAGCGGCCGTTGGCGGCATCTGGCGGGACGCGAGATCGGCCCTCGGTCAGTCCCGCATCGAGCAGCCGCTGCGCTGGGCCCATGACGCCGACGTACATGTCCTCGAGGTTCTCCCTGACGATCACGTAGTCGATCCCCTCAGGCCGGGCCAGCGGCGAGGCATAGCCAGGACGCCAGCGCACCGGTCGCACGTTGGCGTAGGTGCGTTTGCCCCAACGCATGAAGCCCGCACCCGGCGTGGTGCCGTTCGACGATCCGAAAAGCACCGTGTCGGCGGCATCGATGCGCTCGCCGACCAGCGCTTCCCGCTCGTCGGGCGTGAGCGCTGTGAGCTCGTCGCCCACCGGCACGTGGTCCCAGTCGATGGGCAGGTCCAGCGCATCCAGCACGCGCAGCGAGGCAGCCATCGCTTCGGGCGCCGCATCGTCACCCGGAATGACGCACACCCGGTGCCACCGCTGCTCGATCATGCGCGCCGACGCTACGCCGCGGCGCAGCAGCCCGCGTTGACGCTGGGGTTCAGAGGCCTGGCTTGGTCACCATCACAGCAATGGCCGCCACGATCACCAAGTTGTTCGCCATGGACCACAGCTCGGCCCGCTTCCGCAACCGTTCCGCATCGCGGGACCGTTCGGAACCCGCATCCATGGCCTCGGCCAGCTTGGCGCTGGTCGGCCGCAGTGCGCCATGGGCGATGCCTAACCAGACGAAGTACAAAACGAACGCAGTTGTGACCCAGCCTTGCCGGAACGTCCAGCGGTCATCGATGAGCACCGCCACCACGCCGGCGACGCCGGCGAGGTAGGCAGCCATATCCGTCAGCCGGTTCGACGCGAACTCAAACGCTCGCCGCACAGCAGCAGCGGCATCAGCGCCATCGGTCCATGCCCGTCTCAGCATGACGGTGCCCAAGGCGCTGCCGCCGAATCCCACCACCGCACTCACCAAGTGAACGACAAGCACAGCCTGGTACCAGCCGGAGTTGAAGCTGGCCGCTACCAGGGAATCGCCGAAGCCGAGTGCCATGCCCGCGAGTATCGCCGCCAGAGGCACAGATGCCGCAGCGGGCGCACCCACCGGCGCGGCTCGTGAGTTCGTTCGGAGCGCCGCGACGGGCAGTGGTAAGTTCGCTGTGCCGCAGAGACACGGCCGGATCTCCGGGGGAAGGGGTATCCATGCCGATCGAGTCATCAGGCCATAGCGCAGGCAATCCGAGGCTGTACGAGGTCATCGAGGGTGCGCCCAAGGAAGGCGCCAGCCCGACGATCTGGGCCTGGCCGCAGATCATCGACTATCTCAAAGTCGCTGGTCAGCCAGTTCAGGGGCCATGGCCGCCACACCAGGAGCGACGGCCTGATCCCGACGCCGAGTCGTTGCCGCGAGCTGTGCCGGATCCGCAAGGTCCCGGCGGGCCGTCGACAGGGGGCTGACGCATGTATCCATCTCGCTTCCGCTACGAAGCGCCCTCGACCGTCGCCGAGGCAGTCGCGATGCTCGCCGCCGCAGACGGCGAGGCCAAGATCCTGGCGGGCGGCCAGAGCCTCATTCCGATGATGAAGCTGCGATTCGCGGCGCCCGCGATGATCGTGGACATCAACGGCATCGGCGGCCTCGACTACCACCGGTCCGATCCCGACGGCACCTATCGCATCGGGGCGCTGTGCCGGCACGCTGATCTCGAGAAATCCGCTGCGCTCGCCGATGCCCAACCGACCATCGCTGCGGCGGCCCCCGTCGTGGCCGACCCGTTGGTGCGCACACGGGGGACGCTCGTGGGCTCGGTGTGTCACGCCGACCCGCAAGGCGACTGGGCCTCGGTCATGGTGTCGCTGGAAGGCGCCATCGTGGCTCAAGGCCCGAATGGGCGCCGGAGCATTCAGGTGGCCGATCTCATCGACGGCCCGTTCCAGACGGTGCTCGCTCCCGACGAGATCGCCGTCGAGGCAGTGATTCCCGCAGCACGCGGCGCCCGGGCAGGTGGCTATCTCAAGCTCGAACGTCGGGTCGGTGACTTCGCCACCGTCGGCGTCGCGGTCTCGGTGGAGATGTCGGGCGGCAGCGTTGCGCGTGCGGGCATTGGGCTCACCGCTGTCGGGCCTGCCACCATCAACGCCTCCGACGCCGCAGCGGCGCTGGTCGGCACGGCGCTCGATTCGGATGCCGTCGACGCGGCAGCCCAGCTCGCGGCCGAGGCGGCTCAGCCACGCTCTGACCACCGGGGAAGCGCCGATTACAAGCGCCACGTCGTCGCCACCTTCGTGCGGCGCATCGGCGCTCAGATCCAGCGATCAGAACAAGAGGCGGCCTGACATGAGCACATTGTTCGAGGAGGTCCGTCCGAGCGACGGCGGCGCCGGTGACGCAGTGCCGGTTCGCCGTGTGGAGCTGACCGTCAACGGCGAGCGGCGTGCGGCCGACGTGGAGCCGCGGCTGTTGCTGGCGCACCTGCTGCGCAACGGCTTCCGGCTGACGGGAACTCACACCGGTTGCGACACGACCAACTGCGGCGCATGCACCGTGCTGTACGACGGTGTGCCCGTCAAGAGCTGCACGATGTTCGCCGTCCAGGCCGACGGCCACGAGGTGCTCACCGTCGAAGGCCTGGCGACGGCGAGCGAGCTGCATCCGATCCAGGAGGGCTTCAAAGACGAGCACGGCCTGCAGTGCGGTTTCTGCACCCCGGGCATGATGCTCGCCGCGAAGGCGTTGCTGGAAGAGAAGCCGAACCCCAGCGAGGACGAGATCCGCTGGGCGCTGTCGGGGAATCTCTGCCGCTGCACCGGCTACCAGAACATCGTCAAGGCCGTGATGTGGGCGGCCGAGAAGCTAGGCGCCAACGTTGAGAGCGACGGTGCGGACGATGCCGGCGATGACGCAGGCGGGGAGGGCTGAGATGGCGCTCGACGAGATCAAGATCGGCGGCCTCGGCGCCAGCCGGCGGCGGGTGGAGGACAACCGCTTCATCCGCGGCAAGGGCAACTACATCGACGACATCGCCCTGCCCTGGATGCTGCACATGGAGATCCTGCGCAGCCCGCTGGCTCACGCCCGCATCCGCTCCATTGACGTCAGTGCTGCCTGGGCCATTCCCGGCGTTCGCATGGTGCTCACCGGCGACATGCTGGCCGCCCGGAACCTGGCCTGGATGCCGACGCTGTCATACGACACCCAAGCCGTCCTCGCCACCGACAAGGTCCGGTTCCAAGGCCAGGAAGTGGCCTGCGTCGTCGCCGACGACCCCTACATCGCAAAGGACGGCTGCGAGGCGATCGTGGTCGACTACGAACCGCTGCCGCCCATCGTCAACCCGAGCCAGGCAAAGGCACCCGGCGCGCCGCTGATCCGCGACGACAAGACCGGCCAGGACTCCAACGTCGTGTTCGACTGGGAGGTCGGCGACCGTGAGGGCACCGATCGGGCCTTCGCGCAGGCCGATGTGGTCTCGACCATCGACATGCACTACCCGCGCTCGCACCCGTCGCCCATCGAGGCGTGCGGCTCGATCGCCGATTTCAACCGGGCGACCTCGAAGCTCACCGTGTACATGACCACCCAGGCGCCGCACATCATCCGCGCCGCGGTGGCCCTGGTAGCCGAGCTGCCCGAGCACATGATCCGCATCGTGTCCCCCGACCTCGGCGGCGGATTCGGGAACAAGGTGCCGGTGTACCCGGGCTATGTCGTGTCGATCCTGGCGTCGATCCTGCTCGAGTGCCCCGTTAAGTGGATCGAGGACAAGAGCGGCAACCTCATCTCGACGGGGTTCGGCCGCGACATCTACCTCAAGGGCGAGATGGCGCTGCGCAACGACGGCCGCATTCTCGGCGTGCGGATGCACACCGACTCCGACCACGGCGCCTTCTTCTCCGATGCCCAGCCGAGCAAGTTCAAGATCGGCCTGATGCACTCGGCCTTCAGCTGTTACGACGTTCCCGCCGCGCATCTCACAGCCCAAGGCGTCTACACCAACAAGGCACCCGGCGGCGTCGCGTATCGCTGCTCATTCCGGGTCACCGAGGCCATGTACTTCCAGGAGCGCATGGTGCAGGCGGCCGCCGCCGACCTGGGCATGGACCAGGCCGAGTTCCGCCGCATCAACCTGGTGCGCGACGACGACTTCCCCCATCGCACGCCCTGGGGGTTCCTCACCGATTCCGGCCAGTACGGCAAGTGCCTCGACCTCGGGCTCGAAGCGATCGGCTACGAGGATTTCCTGCGCCAGAAGGAGGAGGCGCGCCAGCGGGGCCGGCTGCTGGGCATCGGCATCTCGACCATGACCGAGCCCCTCGGGGCGGGCAACAGCCGGGAGTACGACATCTTGGGCATCAAGATGTTCGACTCGGCAGAGCTGAAGGTCCACATGACCGGCAAGGCGCTGCTGCGCACCGGCGCCAAGACACAGGGCCAAGGCCACGAGACCACTTGGGCGCAGATCGTCGCCCACGAACTCGGCATTCCTGCCGAGGATGTTTTGGTCGAAGAGGGCGACACCGACACGGCCCCATTCGGTATGGGTACGTACGCGTCACGCAGCACCCCGGTGGCCGGGGCGGCGGTGGCCATGGTGTCGCGCAAGATCCGCGCCAAGGCCCGCAAGATCGCCGCGCACCTGCTCGAGGTATCCGAGGAGGACGTCGAATGGGAGCTCGGCAGGTTCTCGGTGCGTGGCGCTCCCGACCGGGGCGTGACCATCCAGGAATGCGCGATTGCCGCCTACAGCAACATGCCCGACGGAATGGAGCCGGGCCTGGAGAACAACGCCTACTACGACCCACCGAACCTGACGTGGCCGTTCGCTTGCTACATCGCGACCGTCGAGGTCGATCCCGAGACAGGGGTGTGGGACGTGCTGCGGGTGGTGGCGGTGGACGACTGCGGCGTGCGCATCAATCCGATGATCGTCGAGGGCCAGATCATGGGCGGGCTCACCGAGGCCTACGCCATGGCCAACATGCAGTTCATCACCTTCGACGAGGACGGCAACTGCATCGGCTCCAACTACATGGACTACCTGCTGCCGACCGCGTGGGAGACACCGGGCTTCGAGCTCCACGAGGTGGTGACACCCTGCCCGCACCATCCCATCGGTGCGAAGGGCATCGGCGAGTGCGCCACCGTCGGCGGTCCGGCGGCGTTCGTCAATGCGGTGATCGATGCCATCGGCGACACCGGCGTGCGCAATATCGACATGCCGCTGCTGCCTGATCGGGTCCATGAGGCCATCACGCAGGGCCACGACGTCTCCGGCGCTCCGCCGGTGCGCACCGAGCCATGAGCAGCTCCGGACTCGTCGGGTCCGAACCGGTCGGACAAGGGGCGGTCGAGGGCTGGGGTGTGCTCGAGCGCGCCACCGAGCTCGCTCGCAGCGGTGAGGCATTCGTGCTGGCCACGGTTGTCTGGCGCGAGGGTCCGACATCGGGGCAGCGCGGTTCTCGCGCCATCTACACGGCCGCAGGCGAGATGTACGGATGGATCGGCGGCGCGTGCGCCGAGCCGGTGTTCGTCCGGGAGGCCATCGCGACGCTCGAGGCGGGCACGCCGCGCTTGCTGGCGCTCGGCGCGAGCGACCGATTCGGCGACCTGCCCCAGGGCACCACTGCGGTGCCCATGTCGTGCCAGAGCGAAGGCGCCCTGCAGATCTACTTGGAGCCCGTCGTGGCCGCACCCCACCTCGTGATCGTCGGAAGCTCGCCCATGGCGACCACCCTGTCGGTTCTGGCCGCCCAGCTCGACTGGCGTGTCGAGCTGATCGACCGCGCCGAGTTCAGCGAAGGGCTGCTCACGCCGCAGTCGATGGTGGTGGTTGCCACCCAAGGGCACGGCGATGAGGACGTGCTGACCGCTGCGTTCAAGGCCGATCCGGCGTACGTGGGCCTGGTCTCATCGGCTCGACGAGGCCGCAGCGTCCGGGCCCTGCTTGCCGATCAAGGCGTGGAAGAGACCCAGCTCGGCGCACTCAGGGCTCCTGCCGGCCTGGATCTCGGCAGCACCTCGCACAAAGAGGTTGCCGTGTCGATCCTGGCCGAGCTGGTGCAGCTCCGTGCCCAGGGTGTGTTCGCAGCGACAGCCAGCGCCCAAGCGTCGACGATGCCGGCGGCCGTCGACCCTGTCTGCGGCATGACCGTCCAGATCGATCCGGCGACGCCGTCGCTGGAGATCGGCGACGAGGTCTTCTACTTTTGCTGTGCGGGGTGCCGCACAACCTTCGCACGTGAGCGGGGAGTCGCTTGATGCAGATCACCAACCAGTTCCAGGTCGCGCAGCCGCTGGAGGCTGTGTGGAGCTTCTTCGGCGACGTGCCGCAGGTGGCGGCATGCCTGCCGGGCACCGAGCTGACCACCGAGCTGGGCGACGACCGCTACGGCGGCACCGTGTCCATCGGTCTCGGCCCCATCAAGCTCGACTTCGACGGCGGTGCCGAGATCACGCAGCGGGACGAGGAGAACCGGACGATCTCTGTCGCTGCCAGCGGCGCCGATCGCAAGGGCCGGGGCCAAGCCACGCTCGAACTCAACGCCAGCCTCGCTGACGCTGCGGGCGGCACGAGCGTGGAGGTGGCCATGGACCTACAGCTCTCCGGGCCCGCAGCACAGTACGGGCGCGGCCTGGTGAGCGACATCACCGCTGTACTGCTGAACGACTTCGCCGCCAACGTCCAGAACCGGCTCGCCGCGATGGCAGAGGGCCGCGATCCAGACCAAGTCGAACAGGTTCAAGCCGCCGGTGGCCTCGCCATCGGTCTGCGTGCCGCGGGCATGGGCCTCGCCCGCGTCGTGCGCCGGCTTGCCCTTCCGTACCGACCCGAGGCCGTGTGAGGAGGCGCTCGTGCTCTGGTGGATAGGAAACCTGATACTGCTCCTGGTGGTCGTGCCGGTCGCGCTTGCGCTGCTGAACCGGGTGCTCGCCGCGATCGAGCGCATTCGCAAGGCCAGCGACGACATCCTGGCTGGCGGCGTGGGGATCATCGGTGAGCTCGACACCACGCAGGACTTGCTCGCAACTACTGACGAGACGATCGAAGAAGTGGCGGACGGTGCTGTCCGCTACGCCGGTTCGGTCGGGAAGCTCCTGGGCTGAAAGGGGACGTGATGCCTGTTGTTGCCTGGGTCACTGTCATCATCGGCGGCTTGATCATCCTGGCGGCCGCGGTGGGCCTGCTGCGGGTGGTGCTGCACTTGGTGGCGGTGCACCGCACGCTCACCCAAGTAGCCGGCGGTGTTCGCGTCATCGCCGAACAGACCTCGACGGTGCCCACGGTGCTGCCGTCGGTCAATTCGACGCTCATGCCCGTCCACGACTTCTGCGGATCGATCTGAGGGAGGCACCGCCATGCTGCAGTTACTCGCCCAGAGTTCGGACGCCGGATCCACCACCGGATGGGTCATCGGCTACGTCATCGGCATCGTCGTGGTGATCGCGGTGGTCGCCCTCGTCGTGCCGATCCTGATGCTGGCCCGCTCGATCGGCAATCGGGCCACCGAGATCAACGACGGGCTGGAGGACGCCGTCACCAACACGGCGTCGCTCGGGGAACTGAACACCACGATCGCAGCGGCAACGGTGATCGTCGACGGCCTCAAGCGTGGCCGGAACCGGTTAGGAGGCTGACATGAACCTGCTGGCTCTCACCGACACCCAAGAGAACCTCTGGTGGGGGGTCATCATCGGCGGTTTCTTGGTGATCGTGGCCGTGGTGGTGCTGCTCACCATGCTGGTGCTTCTGGTGCGCACGATCGAGCGCCGGGTGGAGACCATCAAAGGCACGCTCGAGCGAGCCGCTGCCAATACGTCTGATACCGCCCTGATCGCCGAGACAGCCGACGGGGTCGACGCGGTGCTGACCGAAGGCCTCGAACACCACCTGTTCCTCGGCCGAGTACTCGACAAGGTGCGCTCATGACGACACTCGTAGTTCTCTCCGTCATCCTGATCGGCCTGTTCATTGCCGGGCTCGCGTTCTACCTGTTCGTGGTGGGCAGCCAGCTCACCCGGATCGCCGGCCTGCTCGAGGAGTGCTCGCAGATCGTGTGGAAGATCAAGTCCGACGCTGAGGCCGTCGAGCCGGGCGTCGAACGCATCAACAACACGGCCGGCGTCATCGCCGGCGCTCTGCCACTGCTGTACGGCATGGCCGAAGGCATCGTGACCGGCGCCACCTACGAGCCTGATCCAGAGCCGCGCGAGCCGTCGCCGGCCCGGCCCGCGATGGGCACGCGCCGCAGCCGGCTTCACGACGCAGTCGGCTATCACCCCGAATAGCCGTCAGCAATCAGCTCGAGCCTGACTCAGAGGTTGGTCCGGTCGAACCGCTGGGGTCTCGCGTGGTCGTGAGCGGGCCCGCAGTGGGGGCCCGGTAGCTGCCGATCCATTCGTCCTCCCACACCCGGTCGAACTGGTCGGGCGCGCAGCCGGGCCGGTAGATGGCGACGAGCTCCTGGACGATCTGCTCGCGATGTGAGCGCAGCCCGCCCGGTACCTCGTAGGTGCAGATGTGGAGGTTCCACTTGTTGCCGGCGCGCCGTTCCCAGCACTTGGCGCGGGGGTGGCCGAACGGCAGCCCAGCCGCTGCCAGGTTGTCCGCGTGGTCGACGTCGAGCACGGCATAGTCGTACGGCTTGCCGTCGGGGTCGGCCCGGTACAGGACCGCGAACACGGCTGCACCCGTCGGCGGCGTCCAGCCGCCGAGCACTCGTGGCCCCTCGAAGGGGTAACCGGCAAGCGAGCCAAGTCGAATCATTGGGGCCGAATCATTGGGGCCGCGTCATTCGTCGAACTCCAACTCGTCCTCGCCGATCACTTCGGCTCGGGTCATCGGCCAGGCGGGGAGGTCTGCTGTCTCGACGGCAGCAGCGAACGCTGCCATGGCCGCTTCGACGGCTTGGTCGGAGCTCTCAGCCTCCACAACGATCTGGGCGCCGTAGGCCATCGCACCGACGCCGGATGCGATGCCTTCGAGCGGTGCGACAGCATCGGCAAGCGCGACTACCTCATCCAGTTCGATGGGGCGGTCGCCTTCGGCCTGGATGGAAACGCTCCATCGGCTCATCGTTCGCGGCTCATCAGCACCCCAGGATCACCCGACGTGGGCCAGCTTGGCGGCGAACTGTTCCAGGCTCGCCAAGTCGTGGCCCGATTCAAGCGTGTCGATGAACGGGCCGGCGGCCATCATGCCCAGTGTGCTGGGCGGGGTGTCCGAGTGGTCGCCGACCAGCGGGTTCATCCAGATGATCCGGTGGCAGAGCCGGCTCAGGCGTTCCATTGCGCTCGCCAGGGCAGCAGGCTCGCCGCGATCCAGCCCGTCGGAGCAGATGACGACGGTGGCGCCACGGCTGAGTCCCTTGCGGCCCCACCTGCGGATGAAGCTGTCCAGCGATGCCCCGATCCGGGTGCCTCCGTCCCAGTCCAGGACGCGGGCAGCCGCCAGCTTCATCGCGTCGTCGGGGTTGCGTCGGTCGAGCGCTGGTGTGATGCGCGTCAACCGGGTGCCGAAGCAGAACACCTCCACCTTCTGGGCCGCCCTGCGCATCGAGTATGCGAACTGCAGCAGGTTCCGGGAGTAGTCGGCCATCGACCCCGATATGTCGAGGATCAGCACGAGCGGGCGAGCCCGCTCGGCTCGCGTCACGCGATGCAGGACCGGGGCGGCGTGGCTGAGACGCATGGCGTCGCGGGCTATGCGTCGGATGTCGAGGCGTGCCCCCGACGGGTCGGTGCGACGCCGCCGGGTGCGACGGCGGGGCGGTTCGAGTCGAACCTGCGCCATGATGCGCCGCAGCGCAGCCAGCTCGGTGGGCGTGCACTCGGCGAAGCGCTTGT
Organism: Acidimicrobiia bacterium; assembly: GCA_022821985.1. GTDB lineage: Bacteria > Actinomycetota > Acidimicrobiia > Acidimicrobiales > Poriferisodalaceae > Poriferisodalis. The sequence continues at coordinate 38,875 of JAJECP010000022.1, forward strand.
CGCGCTGGATCTCGACCCCGGAGGCCTGACGCCCGAGCACCATCGGCCGGTCGTCACCCGTTTGAGTGCCGGGCTCGCTGTCCGGCACGTTCAGCGTGCCGCTCTGGCCCTGCGCGATCGGTTCGGATTCGTAAGGCTCGGGATCGGCCGGGGCCCGGTGTCCCAAGAAGTACTGGCGGAATACCTCGTCGTAGAGCGGCAGGTGGTCCCGGCGATGGACCAGCGTCGTGCGGCCGCTCCAGTAGACGTCTTCGAGATCGCTCGGTGTGAGCTCCGAGACCGCAGAGCAGAACGTGACTACGTCGTCGGAGCCCACCGGCAGACCTGCGTCTCGCAACGCATGGCCAAAGCCGACGAGTCTCGCTACGAATTCCATTGGCGGCGTGCTGGCCACGGCTTCGGAGGCCCGGCCCACGTCAGGCATCAGCGGCGCCGCGGTCAGGCATCGGCAACAACCCTGTCGAGTTCGGCTTCGACCAGTTCGAGGTCGTCGCGGTCCTTGATGACCGCGCCGATCGTGTCGGCTGCGGCCGCCGCATCGAGATCGTCGGTGCCCAGCACGCCGAGCGCATCGACCCAGTCGAGTGTTTCGGCGATACCCGGCGGCTTGGCGAGATCCATGTCACGCAGGCGCTGAACGGCGGCAACCACCTTGTGGGCGAGGGTCGCGACGGCATCGGGCGCACGCAAGCGCACGATCTCGATTTCCTCCTCGAAGCTGGGGTAACCGATCCAGTGGTAGAGGCATCGGCGCTTGAGGGCGTCGTGCAGTTCCCGGGTGCGATTCGAGGTCAGCACCACCATCGGCCGGCTGGCCGCGGTGACGGTGCCGATCTCGGGAATCGTGATCTGGAAGTCCGACAGCAGCTCCAGCAGGAAGGCCTCGAATTCGTCGTCGGCACGATCGACCTCGTCGATCAGCAGCACCGCACTGATGCCGGCCTTGATCGCCGACAGCAGCGGCCGCTCGATGAGGAATTCAGGGCCGTACAGCCCGCTGACGGCCTCGGCGTCGGTCAGCTCGCTCTCCGACAGCGCCCTGACGTGCAGCATCTGCCGCGCGTAGTCCCACTCGTAGAGCGCTTGGTAGGTGTCGATGCCCTCGTAGCACTGCAGGCGGATCAGCTCCCGCCCGCCGATCTGCGCGAGGCACTTGGCCATCTCGGTCTTGCCGACTCCGACCTCGCCTTCGAGCAGGATCGGCCGGCCCAACCGCATCCCGATGAGCGTTGCGGTGGCCAGGCCTCGGCTCGCGAGGTAGCCGGCGGAGCGAAGCTGTGCCTGGAGGTCGGCAACGCTCGCCGGTGTCTCGTTGCGGGGCTGGTCGCTCACCGTTGGAGCCCGGGACGCCGCTGGCTTCAGTCGCTCGATGTGGGACCGAGGACCAGGTCGCGCACTGAGGTGCCGTCGGGGGATGACTTGCCCTCGCGTTCGAGCAGCTTCCGCCACGACGTGGCGATGTCCTCGTCGCCTTCAGCAAAGCCGTCGAAGGTGAAGTGGCGCGCGTTGCGGCAGATCTTGACGTTGCTGCGCTCAGCGTCGAAGCTGGCGCCGTCGTCTCCCTGCCAGACATCTGTCAGGACGGGCTGCGGCTCGGCGCCGGCGTCTGCCTGCACAGGCGCCGGATCAGTCGATGTCACCGCCTCGATAGTAGCCGCAGGCGCAAAATCCCGATCAGCGCCTCCGCCAGAACTACCGCCGACTGCTTGGCAGTCAACAGCGGGAGCGGGCGGTTGCCCGTGCTTGGGACGTAATCTCGGGAGACCCCGGGGCACCTCGGGCACGCCGCGAGAAAAGGGCCCGTATGACCGATCGCCAGATTCATATCCGAAGCTGCTCATTGTGTGAGGCGATGTGCGGGCTCGAGGTGCATCACGCCGGCGGCGAAGTGAAGCTGATCAGGCCGAATCGCGACGATGTCTGGTCGAAGGGCTACATCTGCCCCAAGGGCACCGTGCTCGGGCACATGTACGCCGATCCCGATCGAGTACGCCGGCCGCTGGTCCGTGACGCAGCCGGCGATCTGGTCGAGGCCAGCTGGGATGCGGCCTTGGAGCGCTGCGCCGAGCTGCTCGGCGGCGTCCGGGACAAGTACGGCGTCGAGGCGATCACCGCTTACCTCGGCAACGCCACTGGCTTCAACTACTCCATCAGCCGCTATGCCGGCATGTTCTTGCAGCTCGCCGGGATACCCACGGTGTATTCGTCTGGCACCGTCGACACGTGGTCCAAGAATGTGGCGTGTCAGCTGATGTACGGGCACTCGTGGCGCATCCCGGTGCCCGACATCGACCGCACCGATTTCATGGTGGTGCAGGGCGCCAACCCGTCCGCCAGCCAAGGCAGCTTTATGGGCTGCCCCGATGTTCCGGGTGCGCTGGACTTGGTGCGCGAGCGCGGCAAGGTGGTGGTGATCGACCCTCGCCGCAGCGAAACCTGCGCCCATGCCGACCAGTGGCTGCCGGTTCGGCCGGGCACCGATGCGCTGCTGCAGCTCGCCGTAGTGAACGTGCTGTTCGACGAAGGGCTCGTGCGGCTGGGCCACCTGGCTGATCGGCTCAAGGGTGTGGACGAGGTGCGGGCCATTGCTGCTGAGTTCCCGCCGGAGCGGGTGGCCGACGCGTGCGGTGCGGACGCCGGGACGATCCGCACCCTCGCGCGCGAGTTCGCCGCCGCCGAGCGCGCTGTGTGGTACGCCCGCATCGGCACCTGCAATCAGGAGTTCGGCACGCTGGCGTCGTGGCTGCCTGATGTCATCTGCGCGCTCACCGGCAACCTGGACGCGGTCGGCGGGATGATGTGGGCGAAGCCGGTGGCGTGGTCGATGCTGCAGCAGGACTGGGGCTTCGAGGGCGGGTTCGACCGCTGGCGGAGCAGGGTTCGCGACATTCCCGAGGTGCTCGGCCAGTTCCCGATGGGGTGCCTCGCAGAGGAGATCGACACGCCCGGCGAGGGGCAGCTCAAAGGGTTGATCGTGGTGGGCGGCAACCCGGTGCTGTCGGCCCCCAATTCCGAGCGCCTCGACAAGGCACTGCCGCTGCTGGAGGCGATGATCTCCGTGGACAATGCGCTGAACGAGACCTCCCGCCACGCCCACGTCGTCTTGCCGGGCCTGGCCGCGCTGGAACAGCACTTCTACTCCGAGATGCTGTGGGGCTGGGCCAAGCGCTCTGCGGCGAAATATGCGCCCCCGCTGTTCCCGCCTGCCGACGACCGACCCGACGAATGGGAGATCCTCACCCGGCTCGGAGCAATGTGTGCCGGCATGGGAGACGTGAATGCGGCCGAGTTCGACGACCTCTACTTCTCGGCGCTCGCTGAGCTGGCCGGCGTAGACCCGGCGATGGCGCTGGAGGCATCGCCCGAACCCGGGCCCGAGCGGCTGAACGATCTGGCCATCCGCACCGGTCCGTGGGGCGATCGCTACGGCGAGAATCCCGACGGCTTGAACCTCGACAAGCTCAAGGAGCTGCCGAACGGGCTCGACATGGGTCCGATGGTCCCCCAAGTCGACGACATCGTGGTGAACCCCGACGGCAAGATCGACCTGGCGCCTGGGCGCATCACCTCCGATGTCGAGCGCTTGGAGGCGAGCCTTGAACGGTCCGACGCATCGCTGGTACTCACCAGCCGGCGCCATGTGCGCTCGAACAACTCGTGGATGCACAACGTCGAGGTTTTGGTGCGCGGCAAGGATCGCTGCACGCTGCTCATCCATCCCGACGATGCCGCGAACGCAGGCGTAACCGACGGAGAGCTGGCCCGGGTCTCGTCGTCCAGCGGTGCCGTCGAGGTGCCTGTGGAAGTCAGCGATCAGATGTACCCGGGCGTCGTGTCGCTGCCCCACGGCTGGGGGCACGACAAGCCGGGCACCCGCCAATCAGTGGCGAGCAGGTACGCCGGTGTCAACTACAACGTGCTCGTCCCGCCCGATTTCGTCGACGTTCCGTCTGGCAACGCCGCCGTCAATGGCGTGCCGGTGACCGTCGCCCCGGCATCCGGGGTTCCCGCCTGATCTGTCAGCGGTCAGAGGAAGATACGCCGACCAGCGCGCCCTCGTAGGATGCCGCGCTGATGCGCAGGGGGGCGGTGGCCGCTGAGGCGCCGCGCCTTGAGCCCGAGGTCCGCGGCGGCGGTGCATTCTCGGCCCGCGGCTTCGCCCCGCTGTGGTTCAGCGGGCTGTGCTGGCACTGGGGACGCTGGGCGATCGCGTTCCTTGCGAGCTATCACGTCAACCAGATCACCGGCTCGCCACGGATGGTGCAGCTGACTGGGGCCATCATGTGGGCGCCTCTGCTGCTCGGCGGGGCCATCGGCGGGGTGATCTCGGATCGCTTCGACCGGCGGCGCACCGTGCGATTGCAGACAGCGCTTCTGGTGCCGTTCGTGGCCGTGGTAGGGCTGGCCGAGCGGGCTGGGCAACTGGGCATCGCGCTGCTGTATCCGTTCTTGTTGTTCGCGGGCATCGGCTGGGTGGTGGACATGACCAGCCGTCGAGCTCTGGTGCTCGACATCGTGGGGCCGCATCGGCTGCACAAGGCAATGGCGTGGGAGACGATGGCGCTCGCCTCAGGCGTAGCGGCGGGGCAGCTGCTGGGTGGCGCAGTTGCTGACCGGGCTGGGGTAGGGGCTGCCTTCCTGGGGGTGGCCGCCATGCTGGGCCTCGGCTTGGTGCTCCTCATGTGGGTACCGCACGTGCCCCCGGCCCGGCCTGTGACCACAGCGACTGATCGATGGTCCGACGCGCTCCGGGACCGGATCTTCGAGGTTGTGCCCCTCGGCCGAGCCGGCGAGGCGCAGCAACACGGCCGAGCCGGCGAGGCGCAGCAACACAGCCGAGACCGCACCTCGACGCTCGCGGAGCTGCGGGCTGGTTTGCGCCTGGCGCGGACCAATCGCAGTCTGCTCAGCATCCTGGGTGTCACCGTGATGGCGAACTTCTTCATGTTCGCCTACTTCCCGGCCGTCCAGCTCATCGGCGACCAGGTCAACGCCACGGCATCGCAGATCGGGATCATCGGCTCGATGACCGGCTTCGGCATGATCACCGGATCGTTGGTCACCGCCAAGTGGGGCGATGGTCGCTGGGGGATCGCCTACTCACTAGGCGTGTTCGTGGCGATGGCGATGCTCATTGTGTGGGCGCTGTCGCCGAATGTGCTGATCGCCGTGATCACGCTGTACGTCGCAAGCTGCGGCAGCGGGCTCTTCGCTGCAACGCAGTCGACCCTGGTGCTCACCACCGTGTCGGAGGAGATGCGGGGCCGTGCGATGGGCTTGCTGAGCATGGCGATCGGCGCACTGCCGGTAGGTACCTACGTGCTCGGCGAGGTAGCGCAGCAGCTCGGCGCCCGCACCGCGGTCATCTTGATGGCCTCATTGGGGCTCGCCGGCATGACGCTGTGGCTGCTGATCCGACCGGAGGTGCTCCGGCGCGGAGGTCCCACGCCGTGAGGTTTCCTGCGGCATTCTGAGGGTGAGTACGCTGCCGCGTGGCTAGATCGCGCCGCCGAAGTGCGTGACGGGAGGGGACGCCGACCATGAAAGCTGCAGTGCTCAACGAGATTCCGGGCGAACTCGACATCGAGGACATTTCTGTTGATGCGCCCGCTCCCGACGAGGTCCTGTTGCGGGTGGTGCACGCGGGCCTGTGTCACAGCGACCTGCACTTCATGGATGCCCACTGGCCGTACCAGCTCCCGGCTGTCATGGGCCATGAGAGCGCGGGCGTGGTCGAAGCAGTAGGCGAGAACGTCGCATACGTGAAGCCCGGCGACCATGTCATCTCCTGCCTGTCGGTCTTCTGCGGCCACTGCGAGCGTTGCCTGACCGGTCGTCCGAATATCTGCGCCAATCCCGCTGCCGTTGCACGGCCTTCCGGTACCGCACCACGGCTGGCCAAGCCAGATGGCACCGAGGTGGGCCAGTTCGCCCGTCTCGGCGGATTCGCCGAGGAGATGCTGATCCACCAGAACGCTGTCGTGAAGATCCGTGACGACATGCCGCTCGACCGTGCGGCGCTCATCGGCTGCGGCGTCACCACGGGGCTGGGTGCAGTGTTCAAGACGGCCCGCATCGAGCCCGGTGCGACCGTAGCTGTCTACGGCGCTGGCGGCATCGGCCTGTCGGCTGTGCAGGGCGCCCGCATCGCCGGGGCCGGTCGGGTCATCTCGGTGGATGTCGAGAACGACAAGCTGGAAACAGCCCGCCAAGTGGGCGCCACCGACACGGTCAACGCCTCCGACGGCGACCCGGTCGAAGCCATCAAGGAGATGACCGGCGGCGGCGTGGACTACGCCTTCGAGTGCATCGGGCTGAAGCAGACCTGCGAGCAGGCGTGGTCGTCGTCGCGGCCCGGCGGCACGACCGTCATCGTGGGCATGATGCCGTTCGGCGAGAAGATCGAGATCCCGGGCTATGAGGTGTTCATGCTCGAGAAGCGGCTGCAGGGCTCGATGATGGGCTCGAACGCCTTCCGGGTGGACATGCCGCGCTACGTCGACATGTACCTCGACGGCCGCCTCATGCTCGACGAGATGATCTCGGCGCACATGCCGCTGGAGGACATCAACGTGGGCTACGAGCAGATGCGCCAGCGCGTCGGCACCCGCACTGTGATCGACTTCGACTAACCCGCCAATCCAACAACCAGCAAGAGAGGGGCCATGGAGGTCGAGGGCAGAGTTGCTGTAGTGACAGGCGCGGCGAGCGGCATGGGCCGCGCCATGGCCGATACGTTCGCGGCAGCAGGCATGAAGATAGTGCTGGCCGATATCGAGGAAGCCCCGCTGAACGATGCCGCCGCCGAGGTTCGCGAGGCCGGTGCAGAGGCCATCGCGGTGCGCACCGACGTCTCGCAGCTGGCGCAGATCGAGGCGCTCGCCGAGGCTGCCATGGAGCAGTTCGGAGCGGTGCATGTGCTGTGCAACAACGCTGGCGTCGGCATCCCCGGACCGGTCGGGGACATGTCGCTCGAGGACTGGCGCTGGACGCTCGACATCAACCTGTGGGGGCCGATCTACGGTTGCCACGTGTTCCTGCCCATCATCGAGGCGACCGGCGAGGGCCACATCAACTCGACTGCTTCGGTGGCCGGGCTGTACGGCGGCGCCTCGCTGGGTGCATACAACGTGTCCAAGCACGGTGTGGTGGCGCTGATGGCCACGCTGGAGCGGGATCTGCGGTTGCGTAACTCTCCGGTGCATGCCTCGGTGCTGTGCCCGGGGCCGATCAACACCAACATCGTGTACAGCCAGCGCAATCGTGACCCCGAAGATGCCGCCCACCACGTGCGCACCGATCAGGGCGACAAGTTCTGGGACATGCTCAAGGGCTACCTGGCCGAGGGCATGGACCCGGCCGATGTGGGGCCGATGGTGCTGGATGCTGTCCGCACCAGTCGTTTCTGGGTGCTGACCCATCCCGAGATGGGCAAGATCGCCCGCTACCAGGCTGATGCCATGCTCGACGACGGTCACCTCACGCGCTGAGCACCCGTCGCGTGTCGCCGCCCCGCGCTGTGACGCTGAGGCAAACGGCCCGGGAGGGCGTTTACTGAGCCTGTGACTCCGACTGCGCCGCCGAGAGCGAAACGCTCGCCCGAAGCGCTGCCCTGTCGGTTCTGAGCACGTGAAGCCCGCAGGACGGAGCGTGCGCGCGCAAGCACGGCTGGCCGCGAGGCGGCCGTCGGTCTTCACCGTCGTACCGCAGATTCTCGATGCGGCCGGCCGGCCGCTCGCTCCAGCGGTTGCACCCCCCGCCCCGCGCCCGGCGCCGTCGGGCGATGCGCCCACCGACCGGCCGGCAGCGGCCGTCGAAGCGCCTCCTTCAGACAGTTATCGGTGGCGGCTGCTCGGCGTGATCGGGCTGGCAGTGCTCGGGTTCGGTTCGCTGATGACCCTGGTGGGTGTCTCGCTGACGCCGATCTCCGAAGACCTGGGAACCACGCTGCCCACCGCCGGCTGGGTCATCACCGGCCTCATGCTGGCCATGGCCGTCTCGACTCCCGCCGGCGGCAAGCTGGCCGACCGGTTCGGGCACCGCCGCATCTTCCTCATCGGCATCGTCGGGATGACCGCGTCGATGATCGCCAACTACTGGGTGCCCGACATCGGCACCTTCATCGCCGTGAGGGTGGTGTTCGGGCTGTGCGGCGGTCTGCTCATGCCCTCGGGCATGGCATTGCTCATGCATGCGTTCGGCCCTGCCGAGCGGGCGCGGGCTGTCGGCTGGTTCCAATTCGCCATGACCGGTGCGCCGACGATCGGCGTCGTCGTGGGCGGACCGCTGCTGAACGTGTTCGGCTGGCGGGGCATCTTCTTGCTGTTCGGCGTGATCAGCCTCGTGTCGTTGATCTTCGCGGCCGTCGTCGTGAAGCCGATTCCCCGGGGCGAGCGGGTGCCGATCGACATCCTGGGGGCGCTGCTGCTCGCGGGCGGAACGCTGCTGGTGCTGTGGGCGATCACCCGGCTGCCGATGCTCCTGCGGGCAGGTGACGGGTTGCTGTCAGATCAAACGCTGATGCTGATGCTCGGCGGGGCGGTGGCCTGCTTCGTGCTGTTCGTGCTGTGGGAGCGCCGCGCTCCCGCCCCCTTCTTGGATCTCCGCCTGTTCCGCCGGGCCAGCTTCACCTTGCCGCTGCTGTCGGCGCCGGCGAATCAGTTCGCGTACATGGGCGGCTTCATGGTGGTGCCCTGGGTTCTGCAGGAGCGATACGGCTTCTCCGTGGGCGTCGCCGCGATGCTCATGGTGCCCCGGCCTGGCGCCTTTGCCGTGGCATCACCGCTGGGGGGCACGCTGGTGACCAAGATCGGCGCCCGGATCCCGATGTTCTTCGGCACCTCCGCGATGATCGGCTCGATGATCGCCTTCGCCCTGGGCGCCAAGCCCGTGGGCTGGGGCCTCGCGGCGATCATGGTGGGGCTGGTGCTGTCGGGTGTCTCCGCAGGCGTCGGCTCACCCGCCTACCAGGTGCTGGTCGCCAACTCGGTGGAAGACAAAGACCTCGGCATGGCCAACGGCATGAACCAGACGGTGATGTGGATGGGCATCATCCTGGGGATCCAGTCGATGCTGGCCTTCACCGGTGAGGATCCCTCGCTGGGCCGGCTGCGCGCGACGTTCCTGTTCGGTGCCGCCGTGGCGGCGATCGGCTTCGTGGCGCCCCTGTTCGCCACCCGGCGAGCCACCCGCCTGGCCTAGCTGTGCGCTAGAGCACTGCCAGGAAGTCGAGCAGTTCGGCGTTGAGCTCGTCGGCGGCTTCCTGCTGGACCCAGTGGCCGATGCCGTCGAGGATCACCGACTTGTGCAGGTTGGGCATGGTCTCGCCGAACTTGGCGATGGACCCGGCGCCCCATACGGTCGGGCCGTCGACCTCGCCGCCCACGAACAGGCTCGGCTGGGTGATGGCTGCGCCGTCGAAGGCGGCCATGTCCTCCCAGTCGCGGTCCACGTTGCGGTATCGGTTCAGGCCGCCCGACATGCCGGTGCGCGTGAACTCCGAGGTGTAGTAGCCAAAATCGGCCTCCGACATCCAGTGGGGCCAGGAGCCTGCTTCGGGCCAGATGAAGTTGTCCGACAGCTTGCCGCCGGGCGCGACGCCGAAGCCCCCGCCGGATGAGTCGCCCGATGCCTGCCGGGCCCGCACGCCGTCGCCCGAGGCGGAGAAGTACATGCCCAGCAGCCAGTGGGGAAGGTCAACCTCCATCTCGGCCTCGGCACGGCCCGGCTCCTGGAAGTACTCGATGTAGAACTCCTTGTCGCCGCCCATCATGCGGAAGGCGGCGCTGGGCTTGAAATCGCTGCGGGCGTTGTAGGGCACGCTGACGAGGCCGAGCGCGGTGAAGATGTCGGGCCGCAGCAGGGCTGAGCTCCAAGCGATAGGTGCGCCCCAGTCGTGGCCCACGATGACGGCCGAGTCCTCGCCGAGGGTCCGCACCACGCCCACGTTGTCGGCAACGTGGCGGACCATGCGGTAGGCGTCGACTGCGGTAGGCGCCGACGAGCGGCCGTAACCGCGCACGTCGATCGCGACCGCCCGGTATCCGGCCGCAGCCACCGCGGGAAGCTGGTGGCGCCACGAGTACCACGACTCGGGAAAGCCATGGACGAACAGCACCATCGGCCCCTCGCCCACCTCCGCCACGTGAATCCGCGTACCCAGCGCATCCACGTCGTAGTGCTTCACCCCGGACAGGTCAGGGGTGGATGTGCCATTGCTCTCACTCATGGCCGACATTCTGGCCCCCGAATGCGTTGGTCGGCGCGTGGCAATCGAAACTGAGTTGCGTGAGATCGACGCGTTGCGCGAGGTTCAGCAGATGTGCGCTGGTCAATGTGCAGTGCTTGCAGAATGCGGGCAATGCTGGCAGAATGCGGGCATGGCTAAGCAGATCACCATCCGGAACGTGCCCGATGACGTTTGCGACGAGCTCGCTGCTAGGGCTGCCGAGCAGCGCCAGTCGATGCAGGAATACCTGCGGGGGGAACTCGAGCACCTCGTTGCGAAGCCGTCGGTGGCGTCGTTGCTGGAGGAGATCCGACGGCGCAAGGAAGCTGCTGGCACTCGGGTCTCGGCCGCCACGATCCTCGCGGCACGCGACGCAGACAGGAAGTGAGCGAAGTGGGCGCAGTCATTGATGCTTCGACTCTGTTGGCTGCGCTCATCGACGACGGCGATGACGGCCGGTGGGCGCTTGAGCAGCTCGCACAGAAACCGATGGCCGCACCTGAGCTGCTGCCCGCCGAGTCGTCGAACATCCTGCGCCGTCTGGAACTCTCGCACGAGATAACACGACTCGAAGCAACGGCATCCCAGCGTGAGCTCACCCGATTCGGCCTCGACCTCTACCCGTTTGGCCCGTTCGCCGATCGCGTCTGGGAGCTTCGCTTCAATTTCACCGCCTACGACGCGTGGTACGTCGCCCTCGCGGAGAGGCTCGACTGGCCCCTCGTCACGCTCGACCGCAAGGCAGCAAGAGCCAGCGGATCGCGCTGCGAATTCCGGGTCCCGCCGTGGCCCGAACCGGCTGCCTGACAGCGGAAGCTGGGAGGCCCCGTTTCCAACCGGCTTGCACGACCCGGGCGCAGCGCGTTCGCGACTTGTCACACCCCAGCGCGAGGCTGGCGACCATGGGCAGGCAACTGACTGAACTCATCGAGGCTGCGCCGTGGCGCGAGGCCGTGACCTATCGGGACACGTGGCCGCACGAGTACGTGCTGAGCGAGAAGGACGACCAGCGGGACCTGCTCGCGGCGGTCTGCGCCCGGTTCCACGCCGGCGAGGGCGTCACGGGGCGCTTCTTCCGCATGTCGAATACGTACCTGTTCGTCGGCGATCACAAGTACTGGCTGATGACCGACTACCGCAAGATCAGCCCGCTCGCCGGCGAAGACAACTACGTCATCAACCGAGCCCGCCTGTACCGCGACCGGCGAGACTTCGTGATCCAGCCCGGCGACACCGGCCGCCACGACGACTACCCGACATCGCCGGCGACGCAGCCCATCGACTGAGAGAGAACGTCGCACTGCACTGCGCTAATGAATACTTGCGCGAAATAGATTCTGCGGCACCGCTCATCGACTGAGAGAGAGCATCACCGTGGAAGACGATCACTCGCTGCTGGCGCACCTAGTTTCCAAACTGACTCCCCAGGTGGAAGACGCCGCGACCGATGCGCTCGCATACATCCTGAACCAGTCGGAGTTGTGCCGAGCGGCGCTTGGCTCACTCGTGAGCGAGAGCGGACATCAGATGCGGTCCATGCACCGGGCAAGTACCCAGGTGACCGTCTTCGATGGGGGACGGCTAGATCTCGTCGGCTACGACGCCGACGGCGCGATTCGGCTGATCATTGAATCGAAGTTCTGGGCAGCGTTGCTGAGCGGCCAGGCAAGCGGATATGTCAAGCACCTGGCAGCCGACAAAGCCGGCGCGACCTTGTTGTTCGTAGCACCCGAGGTTCGACGTGAGACGCTCTGGGCCAAGATCAGAGGGCAATTCGACGATGCACCAGATCTGAGTCTCGGGTCGGATCGCGCCGTCGGCCCGTTGAAGGTGGCGGATGTCAGCGACTCCCAGCGGACCGATGCCCAATGGCGCGTGGCGCTAACCAGTTGGTACGCGCTGCTCAACCACCTTGAGCCCGTTGATTTGTCGATGACGTCCAACATTCGGCAGCTGAGGAGCCTGGCGAACGCCGAGGATGACAAGGCGATCGCGCCCCTGCACGCAGAGGACTTCAATCCGGCAATACCTCGCCGACACTTGGATTTCTGCCGGATCGTCGATGACGTCGTGGATGCGCACGGTCGACGGCAAGGCTGGATGACGACGGAGGGGCTGAGGGCGACGCCTCAATACGACGGTTATCTGCGGTTCTTCAGGTTCTGCACAAGCGACGGCAGTCTCCGGTCATCAGATCTTGCGCTGTACTTCAGCTGCCACCAGTGGGCGAAGACGAGTACCACTCCACTCTGGCTGCGGGTCTGGCGCAACAGGGACAAGGAAATCGACGCCATTCGCAGTGCAGAACCCGAAGTCGAACACTCCTGGACCCCAGGCGATCACCTATGGATAGCGCTGCGGTTGCTGACCGGTATCGAGTACGCCGATGTTCTCGAAGACGTCGTTGAACAGGTGGAGCGTGTCCGCGACATCATTATTCAGGCTCTTGAGAGCGGCGAGACGAGCTAGCTGGCTGTTGGCGCAGGTGAGGAAGCCGGGAGAGCCGATCAGGCTGCCGGGTCCGTAACTGACCCGGACTAGTCCCGCTGCGGGCTTCATCGTCGTCGGCAAGGATGGCGGGATGAGTTTGTTGTCGTTTGAGCTGCCTTCGTTGGAGACGATTGAGCTGGAGCCTGATGGGGAGACGCTTCGGGTTTGGTTGAACCGGCCGGAGTCGCGCAATGCGCACAACCAGCTGATGATCCGCGAGGTGGGGGATCTGTTTCTGGCGTTGAACGGGCAGACACAGTTTCGGGTGGTGGTGCTCGGTGGGCGGGGGAAGTCGTTCTGCGCCGGTGCTGATCGCAAGGAGCAGCCACCGTCGGCCGCGAACGACCGCGAGGCCCGTTACATCAACCAGCTGGGCCGACGGGCGGCTCGGGCCATCGAGGATTGCGAAGCGGTCACGATCGCTCGGGTGCACGGGCATGCCATCGGTGGCGGGTGCTGCTTTGCTACGAGCTGCGACTTCCGCATCAGCGAGGCCGACGCGTTGTGGTACGTGCCCGAGGTGGAGCTGGGTGTGCCGTTGCCGTGGGGTGCCACGCCCCGGCTGATCGCAGAACTGGGCATGTCACGTGCGCGCCAGTTCGTGATGACCAGCGAGCGCATCGACGGGCGGCGGGCCGCCGAGTGGGGATTGGCGCATGAGGTGTGCGAGGGCGATGACGAGCTGGATGCGGCCGTCGTCCGCTGGGTTGCACGCTTGCTGGATCTGCCCTCACTGTCGGTGCAGATGGCCAAGCATCAGTTGCGGGGTTACGCCCAGATCACCCGGTTGGGCGACCTCTCCGAGTTCGACGGCGACGCCTCCGCCAGGTCAATCACCAGCGAGGACGCCAAAGCCCGCTTCGGCACGTTCTAGCTGCGGGCGTCGATCACGACGATCCCGTCGCAGCGCCAGCTGTGGGCATGAGATTTGTGCAGCGTTAGCTGCGAGCGTCGATTTTGCCGTAGGCCTTCTTCATTGCTTGATAGCCCTCGACGGCGCGGGGGATGCCGCCGTAGATGGTCATCTGCACCATGATCTCTTCGATCTCGGTGCGTGTCAGCCCGTGGTTGAGGCCCGCCGGCACGTGGAACGCCAGCTCGTCGGTGCGGCTCAGCACAGTCAGGATCGCGATGACCACGATGCTGCGGTCTCGCCGAGACAGCTCGTCCCGTGACCAGAGGTCTCCGAAAGCCCAGTGATAGGCGATGCGCCCGACCTCGCCGAGGTGCTCGACAAGGCGTGCCATGTCCTCGGAAGGATCACCCGACGCGCGGCCGGCCGTGAGCGTGCTGCGTACCTCGGCCGCGCGGCGCTCCCGCTCATCGTCATCGAGCTCAGCGGCGCCCGAACGCTCAGGCAGCCGATCGACCTCGTCGAGTGTGCGGAACCGTTCGTCGACCACCCGGGATGCCGCCATTGCCATCGGGAAGCCGGCGTAGGCGGCCACCTGGATCAGGACCTCTTCGATCTCAGTGCGCGTCAGGCCGTGGTTCAGGCCGACCTCCGTGTGCAGAGACAGCTCCTCGCTTGAACCGATCGTGGCGAGCACCGTAATCACGATCAGGCTGCGGTCACGGCGCGACAGCTCGGGCCGCGACCACACGTCGCCCATCACCACGTCGAAGGCAAACGTGCCCAGAGCGCCGAGGCGCCGGGTCATCGACCGCTGCGCTCGCTCGGGGTCGACTTCCCCGTTGGTGAATCGCTCGTACACCTCGAATGCCGCCGCCCGTCGTTCGGCGTGCGTGCGTGATCCGGTTGTCGACATCGTCGTCTCCCTGCGCCTGATCGTCTTCGTGCCAGCGCTCGTCATCATCGCCGCGATCGCGCCCGTCGTGCCTGACTTGCGGAAATTCGGCAGCCGGCCCGCTGTTCGAAGTGAGCCGATCGCGCTACTAGAGCTCGCCGGGCTCTTTACCGGGCAGGTACGTCACCGGCAGGTTCGTGAGGCGCCGCACCCGTGACGGCAGGTCGGCGCCGACCAGTCGTGAGGCCCCTGCCGGCAGGGTCGACAGGATGATGCCGTCGAAGCTGGAGCGTGACAGCACCGCCTGGATCGCCCGCAGCGGATCAGGGTCGCCGAGCTCACCGGTCGCGGCGTAGGACGCGGCTGCGATCTTCGCAAGCTGGGCGTCGAGACGCTTCTGTGCCTGCTCCATGCCCAACGTGTCGGGCCCCAGGTAGTCCGCGGCGGGCACGTGCTCGGACGGGATCCCCGTCACGGGGTCGGCTGCGAGCATCGAGAGCCGGCGCGCCCGCGCATAGCTCTTCGAATGCGTCATCGGCACCAGCAGGTGGAACTCGCACGGGCCGTGGGAATTCAGCCGATCGATCTCGGCAACGACCTCGCCGGTGCCCAGCGTCTGGTTGGCCACGATGAGCCAGCGCGTCACCTCCACATCGGGCGCGCCCGGCGTCAGGCCAGGCCGCATCCTGTCGACGCGGAACGCCACCCGCAGCTTGATGCGGTAGAGGGCGATCTCGCCTTCCACGATCATCACGTCGCGCTCTTCGACGTGGGCCACCGACAGATCGCGGATCGTCTTGGTGGCCTCGGCAACTCCTCGACGTGCCGCATCCTCCCAAGAAATCCGGCTTGCCGCGACCAGCGTGATGACCTTCTCGACAGCGTTGCGGTTGCGCTGAGGTGATTCGTTCAAGGTGCCGACCTGTTCGGTGTGGGGCTCGTTCCTGCGAGCGATCCAGTGTGCTCCGGTGGGGCAGACTGTAGGGCACACCACGTTCGTGCGGCACACAGCGCGCCGCCGGGGGAGAATCCAATGAGCAGCGTCTACAACGTGATCGAGCTGATCGGCACCAGCGAGGAGTCGTGGGAGAAGGCGACGCAGAACGCCATCACCGAGGCCTCGAAGACCCTGCGAGATCTGCGGGTAGCCGAGGTTGTCGAGCAGGACGTCGTGATCGAGGGCGGCGCGATCGCAGCCTTCCGTACCAAGGTGCGGCTGTCGTTCAAGCACGAGTCGCCTTGAGCCGCCGCAGCGCTAGCGGGCGGTCATCAGGCACGCCCGGGAACCGAGCCCGCGAAGGCCGCACGCTTCGATGACCGCGCGCGGTCTTGACGGCATCCGTGTCGTCGAGCTGGGACAGATGGTGGCGGCTCCGTGGACGGCCAAGCTGCTCGCCGACCTTGGCGCCGACGTCATCAAGGTCGAGCCGCCGCAGGGCGACGCTGCGCGCCGTCGCGGGCCATTCGCTGCTGACCGTGAGCGTCCTGATTCCCAGATCGTCCCCGATGCCGGCTCTGAGCTGACGGGTGGACTGTTCGCTGCCATCAACACGAACAAGCGCGGCATCGTGGTGGACCTCGCCCGGCCAGACGGCCGCGCAACATTGCAACAGCTGCTCGCCGACGCAGACCTGTTCATCCACGATCTGGCGCCGGCAACAGCGACTGCGCACAGCCTCACAGCAGAACCGCTGCGGGCGCAGCATCCGTCGCTGGTCACGATGTCGATCACGCCATTCGGGCAGACCGGTCCGTATGCGGACTGGCGAGCGACCGAGCTGCAGGTCGTTCACGGCGGCGGCTGGGGCTGGCTTACCCCCGGCTGCGTGGCCGATCCCGAGCTGCCCCCGCTGAAGCCCCACGGCCACCAAGCTGCCTTCCAGTCGGGCTTCGCGGCTGCATGCGCATCGCTCGCCGCCGTCGACCGTGCACAGCGCACCGGTCGCGGCGAGCACGTCGACTTCGCCCAGATGTCCTACGTCGTCGGCATGCTGGAAGCAGCGTTCATCAGCTGGTCGTACCGGGGCGAGAACCCCAGCCGCCTCGGTGCTCGCATTCTCAACCCGTGGGGGATCTTTCCGACCAGCGACGGGCACATCTTCCTGGTGTGCGTCGAGGCCGATCAGTGGGAGCGGCTGAAGGACTTCATGGGCCGGCCGGAGTGGGCCGACATGGACATATTCGACACGCTCGAGGGTCGCTTCGAGAACGAAGACCTGCTGCGCATGTGGCTCGGCGAGTGGATCGCTGCGCAGCCGGTGACGGAGCTGTTTCATCGGGGCCAGGCAGAGCGGCTGGCGTTTGCCCCGGTGAACACGGTGGCGCAGATGGCCGCCGACCCGCACCTGGCAGCCCGCGACTTCCTCGTCACCTACGAACAGCCGGGGCTGGGAGACATCACCGTGCCGGGCGCGCCGTCGCGGCTCACGAATTCGTGGTGGTCCATCCGCCGACCGGCACCGTCGCTGGGCGAGCACAGCGGCGCTTCATTTGCCGCGACCGACACAGCGACGGCATCACTGCCAGCACCTTCGCCTGCATCTTCGAACACACCGTCGAGCCGCCCGCTCGACGGCGTCACGGTGGCGGACTTCACCTGGGTCTGGGCGGGTCCCTACTGCACGCTGCACCTGGCGCACCTCGGCGCCACGGTGATCAAGGTGGAATCGTCGGCCCGGCCCGATCTCGGCCGCCGTCTGCCGACGCAGTCGGGCCGTCACACGCCGACGCTCGACACCAACGGCTACTTCAACCAATACGGCCAAGGCAAGCAGAGCATCACCATCGACCTGGGCATTCCCGAAGGGCGTGCACTGGCGAAGCGCTTGGCGCTGTCGTGCGACCTGGTGGTGTCCAACTACGCCACCGGCGTCATGGACGGATGGGGTCTCGGCTACAAGGCCCTGGCCGCAGAGCGTCCCGACGTGATCGTGGGCGCCATCAGCGGCTACGGCCACCATGGGCCGTACCAGTCCTACATGGGCTACGGACCCACCACCGGGCCGCTGTCGGGCCTCGCATCGATGACCGGCTACCCCGGAGCAGACGCAGACGAGCTCGGTGTGTCGCTCGGCGACCCGGCGGCCGGGATTGCCACGGCGTACGCGCTGGTCGCCGCGCTCGTGGCGCGGCGACGCACCGGCGAGGGTCAGTTCATCGACACGTCGATGTGGGAGGCCACCACGGCGTGCACCGTTGAGGGTTGGATGGAATGGGTGATGCGGGGCACGCAGCCGGATCCGATGGGCAACCTCGACCCCCTGTGGTCTCCGCACAACCTGTATCGCTGTGCCGGCAACGACGACTGGATAGCCGTCTGCTGCGTCGACGAAGCCGAGTGGGCTGCGCTGGCGAGGATCACCGGCATCGATCCCGACGACGAGCGATTCGCCACCGCCGCCGACCGCAAGGCCAATGAGGCCGAGCTCGACAAGCTCATCGGCGCGTGGACCCGTGAGCGTGACCAGTGGGACATCACCGAGCTGCTGCAAGCTGCCGGCGTGCCCGCCTTCCCCTCGCTCAGCTCACGCTCACTCGAAGTCAACCCGCACCTCGCCGAGCGCGGGCTGATCGAGCGCCTGGATCACCCGGTCGTGGGCCAGATGAGCCACGTCGGCATCCCGTGGCTCCTCTCCGACGGCACCAATGGCGTGCGCTCGCCCGCTCCCACGCTCGGCCAGCACACGCACGAGGTGCTCACCGGACTGCTCGGGCTCAACCCCGCCGAGATCGCAGCGCTCGAAGCGGCAGGCGCCCTGCGCTGAGCCCTTTCGATGGCAACCAAGACCGCATACACCCACTGCCGCATCTGCGAGCCGCAGTGCGGTCTCGTCGCGACGATCTCAGACGGACGGCTCGTGAGCGTCCGTGGCGATGCCGATCATGTTCATTCTCAGGGATATGTGTGCACGAAGGCGGCGGGCGCCGTCGAGATTGTGTACGACCCCGATCGGGTCACTCAGCCGATGAAGCGGGTGGGCGACCCCGGCGTCTTCGAACCCGTGTCGTGGGACGAGGCGCTCGACGACATCGCCCAGCGCCTTGGCCGTATCCGTACAGACAGCAGCCCCGACGCACTCGCCACCTTCTGCGGCAACCCGCCGTTGTTCAGCTACGCCACGTCCATGGCACTGGCCGGCTTTCAGGAAGTGCTGGGCATCAGGTGGCGGTACGGCATCAACTCCGAGGATGCGTCGGCACGCATGGCGGCCAACGCGCTGCTGTACGGGTCGGTCGCCATCGCGCCCAAGCCGGACCTGTGGCGCACGCACTTCGCCGTCATCATCGGCGCGAACCCACTGGTCTCGCACGGCTCATTGGTCACGGAGGCTCGCCTGCGGGAGGCGCTCGACGCTGTCGTCGAGCGCGGCGGGCGGGTCGTCGTTGTGGATCCCCGCCGTACGGAGACGGCACAGCGCTACGAGCACATCTCCGTGCGGCCCGGCAGCGACGCCTTCTTGCTGCTCGGCATCATCCGGACTCTGATCGACAAGGACCTGGTCAACCATTCCTTCATCGATCGCCATGTCGGTGGTCTCAGCACGCTTGCCGACGTCATCGCGCCGTTCGATATTCAGCAGTGCGCGTCGCGCTCGGGAATTCCTGCCGCCGTCATCGAGCAGCTCGCGCGGGACTTTGCATCGGCGGACAGCGGAGTCGTCTATGGCCGGACTGGCACCTGCACCCAGCGTTTCGGCACGCTCAACAACGTCCTGCAGGACATCGTGGTTCTGCTCACCGGCAACTTCGACAGGGTGGGTGGTCTGCTGTTCGGCTGGGCGGCGATCGACCTGCCTGAACTGGCCCGCAAAGCCGGAACAGATACCTACGGCAAGGTGCGAACTCGGGTCAACCAGCACCCTGACGTGTTCGGCCTGCTCCCGTCGACGGACTTGGCGGTCGACATCGTCACCCCGGGCGAGGGCCAGATCAAGGCACTCGCACTCGTCGGAGGCAATCCGGTGCTCAGCAGCGCCGGAGGCGGCACCCGGCTCGCGGAAGCACTCGAACAGCTCGAGCTGAGCTTCTCGCTCGACCTCTACATCAACGAGACCAACAAGCACTGCCATTACGTGCTGCCGGTGACCCACTTCTATGAACGCGACGACGTTCCCGTGACCACGCTTGCGAACATGTTGCGCCCAGCGATCTGGGCCACCGAGGCGGTGATCGAGCCGCCTGCCGGGGTGCGCCAGGAGTGGCAGATTCTGAACGAGATCGCCAAGCGCATGGGCCGCGGCGGCGCCCATGTGCTGCGCCCGCTTCGATGGCTGGCCAAGCTGGGCTGGAACATCACGCCGCGACGGCTGCTCGACCTGTTGCTGCGCACCAGCAAAGCGGGCGACCGATTCGGTTTTCGCCGGCGCGGGGTCTCGTTCGACAAGCTCACACGCGACTTTCCGCACGGCAAGAAGCTGCTGGACGAACTCCCCACGGGTGAGATCGACGCAAGGCTGGCGACGCCGGACGGGAAGATTCCCCTGGCTGCCCCCGAGGTGCTCGGCGAACTCGCCGCCCTGGGGGAGCACACCGACGAGGATCGCTTCGGGTTCCGGCTCATCGGCATGCGAGAGCTGCGCTCACACAACACGTGGATGCACAACGCGCCCCGGCTCATGCCCGAAGGCAGGCGCCTGACTGCTCGCGTCAATCCCAGCGACGCTCATCGGCTCGGCCTCGCCGACGGCAGCGACGTCGACATCACGTCCGCATCCGGAAGTGTCCGGGTAGCGGTGGCAGTCAGCGACGAGGTAGGCCCAGGCACAGTGGCCCTGCCACACGGCTGGGGTCATGACGGGGGTTGGAGCCGTGCCAACGCGGCCGGCGGCGTCAACAGCAACATCCTCGCCAGCGCGTCGGGCTCAGACATTGAGCGCCTGGCAGGAATGAGCATCCTGAACGGAATCCCCGTCGACCTCTCCGCGGTTGCGGGCGATCCGCCGCCTGCCCGCGAGCGGCCCTGACAGCTACTGAGCAAAGTTGCTCAGTAGCGTTGGAACTGATGCGCGAATAGGCCCAAGTGTGATCTGATCGCGAGATGCATGCTCATGGTAATGCTATTGAGTAAAATTACTCAATAGCATTACCAATACTGCTAAACTGTCTGCGTGGTGCAGTATCGACGACCGCTGGTCTGGACGATCGTAGAACGGCTCAATGAGCCGCCCGAGCGCTTGATCGCGGTCTTCGGGCCTCGACAGTCAGGCAAGACAACCGCCGTCAGGCAAGCGCTCGACGAGATTCAGCACGGATGGCGGATGGTCGCGATGGAGCCGGGTGGTGCCGACGAGACATCCGATTCACCGAGACCGTTCGATTCCGACCCAGCAGAGGCCAGCCAAGTACGACTGCCATCTGCGCCACGCGATTCGCAATGGCTCGTCGACGTGTGGGACCAATGCCGCGACCGCGCCTTGTCATCGTCGCAGGGCTACGTCTTGGTATTGGACGAGATCCAAGAGCTGCCGAATTGGTCCGCCGCCATCAAGGGCTTGTGGGATGCAGACCGTCTGACTGGTTGCCCGCTGCACGTCGTCGTTCTCGGCTCAGCGCCCCTCCAGGTGCAGACCGGGCTCAATGAGAGCCTGATGGGCCGCTTCGAGCCGCTGGTGTCCTCCCATTGGTCTTTCACCGAGATGGCGTCGGCGTTCGGTATCACCCTCGACGAGTACGTGTTCTACGGCGGCTATCCGGGCGCCATGCGAGACATGTCTGTGCACGAGAACTGGCACCGGTACGTCCGCAGTGGCCTCGTGGAGCCCTCGATCGAGCGTGATGTCGTCAGGATGACGAGCATTCGGAAGCCGGCCCTCATGCGGCGGCTCTTTGAAGTCGGGGCTCGCTACTCCGGGCAGATCCTCTCGTACAACAAGATGCTCGGCCAATTGCAGGACGCTGGCAACACCACAACGTTGGCTGGCTACCTGCAGTTGCTCTCGCAGGTCGGGCTGCTCACAGGTCTCGACAAGCACGTCAATCGCGCAGTCTCAGCCAAGGCGTCAACGCCGAAATTGAATGTAATCAATACCGGGCTCATGTCGATGGTGTCGGGTTACAGGTTTGACGAGGCCTGTGCTGATCGAAGTTTCTGGGGCCGGCTGGTCGAGAGCGCCGTCGGGGCGCACCTCATCAACACGATGCCGTCGAGCGGCAACCTCAAGTATTGGCGCGACCGGCACGGCCAAACCGTGGTCGAGGTCGATTTCGTCCTGCAGCGAGGACCCCACTTGTTGGGGATCGAGGTCAAGACCGGACCGATTCGTGATTCATTGTCGGGTCTCGATGAGTTCCAGAAACGATTTGATGCCCGGACCCTCGTCGTGGGCGAAGGTGGCGTACCGCTGGATGAGTTTCTGTCAGTGCCAGCGAGCGAGTGGGTTGAGGACTCATGAGCGAGACTTACGTCGAACGCACCTGTACCCACCTCGGAGGCGGAGTCGCAGCGTTTGAGGCGCAGGGTCACGACTCCTCGGCGGAGCCAAGAGTGCTCAGCGATTTCAGAAGCGAGCACGCATACGTGCTCCTGGGCGATGCAGGCCTCGGCAAGACAACCGAGTTTCGCAACGAACGCGCTCAGCTTGGCGACAGCGCGACGTACGTCAGCGCCCGGGATCTCGTGACGTTTGAGATCAAGCCCGAATGGCGTGACAAGACACTGTTCATCGATGGTCTCGATGAGATCAGGGCTGGTACCACCGATGGGCGCACATCGCTGGACCAGATTCGCAACCGACTTGATCAACTCGGCTGGCCGAGTTACCGCATCTCCTGCCGCGAGGCTGATTGGCTCGGCCATAACGACCAACGGAATCTTGAGAGCGCCACTCCTGGTGGCACCGTGGCCGTTCTGCGGCTCGACCCCCTGGGCCGAAGCGCCAAACGTGCACTCGTAGCGGCGCACCTCGAAATCGAAGACACATCGGCGTTCTTCGATGGGGCCGACCAACGTGGCCTTGGTGTCATGTTGGACAATCCGTTGACGTTGGAATTGCTCGCAGGTGCCTTCGCTCATGGGGGAGAAAGGTGGCCAGTGAACCGGCGCGAGACCTTTGAGCTCGCCTGTGAACGCATGGCTCGTGAGCACAACCACGAACACATCGCCGCCGCGGACGTCACGCCACCGCTTGAGGTGGTGTTCGCTACGGCCGGTGAACTCTCCGCCGTTCAGTTGCTCGCAGGCGTCGAAGGCTTCTCGCTTGGGCCCGAAGACGACGACTCGCCCTACGTCGCACTCGACAGAGTCCAACTGTCGTCATCCGGATCCTTCGAGACAGACGCTCACTTTCTTCGGCATGTGCTCGGCACGAAGCTCTTCTCGGCAACTCCCGATTCGGAAGCCGTTGTTGGCTGGCCGCGCAGAAGGCCGTTTCACCGGCGTATAGCAGAATTCCTCGGCGGCCGATACCTGGCACGACTGGTCAAGCGTGGTCTACCCGCCCGGCGCGTAGTCGCGCTCATGACCAGTCCACACGACGGACGGGTCGTGACATCGCTACGCGGCTTGTCGGCTTGGTTCGCAGCGCACTCCGACGACGCACTCGACCGGCTCATCGATGCCGATCCCGTAGGCATCGGCCTGTATGGCGACATCGCATGGCTCACCGGCGAGCAGAAGACTCAGCTACTGCGAGCCATTGCGGAATATGCAACCGACGGTCCGCTCCTCGGCCACGAATGGCGAGACGGCCGGGAAGTTGGCTATCGAGAGTTGACAGCGTGGGCGTTCCGTTCGATCGTCGAGAACGGGACCGTCGAGGCCATCGCTGAGCTGCTTCGCGCAACACCCGGTGACGCTCCGAGTGATCGGATCGCAGACTTTCTGCTTCGGGTTCTCGCTGAATCGGAGGCGCCGAGCGCAGATGCTGCCGAGCCGCTGTCGACGTTGGCGCTGGCCGTTGCACGCGAACCGAATTGGTCGGCGCAGACCCGTCGTGCTGCGCTTGGTGCATTCATTCGGCTCGAATCCAAACGCGAAACGCGCGACGACGCGTTGGTGGCGCTGCTCACCGACATCGCAGAACGTCGGCTCACCGATCCCGAAGATGACCTCGCGGGACTTGCCCTGAGCGAGCTGTACCCGCATCGCGTCTCGCCTGATGAGGTCTGGTCGTACTTGGAGATCCGCACTCACGAGCAGTACTACGGTGCCTTCGCTTCGTTCTGGAACCGCGCCATCGTCAATCAGTCGTCGGCTCACGATGCGGCGGACGCACTGGACGCGCTATGGGCGAATCTGCGGCAAGAGGGCCTTCGGTTCGGCATCGACGAAGTGCTCCGTCGTCGAGCACAGGACATGATGCCCGTCGATCTGCTCGTGAAAGCAGTTGACGAACTCGGTGACGACGTCGACATCGCCCGTCTCTTCGGCTGGCTAGCTGCGGCCGCTACTTGCGGAAGAGACATTCGGCCCCATGCACGCCAAGGGCTCCGTGACGCCGTGTCGAGTGCTCTGGAAGACCCGAGTGCGGAAGAGATAGAGCAGTCAGGCCATCTAGGGGGTGAGGGCCAAGCTGCCACGGATCGGTATGCCGATCCAGCAGGCCCGGTCCGCGCTTGGCTCGAACAGCGTCCCGAGACCCAACGCCGGCTTTACTTGGAATGGCTCAAGATTCGATGCGGTGACAGCCCCATTTGGGACCGGGCTTGGTTCCTAGGGGTGCCCTTGTTCTACAGCAGGTTGCCCCGTGATCTCGGCCGATGGTGTCTCGAACAGGCACTCGCGCTCAAAGCCAGCAACCCAGAACTCGCGGTCGACATTCTGGGGCACGTCGTCAGGCAGCAGATCACCGATGCCGAGATCAATGAGGGTTTGACGCTCGATTCTGTGAGCGACGCGACGAAGAGCAGCCCGCTGCTGAGTGCCGGGTTGGAGGGTCTGCTGGCAGCATCGCCACTAGATGGGAAGCGCGCCGCATTCGAAGCCGAGATGCGGGTCTTGGATCGTGAGAACCGCCGAAAGGAGCACGAGCACCGTCAGGAGTGGGCCGATCACATTCGAGACAACCTCTACGCGCTCAGCGACGGCTCATTTCCGGTCAACAACCTGGACTATCTCGCGCACATCTACTTCGGACATCGCCCCGGCAGCGATCGGGACGGCAGCGGCGACGAGCGACTCGCCGAGTTCCTGCAGAACGATGGCCAGCTCATAGCAGCAGTCACGAATGCGTTGATCGCCACTGTGTTTGGTGCCGAACTTCCAGCGGTGGACGAGACGATCTCGCTTCGCGCGGAGTCGAAGCACGCGTGGGTTGCATGGCCCTTGTTCGCTGGGCTGCAGCTCGCCGAACGCAATCACTCGGAACGCCTAGACCGTGTCGATGATGAGCGCAAGCGACGAGTGATCGCGACCTACTTCTGCGTACCGAATTCACTAGATCGATCACCGCCATGGCTCAATAGGTGGTTGACCGTCGACCCGGAGCTCGCTGGTGATGTGCTCGTTCGATGTGCCGTCGGCGATGTCCGGGCGGGCAGTGATTCGAGTACTGCGCTCAACGAGCTGAACCTGCTGGATTTCGATGAGTCGGCCAAACGCGGGATACGGCTGCGAATCCTCAAGTCGTTTCCAACGAACGCGCCCAGTCGGCAACTCGGACTGCTGGACTCACTGTTGTTCGGCGTTCTACGGGAATCAGAGAGAGCGGGCGTCCAAGACGTCATCGACGCCAAGCTTGCTGCGAAGAGCTTGACGGTGGCGCAGCGGGCGCGTTGGCTCGCCACGGCCGTTTTCTTGTTCCAAGACCGGTATGTGGTTGAGCTCGCCAATTTCTCGGCTCGGCATCCTGCTGGCAGCTATCGCCTGGCCGAATTCCTTCACCATGAGCTCGGACCGCGCTGGGGGCGAGGTCTTCATTTTGCTGCTGTTCTTGGGCCGACGACGTTGGAGGTGCTCGTCGAAGTGCTCGGATGTGCCTTTGAGCCCCTCGAAGCGAGCGGCAGCCACACCGTCGCCGTGAATGCCGCCGATTGGGTTTCCGATTTCATCTATCAGCTCTCCGCCTCGGCCGAACCTGGCGCCACCGAGGCGCTCCAGCGGCTTGAGCAGCTACCGGAATTGTCTGCGTGGCGAAGCTCCCTGCGACACGCACGGGAAGAGCAGAATCGCCTGCGGAGTGACACTGAGTATCGCTTGCCCACAGTGAAGGAGGTTCAGAGGACCCTAGGTGGGGGCGTCCCCGCCAATGCCGCCGACCTCACAGCGCTGATCTTGGACTGGCTCGATGACATTGCCGAGGAAATGCGAGGCAGTCCCGGCGACCCTTGGCAACCGTTCTGGAATGTGGACCCGCATGGCCGCCCGGAACGTCCCAGGCCCGAGAACGTCTGCAGAAATGCGATTCTCACGGCATTGCAGGAGCGGGCGCGACCGCTGTCGGGGGTGGAATTGACACGCGAACTCAGTGCAGCCGCCGACAGGCGCGCTGACATTGGAGTGAGTTGCTTTGGCTCCCGCGTGCCGATCGAGATCAAGCTGGATTCACATCGTGATCTATGGCATGCAATGCGCCGACAACTCATGGGTCAGTACACCACCGACCCGGCCACGGACGGCTACGGCATCTACCTCGTGCTTTGGTTTGGAGGCGGGGACGTTCCGCCCCCCTCCTCTGGTCGCCGACCAAACAGTCCCCAGGAACTGACGGAGATGCTGGAGCGGAGCCTCAGCATCGACGAAGCGCGCAAGATCTCAATCAGGGTCATCGACGTCACGAAACCTGGGAGCTGAGGGGGCGGACTGCCGGAGCTAGGCGTCGATCGGCCCGCTCAACGCAGGCATCTCCTGGTCGATAATGCGTGCCCAGTCCTGAATTGGCATTTCTAGGGACATCGGGATTTGGAGGGTTTCGTCGCCGGATAGCTGTGTGCGGCGCAGCGTCGAGATTCGGCTAACGAGGCTGTCGATGCTGCGCTCGGCGAAGATTGGCATCACGTCTTCGCGCCGAACCGTTGGAACGTCGCCAACTGCGCCTGTGCCTCCTAGTGCGATGAGGCAGGCGAAGAACGCGTGCAGGTACTCGGATGTCTTGAGTTCGGTGTGTCTGTAGTCAAAGTGGTAGCCGAGCTTCTGCTGAAGCGCCCTCCACGCTCCCATGCCGTCAGTCGGAGACTGCACCAGCAGCCGGTACGAATCCGGAGCTGCGAGCCTGAGGACTACCACCATGGTGGCGAAGTCGATCGTCTGAGCTAGCTCCAGCGTCGAACCGCGCTCGACGAGGAGTTCGTGTTGTGCCCGAATGTCTGCGAGCACTAGCAGCATGAGCCTCACTGCGATGTCGACATCGCGGATGCTGCGCGCTGGCGAGAGGATCGCGAGCGAGAGCAGCTTCGACGCCTGACAACTGCTATCGAAGAGCTCCGGAGGAAGTCGCCCAGTCTCGGACAAGCGCTCATCGATGTATCCGGCCACAACGTTTGCGGGAGGATCAGGTAGCTGGTAGGTCGAGTCCACAAAGCGCCTGAGGTATCGCTCGGCGTCGTAGCCCGACCCATAGGTGTCGCGGATCGAGTGCTCAAGAGAGTCCTGATTGACCGCGATGACCAGTTGAACGCCCTCCACGCAGAAGACGTGACGCGCAGTTTCGATGATCTGAAGCGCGTGCGAGGGTACGCAACGGTCCACTTCGTCGATCAAGAGAATGATCTGGCGCTGACTGGCCTCCTCCAAAAGCCGTTGTTGGAACGCCCGCAGATCTTTCTCGGCGTCCTCCCATCGGTTCTCACTTTCTTGGCGAAAGTGATTGACGTCCAGGAGGCCCAATGTCCTGCGGGCGACCTCGTCGTTGACGTTCATGGCCATGTTGCGAGCGGCCGCTGCGGCCACTTCTCGCAGAGAGCGACTGTGCGTCTCGTCGAGACGTGCCGTCAAGCAGTGCGTCAGGTCAAGCAATGGGTCCTTGAAGTGGCTCTGGCGCCAAGCGTTGAATTCGACTACGTGCGGCTTCGGATCGTGCGCGGACCTGAGAATCTCGGCGCAGCGATCGAGGAAGAAGGTCTTGCCGGCACCCCATTCGCCGTTCACGAGGATGAGGGAAGCACCAGCTGAGGATATGAGTGCTTCACAGAAGGCCAGCGCCCGTTGATCGCGGTTCAGCTGATCATTGCTGTCCCATCCTCGTTTAGGCACATCGAAGCGCCGGGAGCGAAGGGCCACGGTGTCAACCTATGGAAGTCTGTTCGGAAGAATCGTGTACACGGGTCCGACTCGCCCACCCGCTCGGGATGTTGTCATGCGTCGATCGGCGGGGCAGTGGACTTGTTGCCGTGGACGGACGGCTCTTGGCACCACTCTCGGCGGAGCACGTCGAGTGACTCCAAGTACTCGGCTCGGCTGACGCCTGCAGCCAGGTCAAGGCCCAGCACGTCGCACAGCACAGCTTCGTCCAGAGCCTGACGTGTTGGGTCGCGCCAGGCCTCGTTGGCGGGCAGGAACTGGCGGTTCTCGAATTCTGAGAAGACCTGTTCGAGCGCGGACGTGTGGCCTGAAGTGAGGGCACGGCAATCCAACGCAGGCAGTTCGGGCAGCAGCCGGATGCTCAACATGGCCCGACCGTTCTGTTGTCTAGTCCCAACCCACCAATGTCCGACGAGGCCCAAAATGGTGTTGGCCCACAGCGCCAATGGCACTTCCCATCGCTCTTCATCAACGACGAACGAAGGCCACGCGCGGCCTCCGAGGCACCGCTGTGGTGTCAGAGATGCACCCAGCATCTGACTGTTCAACTGGAAGTCTCGGTTGTAGTGGAGACGCGTCGCCGTCTGCCAGATCTCCTTGGCGCGCTCCTGATGCTCGGGCCAAGGTCGAAGGTCTCGGTCTGGCTCGACGACCAAGCGCGACTCCCGTCCCGAAGCGGCATCGTGCGCCCAGAGAGCGGGGTAGTCGACTGTCTTGCCCTTCGGCAGTGTCCGAGAAATGTCAAAAGCCCCGTTGTGGATGGGATTCCCGTTCGCATCGGTGCGAGGCTTCCCCGTCTTGCTGTCGATGCGGATGCGGACATCGTCGAAGACGCGGTTCTGGGGTCCGGCCTCACCCAATTCTCCGAGGCGAGTGATCGGCGCGGCGACCTCATTCACTCTCGGCAGCCGCAGTAGCCCACTTCGCAGCTTGCTAGCTGTTGCTGGCACCGACGCATCGGCGGCATGCGCACAGCCACCCTCGGACAGCGGTGCCCGAATAAGGCAGCCGATGACTTCCGAACCAATGGAAACGAATCCCTGTGAGCCCTTGGCGGTGCGCGTCATGCTCCGAGCCATGGCGACCGCCTCGACGGGATTGTGCGGTCGGTGCGTCAGACTCACCCAGTCGATGTCCTCGGCAATGCCCTCGTTGACCGAGACTTCGTTCGAACGCTTCGTTGCGATGACGAGCGCTTCAGCCATGCCAGTGTCCGCCGAGAAAGCGCGGTCTGTGCCGGTCGCGAGCGTCACGATCGAGATGTCGCAGTACTTCCTCGCCAACAGGTGACGCGTGGCGCGCCAGCCGTCACCGGAGACGACCGTGGCAGGCAGCACCAGCGCCAGAACACCCCCTGGCCTGAGCTTTGCGTCGGCGAGATCGATGAAGTTCGTGGCCAACCCCGCATTGCCTTCTGCAGCCGGTTCGTGCCGTCCCCGGTAGAGGCTCTTCAGCCGCTTTGACATTGCCTGCTGCTCGTCATCGTCGGTGTCAAACCCGGCGAATGAAGGAATTGGAACGCCTAACTTCTCGGCTTCTGGGCCATTGGGTCGCGTGAAGGGCGGGTTCTGGATTGCGAGATCGATACTGGCGTCGTCGATCACAAAGTCCGCACTGCCCGATTCAGTGTCTTCGATGTCGCCCTTGCCTCCAGCGCGCGTGCGGCCTGTGCCGAAGAGAGACGGAGCGGTCTCGTCACCAAGTAGTTCAAGAGACCCGATGAAGGCGGGCTTCGACTTGTCGCCTTCCGGATAGCCGTACCGCATGAGGTGAATGTTCGTATCGCCGAAGGGCGATGCCGGATGAGCGGCCGACAGCATGCTCGCAGTCAGATGCACCGCTGCGGGCATGATGTCGCAGCCGATCAGGATGTCTTCCATGAATGCCGCGTGCAGTCGCTTGGAGGTGTCGGTGCCGTCAGTGAGGTTGGCCCGACGCACTCGCGAGGCAATCCGGCGGTATGCCGCCGACAAGAGAGCGCCCGTTCCACACGCGAAGTCGGCCACTCTCAGCTGGCCGACACTGGGCAGGTCGCTCCAGTCGACGCGTGCATCAAGCTGGCTCACGGCGAGTTCCGCAAGCAACGAAGCTGAAGCGGGCAAGGTGTAGAACGTCGCGAGGAACTTGCGGTCCGCGATCAATCGTCCGAACATCTGGCCGGCAAGGTCTTGGACGGTCGTTGCGCCAGCACCGGACAGCTCGGCCACAACAGCGGCCAATTGAGCAAGCAATTCTTGGGCCGGGCCTTCGGGTGTGGGCCGCAAGATCTTCGAGGCGATGTCGAACACAGGCCAGTAGTTGATCTTGAGGATCTCTCGCCACGCATCAAGCACCGCGCCAACCGTGAAGATGCCGCTTTCCGATCTCATTTCTTCGATCGAGGACGTGTCGTGCACCCCGGCGAGCGCCGACTGAAACACCAGCGCATTGGCGAGCACAGCGACAGCCATCAGTGTCGTTTGCTCGCTGTCGTCTTGGTGCAACGCGGCGGCGATCTTGTCGAGAGCCGACTGAGCGCTGCGATCCGTCAGGCTTGAACGCAGGTTTGAAGCTGCCTGCGAAACGCCGGCTTCAAAAGCGTCGGCCGCGGCTGCGATACGGCGTTCCGACACGGCGACCGTTTCGACGAAACCGGCCAGATCGTTGAGGCCACCCTGGAGCCAGCCCGATGCGGGAAAGCGCACGGCATTGGCGCCCTCGATCCAAACGCACCACTCCAAGTCGTTGCGTGTGTCCAGCGCCGCTGGAACCTTCGCCGCGGCGATCTCGCCTAAGGCAGTCGGCAGCCGAGCAGCTACCGCTACCTCGATCACCCGCCCAGTTGACGAAAGTGCCTCGCCGATGCGAGCGATTGCGTCGTCTTCGACTTGAGGCCCGGGGAAGTACTCGGTCTCGATCGCGACCGGCGCAGCGCCGGTGTCGACCACGATGTCGGGCCGAAGCCCGGCTTTCGTCAGGGTCTTGGTTGCTTCGGCTGAGACAGTCCAACCGCCGAGGCGATCGCCGAGAGCGCTCGCGACGAAAGAGTTGAGAGCGGGTTCGGTCATTCGTGGATTCACATCACCCTCCCGCGACTTCGCCCGTAGTGGGCGGGCGACAACTCGCAAGGTACCGGGGCCGTGTGACAGAGGGTCGAACTGGTGGTGCGCCCAAGGCCATCGCCGTGGGGCCGATCGATTGCTACCGAGCTACGTCGGAGGCGCCAGTTGCGCGGGCGAGATGATGCCTCGTTATTCGGGCCAGTCGGTGAGGGTGACGACGTCGAATATCGCGCCGACGGGGTCGGCGATCGTGGCCATGCGGCCCGGGCCCCAGTCGAAGGGCGGCACGATCACGTTGCCGCCGTTGGTCGTCGCCGCAGCGCAGGCGGCATCAACGTCGTTCACCCCAAAGCTCACCCGCCAGTGCGGCGGCACACCGGGAGGCGGTGCCACTGACGTGCTCGCCACCGGTTCCCCGTCGAGGGTGAACACTGTCGGAGAGTCGGGCACGCCTTCCATCGTCCCCGCTTCCCAGCCGAACAGCTCGCAGTAGAAGGCCTCTGCGGCGTCGTTGTCGTGCGTGGCGACCTCGGCCCAGGTGAATGCACCCGGGGCGTTCACGATGCCGGCACCGATCGCAGTAATCGGCGCCCACGTGCAGAACACGGCGCCCGTCGGGTCGGCAGCGATGACCATGCGGCCCGCAGCGTTCGGACCCGGCTCGGGCACATCGATGGCCGGTCGCATGACCGCTCCGCCGGCCGCAGCAACCTGACCGGCGAACTCGTCGGCATCGTCCACGGTGACGTAGACGTTCCAGCAGGGCGGCACGCCTTCGCTGAGCATCTCGGGGGGCATGTCGAACACTCCGGCGGCCGGGTGCCCGTCCACGACGGCCATGACGTAGTTGATCTCGCCGGTGGGGTCGCGCTCGTAGTCCCAGCCCAGGACCGCCCCGTAGAAGTCGATGGCGCCTTCCACGTCGGTGGTCGCCAAGTCGACCCAGGAAGGCGTCCCGGCCGGGTGGCTGTCTCGCAATGGCATGTCTTCCGTTTCTCCTCGTCGATCTCGTTGCGTCGCTCTCGTCGGTCGGATTCCGTCAGCCGGCCTCGGGGGCTGCGAGGGCACGCCGCATCGCACCGGCGGTCAGTTCCTGGGCCTCGTGTGCTTGATCCAGGAAGCGGGTCATGCCGAAGAAGCCGTGGAACTGGCCCGGATACTCGATGAGCGTGGTGGGCACTCCGGCGTCTGCGAGCTTCTGGGCATATTCGACGCCCTCGTCGCGCAGCGGATCGTGACCGGCCACGATGACTAAGGCGGGGGCCGCGCCCGAGGGATCGTCGACTGCGAGCGGGGCTGCGTACGGATTGCTGCGTTCGGACGGCGGGCAGTACAGATCGTCGAACCAGGCCATCGTGTCGCGGGTCAGCAGGTAGCCCTCGGCGTTGGCGATCATCGAATGGGTGTCGCGGTCGAAATCTGTGACCGGGTAGATGAGCACCTGCAGGGCCGGCTGGCCGCAAGCGTCGCCATTCGCTGCGCCGTCGCGGCACATGAGCGCAACGGCGGCGGCGAGATTGCCACCTGCACTGTCGCCGCCGATCGCCACACGAGCCGGATCGACGCTCAGCTCGCTGGCATTGTCGATCACCCACTGCGTGGCGGCACAGCAGTCATCAGCCGGCGCTGGGAACGGAAACTCGGGTGCGAGCCGGTAGTCCACCGACACCGTCACGACTCCGGCCAGCATCGTGAGCGCCCGGCACGTGCGGTCGTGGGTCTCGATGCTGCCGACCACCCAGCCGCCGCCGTGGAAATACACGAGACAGCCGAGCACGCCGCTCGCGTCGGCAGTGGCCGCGCCGTCGCCGGGCCGGTAGATGCGCACGGCGATCTCATTTCCGTCGGGGCCGGGAATCGTCCGGTCCTCCGTGGAGGCAACCTCGACGAACTCGCCGGCGGGCGGCATTTCCTCGAAGCCCGCTCGGGCACGCTCGAAGCCGACATCTTGGAATGACGGTCGGCCCAGGGCGTTCAACTGGTCGATGACTTGGGATGCTTCTGCTTCAAGTGTCACGGCGCGCAGCATATGAGGCGGGACGGGAGCCTCGCGGGGCCGCTGGGGGCCGAGCTTCCGCCGGTGCCCGACCTCCCGCTGCCGTACGCTGATGCGGGCGCGGCCGCGTGCGGAAGCGGCGGCGATGACGGGGGCACGACATGGGTGATCTGCTGATTTCAGGCGGGAGTTTGATCGACGGCACGGGCGCTGAGCCGCGCCGCGCCGACGTGCTCATCTCCGATGGCGTCGTGGCTGAGATCGGCGAGTCGCCCGGCGATCTCGCAGGCCGCAGGGTCGATCGCACCATCGACGCCGAGGGCCACGTCGTGACGCCCGGGTTCATCGACGTGCACACCCATATGGACGCACAAATCGCCTGGGATCCGATGGGCGAAAGCTCCTGCTTCCACGGCGTGACCACGGCGGTGATGGGCAACTGCGGCTTCACGCTGGCACCCGCCCGCGCCGATGCCCGCCACCTCGTGGTGCGCAACCTCGAGCGGGCCGAGGACATCTCCGCCGAAGCGATGGCTGCAGGCATCGACTGGACATGGGAGACCTTCCCCGAATACCTCGACTTCGTGGACGCCACGCCCAAGGGCATCAACTACGCCGGCTACCTCGGCCATTCGGCGCTGCGCACGTGGGCCATGGGCGAGGCCGCCTTCGACCGCGGCGCCAACGATGACGAGCTGGCGCTGATGCTGCAGCAGCTGTGCGATTCGCTTTACGCCGGCGCCATCGGCTTCACCACTTCCATCTCGTACAACCATGAGACCGCCGACGACCGCCCGGTGGCCTCGCGCCTGGCGGAATGGTCGGAGATCGATGCGTTGGTCAGCGAGATGGGCGTCATGGGCGCTGGCATCTTCGAGCTGGCCAATCACGGCGATCTGCGCTCACGCGACACCGAACGGAACGACGCCTATGTCGCCAAGATCGTCGAGCTGGGCGCCCGTACCCGGGTGCCGATCACCTACGGCATGCTCGCCCCCTCCAGCGAGGACCACCACTGGAAGCCGGTGATCAAGCTGCTCGACGGCATCAACGCCGCCGGCGGCACTTCGTGGGGGCAGGCGCATTCCCGTTGCCTGGGCACGCTGCTGTCGTTCAAGACCTCGCTGCCGTTCGATGCTCTGCCGCTGTGGCGCGAGCTGCGCGCCGACTCTCGGGGCGAGCAGTGGTCGGCGCTCCGAGACCCCGAGATCCGGGCTCGGCTGGTGGACGAGGCTGAGAATGGCGACTACGGCAGGGCCCTCGGGCCCGAAGCCCGCAAGCCGATCTGGTCGCACATCTACCCGTTGACGCAGCCGCTGCCGCCGTTCCGCACGATGGACGTGATCGCTGCCGAGCGTGGTACGACGCCGATGGAAGCGTTCGTCGATCTTGCGCTCGACAGCGATTTGGAGATGTTCTTCGTCCAGGCCCTCGCCAATCAGGACCAGGATCTGGTGCTGCACTTGTTGAAGCACCCCCGGGCGATCCCGACGTTTTCCGACAGCGGTGCGCACGTCACTCAGATCATGGACTCGTCGCTGCAGACGCACCTGCTGGGCCACTGGGTACGCGATCGTCAGGAGTTCACGCTGGAAGACGCCGTGCACCGCATCACGCAGCTGCCCGCGACGGCATGGGGTTTCGACGATCGTGGCGTGCTGGAAGTGGGCAAGGCGGCTGACGTGAATGTGTTCGATCCCGACTCGGTGTCACCAGACATGCCTGTGCTGGTGCACGACCTGCCGGCGGGCGCTCCGCGCCTGCGCCAAACGGCCACGGGCTTCGCGGCCACCATTGTGAATGGCGAAGTCATCACCGAGCACGGCAAGGTGACCGGCGCCGTGCCGGGTCAGCTCCTGCGGGGCCCGCTGGCGCGCTGAGCAGTCCTGCTGGGCGTTCTCGCCGATTGGGCGAGCTGGCGACTGGACTTGCCTAGGACTCGGCTGCGTTCAGGTTCTCGCGTTTCTCGGTGACGCCCGGGTTCGGGCGGTTGCCGACGTACGCGCTGCCGTAGTTGGGCTCGCTCGACCACTCGATGCCGTCCAACGCGGTCGCAAGACCGCGACGAGCGTCCTTCCATGCCGCGATCAGGCGGTCCTCGGCGTCGTAGTCGAAGGGATCGCCCAGCCGCTGCTCGAGCGCCCCGCCGCGTTCCGGCGGGTTCTCAACCAGCCAGCGAGTGGCCGCCCGCCACGCATCGACGGGCGCCAGCACGTCGTGGTAGCCGAGATCCCGCACCGTCGGACCGATGTCGAGCACCCGGTGCGTGGTGGACCAGCTGCCCACCAGCGGGCGTGCCGGTGCTGCCAGCTCGTAGGGCAGCGACACCAACTCCCAGCGGTGGCCAAGCTCGTCCGCGATGACCTCGGCGATCTGGGCGATTGACAGTGCTGACGAATCGGCCACGTTGTAGATGCCGCCGAGTGCGGCGGCAGGCGCATCGCACGCCAGCAGCGTGGCGTGGGCGGCATTGCCGATCCATCCCTGGCTCTTCACCGTCAAGCCCCCATCGGCCACCACGAGGTGCGGCCGCCGGTCGAGTGCCCTGCGCACCAGCGGCCACTCACGTGGCAGCGGCTGGCGTGGTCCGTAGAGCTGGGGATAGCGCAGGTGGATCGCACTGGGGTGGTGCTCGAAGACGGCCTCTTCAGTGACCCGGATCATCCGCAGCTTGCGGAATTCCTCGCCGTCGCCGACCAGCGGCGCGCCGTACGGCAGCGGCACCGGCATGCCGAGCGGGAACAGGTCGTCGGGGCTGCCGAAGCCCCGGTACACGCCGACACCGCCGATCGACACGAAATGGCCGCAGCGTCCCGCCAGCAACGGCGCCAGCATCCGCAGCCGCCCGTACATGACCACGACGAGATCGAACGACTCACCGCCGAGCGCTGCGGCGGTGGCCTCGCCGTCGAAGGGGTCGGTGTAGATGCGGCGGACTTCGGGGCCGATCAGGTCGGTCTGGTGCCGTCCGGTGTGCAGGATGGTCACGTCGTAGCCGCGCTCGATCAGCCCGTTGACGACGAGCGGCCCGGTCGGGCCGGTTCCCCCGACCACCAGCGCTGTGCGGTGGGACGTCACCGGATCATTGTGCCGTCTCGTTTCGAGCGGTTCTGATCCGCCGGTTCGAGTGTGCTCACGGCGAGGTAATGCCGCAGCGCGGCGTGTAGCTTCATACGGACCACATTTCGCATTGACACGATGAGACCAGGGGGATGCTGTGGCGACCAAGGCTGGAGAGCGTCTGGATTTCGACGGCGGCGTACAGGTCATCGTCACCAAGGGCGGTGAGGCTGACATTTCCGCGTCGTCCGGCGGCGAGGGACTGAAGGTCGGCAAGCGCTACCAGGACGAGGATTCCGGTATCGAGGTGCTCGTCACCAAGCCGGGCGCAGTGACCTTGCAGTGCAACGGCAAGGACATGGCGCTGCAGGAGCCCAAGAAGACCAAGTCGGCCGATTAGGGGAAACCTGCGCCGGCCACCCGAGGGGGTGGTGGCACCCTGAAACGCATCGAGCACACACTGCGAGGCGGCGCGCTGGACCGCGCCGCGGCGCGTGCACTGGCTGATCTGTGCGCGTCGGTGCGTGAGGCGCGCGAGCCAGCGGTACTGGTGCTGCGCAACGAGCCCGGCAGCGACTTCTGCTCGGGCATCGGCTTTGACCCACTGGAGCTGCAGCCCGACCCGGCGTCGGCATTGGCCGCGGTTCGAAGCCCGGTGGTCTGTGCCATTTCGGGCGTGTGCGCTGGTGCGGGACTCGAGATAGCGCTGGCCTGCGATGTCCGTCTGTGCGATTCGAGCGCTCGATTCGCGATGCGCGATGCGCTGGAGGGGCGGCTGCCGGCCTGGGGCGGCACCCAGCGGCTGCCCCGTGCGGTCGGTGCCTCGCGGGCGAGTTCGATGCTGCTGCTCGGAACCGAATTGGATGCGGCGACTGCGCTGGAGTGGGGGCTGGCACACGCCGTCGAGGATGATCTGGACGAGGCGGTGGATCGCTGGCTGGACGAGCTGGCCGGCGCGGGGCCGCTGGCACTGGAGTTCGCCAAGGAGGCCGTGCACCGGGGCTCGGAGCTGCCGCTGGCTGACGGCCTGCGACTCGAAGGTGACCTGAATCACCAGCTCGCAGCTACCGAAGACCGCGCCGAGGGTCTCGCCGCCTTCTTCGACAAGCGCCCGCCCGACTTCTCAGGGCGTTAGCCGTGAGAAGCATCGGACACAGTTCAGGGCGTTAGCCGTGAGCGATTGGCTGCCGCCAGGCCTGTTCGAATATGGCACCGAGCTGGCAGCTGCCGTCGACCGACGACTGGGCACTGGCGTGGTGGGCGATTCCCAGAGCTGGATCGAGATGCCCCGTCGGGTCGGGACTACCGACGTGCCGAGCCGACCAGTTGCGTGGGGTGATGGCGCGCTGTGCGTCGACCTCGGACCCGACGACGCGGAAACCTGGGAACGTTTCGCCGATGTGCACCGCGGCGAGTCCAATCCAGAAGCCGTCGCGGTTGCGGCCCAGGAGTGGCGCTTGCCGGTGACGCCTTACCGCCGGCTTCCCGTTGCGTCGACCCGGCGGGGTGCGATCTCAGCATCCGGCACGCCGCCGACAATGTCCGGCATCGACCTCGGCGCGTCCGGCGCGGCACGGGCCTCATCCGGCATTGGCAGTGTCAACGTGGTGGACCTGACCTCGATGTGGGCCGGGCCGCTGTGCACTGAGCTGCTGGGCCGCGCGGGCGCGGACGTGCGCAAGGTCAGCTCTGCGGCACGGCCTGACGGCCTGGCGGGCACGGCGATGTACGACGAGCTGAACGCGCACAAGACCGCAGTCGAGCTTGACCCCCGGCACCGGGCAGGCCGCCGGAGCCTCGACGAGCTCTTGGCGACGGCAGACCTTCTGGTTACCTCCCTCTCTCCGCGGGCGCTCGGCAACCTGGACCTGCTGCCCTCGCAACTGTGTGCCCGCCATCCGCGGCTGCGCACCTTGGCGATCACTGCGTTCGAATCGGACTCGCCGGAGCGCGGCTGGATCGCCTACGGCACCGGCGTCCACGCCGCCTCGGGCCTCGGTTTGCTGGGCGACGAGCCGCGGACGCCCGCGTTTTCCTACCCCGATCCGCTTGCCGGACTGCTGGCGACAGGCATCGCGGTGGATCAGCTCGCGGGCGTCGCACCCCAGCACACACGTGTGTCGCTGGCGGGCGCAGTGACGCCGCTGGCGAGCCGGGTTTCCTGCAGCAATGTCGCTCACGCTCCGGCTTCCCAAGCCGAGTCGGGCGGCGATCGGCATGGCTGAGCGCGTGCGACTGGTGTTCGGCCATGACGGCGTGGCCACGATCACGCTGTGTCACCCTCCGCTGAACATCTACGACCTGGACATGCGCGACGGGCTCATCGAGGCGATCACTGCCGTGCGCGACGTGCCCGACGTGCGCTGCGTGGTTCTCGCCGCCGAGGGCAAGCACTTCAGCGCAGGCGCTGACCTTTCCGAGTTCGGCACCGCCGAGTCGATCTTCGATGCACGGCGAATTCGCTGGGACCGCGACCCGTGGTTGCCGCTGGTGAACTTGCCAGTGCCCACCCTGTGCGCGCTGCACGGCTACGCGCTCGGCTCGGGCCTGGAGATGTCGCTGCTGTGCGACCTGCGCATCGCCAGCGAGGACTCGGTGATGGGCCTGCCAGAAGCCAAGCTCGGCATGCTTCCCGCTGCCGGCGGCACCCAGAGCCTCACCGCGGCCATCGGACCTGTGGCTGCCTTGCCGCTGGTGCTCAGCGGCAGAAACATCGACGCAGCCGAGGCTCTCCGGCTCGGCATCGTCGCCGAGGTCGTGCCGCCCGACGATCTCGACAGCCGCACAGCGGAATTGGCGGGTCAGCTCGCCCGGATCGATCAACCGGTGGCCCGGGCGCTGCGCCGCTGTCTGCGAGCCGCGAACGACCTCCCGCTCAGCGACGGCCTGGCCGTCGAGAGGCGCTCGGCCCGGCTCGTCGCCGCCGGTTCGGGCGGCAAATCTCCGTCGCCATAGCTGCGGGAGCGCCTTTCGGGCGGCCTGTCAGCGAGAGACGACGCAGAACTCCGAGCCCTCGGGATCGGCCATGACGGTGGCCCGGAAGCCGAGGTGACCGGCGACCTCCTCTGCGGCCGGAACCAGCACCGATGCGCCGAGCGCCACGAGCCGAGCCACTTCGGTATCCATGTCGCGGGTGAACAGATCGAGGTGTGCACGCAGCTTGGCCGTCTTGGCCTCGGGTACGCGCTGGATGGTCAGGTGGTTGAGCATCCGGCCGCCGTCGGCTTCCGACAGCGTGATGTAGGGACGCCCGTTGCCGACCCGCGTGTTGAAGCCGATGGCGGCCTGCCAGAAGTCGGCGATGCGCTCCGGGTCGGAGCAATCGATCGTCACTCCCACCGCCCGCAATTGCGGTGCGTCGGCCATGTCATCGGTCGTGTCAGATGTCGCTGCGGCCGTCTCGCTCATGGCAGTGAAAATTACTGCACCCGTTCGGTGCCCTCCGCGGCGGGCAACGCGGGATCGCAGACGAAGCGGATAGCGGGTATCTCGACGTCCTCCAGCGACACTGAGCAGCTCACGACCCAGTACGGATCCAGCAGGGGCTGCCCCCAGGCGGCGGCGTCGAACGCGTCGATCCGGGCCGCCAGCCGCTCGACGCGCGA
The DNA here is from genome assembly GCA_022821985.1 of Acidimicrobiia bacterium. Lineage (GTDB taxonomy): Bacteria > Actinomycetota > Acidimicrobiia > Acidimicrobiales > Poriferisodalaceae > Poriferisodalis. Next base: position 78,217 of record JAJECP010000022.1, read on the forward strand.
CGGCTCGTGGTGCGTCTCGACCTGGACGAGACGGAGTCCCAGCGGTGTGTGCGCCAGGTTCATCGAGCCGACGTGCTGGAGGTCGCCTACCGACAGCGGATCGGGATCGAGGGCACTCAGCTCGAGCATCGGCCCGGCGCCATGCCCTACCGATGCACCGTTATCGGATTCACCGGCCGGGGCGACTGTCAGATCGACGCCGTCGTAGTGGCGGCGCAACGCCACATGGGTCCGCTGCGCAGGAAAGCCGAACTGCGACCGCAAGCCAGCAACGGCGTCGTCGGTGGAGGCGGCTGCGCCGACGCAGAACGTCCGGGCGCGGGCGCCGCTGCGGCACACCACGCGGACGAATGCTGCGCTGAATGCTCCCCATGGGCTCTCAGACACATCCCACGCCAGCAGGGACATAGCGGGCGGCACGATGGGGTGCAGTCCCGGCGGCAGTACTGCTTCACGCGCTGGGCGCCGCAGCTCGGCAACCAGTGACAGGCCCGTCACCCCGCCGAGCCGCACCGACTCTGTGCCGAAGGCAGCGATCTCGGGTGCACCGGCGGCCAGCTCGTCGACCGCTGCCGTTCCCGAGATCATCGGCTCGCTCCAGCGGGCATCGTCGAGTGCGCAGACCCATCAGGTGAACTGACCTCGGGAACGGTGGTCGGTGCCTGCACGCGGGCAGCCCGCTCGTCCGCCGTCTGGAACTGCGGGATGACCTCGGTCGCGAACAGCCGCAGGCTGTCCAGCACCTGCTGCTGAGGGATCATCTCCATGGCGTTGAGCAGGAAGTTGATGCCGGTCACGCCGACGTCCTCCCACTTGCGGATGGTCCGCACGAGATGGTCGGGGTCGCCGATGCCGACGCCTTCGGGCAAGCCCTTGGCCACGCTCGGGTCATCAGCAGGTGTGCTGCCGTTCGCCGTCCCGCGGCTGCGCAGCGCAGCACCGGCATTGCCGAGCGTCTGGTACGCCCGGGTCGGGTACGCCTCGCGGGTGAAGTACAGGTGCGCGTTCGACATGCTGAAGGCCCCCACCATCGGCAGGCCCAGCGCCGCCGCCTGGCGATAGTCCTCGTGGCAGTACAAGAAGTTGAGCGTGTGGACCTGGTCGTTCACGAAGCTGCCGACCGGATCACAGTTCGCCACGCGGCGGTAGTACTCCTTCGTACGGCGTTCCTGCTCGGCGAACGGGGCGGCGCTCACCCCCAGGCACCCCAGCCCTCGCTCGGCAGCGTCCAGCTCGGTGCCCGGCGTAGTCACCGTCACCCACATGGGCGGGTGCGGCTCCTGGAACGGCTTGGGGATGACGTTGCGGGCCGGCATCTCGAAACGGGCGCCCTCCCAGCCGAAGTCATCGTCGGTCCACATCTGCGGGATCACCCGACAGAACTCGTCCCACGTCTTCTTCGTGTCGTCGGGATCGGCGCAGAATCCGCCGAGCTCGGTCCACGTGCTCGACCTGGCTGTGCCCAGCTCCAGGCGGCCGTTCGAGATGATGTCGAGCGCGGCCGCCCGCTCGGCAACCCGGATCGGGTTGTTCATCTCGGGCACGCACACCACGGCACCGTGGCCCACCCGGATGCGCTGCGTCTGCGCCGCGACGGCCGTGAGGAAAACCTCGGGCGCGGGGCAGTGCGAGTACTCCTCCAAGAAGTGATGCTCCACCGTCCAGACGTGGTCGAACCCCAGCTCGTCGGCCACCCGGCACTGCTCGAGCGCGTTGTGGTACGTCAGCCACTCATTCGCCCGGCTGAACGGCCGCGGCACCGACAGCTCGTAGAAGATCCCGAACTTCATCATGCTGTTCTAGCCCAGCGGGGTCTGCCGCTGTCGGGAGGGCGGCCGATGACCGGGCCGCGCTGTATCAGATGTCGATGCGGTAGAGCTCGGCGGCGTTGAGGGACATGATGCGCTCGACGTCGTCGCGGGGGATTCCTTCGAGGGCTTTGACCAGGTCGTGGTCGTCGCGGGGGTAGAGGCAGGTGGGGTGGGGGAAGTCGGTCTCGAACATGAGCGACTGGGCGCCTACGTACTCGAGCGTGGGCCTAACCGTTGAACGCTCGAACCAGAAGCAACCGTAGAACTGGCGGCGGAAGTAGTCGGAGGGCAGCATCGACAGTTCGGCCAGCTCGTTCGGCGCCGTCTCGTGCATCTGGTGGTCGAGCACTTCGAGGAAGAAGGGCAGCCAGCCCACTCCGCTCTCGACCGAGACGAACTTCACGTCCGGGAAGCGTTCGGGCACGCCGGAGTAGATCATGTTGCCGACAATCCGGGCGTTGCCCATGAACAGGTTCGCCGAGCCCACCGCAAGCCTCCGCTCGGGGCCGAACGACGGCCACGGCGCCTTGCCGTAGTAGTCGAGGTTCCCCTTGGAGGAGCCGATGTGGAAGTTGACCGGCATCGCGAGGTCTGAGCACACCTGCCATACCGGATCCCAGTGCGATGTCGCCATATCGGGCAACCCGGCTTCCTCGGGATTGGAGCAGGTCACGATGCCGCGCAGGCCATTGGCGTGGCAGCGCTCGATCTCGCGCACCGCAGCGTCGAGATCCCACCACGGCAGCAACGCCATGCCGAACACCCGCTGGCCGCTGGCTTCCTGGAACTCCGCGAGGGCGTCGTTGTAGATCTCCACCGAGATGAGCCGCAGGGCGTCGTCGGGCGACTTCAGGAAGTTCTGGTTGCCGAAGCCGGCCACGTTCGGGTACATGATCTGCGCATCGAGGCCGAGCTCGTCGAGCATGGCAACCCGGGCCTCGGCGTCGTAGCTGGCGCGGTGCACCATCTCGTTGTCGAAATCGAAGAACACCGTGCCGGTGACCTTCTGGCCGTCAGGATCGACCACTGACGAGGCGATCGGCAGCCCGATCGGGATGGAGTCATCGAACCACCAGCGGCGCTTGCCGTCGCGTTCGGTCATGCGCGGCACACGGTCGCGGTACTTCGCGGGTGCCCGCGACGTCCACAGGTCGTATGGCTCCGACCAGTGGCTGTCGGTGTCGATGATCTTGAGATCGTCGAGGATCGTGCCGCTCATCGACCTAGAACCTCTGCAGGGATCCTCAGCCGACTGGCGGGACGGTGACCGGGCGCTCGCCGAACTCGGGCCGCTCGGTGCGGGTCTTCTTCAGCTCCCAGAAGCCGTCGATGTCCATCATGGCCACCATGCCGTCCCACAGCTTCAGGGCGTCTTCGCCCTTGGGCGCCCGCGTGATGACCGGGCCGAAGATTCCCACGCGCTCCCCGTCGCTGCGGTTGAGGGCGATGATCGGCGTGCCGACATCGGTGCCCACGAGCGCCAAGCCCTCGTCCATGCGGGTGCGGATCTCGGCATCCCACTTCTCGTCCGTGGCTGCCTTGGCGTGTTCGGGGTCGATGCCCAGCGCCTCGAGCGCTTGCGCGATGTCGAAGTCGCGGTCACCGTCGTGGTGGATGCGGCTGGCAAAGTCCCAGTAGACGCCGAACACGGCTTCGTCGCCCTCGGCGGCCCGGATCGACTCCATCACCCGCAGCTGGCCGTGCGTCACCACTACGGCGTCGTAGTAGGGGCTGTCTGTCGGGGGCTCATTCTTGAAGAGCAGGCTGATCGGCTGCCACTTCACCTTCAGGTTGCGCTCCGAAGCAACGTCATCGACGACCCACCTGGCCGTCACCCAGCACCAAGGTCAGATGGGGTCTACCCAGAACTCGATCTCGGCGGCTTCGGTTCCCGTGTCAGTTGCCATGCGGGCAATCTATCCGTGCAGCGCAGTCCCCATCAGGGGCGTCTGCGCTCCCCGCTCTTGTTCCCCATTCTCATGTGATTGGGCTCGCGGGCCGCTCGGGCCCGGGCTGCGCGGCTACATCGACGTGCCGTCGGGGTGCTTGTAGTCGCGGGTGATATGGCCCTCGTCGCACAACGCCTGCCATTCGGCCTCGTCGAGGCCCAGCAGATCGCGGTACACGTACTCGTTGGCGTCGCCGAGGATGCCGATGGGCCGCCACGGCATCTCGGGGCCGTCCCAGCGCCATTGCCGTCCGGGGAAGCTGTGCCAGCCCTGCTCGACGGAGCCGTTCTCGCGGAACCACGATCGGTCGCCCATCTGCGGGTCGGCTCGCAGCTGCGACTCTCGCAGCACCGGGCCGGCGGGCACACCTGCCTGCTGGCACCGGTGGAACACTTCAGCGGAGGTGCGGGTTGCGGTCCAGGCGCTGATGCGTGTGTCGATGTCGGCATGGTGTTCCAAGCGCCCGCTCAGCGTCGCGAGCCGGTCGTCGTCGGCCAGCGGTGCAGCCGTGTCGGCGAGGTCCTGATCGATCAGCCGGGCCAACGATTGCCAGTCGTCATCTGTCTCGCACGCGATGACCGCCCACTCGTCGTCGTGATCAGGCCGGGCGGGGTCCACAGCGCAGCGATAGCAGCCTTGCGGGGCACGAGCGATCGAGCGGTTGCCGACGGGTTGATGGCGGGTTCGGGAGGCCGCGGCGTCGATGAAGTACTCGCCGATGTGCTGCATGACGTTCTCCGACTGGGAGAACTCGATCAGTTCGCCTCTGCCGGTGCCGCCAGTTCCGTCGATGCCGTCGCGGCGTCGAAGCACTGCGAGCAAGGCGAACGCCGCGGTCGCAGCACTCGCGGGATCCATGTGGAAGACCGAGGTGAGGCTGGTGGGATCCTCGTCGGCGTACCCGCGCAGCCCGGTCAGCCCGCACAGCGCTTCGAAGTTGGCGCCGAAGCCGACCCAGTCGGCATACGGACCTTCGAGTCCCATCGGCGGCATCCGCAGCACGATGGTGCGGGGGTTGACGGCGTGCACCGTCTCCCAGTCGAGACCCAGCTTCGGCAGCACGCCCAGCGAATTGTTCTCAACGATCACGTCGCACTCGCGCAGCAGGCGATGCAGCGTGGCGCACCCGAGCTCGGTCCGGGGATCGAGGGTGCAGCTGAGCTTGCCGCGAGCATGCGCGCTGAAGAGGTTCTGGCGGTTCCAGGGCCGGCGCCCTGGGTCGTGATCGGGGTAACCAGACAGCGGTCCGAGTTCGGGGTTGATCTCCCGGGGCGGGCGGGGCATCAGTCCCCGGGTGGCCGTCGGGAACACGAACGGATTGTCCACCCTGATGACCTGTGCGCCGAGATCCCCCAGGTACATGGTGCAGGCGGGTCCCGCCCAGACCACTGTCAAGTCCAGGACGCGTATGCCCTCGAGCGGCAGTCGAGCCGGCGGCTTCGCGGTCGCAGCGTCCGCTGTCCGATCGTCGCCGCCGGCGGTTTCGGGGGGCGTCGATTCGGCGATGCCGGCCCGAACGTCGGCATCGTGTTCGCCCAGCAACGGCGCCGGGCGCGGAGCGACACGTTCGGACACCGCAGGATCGGCTTGGGGTGCCGCATGTACCCGAAACGGCGCGTCGAGCTGGGTGACGGTGCCAGCTGCCGCGTGCTCGACCGGCACGAAGAAGCCACGAGCTGCGAAGTGCGGATCGTCGAGCAGATCGAGGGGTGCGTTCAGCGGTGTGACGCCCCACTTGTTGACTTGTGCCGCTGCCGCCACCGTGTCCTGGGTGTGCCCCGCCAGCCACATGAACAGCGAGGTCTCGACGATGTCGGGCAGGTCCGGATCAGCGATCCATGCCGGATTGGCGAAACGCTCGGCCAGCGAGTCGCCGCTGCCTTCGTCGCCTCCCAGACCGGCATCGATGAGTGTCTTCGCCATGCGCGGCGCCCACGACGGCAACGTGAATACCAACGCCCATCCGTTTGCGGTGGGATAGAAGCCAACCGGAGACGCCCGCTGAGGCTGCCGAGCCTCGCGCCCGACATCCGAACCGGTATATGCCTCATAGAGCAGGTATGAGGCGCGGCGGTCAATCGTGCCTGCTTGGGCTTCGAAGGCTGAGATGTCGATATGCGTGGACCGTCCCGTCCGCTGGCTCATCATGAGCGCCGCCAGTGTCGGCACCGCCGCCAGATTGCCGACCTGATAGGTCGTGACGTCGCCGCTCAGCTTGACCGGCTCGCGTTCGTTGATGCCGGTGCCCCACATGGGGCCGCCCATGGCATAGGTGACGATGTCGCTGCCGCGATAGCCGGCCTCGGCATAGGGACCGGTTTGTCCGAACGGTGTGATCGACGTGAGCACGATGCCCGGCCGCAGACTGCACAGGACCTCGTAACCAAGGCCGACGTGGTCCAGATGGCCTGGCGGGAAGGCTTCGATCACGATGTCTGAGCTCGCTGCCAGGGCCCGGACCAACTCGACGTCGCCTGCGTTGGGCGCATCGCAGCCGATGTCGGCGATCACGCTGCGCTTGTTGGTGTTCAGGTGCAGGAAGAGCGGCGACTGCTCCAGGCTGTCAGCACCGTGCAGCGTCGTTGCAGCCTCGCCCCATGGTCCATGACGGCGGGACGGGTCCCCGCTGGGCGGTTCCACCTTGATGACGTCGGCGCCGTGGTCGGCGAAGAGCTTCCCCAGGTACGGACCCGAGATTCCCGATGCGAGCTCCAGCACCCGGATACCGGCCAACAACTGACTCACTGCTGCCCCCTTGCCCGGCTCCAAGGACCGGTCGGACGGGGAAAGTATGGCCGATCGCTTCGAGAGGCTCGCCGGCCTGCCGCCCCCTCAGTTCATTGCAGCCAGGATCGGGGCCAGCGCTTCCAGCAGGCCCCCAACATCGTCGTCACCCTCGAGACCCAGCAGGTTGGTCGTCAGCGCGACGCCGAGATCGAACCCGGGCGCGTACGCCGCGATGGTGCGGAAGCCGGGCACACCGCCGCCATGGGTGTAGAGCGTCAGGCCGAGTATCTCGTCGGTCGAGATGCCCAGGCCGTAGCTGTTGGCGGGATCCGGGTGACCTGCTGTCATGAGGGCGACCTGGTCTTCATCGAGGATGTCGGTCGCGAAGAGGCCCCGGATCAGCAGCGCCACGTCACCGATCTGTGCTTCGATGCCGCCGCCGGTCCATCCCGCGGAACGGGCGAAGTCGCTCGGCACGGTGCCGATGTCCACGAAGATGGCGTCGTTGTGAGTGATCTGGTTATCGGTGGTGAGTCCCAGCAGCGGCCCCATCAGGTAGCCGATCGTCCCGCCGACGTACCCGTTCGCGGTGGGCTCGGGCGGAAACTCGTCGGGCGTGAGGTAGGTGTGCTTGAGGCCGAGCGGTTCGAACACGCGAGCCCGCAGTTCTGCGGCTGCCGTGTTGCCGGTCACCGCTTCGATGAGCAGGCCCGCGGCGAGATAGCCGGTGGTGTTGTAGTGGAATTCGGTGCCCAGCTCAGCCACGGGTCCGTACTGGGAAGCGAACTCCAAGATCTCCTCGGGTGAGATCTGCTCGGCCAACCGGGGCGCTGCGAGTTGGTAGAAGCTGACGTCGAACGCGTACTCGACGAAGCCCGAGGTGTGCCCCAGCAGGTCACGCACAGTGACGGCGGCGGCGTGTTCGTATCCCGGTGCCCAGTCGTCGCCCAGGTACTGCGCAACCGGCGCGTCGAGCTCCACCAGGCCTTCCGCGACGAGCTGCAGCACCACGGCTGCGGTGACCGACTTGGTGACCGAGCCGATACGCACGTGGTGATCGACGGTCATGGGAGCGCCCGTCGCGAGGTCGCTCACACCCCAAGCGAGGGTCATGGGTTCGGCACCGCCTTGCGTCATAGCCAGCACGAGGCCGGGCGCACCAGTGCGCTCCATCCAGTCCCCAATCGCGGCGTCGAGCGGATCGAGCTGCTCGCCGTCGGCGGCCTCGCCATCCGGCTCGTCCTGCTGCGCGGCGGTCGTCGGTGGCGCAGCGGTGGTGACCGGCGGTGCAGCGGCGGTGGCTGGAGGCGGGGCAGCAGTCGTGGGCGCCGGTGCAGCGGTCGTCGGCGCCGGTGCAGCGGTGGTGGCTGGAGGTGGGGCGGTGCTGGTCGGCGCTGCTTCGTCGGCGCGGCTGCAGGCGGCCGCCAGCAGACCGAAGCACAGCAAGGCCGATGCGAGTCGCTTCATGCGCGCAGCGTATGGCCCGAAGCAGGCGATTCTGAGCCAGGATCCCGCATCCGAGCGAGTCATCGGGCGCCCGTCGTGGGCAGACTGTGTCGCCGCTTGCGCCCCTGCGAGTGCGCTGGCAGCGACATTCTGCGAATATCCGCCGTTGACTCTGCGGAGACGGGCCGCGAGGCCTCACGGAATAGGGGATCGACGTGAATCTGGGAATGCTGCTCTTTATGCCGGCGACGATTGTCGGCGAACAGGTCATCCTGATCGACACCTCGAGCGAAGCCGGCGGCGGCACCGCACGCGAGGTCACCTACCAGGAGCTCCTCGACAACGTGGCCCGCACGGCCGGGATGCTGACGATGCTCGGCGTCGGGGTCGGCGACCGGGTCGGCGTCTTCGCCACCAACAGCGTGGAGTGTGTCGAGGCCATCTTCGGAGGTGCGTTCGTGGGCGCCACCGTCGTTCCGATGAACTTCCGCGCCGGTGCGGAGGAAACAGCCCACCTGCTGAGCGACAGCGAGATCAGCGTCTTGTTCACCGAGTCTCGCTACAGCGACCTGATCGAGCAGAACAAGCCCGACGACCTCGAGCACGTCCTGGTGCTCGACGATCCGTCGTCGTATGCCGCTGCCCGCGACGAGGCGTTCGAGCTCCCGGTGCCCGAAGACGTCGACCCCGACGGTCTGTGCGCGCTGCTGTACACGAGCGGCACCACCGCCATGCCCAAGGGCGTCAAGCTCACCAACGGCGCCATCACCGGCTACGTCATGGGCGCCAACGACGCCGCCACCGGCGAGGACATGGGCCGCATGGCCGTCGCAGCGCCGCTGTACCACATTGCCGGGCTGACCTCGATGCTGAATGCCCTGTACAGCGGGCGAGTGGTGGTGCTGCTGCCCCAGTTCGAGGCATCGTCATGGATCGACTGCGTGCAGGCGCATTCGGTGACGCACGCCTTCCTGGTGCCCACCATGCTCGCCCGGGTGCTCGAAGCCCCCAACTTCGGCCACGGGGCATTCAGCGGACTGGAAGCGGTCACGTACGGTGCTGCGCCGATGCCGCCGTCGGTCATACGCAGGGCCATCGACATGTTCCCGCCGAATGTGGCGTTCGCTGGCGCCTATGGCCAGACCGAGACGACCTCCACCGTGGCAGTCCTCGACCCCGACGATCACCGCATCGAGGGAACCGATGAGGAAAAGGAGCGCAAGCTGCACCGGCTGTCGTCGGTGGGCCAGGTGCTCGAGGACGTGCAGGTGCGCGTCGTCGATGCTGACAGCGGCGAAGTCGTTGCGCCCGGCGTGATCGGCGAGGTGCAGCTGCAGACATTCCGCGCCATGGACGGTTACTGGGGCAACGAGGAGAAGACCCGCGTCACCATCGACGACGAGGGCTGGGTGCATACGGGCGACCTCGGCTACCTCGACGACGACGACTACCTGTTCCTCCACGGTCGTACCGGCGACATGATCATCAGGGGCGGCGAGAACGTGCTGCCCGATGAGGTCGAGGCCGTCCTGTACGACCATCCCGATGTACTCGAGGCTGCCGTGGTGGGCCTCCCCAGCGAGGAATGGGGCGAGCGCGTGGCAGCAGCGGCCGTCGTGCGACCCGGCGGCGCCACATCCGGCGACGATCTGGTTGCGCACGCCCGAGAGCGCCTCGCCCCGTTCAAGCGCCCCGAGTTCGTGCATCTGATGGACGAGTTGCCGCGGACCTCCACTGGCAAGCTGCTGCGCCGCGACCTCATCCCCATGCTCGACGAGCTGGGCATCTGAGGCCGATCTCAGGCTTGGGGATTGCCGCTGGCCACGCCTGCGCCGGCTGCAGTAGCAGCGGCTTCGGCCGGGATCCCGATGCCCAAATAGCCCTCGATGCGAGCCAGTCGTTCGCGGCCGTCTCTCACGTCGACCCGCACTTCACCGATCTCGGCTCGCACGGCAGCGATCTCGGCTCGCACGGCGGCGAACTCGGCCCGCATCTCGGCCCGCAGACGCTCTGTGGACCGCTGTTGGTGCCACACGATGGCAAGCACGGCTACTGCCGCCGAGATGACTTGGGTGAGGATCACCGCGTCCACGCCTCGAACATAGCACCGCACCATAGTGCTGAAGGTGTCAGATGCAAATTGATTTATTTAAATACACTGAAAATTTGTAATAGTGAGCACGTAGTGAGTGTCGTTGTGTAGCGGCGATGGGCTCCACTGCGGTATGCACGACAGCTATGGCGACGGCGTATCGGGACGATCACCTGCATCTGCTGGCGTGTGCCGCCGCACGCCGCTCGGTGGATGTCCAGGCCGCGGCGTCGGTGGGGGAAGTTCTGGACATCGTCGGGCACGCCGCGCGCAGTTCTTTCGCGACGACGATGCCGTCACGTCGCCAGGACAGCCTCGCACGCGACAAGCGCGATTCGCGTCGGTGGCTCCGGGCTTGGGGCTACGACGATGCGTTGCTCGCCGAGCGTCGTCATCCGACTGCCGCTGAGCTCGACGGTGTCACCCACGATGTTCCGACCGTGGTGCACCACGTCACCGGTCATGTGGCGGTGGTGAACACGGCCGCGGGCCAATCCTTGGGCCTGACGTCAGGCATGGTGCTCGTCGAGCGTCAGGACCTGCTGGCAGGGGTGCCTCGAGCCGATCGCAGCGCGACAGTGGCGGGCGTCACCGAGGTTCTGGTCGACTTGGCTGCCGCGGGCATCACCGTATGCACTGACGCGACGCACACCAACGATCTCGAAGCGCTGGAACTGCTTGCGGATGCGGCGGCGGCCGTGCCGTCGGTGTCGATCACGGCGATGGTGGGCGCAGATCGGCTCGCATCGCTCGGCGGTCGGGAGTTTGGGACGACGGTGGGGGGTGCCGCGGCGACGGAGGGCGGACCCGGGAGTGTGCGCATCGGGCACGCCAAGGTGATGCCGCCGCACGACGACGACAGCGCGATTGCCGCGCAGGTGGCAGCGGCGCGTGCACACGGCTTTCCGGTGGCGATCCACGTGATGGACATCGACACGCTCGATGCCACGCTGGACGCGCTCGAAGCCCACCCTCAGACCGCCCCTGCGACTCAGCCTGATCGCGCGGTGTTCGATCGAATTGAACCCGATCGGATCGAACCCGATCGAATTGAGCACTGTGCGCTGGCATTGCCCGAGCAGCTCGACCGCATTGCCCGCCTCGGCGTCAAGGTTGTGACCCAGCCCAGCTTCGTGACGCGGCGCGCGCAGAAGTACCGGGAACAGCTCACTCCGACGGAGCAGGCGTGGCTCTGGCCGCTGGCGAGCCTGCTGCGTCGCGGCATCCGCGTCACGCTGTCTTCCGACGCCCCGACGGTTCCCTCTGATCCGGCCGAGTGGATAGAAGCGGCCGTGGGCCGTGACCTCGCTCCTGCCGAGCGCATCGACCTCGAAACCGCCCGCCAGCTTTGCCTCACGGAGCGCTGAGTACCCTGCCGCATCGCCGCTGTGCTGGCATGTCGCACCCAGCACTGCGCAAACAGCAGTGAGCACAGGGCAAGAAGCAACCAGCACAGGATGAGCAGGGGGAGGACCGATGGCCGGGCCGATGGAGGGCATCCGCGTCGTCGAGCTGGGCGTGTGGATCGCCGGACCCGCCTGTGGCGCGATCCTGGCCGACTGGGGTGCAGACGTCCTCAAGGTGGAGACGCCGGACGGCGACCCGTTCCGTTCGCTGGACTGGCTGTATCAGGGCGACGGCAACCCGCCGTTCGATCTCGACAACCGCGGCAAGCGCAGCATCGCTCTCGACTTGCGGCAGCCGGACGGGCTCGCCGCTCTGCACTCCCTGCTGGCTGACGCCGATGTCTTCCTGTCCAACATCCGGCCCGGCGGGCTCGAACGCATGGGTCTCGACTACCCGTCGCTCGCGCAGCGTTACCCGCGCCTGATCTACGCCAGCGTCACGGGACTCTCGCTGCGAGGCGACGAACGGGATCGCCAGACCTATGACGTGGGTGCATTCTGGTCGCGGGCAGGCATCGTCCGGTCGTTGACCCCCGAAGACGCCGACCTGCCGTACCAGCGCGGTGGCATGGGCGACCACATGACCGGTCTGGCGGCAGCGGCCGGGGTCGCGGCTGCCCTGTTCCACCGCACCAGCACGGGCAAGGGTCAGCTCGTGGAGTCGTCGCTGTTGCGCCTGGGCACCTACCTGCTGGGCTGGGACCACAACGTCACTGCCATGACGGGCACCGATACCGAGGCCTGGGGCCGCGACAGCCCGCCCAACCCGCTCATCAACTGCTACCGCTGTGGCGACGGCGAATGGCTCTGGATGCTGGGTCTCGAGGGCGATCGACATTGGCCGTATGTCGTGAGCGCGCTGGAACGGCCGGAGTGGGAGGACGATCCCCGTTTCGCCGACATCGTGCTCCGCCTCGAGAACACGGCTGCCCTCACCGCGGAGATGGACGCCGTCATGGCGACGCGCACGCGCGCCGAGTGGGGCGAGATCTTCGATGCAAACAACGTCTGGTGGGCCCCCGTGCAGTCCACCTTGGAGATGCGGTCCGACCCCCAGGCCCACGCTGCGGGCTGCTGGGTGAAGGTGCCGACGCATGATGGCCGTACGACTGAGATGGTCGCGACACCGGTGGATTTCTCCGAGAGTGCGTGGGCTCCCGGCGGTCCGCCGCCCGAGCTCGGCCAGCACACCGAGCTGATCCTGCTCGAGCACGGCTACGACTGGGATGACATCGAGCAGCTGAAGCAGGCGGGCGTGATCCCCTGACACCGGCCACGTGAACATCGCGCGTCGAACCTGCTGCTGGGCGTGAGATAACTTCGATCCGCCGCGTCGCCGTGCGCCCAGAGCTCATCAGGCTGGGGCTCGACAACCCGGGTGTGCGAGATGGGGCGGCGGGGAGGGAGAGCGGATGATCGAGCCGGTCAGCGCTCGTGTGTTGACGCCTGAATGGGCGCCGACGGTGATCCCCGCGCCGTATGACTCGCTCACCCCCGACGAGCACGCTCAGCACCTCGCCGACAATCCCGACTCCTTTGCCCATGTGGCAGGACTGCCGCCGGAGAGCTTCGGCCATCCCAGCGAGCACCTGCAGCACGCCACGCGCAGCACGCAGGCACTCGAACGACTCATCGGCCTGGGCGTGTTCGGTGCCACGCGGGAGCCGAGCCTGTACGTGCAATGCGTGGAGGCTGACGGCCACGCGCAGCACGCATTGCTGGGCGGCGTGCGCCTCGCATCCCATGAACTGCGCCCGCACGAGGACACCCAGCCGGGCCGGGTGCACGGCCTGGCCGTGCACTTCACCGAGGTCGGCCGCATGTCGAGCCCCGTGGTTGTCACCGCGCCGCGACTGACGATGGTCTCCGACGTCATCGAAGCCACCCTTGCCGCAGCCGCGGCGTCCACACCGCTGGAGCCGCTGCTCGACACCAAGACCGCCGACGGTGCGCGGGTCACGCTGTGGCCGGCCGTTGTCGGGGGTGGCGAGGGTGCCAGCGTCGGCCTCGACGGCCCGCTGTACATCGTGGACGGGCACCATCGCGTCGCGGCTGCCAGGCAGGCCGGCTTCTCGCACGTGCTCGTGGCGTGCGCACCCACCGACGAGCTGCACCTCGGCAGCTTCGACCGCGAACTGAGCGAACTCGACATGATGCCCCGGCGCGTCATGGACTTGATGAGAGCTCGGTGCGATGTCGAAGAGGTGTCCGACGCGGTCGCAGCGCGCCCGGGGGCGCCGGGATGGGTCGGCGTGGGCGTGGCAGGCCACTGGTTCCGCGCACGTCTGCGCCACGCCGGACCCGCCGACGACACGTCTCCCGTCCAGAACCCGGCGACCCGGCTGGATGCCGCATTCGTTCACGAGTTCATACTCGGCGACATCTTCGGCGTGGAGAGTGCTTCGGATCCGCGGCTCACCTACCGGCCTACGACCGTGGAAGCCGCCCCAGCGCCGATCACGATCCTGTTGGCGCCGGTGCCACTCGATTCGGTGTTCGAAGTTGCCGACTTCGGCGGTGTGATGCCGCCGAAGACCACCTACTTCCTGCCAAAGGCTCGCTCCGGGTTGCTGCTGGTTCGCTGCTGATCCGGTGCAGATGCTGTTTCGCTCGTGCTGATCGCGTTCACTGGGGGTGCTCGCAGCGGGAAGTCCACTGCCGCGTTGAGCGCCGCGACGTCGGCCGGGGCACCGGTGACGTTCATCGCCACGGCCGAAGCCGGTGACGATGAGATGACTGAACGCATCGAGAGGCATCGGACCGATCGGCCTGCCGCATGGACCACGGTCGAGGCCCCGATCCACCTGGCGCACGCCGTGGAGCAGGTAGATGCCGAGACGACCATCGTCATCGATTGCCTGTCGATGTGGGTCTCGAACCGGATGCTGGCTGAGGGCGCCGACTCCGCCAGCGCGATCGTCGCAGAGGCCGCCGACTTGGGCGAGCGCCTTCGACAGCGCAGCGGCACGGCCATCGTGGTCACCAACGAGGTCGGCTCGGGCGTCGTTCCGGCCACGTCGCTGGGAAGGGCATACAGGGATGTGCTCGGGTCGGTGAACCAAGCCATCTTCGCGGCGGCCGACCGGGCGTATCTGGTGGTGGCCGGCCGCCTGCTGGAACTGCAGGACCCCAGCAATGGCGCCTGAGACCGTGCCTCATTCACGTGCTCGCTCAGGCGACGGCAGCGCGCTGGGACGGATGCTCGACGATTTGCCAGGTCCCGACGAGGCTGCGCAGCGGGCGGTGGCTGAACGGGCGTCGCAGGTGCTGCGTCCCGCTGGTGCGTTCGAACGGCTGGATCGGGTCGCCGCATGGCTCGCCGGCTGGCAGCACACGCCTGAGCCCACAGTCGAACGGCCGGCGGTACTCGTCTTTGCCGCCGACCATGGGGTCGCCGCCGAGGGCGTGAGCGCCTACCCCGCCGACGTGACTGCTGCCATGGTGGCCGCCGTCGACAGCGGTGTTGCCACGGTGACGGCCGTTGCCCGTCAGGTGGGTGCGGTCGTGCGATGCGCCGACGTTGGCGTCGGCAAGCCGATCATCAGGGCTGTCGCCGGACGCCCACGCTTGCGAAACGTAGGGGATTCAGCGTGAGCCTGCGTTATGCGTGGGCCTTCCTGACCCGGCTTCCCGGCGGAGCGCACCCGCCGACCGAACGCGACCTGGGGCGCAGCGTCCCCTGGTTCCCGCTCGTCGGAGCAGTTGTGGGCGCCTTGAGCGGAGCGGTGTTCTGGGCCGTGTGGCAGCCGCTGGGCGCTCCGCTCGCGGCGATTCTGGCCGTCGCCGCTGGTGCCGTCATCACCGGCGCCTTCCACGAGGACGGCCTGGCCGACACGGCAGACGCCCTCGGCGGTACGACGCCCGAGGAACGCCGCGAGATCATGAAGGACTCCCGCCTCGGGACGTTCGGAACGCTGGCGCTGGTGCTGGCAACGCTGGTGCAGGTCTTCGCTGTCATGCCACTGGCCGCACGAGATGCGATCATTGCCATGGTTCTCGCACACGGGGTCGGCCGTGCGCTCGCGGTTGCAGCAATGGCCTCGACATCGGCAGCCGCCGGCTCGGGTCTGGGCCATTCCTACACCGCTCATCTGCGGGGACTGCCGTGCGCGCTCTCCCTGCTGGTCAGCTACGGCGCTGCGTTCGCACTCGGGCCAGTGGGTGTGTTCGCCGTCGGCGCAGCCACAGGCGGAGCATTGGTCGTCGGTCTGGTTGCCTACCGTCGATTCGGCGGCATGACCGGCGACGTTCTGGGCGCCATCGCCCAAGTCAGCCAGATGGCCGCGCTGGTGGCGGTGTCGCGGCTGCTCGACGACTTCAGCTGGTTCTGGATCTAGAGTCCTCACCGAACAGCCCGCCCTCCGGTCCGAATGAGCAGCCTGCAGATGCGCAAACCGACCGAACCATCATCAGAGGACAGAACGAATAGCGACGGATTTGCTGCGATGGCCATCTTGGCCATGACCATCGTGTTCATCGTTGCGATCATCGTGTTCGCGATTGCCTAGCGCTGCGTCGAAACGCGGCGCGAGGTGGCGAGCTGTGGCACAGATTGCTGCCCATGGCGGGTGCCTGAACCCCCGGCAGCCGGTCGACGGCTGTGCTTGAATGACCCACTTGGCAGGCGGCGGTCGCATCGGCCCGCCATCGGGTCTGCCGTGTCCCTAGGGAGGGGAACTACATGACGACCAGTGAACGTGCTGTGACGCGCCATTCGAGGCGGCGAGCGTGGCGGACGGTGGCGGCACTGCTCGCTGTCTTCGCACTGATTGCTGCCGCATGCGGCGGCGACGACGGTGAAGACGATGGAGCGAGTGCAACCGAACCCGCGCCCACAACCACCGAGGCGGCAGCCCCCGAGACCACGCAAGCGCCTGTCGACGAGGCGCCGAGCGGCGAGCCCATCAAGGTCATGACGGTCACGACCCTGAACGCTGCGGGCCCGACGTATCACAACATCGCGAACACGGCGATGGCCTACGCCGACTACATCAACGCCCGAGGCGGCATCGGCGGCCGGCCGCTGGAGGTCACGGTCTGCGACGAGATGTTCGACCCCGCTGTTGCCGCGGCGTGTGCCCGCGAGGCGGTCGAGGAGAACATGGTGTCGGTCGTCGGCTCGTTCACGTTCTTCGCGGAGAGCATCGTGCCGGTGATCGCCGAATCCGACATCACCTGGTTCGGCCCGTGCTGCCCGATCACGCCGTCTGAGCTGACGAGCCCGCACTCGTTCCCCATCGGCAACCAGCCGATGTACGCCGTCGGCATCATCAAGCGAGCCATCGACGACGGGTGCCAGGCGATCAACGCCGTGATCATCGACGGCGCCCAGATCTTCCTCCCGCCGATGGAGAACGCGATCGCGGCGCTCGGCCAGAGCTTCGGCGACATCATCATCCTGCCGCCGACAGCGCAGGACTACTCCTCAGAGGTCGCGCAGGCGACGACCGACGCCGACTGCGTGATCGGCATCGTCTCTGAGACGCCGTACATCACCTGGAACACGGCGTGGACCCAGTCGGGCACCGACGCTCGCCAGTACGGCCCGCAGGGCAACCTGAACGAGATCTCCGCCGCAGGCAACGAGGAGTCCACCGACGGCGACATCATCGGCGGCATGTACCCCGACATCTCGACTGCGCCGTGGGACGAGTACCGGCTGGCCCTCGAAGAGGGCGGCTGGGACACCACCGAGCACGACTACAACAGCCTGGGCGGCATGGGCACGTGGGCGGCGTTCGCAGCCTTTACGCAGATCGCCGAGACCATCGACGGCGAGATCAACGCGACCTCATTCTTCGAGGCTGCGTCGGCCACCAACCACCTCGATCTCGGCGGCATGGTCCCGGTGCTGGACTTCACCCAGGAGTGGACCGATGGCCTGCCGGGCTACCAGCGCCTGTTCAACCGCAGCGTGGTGTTCAGCAAGCTGGAGAACGGCAAGGTGGTGCCGCTGACCACCGAGTTCGAAGACGTCGGCGACCTGGCCACCGGCAACGCCGGCTGACCGTCATCTGAATCAGTCATCTGAGTACTGGCGCCCGTGCCGGGGTGGCCCGAGTGAGCGATCACCAGCCACCCCGGCGCAGGCGCGAACCGGCCTAGCGCCGCTGCGACGGGAGAACCATTGGACGAAGTCATCCGCTTCGCTCTGCTGGGTTTCGGGGTCGGTGCCTTGTACGCGCTGGCCTCCCAAGGCTTGATCGTTGTCTACCGCGGCACCGGCGTCCTGAACTTCTCCCTTGGCGCAACCGCAATAGCGGGTGTGTTCCTGCAGTGGGAACTGCAGAACCGGGCCAACTGGCCGTTCCTGCTCTCGGCGCTGACGGGCGTCGCGCTGTCAGCGCTGCTCGGCGCCCTGACGCACTGGGTGATCATGCGGCCGCTGCGACGCGCCAGCACGCTGATCCGCGTCATCGCGACTCTCGGCGTGCTCATCTTGATCCAGGCCGGCGTGGTCATCCGGTACGGCTCCAACGCACGCCAGGTGGCCAGTTGGCTGCCCACCAACCGGGTGACGCTGTGGGGCGAGGTTGCGATCACCGTCGACCGGCTGATTCTGTTCGGAGTGGCATGCGTGTTCGCCGTGCTGCTGTGGTCGATGTATCGACGGAGCCACTTCGGCCTCGCCACCGAGGCAGTATCCGAGAGCGAGCGAGCCGCCTCGGCCATCGGGTTGTCGCCGAATGCGATCGCCATCAAGAACTGGGCGCTGGGCTCGGCCATCGCTGCCATTGCGGGCATCTTGGTGGTGCCCATCATCACGTTGCAGGTCACAGCCATGACATCGCTGGTGCTCGCGGCCTTGGCCGCGGCGCTGGTCGGGGACTTCCGGTCGTTCCCCATCGCTACCGCCGCCGGCCTGGCGTTGGGCATCGGTCAGACACTCGTGGGCCGCTACGTAGATCAGCAAGGATTGGGGCAGTCGCTGCCCTTCCTGGTGATTGTGGCTGTGTTGGTGTTCAAGGGCCGGTCGCTGCCGCTCCGGGACTACTTCTTGCGCGAGCTGCCGATGATCGGCAACGGACGCATGTCGTGGGACTGGACGATCTTCGGCATCGGCACGGTGGCGTTCCTGATGCTCACCAAGCAGGCCAAGTGGATCGACGCCCTGACCGTCACCATGGGCGTTTCGATTGTGCTGCTGTCGATCGTGCTGCTGACCGGCTACGCGGGCCAGCTATCGCTGGCGCAGTACACCATCGCGGGATTCGGCGCGTACGTGTCAGGACGCCTCGTTGCGGTGTTCGACATCCCGTTCCTGTTGGCGCTGGTCGCCGGCGTGCTGGCCGCCGTGCCGCTGGGATTCATCTTCGCCTTGCCGGCTGCACGAACCCGCGGGATCAATCTGGCAATTGTCACGTTGGGACTCGGCACCACCATCGAGCTGATGCTGTTCCGCAACCGCGAATACACCGGCGGCGTGCAAGGCACGCAGGTCGGCAGCCCTGAGCTGTTCGGCCTCGACATCGGCTCCATTCGCTACCCGGAGCGATACGGCCTCTTCGTGCTGGCGATGGCGCTGCTGGCGGTGTGGGTGGTGTCGAACGTGCGTCGTGGGCGCAGCGGGCGGCGGTTGCTCGCCATTCGGACCAACGAGCGGGCCGCTACGGCGCTCGGCATCGACGTGCCCAAGGCGAAGCTGTTCGCCTTCTCGCTGAGCTCGGCTATCGCGGCGCTGGGCGGGATAGTGCTGGCATTCCGGCTGACCTCGGTCAGCTACACGTCGTTCACCAACCTCACCTCGATCCTGTTTGTGGGCCTCGCAATCGTGGGCGGCGTCGGTCACCTGCTCGGTGCGTTCGTGGGCGCCACCATGGCGACCGCAGCCTTCAGCCAGGAAGTGCTCGAATCGACGTGGGATGGGGTGGGCCGCTGGACCCAGCTCATCAGCGGAATCGCCATCTTGCTCATGGTCCTCGGGTACAAGGACGGTGTCGCCGCCGAGTGGGTGAAGATCTTCCGGTTGGTGAAGCGAGCTCGCAAGTGGGGCCGCTCATACTTCATCGAGCTGGAAGACGTCTCCGATCCGAACGCCTCTGAGAGCGAACAGTCGAAGGTCCCGGCTCGCGTGCTGAGCATCGAGAACATGACCGTGCGCTACGGGGCCGTCGTCGCGGTCAACGATGTCAGCTTCAACCTCACTCCGGGCACCATCACGGGGCTGATCGGCCCGAACGGCGCCGGCAAGACGTCGCTGATTGACGCCGTGTGCGGCTTCGCACCGGCGGAGGGTCGAGTGGTGCTCGACGGCGAGGACATCTCGCGCATGGCGCCCTCCAAGCGTGCCCGCAACGGCATTGCTCGTTCGTTCCAGACGCTCGAGCTGTTCGAAGATGCGACGGTGTTCGAGAACATCAGCGTTGCCGCGGACCCTCAGGACATGCGGTCGTACCTGCGCGATCTGGTGGCACCGGCGAGCCCCCCGTTCCCGCCTGAGGTTGTGCGGGCGATCATCGAGTTCCAGCTCGACGGAGACTTGCACCGCGACGTGAAGGACCTCTCATACGGAAAGCACCGGCTGCTGGCGATTGCCCGGGCGGTTGCGATGCACCCGAGCGTGTTGCTGCTCGATGAGCCCGCCGCCGGCCTGAGCACCGCCGAGAGCGAAGAGCTGGCCGAGGTGGTTCGCCGCTTGGCCCAGGACTGGGGCATGGCAGTGCTGGTTGTCGAGCACGACATGAACTTCGTCAACGAGGTGTGCGACGAGGTCGTCGTGCTGGACTTCGGCAACAAGATCGCAGTCGGGAGCCCTGAGGAAATCCGTCTCGACCCGGCCGTCGTGGCCGCATATCTGGGAACCGACGCCGACGCGCACGACAGCGAAGCCGAGCCCCGTACGACGCAAGCTGTGGGAGGCGGCGCATGAGGCCGCTGCTGCAGACGCGAAGCCTCAAGTGCGGGTACCTCAACCGGGCAGTCGTCCAAGGAGTGAACCTGAAGGTGCACCAGGGCGAGGTGGTCTGCCTGCTCGGGCCGAATGGCGCCGGAAAGACCACCACGCTGCTGACCATCGCCGGTGAGCTGACGCCCGTCGACGGAATCGTGATGTTCGGCAACACGCCGACCTTCACGCCTATGTACCAGCGCATCCGGCGAGGGGGAATCGGGCTCGTGACTGAGGAGCGCCTGGTGTTCACCAAGCTGTCGGCTCGGGACAATCTGCGAGTGGGCGGCGGCTCGGTGGAGGCGGCGCTGGAACTGTTCCCCGAGCTCGAGCCTCGGCTGGGGGTGCGCGGCGGCATGCTCTCGGGCGGCGAGCAGCAGATGCTTGCGCTGGCACGGGCGCTCAGCCGTCAGCCGTCGATTCTGCTGGCCGATGAGCTGTCGCTCGGACTGGCGCCGATCATCGTCGATCGGCTGCTGGGAGCGGTCCGCAAGGTGGCCGACACCACGGGCACCGGCGCCTTGATCGTCGAGCAGCATGCCCGCAAGGCGCTGGCCGTGTCTGATCGGATGTACCTGATGGCCCGCGGCCAGATCCTGCTGGAACTGCCGGCTGCCGAAGCCCTCAACCGCCTCGACGAAATCGAAGAGACGTATCTGACCGGCACGTCCGAGACCGAGGAAGACCACATCGAGCGCTTGCGGCGCAAGAACAAGAGGAAGGCTTGGAGGCGCCTGCGGGTGCGCGAGCGTGAGCTGACACGGCTGTCGGGCAAGCTCGCCTCGACCCGCACCGCCGCCGAAGACGACTTCTATTTCGAACGCGAACGACAACGACGACACGCGGCGATGGTCCGCCGAAAGAGGTAATCACCATGGGGTACCGCACCGCTGAGCTGCCCGATGTCGATCTCGACGAATTTGCGAAGATTCCGTTCTTCGAACGGATGAAGCTGCTGCAGCTGCACTGGGTCGAGCACGGCTTCGGGACGCCCAAGCAGACCGGCACGTTCTATGCGTGGAAGATCTTCCTGTACGCGCTGTTCGGGCTGATCGTGGCCGGAGCGTTCACTGCCGGACTCGAGTTCAACGACATCGGCGGCTGGTGGGACGAGCCGATCCTCTACCAGAAGCTGATGATCTGGACGATCCTGCTCGAGATCACGGGTCTGGCAGCCACCTGCGGCCCGCTGGCGTTCCACTTCGACCCGCCCATCGGCGGGATCCTCTACTGGTGGCAGAACGACACCCTGCGTGTGCCCCCGTACCCCAATCATGTGCCGTTCACCAAGGGCAATCGCCGCACACCGTGGGACACCGGGCTGTACAAGCTGATCCTGGCCAGCCTGATCCTGCTGCTGGTGCTCTCGCCGGAGCAGGTGGACGGGCTGCCCGACGGCCGCACGGGCATCTTGCCGCAGTGGGCGACGCTGATCTACTGCGGCTTGATCTTGCTGATGGCCATGCGCGACAAGATCATCTTCCTGTCGTCACGGGCCGAGCAGTACGTGCCCACGCTGCTGTGCTTCTCGCTGTTCAGCAACTTCGTCGACATGATCATCGCCGCCAAGGTCTTCATCGTCATCATCTGGATGGGCGCCGGTTTCTCGAAGCTGCAGCACGGGTTCTCTTCGACGGTGTCGATCATGGTGCAGAACACACCGTGGGTGGTGTGGGACCGATTCCGCAAAGCGACAGTTAAGGACTATCCCCGCGACATCCGGCCGGCTCGAACGACGCACCTGCTGGCCCATATCGGCGGCACTACCTGCGAGCTCATCATGCCGTTGGTGCTGCTGTTCTCTCCGTGGGGATGGGCGACGTGGATTGCCATCGTGTCCATCTGGATGCTGCACACGTTCATCATCTCGACATTCCCGCTGGCGGTTCCGCTCGAGTGGAACGTGTTCTTCATCTTCTGCTCAGCGTTCCTGTTCTCGAACTTCCACGCCGGGAACGGCTACGCGGTGTGGGACATGGAGCCGGTGCTGCTGGTCGTGGTGCTGGTTGCGGCGCTGTCGCCCATCGTGCTCGGAGCCTTCCGCCCGCAGTACGTGAGCTTCTTGGTGGGGATGAAGCAGTACGCCGGCAACTGGGCGGCGGCGACGTTCTCGCTTCGCAACAAAGAGATGGAAGACCGGATCAACGACAAGATCGTGAAGTCCGCCGACAACCAGATCGACCAGCTCGAGCCGCTGTTCGGCCCTGAGATCTCGGAGATCTTCATCCAGAAGGCGGTGGCGTTCCGCATGATGCACCCGATGGGCCGCATGCACATCTCGGGCCTGATGTGCCACGTCGACGATCTCGACAAGCGCATCCAGCGCGAGGGCGAGTTCTTGAGCAACGTGCTGACGGGGTGGAACTTCGGCGACGGGCACTGCCTGGACGAGCGGCTGATCGCAGCCTGGCAGGAGCGGTGCGAGTACGAGCCCGGCGATGTGATTGCGGTGTTCACCGAGTCGCGGCCGGCGTACACCAACCGTGTGCAGTACCGGGTGATCGACGCAGCATTGGGGACCGTCGAGAAGGGCTGGTATCGCCACGACGACGCCTACAACTCCCAGCCGTGGCTGCCTGACGGTCCGATTCCGCACACGGTGACGTGGCGGAAGGAGGGCTACGAGCCCCAGGGCGTGCCTCATCCCGGCAATGCCCGCAAGGTGCCGTCGATCGATCACGACGGAAACTGGCTGATTCCCCGCCAGACGGCCGACGGCGTCGTGATGCCCCCAGCCGACACCGGCTAATGCGGTGACGACGGCGATTGTCGTCGGCAGCGGGCCGAACGGGCTCGCCGCCGCTGTTCACTTGGCCCGGGCCGGTGTCGAGGTGACGGTGCTCGAAGCCGCCGAGACCATTGGCGGGGGCACCCGCAGCGCAGAGATGATCGTGCCGGGCCTGGTGCATGACCAGTGCTCTGCCGTGCACCCGGTGGCCGCGGCGTCGCCGTTCCTGCGCTCGCTCGGCCTCGAACGGCTCGGCCTGCGGTGGCGCTCGCCGATCGTTGATTGCGCGCATCCCCTCGACGACGGTTCTGCCAGCGTCCTGTACCAGTCCATTGACGACACGGCTGACGGGCTCGGCGACGACGGAGCGCGCTGGCGCCGGCTGTTCGGGGCGCTGACGGCCGATCTCGACAGCTTGTTCGAAGACATCACTCAGCCGCTGCTGCGGCTGCCCCGTCACCCGGTGCTGACGGCGCGGTTCGGCGCGGCCGCCATGACCCCCGCCACCGTCTTGGGCCGCCTGTGGCGCGACGAGCCCGCCCGGGCTCTGTGGGCAGGCGTCGCTGCCCATGCGTTCTGGCGCCTGGACCGCCCCATGACCAGCGCGGTGGGCCTCATGATCCTGGCAGCGGGACACCAGTACGGCTGGGTCGTAGCCGAAGGCGGTTCGCAGGCGATCGCGGACGCGCTCGTTGCCGACTTGATGGCACACGGTGGCCGGACCGAGACCGGAGTTCGCGTTCGGTCCGCAGCCGAACTGCCGCCGACCGACCTGCTGCTGCTCGACGTCTCACCGTCGATCGCGGCCGACATCCTGGGCGACCGGTTGCCGCCCCGGGTCGCCCGTGCCTACCGCCGGTTCCGTCACGGACCCGGAGCGTTCAAGGTCGACTTCGCCATCGAGGGCGACGTGCCGTGGCGAGCACCTGCTGCCGGTGACGCCGGAACGGTGCATCTTGGCGGGGATGCACGCGAGGTGTTCGCCAACGAACTGGCAGTCCATCGCGGTCGGATGCCTGAGCGGCCGTTCGTCCTGGTCGGCCAGCAGTATCTCGCCGACCCTTCCCGCTCGGTCGGCAGTGTTCACCCGCTGTGGACCTATGCCCATGTCCCGCACGGCTACACCGGCGACGCCACCGAGGCGATCATCGCCCAGATCGAGCGTTTCGCGCCCGGATTCTCCGAGCGAGTGGTAGGCACGGCGGTGCGCTCCACCACCCAGATGTCCGTCTACAACCCGAACTTCATCGGCGGCGACATCCTGAGCGGCGCGTCGTCGCCCCTCCAGCTGCTGTTCAGGCCCCGACTCGCCCGGGATCCCTACTTCACCGGTATTCCGGGCACCTACCTGTGCTCAGCGTCGACGCCGCCAGGCGCGGGAGCACACGGCCTCTGCGGCCTGAACGCTGCGACCCGAGCGCTGGCCGCGCTGGGAGCATCCCGGTCTGCGTAAGGCCATGAGACCACAAGCAAGCTGGCATCATTCGAGGCTCTTGGCGATCGCATTGAGAGCGTTCTGTTCGGTTTGATACGAATCGGTTTGCAGTCCGCGGCGAGCGTGCTCTACGCAGTTCGCGCCCTGCGCAGCGGTGGACGCGTAGCGTGGCTGCGACATGCCCGACTTCTACGACCAGCCGATCCTCAACTCCCCCTACGAGGCTCCGGCGCGCCACTGGCGGCTCGACGACAACCGGCAGCCCACCGGCGAGATACGGGAGTGGCGGCGCGACGCTTCGTTCATCTCTCCGATTCCGGCCCCACGCAAGCACGCCAAGAAGGGCGCCAAGGCCGACAAGTCGTCGCAGCAGGCTTTGGTGTTCGACGAGCAGGCTGAGTCGCTGGCTGAGGCAGGCCAGCAGTACGACCTGTCGGAACTGATCAACACGATCCGCGTTGAGGTGGCCAAGTGGCGGGCAGAGCCCGACGAGCGGCGCTGGCATGTCACCGCGGAGACCGCACGGCTCCTCAAGCACTGGAGGCACTTCGAGTTCCCCGGCATCCGCCCGTTCTTCTGCCAGGTCGAAGCTGTGGAGACGGTCATCTGGCTCACCGAGGTTGCCCCGAACTCCGTCGTCGGGCGCCGTCTGCGTGACCGGATCGCAGCGGCCAGCGAGCAGGCCAATCCGGGCGTGGCCCGCCTTGCGCTCAAGATGGCCACCGGCTCCGGCAAGACGACCGTGATGGCCATGCTCATCGCATGGCAGACCGTCAACGCCGTGCGGCACCCCCAGAGCCAACGGTTCACCCGCGGCTTCCTCGTGGTCGCGCCTGGAATACCCATCCGCGACCGGCTCCGTGTGCTGCAGCCCAATGATCCGGACAGCTACTACCGCAGCCGTGATCTCGTCCCGGCTGACATGGCGAGCGAGCTGGGCAAGGCGAGGATCGTCATCACCAACTATCACGCGTTCATCCGGCGCGAGACGATGAGTCTCGCGAAGGGCAGCCGGGCGTTGCTGCAAGGCCACGGACCCGAGATCGACACACGCGAAACCGAAGGCCAGATGCTCCAGCGGGTGATGCCCGAGTTGATGGGCACCAAGGGCGTGATGGTGCTGAACGACGAGGCACACCATTGCTACCGGGAGAAGCCCGGTTCGGCCGACGAATCAGATGAGCCCGCTTTGACGGGCGATGCCCGCAAGGAAGCTGAAGACAACGCTGAGGCGGCCCGCGTCTGGATGACCGGCATCGAGGCGGTGCAGCGCCGCTTGGGGCTGAAGCGGGTCATCGACCTGTCAGCGACGCCCTTCTTCCTCAGCGGCTCGGGCTACGCCGAGGGCACCCTGTTCGGCTGGGTCGCCAGCGACTTCTCGCTGATGGACGCCATCGAGTGCGGCATCGTCAAGCTGCCGAGAGTGCCGGTGGCCGACAACATCCCCGGCAACGAGATGCCCACCTACCGTGAACTGTGGAAGCACATCGGCCCCAAGATGCCGAAGAAGGGCTTGAAGGCGGTCGGGGCGCTCGACCCCGAGGCGGTACTGCCGGTCGAGCTGAAGTCTGCCCTCGATGCGCTCTACGGCCACTACGAGCAGGTGTTCCAGCAGTGGGAAGCGAACGACGACATCGACGTCCCGCCGTGCTTCATCGTGGTCTGCAACAACACCGCCACCTCGAAGGTCGTCTACGACTACATCTCCGGTTACCGGCGCGACCTGCCCGACGGAACGGAGACGTTCCACAACGGCAGGCTGGGACTGTTCCGCAACTTCGACACCGAGGGCAACGCGCTGGCCCGACCGCGCACGTTGCTCATCGACAGCCGGCAGCTGGAATCGGGCGACGCCCTCGACCCGAACTTTCGTGCAGCGGCATCCGATGAGATCGAGCGGTTCCGGCGCGAGATCATCGAGCGCGGCGGCACCAGCCACGAAGCCCAGAACCTCAGCGATCAAGACCTGCTGCGCGAGGTGATGAACACCGTCGGCAAGCCGGGCCGCCTCGGCGGCGACACCAGGTGCGTGGTGTCGGTGGCGATGCTGACCGAGGGCTGGGATGCCAACACCGTCACGCACGTGCTGGGCGTGCGAGCATTCGGCACGCAGCTGCTGTGCGAGCAGGTGGTGGGCCGTGCCCTGCGCCGCCAGTCGTACGACCTCAACGAGCACGGCCTGT
Source organism: Acidimicrobiia bacterium (assembly GCA_022821985.1). Taxonomy (GTDB): domain Bacteria; phylum Actinomycetota; class Acidimicrobiia; order Acidimicrobiales; family Poriferisodalaceae; genus Poriferisodalis. The sequence continues at coordinate 104,881 of JAJECP010000022.1, forward strand.
TCGAGACCGAGTACGCCGACGTGTTCGGCGTGCCGTTCGACTTCACCGCCGAGCCGGTGATCGTGAAACCCAAGCCGCCGAAGCCGACCGTGCAGGTGCATGCAGTCAGCCCCGAACGAGACGCCTGCGAGATCCGCTTCCCGCGGGTCGCCGGCTATCGAGTGGAGCTGCCCGACGACCGGCTCGACGCCCACTTCACCGAAGACTCGACACTGCGGCTGACCCCGGAGATGACGGGGCCGACGCACACTCGCGGCGAGGGCATCATCGGCGAAGGCGTCGATTTCGACCTCGCCGATACCGGCAACGCCCGCCGGTCCACCATCGTCTACTACCTGACCCGCTACTTGCTCCGAACCAAGTGGTGCGACGAGCAAGGCCAGCCTCGGCTGCACCTGTTCGGACAGCTCAAGTGCATCACCGAGCGCTGGCTCGACGAGCACTTGGTGTGTGAGGGCGGCACCACCCTGTCTCAGTTGGTCAGTCTGCAGCTTCTGGATCAGGCGTGCGAGCGCATCACCACAGCGATTGTCGAGGCTGAGCGGAGCGTGGGTGGGGCCGTGACGGCCTCGCTCGACCCGTTCTCGCCCGTCGGCACCACCCGCGACGTCAACTTCACCACGTCGAAGACGCGGCGCTGGCGCACCCGCGCCGACCTCAGCCACGTCAACTGGGCGATCGGCGACAGCGATTGGGAGCTGGAGTTCTGCCAGGTGGCCGAAGCCAATCCCGATGTGCTGGCCTACGTCAAGAACGTCGGCATGGGCTTCGAGGTGCCGTACCGCACCGGCGGCCAGAACCGCGCCTACGTGCCCGACTTCATCCTGCGGGTAGGCGACGGCGACGGCGGGGGCGAACCGCTGCATCTCGTGGCAGAGGTCAAGGGCTTCCGCGGCGAGGACGCCAAGGACAAGGCCAGCACCATGCGCAACTACTGGGTGCCCGGCGTCAACCGTCTCGGCACGTTCGGCTACTGGCAGTTCACCGAACTGCGGAACAACTGGGATTTTGCGAAGGATCTCGAGACTGCCATCGCTCAGGCGCGACGGGAAGCGGCTGCGTTCCGCGATGGTCGGCAGGCGCTCAACAGCCGTGATGCGGTGCTTGCCGCGCTGCGAGAGCTCAAGCCGCGCCTGCAAGAGGAGTTCGGCATAGCAAGCCTCAAGCTGTTCGGGTCATTCGCCCGCGACGAGGCTCATCTCACCAGTGATATCGACCTCATTGTCGAATATCACACCGAGCCGGAGAGCTGGGGCAATTACGGCGAGGGCCCATTCTTGGAGGACGCCCTCGGTCGCAGAGTTGACATCGCGGTCAGCAAGAAGCTGCGCGACCATGTGCGCCCGAACGCAGAGCGAGAAGCGATCGATGTATAGCTGCACTCTGCCTGAGGAATGGCTGCCGCACATCAAGCGCATGATGGAAGCTGCTGAAAAGGCATCCGAATACGCTCAAGGCGTTCAGGAGTCCGATTTCCTTCCGGGCACGCTGGAGTATGACGCGTCGCTCATGCAGCTCATGGTCCTTGCGGAAGCGGCCAATCGAGTGCCGCCGCCAGTACGAGAAGCACTCAGTGCCATTGTCTGGCACAAAATTCGCGGCCTGCGAAACCGCATCGCACACGACTACGAGGGCCTCGAAGAAGACTCCGTGTGGAATACGGTGACCCTCCTGGTGCCGCAGCTCATCACCACACTGCGCGAAGTGCTCGCACAGCACAGCGAGGAGTGATTGATGGCCAAGCGCGGTGCCAAATCGAAGGAAGTCGAGAGCCTCACACATGATGAGTCGGCGCGGTTGAATATCCCGACGGCCGAATACCAGACGCAGTCGTCAGACGAGGCGGTGGCTGCGATCCAAGTGGCATACAAGCGCCTCAATCGAGACCTCGACCCGCAGTTGGTGTGGCGTGGCAAGGACATGATCGACTGGGCCGATCTTGAGGTGTCGGCCCCGCCGCTGTACATCCAAGAAAAGGTGCATCCCAAAGCGCTGGTGGAAGATCTGCAACGGCTGAGCCGTCAGCGCAGCGTCGAACAGGCAGCCTCCGAGGCTGGCTTTCAGATCGAATTGTTCTCCGACTTCAACGGGCTGCCCGCTGGTGATGCGAGAACGGAGTTCTACCAGCACCAGATGAATTGGTCGAACCGCATGATCCTCGGAGACAGCCTGCAGGTAATGGCAAGCTTGGCCGAGCGCGAAGGCCTACGAGGCCAAGTGCAGTGCATCTATATCGATCCGCCATACGGCATCAAATTCAATTCCAACTTCCAATGGTCCACGAGAAGTCGGGATGTACGAGACGGCAAGGCCAACCACATCACTCGCGAACCTGAGCAAGTACGGGCATTCAGAGACACTTGGCAAGACGGCATCCACAGCTACCTGACGTACTTGCGCGACCGGCTGACGGCTGCCCGTGGCCTCTTGACGGAGAGTGGATCCGTCTTCGTTCAGATCGGGGACGAGAATGTGCATCGCGTGCGCGCGTTGATGGATGAAGTCTTCGGTGCCGACAATGTCGTGGCGAACGTCATCTTCCGTAAGACAACTGGCAAGGCGGCATCTTCGTTGGACAACACATACGATGTGATTCTGTGGTATGCACGCAATAGCGAATACCTAAAGTTCCGAGAACTCAAATTCAGGCGTGACCCATCCGCTGATCAGAATTTCCGCTATGACTGGGACCGTTCAGGTGTGTTCAAGCGAGTTGGCAATGCTCCGTACCGTCTCGCGAGAATGAATCCACTCACGTCTCAATCTTCAAGCACTACGACGATATATGCATACGACTTCTGCGGCGGGCGATTTGTTCCCGGATCTGGCGGGTGGAAGACAAACAGCGCTGGAATGGATCGGTTGAGGAAATGTAGTCGCCTCACGTCTTCCGGGTCGACGCTTGGTTTTATCCGGCCGTTCGACGATTGGCCTCTGCAGGCCTACAACGATATTTGGGATGACACGCGCCAGAGCGGATTCGGAGATAAGCGGGTCTATGTGGTACAAACTGCACCGCGCGTTATCGAACGCTGTTTGCTGATGGCGACTGATCCTGGCGATTTGGTGCTTGACCCCACGTGCGGTTCGGGAACCACGGCGTATGTGGCCGAGCAGTGGGGCAGACGCTGGATCACCATCGACACCTCGCGAGTCGCTTTGGCCTTGGCGCGAGTGCGGCTTATGGGGGCTCGCTATCCGTACTACCTGTTGTCCGACAGTCCCGAAGGGCAGCAGAAGGAAGCGGAACTCAGCCATGCCGAGCCGCCCGACACGGCGACCTACGGAGATGTCAGGCAGGGGTTCGTCTACGAACGCGTCCCGCACATCACGCTGCGATCGATTGCCAACAACGCTGAAATCGACGTCATCTACGAACAGCGTCAGCCGGTCGTCGAGACGGCGCTCGCCGATCTCAACTCGGCGCTCCGTGCAGACCCGCCGGAGCCGCTTGAGGTCTCGGTCGGAGGCCGCAAGGGCGAACGGATCGACTTCACCCAGCAACTCGAAGCGACCGTGCCGTTGCCCTCCGGCGAGGAGGCACCGGCGAGTGGCCTGCTGGAATGGGAGGTTCCCCGCGAGCGTCCTGACGACTGGCCGGCCGATGCCGTTGAGCCGCACGAACGCTTCTGGCAGGCTCGCCTCGACCGTCAGCGGGCAATCGACGAGTCCATCGCCGCCAAGGCTGACTTCGAGTTCCTCTACGACAAGCCGTACGAAGATAACTCGAAGGTGCGCGTGGCCGGACCGTTCACCGTCGAGAGCATTTCCCCGCACCGGTACTTGGCCCTTGATGCCGACGACCAGCTGATCGATCCGGTTGCCGAGGCACGGAGCAATGGCGAGGCACCGCAGGACTTCGTATCACTGATCCTCGACAACCTGCGAGCCGCCGGCGTGCAGCAGGTCCACAAGGCCGACCGCATCAACTTCGTCTCGCTCCAGCCTTGGCCCGGCGAGTACGTCTGCGCCGAGGGCGCCTACCTCGAATCCGCAGCGCTGCCAGCTAACGGTCGCGACAGTGCTGAGTCGGCGACTACAGCGGCGAGTTCGGCGTCGCCTGCGCTCGATGCCGGGTCGAGCACCCCGGACAGTGCAGCACCGTCGGAGCAAGACGCTGCCGCATCAGCTGCGACACGCAGAGCAGCGATCTTCGTCGGCCCCGAATTCGGCACTGTCACGCGCCCCGACCTCGTTGCGGCTTCTCGCGAGGCAGCCGAGGCCGGCTTCGACGTGCTGATCGCCTGTGCCTTCAACTACGACGCGCACGCATCCGAGTTCACCAAGTCAGGACCGCTGCAAGTGCTGCAAGCCAGGATGAACGCTGACCTGCACATGGCGAGCGAGCTCAAGAGCACCGGCAGCGGCAACCTGTTCGTGATCTTCGGCGAGCCCGACATCAAACTGCTGACAACGCATCCCACCAGCGAAGGTGCCGAGCAGTTCTGCGTGAAGCTGCGAGGGATCGACGTGTTCGACCCCACCACCGGCGACATCCGCAGCGACGAGCCCGACTCCATCGCCTGCTGGTTCGTCGACACCAACTACGACCACGAGAGCTTCTTCGTGCGCCACGCTTACTTCCTCGGTGCCAACGACCCCTACAAGTCCCTCAAGACCACCCTCAAAGCCGAGATCGACGAAGACGCCTGGGCTTCCCTCCACAGCGACCTCTCCCGCCCCTTCCCCGCTCCCGAGACAGGCCACATAGCCGTCAAGGTCATCAACCACCTCGGCGACGAGGTCATGAAAGTCTTCCGCGTCCCTGCCTCTGCCAACCAAGCCTCCAGCAATACGGACCAGACTTCGTAAATTGCCATATTGGCGACGAGAATCCATGCAGTTCCGGGTATGCGGCGGGAACCGCCAAACGCGTAACCCAAACCGAGTCGAGGCCGCCCATGTCCGCTGGCATCCGAGGCCAATCGAGTTCTGGTTCGAAATCGCTTGCCGCGGCACTCGCTGCATCACTGCGGGTCACACCGAGGGGCAGCCAGATGAATAGGTGAACTTCGTGCGCGCCATCCTCGATAGCACGCTGAACAGATGCATATTGTTGGCCGATGTGCTCCTCAGCGGTCGCGACAATGTCACTGCTTCCGGCCCAAGTTGCACGGTCAGTTCTTCGCAGATATATGGTTCCAGGTTCCCGCCAGCTCGCCGGATAGGCATGAGTGACTCCGAGTGATTGGAGCTGAGAGACGACTTCGCCACCTTGCGGGGCGATTTGATCTCGCGCGCTACTCATATACCGAACGCGGTCGTGCAGATTCTCGGTCTCGACGCGTTCAAGAAGGCCCGGCAGCTGAGGCACGGTTTCTTTCAACAGAGGCGGGCTGACTTCGCCGTCGTTCGCGTTGTCATCCGGGACACCGATGTTGACTTCCCAGCCAGTGTTGAGTGACGGTGCCGATATTGGGTTGATCTTCCGCAGTTCAGCTTTGAACGCTGCTCGCTCCGGTGACGTGTGGGACTTGACCTCGACCGCGAATCGACACCCATCATCGAACAAGAGATCCAAGTCATACATGCCTGACGGACCGCCGGGGATGTCTCGCGCGAGCCAGCGCCGCGCTCCCAGCAACGTCTTCAGCAGTTCCCCAGCCCAGCGCTCCTCGGTGCTCTTGGCGGCACGATCCTCCGCTTCCCGAAAGGCCGCCTCGGTTGCCGTCTTGAGCGCTTCGGAATCAACCACTGGTCGCAAACTACCGAGGACCGCCACGGTCTCCAGAAAATCGGGGTGGTGGTGTGACAGCCCCGCGCGAGGATGCCGGCGCGGAGGGAGGGCTGATGACGGCTGAGGTTGTGATTCTGAATCGTGAGGCGGTGGCGATTGCCGCGGACAGCGCTGCGACGGTCGTGGGCCGGGGTCCCAAGATCTACAACTCCGCGAACAAGCTGTTCGCGCTGTCGGCGGTGGAGCCGGTGGCGGTGATGATCTACGGCGCGGGGGCATTCGGGCCTATCCCGTGGGAAACCGTGGTGAAGGAGTACCGCAGGGCGCGCGGCGCGCGGGCTTTCGCGACGGTGGCTGAGCACGCCGCCGATTTCATCGACTATCTCTCGGACCTGACCCAGCATGTGTCCAGGGAGGAGCAGCTTGAGCGCGTGGCGATGACGGCGCGCTGGGAACTCGACACGGTCCGTGGGGCGGTCGAGCAAGCGATGCTCGTCGCATCCGCTGACGGTGCAGGTCTGGACAACGCCGCAGTCACCGAGCTCATCCTGGGAGTGCTCGACGCAACAATCGAGCAGCTCGCACACAGCGAGGGTCTGTCAGGAATTTTGTGTATCGGGCGTGGTCTGATGGTCCGCAGCCGTGGGCTGTGGGCCGGGGAGGATCATGTCTGTGACTGATCTTGACATGCCGGCTGTGCCGGCGAGCGATGCTGCTGGTGAGGCGGCGATG